>NZ_VSST01000001.1 GCF_019402665.1 Bradyrhizobium canariense
TACTCGATCACGACCAACCAGGCCGCCATCAGCGCGCTGTTCCGCGTCGTGAACCGATACGTGGGCAATCTGGCACCGATGCCGGCGGTTTTTCCCGACTACAAGGCACCGATCGTGCGCAACGGGGCCGAGGGCCGCGAGCTCGCTACAGCGCGATGGGGAATGCCATCATCGTCAAAAGCGTTGATGGATGCCACGAAGAAGCGGGCTGAAAAGATTCAGGCCAAAGGCAAGGCGGTGGATTTCAAGGAATTGCTCAGAATGGAGCCGGACGGCGGCACGACCAACATCCGCAACGTGAAGAGCAAGCACTGGACGCGGTGGCTGGGGATCGAAAATCGCTGCGTGGTGCCGTTCAACTCTTTCAGCGAGTTCAACAAGGCCGAGGGCGGCGACATATGGTTCGCGCTCGATGAGACCCGTCCCCTCGCCTGCTTCGCCGGCATCTGGACCAACTGGACGTCCGTCCGGAAGGTCAAGGAAGGCGAGACGACCAGCGATCTCTACGCATTCCTCACGACAGAGCCGAACGCCGAAGTCGCTGCCATTCACCCGAAGGCAATGCCGGTGATCCTGACGAAGCCAGACGAGGTCGAGACCTGGATGACAGCACCTCCGGACGAGGCCCTGAGGCTGCAGCGGCCGCTTGCCGACGGTACGCTCCAGGTCGTCGCCCGCGGCGTCAAAGAAGACCCGGCAAGGTCTATAATTTGACCAACGTGGTCTCTGAGCTTCATCGCCGCAATGACCAGGCCGCAGGCGGCGACGGCGCCGCTGAAGCACCACCGCCAGTGCTTTAGGTAGAACTCGGCAACGGCGTGCGTGGCCTTTTAACTGATCTTCAAGCACCTCGAACTCGGAGCTGCCCGGGCCGATGGCGACCAGAGTAGGCGCCATGCTGCTTTTGTTGCGGCGGAGGCGCAAGGTCGTCGACTTTAGGCCTCAACTTAAGTCGAAACATCTTAGTGCCCTCGAGATGCTTGCGTCCCTCTACAACCTGATGAAGTATCTTCGCAAACGAAGGGCAGGAAATGGCGATCGAGGTGGGGCTACACCCAGGAGCGACCTGGCACAAGTGTGACTTTCAGTGTCACACTCCGCGAGACCTGAGCTGGTCTGGGTCGCCTGACTTGCCCGGCGGAAACGAGGAGGCCGAGCGAGCTCGCCAGCAATGGGCAGAAAACTTCATTGCTGCTGCAGAGGCGGCGAAGTTGCAGGCTGTGGCTATATCGGACCACCACGACACTTGTCTGTCGGCTTACGTTCTCGCCGCTGCAGAGCGGTTGAATTCAAGCGTGCGCGTCTTTCCCGCTGTTGAAATCACGTGCTCAGATAACGCGCAATGCCTTGTCATTTTTGACCCTGCGGCAAACGATGACACCCAGAAGCTGGCTCTGAGTTCGGCAGGAGACATTCTCGCTGCCGCGGCCGCCGATGCGAAAACCTGCAAGATTCTACCCGCACGCAAGACTATCGCCGAGTTCGTGCAGGCCGTTCAAACAGAGAAGCATCTCCGGGAAATCAGCGTCGTACTGCCGCATTTTAGTAAGATGGATGACCACAAGAGTCTTAACGAGCCCGGCCATCATCCACGGTTCGCGAATCTGCCGATTGACGGCGTTTATATAGAGCGAAGCTACGCTTCGCTTGATCAGACAACCTTGAACAAAATCCGGGGCAAGATTGCCGACTGGGGAAAACGCCGGCGTGCTGTACTTGCAACTGGAGACAACCGCCAAGCCAGCTGGGACAGGCTCGGTGTCCACGACTGCTGGATAAAGTTGGGCGAGCATTCGATTGAAGCGTTCCGGCAAGCCCTGTTGGCCGATGAGGCGCGGATCGTTTTCGAATCGCCGGCATCTCCCACTGAGCACCTCGTGGAGCTCCGGTTCAAGAGCAGCCTTACAGGACCCGATACTGTAAGGGTGACGTTCAACGATGGGTTCAATGCAATCATCGGCGGCCGAGGTTCTGGAAAGAGCGCGATCCTCGAATTTATGCGCTTTGGCCTGGGTCGAACGGACAAAGACTTCGATCCGAAGATCGACCCTGAATACGATCGTGAGGCCAAGCTCATAAATGAAACACTGGCCGGCGACGGTTTTGTTGAGGTTGTATTGGAGCGGGAAGGCGTCCGGGAGACATGGAAACGGACGCTGGCAAACCGCGAGATGATCTCCGTGAGTGCGGCGGGGCGGATGCTCGAGCAGACGGCGAGCGCTGCGCGGGAGCGCTTGCGGTCGCGTGCTTTTCGCCAGAAGGGGTTGTCGAGCACCATGAATAACCCGGCCACCGCGTCGGAGCAGATAACTGGTATAGCCGCCGCAGAGGAGGTCGACCGGGAACGTGACGTCAAGCGGGCCATAAAAACGGCGCAGCGGGGCGTTGCTACAGCGCTTAGCAACCTGGCCGCGCTGTGGCAATCAAGATTTGAGGGGAAACAAAGTGCAGAGAAGGTCGAAGATCTCCGTCAACGCATCGGGGCTCTGACCAAGCGCCTCGAGGAGGAGGGTCTGTCTCCGCAGGCTCTGGCAACGATCGAGGAAGGACCGAAGTATGGTAGGGCCAGCGAGTTTATTGTGGCAGTCGGAGAGCAGGCCGAACAGGCCAAGAACGAGCTCGGCAGGCTGGAGGCGGCAACGCTGACTGTGGACCTGGCGGCCTACGATGGCGCCGGTGACTTCGCGGAGGTGGCTGGTTTGGCTCAGGAGTTAATGGCGGCGAAGGAGGCGATCAGGTCGTCACTCTCTGCGGCCCGAACCGTGCTCGATACGCTCGCCGGCAAGCAACAAACGACCAAAGGCGCCTTTGCGGCCAAGAAGGACGCCTTCACTCTGATTTACGGGGCAGCAGTTGAGGAGCAGGGCAAGCACAGCAACTTGATCGATGACATTGCTCGGCTGAATGCCGAACTGCAGACCGCGGAAGCGGCGCAGGCACGTGCCCGCAGTGCGGAGCTGGCCCAGGCGGCCGCGGAGAAGGCCTATGCAGACTCTATCAAGCAGCTGGATGATTTGGTGGCCCAGCGCTACGCGATCTTGAAGTTGGCTGCTGACGCCGTCGCCGGCAAGTCAAGCAACTTGCTTAAAGCCAAGGTACGCAAAGACAAGCTTCCCCTTGAGTATCGTGCTGCGCTCCACAAGCTTTTCGAGGCTTCTGGTACCCAGCAGGCCGAGGAGAGTTGCACGGAGTGGGTCAAGGCAAGCTTGGAGGCGGACGAGGCCGAGGGCTGGGCCAAGCTTCGGCAGAGCTTCGTGATACTCTACGAAGCGAAAATCATGGCCGGCTCACCTCCCGATGCCAGCGATGGCCTGCTGACTGCCCTCCAACAAGTTATCTTCGGAGGAACGCGACAACTCACGGAGCGCCAACGCAAACGCATCTATCAGAACCTGACGGACGTCTCGATCGCGCAGATCGTGGCTGCTGTTCCGGATGACGTTATCAACATGTCGTATCTTGATGACGGAAGGCCAATCGACTTCCGGATGGCCTCACCAGGTCAGCAGGCTTCAGCTCTTTTGGAGCTTTTGCTCAAGCAATCAGCAGGGACGTTGGTCATCGACCAACCCGAGGACGACCTGGATAATCGGGTGATCATGCGAATCGTGGAGCTCCTCAGAACTTCCAAATCAACACGTCAGCTGATCTTTACAACGCACAATGCGAACATCGTTGTGAACGGGGACGCTGATAAGATCATCGCATTGAAATCGCCTGAGCCGACCTCAAATCCGAACAACAATGCACCGCGGGTCCAGCTCGACTGCGACGGAGCCATCGAAACACCCGCGGTGAGAAAGGTGATCACCACGATCATGGAGGGAGGTCGAGACGCTTTCGATCTCCGCAGCCGCAAGTATCGCTTCGACACCCAAGGTTGAAGGACCAGCTTGTGAAAAAACACTGAGCGCAGTATCCTGATAAGACGCTGACAATATTCGCATAACGACCCGCTCGAGTCTAAGAGCCAAACAGGTGCGAGCAGTTGTGAGAAAGCACTACAGCGACGTAACCACGATCAAGGCCGGCTCGCGCTGAACTCTTTCCACATTGTGCCGCTCGAATCGAGCGTGCAGGTTTACGAAGACTAGAGTTGCTGGAGTCGTATGGCATCAATCGTTCTTGGGTCGCCATATCTGGAGCTAGCCGATGTGCTGGCCTAAGAACCCTTTGACCGCAGGAAGGCCGGCGTTATCCTAACGTCATGTCTTACGAATTTTTCAACCTGTCGCCTGCGGATTTTGAGGAACTCGCCGCCGACCTCATAGGCCGTGAGCTCGGCATACGTTTCGAGGTCTTTGCCGCCGGTCCGGATGGCGGAGCGGACGGTCGTCATGCCAGAGACGGCAATTCCACAATAATTCAAGCTAAACACTACGCTCGGTCGCCGTTCTCGGCCCTCAGGGCGCAGATTCGCAAGGAGCGGGCATCGATCGACAAACTGTCTCCTAACCGCTACGTGCTTGCAACGTCATGCCCCATCACGGCAGCTAATAAGGCCGAGCTTCAAACGATTGTGGGCGAGATGGTGCTGGATGCGGCTGACATCAAAGGACCCGGTGACCTGAACGCTTTGCTGCGAGACTATCCGGACGTCGCTAAGTCGCACATCAAGCTGTGGCTTTCGGGGACGGCGATGCTGGAACGAATTGTCCATTCGTCCGCTGCCGCGTTTAACGCGATGACCAAAACCGAGATCAAGGAAAAGATCCGGATCTTCGCGCCGAATCCGAGCTTTGATGAAGCGTTGAAGGTGCTGGACCAGAGCCATGTCCTCATCGTGTCCGGCCCTCCCGGCGTTGGTAAAACCACACTGGCCGAAATGCTCGCGTATTCTCACATGGCCGATGGCTGGGAGCTCGTGGCTATCCGCAGCTTGGAAGACGGTTTTAAGTTCATTGATGACACGAAGCGGCAGGTGTTCTTTTTCGATGACTTTCTGGGGAAAGTGGCGCTCGACCGCCAGGCTCTAGCGCACAAGGACTCGGAACTTGCCCGCTTTATGAAGTGGATTCGGTTATCGCCGCGGGCGCGGTTCATACTGACCACCCGCGCCTACATCTTCGAAGAAGCGCGGCGCGTTTCCGAACACCTTGCGGACAAGCGGTTGGATGTTAGCAAGTATGTGCTTGACGTCGGCAGATACACCCGGCGCATTAGGGCGCGGATCCTCTACAATCATCTGCTCGCATCAGGCACCCCGCAGCCGTTCATCGCGGCTCTTGTTGAAAGCGGGGAGTTGAAGAGGATCGTCGATCATCAGAACTATAATCCCCGGGTCGTCGAGTGGATGACGGATGCCGATCATTTGGCTGACGTGGATCCTTTAGCCTACCCGAAGGCGTTTCTCGCGGCACTTGCCAACCCGTCAGCCTTATGGGACGTCGCGTTCCGCACGCACATTTCGAAGGCCTGCCAGCACCTGCTCTATGCATTGTTTTTCTGCTCCGAGTACGGCGCCACGATTCTCGACCTGAGAATGGCCTTCGAAGCTCTGCATCCCCTCCTCTGCTCCGCGTTTGGAGGTACCAGGGATTCCAAAGATTTCGAGGAGTCGCTGAAAGTTCTCGAAGGTGGCTTTGTCGCAATTTCGGGTCAGCTTGTGCGCTTTGTGAATCCTTCACTACGAGACTATCTGACGGCGTATCTGCGGGACATCTCGATTTTGGCGGAGTGCGCACGGGCGTCGCAGCGCACGAGCTGGGCCGACCGGGTGTGGAAACACATCGAAGCCCTTAAGCTGCACGATGCGGATCAGAAACATCTGGCCTTGCAGTTCTTGGACATCGCTGCGGCCTTAACCACGCTGCCGGTCTGGAATCGAACAGTGGAGGACGGCGTCACTTATTTGCGGCCGGCGGGGCTCTCAAACACAGCGCGGCTGACGCTTCTGCTGGACTGGTGGGTCGCATCGAAGGACGAACGCTTCCTGCCTCTACTGTATGACCTTGCAAAGAACCCGGTCGATGGTCTGGATTCCTGGCGCGACGGAGGCGAAGCCCTGGAGTTGATCGGGAAACTTCGCGACGGATATTATTTCGAAGGCCTTCCGGAGGCCGAAAAGGTGGCAGACGACATCGAGGCCGCTGCGATTTCTATGATCGGAAACTATCCGCCGCTCGAGGAGCTCGAGAAGCTAGCTGATACAGCAGACGGCTGGGATCGGTTGCTCGGCGAACGGGTATCGGAGGCACTGGATGAAGCGATACGTTTTCAGATCGCTGATATTGATGAGGCGATCTCGCAGATTGACTCGGAATCGACACTGAAGGATTTCATTTCCTCCGTCGAGCGGCTCGGAGCGCGGGCTGCCGTTAGTAGTGAGCGAATCGCGCTTGCCGTGTGGTCGGTAAATGAACGAATCGGTAAGATCTCTGAAGATGCTTTCGGTATGGATCAATCGACGCCTCAGCATAAGAGCATTGAGAGGCCGGATCAGTTCGACGATGACGACCTGACAGGCTTGTTCAGACAATTGGTCGCGTACCCGCAAGACTCTCTCGGCTGAGGCTAACGAGCTCGATTTTGGAGGCAGCCGACATTAAGGGTTTGGTAGCATCTCCGCCATTGAACCGCCTCAAACCGCGCTTATATCGGAGTTGATTTTAGCGAAATACGCGCGGCGTGTTGGGGGGACAAGCCCACAAACTTAAACCCCTGCTTGCTGGCCTGCTGTGTGATGGCGCGTACCGAAAGGGACCCTCACGCACTAGAGAAGGAGAGCGCTCATGGGCGTCTTTCTGCATCTAGAAGCCAGCCAGCCGAACGGAGCAACGTTTCGTCTTGGCCTTGGGTGCTTCGTGCATCCGAATTGGGCTTCGATGATGCTTCTGCTTCACAGGCTGTTCTAACGGATCGGGCACCTCAGCGATGAGGTGCCCTTTTCGTTTAGGCTGTGATGCCAGCCAAGGGCCAAGGCCCCATCGGAACGGGCTGTTCCCCGATCATTAGCACGGCTTACCGGCCGGGGACCCACAGGAGAGCCGCCTTGGAATGGCTCACCCGGCTGTCACTAGCGCGAGCCTTAATGGAAGACTCTGATTAGGTTTGCGAGGACCGGTCAGGCCCGACGACGACACCTGTACTGATGCTCCTTTAATGATTGATAGGAGGATTGTCCGGGTCGTAGACGAGCGCAGGAGCTGCAGACTTGAGGACCAACTCTCGCAGAGATTCCCAGATGCGTACGAGGGATCCAAGGTCCTCCCTAATATCGTGTTCAGTTCGAAAGGCGCTGGAGCTGCGGAGTATGACGCCCATCCCCTCTGGCACTTCAATGTGCCGGACGATCTCTAGCAACCGTATCCGCTCGTTGGTGTCCATCTGGTTGCTAGCAGCGCCGCCCAATGCTGTGTTGGGCAGAAGAATCGTGTAGCGGCCAGGGATCGAAAGGTAAGTCGTCAAGCGTGCGCCTTGATCTCTGGATCCTTCTTTCAAAACCTGAACAATCAACACTTGGCGACGTTTGATCACGTCGCTTAGCTTGTAATCCCGGATGTAGGGTCTGAGGCGGGCGACGTCTGCTCGCGCCTCCCTCAATTCCGCTTCATTCACGCCGCCAGAATTGGCGCGAGTATCAAGGTCCTTTTGGTCAGACTGTTGTTGCCGGTAAAGCCCATGCTTTTCTTCTGGAGGTATTTGAAAATAGTCAGGATGAATTTCGGAGAATGACAAAAATCCGTCCCTCTGAGCTCCATAGTCGACGAATGCTGCATTGAGCGCTTGTTCGACTTTGCTGACCTTTGCCAGGTAGATGTTTCCTTCTATTCCAATTCGGTCGAGCCCCGGAGGGATCGCCTGTTGGATAGGAGCCGGCTCCGCGAAATCATCTTTTGGCGGCTGCAGCTCACTCTCTGTTTCGATCCAGCGGAGCGTCTTAGCGAGCCAGCGAAAAGATTGATCGTTGGCAACTGATAGACGCTTGAGTTGCGGTCCAGCATTGCGAAAGAACTTTAAGTGGCGGCTAAATCGCTTGCGAACGGCCGCGGTCACGCTGGCGATGTCCGCCGTGGATGCCGTATCAATTCCCTTGGTAACAAGGGCCGCGAGTGCCGTGAACGGCTTCGACTTCTTGAGACCCTCTGTGGCTACCAGAGCGGCGGCGCCCATTACAGCTATCAAAGGAAGTGACTGCGTCGTCATAACCTGTGCCGACACTGCACCCAAAGACGCAGCAATCGAAATAGTAATTGTTGCGTTGAGGAGGATACCGCTAGCGACAGTCCCGCTCCGCTCTATATTGCTCCCCTTCCCGATCTCTTGGACTGAATCCAAGACCGCCGATGCGGCATCGGGATGTATGATATCCGGCTGATTTTGCAACTGCTCCGCAAATTCGACCGCGGCCGCCCGATACTCTTCTTCCTCCTGACGCGTACGATTGTATCGCTCCTCGGCAGCGAGAGCTTCAAGACCGTCCGCTGAGGCTAGAATGAAGCTCCCGTGGATTTGTAATAGGCTGTCCGCTGCTTCTCGATCCGGAACCTCCAATCGCGGAAGGTCTTTGTCCTCGTCAGCGGCCCCCTTAGCGTTGGCGAGGCGAACGCCGGCAATATAGAGCAAAGAAAAATCAATCTGCTCTATCTCCTGGTTCACCAGATCGCGGTATGCACTCGCTCTTGCTAAGAGGTGATGGTGCGGAGAGTTTCCTTTATTTAGCTGCTCAACCAGGCCGCTGGAGAGCTCGCGTAGGCTGGGCAGCATACGCTTAAGGCGATCGACGTTATTCCCTCGCGCGTCAAGCGCAGCGGGTGGAGCGAGGGTAACAACGCCGTCCTCGTCGATCTCGAAGTGCGGTCCATAACCTTGTTGCGGCAGCTCAGGTCCGTCCGATACGACCGGCTCATCCGGAAGTTCGCCGTCTTCCTCCTCGTATATGCGGCTATTGCTAGGGGCCCATTCGAGAGCTGTCGACTCGAGCTCGGCCACCACTTGGTCGACAATTTCGGCGGGAATCTCGTCGTTGAAATAGCCTTCAATTTCTTCACGGGCGTCATAGGGACCGCCCCAGATCCATTGGTAGCCCCCTTCCCCGCTGTCGTATGGCGTACTCTCCGCAGGATCCTCGAAATTGGAGAGAAACCAAGCCTTCACCGCTTCTACCAGCGCATCGCCCTCCAGGCCCTCAAGTGGCTCCTCCGGGGGAAACAGCTTATCGTTCACGTTCAGGTCGGCCATGAAGCGCCCTTGGGTTGCGCAGCTCTACCCTACATTGGTGGTTCGCCTCTGCAAGTCCGCTGATCTGCTCCTGAAACGGACTCGAGAAGGACCTTGCCGATTGTCGAAGGGCACCCCGTGAAACGGGCTGCCCTTCTCGGTGTCAGGTAATGAACCCGGCCAAGGCCGATCGGAATGCTTCCAGAGGCCTGCGGCTCGGCAGTTCGAACCCCTTTGGCATAGTGATGATCGACTTATCTCGATCCCTTTTGCAGGTGATCGATAGCAGACCTGCCTCGTAGCGTCTCCGCTTCGGGTTGTCGTGCTCGTTGGCCAGCTTGCAGATTGCGGCCAAAGCCGCGGGCTGGAAGAAGTCCTCCACTTCCCGAAGCGTTTCAAGGACGGCTTCAACCCGCTTTGCAAGACCATCCATCTTCATCCGGATGGCGCCGATGGTCGCGGCGACCTTTTCTGGCTCTCCTGCGAGTAAAACTGAAGCTGCCGCAAAATCCGCCATTAGGCGGCTGAACTCTTGCCGCACGTCGGTCCTCGGGGCGCAAAGCCGCTTTGGCAGAGCTGCGCCGATCACGCGTCGATCCATGGCGGCGGCGGCCGAAAGCGTGTCGTACACCCAGGGCATCTGGGTCTCCAGCTGGCCGCGAAGCCGGTTGAAGTGCTTAAACACATCCGAGCTAGAGATGGAGTTTAGATAAGCGATAAAGGGGTTCACTGCGGAGCGGATCTCGCGCACCCGCCTGAGCGCATCTTGCCGAACCACGGCCGCATCGAAGTCAGCAGTGTATTTATCGAAGTCCTCGCCGTAGATCGTGCCGGCGCAGATCCAGCCGACCAAGAAGCGCGACTCTCCTTTCCTCATGACGAACCCGGCCAGATGTTGGTGATGGCCGTGGACACACGAAAACTTCTCTCTGTCCGACTTCCGAAGGTCGTATTTGTACTCGACGTAAGGCTCTTCGTCGCCGGCCGGTATCTCGTAGACGAGGTTTGGTAGGTTTTCCGGATCATCCGTCATCAGCTCCGTTTCGAGGAGCTGGTCATCGCTCAGTGCTTCCCAATGGCGCCGCGCTTGGCGGGCCTGCGGCTTCAACATCAACTCTCCTGTTGCTGGTTGCGCGAATCGACTCAGTACGGAGGGCATTATAGCGGTTCGCGATGCGTTCTTTTCGACTCGTCGGCGCTCACCCCGCTATTCACAAAGGTGGTGTTCGCGAGTGGCACCTCAACAGCCGCCGTCAAGGGTTCAGACGAGCGGCAGAGCCGCCCTGGACGGCGGTCTGTTATCGGCGCAAGGGGGTGGCCGAGCGGGAGATCGCCCAACCGAGGCCGCCAAGATGGTCGAGATGAAGCAACCCGACCTCTCCTAGCTCCTTCGGGGCCGGCTGAAGCTCGTTTCGGTGGAAAAGCTGATGCGCATGCTGACCGCCTTCGACCAGGACGTCGAAATCACGGTAAAACCGCATCGCAAACGTGGAGAGGCTGGCCGGATCACGTTCATTCCGGTGGCGTAGGATGAGAAGGACGGGCTTATGAACTTCAAAGCAACGGCCGCCGGCGCCGCTCCTGAGCCCCTCCTCCACTGTCCGAACTGCAATCACGAGATTCATCTTACGGAGTCGCTCGCTGCGCCTCTTATTGAGGAGACCAAGCGCCGCTTCCAGCAGCAGTTGGCGGAAAAAGACGCCGAAGTCACCCGCAAGACCGACGCGCTCCGCCAGGAGCGGGAGCAGCTGGCCAAGCAGCGCGAGACGATTGAGGACCAGGTCAAGCAAATGCTGGCGGCCGAGCGCGCCCAGCTGGTCGCCGCCGAAGGCAAGAAAGCACGCGAGGCTGCGGCCGCCGAGCTGCAGGCCAAGGCAAATGAAGCAGCCGAGCTCCGCCAGACCCTAGCGGCCAACACTGCCAAGCTTGCCGAGGCCCAGCAGCAACAGGTCGAGCTGATGCGCAAGCAGCGTGCGCTCGACGATGAGAAGCGCGAGCTCGATCTGACCATCGAAAAGCGTGTCCAGGCCTCCGTTGAGCAGATCCAAACCAAGGCACGCCAAGAGGCTGATGAAGCTGCGCGGTTGCGCCTTGCCCAGAAGGATCAGACGATTGAATCGATGGCGCGGACGATCGAGGAGCTCAAACGAAAGGCGGAGCAAGGCTCGCAGCAGTCGCAGGGCGAGGTTCTCGAGCTCGAGCTCGAGGAGCTCTTGCGCGGCCGCTTCCCGACCGACACTATCGAGCCCGTCGGCAAGGGCGAACTCGGCGCCGACGTGATCCAGCAGGTCAATGGAGCAGTGGGGCAGTCTGCCGGCATCATCCTGTGGGAAACCAAGCGCACCAAGGCGTGGAGCGATGGGTGGCTCGCCAAGCTGCGTGACGATCAGCGCCGGTCCGGTGCCGACGTCGCTCTTATCATTTCGCATGCCCTTCCGAAGCATATCGAGCAATTCGACCTGGTCGATGGGATCTGGGTGGCTCATCCCCGGTGCGCGCTGCCCGTCGCTGTGGCGCTTCGCCAGGCGCTGATTGACGTGAGTAACTCGCGTCTGCTCCAGCAGGGCCAGCAAACCAAGATGGAACAGGTCTATCACTACCTCACGGGCAACAAGTTCAGACAGCGGGTCGAGGCGGTGGTCGAGAAGTTCAACGACATGCGCAAGGACCTGGACAGCGAACGCAAGTTCATGGTGCGCCAATGGGCCAAGCGGGAAACCCAGATCCTCTCGGTCATCGACTCGACTGTCGGGATGGTCGGGGATCTGCAGGCCATCGCGGGCAAAGCCATGCCTGAGATCGCGAGCCTGGACGTGCCGCTCCTCGAGGACAGTGCCGAGCCTTCAAGGAAAGCCGGATGATTGCGAGACGTTGACGCTGAGCTCAGCTCCCCCCTCCTCGCTTGAGGCAGCGCAACGATTCTATCTTGCTGGCCGGCACGAGGAAGGACTCTCTCATACAGAAGTGAGAAGGTGCCGGCTATGTCGGGCGGCTCTTACCGAGATACGACTTCGAGGAAGCGGCTCTGTCGGGCGGCGTTCGACTCGCCTTGGTCTCCGTTGAGACGAGTAGCGCAGTTCACAATGCCGAGAGTAGACTCGCCGACCGGCCGCCAAAAACACCGTTTGAAAAACCGTTTTAGCTCGGCATTCTCAAACGGTTTCTCTCGCTAAGGTCTTGATTTGTATGGTGGGCGCACCAGGGCTCGAACCTGGGACCCGCTGATTAAGAGTCCGCAAAATCGAGAACTTGCTTACAACCGGAACCGGCGCGGAATGCCTGGGCCATGAGCGTTCAGCCTCTCTGTCACCTGCGCCTGCCGTCAACGCATCCCTTTCGTACGATCTTTTACCTTCTCGCGCGATCTCGCCGCTGTCGCGGTTTCAAGCGTCGGCGGCAGTCTGCATGATGCCCCGGCACACCATACGGCAAAAGCCGCTACACCAGCTTGCGCTTAGACCGATCGCAATGCCACGTTCTGCCATAATTCCTGCAGGCTCTTGGCCGCGTCGTATGCCAGCCGCAATGGCAGCCGGGTATTGCGGCGAAACAACTGTAGAAGCCTTTCTCAAACGAGTCGGTAAGGAGTATCCTCGACCACGTGTGAAAGAAGGGAGGCGTCAGCTGTGGTTGAGAGACGATCTGGACCGAGCTATCGCGCCGGACATGGTGCCGGGCGACCTCGCCGAGGATTTGTGACGTTGGAGCGTCCGCTTCCACGCTTTGTGGAGGTGCGTCGGCTTGCCCGCGGTTCGGTCGCGTTCTATTTCCGGATCCCCACCTATTACCGCAATCTCGGCTGTGAGATGGCGAATGAGCCACTTGGGACGAGCTACGAAGTCGCATGTGGTGAAGAGGGAAAAGGCGGACGCGCTGCCACACTCAATGGCCTCTTCGATGAGTGGAACAACCACCGCAGAGGGGAGCCGGGCGAGCAGGCAAAGATCGCGCGCTATGGCACGATCGATTGGCTGTTCCGACAATACAAGACGGAGAAGGCGTATACTGAGAAGGTCTCAGCTCGGTCGCGCCCCGACTACGAACGGATCATGCAGATGATCTGCGACACCGTCGGAAAGAGCGGACGGCGGATCGGCGAACGGCAGATCATGGAAGTTACGCCACGAGCCGCCGATAAGATCTACGACAAAATCATCAACGGGCCGAACGGCATCAGACTGCGGCAGGGAGAAAAGGTGGTCGGGCTCTGCCGAAAGGTATGGCGGATCATGCGTCGGCTGCACCCGGAGCTGTTCGATAAGAAACACCCGAACCCCTGGGACGATTTCACCCTCAAGAGCCGCACCAAGACCAAGAAGCACGCGGTCACTCGAGAAGAGGTTTATAAATTTGCATGGGGCTGCATCAAAGAAGGGCGGCCTGAACCCGCGGCCGTCGCGGTGATCTGCTTTGAATGGCTGCAACGGCCGGAGAACGTAGTGGCCGGTTTTTTGACTTGGCCCGACTATCGCAGCAAAAACTGGCCACACGCTGTGCGCATCGAACACCATAAGAACAAGGCGTTGGTCTGGCATCCGCTCGAAGAGACTCTCGACGGAGAGACCGTGAAGTTTTACGCCGAAGCGGAGGACGTTTTGAGCCATCTGCCCAAGCTCGGCGTTCCGATGATCATGCGTCGGATTCAAAAGGGTGAACGCAAGGGCGATGCCAAAGTGTGGTCCTACCCTGGCATGGAAAAAGTGGTGCAGCAGATGCGAAATAAGATCGACGGCGTGTCAAAGCTGTTCACGCTTGATGCCTGTCGACACGGCGGTATGACCGAACTCGAGGAGGCCGAGTTGACGGACGGCCAGGGTCGTGCGCTCTCGGGCCACAAGACCGCACAGGCCTATCGCGCTTATGCCAAAGAAACGATGGTGCGAGCATTGGCTGCGACCCGTAAGCGGCATGCACATCTCTTGGCGCAGAAAGAGCTCGATCGGCAGAATGCTGATGGAGCAGCATCACCGCGAGACGAAATGCAGCAAACCTCCCCAATGTCGAAGACTAGCGTCGGATCGCGGAGATAGACTTCGTGCTTCGTTGATCGCTGCAAAAGGGTCGACGGCGTTTTGCCGCTGGCGATCCCGCATGCGACGTGAAAGGCAACAATCGAAAGGTTGCTATTCGCAGACAGCGTTCACGCGCTCAATTCGCATTCTGATAAGTTGAGCGGCGTTCAACTCGCGATGTCATCCATCGGTCTTCGACCCAAAAACGAAACCAGCACAGAATTTCCAAATGCGGGGCAAATTGAATTTCCAAATGCGCCGGAAATCCCGCGTCGAACAGGGCCATTTGCGCAGTAAATTCAGTGCGTTGGCTATGGCTGGGGCGGGAGGGATCGAACCTCCGAATGGCGGAATCAAAATCCGCTGCCTTACCACTTGGCTACGCCCCATCAGGCCCGTAGGAACGGCGGCGACAGGAGCGCCCGCGGATTCCCTCGAGTGGTGCCGGTCTATAGGGAGAGGCGCGGCATTTCAACCGCCCGGAGGGGCAAAATACCACAGGCGCCGGCGGCGCCGCGCCATGCCTGATAGGGGCGCTACGCCACCCCGCTCTCGACGGCCGCTCCGCCACCCCTCCTGACAGTTGAGACCTCCCCCGTTTCATGGGAATACGGCGGCAAGAACTGTCTCCCCGGGAGTGAGCCATGACCTACCGCGCGCCGATCTCTGACATGCTGCTGTCGCTCAACCACGGCGCCGGCCTGAAGGCTGCCATGGAGGCCGGCCATTACGGCGATTTCGACGGCGATATCGTGAGCGCCGTGCTGGAGGAAGCCGGCAAGTTCGCAACCGATGTGCTGGCGCCGCTCAACAAGGTCGGCGACGAGCACGGGATCAAGCTCAGCGACGGCAAGGTCACGACCGCGCCGGGCTGGCCGGATGCCTACAAGCGCTGGACCGAGGGCGGCTGGAACGCGGTCTCCGGCCCCGAGGATTTTGGCGGCCAGGGCCTGCCGCTCGCGATCAACGCCGCCTGCACCGAGATCTGGAGCGCCGCCAACGTCGCCTTCGGCCTCTGCCCGCTGCTGACAGCGTCGGCGATGGAGGCGCTGGACGCGCATGGCAGCGACGAGCTGAAGAAAATCTATCTCGAGAAGCTCGTCTCCGGCGAATGGACCGGCACGATGCAGCTGACCGAGCCGCAGGCCGGCTCCGACGTCGGCGCGCTGCGCACCCGCGCCGAGAAGCAGGCCGACGGCACCTATCGCATCAAGGGGACGAAGATCTTCATCACCTATGGCGAGCACGACATGACCGACAACATCGTGCATTTCGTGCTGGCGCGCCTGCCGGACGCGCCGGCCGGCACCAAGGGGATATCGCTGTTCCTGGTGCCGAAATTCATGGTCAACGAAGACGGCTCGCTGGGTGCGCGCAACGACATTTTCGCAAGCGGCGTCGAGCACAAGCTCGGCATGCATGCCTCGCCCACTTGCACCATGACAATGGGCGATCATGGCGGCGCCATCGGCTTCCTGGTTGGCGAAGAGAACCAGGGCATGCGCTGCATGTTCACGATGATGAACCAGGCCCGCCTCGGCGTCGGCCTCGAGGGCGTCGGTGTTGCCGACCGCGCCTATCAGCAGGCATTGTCGTACGCACAAGAGCGCAAGCAGGGCCGCGCCCTCGGCAAGAAGGGTGACGGCTCCGATGCGATCTTCGTGCATCCCGACGTCAAGCGCATGCTGATGCGGATGCGGGCGCAGACCGCGGCGGCGCGCACCATCTGCTATGCGACCGCCGTGGCGATCGACGTCTCGACACGCGCCAGCGATCCGAAGGTCCGCGCGGACGCTGCCGCGCGCGCGGCGCTGCTGACGCCGATGGCCAAGGGCTATTCCACCGATGTCGGCAACGAGGTCGCCTATCTCGGCGTGCAGGTGCATGGCGGCATGGGCTTCATCGAGGAGACCGGCGCAGCACAACACTATCGCGATGCCCGCATCACCGCGATCTACGAGGGCACCAACGGCATCCAAGCCATCGACCTCGTCACGCGAAAGCTCGCGGCCAACGGCGGCGCAGCGGTGTGGGCGCTGCTCGACGAACTCTCGGCCATCGTGAAGCAGGTCGAAGCTTCCAACGATCCCGCCTTCGGCACCACGGGCGTGAAGTTGCGCGAGGCACTGGAGGCGCTGACGCGCACAAGCAAATGGCTGCTGGAGCGGGTTGCGTCCGCGCCGAACGAGGCGCTGGCCGGCGCGACGCCGTATCTGCAACAGTTCGGCGCCACGCTTGGCGGCTGCATGCTGGCATCCGAAGCGCTCGCCGCGAAATCCCATGGCATCACGGACGCCGCGCGCTACGTCTCGCTGGCGCGCTTCTTCGCCGAGAACATCACCGTGCAGGCCGGCGCGCTCGAGCGAACCGTGACGGAGAGCGCGGAGTCGGTCGCGGCGGCGGATGTGGTATTGTTGGGGTAGCTGGGACGGCGTAGTCTGGATGAAGCGCAGCGTAATCCGGCGCTGTCATTGCTTGTGGCACGAATCCCGGATTGCGCTGCGCTCCATCCGGGCTACGAAGCCGCGAGCTTCGTACGTCGCCCCGGCCGCCACAGCACCACGCCCGCCGCCAAAAGGTCGAGCACCACGCACATCGCAAATGCCGTCGTGTAATCGCCGGTTACGCTGCGCACGAGGCCGACGATGCCGGGGCCGAAGGCGCTGACGATGCCGCTGATCGACGTGCCCAATCCCATCGCGGCGGCAAAAGCGCCGGCGCCGATCTCGCGCTGGATGATCAAAGGCGGGAACGTGATCATGTTGCCGATCGAGAAGCCGTAGACGGCGCAGCACACGAGCAGCACGGTCGGATTCGTGCTTTGCAGAAGCACGAACAGAGCCGCCGCCTGGCTCGTCATCGATGCCGCGCAGGCGAGTCGCGGATCGAGCCGGTCGACGAACAGGCCGAGCGACAGGCGCCCGACCACTGCCATCGCCGCCATGATGGTGACCGCAAGGCCCGCACTGGCGCGGCCGATCAGCGGTTCGAGAAACGTCACCTGGTGGATGATGAATCCCATCTGCGCCAGCAGCGCGACCGCGATCGGCAGCACCATGGTCCAGAACGCCGCGTTGGCGAGCAGCGTCTTGCGCGAGTGAACCGCAGGCAAGGCAGTGCCGCCAGCGGATGAATCCCCACCCGACGTCGGCGGCATTTCGGTCCGCCAGCCGGTGAAGATGACCACCACCGGCAGCACTAGCACCACCATCGCGAGCGTGGCGGCCAGCATCGCGGAACGGAAGCCGATGCTGGCGCTCAGCGACAGCAGCAGCGGCACGAGGACGATGCCGCCGCAGGTCGCGCCGTTGTAGGCGAGGCTGAGCGCGAGCCCGCGGCGCCGTTCGAACCAGGAGTTCAGCACGGTCGCGATCACCACCGTGCCCATGCCGGTCCAGCCGACCGACATCAGCGCATAGGCGAGATAGAGCTGCCAGGGCGTCTGCAGCAGCGCCAGCAGCACCGTCGAAGCGCCGAGCGCCGACAGGCCGCACAGGATCAGCGACCGCAGCCCGATGCGGGCGAGCAGATCGTCGGTGAAGATGACGAGGACGGCAGTCAGGAGAAAGGAGAAGGTGCTGGCCGCGGAGACCAGAGTGCCCGGCCAGCCATGGGCGCGCTGAAGCTCGGCGAGATAGACGCCCTGGCCGTAGAGGCCGAAGCCGAACATGAAGAAAGCCATCAGGAAGCAGGCCAGCACGACGCGCCAGCCGCGATAGTGCAGCGAGGATTCGTCAACACGAGTGGCAGCAATCATCAATCAGGCAATCGGCCAAATGGAGCGGCGCGAGGCGATCGTGCACCACAACCAGGGGTTTTTCAATCGAAAATGGCAGCTGATTATTGCAACGCGTCGCACGGCGGGAAGCGTGATGCGCCCGTCTCGGGCGAATTCGGTCTTCAAAAGGTCGCGCGAGCGCATTGGCACGCCTGCAAGATGATGTAGGCTGACGTTTCGCGAGTCTAGCCAATGTCAGTGTCGCGGCGACCGCAGGGGCCCCTCATGCCGAATGGCAATATCGTCGTCACCGAAGAGCGCGAAACACGCGTGATCACCCTGCGTCGCCCGAGCAAGAAGAACGCGATCACGCAGGACATGTATCGGGAGATGAGCCGCGCGATCGACACCGCGCAGAACAATCCCGACATCCGCTGCATGATCATCACCGGAGGCTCCGGCGTGTTCACCGCCGGCGATGATATCGACGATTTCATGCACGCCGACACGTCGCGCCCCGAGACGCTGTCCGACGGCGCCAAGTTTCTCTATTCGCTCGCCCTCAACGCCAAGCCGGTGATCGCGGCCGTGGACGGTGCATCGATCGGCATGGGCACCGTGATGCTGTTCCATTGCGACTATGTGCTGGCCTCGAACGCGGCAACCTTCTCCGCGCCCTACATCCATCTCGGGCTCGTGCCGGTCGGCGCGTCCAGCCTCTTGATGCCGAACACGATGGGCTACCAGCGCGCCTTCGCCATGCTGGTGATGGGGCGGACTTTTACGGCCGCGGAAGCGCATGCCGCCGGCTTCGTCAACACCGTGGTCTCGCCGGGACATACCGAGGTCGAGGCGCGCAAGGTGGCGCGCGATATCTGCCGGCTGCCCGCCGAAGCGGTCGCGACCTCGCGCAAACTGCTCCGCGTCGCATCCGAGGAGCTCACCCGCCGTATCGACCAGGAGGCCCATTTGTTCGGCGAGCGGCTGAAGTCGGAAGAAGCCACCGCCGCGTTCAACGCGTTCGCGAGCAGAAAAAAGAAGAAAAAGTAGGCTGTCGTCCGGCGCAGCGCCGCGGAATGACGGCGAGAACTTTCGTGAAATCTTCGTGCGGACCGACTAGTCTGGTTTCATGCAACATGTTCTCCGCCTGACCGTCTTCGCGCTCGCGCTCGCCGCCCTGCCCGCGTCCGCCCAAACCGCCGCACCCGTCGAGCTGCGCATCCTCGCGATCAACGATTTCCACGGCAATCTGCGCCCACCGCCGGGCGGCATCCGGATCAGTGATCCCGAGGACAAGTCCAGGAAGGTGATGGTGGCGGCCGGCGGTGCCGAATACATGGCGACGCTGGTGAAGCAGCTGCGCGAGGGACACAAGAACACGATCTTCGTCGCCGCCGGCGACCTGATCGGCGCAAGCCCGTTCCTGTCGGCGATGTTCCACGACGAGCCTTCGATCGAGTCGCTCTCGATGATGGGGCTCGCGATCACCTCGGTCGGCAATCACGAATTCGACGAGGGCAAGACCGAGCTGTTGCGGATGCAGAACGGGGGCTGTCATCCCGTCGACGGCTGCCAGGGGCCGCACCCCTTCACGGGCGCCAAATTCCGCTATCTCGCGGCGTCCACCATCGAGACGGCGACGGGCAAGAGCGTGCTGCCGCCTTACGAGATCAGGGAGTTCGAAGGCATCCCCATAGCCTTCATCGGGCTGACCTTGAAGGACACCGCGGGCATCGTCTCGCCATCGGGCATCACGGGTCTTGAATTCCGCGACGAAGCCGAGACGGTGAACGCGCTGGTGCCGCAGCTGAAGGCGCGTGGGGTCGAGGCGATCGTGGTGCTGATCCACCAGGGCGGCGAGCCGGCTGGCGACTACAACGAATGCCCTGCCATCACGGGGCCGATCGTCGACATCGTGAAAAAATTCGAGCGCGCCGTCGACGTCGTCGTCAGCGGCCACACCCATCGTGCTTATGTCTGCGATATTGACGGGCGGCTCGTCACCAGCGGCGACAAATACGGTACGCTGGTCACCGCGATCGACCTCAAGCTCGATCCGGTAACCCGCGACGTCGTCAGCGCCCGGGCCGAGAACGTCCTCGTCGCCAACGCCTCGCTGCCCAGGGATCCCGAGCAGACCGCACTGATCGACGCCTACGACAGGCTTTCGGCGCCGATCGCCAATCGCCCGGCTGGATCGGTGACGCAGGCGCTGTCACGCGTGCCGAACGACGCCGGCGAAAGCCCGCTCGGCGACGTCATTGCGGACGCGCAGCTCGCCGCGACCAGGGACGCCAAGGACGGCAGCGCCGTCATCGCGCTCACCAATCCCGGCGGTATCCGCACCGACATCGTCCCGAAGGAGAACGGCGCGATCACCTTCGGCGACGTTTTCGCCAGCCAGCCGTTCCGCAACCGGCTCGTCACCATGACGCTCACGGGCAGCCAGCTCAAGGACATGCTGGAGCAGCAATGGCTCGATCCGAAGCGGCCGCGGATTCTCCAGGTCTCGAACGGGTTCAGTTACGCCTGGGATGCGGCGAAGCCATTCGGCGAGCGCGTGATCAACGAGAAGATGACGCTCAATGGCAGGCTGATCGAAGCCGGAAGCGGCTACCGCGTCACCCTCAACGATTACCTCGCAGTTGGCGGCGACGGCTTTACGGTCGCCAAACAAGGCACGGGGCCGCAATATGGCGGCTACGACGCCGACGCGCTGTTCGCGTTCTTCAGGGCGCACGGACCGATCGGGCCGCTGCCGCTGAGCCGCATCCTGCGCGTGAATTGATCCGGATCAAACGGGCCGGTTCGGGACACCCTTTGCCATTCCCGGGGGAACGCATAGATTGGGTTTTGCATTTGCGTTTTGGCGCCGGATGCGCCAAGCGACGTCGAGAGCCCGCATCCCATGAGGCCGACTGATGAGTACGCTTCTCCTCTCCCACAAGGCCTGCCTCGACCACGTCACGCCGCCGGGACACCCTGAAAGGCCGGACCGCCTGCGCGCGGTGGAGGAGGCGCTGTCGCATGAGCGCTTCCAGTTCCTGGTGCGCGACCAGGCGCCGGAGGGCGATCTCGATCTCGTCACGCTCTGCCACAACGAGCACTACGTCACGGAGCTGCGCCACATCGCGCCGACCAGCGGACAGGTCTATATCGATGGCGACACCTCGATGTCGCCGGGCACGTGGGAAGCGGTGATGCGCGGCGTTGGTGGCGCGGTCGCGGCGACCGAAGCGGTGATGGCGGGCGAGCATCGCAACGCATTCGTCGCGGTGCGCCCGCCCGGCCACCACGCCGAGATCGGCAAGCCGATGGGTTTCTGCTTCTTCGACAACGTCGCCATCGCCGCGCGCCACGCGCAGCGCAAATACGGCATCAAGCGCGCGGCCATCGTCGATTTCGACGTGCATCACGGCAACGGCACGCAGGATATCTTCTGGTCGGACCCGACCGTGATGTACTGCTCGACGCACCAGATGCCGCTGTTTCCGGGCACCGGTGCCAAGAGCGAGCGCGGCGACCATGACACCATCGTCAACGCGCCGCTCGCCTCCGAGGACGGCGGGCCGGAATTCCGCATCGCGTTCGAAAGTTTGATCCTGCCGCAGCTCGAAAAATTCAGCCCGGAGCTGCTCGTCATCTCTGCCGGCTTCGACGCGCATTATCGCGATCCGCTGGCGTCGCTGAATTTGCGCGCGGAGGATTATGCCTGGGTGACGCGCAAGCTGATGGACCTCGCCGACAAGACCGCCGGGGGGCGCGTTGTTTCTGTGCTCGAGGGCGGCTACGACCTGCAAGGACTGAAAGAATCTGTTACGGCGCATGTCGGCGCCCTGATGGGTGCCTGACACACCCGCCACATTGCGCCCGCAAAACTTTGCTTTCTCCGACATGAAGCGAATCGGGCAATCGGAAACTTATATGGCCGAAAATACCCAAATCGACATCTCCAGGCTGACCTTCGAACGCGCCATTGAAGAGCTCGAAACCATCGTGAAGCGGCTCGAGGACGGCAAGGTGCCGCTCGAGGAATCCGTGACGATCTACGAGCGCGGCGAGGCCCTGAAGCGCCGCTGCGAGGAGTTGCTGCGCCAGGCCGAGGCGCGCGTCGACAAGATCACCACCGATGCCAGCGGCCAGGCCACCGGCACCGCGCCGCTCGACGTCCAGTAAGGGCCGCCTTCAAAGCCGCCTATCTCACGCAGCGGGCACCGGCAATTTTTCATGATCGCACGCCGCCGTCGGCGTTGCTGCTGCTGCTTGATTCAAGGGAACCGGCACTCTGGAGATCACGGAACCTCCCGCAGAGGGCCCCTCGCCCTCCCAAATCCGTCTAAAAATAGCTTCCGCACGCGAAAAACCTTGCCGAGGAACCGGGCAAGCTTGGAACCCTTCCGCTGGCGCTGGGATTAACCACTCTGGCCCGGGGGTTGCAGGTGCATGCCCGTAATCGGCCCAGCGGGTTGGCTTTGGCCCAAGCTTTGGTGTAAAGCTGCGCGGAGTGTGGCTTTTTGTAAGCCTTGCGTAGGCACTGATTACCGACGACAAGCGCTTCAAACTGCTGATGAATTGGCTGGGATGGACGAAGCCGATCTAAGTGACAGGGATCACAGAGACTGAACCGGAGAGCACTTAAGCTCACCTAAGCTTGAAGACGGGGCTTTGCCCCATGCAGGTGGCTCCGACGGTTTAAGGACTCGCGCTGCGCCGATATTGAGCAAACCCATCGCGCACCGGAACAATCTTCCGGCGCTGACAAATTGGAAATCGCCGTGAACGCATATAGTAAAACGCCGCTTCTCGACACCATCCGGACGCCGGACGACCTGCGCAAGCTCAAGGTCGAGCAGGTTCGCCAGGTCGCCGACGAGCTGCGTCAGGAGACCATCGATGCCGTCTCGGTGACCGGCGGTCACTTCGGCGCAGGCCTCGGCGTGGTCGAGCTCACCACTGCGATTCATTACGTCTTCGACACCCCGCGCGACCGTCTGATCTGGGACGTCGGCCACCAGGCCTATCCGCACAAGATCCTCACCGGCCGGCGCGATCGCATCCGTACCCTGCGCACCGGCGGCGGCCTGTCCGGCTTCACCAAGCGCAGCGAGAGCGATTACGATCCGTTCGGCGCCGCGCATTCCTCGACCTCGATCTCCGCCGGCCTCGGCATGGCCGTCGCGCGCGACCTCTCCGGTGGCAAGAACAACGTTATCGCCGTCATCGGTGACGGCGCGATGTCGGCGGGCATGGCCTACGAGGCCATGAACAATGCGGGGGCGATGAACTCGCGCCTGATCGTCATCCTCAACGACAACGACATGTCGATCGCACCGCCGGTCGGCGCGATGAGCGCCTATCTGTCGCGGCTCTACTCCGGCAAGACCTATCGCACGCTGCGCGATGTGGCCAAGCAGATCAACCAGCGCCTGCCCAAGATCCTCGCCAACCGCGCCAATCGCGTCGAGGAATATTCCCGCGGCTTCATGATGGACGGCGGCACGCTGTTCGAGGAGCTCGGCTTCTATTACGTCGGCCCGATCGACGGCCACAACCTCGACCATCTCCTGCCCGTGCTCAAGAACGTGCGCGACATGGAGACCGGCCCGATCCTGCTCCACGTCGTGACGCAGAAGGGCAAGGGCTACGGCCCGGCGGAAGCCTCCGCCGACAAGTACCACGCAGTGGTCAAGTTCGACGTCGCGACCGGCACCCAGGCCAAGTCCAAGCCGAACGCGCCGGCCTATCAGAACGTGTTCGGCCAGAGCCTCGTCAAGGAAGCGGAGAAGGACGACAAGATCGTCGCCATCACCGCGGCGATGCCCTCCGGCACCGGCGTCGACATCTTCAACAAAGCGTTCCCGGACCGCACGTTCGACGTCGGCATTGCCGAGCAACACGCGGTGACGTTCGCCGCCGGTCTCGCCACCGAAGGCTACAAGCCGTTCTGCGCGATCTACTCGACCTTCCTGCAGCGTGGCTACGACCAGATCGTGCATGACGTCGCGATCCAGAGCCTGCCCGTGCGCTTCGCCATCGACCGCGCCGGCCTCGTCGGCGCCGACGGCGCCACCCATGCCGGCTCGTTCGACAACGCCTATCTCGGCTGTCTGCCGAACATGGTGATCATGGCGGCGGCCGACGAAGCCGAGCTGGTGCACATGGTCGCAACCCAGGTCGCGATCAACGATCGTCCGAGTTCCCTGCGCTATCCGCGCGGCGAAGGCCGCGGCATCGAGATGCCCGAAATCGGCGTTCCGCTCGAGATCGGCAAGGGCCGCATCGTCCGCGAGGGCAGCAAGATCGCCCTGCTCTCCTTCGGCACGCGCCTTGCCGAATGCGAGAAGGCCGCCGACGAGCTCGCGGCCCACGGCCTTTCGACCACGATCGCGGATGCGCGCTTCATGAAGCCGCTGGACACCGAGCTGGTGCTCAAGCTCGCGCGCGACCACGAGATCCTGATCACGATCGAGGAAGGCTCGGTCGGCGGTTTCGGCTCGCATGTCGCGCAATACCTGACCGACCAGGGCGCGCTCGACAGCGGCCTGGTGCGGTTCCGCACCATGGTGCTGCCCGACGTGTTCCAGGACCACGACACCCCGGCGGCGATGTACGGTCGTGCCGGTCTCGACGCCAAGGGCATCGTCGCCAAGGTATTCGAGGCGCTCGGCAAGGACGTCAAGGCCGAGACGGTCAAGCTCGCCTAACAGCGAGCTTCGACCTTCCGCGAAGCAGCTCTGATGAAAATCTATCTGGCAGGCCCCGACGTGTTCCTGCCAGATGCGGTCGAGATCGGCCGGCAGAAGGTTGCGATCTGTGCCACGCACGGCCTCACCGGCCTCTATCCCCTCGACAACGACATCGACCTCGCCGCTCCCGACGCCTCGCGGCAGATCTTTTGCGGCAACGAGGCGATGATGGACGCGGCCGATGCGATCATCGCCAACCTCACGCCGTTCCGCGGCGCAGGCGCCGATCCCGGCACCGTCTACGAGCTCGGCTACATGGCCGGCCGCCGCAAGATTTGCCTCGCCTATTCCAACGACGGCGCCGCCTATGCCGACCGCCTCAGTCGCTTCATGGACGTGACGTCCGAGGACGGGCGGCTGATCGATGCGCAGGGGCTGACGGTCGAGGATTTCGGCCTCGTCGACAATCTCATGATGATCCACGCGCTGGAGCTGCATGGCTGCCCGCTGGTGACGCCGGCGCAAATGCCGATCGACGTCTGGCACGATCTTGCCGCGTTCGAGGCTTGCGTCCGGATGGCGGCCGCGCGATTGATCGCTACATAAGCGCCTCTGGCGTCTTCGGAGAGATGATGTCCCCTGCCCGCAAGCGCGCGGATGTTCTGCTGGTCGAGCGCGGCCTGTTCGAGAGCCGGGCGCGGGCGCGCGCGGCGATCGAGGCCGGGCTCGTCACGGCCGACGACAAGCGGGTGGCAAAACCGTCGGAGACCATCGCCGAGGACGCCGTGATCCAGGCCGAGCCCGCGCACCCCTACGTCTCCCGCGGCGGCGTCAAGCTCGCCGGCGCGCTGGAGCGCTATCCGATCGAGATCGAGGACCATGTCTGCCTCGACGTCGGCGCGTCCACCGGCGGATTTACCGAGGTGCTGCTGGCGAATGGCGCGAGTCTCGTTTTTGCCGTCGATGTCGGCACCAGCCAGTTGCATCCCTCGCTGCGCGGTCACTCCAGGATCGTGTCGATGGAAGAGACCGACATCCGCGCCTATGACGGCAAGCGTTTGCCGGCGCGGCCCGATGTCGTCGTGATCGACGTCAGCTTCATCTCGCTCAAGACGGTGCTGCCCGTGGCGCTGTCGCTGGCGGCCGCGCCGATGAGCCTGCTGGCACTGATCAAGCCGCAATTCGAGGCGGACCGGAAGCACAACAAGAAGGGCATCGTCCGCGACGCCGCCGTGCACCGCGAGATCTGCGACGACATCGCCGCCTTTGCGGCCTCGCTCGGCTGCACCGATATCGAGGTGTTCCCGTCGGCGATCACCGGCGGCGACGGCAACATCGAATTCTTCCTGGGCGCGCGCCGTGGTTGAGCGCGTGAGGATCGATCACGTCGGCCATCGCGGCGACGGCGTCTCGCTCGACGCTGGTGATGCCGTCTATGTGCCCTACACGCTCGGCGGCGAGACCGTCGAGGTCGATCGTGTCGTCGGCAACCATCCTGATCGCCGCAAGCTGCTGGCGGTGGATGTCGCCAGCCCCGAGCGCGTCGCGCCGTTCTGTCCGCATTTCGGCGTCTGTGGCGGCTGCGCGATCCAGCACTGGGCGACTGAACCGTATCACGCCTGGAAGCGCGGCATCGTGGTCGAGACCCTGGCCCAGGCCGGCATCGACTGCGAGGTGGCGCCGCTGGTCGATGCCCACGGTGCGGGACGCAGGCGCATGACGCTGCACGGCCGGTTCGGCACCCATGACATCCTCAAGGTCGGCTTCTCGGCTGCGAGCTCGCACGATGTCATCCCGATCGATCGCTGCCCGATCCTCGATCCCGGGCTCGAGGGCGCGCTCGATGCCGGTTGGGCGCTCGCCGAACTGCTGACGTCCAAAATGCTGGTGACGAAGCCGCTGGACATCCAGGTGACCGCGACCGCCAACGGTCTCGACGTGGACGTGCGCGGCTCCGGCCCGCTGCCAACGCCGCTCGTGACGGCGCTGTCGCGCGTCGCCGAGCAGCATCGCCTGGCACGGCTGACACGGCACGGCGAACTGGTGCTGCAACGCCTGCCACCGACCCTGCAGATGGGCCGCGCCGAGGTGACGCTGCCGCCGGGCTCGTTCCTGCAGGCCACCGCCGCCGGCGAAGAGACGCTTGCGTCGCTGGTCGCGGAGCGCGTCGGCAAGGCCAAGAACGTTCTCGATCTCTTCTGCGGCGTCGGGCCGTTTGCGTTGCGGCTCGCCGAGAAGACCCGCATCAGCGCCCATGACAACGACGTCGGCGCCATTGCAGCGCTCGAAAAAGCAGCACGCACGCCGGGCCTCAAGCCGATCAAGGCCGAGCCGCGCGACCTGTTCCGCCGTCCCCTGGTGGCGCCGGAGCTGCGCGATTTTGACGCTGTCGTGTTCGACCCGCCGCGCCAGGGCGCACAGGCGCAGGCCTTGAAGCTCGCCGCGAGCAAGGTGCCGGTGGTGGTCGCGGTCTCCTGCAATGTGGCGACCTTTGCTCGCGATGCGCGGCTGCTGATCGATGGCGGCTACAAGATTGACGTAGTCGTGCCGGTGGATCAGTTCCGCCACACGCCGCATGTCGAGCTCGTTGCGAAGTTCACGCGCTAGTTAGCGCCGAAGGCCACTCAACGCCGGCGACTCGCCGGGCAGCATGTTCGATCTGAGATCGCTATCCATACGGCCGGAGTCCTGCTGGGTGAACCCGGCGCCGAACGACAGGCTGAGGTTGGAGGTCGGCTTGAATTCGACACCCGCGAACGCGCCATAGCCGGGTGCGCCGCCGGAGGTGAGCGGCGCAAGCGAGCTGCCGATGCCGTTGCCGTATTTCAGGGTGTCGAAACCGGCAAAGAACGTGACGGGCATGCCGCCCGCGGTCTTGGTGTTGTAGCCGAATTGCGTGCTGTCGTAGGAGAGCGCGCTGAAATTGCCGCTCAGTCCGGCCGGGCTGAGGCCGCTCCAATTGAGATTGCCATGCTGGCTGCCGACAAAGAAGCCGTTCGCAAAATTGCTGCGGCCGCTTGCGTCGGCGCCATTGAAGCTCGGGAAATTGCCGTAGCTGTCGGCGCTCTGGCCGGCAACGCCGCCGAAGCCGAAAGGTCCGCCGGGGATCCAATATTGCAGGGGTGCGCCTTGCGCATGAGCCGGCGCTTCGCCGAGGCAGAGCAGGGCAAGAAAAACCGCGAGACCGCAAGAGCGTGTAAGCCTGGACATCCAAATAACCGTCGAAAAGCTTGCGAATTATACCCACCAGACAGCATGAATGCCAGCATAGCGACACCAGTCTTCCCTTGAGTTCCGGGATCACGTTTTCCTGCCAGTTTGAACTTCCCGCATGCCGGATTGACCCACCTAAGGGGGCGCGTCAGCACGGAGGCTGTCATGGAGGTCAATTCCGACAGGTTGAATGCCTTTATGGGCAAGATGGTCACCGAATTCGGGGCAGCGATGAATGCGTCGCTGGTCCTGCTCGGGGACAAGCTCGGTCTCTACCGTACCCTTGCCGCCAAGGGACCGATGAACTCGTCCGAGCTCGCAAGCGCCACCGGGACGGCGGAGCGCTACGTCCGCGAATGGCTCGCGAGCCAGGCGGCATCCGGCTACATCGAATACGATTCCGCTTCGGCAAAATTCTCGATGCTGCCGGAGCAGGCGATGGCGCTTGCCGATGAGGACAGTCCGGTGTTCCTCGGCGCGTTCGGCAATGTCATTGCCTCGGCGTTTCTCGACGAGCCGAAGGTCTCGGACGCGTTCAAATCCGGCAAGGGCGTCGGTTGGAACCGGCGCAGCGAGTGCCTGTTTTGCGGCACCGCACGCTTCTTCCGGACCGGGTACATGCATCATCTGGTGCAGGAATGGCTGCCCGCGCTCCACGGCGTCGTGGACAAGCTCAAGCGCGGCGCCAAGGTCGCCGATGTCGGCTGCGGGCACGGCGTCTCGACACGGCTGATGGCGGAAGCCTTCCCGAACTCCCGCTTCTACGGCTTCGACTATCACGAGGGTTCGATCGAGGCCGCGCGAAAGGCGGCCACCGAAGCCAGATTGGGCGACCGGGTCAGCTTCGCTGTTCATTCCGCCAAGACCTATCCGGCCGAGGGCTATGATCTCGTCTGCTTCTTCGATTGCCTGCATGACATGGGCGATCCCGTCGGCGCCATCGGCCACGTGCGCGAGACCATGGCAAAGGACGGCACCTGCATGCTGGTCGAGCCGTTCGCAGGCGACCGCCTCGAGGACAATCTCAACCCGGTCGGGCGGGTCTATTATGCGGCGTCGACCATGATCTGCACGCCGGCCTCGCTCGACCAGGAGGTGGGCCTCGCACTGGGCGCGCAAGCCGGCGAGGCAAGGCTGCGCAAGGTCGCGCGAGAGGGCGGACTGACGCGCTTCCGCCGCGCAGCTGAAACGCCCTTCAATCTGATTCTGGAGGCGCGGATCTGATCTTCCCCATTCCGGCGCGTGGCTGCGGTATTTGGCCATGCCGATGCTGCAGCCACGCCTGGCGCCGACATCCTTGCCTCGCTCGCGCGGCAACGTAAGCTGGCCGCCGCAAATGATCGGTAATGGCGCTTTGGCGCCCGCGTGCGACGTCTTGCGTCAGATCGACCGGCAATTGAAGGCGCTGACGCGGTCCAGCGAGCAGCAGCCGTGATCGGCTATGCCGTCCTGTCCACCGAGGACGATGTGTCCGCCGGCGGATATTTCGTCACGGGCACCATGAATGACTTGTTGCCGACCTGGTAGATGATCTTGCCGTTCTGCCCGTCGTCGGTCGCAATCTGCGCCTGCCCGAACATGATGACGTTCTTGTAGACGGTGCCGGTGCCCTGACGGGTGACGCCGTCGGTGGTGACGCTGACCTGCGCTTCGTTGCCGTTGACGCCGAGCACCCTGAAGCTCGCGCTCTTGCCATTGTCACTTGAATAGCCACCCCAGCTTCCCATCAGACGGCTGTCCGAGGCCGGCGGCGCCTGCTTGTCCAGCGTCGCGGTCTGCTTGCCAGCGCCCGCGGAGGATAACAGCACCAAACTCTTGCCGTCCTTGGTGCCGACCGTGATGTTACCGAAGGTGAGAAGCGAACCGGCGACCTCGCCAAAGCCGCGCTCGGTGTGCCCGTTATGGGTGTACTCGACCTGCGCCCGGGCACCGCGGATGTTCACGACCTTGAAGCCGACGGGCTGGTTGTTGCCCGCCCAATTGCCCTTCCAGTCACCGAGCAGGGCGCTCTGGTGATACACCCGCTCGTTGGCGGGCGAAATCTGGCTGGTGCTCGATGAGACGATGGCCATTGGATTGCTCGGCGGATTTGTCTGACAGGCCCGCTTGGTTCGCGCCCCGACAGGAACGTCAGAACAGTATCCGGAAACAATTGGAAGCAGCCGATTAGGGCCACGCAACAGTTAACGCATGGTTAAAATTCCATCGCGGGCAAATAGGGCAAAAGGTCTCGTCCGGGGGCCGCGCTCAGCGACCCCAGCGGTCTGACCAGATCTTCTCGCCGATCATGCAGTTCACACGCGGCTCCCTGTCCTTCTCCGCAACGCGCATCACCGGGCGCTCCGGCATACGGCCTGCAACCTCCATCAAGAGCTTGGTGCGGATGGCTTCCTTGAACTTCTCGCGATCCTTGATCGTGATGACAAAGGAACCGGGGCCGCCGATGACACAATCTTCATAGTAGAAGTCGAGATTGTCGATATCCATGGTCGAATAGGACGGCTCCTTGACCATGATCGGGAGGCCGTTGATCACGATGCCCTTCTCGATCGCCGCGTCGCGCGCAATCGTGACCGGAGTGCCATTGTTGTTGGGACCGTCGCCGGAAATATCGATCACACGGCGCAAGCCTCGATTGGGATCCTCGTCGAACAGCGGCATCGCGAAACTAATCGCGCCGGAGATCGAGGTGCGCGAGGCGCGCCGGATCGGCGTCTTCAGGATTTCGGCGGCGACGGCATCGGCGGTCTCCGGTCCGTCGATCAGGCGCCAGGGGATGATGATCTTCTGGTCGGTCGAGGCGGCCCACTCGAAATAGGTCACCGCGATCCGGCCGTTCGGGCCCAGCTTCAGCGCCTGCAGGAATTCCTTCGACTGGATCGCCTGCGCATAGCCTTCACGCTGGATTGCGAGCTCGTCCATGTCCATGGAGTAGGAGACGTCGACAGCGAGGATCAGCTCGACATCGACCGTCTGCGCGTCCCTGTCGGCTGCTTGCCGCTGCGGCTGAATTTTAGGCGACTCAAATTTGGGTCCTGGTGCCGCGATGCCCGCGACGTCCCCTCCGGCGAACATGCCGGTCACCAGCACAGCCCCGATCGAGAACAGCAAGCGCATCGCAGCCTCCCGTCGTATGACGCGATGGTGACATGCAATCGCCTTGCCGCAAAGTCCGAAGATCGCTCGCGCTTCACATTCCAGTTAGGGATTTGCGCGTTAGGACTTGCGGGTCGGGGATTGCGAAGCATTACGCAAAGCTGCCGCCATGTTGCCGCGCTCGCGCCGCTGACTGCGCGATCGCTGGCACGGGTATGCCGTCATGCGCCATGCGCCCCGGACGAACGGGCCACTGGACAGAGCACCCTCGCCCATTTGTCCGGCGCCATTTCCATGCTAGGCTGGCGACACAGATGGGGATGGAGTCCCCCGACAACCGCCCGGCGGCCTGTGACCGTAATGGGCTGATGACTCCTGCTTGAGGAGGGGCAATTTCTAAGCCTTTGCCTTCGGCGGGAGCATGGACAAACCCGCCGCTGGCGGGTTTTTTGTTGCCTGGATGCGAAGGCCAAGGAGAGGTCAAGCAGAGGCCGAGGAGAAGTCCTGGACGTGACGACGACAACACCGAATGCTGCACTTGCGGGGCTGCCCAGGGGAATCTGGGTGCTCGGTTTCGTCTCGATGCTGATGGACGTCTCTTCCGAGATGATCCACGCGCTGTTGCCGGTCTATCTCGTCACCGTGCTCGGCGCCTCCACGCTCACCGTCGGCTTCATCGAGGGCATTGCCGAGGCGACCGCCTCGATCACGAAGATCTTCTCCGGCGCGTTGTCCGACTGGCTAGGCCGGCGCAAATTGCTCGCCGCGCTGGGCTACGGACTCGCCGCGCTGACAAAACCGCTATTCCCGCTTGCCCCCAGCGTCGGATGGCTGGTTGCCGCGCGCTTCATCGACCGCGTCGGCAAGGGCATTCGCGGCGCGCCGCGCGATGCGCTGATCGCCGATATCGCACCCATCGGCCTGCGTGGCGCGAGCTTCGGCCTGCGGCAGTCGCTCGACACTATCGGTGCCTTCGTCGGGCCGCTCATGGCGATCGGCCTGATGTGGTGGACGGCGGACAATTTTACGATGGTGTTCTGGGTGGCCGTGCTGCCGGGCTTCCTGTCGTTCGGACTGATCGCGTTCGCGGTGAGTGAGCCGGAGCCGGACCCTGGCCGGGAGCCGTCAAGGAATCCACTGAACACCGCCGCGATGCGCCAACTCGGGTCCGTATACTGGCGCGTGGTCGCGGTCGGCGTCGTGTTCACGCTGGCGCGCTTCAGCGAGGCCTTCCTGATCCTGCGCGCGCAGAACATCGGCCTCAATGCGATGTGGGTGCCGGCCGTGCTGGTGCTGATGAACATCGTCTATGCGTTGTCGGCCTATCCGGCCGGCGTGCTCTCGGACCGGATCAACCGCACCGGCCTGCTCGCGCTCGGCCTCGTCTTCCTCGCGGGCGCCGATCTCGCGCTCGCACTGCTGCCAAACCTTGGCGGCCTCGCCCTGGGCGTCGTGCTGTGGGGACTGCATATGGGATTGACGCAAGGCCTGCTCTCGGCCCTCGTCGCCGACGCGGCGCCACCGAGCCTGCGCGGCACCGCGTTCGGCTATTTCAACCTGTTCACCGGCCTTGCCTTGCTGGCCGCAAGCGTGATCGCCGGCGCCTTGTGGGATGCCTATGGTCCGGCCGGCACGTTCCTGGCGGGGCTCGGCTTCGCGCTGGTCGCGCTCGTGGGACTATTCGCCGTCGGCGGCGGGCTGGCAACGGAGGAGAAACGATGACGGGGGGCTGTTCGCCGTGCTGAGCGGAGTGCTTGCGATCATGATCGGCAGCATGCTCGGCGGCTGCGCGCGCTATTTCATCTCCGGCGCGATCGCCCGGCGGCTGGGCGAGACGTTTCCGTGGGGCACCGTGACCATCAATGTCACCGGCGCCTTTCTGATCGGCATTTTTGGCGCATTGGCGACCCATCCCGGCTCGGTCTTCGCCGCGCCCGATCCATGGCTGTTCGCGGTCACCGGTTTTCTTGGCTGCTACACCACGGTGTCCTCGTTCAGTCTGCAAACGCTGACGCTGGCGCGCAACGGCGAGGCGATGCACGCGCTCGGGAATGTCGCGGTCTCGGTCGTGCTCTGCCTCGCGGCCGTCAGTTGCGGCTTCCTCCTCGCGGACACTCTGGCAGGCTAGAGGCAGATGAAGTCCCCCTCCTTTGCCGATCGCTGGCGCACCGCGACGCTCTATGCCTGGATTGCCGCCGGCAGCATGGTCGGCGGGCTGGCGCGCTATCTGGTCGGGCTTGCGCTCGACACCGGCCCCGGCTTCCCGGTCGCGACGCTGTTCATCAACGCCACGGGCTCACTGATCATCGGCTTCTACGCGACCCTGACCGGGCCCGACGGCCGCCTGCTGGCCCGGCCCGAGCACCGGCAGTTCGTCATGACCGGGTTCTGCGGCGGCTACACGACCTTTTCGACCTTCAGCCTGGAGACTTTCCGCCTGCTCCACGGCGGCATGAAATATACGGCGCTCGCCTATATCGCGGCATCCGTCATTTGCTGGCTGGTGTCGGTATGGGCAGGCCATATGATAGCCAGCGGCACCAACCGCTTGCGAAGGAGCTAATCATGCAAATCCCCAATCAGGCAGTTTCGCTCCGGATCTTCATTGGCGAGAACGACCATTTCGACGGCAAGCCGCTCTATGAAGCGATCGTGATGACGGCGCGCGAGCGGCATCTGGCCGGCGCCACCGTGCTGCGCGGCCCGATGGGCTTCGGCAAGTCGAGCCGGCTGCACACTTCGAAGATTCTGCGGCTCTCGGAAGACCTGCCGCTGCTGATCGAGATCGTCGACAGCGAGGACAACATCAATGCATTCCTGCCCATCCTGGATGGCATGATGTCGAGCGGCCTGATCACCTTGGAGAAGGTGCAGGTCCTGCAATATGGTGAGAAGGCCGCGCGCTGAGCGCGCCGGCAGGAACCCGAGCCCGCCATATCCGGGAGGCGGAATGAACGATACCGTTGCCAAACCGAAAACCAGGACGAAGACCAAGGTCGAGCGGCCGAAGCTTCATAAGGTCATCCTGATCAACGACGACTTCACGCCGCGCGAATTCGTCACGATGATCCTCAAGGCCGAGTTCCGGATGACCGAGGATCAGGCCTACAAGGTGATGATCACCGCCCACAAGCTCGGCGCCTGCGTGGTCGCGGTTTTCACCAAGGACGTCGCCGAGACCAAGGCTACCCGCGCAACGGATGCCGGCCGCACCAAGGGCTATCCGCTGCTGTTCACCACGGAGCCGGAGGAATAGTGGCTCCGGCCCGGCTTTGGTGCTTTGGCGCCCTGTTGCGATTTCAGCGCCGAATCGGCTCTGCCGAATAATGTATCTATTGGCCGTCAACAGGCGCATGGTGAGCCATCACCGGCCCGTCACGGCATCTATCGGTGACTGAGAGAGTCTTTGCGCTCCCGCCCAATGCGGAGCGTCCCATGCAAGACACCACCAAGAGAACCATCCCGCTGAGCAATCGCCTTGCCCAATTGGCAGCCGAGGCTCGCCGTCGCGCAGAGATTGCCCCGCCCGGCGTTCAGCGGGAATCGCTTCTCAAGGCGGCGCGCTTGAGCGAAACAGCCTCGCACATTCATGATTGGCTAAGTTCGCCGGGCCTGAAGGCGCCGCGCTAGTCGCGAATGCATCAGCCTGCCGATGGAGCGAAGCCCAAGGCAGCAGTGCCAGTTTGAGCGCCGGCGCAGCATTCCCGGAAACCAGAACTCAAATATAAGTTGCACGTGGTGAACGATATCTTGTTTTGATTGTTGAGATAGCGTTCCCCGAACGCAGCGGGAGCAGGCAACAGCAAAGCAGCCCCCCGATGATGAAATCTCTTATCGCGTTCGCGATGTTCGCGCTCCTCGGAGTGTCGGTAATGGTGTTGCCCGGCTTCGCTCCGCAAGTGAAAGCGCGCGAAACCGTTGCTTTGGCGAAGGCGGACCGGCTGGCGAGCCATCCGGTGGCCAGGAATTGCCTGGGCCAGGTCTGGCCGGACTTCGAAGCGTCGTGTCTGCGCCGAGGTGAATCCGATGTCAGGGTTCATGAAGCTCGTTTGGTGACGGCGCGCCGCTAGATCCAACAGTCGCAAAGCGCCGGCCGAGCTTGTCGGATGATCCAGGAAAGTGTCGTGCACAGATGTCAACACCTCCAACCTCCTTGCCGAAAGTTCTCGTCGTCGAAGACGAGATGATCCTGCGCATGCGCGCGGTCGATATCGTGGAGGATGCAGGCTTCTGCCCTGTGGAGGCCGTCAACGCCGACGAAGCAATCTCGATCCTCGAGTCGCGGTCGGACATCTCGCTTCTGTTCAGCGACATCCAGATGCCGGGAACCATGGACGGCTTGAAGCTGGCCCACGCGGTGCACGATCGCTGGCCTGCCATCAAAATCGTGCTGGTTTCCGGTCAGGTAAAGCCGTCTGAAACCGAAACGCCTGCGGACAGCCGCTTCTTTCGCAAGCCGCTCGCCGTCGACGAAATGATCTCGCAGTTGCAGACAATGATCGGAGCGGGCGCGCTAAAAATCCTTCCGACCACAACGACAGATCCCGGGGAAAACCTTGAGGTTACTCGATCGCCACAGGAATCGGTTCTGGTAGCGGAGAACGACAATCTGCGCCTGTTGCTGGAACAGGCCGACACCGACGCCAAGGTCCTGCTCGCTCAAGCCGGCATCGAAGCCCACGAACGCGAGGCCGCCGACAAGTTGCAAAAGCTCATCCTCGGAGAGCTGCATCATCGCATCAAGAATACGCTTGCGACGGTGAGCGCAATCGCAGCCCAGAGCTTCCGGGCCGCAATCAATCTCGAGCAAGGCCAAAAAGCCATGGATGGCCGCTTGCTGGCGTTGGGGCGTGCCCACGACCTGTTGATACAGGTCAGCTGGTCAAATGCGAGCCTCACTCACACCCTGAGCGGCGCCACCGATCCTTTTGACAGTCAGGGGGGCCGACGATTCCATTTCAATGGGCCGGACCTCCGGATCACGTCCGGTGCCGTGATAGCGCTGGCGATGACATTCAACGAGCTCTGCACCAACACAACGAAATTCGGCGCGCTGTCCAGTTCCTCCGGCCATGTCGAGATCGCATGGACGGTGGACGAGATCGAGCAAAGGCTGCGCCTGAAGTGGAGCGAAAGCGGCGGCCCCGTGGTGGCGCCGCCGACGCGGCGAAGCTACGGCACCCGGATGATCGAGTCGCTCGGCCAGCAACTGAACGGGCAGGTGCGGCTGGCCTACGAACCGTCCGGATTTGTCTATCAGCTGGATGTACCGCTGAAGTCCGTGATGGCGTCGAACGCCTGAATTCTGCTCACCGGCTTGGCGGCGGCGGACATCCGAGGACGACCTCAGGCCATCAGCACCGGCGTCTCCTCCGTCAGCCCGTACACGCGCTGCGCCTTTGAAAAGCCCGCGATCGGGAATTCGCCGAGTTCGTGCCAGTCGTGGCGGCAGACATTGGCGAACATTTCCGAGGCCACGACGGTCCGCCCCAGGCGACCGGTGATCTTCTCGAGCCTGGCGGCAAGGTTCACGGCGGGACCGATGCAGGTGAAGTCGAGGCGATTGCCGCCACCGATATTGCCGTAGAGGATGTTGCCGACGTGGAGCGCAACGCCGAAGCGGAAGCGCTCGACGACGTCGCCGACAGGGTACGCGAGCGCCTCGACGCTGGCGCGGGATTCGCGCGCCGCCTCCAGCACCCGCGTGCAGACATGCGCGGCATCGCCGACATATTCGTCGATCGGGAATACCGCGAGCAGGCCGTCGCCCATGAATTTCAGCACCTCGCCGCCATGGCCGCGGATCGCGGCGACCTGGCAGTCGAAATAATGGTTGAGGATCTCGACCACGGTCTCGGCCGGCAGCCGGTCCGACAGTGCGGTGAAGCCGCGCAGATCGGAGAGCCAGATCGCAGCCTGCATGGTGTCGTTGTGGCCGCGGCGGATCTGACCGCCAAGGATGCGCGCGCCGGCACGATTGCCGACATAGGTGTCGAGCAGCATCTCGGCGGTGCGGCGCAGGCTGATGATCTCGGTGATGCGCGCGAGCGGTTTGATGATGGCGTGAATCGCCGCGATGTGTTCATCGGTGAATCCGCCTGGATGGCGCGTGGTCCAGCTCGTCGCGTGGACCGAGCCGTCGAGAAACTGCATTGGCATCGCGACGTAGTCGGTTACGCCTTCGGCACGCATATCGTCGAAAAAAGGGAAATGCTTGCTGCCGGGATCGTCCATGCGTCCGCGCACCTCAAGTCCCTGCTCGAACACGACCCGCAGCGGACTTCTGGCGAATTCCGGCGTCTCCAGGATCTCGAAATCGACCGTGCCGATCTCGACCTCCTCGCCCTCCCGCCAGATGAAGTTGCGACCGAAAATTTCGGGATGCAGCGTGCGGATGAAGATGCCGAACCGCCATAGCGGCAGACCGGCTGCGACCATCCGTTCGCAGGCTTCCGCCGTCATCTCGGCCGGGGTCTTCGACGACCAGGCGCCGTCGATCAGCCAGCTGGTGATGCGTTGGAGCTCGGAACTTTCCATGCGCGCATTTGCGGACGAAGTTGTGGGATCGTCAAGCTGCGCGGTGGGCCAGTGGCGCGATACAAGCGCCTCGCAGAACGCTAGCGCCCGACCTGGCCGCGGTCGCGCAGGAAATGATCCGCCAAAACACAGGCCATCATGGCTTCGCCGACGGGTACGGCGCGGATGCCGACGCAGGGATCGTGGCGGCCCTTGGTCATGATCTCGGTGTCGGCGCCGTTGCGATCGACGGTGAGACGCGGCTGCAGGATCGACGAGGTCGGTTTGACCGCGAAACGCACCACCACCGGCTGCCCTGTGGAGATGCCGCCCAGCACGCCGCCGGCGTGGTTGGAGAGAAAACGCGTGCCGTCATTGCCCGTGCGCATCTCGTCGGCGTTCTCTTCGCCGGTCAATTCCGCCGCGCCAAAGCCGGCGCCGATCTCGACGCCCTTCACCGCGTTGATGGTCATCATCGCGCCCGCCAGATCGGAATCGAGCTTGGCGTAGATCGGCGCGCCAAGGCCAGCCGGCACACCTTCGGCGACGACCTCGATCACCGCGCCGATCGAGGAGCCGCTCTTGCGGATGCCGTCGAGATAGGTCTCGAAGAATGCGGCCTTGTCCTTGTCCGGACAGAAGAACGGATTCTTCGCGATCTCGTCCCAGTCCCACTTCGCGCGGTCGATCTTGTGCGGCCCCATCTGCACCAACGCGCCGCGCACCTTCACATCGGGCAACACCTTTCGCGCGATCGCGCCGGCGGCAACGCGCGTCGCCGTCTCGCGCGCCGAGGAGCGGCCGCCGCCGCGATAATCGCGCAGGCCGTACTTTGCTTCATAGGTGAAGTCGGCATGACCGGGGCGAAACTTGTCTTTGATCTCGGAATAGTCCTTGGAGCGCTGGTCGGTGTTCTCGATCAGGAGCCCGATCGGCGTGCCCGTCGTCACCTGCACGCCGGTCTCCGGATGCGCCATCACGCCGGAGAGGATCTTGACCTGATCCGGCTCCTGGCGCTGGGTCGTGAAGCGCGACTGGCCTGGCCGCCGCCGGTCGAGATCGCCCTGGATATCGGCCTCGACGAGCGGGATCATGGGCGGGCAGCCGTCGACCACGCAGCCGATCGCCACCCCATGGCTCTCGCCGAAGGTCGTGACGCGGAACATGTGGCCGAAGGTGTTGAAGGACATCGCTGCTCGCTGGCTCGGTTCCCGCGTGTGGTAACGCGCGGGGCGCCGGTGGTCAAACCCGCAGCCCCCACGGAGACGGCGAACCGGCTTAACTAAACTTCTCCAGCCGCCCGTCCCGGAACACGTAGACGGCGCCCTGCTCGATGTAGAGTTCGGCGGCTCTCGCCGGCGTCTCCAGGCCGAGTGAAACCATCAGGGCCCGGCAGGTCCCACCATGGGCGACCGCGACGGTGTCGGTCCGGAGCTGCTCGTACCAGGCGCGCACGCGGACCTGCACATCGGCGTAGGTCTCCCCGCCCGCGGGGCCCACCGTCCATTTGTCGGCGAGGCGCCGGGCATATATTTCGGGATCGGAGGCCTCGCTCTCGGCCAGCGTCAGTCCCTCCCAGGTGCCGTAGCCGATCTCGCGCAAGCGATCGTCGAGCGTATAGTCCGCAATCGGCAGTTCGAGCTTGCTCCGCGCCAGTTCCATGGTCTGTCGCGCGCGGCCAAGCGGACTCGACACGTAGGGTAATGCAGCCTTGTCGCGGCCCTCGCGCCTGAACAGGTCGGCGAGAATGCCGCCGGCCTGCACGGCCTGACCGCGACCGCGCGTGTTCAGCGGAATGTCCTTGATACCCTGAAGCCTCCCGAGGGCATTCCACTCGGTCTCGCCGTGGCGAAGGTAATAGATCGTGGGCACGGGCATTGCTGGGTAAAAAGTTAGTCCTTCCCGCCGAACGAAATGTCCGGCGCGTCCGGGCGCTTCATGCCGAGCACGTGATAGCCGGAATCGACGTGGTGCACCTCCCCGGTGACGCCGCGCGAGAGGTCCGAGAGGAAATACAGCGCGCTGCCGCCGACGTCTTCCGTGGAGACGTTGCGCCGCAGCGGCGCGTTGGCCTCGTTCCACTTCAGGATATAGCGGAAATCGCCGATGCCGGACGCCGCGAGCGTCTTGATCGGCCCCGCGGAGATCGCGTTGACGCGGATGTTCTTCTCGCCGAGATCGGCGGCGAGATAACGCACGCTTGCTTCGAGCGCCGCTTTCGCGACGCCCATGACGTTGTAATGCGGCATCCACTTCTCGGCGCCGTAATAGCTGAGCGTGATCAGCGAGCCGCCGTCGGTCATCAGCTTCTCGGCGCGCTGCGCCACGGCTGTGAACGAGTAGCAGGAGATCAGCATGGACTTCGAAAAATTCTCCTGCGTGGTGTCGACGTAGCGGCCGTCGAGCTGCTCGCCATAGGCGATCGCATGCACCAGGAAGTCGATCTTGCCCCACTTCTCCTTCAGCACCGCGAACGCCGCATCGATGGTCGCGGCATCGGTGACGTCGCAATGGCCGAGTACGAGCCCGCCGATCTCGGCGGCAAGCGGCTCGACGCGCTTCTTCAGCGCATCGCCCTGATAGGTGAAGGCGAGCTCGGCGCCGGCCGCGTGACATGCCTTGGCAATGCCCCAGGCGATCGAGCGGTTGTTGGCAACGCCGAGGACCACGCCCCGCTTGCCCTGCATCAGACCTGAATTCTGCGCCATTTTGCTAACGTCCCGTCGAGCTCCCGGTAAGGTTTGGAGGTACACCAGCCCTCCGTGGCGGTACAGTCCTAATACGCGGCGTTAACGCTGTTTCACGCGCCGGAATAGCCGTTCCGCTCGGGTGTTATGATCGTTGTGGCGCTCGCGCCGGACATCAGGACGTCAAGATCGCAATGAGTGCGTTTCGCCAGAGCGTTGAAGCCATGATCCCGGCGTTGCGCCGCTACGCCCGCGCGCTCACGCGCGAGGCGGATGCGGCCGACGATCTGGTGCAGGATACGCTGGTGCGGGCGCTGCGTTCGGAGCGCCTGTTCCTCGGGGGCGACGTCAGGAGCTGGCTCTATACGATCCTGACCAACCTCAACAAGAACCGGCGGCGCTCGCTGGCACGGCGCCCGCAATTCATGCAGCTGACGGAGAACAACCCGGACGCCAGCGGGACCGAAGCCGAAGGGCGCGATATCGAGAGGGCGCTGGCGACGCTCGTCGAGGAGCAACGCTCGGTGCTGCTCCTGGTGATGCTGGAGGGCATGAGCTACCGCGAGGTCGCCGACATCCAGGGCGTGCCGATCGGCACCGTGATGTCGCGCCTGGCACGTGCCCGCGCCCACGTTAAAGCCTCGCTGGAGGGTGAGCGCCCGGCGCTCAGGCGGGTGAAATGATGGCAGGATTGATGCATCGCGCCGGTCGTTTCTCCTGCATGGCATGGGAAGCGGCGCAGTTGAACCACGAAGAACATTTTGGGCCGCAGAGCCAGAGACGATCGATATGAACGACCGCAAGATCCCAGTGACCGAGGACGAACTGCACGCCTATGTCGACGGCGAGTTGCCGGCCGAGCGCCGCGCCGACGTCGAAGCCTGGCTTGCCGCGCAGCCTGAGGATGGCGAGCGCGTGCAGTCCTGGCGCGCCATGGCCGAGATGCTGCACGCCCGCTACGATTCCGTCGCCCAGGAGCCGGTGCCGGCGCGGCTGGAGCTCGAACGGCTGGAGCGCCGCCCGCGGCACTGGCTCTATGGCGCCGCCGCGGCCGTGCTGGTGGCCTTCGTCGCCGGCGGCACCGCCGGCTGGCTGGCGCATGGCGCCGCCAACGCGCCCTCGACCTTCCAGAGTTTTACGACTGACGCACTCGACGCCCACCGCCTCTATGTCGTCGAGGTTCGCCATCCCGTCGAGGTCGGCGGCAACGAGCGCGACCACCTCCAGGCCTGGCTGACCCGGCGCTGCGGCTGGACCGTGTTTGCACCGAACCTGGAGGCGAGTGGACTAAAGCTCGTCGGTGGCCGGCTTTTGCCGGGGCCGAACGGGCCGGCGTCGTTCCTGATGTATGAGGGTGCCTCGGGCGAGCGGTACACGATTTACACCGCCAAGACCGAGAATGGTGCAACGCAGATGCGCTACGCCCGAACGGACAAGGACGGGGCGCTGTTCTGGTCGGAGCGCGGCGTCGGCTACGTCGTCAGCGGTGGCGGCGACCGGGATCGGCTGACCAAAGTGGCGCAGGCAGTCTACGACCAAGCAGAGAAAAGCGGCACCTAGACAACCACGCAAGCGCGGTGCCTCGATTCCGACATTGAAAATTTGGAATGAAGACATCGGCGCGTCTCATTATCGCACCGGATGATCACGCGAAAATGAGCAGCGTTCGATCCGCCGATCGACGCGGGCGGCCTCGATTGGGGTTTTTGGTACCGCGCTGGTCCCCCTCTCGAGGCCGCACCTTTTTATCGGCTGCCCCGCCGGACAGCCGACACGTCGAGCACGTGAGCCAAGAAGGGCTAACACGCCTCGGGCATATGATGAGCATCATCTCGACGGACGACGCTCTCAGTCTTTAGGAGAACCCCTTCACACTTTCTGGATCACGCTTAGCCAAGCCCGCTACGTGGATTGTAGGGGCGTTGGTCCCGCCACTTCTCCATCAATGCTTCAAGCTCGGCGTCGTTCCCGTCCGGTAGCATAATCCTGACAGTAACGAAGAGATCCCCGGTTCCGCCAGCTTTTGGCAATCCTTTGCCCTTCAGGCGGAAGGTCCGGCCGCTGGAGGTGTTTTGCGGGACCGAAAGCTCCACGGCATTGCCGAGGGTGGGCACGCGGACCTTGCCGCCAAGCACCGCCTCATAAAGCGTGACCGGCAGGTCGATCCGGAGATCGGCGCCCTCGATCTTGAAGAACGGATGCGGCGCGATGCCGATCGTGATCAGGAGATCACCCGGCGGATGGCCCTGGGCGCTCTCGCCCTGTCCCCGCAACCGGATCTGCTGGCCCTCGGTCACGCCGGCCGGAACCTTGACGTTGAGTTCCTTGCCGTTCGGCAGCCGGACGCGCTTCTCGCCACCCTTCACCGCCTCCTCCAGCGAGACGGTCATAGCGACATTGACGTCGAGATCGAGCCCGATCCCGCCGGTGTCGAATTCGAACTGGGCACCGCCGCCGGCCCCGGGGCGCGGACGCGGCCCACCGCCGAACATGCTGTTGAGGATGTCCTCGAACGCGCCGCCGCCCGGACCAGGGCCCGCGCCGCCACCGCGGAACGTATAGCTCTCGAACCCGCCGGGACCCGCGCGACCGCGCGGCCCGCCGCCGCCGGGAAAGCCCTGGAAGCGCGGCTTGCCGTCGGCGTCGATCTCGCCGCGGTCGAATTGCTTGCGCTTGTCCTCGTCGCCGAGGATCTCGTTGGCCGAATTGAGCTCAGCGAAGCGCTCGGCCGCCTTCGGGTCGTTCTTGTTGCTGTCAGGATGGTGCTTCTTAGCAAGCTTGCGATAGGCGCTCTTGATCGCGGCAGCGTTGGCGCTCCGCGGCACCCCCAAGACCTCATAGGGGTCGCGCATCCGTCACGTCTCCTTCAAGAAATCGAATTGTTCAAAGGGCTCCCCGCCCCCAACTGAGCCTCATGTGGGGGGCGAGTGGTATTTTTGCAACTAGCCTGGTGAAGCGATTCCTAGCTCCGCCACGGCTTTAGCGTATGAATCTCCCAACTGCCACGGCTGCTTTGGCAGCCCGCGCCCTGGAGCCAGCTTTCGGTGCTGCCGTTGACGTAGCTCGCCAGGAAGTCGCGGCACTTGCGGCCGTCCTCGGCGGCATAGGATTGCGCGATCGGCGTGACCGAACCGCGCGCTCCGGTTTCCGGATTCTCCCAATGCTGGCTGGAATCCTTGTCGTTCTTGCTGAGGACGTCGGAGGCGGCGTTGCGGGCGAAGGCGAGATCGGTCTCGGTCGGTGCCGCCGCCCTGGCCGGCATTGCGATCGAGCCGGTGAGGTCGCTGTCCTCGGCCTTGGCGTAGGCGCTCTTGTCGTTGCGGGAGAAGCTGCAACCGCCGGTGCCGAGCCCGATCAGAATGATCGTCATGACGAAGCCGGACGGCCGGATCGCCGATAGGCCAACGCGTCCCCATACCCTATATAGGGCGGTAGCAGACAACAGCGCGTTTTGGACCGCAGGACGCAACTCGGACCCCAGACATGACCGACACGACCTCGATGAAACACCAGACACCCTTAACATCCGGTGATTTCACCGCCGCCGACGAGCCGTTTGCGCTGTTCGAGGCCTGGATGAACGAAGCCATCAAGAGCGAGCCGAACGATCCGAACGCCATGGCGCTCGCAACCGTCGATCCCGATGGCCTGCCGGATGTGCGCATGGTGCTGATGAAGGGCTTCGATACCGATGGTTTCGTCTTCTACAGCCACATCGCCAGCCAGAAGGGCCGCGAACTCGCCGCAAATCCTAAGGCGGCGTTACTTTTTCACTGGAAGTCGCTGCGCCGGCAGGTCCGCATCCGCGGCAACGTGACGCCGGTGACCGAGGCCGAAGCCGACGCCTATTTCGCCACCCGCCCGAAACAGGCGCAGATCGGTGCCTGGGCGAGCAAGCAGTCGCAGGAGCTGGAGAGCCGCTTCGCCTTCGAGCAGGCGATCGCCAAGGTCGCCGCCAAGCACATGATCGGCGAGGTGCCGCGGCCGCCGGGCTGGAGCGGCTGGCGCATCACGCCGTCGCGTATCGAATTCTGGCACGACCGCCCATTCCGCCTGCACGACCGCATCGAATTTCGCCGTGACGCGGCCGGCCAGAAATGGTCCAAGACGCGGATGTATCCTTAGTATTTTGTTCGACCATGATCCCTTCGGAAAACCGCTGCACGCTTTGCGCTAACGCGGCCCCTCCGGATCCGGATCATGCTCCAACCTGAAAGACCTTCATGCCGCAGCCTTCCAACGCGCCGCGCCGTACGCTGCTCCTGACCGGGGCGAGCCGCGGCATCGGCCATGCCACCGTGATCCGTTTCTCCTCGGCCGGCTGGCGCGTGATCACCTGCTCGCGACATCCGTTCCCGGAGGATTGTCCGTGGGATGCAGGCCCTGAGGACCATATCCAGGTCGACCTCGCCACGCCCGCCGATACCACCCGCGCAATCTCCGACATCCGCGACCGTCTCGAAGGCGGGATGCTGCATGCGCTGGTCAACAATGCCGCGATCTCACCGAAGGGCGCCGACGGCTCCAGGCTCGGCTCGATCGACACCGACCTCGACACCTGGACGCATGTGTTCAACGTCAACTTCTTCGCGCCGATCATGATGGCGCGCGGGCTGCTCGAGGAACTGAAGACGGCCAAGGGCTCTGTCGTGAACGTCACTTCGATCGCGGGCTCGCGCGTGCATCCCTTCGCAGGCGCCGCCTACGCCACCTCGAAGGCCGCGCTGGCATCCCTGACGCGCGAGATGGCCTCCGACTTCGGCCGCGTCGGCGTGCGCGTCAATGCGATCGCGCCGGGCGAGATCGACACCTCGATCCTGTCGCCGGGCACCGAGAAGATCGTCGACCAGCAGATCCCGATGCACCGGCTCGGCACGCCCGACGAGGTCGCCAAGATCATCTACGTGCTGTGTACGGACACCAGTTCTTACGTCAACGGCGCCGAGATCCACATCAACGGCGGCCAGCACGTGTAGGCGAAGCATGGGTCGGCCCACCGAACTCGTCACGGTCGAGACCAGCCACGTAGTTGGCGTGGAGGACCTGACGCGGCGCACGCTGACCTATTCGTCGTCATCACCAGATGCGCTGGGCGACAATGTCGAGGCGATGCTACGCGACGTCCGGGAGCACCTGGCTTCTTTCAGCGGCAACGGGGTCGTGGCCGAGACCATCGTCTCGACGGCGCAGATCGTGAAGCGCTAGCTGATTTGCCGAAGGGCGGGAGCAAGGCGATCCAGACAACGCCGCCGCAAGACCTGGATCGCCCTTAGCTTCCGTTGCTCAATCGAGTCGAATCCGACGTGACCGCTCGCGTGGCTGCGGAGCGGCCGTGCTGATTGCAGTCGAACAATCGTCGTCGTTCTCACCGTCGAGCAGCGGAGCACCACAGTGTCGGCACATGCGTGCCGACATCGACGACGCCTTGCCGCTCGTCACGACGTGGCGATAGCTCGCCAGATCGATGACGTTGGGGGGCGTCGTTATGTGTTTTTCAACCATGGCTGTTCCTCGCGGCTTACCTGCTCCTTATCGCAGACAAGTTTCGCGTAAACGTTCAGCCCACCGCTCAAATTTTATCGGAGGAATTGGGGCGGCGAGCACACATCGCCGTGCGGCCGCAATCCCGCTCTATTCTGCGACACCAGACACTGTGTCTCTGCGTCCCGCGTAAGGTCTCGGTAGCTATTACAGCCACTTCTTCCACTTGAAGATCCAGTACGGAACGATCGCCGCAATCAGCATCAGCACCAGCGCGAACGGATAGCCGTGCGCCCATTCGAGTTCCGGCATCGACTTGAAGTTCATGCCGTAGATCGAGGCGATCAGCGTCGGCGGCATCAGGACAACCGCCATGACCGAAAACAGCTTGATGATGTTGTTCTGCTCGAGATTGACGACGCCGAGCATGGCGTCGAGCACGAAGGTGATCTTGCTGGAAAGATAGGAGGCATGATCGGTCAGCGAGACGACGTCGCGCTGCATGGTCTTGAGCTGCTCGCGCATGTCCTTCGACCATTTCACGCCCTCCACCACCGCCGAGAGGAAGGCGACGACACGGCCGATCGAGACCAGGCTCTCGCGAACCTTGGAGGTCAGGTCGCCCTTGCGGCCGATCGAGATCAGGATTTGCGAATATTGCTTGGCATGACCGTGGCGCTCGCTCTCCGGCTCGAAGATGTCATGCGAGACCTGGTCGATCTCGGCGCCGCAGCGCTCCAGGATGTCGGCGCAGCGGTCGATCACGGCATCGAGCAGTTCCATCAGCACCATCTCGCCGGTGATGGCCGGCGTGCAGGAACGGGCCAGCTTGGCCTCGACCAGCGCAAAGGGCTTGGGCTGGTCATAGCGCACCGTCACCAGGCGGTGGTCGCCGAGAATGAAGGTCACCGCCGTGGTTCGGGGCATATCGGTATCGGAGTGGCACATCAGCGTCGCGGTCATGTAGCGCGCGCCGTTCTCCATATAGAGGCGGCTCGAGATCTCGATCTCCTGCATGTCCTCCCGGGTCGGGATTGCGATCCCCGAGAGCTTCTCGACGGCTTTGTCCTCGGCCGCGGTCGGGTTGACCAGGTCGATCCAGACCGCATGCTCCGGTACTGCCGCGAGATCCTCGACGATGGCCTTCTTGAGGGAGGACTCGGAGGGAACAAACACAGAAAACATGCACAACTCCAGGAGGGGCCTGCGACAGACTGACAGCCCTTAGCGCGATTCTGACAAGTTGATGATGACAAGCACATTAACGGAGCGTTTGCATTTGTGGCGGCGGCGTGGCCCAACTGTGGCACGGAATCGACACATGTGCCCGTTTTGCCCAGAAACCGACTCGGGCCCGCAAAACTTGCGGCAGAAAAGCCACAGGTAAGGTCTTGCAGCGCGGGAGAAGCTTCGTAAGGCTGGAATTGTGGCAGATTTCAACGATAATGGGGCCAACGGAATCGTGGAATTGGGCCTGCTCAAGCCCCACGAAAGCTTGTTGTTGTCGATTGGAACCAAATCATGTCGTTGCTGAAAGTTACGCTGGGTATTTTGGCCGCTGGCCTGATGCTGTCGGGCTGCATGCAGGCCACGCATTTTGAAGCGACCGACACCAAGGCATTCAAGCCGAAGGACAAGGAACTCCTTGCCAAGGTTCGGTACGAGAACACCCCGGTCGCAGAGCCGTTCCGCCGCGCCATCGTCGAGTACCACCGCAAGGAATCGCCCGGCTCGATCGTGGTCGATTCCGACAACCATTACCTCTACTACGTCCTGGATGGCGGCAAGGCGATCCGCTACGGCATCACCGTCGGTGAAGAAGCCATGGCCTGGTCCGGCATTGCCAAGGTCGGCAGCATGACCGAATGGCCGGCCTGGCACCCGACCCCCGGCGAGATTTCGCGCCTGGGCGTGCCCACCTTCGTCGCCCCCGGTCCGGACAATCCGATGGGTTCGCGGGCGATGTATCTGTATTCGGGCGGCAAGGACACATTGTTCCGCATTCACGGCACAAATCAGCCGGAATATATCGGCGCCTCAATCTCGTCGGGCTGCATCCGCCTGACCAACGAGGACGCGATCGACCTCTATGGCCGGGTCAAGGTCGGCACCATCGTCGTGGTGCTCGAACCGAAGCATGGCGACTCGCCGTACAATTCGCGCCTTGCGCTCGGCGGCGGCGGAACTGGCCAGGCGGGCAGCTACTGATTGCCTCCTGATCTCTGACATTCAAAAGCGCCGGTTTCACCGGCGCTTTTTTGTTGCCGGCTTGTGCGGCTGGGCTTTGTGGCCCTCGGCCGCCGACTTGTCCGCAGGCGTAGGAGATTTCTCCGCCTCGTCATCAGCGCCTTGCTTCGTCTCGGGCTTTTCTTCAGGTTTGGCCGCGACCTCACGCGGCGGCGCCTCCTCGGGCCGTTCGGCCGGCAGCAGCGGGGCGACCTGCGGCAGGGGATCCCAGACGTTCCACTGGCAGATCCGGTAGTCGTTGCGCCGCTGCGCGAGGTCGAGATGGATATGGTCCTCATGGTACCAATCCGAGCCGGGGCCGAGCACGGTCGAAAAGCGCGAGCAGACCGAATGCAGCACGCGCTCGCGCACCTCGCGCGACATCGTGCGGTCGGTCAGGCCGAGCGATTGCCCGTTAGCGAGCTTGATGGCGCGGACATCGATCGCGTTGGCCTTGCCGTGCTCGGACAGCATGGCGCCGGCAACGCGGTTGCGGCCGCGGCACTCGAAGCTGTCGAAATTGTCGAGATCGCTGATGGTCGAGCCGAGGCTCGCGGCCAAGGGCACCACGTCCTTGCGCACCCAATCGGCGATCGCGGACGCCATGGTGCAGCGGAGGATCGCCGCCGGCTTGACCGCCACTTTGCGCTTGTCCGGCAGCACGATGGCTTCGAGCCGCACCAGATCCTCACCGCCGCAGGCGCCGGGGCCGCGGATATCCGGGATCGAGGGCGCGATAGCGATCTCCTCGGTCAGCGCGAGACGGCACGCCGAGGCCTGCTTCTCGGGCGGGGGGGCCTCCTCGGCGGGCTTGGTGCTGCCAGGTTTGTCCACGGAAGGCTTGCCGGGAGACGGCGTTTCCGCGGAAGGCTTGCCGCCGGTCTCCGGAGGAGCCTCGTCCGACGCCTTGGCCGATGCCTTGGGGGCCTCCTCGGGGCGAGGCCTTGGGAGCGGGATCTTGCCAGAGATATTGGCAGAATGAACCGTCGCGCGCGGCCGTGGTGCAGCAATACCAAAGATGTCCAGCGGGGACCCATATTTGCGCGCCTCAGCCCGATCCGCGAGCCCGAGCGCGACGGTAACCATGGCCGCGCCGACGGACATATAGCCGCGACAAGACCATTTGCGGCGAAAGGCGGGCAGGCTAAAACTCATGACAATTCTTTGGCCCAACGCTGAGAGCGACAATCCGCCCAGCGGCTTCTCGGAGGAACGACCGAATGCTTGGTTTGATGCAAGACTGGCCCCTGCTCTGCCACCGGATCATCGAACACGCCGCCAAGATTCATGGCAAGCAGGAGGTTGTGACGCGCTCGGTCGAGGGACCGATCCATCGCACCACCTATGCCGATATCCACAAGCGGGCGCTCAAGGTCTCGCAGATGCTGGAGCGCGACGGCATCAAGCTCGGCGACCGTGTCGCAACGATCGCCTGGAACACCTGGCGCCATCTCGAGGTCTGGTACGGCATCATGGGGATCGGCGCCATCTGCCATACCGTCAATCCCCGCCTTTTCCCCGAGCAGATCGCCTGGATCATCAACCATGCGCAGGACCGCATCGTGATGACCGACATCACGTTCATTCCGGTCCTGGAGAAGATCGCCGACAAGCTGACAAGCGTGGAACGCTACGTCGTGCTCACCGACAAGGCGCACATGCCGCAGACGACGCTGAAGAACGTGGTCGCCTACGAGGACTGGATTGCGGAGGCCGACGGCAAGTTTAAATGGAAGGACTTTGACGAGAACACGGCGGCCGCGATGTGCTACACATCAGGCACCACCGGCGACCCCAAGGGCGTGCTGTATTCGCATCGCTCCAACGTGCTGCACGCGCTGATGGCCAACAATGTCGATGCGCTCGGCACCAGCGCCTCCGAGACCATGCTTCCCGTGGTGCCGCTCTTCCACGCCAACAGCTGGGGCATCGCCTTCTCGGCGCCGTCGCAGGGCACCAAGCTCGTGATGCCCGGCGCCAAGCTCGACGGCGCCTCGGTCTATGAGTTGCTCTCGACCGAGAGGGTGACGCATACCGCCGGCGTGCCCACGGTGTGGCTGATGCTGCTCCAGCACATGACCGCGAACAATCTGAAACTGCCGGACCTGAAGATGGTGATCTGCGGCGGCTCGGCGATGCCGCGCTCGATGATCAAGGCCTTCCTCGACATGGGCTCGAACGTCCGCCACGCCTGGGGCATGACCGAGATGAGCCCGATCGGCAGCGTCGCGGCGCTGAAGCCGCCGTTCCAGAATGCGACGGGCGAGGCACGGCTCGACGTGCTGCAGATGCAGGGCTACGCACCGTTCGCCGTCGAGATGAAGATCACCGACGATGCCGGCAAGGAACTGCCGTGGGACGGCACGACTTTCGGCCGCCTCAAGGTCGCCGGCCCGGCCGTTGCCAAGGCCTATTACCGGGTCGACGCCAACATTCTGGACGAGGACGGCTTCTTCGACACCGGCGACGTCGCGACCATCGACGAAGCCGGCTACATGCGGATCACCGACCGCTCCAAGGACGTGATCAAGTCCGGCGGCGAGTGGATCTCCTCGATCGAGCTGGAAAACCTCGCCGTCGGTCATCCCGCGGTGGCGGAAGCCGCCGTGATCGGCGTGTTCCATCCCAAATGGGACGAGCGTCCGCTGCTGATCGTGCAGCTGAAGCAAGGCCAGCAGGCCAGCCGCGAGGACATCCTGAAGTTCATGGACGGCAAGATCGCCAAATGGTGGATGCCCGACGACGTTGCCTTCGTCGAAGGCATCCCGCATACGGCGACGGGCAAGATCCTGAAGACCGCGCTGCGCGACCAGTTTAGGGAGTACCGCTTCCCGAACGCGGCGGCGTAGGCGGCCACCACCGTCATGGCCGGGTCAAGCTCGGCCATGACGATGCAGCCTTCTGCGGAACGCTTGAATTTGCCCGCGGGCCGTGGTCTCAACGGCCCATCGTCGTGCCAGATCGGCCGGCACCGTCCCCAAGACCCCGGCAGAGCTCACCCGATGGCCCGCAGGTTTTCCGCTCCCTATCAGTCGGAGCCCGTGTCCAGCCTCGCGAGCTGGGCGCGCAATCTGGCCGTGTTCGCGGTGGTGGCGGTGGTGGTCTCGATCATCATCGTCCGGTTCGGCTTCCTGGAGATGAAGCCGGCACTCGCGACCTTCTTCGGCGGGCTCGGGATTGCGGCGCTCTCGATCCTGTTCGGGCTCGCCGGCTTCGCTGCGATCTGGCAGAACGGCTCGCGCGGCATGGCGCGCATCCTGCTTGCCTTCCTGATCGACGGCGCGATCCTCGCCTATCCAGCTTATCTCGGCCTGCAATACCGCAAGCTGCCGGCGATCCACGACATCACCACGGACCCGATCGACCCGCCGCGCTTCGACGCGCTGGCCCGCCTGCGCACCGGCGATGGTGCCAATACCGCTGTGTATGCCGGCCTCTATTCGGCCGAGCAGCAGCGTCAATTCTATCCCGATATCGAGCCAATCGAACTCGAGATTTCAGTCGACCGCGCCTATGCGATCGCGCTTCAGCTCGTCAACAAGCGCAAATGGCTTGTCATCGACGAGCGCGCGCCGCAGCCGCCGCGCCGAATCGGCCGCATCGAGGCGGTGGCGCGCTCGCCGATCATGGGGTTCCGCGAGGACATCGCGATCCGCGTCGTGCCCGATGGCGAGGATTCCCGCGTCGATATCCGATCCGCCTCGCGCTATTTCGAGAGCGACCTCGGCAGCAACGCCGCGCGTGTGAAGAAATTCATCGACGATCTCAACACCGCCGCCGATGCCGACGCACTCAAGCCGGTGAAGAAGACGCCGGTGGCGCCGCCAAAGGCGCCATCGAAGACGGTGAAGAAATAGGTTTATGTCATTCCGGGGCGACGCGAGGCGGCGAGCCCGGAATTCATCGGGCCGCAGCATCCGCGGATAAATGGATTCCGGGTTCGCGCTAACGCGCGCCCCGGAATGACGAGAGACTAGTTCGCCATCCGATAGGTCCCGCCAATCACGGGATCGCCGTCCGTCGCCACCACGCCGCGGGCGACCAGGTCTTCCAGATGCGCCAGCACGGAGTAGCCCGCTGCAGTGGTGAGCCTCGGATCGATGCCGATATAGATCGCCCGGACCATGGTCGGGATGTCGGTCTCGCCCTTGGCAAGGCGGTGCAGGATAGAGGCCTCGCGCGCCTTGCGGTGACGGATCAGGAAACGCACGAAGCGCGGACCGTCGGGAATTTCGGGACCGTGACCGGAGAAATACACATCCTCCTCGCGCGCGGCGAGGCGATCCAGCGATTCCATGTAGTCGATCATCGAGCCGTCGGGCGGCGCCACGATCGAGGTCGACCATCCCATCACGTGATCGCCGACGAAGCTGAACTTCCGCTCGGGCCAGGCGAACGCGAGGTGATTGGCGGTATGGCCGGGTGTCGCCACGGCCTCGAGCCGCCAGCCGTCTCCTTCGACGACGTCGCCATGGCCGATCCTGATATCGGGCGCGAAGTCGCGGTCGGCGCCGGATTCCGGGTTGTGCTTCTCGCTCTCGAAACGCGGGCGCGAGGCGCGGTGCGGGCCCTCGGCGTAAACAGGCGCGCCGGTCGCTTGCTTGATCCGCGCGGTGTTCGGCGAATGGTCGCGGTGGGTGTGGGTGACGAAGATATGGCTCACCGTCTCGCCGCCGACAGCATCAAGCAGCGCCGCCGCATGCGCCTCGTCGTCCGGACCGGGATCGATGATCGCAACGTTGCCCCGGCCCACGATGTAGCTGACCGTGCCGGTGAAAGTGAACGGGCTCGGATTGTTACAGAGCACCCGCCGCACGCCGGGGCGGACTTCCTCGACGATGCCGGGCTTCAGCGGAAAGTCGCGGTTGAACGGGACGTCGTCATTGTCGGACATGGGACTTCCTGTAGCCAAACTCTCTGCCGTCATACCCCGCGAAAGCGGGGTATCCAGTACGCCGCGGCGGTCGAGACGAAGACGAGGTCTCTGGGATACTGGATCGTCCGCCCCAGTGCGCAATGCGCACAAGGCGGACGATGACAGCGGAGCAAGGCAACTGCCATGGAACACATGGCGCTCAGAAAAACGCCTGAATACCCGTGATCGCGCGGCCCAGGATCAGGGCGTGGACGTCGTGGGTGCCCTCGTAGGTGTTGACGGTCTCGAGGTTATGGACGTGGCGCATCACGTGATACTCGATCGAGATGCCGTTGCCGCCGTGCATGTCGCGCGCGACGCGGGCGATGTCGAGGGCCTTGCCGCAATTGTTGCGCTTCATGATCGAGATCATCTCGGGCGCGAACTTGCCCTCGTCCATCAGGCGGCCGACGCGAAGCGAGCCCTGAAGGCCCAGCGCGATCTCGGTCTGCATGTCCGCGAGCTTCTTCTGCACGAGCTGGGTCGCAGCCAGCGGCTTGCCGAACTGCTTGCGGTCGAGCGTGTACTGGCGGGCGCGGTGCATGCAGTCCTCGGCCGCGCCGAGCACGCCCCAGGAGATGCCGTAGCGGGCGCGGTTGAGGCAGCCGAACGGGCCCTTCAGGCCGGAGACGTTGGGCAGCAGCGCGTCTTCCGGAACCACGACGCCGTCCATCACGACCTCGCCGGTGATGGAGGCGCGAAGCGACAGCTTGCCGCCGATCTTCGGTGCCGACAGGCCCTTCATGCCCTTCTCCAGCACGAAGCCGCGGATCTGGTTGTCGTGCGCGGCCGACTTGGCCCAGACCACGAACACGTCGGCGATCGGCGCGTTCGAGATCCACATCTTGCTGCCGGTCAGGCGATAGCCGTCCGAAACTTTCTCGGCGCGGGTTTTCATGCCGGCCGGATCGGAGCCGGCATCAGGCTCGGTCAGCCCGAAGCAGCCGACCCACTCGCCGCTGGCGAGCTTCGGCAGGTACTTCTTGCGCTGGTTCTCGTCGCCATAGGCGTAGATCGGATACATCACCAGCGAGGACTGTACCGAGTTCATCGAGCGGTAGCCGGAATCGACCCGCTCGATCTCGCGCGCGACCAGACCATAGGCGACATAGCCTGCATTGGCGCAGCCATATTCCTCCGGCAACGTGATGCCGATCAGGCCGAGCTCGCCCATCTCGTTGAAGATCTCGCGATCTGTCTTCTCTTCGAGATAGGCCTTGGCAACGCGCGGCAGCAGCTTGTCCTGGGCGTAGGCGCGCGCGGTGTCGCGCACCATGCGCTCGTCTTCGGTGAGCTGCTCGTCGAGCAGGAACGGATCGTCCCATTGGAAAGAAGCCGAAGCCGGCTTGTCCTTGGCCTGAGGGCGCGCGGTCATGAAACGTCCTTTCGTCTGGTTCCGTCAAAATTTGCCCGACAACGTAAAGCGCCGCGGCAACAAGTGCAATTGCGTTGCAGATGATCGGGTCTGCGTGAATCCCGGGGACGAGTGAGGCTCACCCCGGGGGATGCGCTTCGCGCACCCTGAGATGACAGCGCTAGCTTTCGAGCTGCTCGTTGGCGACGATCTCGATGCCGAAGCCCGAAAGGCCCTTGTAGTCGTGCACCGAGGAGGTGAGATGCCGGATCGAGGTGACGCCGAGATCGCGCAGGATCTGCGCACCGACGCCGACTTCACGCCACTGGCGGTTGCGGTCGGCCTCGGTCGCGCTCTCATCAGGCAGCGGCGCCACGGGGACACCGGCCGCACCGTCGCGCAGATAGACCAGAACGCCACGGCCGGATTTCTTGAAGTGCTCGAGCACCGCCGCCATGCGCTTGTGGCCGGTGAAGATGTCCTTGACGATGTTCGGCTTGTGGAAGCGTGTCAGGACGTTCTTGCCGTCGCCGACGCCGTTGTAGACGAAGGCGACGTGGGCGATGGAATCGAACGGCGAGCGGTAGGCATAGCCCTGCAGCGGCCCGATCGGGCTCTCGGTGACGAAGGTCGAGACCCGCTCGATCAGCTTCTCGCGAACCTGGCGGTAGGCGATCATGTCGGCGATGGTGACATGCTTGAGCTTGTGCTGGGCGGCGAAGCGGGCGACCTGCTCGCCCTTCATCACGCTGCCGTCGTCGTTCATCAACTCGCTGATGACGCCGACCGGCGGTAGGCCGGAGAGCTTGCACAGATCGACCGCGGCCTCGGTATGGCCGGAGCGCAGCAGCACGCCGCCATCCTTGGCGATCAGCGGGAAGATATGGCCGGGACGGGCGAAATCGTTGGCGCCGGCGTTGGGATTGGACAGCGCGCGGCAGCACGAGGCGCGCTCCTCGGCCGAGATGCCGGTGCCGCCGTCGGGCTTGTAGTCGATCGAAACCGTGAATGCGGTGGTGTGCGCGGAATCGTTGTGGGCCACCATCGGATCGAGCCGCAGGCGGCGCGCATCTTCGGTGGTGATCGGCGCGCAAACGATGCCGGAGGTGTGGCGGATGATGAACGCCATCTTCTCCGCGGTGCAGAACGAGGCGGCGACGATCAGATCGCCCTCACCCTCGCGGTCATCGTCGTCGGTGACGACCACGAGCTCACCCCGGGCAAAGGCCTGCAAGACTTCCTGGACGTTATCCGGCATTTCCCAATCTCTATCGGTTATGGCCCGGAGGCTTAGCCGGACTTGGCCCGGGGCGCTAGTGTCCCCGGCGCAACCACATATGCCGGACCGCAGCCCTGCCCGGCGGGCGGCTTGCACGGGCATACCAGGGATATGGGCGCGGAAAAGCCCGGTGAGAAGCCGGCCGGGCGCGGTCAGGGCAGCACTTCGCGCCGCTCGCCGAGCCGCTGATCGAGCTCGGCACGCTTGTCGGCCAACAGGCCGGCTTGGGCGGCCTCGATCACCGTGAACAACTCATGAGCGTCGCTGAGCCGGGTCACGGTGACATAGCTGGCGCCGGCCGCGTAGAGTTCGCCTACATCCGACAACAGATCGGCCGTGGCAACGATCATGGCGGTCGGGTTGAGGGTGCGAACGTGGCGGACCAGCTTCTCGTTGCTGGCACCCTTCAGAAGCGCATCCGGTACGCTGAGGATGATCATCTCGGACTTGCCGACGCCGGCATGGAGCAGCGTGTCGGCGCTGCTGATATCGCCATAGATCACGTGCAGGCCGCGCGAAAGCAGCGTCTGGTACACATTGGGGTTGAAGTCGATCACGGTGATCTGCTCGAGCAGCACCGGGGCCTGCCGTTCGATCTCGGCCAGCAGCGCGCTCGCCGCACGGAAAAAGCCGAGGATGACGATGCGGCGCGCCTCGCCATGGCCTTCGTGCCCTTCCTCGCCATGGCCGTTGCCGTGGTCGAGATCGCGCAGGCCGATCCGCTTGAGGGGGCCGATCGCCCAGCGGGTGATCTCGTCGCTGCGGGTCATCACGAAGGTCGAGAGCACGGCCAGCACCACGAAGGCGAAGGAGGCCGCATTCGCCGTCTGGGCTGCTATGTGGTGGTCGGCGACGCCGGTCTGGATCACCACCAGCGAGAACTCGGAGATCTGCGCGAGATTCAGGGCCGGCAACAGGCTAGCGCGCAGGCCCTGCTTCATCAGATAGAGCGGGGCGAAAGTGGTGACGAGGCGGCTCACCACCGTGAACGCCGCGATCATCAGGGCAAGGCCGATCACGGAGAGCCCGGGCACGGGAATGGTCATGCCGAGCGCGACGAAGAACAGCGTGATGAAGAAATCGCGTAGCGTCGTGACCTTGGCCGTGACGTCGAGCGCATAGGGAAAGGTCGAGAGCGAGACGCCGGCGATCAGGGCGCCCATCTCGCGGGACAGCGACAGCCGCTCGGCTGTCTCGGCGACCAGGAAGCACCAGGCGAGCGCGCCGAGCAGGATCAGCTCGGGGCGGCGGGCGATCTGGTGAAACAGACGCGGCAGCACGTAGCGGCTCACCAGCAGGGCGGCGGCGACCAATACCGCGACGCGGCCGATCGAGAGCAGGATGACGCTGATTTCCAGATTGGCAAGGCTCGGCTGCACCGCCAGAAACAGGATGGCGAAGATGTCCTGGAGCACCAGCACGCCGAGGGTGATGCGGCCCGGCAGCGTGTCGAGCTCGCGCTTCTCGTAGAGCACCTTGACGATGATGACGGTGCTCGACAGCGCGCAGGCGACGCAGAGGTAAACAGCATCGAACTGCCCGCCGCCGAGCGACAGGCCGATGCCGACGAAGAACAGCAACCCGAGCAGACAGCCGCCGAGGAGCTGGCCGCCCGCCGCGAACAGGATGACCTTTCCGGCCCGCACGATCTTCTTCAGGTCGATCTCCAGGCCAATCATGAACAGCATGAAGATCAGGCCGAGCTCGGAGATGACGCTGATCGATTCCTGCGACTTGACCCAGCCGGCGCCAAATGGACCAATGCAGAAGCCGGCGATAAGATAGGCCAGGATCAACGGTTGCCTGGAGAAGTGGGCAAGCAGGCCCAACATCCAGGCAAACAGGATACAGAGAGTGATGTCGCGAATGAGCTCGTGCATGCCAGATTGGTCCGTTTTGCCGCACCCTAGTGATCGAGTGCGGCGCGGCAAGCGAGCAATTCGTCACATGCGGATGGGGCTCGCCATTGCAATGCTGCTATGCCCCCTGGCCTGCTCCGTGCCCGCGTTCGCTCAATCCAAGGTCAATATCGAACAAAGCTTTGCCGATTCCCTCACCGCACTGCCGAAAGAAGAACTCGTCGTCTCCGGCGGGTTCTATGTGCCCGCCTATTCCAGCGTCGCAATGAGCCAGGGCAAGCTGCGCGTCGACTTCTCGGTGACCCTGAGCGTGCACAACGCCTCCGAGACGCAAGCACTGGTGGTCAAACGCATCGGCTATTTCGATACCTCAGGCAAGCAGGTCGAGAGCTATCTGAAGGCACCCGTCGCGTTGAAGCCCCTCGCCACCGTCTCGATCTTCATTCCGACCGACGACGTACGCGGCGGGACGGGAGCCAATTTCCTCGTCGATTGGGCCGCAACAAGCGAGATCGCCGAGCCTGCCGTCGAGGCCTTGATGGTTGGCGGCGTCGCCAATGCGCATTACGCTTTCATCAGCCAGGGCCGTCCGACCCGGACGGTCGGCAAGAAATAAGTAAGAAGCACGACTGACCTGCGCAAAGCCGGCAGCCTGACAAGAATAGAATGAGGAACGCTCCCATGACGTCCAGCTTCGATTTTGCGCCCCTGTTTCCCGCAGGGCTGCCGGCCCCCTCTGCGCGCTGGACGGGTCTCGCCAAATACAGTTTTGTCGGCGGCAACAACGACGCCGAGCAGCTGCCGCTCGATCATCTGATCGAGGCGGCCAACATGGCTCTGCAACGCGAAGGCCGCTCGCTCGCCACTTACGGGCTGGCACATGGTCCCCAGGGCTATCTGCCCTTGCGCGAATTCCTGGTGACGAAACTCAAGCGCGATGCCGGCATCAACTGCACGGTCGACGATCTCCTGATCGTCTCCGGCTCGCTGCAGGCGCTCGACCTCGTCAACGCCACGCTGCTGACGCGCGGCGATACCGTGATCTTCGAGCAGGATAGCTATCAGGGCTCGCTGACCCGTTTGGCGCGGCTCGGGGTCAATGTGGTTGGCATCCCCCTCGACAAGGACGGCATGCGCATGGACGTGCTGGCCACGATGCTTGCCGACCTCAAGGGCCGCGGCATCCGGCCGAAGTACATCTACACCATTCCGACCGTGCAGAACCCGACCGGCAGCATCATGCCGGAGGGCCGCCGCACGGAGCTGTTGCGGCTGTCGGCAGACTACGGCGTGCCCATCTTCGAAGACGATTGCTATGCCGATCTGGTCTGGTCAGGACAGCGGCCGCCGGCGATCCATGCGATGAGCCGGAACGGCGGCGTGATCCATATCGGCTCGTTCTCGAAGTCGATCGCGCCCGCGCTGCGCGTCGGCTTCATCGTCGCGCCCTGGGATGTGATGTCGCGGATGCTGGCGCTGAAGACGGACGCCGGCTCCGGCGCACTGGAGCAGATGGTGCTCGCCGCCTATTGCAAGCCGCATTTCTCGACCCACGTGCCGGCGCTGACGAAGGCACTGCGCACCAAGCTCGACACGCTGATGGAGGCCGTCAACGAGCAGTTCGGGACGGCCGCCGAATTCGAGGAGCCGAAGGGCGGCATCTTCCTTTGGGTGAAGCTGCCCGATCAGGTCGATACGCTGAAGCTGTATCAGGCCGCGCTTGCCGCCGGCGTATCGATCAATCCGGGGCCGGAATGGTCGACTGACAAAAACCACTCCAGATCGCGACTGCGGCTGTGCTTTGCGAGCCCCTCGCATCAGCAGATCCGCGAGGGCGTCGCCGTGCTGGCCGAGATCTGCCGCAAGGAGTTCGGCGTGCCGGCCCGCAGCGCCAATGTGGAGAAGCGGGCCTGAGCCTTCAGACGATCTGGGGCTGGCTGCCGTGGATCGCGGAGGCAAGCCGCAGCAGCAGCACGATCGAGACGTTGCCCTTGCCGGCCTCGATCTGGGCGATGTAGCGCTCGGAAATCCCGGAGCGGCGGGCCAGCTCCCGGCGCGACAGGACGCAGCGCATGCGTGAGGACTTCAAGCGGTCGCCCAGCTCGGCCAGAAACGCGGTCTCGGAATAAGGCGGCACGGCACAGCTCCCCGGCAGCACCTCGCCCGCGAAATCCCTGACTTGATTCAGCATCGGTCTATCCAATTTCGCCTTCGGGAACGCCATCCTACTCCGGAAGCGGCCGGCCTCATTGACGCGGATCAAATTCGCGCGCGAATGGCGGTCAGCGTGGACGATCGCGCGTGGGATGCTACACTTCGGAATTATTCGGAGGTGGGGCTTATCAGGACATGACGAGTTGTTTGAGCCGCTGGATTGCGGCAGCAGTGCTGTGGGTTGCGTTCACGCCCGCGGCCGGTGCCGAATCGCTTGCGACGACCGTCGAGCAATGGGGCCTGCTCGGCTCATGGGCGGTCGACTGCGCGGCCCGGCCCGACCGCGACAAGGGCGCGCTCTTGATTTACGAGATCCGGAAGGACGGAAGGGTGATGTACCGGCGCAATTTCGGCGAGGCCAAAGACGAAAACGAAGTGGTATCGGCGATGGTCAACGCCGACGGCCTGCTCGATGTGATGGTGTACTTCCCCTTGCTGCAGCAGACGCGCGAGTTTGGCCTGCTCCTTTCGAAGCAAGGCAGCTTGCGCGCGATCTACAATCGCAGCGAGCGCGGCGAGTACACGATCAGGGACGGCAAATACGTCGCGACCGGCGCGCCAACGCCTGCACAACAGCGCTGCGATTAACCCACCTGAACAGGCGTTCAGAATTCTCCTGCGATTCCTCCGGAACGTTCCCGCGAATGCGCCGTTTAGATTTGCATTCCATTGGAGGAGGACATCATGAAGAAGTTTGGTTATGTGCTTGCCGCTGTCGGCGCGCTCGCTGTTGCATTGCCGACGCTCGCCAGCGCGGAGACGGTGGTGATCAAGCGCGGAGGTCATCATCACGGCATGTATGGCGCCCGCGCCGAATACGGCATGCATCGCGATCACGGTTGGCATCGCGGCTGGCACAATCGCGACCGCGTCGTCGTGATCAAGCGTGGCCACCGTCACCATTGGGACTAATGCGCAACGCAATATGGAAATGGCCCCTCACGGGGCCATTTCTTTGCGTTCTTTCTTCCTTCTCCCCTTGTGGGAGAAGGTGGCGCGAAGCGCCGGATGAGGGGTATTCCTCGGCGAATTCAAATTGACAAATGTGCACGCGGAGAGAGACGGTGCGCTCAGCGACGACTCTCAGTCCCACGCCGGTGCGAAACCGGGATTGACGCAGCGTCTGTCCTTCGGCAGCGCGGCGATCTTGTTGCGGTCGGCATCGTCGAGCGTGATCTTCAGCGCGTCGAGATTGGCCTGCTGGCTCTCTCGCCGCGACGCCTTCGGTATCGCGGCGACACCGTCCTGGTCGAGCAGCCATTTCAGCGCGACCTGCGCAGCGGTTGCATTGTGCCTGGCGCCGATCTCGGCCAGCAACTCATCTGACGCGACGCGTCCCTGCGCCAGCGGGCAATAGGCGACCAGCGGGATCGACTTGGCGTTGAGATAGGCCAGCACCTTCGATTGATCGAGCATGGCGTGGTATTCGATCTGATTGCAGGCGATCGGTGCCTTGATGTCCTCGACCGCGATCTTCAGCAGCGCCGTCGTGAAGTTGGCGACGCCGATCGCCCGCGTCCGCCCCTCCTGCTTCAGCGTCATCAAGGTCTCGAACACCGCGCCCCAGTTCGCCGCCTTGGACGGCCAGTGCACGAGATAGAGATCGACATGGTCGAGCCGCAGCTTGTTCAGGCTGATGTCGAAGGCGCGGCGGATGGCGTCGGGGCTGAGGTTCTCGTGCCAGACCTTTGTCGTGACGTGCAGCTCGCCCCGCGGCAGCCGGGCCGCGGCGAGCGCCGCGCCGATCGATTCTTCGTTGCCGTACATCTCGGCGGTATCGATATGGCGATAGCCGATCGACAGCGCGCTCTCGACCGCCGCACGGCAGGCATCGCCCTGCATGCGGAAAGTCCCGAGGCCGAGCTTGGGCATGCTGATGCCCTGGGTCTTGAGATTATCCATGAAAAGGCTCCTGACATCGTTCAGCCCGCCGGAGACCAGCAGCGATGCTGCGTGAGCAGACTCTTCGGGGATGGAAAAGAGGTGGCGGGAACGGACAGCATAGCGCGGGAGGCGCACGGCGGCCAATCAAGATCGGGTTAGCGACCTAGGAATGCTGCGCCACCACGGCTGGACGCGCCTGCGGCTGCGGCACGATATCGACCGACCAGAGGTCCCGGTTCTCGATGTCCTTCAGCGTTACGGTCATGACGCCGGTCCGGCCATCGATGTCGACCTTGCCGAAGAACTGCAGTCCGAAACAGGGCGCGAGGTTTTCGCCCTGCGCCTCACTGCACCCGTTCTGGTACATCGCGACCGGACCAAAGGTATCGTCGAGTTTGCCCGGGCCCCAGGTGCCGGCATGCAAGGGTCCCGAGACGAACTCCCAGAACGGTTCGAACTCCTGGAATTGCGCCCTGTTCGGATCGTAGTAATGCGCGGCGGTGTAATGCATGTCGGCGGTGAGCCAGACGATGTTGCGAATTCCGGCGCGCTTGATGGACGCAAGAAGATCGGCGATCTCATGCTCGCGCCGGTCGGGCGGCCCACTCCCCAGCGCGACCGCATCGAGGCTGACCAGCCCGATCGGCAGGTCGGCCGCGATCACCTTCCAGGTCGCGCGCGAGGCCGCGAGCTCACGCTTCAGCCAGGCGAGCTGTTCGGCGCCCAGGATCCAGCCGCGGTGATCATCACCCTTGTTCCAGCTCTCGTCGCGATAGCTGCGCATGTCGATCATGAAGACGTCGAGCAGCGGACCATAGGCGATCTTGCGATAGACCCGCCCCTTTCGCGCGCCGATGTCGCGGATCGGCATGAAGTCGAAGAAGGCGCGGCGGGCACGCGCGACCAGGCGCGGGGTGCCGTCATCCTCATGGCCGGCGGCGTCATAGCTGCCGGTCGGCGACCAGTCGTTGGTGACTTCGTGATCGTCCCACTGCGCGAACATCGGCACCTGCGCGTGGAAGGCGCGGAAGTGCTCGTCGAGATGGTTGTATTTGTAATTGCCGCGGAACTGCGCCAGCGTGTGCGCGACCTGGGATTTCTCCTCGGTCATGACGTTGCGCCATATCTCGCCGTTCGGCAGCTTCTGCTCGGAGGGGATCGTGCAGTCGGCGTAGATGTGATCGCCGGAGTGGATGAAGAAGTCCGGGCGATTGTCGAGCATGGTGCGATAGCTGCGATAGCCGCCGCGCGATGTGTCGATGCCCCAGCCCTGCCCCGCGGTGTCGCCGGACCACAGGAACGAGATCGACCGGCCGGCAGCCGGCGCAGTGCGGAAGTGGCCGACGCGGCTTTCGCCGGCGATGCCGGTCGCGATGTCGTCGAAGCGCACACGATAGAAGATGTCCTGCCCGGGCGGCAGATCGTTCAGCAGCACTTTCGAGGTGAAGTCAGCATCGGGCGACGCATCGCGCGAAGCCGACGCAATGATCGTCTTGAAGCTCTCCACGGTCGAATAGTCCACCCGCATCCGCGCCGGCCGGTCGGCGCGCGCCCAGATCACCGCGGAGCCATCCGAGACGTCGCCGGACTGGATGCCGCCTGCGAGCTGCGGACGATCAGCGGCGCGGCTGAGATGTGGCGTTGCGAGCGCGGCAACGGTGAGGCTCGAGGTGGAACGGACCAGGAATTGCCGCCGGGTCCAGGCGCGCGAGGCGCGGAGCGCTACCATTCAGGAAACCTTCGTCGACTAGCGACGGAAGGTGCCTGCGTCGTTTGACCCCCGGCTTACGGTTTCTTGACCGCGGGCCTACGGTTTTACGACGTGCGGATGACGCTCGGAACTGACCTAATGCTTCCAGTTGCAGATGCCGCCGCTGCGGCACGGCCAGGTCTGGATGCGGGTGTCCATCGCCTGCGCGTCGAGCGGATTGCCGTGACGATGCGCGAGCTTGGTGCGCGCCGCGCCGCGCGGGTGCGCGGGCTTGGCGTGCGCAACCTTCGGCTCCGACACGCGCACGCGTTCGGCGGCGACCCTCTTCGGCACGTCGACCGGCTCGGCGCGCGCCTGCGCCTCGTTGCCGCCGCGCGCCTCCAGCGCGACCGGCGCGAACTGGGTTTCGGGCCCCAGCCGCTTCGGCGACAACACCGCCTTCGAAAGATCGAGGCCGAGATATTCGTCGGGCTTGTAGTCGTCAGCGCGCGCGACGCCGGCCCATGCGAGCACGAGGACAACGGCCATTGCAAAAGGAGCGCTCTTCATAATCACGGACGCCTCCTGAAATCGATTGTTAAGAGGTAATTTACCTCTATTTAGGAGGCGTCGCGCGCAATTCCAGCGGTCAACTGCCGCCGTGGTTAAGAAGTTTGGCGGTGTCAGGCGACCTTTCGCGGTGCACCCGTCTCTTCAAGAAACCCCATTAGACGGGTACGGATGATGGTTTCCGCCTCAGCCATGATCCTGTCGACGAGTTCCTTGCAAGTGGGGATGTCGTGGATGAGGCCTGCGACCATGCCGCAGCTCCACGCGCCCGCGTCCATCTGCCCGTCCAACATGATCCTGGGATAAACGCCCGCGACCTGGTCGTGGATGTCGTCGATCTTCAGCTTGTCGCCCTTCTCGCGTTCGATCTCGAGCAGGCGGTCGACATTGGCGTTCTTCAGCACGCGCTCGGTGTTGCGCAGGCTCCGCATGATCAGGCGGGTGTCGAGTTCGGTCGCGGCGACCAGCGCGTTCTTGACGTTCTGATGCACCGGCGCTTCCTTGGTGGCGATGAAGCGCGTGCCCATGTTCATGCCGGCCGCCCCCAGCGACAGCGCCGCGACGAGGCTGCGGCCGTCGGCCATGCCGCCGGACGCGACGAACGGAATCTTCAATTCCTCCGCCGCGCGCGGCAACAGGATCATGTTGGGAATGTCGTCCTCGCCGGGATGGCCGCCGCACTCAAAGCCGTCGACGCTGACGGCGTCGCATCCGATGCGCTCGGCCTTCAGCGAGTGGCGCACCGACGTGCATTTGTGGATGACCTTGATCCCGGCGGCCTTCAGCGCGGGCATGTAGGCTTCCGGGCTGCGGCCGGCGGTCTCCACGGACTTGATGCCGCCTTCGACGATGGCGGCAATGTATTCCGGATAAGGCGGCGCGGCGAAGGTCGGCAGGAAAGTGAGGTTCACGCCGAACGGCTTGTCGGTCATGTCGCGGCAACGCGCGATCTCTTTTGCCAGCAGCTCCGGCGTCTTCTGCGTGAGACCGGTGATGATGCCGAGCCCGCCGGCATTGGAGACGGCAGCCGCCAGCTCGGCAAAGCCGACGAAATGCATGCCGCCCTGAATGATGGGGTGCTCGATGCCGAACAGTTCGGTGATCGCGGTCTTCACTTAAATTACCTCCCGGGCTTTTGCTTGACGTTCGGACCAGTCTAGCCGGACTTTTGCGCCGCGGTCACCCTTCTCTCTCTCGCCATTTCTCGCCGAGCGGCTGTTGGCTCAATGCCCCCGCGCGGGGGCGCCCAGCTTGATCGGGCGCAGCACCGCGGCGGTCGGGATCATCAGCACCGCGATGACCGCGAGCGTCCAGAACACGTCGATATAAGCGAGCAAATCGACCTGCTGCTGCAAGGTGCGGCCGACCCAGGCGACCGCCTGCGCAGCCGCATCGCTCGCATTCGAGCCCTGAGCCTGGAAGAAGCGGGTCATCGTCTCGATAGCTTGCTGGTAGCCGAGGTCCGACGGCGCGGCGTGCTCGATCAGACGGCTCTGATGGAATTGCTGGCGCTGCGCCAGGATTGTCTGCGCCAGCGCAACGCCCATGGAGCCGCCGATATTGCGGGCGACGTTGATCAGCGCCGAGGCCTGGTTGGTCTTGTCCGGCGGCACGCCGTCATAGGACGCGGTCGTGACCGGCAGGAACAGGAAAGGCAGACCGAGCGCCAGGAAGATGCGCGACATCGCGGCGTAGCCGTAGGTGATGTCGCCGGTGAGGCCCGTGAGATGCCACATCGAGAACGCGACGATGGTGGCGCCGAGCATGATGAGGTATTTCGGCTGCACGCTGCTGACGAGACGGCCCACCACCGGCATCAGCACCAGGGTCGCGATTCCGCCCGGTGACAACGCAAGACCCGCCAGCATGGCGGTGTAGTTCAAATCGCTCTGGAGCAGTTGCGGCAAAAGCTGGGTCGTCGAGATCAGCACCGCGCCGGTCGCAAGCATGACCAGGAAGCAGGCGGCGAACTGGCGGCGGCCGAGCAGGCGGAGATCGACGATGGGATCCTCGCGCGTCAGCTCCCACGGGATCAGCGCAAGCAGTGACATGGCCGAAAGCACCGCGAAGAACACGATCATGTTCGAGCCGAACCAGTCGTTGCGCTGGCCTTCGTCGAGCACGTATTCGAGCGAGCCGAGCCCGATCGCGACCAGCAGGAAGCCGACATAGTCGACGCGCAGGCCCTTGCTCAGCAGCTTCTCCCTCTCCTCCTCCGCCCCCGAGGGCTCCTTGACTAGCGTGCCGACCAGGAACAGCGACAGCAATCCCATGGGGACGTTGATCAGGAACACCCAGTGCCAGGTGTAGGTGTCGGTGATCCAGCCGCCGAGCGTCGGACCGACCACGGGCGCGACCACGACGGCGACGCCATAGATTGCGAAAGCCTGGCCGCGCTTGTGCGGCGGGAAGGAGTCGGCGAGGATCGCCTGCTCGCTGGTCGCCATGCCGCCGCCGCCAAGGCCCTGAAGGATTCGAAACAGCACCAGCGCCTGCAAATTCCAGGCAAAGCCGCACAAGAGCGAGGAGATTGTGAAAACCGCAACGCAGATCATGTAGAAGCGCTTGCGGCCGATCACGGTCGACAGCCAGCCCGAGATCGACAGCACGATGGCGTTGGCGACGAGATAGCTGGTGATGACGTAGGTGCTCTCGTCGATGCCGACGGCAAGCCCACCGGCGATGTGGCGCAAGGCGACATTGGCAATGGTGGTGTCGAGCACCTCCATGAAGGTCGCGATCGAGACGACGAACGCAATGAGATAAGGATTATGACCGCCGGCCGCCGAGCGCTCCGGCGACCAGCCGCCCGCGGACGCGCCGCCTTGCGCCGTGTCGGTCATCGCACCCTGGTCCAGGGCACGACCGACATGCCGGGACCGACGGGCAAATCGGCCGGCCAGCTGTCGACCACGATCTTCACAGGCACGCGCTGCACCACCTTGACGTAATTTCCGGTGGCGTTCTCCGCGGGCAACAGGCTGAACGCAGTGCCGGAGCCCGGCTGCACCGACTCGACATGGCCGGTCAGCTTGCGCCCGGGATAGGCGTCGATGCGGATCTCGACCGGCTGGCCCGGCCGCATGTCGTTGAGCTGCGTCTCCTTGTAGTTGGCGACGATCCAGACCTCGTCAGGCACGAACATCATCAGGCTCTGTCCCGCTGTGACGAAAGTGCCCTTGGCGCCGCTGAGCTTGACGACGCGGCCGGACTGCGCCGCAACGACGCTGGTATATTGCAGGTTCAGCTTGGCCTGATCGACCTGCGCCTGCGACTGCTCGAGCTGCGCCCGGGCGCCCTCAAGCTGCGCTTGCAGCGTCTTGATGCCGACTTGCGCGGCCGTCACCGCGGTCTTCGCGCGCTCGGTGTTGGCCTGCTGCGCCTGAAGATCGGAGCGGGTCTGCTGCTGGCGCTGCACGGTGCCGGCGCCCTTCTCGACCAGATCCTGGGCGCGCGCGAATTCTTCCTGCGAGAACTGAAGCTGGGCCTGGGCCTGTTCGAGCTGCGCCTCCGCCTGCTTGATCTGCTCCTGCTGCGAAACGATCTGCGCCTGGACATTGGCGATGTTCGCCTTGGCGACCGCGACTTGCGCATTAGCCTGATCGATGGCGATCCGATAGTCGCGCTCGTCGATCTTGGCGAGAAGGTCCCCGGCGTTGACATGCTGGTTGTCCGTCACCGGGATGTCGGTCACGTAGCCGCCGACCTTGGAGGCCACGGAAAAGCTGCGCGCGGCGACGAAGGCATCGTCGGTGGATTCATAGTGGCGTATCTGGAGCCAATAGAGCAATCCGCCGATCAGAGCTGCGAGCAAGACGATGGCGCCAACGCTTGCCACCAGCCAATGCTCGCGAAGCCGATCTTGCAGCGACGGCGCCTTCGCCGGCTTCGAATCCTTGGCGTCGTGGGCCTGATCAGGAGATGTCTTCGGAGCTTCCTTCGCCCTCTGCGGCTGCTCCGCGGACGGTCCACGCTCCCGTGTCTGAGCATCCACGGTAAACACCTTTCTCGGGATTAAACTGGCGGCAGAGCCGCCAAAGCCGGCTCACGCGACGCGAGCCCAACTGCAACTCCTGATCATGGTTCCCCTTGTTGCGAGCACCATCGCGTTCGTGAACGCCCTGCCCAAAAGCGAGCGCGGCACACTGGATGCCGCGCTCGCCTCGATGACTCATGGGAACGGCACCGTGTCTCAGTGCGTCTTCGTCGCGTGCCATTTCTCGAGATCGGGCTTCACCTCGTCCGATCCCTGCTCCTTTTCCGGAGTGCCCTTCCAGGGCTTGTCCGTCTGCTTGTGCGAACCCCAGTCGCTCTGCTGCCGGGGATCGTCGTTAGGCCGTTCCTTGCTCATCGAGCTTCCTTTCGGTGGAAACGCTTACGCGAAGGGGACGCCATAATAGGAGTTGATGCCGCGAACCGCGGCGTCATCCCCCCAGTTCCAATCACTCCGCTCGCCATATTTCGGCGCGCCTTCCAGTTCCTTGGTGGTGATGCCCGTGACGTAACCGCCGAGCTCCGTGTCGTATTTCAGCGACTGCCAGGGCAGCGGATAATGGTCGTTGCCGAGGCCCAGAAATCCGCCGAAGCCGAGCACGGCGTAGGACACCTTGCCGCTGATCTTGTCGATCATCACGCGTTCGATCGAGCCGATTTTGTTGCGATCGGCGCCGTAGACCGATGTTCCCTCGACCTTGTCGCTGCCGATCAACCGACCCATCTCGTTTTGGTCCAGTTCACCCTGATTCAACATCTCAATTCTCCACTCAGCCAGTCTGGAGACAACCCAAAGAGGTGCGCGATCGTTCCGGCATGTTCCGTCAGACTTGAGGAACATCGCCGGAAACGGGCGGTTCTCTCAGCTTCAAATCCCGGAAACCAAATACCGGAAAACGAAGGGCGCCCTCGATGTCCCAGACCGTCTCAGACTTCATCGTTCAACGTCTGCATCAATGGGGCGTGCGCCACCTCTTTGGCTATCCCGGCGATGGCATCAACGGCGTATTCGGTGCGCTTCAGCGTGCTGAGGGCAAGATCGGCTTTGTCCAGGCGCGGCATGAGGAGATGGCCGCTTTCATGGCGAGCGCCTATGCGAAGTTCTCTGGCCAACTGGGGGTGTGTATCGCCACTTCGGGCCCCGGCGCCTCGCATCTGATCACCGGGCTCTACGATGCCCTGCTGGATCACCAGCCCGTGCTCGCGATCGTCGGTCAGCAGGCACGCAATGCGCTGGGCGGACACTATCAGCAGGAACTCGATCTCGTCTCGATGTTCAAGGATGTGGCTGGCGCCTACGTCATGCAGGCCTCCTCGCCGGCGCAAATCCGGCATCTGATCGATCGGTCGATCCGAATCGCGTTGGCCCGGCGCACGCCAACGGTGATCATCCTGCCCAACGATATCCAGGAGGAGCCGTACGAGGATCCGCCGCGCGCTCACGGCACCCTGCACTCTGGCGTCGGCTACAGCGCGCCAGGCATCAAGCCTCGTGACGCTGACCTCGACCGCGCCGCCGAGGTGCTCAACGCCGGCAAGAAGGTCGCGATGCTCATCGGCGCCGGCGCGCTCCACGCCACCGAAGAGGTGATCGCGGTCGCCGACCGCTTGTCCGCCGGCTGCGCCAAAGCGCTGCTCGGCAAGGCGGCGCTCCCCGACGATCTCCCCTGGGTCACCGGCTCGATCGGCCTGCTCGGCACCGAACCCAGCTACAACATGATGATGGAATGCGACACGCTGCTGATGGTCGGCTCGGGGTTCCCCTATGCCGAATTCCTGCCGAAGGAAGGCGCGGCGTGCGGCGTGCAGATCGACATCGACGCCAGCATGATGTCGATCCGCTTTCCCATGGAGGTCGGCCTGGTCGGCGACGCCGCCGAGACGCTGCGCGCCCTGCTGCCGCGACTGAAACCCAAGAGCGATGGCGCCTGGCGCCAGGGCATCGAAGACGACGTCGCGAAATGGTGGAAGACGCTGGATGATCGGGCCCATCAGCCCGCGGCACCGGTCAATCCGCAACTCGTCGCCTGGGAGCTGTCTCCGCGCCTGCCCGACCGCGCCATCGTCACCAGCGATTCCGGCTCCTGCGCCAACTGGTTCGCGCGCGACCTGAAGATGCGCCGCGGCATGACGACCTCGCTCTCAGGCGGCCTCGCCTCGATGGGTGCCGCGGTGCCCTATGCGCTCGCCGCGAAATACGCGCATTCCGACCGCCCGGTGATTGCCCTTGTCGGCGACGGCGCGATGCAAATGAACAACATGGCCGAACTGATCACCGCCGCGAAGTATTGGCGCGAGTGGAAGGATCCGCGCTTCATCGTCTGCGTCTTCAACAACGAAGACCTCAACCAGGTGACCTGGGAGCAGCGCGTCATCAACGGCGATCCGAAATTCGAGGCATCGCAGCGCATCCCGAACGTGTCCTATTCGCGCTTTGCCGAGCTGATCGGCCTCTCCGGCATCTATGTCGACAGCCCGCAGCTGCTGGGCTCGGCCTGGGACCAGGCGCTCGCGAGCGAGATGCCGGTGGTGCTGGAGGTCAAGACCGACCCCGAAGTGCCGCCGCTGCCGCCGCACATCACCTTGCAGCAGGCCAAGAACTTCTCTCTTGCGCTGATGAAGGGCGATCCCAACGAGAGCGGAGTGATCAAGGGCGCGGCGCGGCAGGTGTTGGAAAAAATCCTGCCTGGAAGTGAATGAGGTGAAGCATGAGCGATTTCCGCGATATCCAGCACGGCGTCAACGATCCCGTGGATGGCCTCGACGTGAAGCGGCAGATCAACGACAACCGGACGCCGCATGAACGGGCACAACGCCATGCAGACGTGCGTGCCGAGGCCACTGCCACGCCGACCGAGCCGTTCCTGCCCGAACGGCTTCGGCGCAAGCCGACGGATCCCATCAACCCACGGAGCGGGCGGAGACCGACGGATTAGCCGTTAGGAACTCCGGCCGCTGCAGCGTGTTGGTGGGCGCAATGCCGCGCGGCGAGAGGCTGCGCGCCCATTCGGAGGGATCGGACCATGAAACGAATGATTATCGCAGCTGCTTGCGTGCTGCTCGCAGGCCCCGCGCTCGCCCAGTCGCTGGGCGAGAAAACCGGCGTCAACTCGGCGCTCGGCGTCGCGCCTGCCACCGCCGACTTCGTCAAGGAAGTCGCCATCAGCGACATGTTCGAGATCGAATCGAGCAAACTTGCCGAGCAGAAGGGCAACGCACAGGAGAAGACCTTTGCGCAGCAGATGGTGACCGACCACACCAAGACCAGCAGCGAACTGAAGGGCCTCGTCACCGGCGGCAAGGTGCAGGCGACCCTTCCGACAGCGCTCGACAGCTCGCATCAGAGCAAGCTCGACAAGCTCAAGAGCGCGAATGGCAGGGACTTCAGCTCGGATTACAATTCGTACCAGGTCAGCGCCCACGAGGACGCGGTCTCGCTGTTCGAGCGTTACGCCAAGGGCGGCGACAATTCCGACCTGAAGGATTGGGCCGGCAAGACGCTGCCGGCGCTCAAGCACCATCTCGACATGGCCAAGGAGCTCGGCAAGGCGCCAAGCGTCGGCCAGACCAAGTAAACATCTTCCGAGGACGCCGGCTTGCGGGTCGGCGTCCTCTCGTTTTGCAACGATGCCTCTCTCCGCGCATTGAGATCGCGAGATCGCGGAGATCGTCATGACACATCACGACAAGGCTTCAGTATCCCGCCGGCACGTCGTCCAAGCGGCGAGCGCAACCATCGCTGCTGCTTCGCTGGCCTCTTCGACAGCGAAAGGAGACACGTCCATGGCCGAGCAGAAAATGGCCGAGCAGAACCTGGTCGATCCCGTCACCCGCTTTCCAAAGCCGCCGTTCAAGAAGCAATCGCAGCCCTGGCCTGGCCTCGCCGGCAAGATGGAGCCGCCCCCGGATCACGGCGAGACCAGCTACAAGGGCTCCGGCCGGCTCGCCGGCCGCAAAGCGCTGATCACCGGCGGCGATTCCGGTATGGGCCGCGCCGCTGCGATAGCCTATGCACGCGAAGGCGCCGACGTCGCCATCAACTATCTACCGGCGGAAGAACCGGATGCGCAGGACGTCATCGCGCTGATCAAGAAGGAAGGGCGTATCGGTCTCGCGATTCCCGGCGACCTTAAGGATGAGGCTTTCTGCAAGAAGCTGGTCGAGCAGGCCGTCCAAGATCTCGGCGGACTCGACATCGTCGTCTGCAACGCGGCGCGGCAGCAGACACGTGCGTCCATTCTCGACGTCTCCTCGGAAGACTTCGACGCGACCATGAAGACCAACATCTACGCGCCGTTCTGGATCATCAAGGCGGCGCTGCCGCATTTAAAGCCCGGCTCGTGCATCATTGGCACGACATCGGAGCAGGCTTACGATCCCTCGCCCGATCTCTATGACTACGCGCAAACGAAGGCGGCGACGATGAATTACGTGAAGTCGCTGGCGAAGCAGTTCGCCTCGAAGGGCATCCGGGTCAATGGCGTCGCACCGGGCCCGATCTGGACCCCCCTGCAGGTCTCCGGCGGCGCCACGATGGAGAAGCTCGAAAAATTCGGCGGCATGACGCCGCTCGGCCGTCCCGGCCAGCCCGCCGAACTGGCCTCCATTTACGTGCAGCTTGCCGCAGCCGACGCGAGCTATGCGACCGGCCAGGTGTATGGGTCCGCTGGTGGATCGGGACAGCCGTAAACGGCGCTTTGGCCCGGCCCCAGGCTGATGCCGCAAGGTAGGGTCCAGGAACCTTCTTTGTCTTCGGGCTTTACAAAACTGTCACAAAGGACATCACGCTTGCAGACCGATGGCATTGGTAGAGGTCAAACCCAGCCGGATCGATACCGCGATCGCGGATACGATCGCTGATCACACCAATTCAGGCGTCGAGCACACGGCGCAGACATTGACCTGGGCCGCTGACGAGCACGTGCTGCTCGCACTGGCCGCAATAGGGTGGCTCTATACTCATATTCGGCAGCCGCAACAGCGGCCCGTGGCAAACCACGTCCTGGCCGTGTCGCTCGCGACGGCCGCCCTGCCGCATATCCTGAAATCCGTGTTCGATCAGACCAGGCCAGACCGGCTGACCATACGCGGGCACGGGCATGGAGTACCCGTCTCAGGACGAGCGCGCGACGCGTTCCCGTCCGGTCACGCGGTCCATATGGGCGCTCTTGCCTCGGCGGCGGGCTTGCTGCCGAAGACGCCGCGCCGATTGCTGCGCACGGTTGCGATCGCGCTGTCACTGACACGGATCGCAGTGCTCGCGCACTGGGCAAGCGACGTGGTCGCAGGCTTTGCGCTTGGCGCGGCCGTAGAGAGACTCTTGCGGCCATGGACACTGACGCAATCGTTCCGCAAGCAAGTCAATCGGCGGGAAAAGCCGTGACCGAATATCTCGTGCGCTTCATCGCCGGTGGCATCATCGTCTCCGCCTTTGCGATCTTGGGCGATATGCTCAAACCCAAAAGCTTTGCGGGGTTACTCGGCGCGGCACCGTCGGTCGCACTGGCGACGCTCGGCATCGCCGTCGTCCAACACGGCCCGCAATATGCTGCGGCCGAAAGCTGGACGATGATCTATGGCGCGGTCGCGCTCGGCTGCTACAGCGTCGTCGTCTGCCATCTGCTGATCAGATACCGTGTGTCCGCGCTGCCCGCGACCGTCCTCGCTGTTATCGTGTGGCTTGCGGTCGCCTTCGGCCTGCTCGCCGGCTTCGGAGGTACGGCCTGATGCCGGTCAAGCTGTCGCTCTCCGCGCTCAAGCAGACACGCTGGTACGAATACGGCATTCGTTTCCTGCTCGGTGGCCTGGCGACCGTGCTCACGGGGGTTCTGGGAGCGCGCTTCGGTGTGTCCGTCGGCGGACTTTTCCTTGCGCTTCCCGCCATCTTCTGCGCGAGCGCCACGCTGGTCGAAAGCCATGAACGCCGCACCAAGGAGAAGGCCGGCCTCAGCGGCACGCGCCGCGGGCAAGAGGCCGCCGCGCTCGACGCGGCTGGCGCCGCCTGGGGAAGCATCGGTCTCCTGGCATTCGCCGCCGTCTTTCATTTCACCGTGGCCGCGAGCGCTCCGGGCGCTTTCGCTGCCGCGTTGATAGTCTGGACCATCGTTTCGGTCTTGGCCTGGTGGCTCAGGCGCAAGCTTCGCATCGTCTCCCGCAAATCGCACCGATCAGCCCATTCGCCATCGTCAAAGGGCTCTCCCCTTGCGAAGCGCTAGCCCGCTTTGGCATGCGTTGACGGCTGCAATCTCGGCGGTTGAAGGCCCGGACTGTTGGCCCAGCGCTCGACCTGCTCGATGACCTTCTGGTGGCTGGGGCGCACCGGCTTGGGTGCCGCGCTCTCGTCGACATGTTTGCGGGGCAATGTGACTTCGCTCGTCATGAGGTCTCTCCCATTTGCCGGGAGCATACACCTGCCAAAGGGCCCTTGCATCATATAACATATTGATTTTGTTGTATTTTTTGGCTAACTTGGCGCCATAGCCGCATCTTGTGGAACCGCGGTGGAATGAGTTCGTTGAGTAAACTGCTCAACTTGCTCATTTTGGGTGATTGATCATGAACGACCTTCGCGCCGAGCGGCTCCAGGTCATGCTGTCACCGGAAGAACTGGCCGCGGTCGACGACTTCCGGTTCAAACATCGCATGCCGACGCGAGCCGCGGCTGTGCGCGAGCTCCTCAAGCTCGGCCTGGCCACCGCCGCTGTCGATGCAGGGCCTAATGTCAAATCGAGCAGGTTCGGGGTTTTCGGGCGCGGCCCGGACGGCCATACGCAACCGCATCCGCAGCGCGACGCCGAGGATTAGTCCAGCCTGATGCTCAAGCAAACGGCCCCGGCACGGGGTGCCAGGGCCGTCCTTGGAGATTGCTTCCGGATCACCGGGGGCATGACAGCCGGAAGCAATCCCTCGACTCTTTGCGTGCGAATTCGTTCCTGATGGAATTAGCCGCTCGGGGCGTCGCCGGAATCATCCGGCGCCATGCCGGAGCCGGGCGTCTTGCTGTTGTCGTTCAGTTTGGGATCGCGCGTGGCCTCACGAGAGGGCGAGCCCTTTGGCTCCGACTTGTGCACGGTCTGCGCACGCTGCTTGTCCCGCGGCTGCTGTTCACCGCGTTGATCTCTGATGATGCCTTGGTCGGAATGGGCCATGATAGCTCTCGCCTCTTTGCTGTCTCGAAGCGCTTACGCGCCGGAGCGTCGAAGGTTCCGACCCGCGAGATCAGACTGCTAACTATGCGTCGAGTGCACCGGGGCCGATGCATTTTCGTGATGCACCTGCCGCACCGTCGTCACGGTGGCGAACGCGACCGACACGCCAAAGGCGAGGATGAGCGAAAGAAGAGCCAGACGTGGAGCCATTGCAAAAACCTCCTGGAATAGGAAATCAACGCGATCGACTGTTACGAATGACCCTGCTTGCTGTCCGTGAGCAGTCTCACACGCAGATCCACGAAAACGACAGCGTTACGCGTCCTGCTTTTGAAGCCTGCGGGCCGGAACGGGCGGCACCTCGCCGTCGAGCCAATCCTGCTCGTCGGCAAGTGCCGTCCACGCATTCGCCATGCGCAGAAAACGATTGTGTGCCGGCTGCCCTTCGGCCCTCTCGGCGAGCTGGAGGCAGTTGTCGGCGTTATTCCTGAAGATCTCGGACTGTTTCATCAGTATGAATTGGGGACGGAACCGTCGCGTCGCAACCGCCCTTACCGGATCGTAACATCTGCGGAACTTTCGACCGCCGTCCGCCTTGAATATCCCATGCGGATTCTTCTCGCGATCGTTTTGGCATTCGTCAGCACGGCAGCGCTTGCCGACAGCACCGGGGAGCGAAGGCCGGGCGGCCGCACGCCGACCGCAACCGAGACCATCAGTGATCTCTACACTTTCAGCCGCTTCCAGCAGGGTCTGCTGGAGAGCACCGACCTCAAGGGCAATGCCGAGGTCAAGAACCTCGCCGCCCTGCGTGCCGAAGAAGCGGCCAGGCGCGACAAGGCCCTGAAGCCAATTCAGGAAGCGATCGGCACCGAACCGCGCGTCACCAAGACGACGCCGGCGAGCGCGAGCCTGGTCGAGCCCGAAACTTCGGACGGACCGAGTTTTGTCAGAAGCTTCTATGCAGCACAGATTCCCGAGTATGAGTCGGTAATCGACCTGCTCGAACGCTATCTCAAGGCGCCCGACAATGCCGCGCTTGCAGCGTTCGCGCGCGAGCAACTCCCGATGTTGCGCTCGCAGGTCAAGGACGCCGAGCGCACGATGGCAGACAAGTAGACCGTTCACTTGTCGCTGGGATGACTTTGCTGGCTCTCCGGCCGCACGGTGCGGTTGCTCTCCGGCATCCTGTCGCGGCCGGCATCCCCATTGTCATCCTTCCCGCCCGAACTCGACGTGCCGCTACCGCTGGGATTAGACCGGGTTGACGTACCCGTGGTTGGTGTGTCCGCACGTGGGGTGGCGGAGCTTGCGGCGGGATCGCCGGTGACAGCCCCACGGCCGCTGGGGGCCCCGCCCTGCGCGAACGCCGATCCGGCCAACAACATCACGGTCCCGATGACGGCAAATCCTGCTTTCATGTGCGCTCTCCCTCCATCTGCGGGCTAACGGCACGCCCGGCGCTCCGTTCCGGAAGGCAGATAACCAAGTCGCTGAAAACAAACGGCCGGCCCGGAAATACTGGAACTGGATGGAACCATTCCGAGGGATCGCACTTAGGTTAATCGGGCTGAGCAAAGCAGGTTCCACTTCCTGGCGCCGTGACGTTGGCGCTTGATTTCGAATTTGGCTGACGCTCTATTTTGATAATCCGCGTCTTGCCTGGGAATCGGCTGACGCCTGCGGGGGAATCAGTATGAGCGACCTCGATCCCGGATCTGCATCACGTTCCGGTCGTCGCGTTCCAAAGCCAAAAACCAACGGCATGTCGGAGCCCGATTCCCGGGCAGAATTGCTGCTCGCCCTGCAGGCCATGCGCAACGGCGATTTCTCCGTGCGCATGAGCGGCGACTATCTCGGCATCGACGGCAAGCTCGCCGACACTTTCAATGACATCATCGCCGCCAATCAGCGCATGGCGCAGCAGCTCGAGCTGGTCGGCCAGGTCGTGGGCCGCGAGGGCAAGACGCGACAGCGCGTGAAGTTTGGGCTGGCCTCCGGCTCCTGGGCCGACATGGAAGGCTCGGTCAACACGCTGATCGACGATTTGCTGTGGCCGACGCGCGAGGTGACGCGCGCGGTCGCGGCCGTGGCGCAGGGCGACCTGCTCCAGACCGTCAAGCTCGACGTCGATGGGCGTCCCCTGCGCGGCGAATTCCTGCAGTCGGCGACTATCGTCAACACCATGATCAAGCAGCTCGGCGTGTTCACCTCCGAGGTGACGCGCGTGGCGCGCGAGGTCGGCACCGAGGGCAAGCTCGGCGGCCAGGCCCAGGTACCTGAGGTGACCGGCGTCTGGAAGGATCTGACCGAGAGCGTCAACTCGATGGCGAACAACCTGACGAACCAGGTTCGCAACATCGCCGAGGTGACGATCGCGGTTGCGAACGGCGACCTCTCGAAGAAGATCACGGTCGACGTCCGCGGCGAGATCCTTCAGCTCAAGGAAGCCATCAACACGATGGTGGACCAGCTCCGCTCCTTTGCCTCGGAAGTGACGCGCGTGGCGCGCGAGGTTGGCACCGACGGCAAGCTTGGCGGGCAGGCCATCGTGCCAGGCGTCGCCGGCACCTGGAAGGATCTCACCGATAGCGTCAACGCGATGTGCGGCAACCTCACCGCACAGGTGCGCAACATCGCCAACGTCACCACCGCCGTGGCGCGCGGCGACCTGTCGCGCAAGATCACGGTCGACGTGCGCGGCGAGATCCTGGAGCTGAAGGACACCATCAACACCATGGTGGACCAGCTCAACTCGTTCGCCTCGGAAGTGACGCGCGTGGCGCGTGAGGTCGGCACCGAAGGCAAGCTCGGCGGCCAGGCCCAGGTGCCGGGCGTTGCCGGTACATGGAAGGACCTCACCGACAACGTCAACTTCATGGCGTCGAATCTCACCGCGCAGGTCCGCAACATCGCCGATGTCGCCACCGCCATTGCGAGCGGCGACCTGTCGAAGAAGATCACGGTGAACGTCTCGGGCGAAATCCTTCAATTGAAGGAAACGCTCAACACCATGGTCGACCAGCTCAACGCCTTCGCCGGCGAAGTCACGCGCGTCGCGCGCGAGGTCGGCACCGAGGGCCGGCTCGGCGGCCAAGCCAACGTGCTCGGCGTCGCCGGCACCTGGAAGGACTTGACCGAGAGCGTCAACTCGATGGCCTCGAACCTCACCGCGCAGGTCCGTAACATCGCCGAGGTGACGACCGCGGTCGCGGGCGGCGATCTGTCGAAAAAGATCACGGTCGATGTCCGCGGCGAAATCCTGGAGCTGAAAGACACCATCAACACCATGGTGGACCAGCTCAATGCCTTCGCCGGTGAAGTCACGCGCGTGGCCCGCGAGGTCGGCACCGAAGGCAAGCTCGGCGGCCAGGCCCAGGTGCGCGGCGTCGCCGGTACCTGGAAGGATCTCACCGACAGCGTCAACTCGATGGCCTCGAACCTGACCGGCCAGGTCCGCAACATCGCCGAAGTCGCGACCGCGGTCGCCAAGGGCGATTTGTCGAAGAAGATCACCGTCAACGTGTCAGGCGAAATCCTTCAGCTGAAGGAAACGCTCAACACCATGGTGGACCAGCTCAACGCCTTCGCCGGCGAGGTCACGCGCGTCGCGCGCGAAGTTGGCACCGAAGGCAAACTCGGCGGTCAGGCCGAAGTGCCCGGCGTCGCCGGCACCTGGAAGGACCTCACCGACAGCGTCAACTCGATGGCGGGCAACCTCACCGCCCAGGTCCGCAACATCGCCGAAGTCGCGACTGCGATCGCCGGCGGCGACTTGTCGCGCAAGATCACCGTGGACGTGCGCGGCGAGATCCTTCAGCTCAAGGACACGCTGAACACGATGGTCGACCAGCTCAACCGCTTCGCCGGTGAAGTGACGCGCGTCGCGCGCGAGGTCGGCACCGAAGGCCGGCTCGGCGGTCAGGCCAACGTGCCCGGCGTCGCCGGCACCTGGAAAGACCTCACCGACAGCGTCAACTCGATGGCGGGCAACCTCACTGCCCAGGTCCGCAACATCGCCGAAGTCACCACTGCCGTGGCGCGCGGCGACCTCTCGCGCAAGATCACCGTCGACGTCCGTGGTGAGATTTTGGAGCTGAAGAACACCATCAACACCATGGTGGACCAGCTCAACGGCTTCGCCGGTGAAGTGACGCGCGTCGCGCGCGAGGTCGGCACCGAAGGCAAGCTCGGCGGCCAGGCCGAAGTCCCCGGCGTTGCCGGCACCTGGAAGGATCTCACCGACAACGTCAACTTCATGGCCTCGAACCTGACGGCGCAGGTCCGCAACATCGCCGAGGTCGCGACCGCGATCGCCGGCGGCGACCTGTCGAAGAAGATCACGGTGGACGTGCGCGGCGAAATTCTGCTGCTCAAGGACACCTTGAACACCATGGTCGAGCAGCTTCGCTCCTTCGCCGCGGAAGTGACGCGCGTCGCACGTGAGGTCGGCACCGAGGGGCGGCTCGGCGGCCAGGCCGTCGTGCCCGGCGTCGGCGGCACCTGGAAGGACCTCACCGACAACGTCAACCTGCTGGCCGCGAACCTCACCACCCAGGTCCGCAACATCGCCGAAGTCACCACCGCGGTGGCGCGCGGCGACCTGTCGCGCAAGATCACCGTCGACGTGAAGGGCGAAATCCTCGAGCTCAAAAACACCATCAACACCATGGTGGACCAGCTGAATGCGTTCGCCGGCGAAGTCACGCGCGTTGCGCGCGAGGTCGGCACCGAAGGCGAACTCGGCGGCCAGGCCCAGGTGCCCGGCGTCGCCGGCACCTGGAAGGATCTCACCGACACCGTCAACTTCATGGCGGCGAACCTGACCGAGCAGGTCCGCGGTATCGTCAAGGTGGTGACCGCGGTCGCCAACGGCGACCTCAAGCAGAACCTCACCGTGAAATCGAAAGGCGAGGTCGCCGCACTCGCCGACACCATCAACAACATGACCGAGACGCTCGCGACCTTCGCCGACCAGGTGACGTCGGTGGCGCGCGAGGTCGGTGTCGAGGGCCGGCTGGGCGGTCAGGCCGACGTGCCCGGCGCCGCCGGCACCTGGAAGGATCTCACCGGCAACGTCAATTTGCTGGCGGCCAACCTCACCTCGCAGGTGCGCGCGATCGCGGAAGTGGCGACCGCCGTGACCAAGGGCGACCTGACGCGGTCGATCCAGGTCGACGCCCGCGGCGAGGTCGCGGAGCTGAAAGACAACATCAACACGATGATCACCAACCTCCGTCTCACGACGGACGTGAACACCGAGCAGGACTGGCTGAAGACCAATCTGGCGAAATTCACCAACATGCTTCAGGGCCAGCGCGACCTCACCACCGTCGGTCGCCTGCTGTTGACCGAATTGTCGCCGCTGGTGAACGCGCATACCGGCGTGATCTATCAGGTCGAGAACGAAGACAATCCGCGGCTCCTGCTGCTTGCCTCCTATGCCGGCGACGGCGTCTATCCGTATCCGCGCGTGCTGCCATTCGGCGACGGCCTGATCGGCCAATGCGCGCTCGACCGGCGCCCGCGCGTAATTGCGGACATTCCGCCCGACGTGGTGCCGATCAATTCGGCGCTGCTTCGCGTCGCGCCGAAGAACCTCGTGGTGCTGCCGGTGCTGTTCGAAGGCCAGGTCAAGGCGGTCATCGAGCTCGCCTCGCTCACCTCCTTCACGACCTCGCAGATGACCTTCCTGGAGCAGCTCACGGACTCGATCGGCATCGTGCTCAACTCGATCGAGGCGACGATGCAGACCGAAGGCCTGCTCAAGCAGTCGCAGCAGCTCGCCGGCGAGCTCCAGACCCAGCAGCGCGAATTGCAGCAGACCAACGACCAGCTCGAACAGAAGGCGCAGCAACTCGCCGAGCGCAACGTCGAAGTGGAGCGCAAGAACCAGGAGATCGAGCAGGCCCGCCGCGCCCTGGAGGAAAAGGCGACCGAACTCGCGCTGACCTCGAAGTACAAGTCCGAATTCCTGGCCAATATGAGCCACGAGCTGCGCACGCCGCTGAACTCGATCCTGATCCTCGGCCAGCAGCTCACCGACAATCCGGACGGCAATCTCACCGGCAAGCAGGTCGAATTCGCCCGCACCATCCACGGCGCCGGCACCGACCTACTCAATCTCATCAGCGACATTCTCGATCTCTCCAAGATCGAGTCCGGTACGGTGACGGTCGACGCCGAGGAAATCCTGACCGCGAACCTGCTCGAGACGGTCGGGCGGCCGTTCCGTCACGAGGCGGAGAACCGCAATTTGTCGTTCAAGATCGACGTCGATCCGAATCTCGCGCGCAGCCTCGTCACCGATTCCAAGCGCCTGCAGCAGGTTTTGAAGAACCTGCTCTCCAACGCCTTCAAGTTCACCGCCGAAGGCGAGGTGCGCCTGAAGGTCGCCGCAGCGGTCGGAGGCTGGGGCACGGATCATCCCGTGCTGAATTCGGCGCCGGCCGTGATCGCATTCGAGGTGTCCGACACCGGCATCGGCATCCCCCTGGAGAAGCAGAAGCTGATCTTCGAGGCGTTCCAGCAAGCCGATGCCGGCACCAGCCGCAAATATGGCGGCACCGGGCTTGGCCTTGCGATCAGCCGGGAGCTCGCAAGCCTGCTCGGCGGCGAGATCCACCTGCGCAGCTTGCCGGGCAAAGGCTCGTGCTTCACGCTTTACCTGCCGCTGAAATATTCCGGCCCGACGCTCGCGCCCCGCGCGACGCCCCAACAAAGCCAGCCGCCGGCGCTGCAGCCCGCTACAGCCGAACCGCAGCGCGTCATCGAGCAGCTTCCCGACGACCGGCTCAACCTCGAACCCGGCGACAGTATCCTCCTGATCGTCGAGGACGACCCGCACTACGCACGCGTGCTGGTCGACCTCGCGCGCGACAAGGGATTCAAGGTGCTGGTCGCCGCACGCGGCGCGGAGGCGCTGGAGCTAGCAAAGCAGTACCAGCCGAGGGCCGTGTCGCTCGACGTATTCCTGCCGGATATGCTCGGCTGGACCGTGTTGAGCCAGCTCAAGCACAATCCGCTGACCCGCCACATCCCCGTGCAGATCATCACGCTCGACGAGGACCGCCAGCATGCGCTGGCGCGCGGCGCCTTCTCCTTCGTCAACAAACCGACGACGACCGAGGGCGTTTCGGCCGCGCTGACGCAGATCAAGGAATATGCGCGACCGCGGCGCAAGCGGCTGCTGATCGTCGAAGACAACGAGGCCGAGCAGCTCTCGATCCGTGAGCTCCTGCACCACGACGACATCGAGATCGTGACGACCGGCACCGGCGCCGACGCGCTCTCGATGCTGCGTGAGAACCCCTGTGATTGCGTCGTGCTTGACCTGCGCCTGCCCGACATGACCGGCTTCGAGGTGCTGGACCAGATCCGCAAGGACGAGGCGCTGTCGAACGTTCCGGTCGTCGTCTTCACCGGCCGCGAGCTGTCAGCCGAGGAAGATGCGGAGCTCCACACCATGGCGCGAAGCATCGTGGTCAAGGGCGTGGAATCGCCGGAGCGCCTGCTTGACGAGACCGCGCTGTTCCTGCATCGCGTGATCACGGAGTTGCCGGTCGAGAAGCAGCGCATGCTCGAGAAGCTGAACAGTTCCGACGAAGACCTGATCGGCAAGACAGCCCTGCTCGTCGACGACGACGCCCGCAACATCTTCGCGCTGTCGAGCGTGCTGGAGCGGCGCGGCATGAAGGTGCTGACGGCCACGACCGGCAACGAGGCGGTGATCTTGGTCGAATCCAACCCGGAGATCGCCATCGTGCTGATGGACATCATGATGCCGCAGATGGATGGCTATCAGACCATCGGCGTCATTCGTGAAAATCCGACCTTCGCCCGTCTTCCGATCATCGCGTTGACGGCCAAGGCCATGAAGGGCGACCGCGAGAAATGCCTCGAGGCCGGCGCGTCCGACTACCTCGCCAAACCCGTCAACACCGATCAATTGCTGCTTGCAATCCGCATGTGGCTGCACCGCTGAGTTGGATGCCCGTATGGACCACGAAAAGGTCAACATCCTCCTCGTCGACGACCAGCCGGCCAAGCTGCTCGCCTATGAGGTGATCCTGAAGGATCTCGGCCAGAACCTCGTGATCGCCTCGTCCGGTCGCGAGGCTCTCGAGGTGCTGCTCAAGACCGAGATCGCGGTGATCCTGGTCGACGTCTGCATGCCCGAGCTCGACGGCTTCGAGCTCGCCGCGATGATCCGTGAGCACCCGCGCTTCCAGAAGACCGCAATGATTTTCATCTCGGCCATTCAAGTCAGCGACATCGACCGCCTGCGCGGCTACGAGATGGGCGCCGTCGACTACGTCCCGGTGCCGGTCGTGCCGGAGGTGCTGCGCGCGAAGGTCAAGGTGTTTGCAGAGCTCTATCGCAAGACGCGCGAACTCGAACGGCTGAACCAGGATCTCGAGGACCGCGTGCGCGCACGCACCGCCGAGCTGGAGAATTCCACTGCAAAGCTGCGCGAGAGCGAAGAGCGGCGCAGCATGGCGATCGCCGCCGGCAAGATGGGTTCCTGGGACTGGGACTGGATCACCGGCGACTGGATGTGGGACGAGGGACAGTACCGCATCTTTGGTGTTGGCCCGGAGAGCTTCGAAGTGAACCCGGCCAACGTTCAGGCGCTGTTGCATCCGGATGACGTCGATCAGTTGCGCAAGGCGATCGCCGAATTCAACAAGGGCACACGCTCCTATGAAACGGAGTTCCGCATCGTGCGGCCCGACGGCGATGTGCGCTGGTGTGTCGGCACGGCCGCCGCCACGGTTGACGATAGTGGTCGGGTGATGCGCGTCAGCGGCGTGACGGTGGACATCACCGAACGCAAGCGCGCCGAGGAACGGCAGACTCTGCTGGCGCGGGAAGTCGATCATCGCGCCAAGAATGCGCTGGCGCTGGCACAATCGATCGTGCGCCTCACCCGCGCCGACGAGGTCAAAGCCTATGTCAGCGCCGTCGAGGGACGCATCAATGCACTGGCGCGCGTGCATACGATCCTGTCACTGTCGAGCTGGCAGGGTGCCGAACTCTCGAAGCTGATCGACGAGGAGCTTGCGCCCTATTCCCTCGGCGGCCAGATCAAATTGGCGGGGTCCGAAGTTCAGTTGCTGCCGGCGACCGCCCAGACGCTGGCGCTGGCGCTGCACGAGCTTTTCACCAACTCGGCGAAGTATGGCGCGCTCTCGACGCGGACGGGACGGCTCGCAATCGGCTGGCAGGTCGAGGACGAGCTGCTCACGCTCACCTGGGAGGAATCCGGCGGCCCGCTCGTCATGACGCCGAAATCCCGCGGCTTTGGTACGCGGAGCCTGCTTGCGAGCGTCGAGTCCCAGCTCGGCGGGCAGGCGCGATTCGATTGGCGCGCCGAGGGTCTGTTGTGCCGGCTCGAGGTGCCGCTGGTCCGCAAGACCGCCGCGACGACCACGCCCGGCAACTTCGAAGCCGCGAGCTCCGCCGAATTGCAGCGCGCGTCCGGTTAACCGGAGGCCGCACTCTTCCTGCGCTGCGTCGTTTGCGGTTCGCGCGCGACCCGCCCTTCGAGCCAGGCTTCCGTTTGGGCGAGATCGCGCAGCGCCTTGGCATAGCGGCGCGCCGCGCTTCGCTCCGCGCCGCGGGGCAGTTTGCGCGCTTTGCGGAGGATGTCCGCAGCGGCGTTGCGATAAGCCAGAGAGCGATAGAGAAAGACCACCTTACCCATATCGAATGTTCCCGTGTTGCAGGGTCATTCTCGCCCACCCGGCATGAACGTCGGATGAAGCGGGCGATAACGATTCCTTCATGCGGATGGAACCGGCGCGTGTCGCAGGCGTTGCTTGCGAGATTGGGATAGAGTTCCATGCGCGCGAAGAAGTCGTCGGACCTGATCTCTCCCAGCGGGCTCGTCAAGCTGATGACGCACGCGATGATGGGCGCAGCCTTGGGACTCGCTTTCAGCCTCTTGCTCGTGCTGTCCAATCCCGGCGTCGCCAATTTGCTGAGTCACGGCGGAAGGCAGGCCGTTGTCGTTTTCGCCCTCACATTGGTGACGACGTTCGCGATCGGCGCAACACTGACCGGGGTCGTATTCATCCTCGAAGAGGACAAGCAATCTTGAAGGATGCGTGCTTTACCGGAACTTCTTTGTTCGGAACTCCTGCGACCAATGGCAGTTGGCTGCCTGCGTCAATTCAACTCAGGGAGTTCCCGCATATGAAGACCACCAAGCTCGCTCTTGCCGTGATGTTGGCAACCGGCCTCGCCGCCGCACCGTTCGCCGTGCAGGCCAAGTCGCACAAGGCAAAACACGGATCCTCGATGTCATCGTCGCAGACCACCACGGGCGCCAACACCAAGTCTTCCAAGGGTGCTGATCCCTCCGGTCAGGGCGGCTCCGGCCCCGGCTCCGACCAGGGCGGCACCATGACGAACAACAAGGGCGGCATGAGCAACACCAAGTAGGTGTTCCCCGAAATCATGAAGGCCCCGCGATCGCGGGGCCTTTTGCTTTGGTGTTCAAACGAACTTTTTCTCGGGCCGCTTCGTCGACATGCGGTATCGACGAGCCCCGCACGCGCGTTACGCCAAGGCTCAGCTACGATGGCCGCCCAGGATGTCAGGGTGGACGCCCGCAGGATCTGATTTCACCAGATGATCGAGCCGTGCCCGCTTGCGGGCGATCAAGAGCTGGGCCGCGGCGTCGTCGAGCCCCTCGCGTTGCAGCTGCCGGATCGCAGAGCCCAGTTCGAGAATCTCGGCGCGCAGCTTTAGAATCCGGTACACATCCGGGTCTTCCTCCACCGTGCGCTCCCAAAGCTCTCAGCGGCGCGCGACCACGCGCAGAGGACTACCTGCTGCCTTCGCGGAACGAAGGCGCATCCTATCGCGGACATTCGGCAGGACATCGCCGCCACCTGCAGCCTTCCATTCGCCGATCAGCAGATTGATTTTCCGGCGCAGATCCATCTGCGCCAGGGCCTTCTCTGTGCAGTCCCGATCGCGCTCGACGAGCTCGCGTACGGACACCTCGATATCGGCCATTTCCAGCCTCAAGGCGCTGATTTTACGTCGAATTTCATTAATTCTATTGTCCATGACTTGTTAGAACAAAATAAGAACATATAGTCAAGTCACGATTTCAGAAGGGAGAAGCGATATGCAGGTTCAGGGCAAATACGACGCCAAAGCTTTCCTCACCGAGCAGATGACGCGGGCGCAGGGCCTCCGGCTGAAACGGCTGAGCGAAGAGGCGTATCAACCCGCGCAATATGCGCGGGATCTGTCCTCCAGCGAGGCAGCGCGGCGCATTCAGGTGCTGGAAGCGGAGATCGAGCTGGCGGATTCGTTCTAGGCTAGGTCGCGTATCCGGGACGTTGCTTGCGCTTTCGGAACTATGCCTGTCTCGGATTGTTTTCCCAGGCCAAGGGAGAACATGCATGGCACGCAAGGCAAAGAAGCGCCGCTACTCGCGCAGCTCCGGCAGCGATGTCGAAGGCGAGATGAAGCGCTACAAGAAGGGGACCGCGAAAAGCGGACCTGGCGGTCGAGGCGGACGCGTGAAGAGCCGCAAGCAGGCGATCGCGATCGGCCTGTCGAAAGCGCGCAAGAAGGGCAAGAAGGTCCCGAAGAAAGCAGCGAAACGGAAGTCGTCCAAGAAGACGTCAAAGAAGACATCTCGGAAAACATCCAAGAAGACTTCGAAGAAGAGTTCGAAGAAAACGTCGAAGCGCAAATCTTCCAAACGGTCGCGCTGACCTCCGTCAGATCATGCTGCCCGGCATGAAGCAGCGGATCGACACACCGAACGCGGTCTTCACCGGCCACACCATGGTGCGGCCGGCCCGGTTCGGCTCGGTGATCACGGCTTCGTCCGGTACCTCGACCCATTCGCCGTCGAGCCGCACGCGATAATGTCCATTGTGCGAGTCCCAATCGGGATCGGCGACGGCAAACCCGTCCGCATCCGAGCAGCACGGACCGAGATGGCTGCGCAGGCCGTCGAACCACGGCTTGAGAGGTGAGTCCGCGTAGCGGCCGTCGTCACGCCCGAGAGCGTTTCCGCCCCACAGCACGAACGGCGCCACGAGCAGCGCAGCCGTCAGCGAGAGCTTCAATCGATCCATGTCGGCACCGATCAAATACGAATTGCCGGCCGGCTCAGCGGCGGCAAGTTCGAAGTTCCACGCTTGCAATCGTCGGCGGCTTCATTGCCGCCGAGTCCATACGAGATCCGTAATTGTGATGAACGAACACGGCTTTTTCGGACGAACCGGGTCATCCTCCCTGCCGTTAACGAGAATGTTATCGGCGGGCATCCGAAATCCTGACGGCGAACAGGAAAGGCGGCCCGTAGGCCGCCTTTTTGGAGTTGCGCCGATCGACGTTCGACTTATGCGAGCGGCACCGCCACGAACCGGGTCGCCTGCGCGCTTCTGACTTGCAGCAGCACGCTGCGCTTGCCGGACGATTTCGCCTGCGCCAGCTCCGAACGGACATCGCCGATATTGGCGACGGCCTTGCCGCCCACATTGAGGATGACGTCGCCGGTCTGGATGCCGCGTTGCGCGGCCGGCCCTTGCGGATCGACTTCGGTGACGACGACGCCCTTTTGGCCGGCGCCCTGGACGTCCCCGGCCGGAGCCAGGCTGAGGCCGAGACGCGGCGGCATGCCGGCATCTGGCTGCGACTTGCCCTCGTCGGCTCTAGCCTGTCGCTCGTTCGGCAACTCGCCGAGCGCCAGTGTCACCGTCTTGTTGTCGCCCTTGTGGACGACATCGAGCTTCACGGACGTGCCTGGCGCCAGGGTGGCGATGGTGCGGGCGAGATCGCGGGAATCCTTGATCGCGGTGCCATTGACGGCGGTGATGACGTCGCCCGCCTCGATGCCCGCCTTCGCTGCCGGGCTGCCGTCCTGCGGATTGTCGACGATCGCGCCGCGCGCCTCCTTGAGGCCGAGGCTGTCGGCGATATCCGACGTCACCGGCTGCACCTGCACGCCGAGCCAGCCGCGTGTGACCGCGCCCTTGTCCTTCAACTGTGCGACGACGAGCTTTGCGGTCGAGGCCGGAATGTCGAAGCCGATGCCGACCGAGCCGCCGGAGGGCGAGAAGATCGCAGTGTTCACGCCGATCACGTTGCCATTCATGTCGAAGGCCGGGCCGCCGGAGTTACCCTTGTTGATCGGCGCGTCGATCTGGATGAAGTCATCATAGGGACCGTTGCCGATGTCGCGGCCGCTGGCCGAGACGATGCCGGCGGTCACGGTGCCACCGAGGCCGAAGGGATTGCCGACCGCGACCACCCAGTCGCCGATACGCGGCTTCTGGTCGGAGAATTTGACGAACGGAAAATCCTTCTTTCCCTCGACTTTGATCAGCGCGAGGTCCGTCTTCGGATCGGTGCCGACCACCTTCGCGCTGTAGATCGCGCCGTCGTCCATCGTCACTTGCACCGACTCGGCGTGATCGACGACGTGGTTGTTGGTCACGGCGTAGCCGTCCGCGGAGATGAAGAAGCCGGAGCCCTCACCCGTGATCATCTGGCGGTGCTGGCGCGGCATGCCTTCCATACCACCCGGGCCGCGGAAGCCGAATTGCCGTGAGAACTGGTCGAACGGCGATGCTTCGTCCGAATCCATCCGGTTCTGTTGCAGCATCGCGCTCTTGTCGTTGTCCTGGTCGATCCTGACCCGGACCGAGATGACGGCGGGTTTGACCTTGCTGACGAGGTCGCCGAAGCCCGGCGGTGTCGCGGCGCTCTCCGCGGCCTGGGCGGGCGCAATGAAGGAGTTCGCGCTGAACGGCGAAGAGCCGGGGGCAGTCGCCAGCACGGCCAGGCCAAGCGCGGCCACGGTGCCGAGCAGCGCGAGCCGGCGCGGTCTCAGGATCTTGCGGGACGCGGTGGTGTCGGAATTGACGTGATCGTTCATGTCGATATGTCCATGTTGGGTAAGTCGCCTTGGACCCAACATGGTGGTCGCCACCTTACAGCGTCCCGTCCACGCGATTAAATCTTGGCAAAGTAGCCGGGGCCGGCGACACGGCCAAAAGTCGAGACTGCACGTTTGATGCAGCTCAACGCGGGCCCTGCGCACCGTGAAAGACTGCAGCTACCGGATGATGTCCATCGGAGGCGGTCATGTACAAAGACATTCTCGTCCACATCCCTACCGAGCGGCCGATGCGCCCGGTGATCGATGGCTCGATCTCACTCGCAGCGGGCCTCAACGCCCATCTCGACGCAGTCGCGGTTGGTTATGTGGCAACCAGTGCGGCCTACGTCATGGAGGGCGGCGCTGCGGTGGCGGCGGTGTTCGAGATGGAGCGCGAAAGCGCAGTGGAGCGGGCCGAGGCGGCGCTCGCGGTGTTCAAGAGCGAAGCGATGAACGCCGGCATTTCCTACACATGCCACCCACTCGGGGCGATGCCGGGGGATGCGGTCGGGTTGCTTGGCGAGATGGCGCGGCTGCACGATCTCAGCATCGTGCTCCAGCCGGATCCGGCGCAAGGCTCACTCGACAACGATGTGCCCCGCGAGATCCTGTTCCAGGCGGGCGGCCCGGTGCTTTTCCTGCCCTACACCTTCCATGGAGCGTTCAAGGCGAAACGGATCGGCATCTGCTGGGATGGCAGCCGCCTCGCCGCGCGCGCCATGCGCGACGCCGCACCATTCCTGGCTCGCGCCGAGGAGATCGTGATCATTGCGATCAACGAAACAGATATGGTTCCCGACGAAGTCTCGACGCGCAATCTGGCAAGGCATCTCGGCCGGCGCGGACTGTCGACCCGCACCGTCAACCTGTCGGCGGCGCGCTCCGACATTCAGCCGACCATGCTGTCGCTGGCAGCCGATGAGAACCTCGATCTTCTGGTCATGGGCGGCTACGGCCATTCGCGACTGCAGGAGCGGTTCCTCGGCGGCGTCACCCGCGCCATGCTGGAAGCCATGACCGTTCCGACGCTGATGTCGCATTAATCGAGGGACGACCAGGTCGGGCCGGTCACAAGACCTGTCGTTCGGGCCGACAACCGCGTCCTTGAGCGGTGCCGGCACCGGCAAGTTCAGGTCATCTTCGAACGAGTTGGACCGTCACGCCGCAGCGGGTCTCTCCCACGCCGTGGCCTCGACGCCGTCCTCGTCGTGTTGCGCATTGCACGCGTCGAAATGCGCCTTGAGTTCGACTTCGGCGAGATATTCGAAATGTTCGGCCTGGCCGAGCAGTTCCCAGCTCTGGAGCGGCCGGTAGGCGGCCTGCTGACGACAGAGGGACGCTAGCGCGCGGTAGCGACGTACGTTATCCATGAGACCCTCCCTCGCATTCATAGAGCTTATTGCCCTTATTTGCGTCAGGGCGATGGCGGTTGTGCAAAAGATTTGCTGCGCCCGCCGCGCGCTTGACCCGCTTCTAGGCAAACGCGTGTTGCGCCGAAAGTTCCAATCAGCGCGGACTCAATATGTCTGGTGGAAAGTGGCAGGCCCTGGCACAGCCCATTCGGGTACCGGCTCGCTCCGCCTGTATCCCATAGCCTACCGGATGAGCGCGGGCTCACCGGTCCGGATCGTCTGCGCCGCACTATGTTGCAGCTCCGGAACCCTGCCGGCTTCCGCAGCAGCGCGGATGGCGGCGATGTTGCCGGCATAGTCTGCGCTGCTCTTGCCGCGAAACACGGCGGAGCCCGCCACAAGCGTATCGGCGCCCGTCGCAGCCACGGCCGCTGCATTGTCGCGCGTGATGCCGCCGTCAACCTCGAGCCGGATGGGCCGGTCGCCGATCATGCTTCGAATACGCCCGATCTTCTCGAGCTGGGACTCCAGGAAGGACTGGCCGCCAAAACCCGGATTGACCGTCATCACCAGGACGAGATCGAGACGATCGAGCACATATTCGATCGCGCTTTCGGGAGTGGCGGGACACAGGCTGACACCGGCTTTCTTACCGAGCGCGCGGATGGCCTGGAGCGAGCGATCGAGGTGCGGACCGGCTTCGGCATGCACCGTGATGAGATCCGCGCCGGCCTTCGCGAACGCCTCGAGATAGGGATCGGCCGGCGCGATCATGAGATGCACGTCGAATATTTTCTTCGTCAGCGGCCGGATCGCCTTGATGACGTCCGCGCCATAACTGATGTTCGGAACGAAATGCCCATCCATGACGTCGCAATGAATCCAGTCGGCACCCGCAGCGTCGATCGCCGCGATCTCCTCGCCGAGGCGGGCGAAATCCGCAGCCAGGATCGACGGCGCGATGAGGATTTCTCTGGTCATGGCTTCGCACTCCCCTGCGCGTCCGCAACGCCGCTAAACACGCGGCTCGCCAGGACGTCCATGGCATCGATCGTTTGGAGGTCGGCGATCTCGAGCATGCGATCGAGATCGGATACCAGGCGATCGGCCTGCCGCAGGCGGATGCGGTCGACGGCGTTGCGGATCGAGCGCGCATTGGAGAAGAACGGTTGGGTCCGACGCAGCGCGATGTATTTCTCGAACGCCTCACGCGCCGCCGCCGAGAGGCGATAGCCGCGCTCTTTCAGCATCAATTCGGCAATGACCAGAAGCTCGGCTTCCGCATAGTCCGGAAAGTCGACGTGATGGGCGATGCGCGAGCGGAAGCCGGGATTGGAGGCGAAGAAGCTGGTCATTCGCTCGCCATAGCCGGCAAGGATGACGACGAGGTCCTCACGCTGGTTCTCCATCACCTGGAGCAGAATCTCGATCGCCTCCTGGCCGTAGTCGCGCTCGTTGTCGGGACGGTGCAGATAATAGGCTTCGTCGATGAACAGCACGCCGCCCATCGCCTTCTTCAGGATCTCCTTGGTCTTCGGCGCGGTGTGGCCGATATACTGGCCGACGAGATCGTCGCGCGTCACCGAGATCACCTGCCCGCGCCGCACGAAGCCGAGGCCGTGCAGGATCTTTGCCATGCGCAACGCGACGGTCGTCTTGCCGGTGCCGGGATTGCCGGTGAACGACATGTGCAGCGTCGGCGGCGACGAAGCCAGTCCCGCACGCTGCCGGATACGTTCGATCAGCAAGAGCGACGCGATCTGGCGCACGCGGTTCTTCACCGGCTTCAATCCGATCAGCTCCTGCTCGAGCTGCTGCAACGTGCCGGTGATTCCAGCCTCTTCGGCCTCCTTGCGGAGATCGAAACTGGTCTCGCCGGGCTCAGTGGTCATTGCGTGGGGAACATCCAGCATCGGCACCTCGAAGAAAAGGGCTTCGCCGCGGGGGAGCGGCGAAGCAGTGATCCGCCAAGGAAACGGAGCAGGGAGTGCTCCGCGCGGAGGAGAATGAGTTAGGTTGGCGCGTGCGCGGGCTGCCGACGCACGGTGGTGTAGCGGATCGCGCGTCCACCCACCTCCTGCCGCACCAGCTCGAACTCGGCCTCCTGCGGCGGGCGGTTGACGATGAACGAGATCCGCACCGACTCCCAGCCATGGCTGGAGTCGAAGCCGCTGAGGCGGATGTAGCGGTCGCCATACACTCTGCGGCATTCGGCGAGCTCCATCATCACGCCGGCGGCGTCCTGGAGATCGAACATTGGCAGGCCCCACATCTCCCAATAGGTGTTGCGGGGATGCGGATCGTCGGTGAACTCGATGTTCACCGCCCAACCGTTGGTCAGGCAATACTGCACCTGCTTGGTGATCTGGTCGTCGGTCAGATCTGGAAGGAACGAGAAGCAGCCTTGGGTCAGCTTCATGTCAAGTCTCCTCAAACGGTTTCGAGCGCGGTCGGCACGAAGTCCGGCGTGTCGGTGGATTCATAGTTGAAGGTCACGTCCTTCCAGACCTCGAGCGCAGCTTTCAGCGGCGTGCAGGTCTCGGCCGCCCTGGCCAGGATCTCCGGACCTTCGTGGACGTAGTCGCGCCCCTCGTTGCGGGCGAGGATCATCGCCTCCAGCGCCACGCGGTTGGCGATCGCGCCGGCCGCGATGCCCATGGGATGGCCGATGGTGCCGCCGCCGAACTGCAGCACGACGTCCTCGCCGAGCAGGTCGAGCAGCTGGTGCATCTGGCCGGCATGGATGCCGCCGGAGGCGACCGGCATCATCTTGTTCAGGCTCGCCCAGGACTGGTCGAAGAACAGGCCGTGTTCGAGTTTGGTCGGGTTGAAGTCCTCGCGGCAAACATCATAATAGCCGCGCGTGGTGTTCGGATCACCTTCGAGCTTGCCGACCACCGTGCCGGCATGGATGTGGTCGACGCCGGCAAGCCGCATCCACTTGGCGATGACACGGAACGACACACCGTGGCTCTTCTGCCGCGTGTAGGTCGAGTGACCGGCGCGATGCAGATGCAGGATCATGTCGTTGCGACGCGCCCATTTCGCCATCGACTGGATCGCGGTGTAGCCGATCACGAGGTCGATCATGACGATGCACGACCCGAGCTCCTTCGCGAACTCGGCGCGCTCGTACATGTCCTCCATCGTTCCCGCGGTGATGTTCAGGTAGGTGCCCTTCGCCTCGCCGGAGGCCGCCTGCGCGCGGTTCACCGCCTCCATGCAATAGAGGAAGCGGTCGCGCCAGTGCATGAACGGCTGCGAGTTGATGTTCTCGTCATCCTTGGTGAAGTCGAGCCCGCCCTTCAGCGCCTCGTAGACCACGCGGCCGTAATTGCGGCCCGAAAGCCCGAGCTTGGGCTTGACGGTGGCGCCGAGCAGCGGCCTGCCGAACTTGTCGAGCCGCTCGCGCTCGACCACGATGCCGGTTGCCGGTCCCTGGAACGTCTTCACATAAGCGACGGGAAAGCGCATGTCTTCCAGACGCAGCGCTTTCAACGGCTTGAAGCCGAATACGTTGCCGATGATCGAGGCCGAGAGGTTGGCGATCGAGCCCGGCTCGAACAGGTCGAGGTCATAGGCGATGTAGGCGAAATACGAGCCCGGCGTGCCCGGCACCGGATCGACGCGATAGCATTTTGCGCGATACTTCTCCGCGGCGGTCAGGCGATCGGTCCACACCACCGTCCAGGTCGCCGTCGAGGATTCGCCGGCGACAGCGGCCGACGCCTCGATCGGATCGACGCCCTCTTGCGGCGTGACGCGGAACAGCGCGATGACATCGGTGTCCTTTGGCACATAGTCAGGCTCCCAATAGCCCATGCGCTTGTATTCCATCACCCCCGATCGATATCTTTCCTTGCCGCGGACGGTTCCTGCGTGTGCGTTCATGGCTCTCTCCTGCTCTTCTCTCTCTGAATGATTAGGCTGCGACAGGCTCGCGGGCGTCGACGCTCGGATCGAGTTCTCCGGCGCGGTAGCGCCGCGCCATCTCGCTCAAGGGAACGACCTTGATCCGGCTGGCGTGTCCTGCGGTCCCGAACTGCTCGAAGCGCTCGCGGCAGAGCTCGCGCATCGCATCCATCGCGGGCTTGAGGAATTTGCGTGGATCGAACTCCGAGCGCGTTTGCGCCGCAACTTTGCGGAACACCGCGGTCATCGCCAGTCGGCAGTCGGTATCGATATTGACCTTGCGCACGCCGCTCTTGATGCCGCGGACGATCTCCTCGACCGGCACGCCCCAGGTCTGCGGCATCTCGCCCCCGAACTGGTTGAACATGTCCTGGAGCGGCTGCGGCACCGAGGAAGAGCCGTGCATCACGAGATGCGTGTTCGGCAGCCGGCGATGAATCTCCTCGACCACCCGCATGGCCAGAATGTCGCCGTCCGGCTTGCGGCTGAACTTGTAGGCGCCGTGCGAGGTGCCCATCGCGATCGCGAGCGCATCGACCTTGGTGGCGCGGACGAAGTCGACCGCCTGGTCGGGATCCGTCAGCAACTGATCATGGCTGACCGTGCCTTCGACGCCGTGGCCATCCTCCTGCTCGCCGCCGCCATGCTCGAGCGAGCCGAGCACGCCGAGTTCGCCTTCAACGGAAGCGCCGACCCAATGCGCGAGATCGACGACGCGGCTGGTGATCGCAACATTGTAGGCGTAATCGGCCGCGGTCTTGGCGTCGGCCTTGAGCGAGCCGTCCATCATCACCGAGGTGAAGCCATGCGCGATGGCGGAGGCGCAGGTCGCCTCGTCATTACCGTGGTCCTGGTGCATGCAGAGCGGGATGTCCGGATAGGTCCGCTCCAGCGCGTCGATCATGTGCGAGAGCATGAGGTCGCCGGCATAGCTGCGCGCGCCGCGCGAAGCCTGGATGATGACGGGCGCATCGACCTCGGCCGCCGCCTGCATGATCGCGATACCCTGCTCCATGTTATTGATGTTGAACGCCGGCACCGCGTAACCGTGACTGGCGGCGTGGTCGAGCAGTTGGCGAAGGGTGATACGGGCCACGACAATTCCTCCTGTTATTGCTTGCCTGTGCGGGCCATCGCCCGCCGGGCGGCTTCCGCAACGCTTTGTGGCGTGATGCCGAATTCGCGGTAGAGCACCGGGGCCGGCGCTGAAGCACCGAAGCCGCGCATGCCGACGAATTCGCCCTCGGTGCCGATCCAGCGATGCCAATCGCCGGCGACTGCCGCCTCGATGCCCACCCGGGGCACAGTGCCGAGCACGGCAGCGCGGTAGTCCTCCGGCTGCTCCTCGAACAACGCGAAGCAGGGTGCGGAGACCACGGCCGCGCGGATATGCTCGGTGGCAAGCAGGCGAGCCGCTTCCAGCGCAGTCGAGACTTCCGAACCTGTTGCAATGAGCGTCACGTCTCGGCCGCCGTCCGGCGAAACAATCAGATAGGCGCCGCGTGCGACGCGGTTTCTGCCGCGGACATCGCTGCGGAAGGTCGGCAGGGCCTGACGGGACAGGCACAGCACGGAGGGACGATTTTCAGCTTGGAGCGCGCAGTCCCAGGCTTCCAGCGTCTCAACCGCGTCGGCCGGCCGGAACACAAGCAGGTTCGGAATGACGCGAAGCGCTGCGAGATGCTCGACTGGTTGATGCGTGGGGCCGTCCTCACCGAGACCAATGGAGTCATGGGTCATCACATGAATGACGCGGATCCGCATCAACGCCGCAAGGCGGATCGCCGGCCGGCTGTAATCAGAGAAGGCGAGGAAGGTGCCGCCATAGGGAATGAAGCCGCCGTGCAGCGCGAGGCCGTTCATCGCGGCCGCCATGCCGTGCTCGCGGATGCCATAATGGATGTAATCGCCGGCGAACGCGTCGCGCTTGACCGGGGTCTGCGCCTTGGCATGCGTCAGGTTCGAATGCGTGAGGTCCGCCGAGCCGCCGACAAATCCGGGAATCGTCCCTGCGATGCCGTCGAGCACCTGTTGCGACGCCTGCCGCGTCGCAAGCTTCGGACGCTCGGTGGCAAAGCGTTCGCGCAATTTCGCCGAGGCTTGGGCATAGGCGTTCGGCAGGGCAACCGTCTTGCCCTCGACAAACAGATCGCGCTGCTCGGGCGTCGCGCATTCATAGCGATCGAGCCAGGCGAGACGCGCGACCTGCCCGCGCTGCCCGATCATCCGCCATGCTTTCAGGATCGGGATTGGCACCACGAAGGGCTGATAGTCCCAGCCGAGCGCTCGCCGCGCCGCTGCCGCCTGCTCGGTGCCGAGCGGCGCGCCATGCGCCTTCTCGGTGCCCTGACGATCCGGCGCGCCATAGCCGATGATGGTGCGGCAGGCGATCAATGACGGTCTTGTGCTCTCACGCTCCTCGGCGATCGCCTGCGCAACTGCTTCGGGATCGTGCCCGTCGACACGGCGAACCGACCAGCCGGAGGCAGCGAAGCGCGCGAGCTGGTCGTCGGAGGTCGCGAGCGAGGTCGGGCCGTCGATCGAGATGCCATTGTCGTCGAACAGCACGATCAGGCGGCCCAGCCCGAGATGGCCGGCGAGCGAGATCGCTTCCTGGCTGATGCCTTCCATCAGGCAGCCGTCGCCGGCGATCACATACGTAAAGTGGTCGACGAGGCCATCGCCATGCCGCGCATTGGCCATGCGCTCGGCGAGGGCCATGCCCACCGCGGTCGCAATCCCCTGCCCCAGCGGACCGGTCGTCGTCTCGACGCCCGGCGTGTGGCCATATTCCGGATGCCCCGGCGTCTTCGAGCCCCATTGCCGAAAGGCCTTGATGTCATCGAGGCTGAGGTCGCCGCCGGTGAGATGGAGCAATGCATAGAGCAGCATCGAGCCATGGCCCGCCGACAGCACGAAGCGGTCGCGGTCCGGCCAATTGGGGTGAGCCGAGTCGAATTTCAGGAAGCGCGAGAACAGCACGGTCGCGACATCGGCCATGCCCATGGGCAGGCCGGGATGGCCGGACTGCGAGGTCTCGATGGCATCGACCGCGAGAAAGCGGACGGCATTGGCGAGATCGCTGTGCGCAACCGCCGTGAGGTCGGCGTCAGCGTGGACGGAGATGTTCATCGGATACTCTCCTTGTTCACTTCAGGTTTCGCTTGCGCTCGATCAGCTGCATGATCAGCGGCGTCAGGATGAGCTGCATGGCGAGATCGAGCTTCGCGCCGGGGCAGACGATCGAATTGGCGCGGGACATCCAGCTTTGCGGCAGCATCGAGAGCAGATAGGGGAAGTCGATGCCGCGCGGGTTCTTGAAGCGGATCACGACCATCGATTCGTCCGGCGTCGGGATCCAGCGCGCGATGAATGGATTGGAGGTGTCCACCGTGGGCACGCGCTGGAAGTTGATGTCGGTTTCGGAAAATTGCGGGCAGATGTAGTGGATGTAGTCGGGCATCCGCCGCAGAACGGTGTCGGTGACGGCCTCGGTCGAATAGCCTCGCGCACTGCGGTCGCGATGCAGCTTCTGGATCCATTCGAGATTGATGACGGGCACGACGCCGATCTTGAGGTCGGCATAGCGCGCGACGTTGACCTTGTCGGTGACGACCGCGCCATGCAGGCCTTCGTAGAACAGCAGATCGGAGCTCTCCGGCAGTCGTTTCCATTCGGTGAAGGTGCCGGGTGCGGCACCATGCAGCGCGGATTCCTCGGCATCGTGGACGTAGTGCCGCGTCATCGCTGTGCCGCTCTCGCCATAGTCGCGGAACGCCCGCTCCAGCTCCTCGAACAGGTTGGTCTCGGGGCTGAAATGGCTGAAATGCCTGTTGCCGCGATCGGCCTCCTTCGCCATCTGCGTGCGCATTTCCGCGCGATCGTAGCGATGGAAGGCGTCGCCTTCGATGTAGGCGGCGTTGACCTTCTCGCGGAAGAATATCTGCTCAAAGGTCTTCTTGACCGACGTGGTGCCGGCGCCGGAAGAGCCGGTGATGGAGATGATCGGATACTTCCTGGACATAGGATGCCTCGCTCACAGCCGGAAGAAGCCGCGCCGCGCGAACAGCGGTGCGGAGACGCTGGCGACCAGCAAGGGATCGCAATGCAGCTCCTCGACGCGCTGCACCTCGTTGCTCGAGCCCATGATCAGCGGCACGCGCTGGTGCAGGCTCTGCGCCGAGAGTTCGAGGATGCGCTCGCGCCCGGTCGAAGCCGAGCCGCCGGCCTGCTCGATGATGTAAGCCATCGGGTGCGCCTCGTAGACGAGGCGCAGGCGGCCGTCGCCATAACCGGGCCGTGCATCGGAGGGATAGAGGAACACGCCACCGCGGGTGAGGATGCGATAGGCCTCGGCAACCAGCGAGCCGACCCAGCGCATGTTGAAATTGTGATTGGCCTGCCCTTCCACACCGGCGAGGCATTCGTCGACGAAGGCGCGCACCGGCTGTTCCCAATGCCGGCGGTTCGAGGCGTTGATCGCGAACTCCTCGCACGTCTCGGAGATCTGCACGGCGCTGCGGGCGAGACGGAAGCAACCGGACCTGCGGTCAAGCGTGAAGATGTCGACACCCTCGCCAAGCGTCAGCACCAGCGAGGTCTGCGGACCATAGGTGACGAACCCCGCCGCGAGCTGCGCCGAGCCGCGCTGATGGAAGGCGAGCGTGAGATCATCGGGCGCGGGCAGGATCGAGAAGATCGTGCCCACGGTCATGTTGATGTCGATGTTGGAGGAGCCGTCGAGCGGATCGATCGCGACGCAGATCTTCGCCGCGCGGTCGCCGATCTGAGGTTCGCGCATCTCCTCTGATGCCAGTGCCGCGATCGGCAGCTTGCCGAGGCAGCGGCGCAGGATCGCGTCGGCCTGCACGTCGAGATCGCGCTGGACGTCACCGTCGCTATTACGGCCGGTGGTCAGGCCCGATGCGTCCGCAAGGTCTCCCGTCGCGATGAGATCGGCGATCTCGATCGCGGCTGCCGCGATGGCGTCGACCGCGGCCGCCACGGCCAGCGCATGCGGCGCCGTCTCGGAATACCGCTGAAGGTGGTCGTCCAGCCTGAGTTGCCCGGTCATCTGCGTCCATCCCCTTGCTGGTGCCGTATCCAGTTCCCTCCCCGCTGGAGGTCCGGTGCGGTCAGTGCCAACAACGATGAGATTGACAGGGGCGGCTTAATAAGGAAAATTTCTATTCATAATGAGTGCCAAAGAATTATCTTATAATGCCTCAGCACAGCTCCGGCATCTGACGATCCGGCAGCTTCGCTCGCTCGCGGCGCTCGCGGCCAAGGGCAGCGTCACGGCCGCATCGACCCAACTCGGCCTGACGCAGCCGGCCGTGACCCAGCAACTGCGCCAGCTTCAGGATCTCGCCGGACTGCCGCTGCTGCAGCGGACCGGCGACGGCATGCTGCTGACGGAGGCGGGCAAGGAGGTGCTTACCCTCGCCGAGCGGGTCGAAGCCGCAATCGCCGACTGCCAGGGCGCGCTCGACCTGCTTGCGGGGCGAACCGGCGGCACGGTGCATCTCGGCGCTGTCTCGACTGCAAAATATTTCGTGCCGCACGCGATCGCGGCATTCTCGAAGCGGTATCCGAAGATCGAGCTCAAGCTCACGGTCGGCAATCGCGAGGAGATCCGCGAGGCCATGCACGGCTACGATCTCGATTTCGCGGTGATGGGTCGGCCACCGGCCGATGTCAGCGTCGACGTCCGTCAGCTCGGGCGCAATCCGCACATCATCGTCGCGCGCAAGGGGCACTGGCTGGAGAAGGATTCCGGCCTCAACCTCACCGACCTCGTGCACGAGACCTTTCTCACCCGCGAGCCCGGCTCGGGCACGCGGACACTGATGGAAGGCATGTTCCAGAGGTCGGATCTCGAGCCGATCATCGGCATGGAGATGAGCAGCAACGAGACCATAAAGCAGGCTGTCATCGCCGGGCTCGGCATCGCCTTCATCTCGGCCCACACCGTGGCGCACGAGCTCACCGAGGGCCGGCTGATCGTGCTCGACGTCGCGGGCCTGCCGATCGTGCGGCAATGGTACGTGATCCGCCGCAGCGACAAGGTGCTGTTGCCACCGGCGCAGGCGATGTTCGATTTCTTGGGATCGGAGGGGTCGAACTATCTGCCCGAATTGCCCGAACTCGGCGCGCGATAGCCCGTCGAATTTCAGCCCATCAGCTTCATCGCGACCGTGGCCGCGAGAATGACGATGATCTGGAGCAGGCGCTCGGTCGTGAAGATGCGGTTAAAGGTGGTCATCGCTTGCCCCGGCCGAATTGGGATGTCTCGGTCGGGACGTTGCTAGCACAGGCGGGCGTCGAGAGAACTCCGTAATCGCCCCGTGGTCTCCGTAAGCGACCCGACGACCGGCCCCTCGGCGGGCCTGCCCAAGGCCGCGCCGATGGTTAACGATCAGGCCGCACGCGTCGCGGCGTAGTCCATCCGCGCGGCAAAATAGGCTTCCAACTCCAGCAGCGCCCGCGCTTCCCAATCCTTCGCCTGCTCGAGCAGCGACCAGCTCTGGCCCGGACGGAATGCAGCGGTCTGGCGATAGAGCGACGCGATACCGCGGTAGCGGCGCACGTTCTCCAAGATGGCGTGACCGGTGATTTGGCCGTTCATGTCCGAAAACTCCCTCGTCATTCCCGGGGGAGAAATTGCGGCCAAATCTTTTTCGAAAAGTTAGCGCCGCACAGCAAGCGTGCGAATGGTTTCCGGACTGTTGCCTGCGCGCAACGTGCGCGACCGCGCAAGGCCGATCTATTGCGAATTCGTTGCCGCGCTCTCGCTCCGCGGCTTCAACCCGCCGCGGCTGATGATCGCCATCGTCGCACGGCAGAGATCGGCAAGGCCGATCACCAGCACGGCGAGCAGGCAGAACAGCTTGATGGAATCGGCATGCGCGCTGGTCAGCGAATTGAACTCGAAGAAGGGCGGCATGAACGCCCACCACACCAGCGGAATTGTAACCACCGCGGCGAACGCCGCCGCCGGTGCGCCCGCGACAATGCCGAGCACGAACAGGCTGGGTAGGAACGCCGCGAAATAAAGTTTTGCGCCGAGCGCAACACAGACGCCCTGGAGCGCAGCCGACATCGCGACAACGACGAATCCAAGCAGAAACGCCTGCCACGACCATGGTCGTACCCGCGGTACGCCAACCAGCCCCGCACGCCTCATCAGCCTCCCCCTGCCGCCCGTTAACCAGGCTCGCTTGCGACCAAAGTACTACAGCGGCAGGGAAACTGCGAGGTGGAAATTGCCGGCCGGACGGCCTTGGTAAACGGGCCGAATCGCGCAATCTGGACCACCGCGGCCGCTACTCGGTGGCCGCATAGATCAGCCCTGCGACGGGCAACGCGAGGCCAATGGCCGATGCGAGCGTCCAGCCGCCTTGCGCAAACGCCCAGGCGCCGACCGCCGAGCCCGCCGCGCCCGCCGTGAAGAACGTCGCCATGTAGAGGCCGTTGAGGCGGCTGCGGTGCTCATGCCCCAGCGCGAAGATCGCGCGGAAGCCGAGCACGACGTTGCCCTGCACGCCGATGTCGATCGCGATCGCGGCCACGACCAGGCAGGCGAGGTTCAGCACCGATCCGGCCGCGCCGACATGCGTGATCAGGAAGCCCACGGCCGCGAGCAGCAGCGCGACCAGTGTTGCCATGCGGCTGTGGCCGCGATCGGCAAGCCGCCCCGCGATCGGCGCCGCGAACACGCCGGCGACACCGGCGAGCGCGAACAGCGCGATGCCGCTCTGGGTGAAGCCGAACTCGCTCGCGAGCAGCAGCGGCGTCACGGTCCAGAACAGGCTGAAGGCGCCGAACAGGCTGGCCTGGTACAGCGCGCGGCGGCGCAGCAGCGGCGTGGTCCGCGCCAGATGCGGCATCGACAGCAGCAACTCGCCGTAATGCATCCGCGCGACCGGCTTACGCTTCGGCAGCGTCATCCAGAGCACGGCTGCGAGCACGATCATCAGCGCGGCCGAAGAGAAGAACACCGCGTGCCACGACAGCATCGCCGTGACGAAACTCGACACCGGCCGCGCCAGCATGATGCCGAGCATCAGGCCGGTCGAGACGTTGCCGACGACGCGGCCGCGAATGGCTGCCGGCGCCAGATGCGCCGCATAGGGAATGATGATCTGCACCGCGACCGAGCCGAGCCCGATGAACAGCGCGGCGATCAGGAAAGGCAGCGCGTGGGACGCGAACCCCGCGGCGAGCAGGGCTGCCGCGCCGAGCGTGATGACGGAGCAGATCAGGGTACGGTTCTCGACGAGGTCGCCGAGCGGCACGATGAAGAGAAGCCCCACGCCGTAGCCGATCTGCGTCATGGTGACGATCAGCCCCGCCGCTTCATGCGACAGGCCGAGCGCGGCGCTGATCGGGGCGATCAGCGGCTGGGCGTAATAGATGTTGGCGGCGACCATGCCACAGGCCGCGGCAAGCACGAAGGTCAGGAGCTGCGGCACCGCATCCGGATCCTGCGCGGTCTCGATCGTGGCATTCATCGTCATTCACACAGTCTCCTAACTATAGGAAACACTTGTTCCCTAATATGACAAAAAATTCAGGCGAGCAGCTTCATCGCGACAGCGACCAGGCGCTTGCCGTCGAGCGACAAGCGCGCCTTGCCGACGACGCGCAGACCCTGCGTGATGCAGATCATCAGCCGGGCGGTGTCGTCGGCGGCCACATGGCGGGGTATAGAGCCGTCGGCCTGCCCCTCGCGAATGAGGCCGGCGATGAAGCCTTCGTTGGTCTCGAGCCGCGCGCTGACGAGGGCGGCGACCACCGGATCGACCGCGGACAATTCGACGGCGCTGCCGACCACGAGGCAGCCGCGCCGCCCCTCGCTGCCCTGGGAATGCGCTACATACGACAGCAGCATGTTGCGCAGCCGCTCGCGGCCATTGGCGCCTTTCGCCGCCGCGCTACGCGTCTGCTCCTGGCGCAGCGCCACGTAGCGCTCGAAGGCGGCGAGAAACACCGCATGCTTGTCGCGAAACGCCTTGTAGACGCTGCCGGTCGCCAGCCGCATCGCCGTGGTGAGATCGCCGATCGAGGTGGCATGGTAGCCGCGCTCGGAAAACACGCGGACGGCCCTGTCGAGCGCGGTGTCCATGTCGAACTCCCGGGGACGGCCGGGCGGACGGGCAATCGGCTGGGATTTGCGGGCGGTCTTTTGCATTACGGGATAATAGGGAATGATTGTTTCCGAATAAAGACACTTGGTTGTGATGAGATCACGGATCAAACTGATGGCTCAGGCGTCGTCCTGGCGAAGGCCAGGACCCATTATCCAGGGAGGGGTTTGGCGGACATTCGTTCGGTGGGATTGATACCGCGTCAAATCGCTTGACCTCGCGGTATGGGTCCTGGCCTTCGCCAGGACGACATTTGAGATTGTTGCGCCTGACTGCCGCGACATGGCCAATTCCGAGCGAAGCACGGGATAGCATCGCCTCTAAGCGGCGGCGGACTGACAGGGGGCGACACAGGAAGTCCCGTAGCCCGGATGGAGCGCAAGCGTAATCCGGGAAGGTGCGAACGCCGCGCGAGCGGCCCCGGGTATCGCTACGCTCACCCGGGCTACAGGAGATCACCCCGTCGTTCGCACCGGCGTTCCATCCGCCATCATGGTCACGCCCTTCCGTTCGACAATCATCCCGTACGCCTGCGGCTGACGGTGAACGTCGAAATTGAAGGTGGTGCGCTTGTAGGAGTTGCAGAGATCGAGATCGCAGCGGGCGAGCGCGATCTCGTCGCTCTTGGTCGTGCATCGCGCGATGATCTCGCCGGAGGGCGCGATGACGCAGCTTCCGCCGATGTGGTCGACGCCTTCCTCGACACCCGCTTTGGCCACGCCGACCACGAAGGTGCCGTTCTGGTAGGCGCCGGCCTGCATCACCAGATGATTGTGAAACAGCGAAAGATCGTCATGCTCGGGTGCGGGCGGATTGTGCACCGGCGTGTTGTAGCCGATCATCACCATCTCGACGCCCTGCAGGCCCATCACCCGATAGGTCTCGCTCCAGCGGCGGTCATTGCAGATCGCCATCCCCATCACGCCGCCAAAGGCCTCGGTCACGCCAAAACCATCGCCGGGCTCGAAATAGCGTTTTTCCAGATGCTGGAATTCGCGCCAGGGCTCGTGCTCGGCATGCCCGGGCAAATGGACCTTGCGATATCTGGCGACGATGGCGCCGCTCTTCTCGACCAGGATCGAGGTGTTGTAGCGCCTGACCATGCCCGCCTCGACCGTCAGCTCGGCATAGCCAAGGTAAAACCCGATGCCGATCTCGCGCGCGAGATCGAACAGACCTCTCGTCTCCGGCCCCGGCATCTCCCGCTCGAAGAAGCTGTCGATCTCGGCCTGGTCCTCGAAATACCAGCGCGGAAAGAACGTGGTCAGCGCGAGTTCGGGATAGACGATCAGGTCGCAACCGTTGGCGTGCGCCTGGCGCATCAAGGCCATCAGGCGCGCCACGACCGCGGTTCTGGTCTCGGTCCGCGCCACAGGGCCAAGCTGGCCGGCCGCAACAGTTACAAATCTCGCCACGAATCTTTCCCTCGTCCGCTTCCCGGGTCAGGTCGCGGCAGAGCCTATCGCGCGATGCGCCGCGCGCACAGCCTCGCTGTCCGGCACGGTGCCCAACCGAGAGGCAGCCCGACCGTTCCGCGGGAAGCGCCGAGGATGAATTGGGATTGATCGCATCCACGTCGCGCGCAAACACCCTCATAGGGCGCCACTCACCATTCTGCGGCGACGGGCTCGTTGAAGAACTGACTGCGCGCCACCATGCGCGACGGCTGGCGGCGCCGATGCCGCTCCGCGACGCGCTTGTTCGGAGAGGCCGCCTTGGCCTGCCTGGGCTCCGCGGCGGGCTGCGCCGCCATGGCAAATGCCTGGCGCGTACCGTCCGGCGCGACTGGCGCCGCCGCGTCTGACGTTGACGCCACAGTTTTGGTCAACGGAATCTGTCGCACGTTGGTGTCGAAGACGATCTTCTCCGGCCAGGTCTGTGCAGAATGAATTCGGGCGATCGAGAGGTCCGGTCCGGTTTCGGCGGCGGCGCTTACGGGGCCGGCGAGGTAGTAGTCAGCGAGGTACAGGAGGGCGAGCAGAGCGCCGCCGGTGAAGACGAAATAGCGGATGAGCGGCATGGGTCCCTCGATCGCCTCGTTGTCGAGGCCCCTGCAGCAACGGGAAAAAGTGGCAATCGTTCCGGTGCGCCGTCGAGCAATCGCGCGAGACGCTCAGCCGCCCACTGGCATTCCGCTTGCTGCACGGCAGTCAAATCCCTCAGACCCGCAGTGGGTCTGTCTCATCGTGAGGCGATCATGCACCCGACGTCCCGTTTCGAAGCGACCATGCCGACACAGCTTCACGCATTGATCTCCGACCTGCGCTGGCGCCTGCGAATGATCGACGCCGACATTCTGGAGGAAGAGCGGAAGGCTGGAATCTGCGATCCCCAGAACGTCGCCTACCCCATGCTCGCGCACAACCTGCGGGCTCGGCGCGAGAATATCCGGGTGAGCGTCGCCATTCTCGAAAGCCGGCTTGAAAAGCAATCGACCGAGTGGCCGCGCGCGGCCTGATGCGGCGACGGGCCGAGCTCCAGACGCACGCTAACACGAAGGAACTCCCGTTGCCGATCTGCAACGGTTCCCGTCCGTCTGAAGCCGGACAAAAGAAACTCCCATTGCGGCCACGAACCCCTCTCACAACGCCGTGAGACGAGCAGGGGAACGACGATGCGTGCGCAACGAGTCTGGGTGGTGAACGGGGCTGCCAGCGTCGAGCAGTTGCAGACCAGATTGGACGATCTGAACAAGCGGCTCGGTCAACTCGAGACCCAGCACCCCGAGAGCTGGAAAGTCGAAGAGCTCAGATCGAGCGCCCTCAGCCTGTCGCGCGAAATCGACGATATCCGCTGCGCCGAGGCGACGGCCGCACTGAGCGAGCTGCTGCGGAAATAGCCGCGGTTCGCGATTCGCCCGTCGCGCAAGGAACCAACGCCGCCTCCCCGCCATTGCCATGCCGAGCATGGAGCAAGATCATGACCAGGCACCTGACGCGGGCCGATCTCGTGCGCGGCGTGGCCGGCGCGGTATCCACGCTGGTCCTGTGCGCGACGATGGCCTTCACCATCGCGCGCCACTTCGCGCTGTAGAGCATTTGGCGCTGTGAGGTATTTGCGATGACGTCCGACCCCGAGGAATCGGTCAGGCTGCAAGGCTACGGCGAGATGACGTTGCGCACAGCCGTCGCGACGCTGATGGCGCTCGCACCAGGCGAACGATCCGACGCAGCGATCTTCCGCGTCCGCGATGGCGTGCGGCTCGCATCGAGCGAGGTCGCAGAGCTAGCGTCGGAATGGGGCATCACGCCAACGCCGGAGATCAGGTCTCCGAACCTCGTCCCGGAGCAACATTGGACACACGTCGTTCGCGGCATGGTGCGCGAGGCGCCGCTGCCGGCGCTGATGGTGGCGTTCATGATCGGCGTGCTGGTGGCGCGGCGGTAGTCCTCTGACCTAGCTTACAACGCCGAGTCATTGATATCGGCAAATGCCGAGCCATGCCGCTCACACAAGCCGCCCTGCCCGGCCAAATGGGCCGTGGACCCGCCCCGAAAATCGTTGCAAGAAGGCGCTCCCGGGCGCCGGCGGCCGGTCCGCCAAGCCATTGGGAACGAGCCTTAGGAAAACGTCGACTTTTGGAAGAATGGTCGGAGTGGCAGGATTCGAACCTGCGACCCCTGCGTCCCGAACGCAGTGCTCTACCGGGCTGAGCCACACTCCGACAAGAGGCCGGCTTATAGCGTCGGGTTTGGCGCACCGCAAGCGGCCGAGCTGAGGAATCTTATCCCTGTGAAAACGGGTCTTGAAACGCTGATTTTACCGGCCGGCGAGGCTGGCGCGGAGGCTGCCGCCCGGACATTGGCCGCCGGCGGGCTGGTCGCGTTCCCGACCGAAACGGTCTACGGGCTCGGGGCGGATGCCGGAAATGCCGGCGCGATCGCCCATCTTTACGCCGCCAAGGGGCGGCCGGCCTTCAATCCGCTGATCGCGCATGTCGCCGACCTCGCGGCCGCGCGCAGGATCGGGCGATTCGACGCCTGCGCCTCGCGCCTTGCGGAGGCGTTCTGGCCGGGGCCGCTGACGCTGGTGGTGCCGAAGACGGAAAACTGCCCGGTGGCCGAGCTTGCCACTGCGGGCCTCGACACGGTCGCGATCCGCATTCCGGCCCATCCGGTGGCGCAGGCGATCCTGCGCGCCTTTGGCGGGGCTGTGGTGGCGCCGTCTGCCAATCTCTCCGGCCACGTCTCGCCGACGCTGGCAGCTCATGTCGAGGGCGACCTTGCGGGCCGGATCGACCTGATCGTCGACGGCGGGCCGGTTACGGTCGGCGTCGAATCGACCATCGTCGGCTGCTTTGCCGAGCCGATGCTGCTGCGGCCCGGCGGCCTGTCACGCGAGCGGATCGAGGCCGTGCTCGGCGCACCGCTGGCGCGACTGCCGGCGGAGGCCGACAGCGACGACAGCCAGCCGCTGGCGCCGGGCATGCTGGCCTCGCATTACGCGCCGCGCGCCCATGTGCGGCTCAATGCGCAGGACGTCGCGCCGGGCGAAGCGCTGCTGGCGTTCGGCCCCGCGCGCCTGCCTGGCCTGGAGGCCGCTGCCGCGGTCATGAATTTGTCGCCCAGCGGTGATCTCGATGAAGCCGCCGCCAATCTGTTCGGCTATCTTCGCGCCCTCGATGAGAGGCGCCCGCGGGCGATCGCGGTGATGACGATCCCCGAGGAGGATCTAGGCGAAGCGATCAACGACCGGCTGCGCCGGGCGGCCGTGGCGAGATAAGAGCGAAGCAAGAGACAAGACAATGAACATTAATCATTCCGCCACCCCTCCGCTTGCGCCCGAGCTGATCGAACAATTCCGCAAGATCGTCGGCGAGAGGCACGCCATCACCGATGCGGCCGACATCGAGGCCTATGTCACCGAGGAGCGCAATCTGTTCCACGGCCGCTCGCCGCTGGTGCTGCGCCCAGGCTCGACCGCGGAGGTCGCCGCGATCTGCAAGCTCGCTTCGGAGCACAAGATCGCGCTGGTGCCGCAGGGCGGCAACACCGGGCTCGTCGGCGGCCAGACCCCGCACAATGGCGAGGTGGTGGTGTCGCTGCGGCGGCTCGACAAGATCCGCGAGATCGACACCGCCTCCAACACCATGACCTGCGAGGCCGGCGTGGTGCTGCAGATCGCGCAGCAGAAGGCCGCGGACGTGGACCGGCTGTTTCCGCTTTCGCTGGGCGCGGAAGGGAGCTGCACCATCGGCGGCAATCTCTCGACCAATGCCGGCGGCACGGCCGCGCTCGCCTATGGCGTCGCGCGCGAGATGGCGCTGGGGCTCGAGGTGGTGCTGGCGGACGGGCGCGTGCTCGGCGTGCTCTCGAAGCTGAAGAAGGACAACACCGGCTACAATCTGCACAACCTCTTCATTGGCGCCGAAGGCACGCTCGGCATCATCACCGCGGCGACGCTAAAACTGTTTCCGAAGCCGCGGTCGATCGAGACCGCCTTCGTCGGGCTGAAGTCGCCGGACGCCGCGCTGAAACTGCTGGCGATCGCGCAAAGCGAGGCCGCCAATGCGCTGACGAGTTTCGAGCTGCTGTCGGAGATGGCAGTCGATTTCTCGATCCGCCACGGCATCGACGTGCGCGATCCGCTGGCGCAAAAGCATGCCTGGTACGTTCTGATGGAATTGTCGTCCCCCGGCGATGACGCCCGCACGCCGCTGGAAACGATCCTCGGCCGCGCCATGGAGGACGAGATCGTCGACGACGCGGTGATCGCGGCCAACCTCACCCAGCGCGCCGGCTTCTGGAAGCTGCGCGACGAGATGTCGTCGGCGCAGAAGCCGGAGGGCGGCTCGATCAAGCACGATATCTCGGTGCCGGTGGCCACCGTGCCCGCCTTCATCGCCGAGGCCAATGAAGCCGTGGTGAAGCTGATCCCCGGCGCGCGGCCGGTGCCGTTCGGCCATCTCGGCGACGGCAATCTGCACTACAATGTCAGCCAGCCCATCGGCGCCAACACCGCGGACTATCTGGCGCGCTGGCACCAGATGAACGCGGTCGTGTTCGCCATCGTGCTGCGCATGGGCGGCTCGATCTCGGCGGAGCACGGTATCGGCGTGCTCAAGCGCGACGAGCTTCCCGATGTGAAGGACAAGACTGCAATCGAGCTGATGCGGTCCATCAAGGCGATGCTCGATCCGCTTGGAATCATGAACCCGGGAAAAGTGCTGTGAGTGCGCTCACGATCGATGCGATCACCGAGGCCGATGTCGAGCCCGTGGTCACGCTGTGGCAGCGCTGCGGCCTGACGCGGCCGTGGAACGATCCGCATGCGGACATCGCGCTGGCGCGGCGGCGCGACAATTCCACCATCCTGCTCGGCCGCGACGGCGGCGCCATCGTCGCCACCGTGATGGTCGGCCATGACGGCCATCGCGGCTGGGTCTATTACGTCGCGGTCGATCCGGATAGCCAGAAACGTGGTTACGGCCGCGTCATCATGGCGGCGGCCGAGGACTGGCTGCGCGCGGCCGGCATCGCAAAGCTCCAGCTCCTGGTCCGGCGCGGCAATGAGCAGGCCAATGCGTTCTACCAGTCGCTGGGTTTCGAGGAATCGACCTCGGTGATGTTTCAGAAGTGGCTCGACGGCCGCACCACAACGCCAAGCAATTGAGATCGAGCCATGACGATTTCCGACCGCGTCCGCATCAAGGACGTCCGCGTGCTCTCGGACGGCTGGACCACGCTGAAGAACACCACGTTCGAGTACCGGCGCGCCAATGGCGAATGGCAGACCCAGCACCGCGAGACCTATGAGCGCGACAACGCCGCCGCCGTGCTGCCGTATAATCTGGCACGCCGTACGGTGATCCTGGTGAAGCAATTCCGCCTGCCGGCCTTCATCCGCGGTTACGACGATCTCCTGATCGAAGCCGCCGCCGGCGTGCTGGACGATGCCTCGCCCGAGGTACGCATCCGCGCCGAAGCGGAGGAAGAAACCGGCTATCGCCTGCACCACGTCCACAAGGTGTTCGAAGCGTTCATGAGTCCCGGCGCCATCACCGAGAAGCTGCATTTCTTTGTCGCCGAGTACGAGCCGGAGATGCGGGTCAGCGATGGTGGCGGCCTTGAACACGAAGGCGAGGACATCGAGGTGCTGGAGCTTGGCATCGACGAGGCGCTGGCGATGATCGCGGACGGGCGCATCATCGACGCCAAGGCGATCATGCTGCTGCAGCATGTGGCGCTGCATGTGTTTCGGTAGGTTGTCTTCCTTCCTTCTCCCCTTGCGGGAGAAGGTGGCGCGAAGCGCCGGATGAGGGGTTTCTCTCCGCGCGCGAATCTCATGCAGTTGAGCACGCGGACGGAGACCCCTCACCCGTCTCGCCGCTTCGCGGCGAGCCACCCTCTCCCGCAAGGGGAGAGGGGAAAAAGCGGGACTCGCTGTATCAGCGCTGCAATTCTGACCTGCATCGCACTGCCCCCCGTTGAGCTCTCCCCCGACTATCTCTAGTCTGTCGCCAACAAGAACCAGGAGACGCGCCCATGTCCGCTTCGCGCGACGACGAATTTGGCTTTGCGCCCGACTATGACGCCCCCGTCCCCTATATGCAGCGCACGCGGGACTATTACGCCGCGATTGGCTACACCACGGCGTATCGCTGGGCCCATTACACCGAGGCGCCGTTCCAGCCGCTGAAGAAGCCGCTGTCGCAATCACGCGTCACTATCATCACGACGGCCGCGCCGTACGACCCCACCAAGGGCGACCAGGGCCCGGGCGCGGCGTATAATGGCGGCGCGAAATTCTACCAGGTCTATGACGGCGACACGGCGAAGCAGCACGACCTTCGCATCTCGCATATCGGCTACGACCGCAAGCACACCACGGCCACCGACAACGGCACCTGGTTTCCGCTGCCGCAGCTTTTGAAGGCGAGCGCTGCGGAGCGCATCGGCGAGGTGGCCCCGCGCTTCTTCGGGGCGCCGACCAACCGCAGCCATCGCGTCACCCTCGACACCGACGCGCCGGAAATTCTGGCGCGCTGCCTTGCCGACAAGGTCGATGTCGCGGTGCTGGTTCCGAACTGTCCCGTCTGCCATCAGACCACGGCGCTGGTGGCGCGGCATCTCGAGGCCAACGGCATTCCGACCGTGATCATGGGCTGCGCCAAGGACATCATCGAGCACGCCGCCGTGCCGCGTTTCCTGTTCTCGGATTTTCCGCTCGGCAATTCCGCCGGCAAGCCGCACGACATCGTCTCGCAGGCGCAGACGCTCGAGCTGGCGCTGAAACTGCTGGAGACCGCGAGCGGCCCGCAGACCACCATGCAGTCGCCGCTGCGCTGGAGCGAGGACGCCTCCTGGAAGCTCGACTACAACAACGTCGCGCAGCTCTCAGCCGAAGAGCTGGCGCGCCGCCGCGCCGAATTCGACAAGCAGAAGGAGATCGCGCGCGGCAATCGCGCCGCCTGACGTCCTCCGACAACCACAACAAAAGGGAGAGCGACGTGACGCGACCGTTCGAGGGCGTGAAGATCCTGGACTTCACGCAAGTGCTGGCAGGCCCCTATGCGAGCTACCAGCTCGCGCTCCTGGGCGCCGACGTCATCAAGGTCGAGCGGCGCGAGGGCGAGGACATGCGCCGCACGCCGCTCTCGCGCGAATGGGCCGAGCGCGGGCTCGCCCCGGCGTTCCAGGCCATCAACGGCAACAAGCGCAGCCTGACGCTCGATCTGCAAAAGCCCGACGCGATCGCGATCGTGAAGAAGCTCGCCGCGCAGGTCGACGTCGTCATGGAGAATTTCCGCCCCGGCGTGATGGACAAGCTCGGCATCGGCTATGAGGCGCTGTCCGCGATCAATCCGAAGCTGATCTACTGCGCGGTATCAGGCTTCGGCCAGACCGGTCCGGATCGGCTGCGCCCCGGCTATGACGGCAAGATGCAGGCGCTGTCCGGCATCATGGCGATCACGGGACATCCGGAAACCGGCCCGACGCGTGCGGGCTTTGCCGTGTGCGACGTGCTGTCGGGCGCGACCGCTGCGTTCGGCGTGTCGAGCGCGCTGTACCAGCGAGATCGCACCGGCAAGGGCCAACTCATCGACGTCTCCATGCTGGAGGCAACGATGGCGTTTCTGTCGGGGCAGATCGCGGACTTCTCGGTCGCGGGCCATCGCCAGCAGCTGTCGGGCAATCAGGCCGTCAGCCGCAGGACCACGGCGAATTTGTTTAGATGCGGCGACGGTCACATCCTGCTCGCCGTCAACAACGAGAAGCAATATCGCGCGCTGATGTCTGCGCTCGGCCGCGAGGATACGCTGTCCGATCCGCGCTTCGCCGACTGGTTCGCGCGCAACGAGAACGAGCCGGCACTACGTGCCATCATCGAAGCGGCGCTCGCGGCCAGGCCGGCGCGCGAGTGGGAAACCATTCTGGAAGACGCCGGCGCGCCCTGCGCCAGCATCTGGAAAGTCGAGGAGGTGATCGACCATCCGCAGATCAAGGCGCGTGGCGCGATCCAGGAGCTGGACACGCCCTATGGGCGGCTTCGTTTCGCCGGCAGCGGCTTCAAGCTCGCGCATGGCGGCGGCAGGCTCGATCGCATGGCGCCGGAGCTGGGTGCGGATACGGATGCGGTGCTGGACGAATTGGGGTTCGATGCCGCGGAGATCGCGGCGTTGAGAACGAAAGAGATTGTGTAGGGCTGCCGCAAACTCCGCTGCCGTAGGGTGGGCAAAGGCGCAACGCGCCGTGCCCACCACCTATCCGCTTCTTCGGTGCGCAATGGTGGGCACGCTTCGCTTTGCCCATCCTACGGCGCCAGTGTTCAGAACAACGACCCCTGCCCGTCATCCGCCGAGCCGACCGCGGCCTTCCGCACCGTCCGCTTCGGTTTCGCGGCCTCTACCTCCGCCTCCATCTCCTCCGCGCTGATCGGAAGGAGCAACTGGTCGTCGTCATTGGCGACGCGGTTGACGCGGGTGGAGACCGGATGCCAGGCGAATTCGCCGATTTGCGGCGCGGTCATCAGCGGCAACACGGCATCGACGTCATCGCTGCGGCTGTCGAGCCAGCGCTCGAAATCGCGCGGGCTGATGGTGACGGGCACGCGGTCATGCAGCGTGGCGAGATCCTCGCCCGCCGCCGCCGTGACGATCGCGACCGTGTCGAGCTCCTCGCCGTTCGGCCCGACCCAGGTCTCGAACAATGCGGCAAAGCCGAGCGGCGCGCCGTCGACGCGATGGATGAAGAAGGGCTGCTTGCGGCCACCCTCCGCCTTCCATTCGTAATAGCCGTCGGCCGGAATCAGGCCGCGGCGCCGGCGGATCGCGCGTTTGAAGGCGGGCTTCTCCAGCACCGTCTCGGAACGGGCATTGATCAGGAGCGTAAATCCGCGGGGATCCTTGACCCAGCCCGGCAACAGGCCCCAGCGCATCAGGCGAAAATGGCGCGCGCCGTTCTCGGCCAGCACGACCGGAATCGGTTGCGTCGGGGCCACGTTGAACCGGGGCGGGAAGTTCGGCTGCTCAATGTAGCCGAATAGTTGCCGCAAAGCCGCGGGGGCCGAAGTTATGACGAAGCGTCCACACATCCTTGAGGGCCTATATAGGGTCCGTTCAGGTCCTTTTAACCCCGAACGTTAACACTGCGGCAGATGAGCTCAACGGTCTCCCAGCCGGCGCGAATGCATGGACAGACGGCGCCCGAGGCCGTGGCCTGGGCCGAGCGGCTGCGCGTGGCCAACATCAACCCGCGGACCGGGCTTGCCACCGACTATCTCAACCATTTCAATGAAGCCGTGATGCTGCTGGAAATGGTGCCGGACATGCCGGAATGCGCGGAAGATTTTCTGACCTGGTCGCCGCTGTCCTATGCCGAGCATTTCACCGCATCGAATTTCAAGGCCCGGGATCTGGCGATCGAGGCCTATGAGAAGGCTGATCCGAACGTGCGCGCCCAGTTTGACCACCTCACGGACACCATGACCTCGATCCTGTCGGCGGTCGGTTCGGCCATGCGCGAGGTCGAGAAGGACACGACCCGCGTGCGCCTCGCCGAGCAGGCCGCCCAGTGGGTCAGGCCGCTGATCGCGGCCTGCGGCGGCATCATCAATGGCGGCGCTGAAGCCGACGTCGACAATATCATGGCGAACTGAGCTCGAGCAGGTGAAGTCATGGCTGCGATCGTTCAGCCGACCCGTCCCCAGATCGCGGTCAGTGCCGCGATTTTTCGTGACGGCAAGGTGCTTCTGACCCGTCGTGCACGCTCGCCGGCAAAGGGGTTCTATTCGCTGCCCGGCGGCCGGGTCGAGTTCGGCGAATCGCTGCACCAGGCGCTGGCGCGCGAGATCGACGAGGAGACCGGGCTCGATATCGACATCATTGGCCTCGCGGGCTGGCGCGAAGTGCTGCCGGCCGCGGCCGGCGCCGGCCACTACCTGATCATGTCCTTTGCCGCCCGCTGGGTGGCCCGGGAGCCGGTTCTCAACGACGAGCTCGACGACTACCGCTGGATCGCCCCGGAGGCCCTGGCGGGCCTTGGCGAGCTCAAGCTGACCGGCGGGCTGGAAGAGATCATCCAGTCGGCCCACCGGCTGATCGGCCCCTGACGGCCCGGCGCCTTGCGTCCACCGCCCCGAGGAGGCATACACCCGGCCGATGTCGATGCGATTTCTGGCCATTTTTGCCCTGATTCTCGCCTGCGCCTCGGTGCCCACGAGGGCTCAGGACGGGGCAGCGCCGTTTGACGGCGATTTGCAGCGGCTGGCGGAGATCCTCGGCGGGCTGCACTATCTGCGCGGCATCTGTGGGTCCAACGAGGGCAACAAATGGCGCAGCGAGATGCAGGCGCTGATCGATGCCGAAACCCCCGCGGGCGAACGCCGCACCCGCATGATCGCCGGCTTCAACCGCGGCTATAACGGTTTTCAGCAGACCTACCGGAGCTGCACGCCGGCCGCGACGGTGGCGATCCGCCGCTACATCGAGGAAGGCGCGAAGATCTCGCGCGATCTCACGGCGCGTTACGCGAACTGAACTACCGTCAATCACATCCAGACCTGTAAATTCCTCATCCTGAGGAGCGCGGAACGCGCGTCTCGAAGGATGAAAGGCCCGGCTGCAGCAGCGGGGCCTCTATGGTTCGAGACGCGTGCTTTGCACGCTCCTCGCCATGAGGTTGGGCATCGGGGAACCCTGTCATCGACTTTGTACACAGCCGTTAACCGTTCCTAAAGAAGTGGCCTAGCGGGCGTTAACCCGCGTGCTACACCTCTCGCACAGCGCATCGCCGTGGATTGCGCCCCAGCCCTGACGAGTTTCATGAGCCATCCAGTGTCCTACGCCCCCGCACGCGCGCCGCTGCCCGATCACGAGCAGAAACAGGCCGCACTGAGCTATCTCAACGAGGCCTGGGCCGAAGCGCGCCATGACGGCGTCGACGGCGACTGCCTGGCGCAGGCGAGCCTGTTCGCGGCCCTTGCCGAGCTGGTCGGCACCTATGGCGAGGACGCGGTGGCGAAGTTCGTCGAAGGCTTTCCTGGCCGCATCCGCAACGGCGAATTCTCGGTCGACATCTCCCGACAGTAAGTCTTTCTTCAGGCAGTAAGCCTTGCCGAAAACGCCCCCGCCACGCGGGCGGGGCCAGTTTCCGCTGCCGTCGGGAATGCGCTCCCCAGCCCGTTACGGCTCGATCTTGAGCGTCGCTTTCATGTTGGGATGATAGCGGCAGTAATAATCGACCGTGCCTGCCTTCTTGAGGACCAACGTCCCTGATTTTTTCGCCGGCAAGTTGACATCGAAATCGCCGTTCCTGGCCGTCGCGGTGTGGGCGAAGACGTCCTTGTTGATCCATTCAATGGTGTCGCCGACCTTGGCCGAAGCGTCTTTCGGCGACACTTCGAGATTCTCCATCGTGATCTCTATGGCCGCAGCGTGCGCCGGGACGGCCAACGCCACGAGCAGGACCGCTGACGCGATCGCAGACAATCGTCCCGGCATCATCGCCTCCCTATTTCAGCTCCGCCGCGATGTGCTCGGCGTGCTGCTGATGGCCCTGGAAAATTTTCAGGCCGGTCTGCAGCAGGCTCTTCAGTTCGGCATTGCTGGCGGACGGAATGAGCTGGGTTTCCAGCGCGCCATTGACGGTTTTGTGGTAGGCGACCTCGTTTGCGACGTAGGCCTTGTCGAAGGCCGCACCGCTCAGCTTGTCCAATTCGGCGAGCTTCTCGCTCGCCTGCTTCGACAGCGCCTTGCTGGTGTCGTTGTCTTCAGGCGTGACGTTCAGCTTCTTGACCAGCGCGAGCGCCTGCTTGTTGACGGCCTCGTGGTCGCGCAGCATGTCGTCGGCAAACGCCTTCACGTCCTTGTTCTTGGCTTTCTTCTGCGCCTGCTTGGCTGCGTTGATGTCGATCACACCCGCGGTGTAGGCGATATGGGCGATCTGCGGATTGGTCAGCTTGTCGGCTGCTCTGGCGCCTTGCAGCAGCGCGGGGCTCGACAACAAAATTGCAGCGGCGATCGCCGTGGTCCAACGAACGAACATGGTTTGACACTCCTGTGGTGCCGGATGTTTTACCGGCGCGTTGCTTCACAGGCGTTGGATGGAATTTTCGCGCGAACGTTCCCGAAGAATTCAGCCGCCGATGCCGAGCCGCTTCAGCACTGACACGGTCAGCCGCTCGCAGCGCCACCCGGCGAACGGGAACGCATCCATCACCACCGGACCGATCTCCTTCTCGACGTTCTCGCGCAACATGGTGCGCGCACGGTGCAGTCGCGTCTTCACGGTCTCGGGCTTGACGCCGAGCAGCTCGGCGGTCTCCTCGATGTTCATGCCTTCCATCACGCGTGCGACGAAGACCATGCGGAAGACATCCGGCAACTCATCGATGGCGCGCTCGACGACGCGCTGGATTTCACGTTGGGCCATGGTCCTTTCCGGATCGCCTGCGGGAGAAGCGGGAAATTTGATGATCTGCGCCTCGAGCGTCGCTTCGGGCACCGAGCCCAGCTCGACATGCGGCCTGGCGCCTCGCGTCCGGCCAAGCGCCTCGTTGATGGCGATGCGCGACAGCCATGTCGACAGACTGGACTCGCCGCGAAAACCGTCGAGATGGGTGAAGGCGCGGATATAGGTTTCCTGAACGACATCCTCGGCTTCGCTGTCGCTGCGCAGAATTCCGCGCGCCAGACGATAGAGCCTGCGATTGTTGGCCTGCATGATCTCGCGTAACGCGGCCTCGTCACGGCCCCGCGCCCGCTCGACCAGTTCGGCTTCCAATGTCCGGATTTCTGAAGTCTTAGCGCCGGCGGACAGGCCGGCTGCGGTCCGTGGCATGGCGGTCACCTGCTTGTTTGGCTTCGTTCCGGACATTGGATGCCGCCCCAAGGGAAAGGTTCCCAAGTTTCTGTCCTTCCCCTGGGGGAGAGACCAGGGAATGTCCTAATCCGTCTCGATCGGCAGCGCCGGATCCTTCGCCCACTCCCCCATCGAAGCATCGTACAGCGTCAGCTTGTCATAACCGAGCTGCGTCAGCAGCAGCAGATCGATCGTCGCCGAGATGCCGCCACCGCAATATAGGATGACATTCTTGTCGCAGGTGACGCCTGCCGCGGCGAATTTGGCTTCGGCATCGGCGAGCGTCGTCAGCGTCTTGTCGGCATTGGTGAGAACCGCCGCGGGAACGTTGACGCTGCCGGGAACCCGGCCGGGCCGCCCATAGCGGCTCGGCTCGAGGCCGCGATGAAACTGGGAACCGAGCGCGTTGACGATAACAGTCGCGGGATCGCCGAGCCGTGCCTTCACTGCATTCTTATCGACGAAGAAGCCTGCGCGCGGTATGGCCTTAAAGGTGGTGGCCGGATAGCCCTTCGGCGCGCCTGTCTCGACCGGCCGCCCCTCTTCCTTCCATTTGTCGAGGCCACCGTCGAGCACCCGCGCGTCAACGCCGAGCGAGCGCAGCATCCACCAGAACCGCGTCGACCACATCATGGTGCCGATGCTGTAGAGCACGACGGACTTGGACGCATCGAGGCCGTGGCGGCCGAAGGCGGTCTCCAGCTGGGCCACGTCAGGCATCATGAAGAATTGCTGCGCAGAGGCGTCGGAGAACTCGCCTTGCAGGTCGAGAAAATCGGCGCCTGGAATGTGGCCGGCCTCGAACGTCTTGTCGCCGGGCACGGCGCGATAGGGCACGTCGCTGCCCGGCGGCACCGGCTCGTTGTAGGTCGTGCAGTCGTAGAGGCGGAGATTGGGATCGCCGAGTATGGCGGCGAGTTGCTCGGTGGTGATGAGGGGTGTCGGTTGGGACATTCATTCCTCCCTCGGCGTCGTCCTGGCGAAAGCCAGGACCCATTACCACAGGATCAAGTTGTGGCGCGCAAGTGTTGGCCACAAGTCTTCGCACAAGATGCAGTCGGGGTAATGGGTCCTGGCTTTCGCCAGGACGACGCCGGGAGTGCGGAACGCTTGTGCCGCTCCCTACTGTTTCAACGTCTCCAGAAACCGCACCGGCTCACCTTGCGAGGCCGTCACGAGCTCGCCCTGCCACATCACGCGGCGGCCGCGGATGAAGGTGCCGACGGGCCAGCCGGTGACGCGCAACCCGTCATAGGGGGTCCAGCCGGCCTTGGAGGCCACCCATTTGTTGGTGATGGTCTCGCTGCGCTTGAGATCGACGACGGTGAAGTCGGCGTCGTAGCCGGCGGCGATGCGGCCCTTGCAGGCCATATTGTAGAGGCGCGCGGGGCCGGCGCTGGTGAGATCGACGAAACGCGCCAGCGACAACCGGCCCGCATTGACGTGATCGAGCATGAGCGGCACCAGCGTCTGCACGCCGGTCATGCCGGAGGGCGAGGCCGGATAGATCTTCTGCTTCTCTTCGAGCGTATGCGGGGCATGATCGGAGCCGAGCACGTCGATGATGCCCTGCTCGATGCCGCGCCAGATCCCGGCGCGATGATCGGCGCCGCGCACCGGCGGATTCATCTGCGCCAGCGTGCCGAGCCGCTCGTAGCATTCGGGCGCCACCAGCGTGAGATGATGCGGCGTCGCCTCGCAGGAGGCGACGTCCTTGTGGTCGCGCAAAAATTCGATCTCTTCCTTGGTCGAGATATGCAGCACGTGGATGCGCTTGCCCGTCTCGTGCGCGAGCTTCACCAGGCGCTGCGTCGCCATCAGCGCCGCGGTCTCGTCGCGCCACACCGGGTGCGAGCGCGTGTCGCCCTCGATACGCAGCGACTTGCGGTCGTTGAGGCGGTACTCGTCCTCGGCGTGGAACGCCGCGCGGCGGCGGATCACCTGGAAGATGCGGCGCAGGCTTTCGTCGTCTTCCACCAAGAGCGCGCCGGTCGAGGAGCCGATGAACACCTTGACGCCTGCGCAACCCGGCGCACGCTCCAGCACCGGCAGATCCTGCACGTTCTCGCGGGTACCGCCGATGAAGAAGGCGAAGTCGCAATGCATGCGGTGATGAGCGCGCTTCACCTTGTCGGTGAAGGTGGCCTCCGTCACGGTCAATGGCGCGGTGTTCGGCATCTCGAACACGGCGGTGACGCCGCCCATCACGGCGCTGCGCGAGCCGGTCTCGAGGTCTTCCTTCTGCTCCAGCCCGGGCTCGCGGAAATGCACCTGCGTGTCCATCACGCCGGGCAGGATGTGCAGGCCCTTGCAGTCGATCACCTCCGCGGCGGAAGCCTGCGACAGGGTGCCGATCTCGGCAATGCGGCCGTTGACGACGCCGATATCGCGGGCTCCCTCGCCGTCCTGGTTGACGACAGTGCCGCCCTTGAGGATCACGTCGAAACGCTGGGTCATGGCTGAAGGCCTCTCTCGTCCCCAAGCGCAGGGCTTGAGGTCTTGTCGTTTTTGCCTTGCGGGCTTACGTTCCGGAGCAACATGTCGCAAGAGATTTTCGTATGAAATCAGCGTTTCTTCCGGACCGGGGCGTGATCAAGGTCGCGGGCGAGGATGCGCGCAACTTCCTCAATGGCCTCGTCACGACCGATGTCGACAAGCTGAAGCCGGGCCTCGGCCGATTCGGCGCGCTGCTGACGCCGCAGGGCAAGATCATCGTAGATTTCCTGATCACGGAAGCGCCTGCCGGCCATGGCGGCGGGTTCCTGATCGATTGCCCGAAGCCGCTTGCCGACGGCCTCGCCACCAAGCTGAAATTCTACAAGCTGCGCGCCAAGGTCACGGTGGAAAACCTGTCCGACGATCTCGGCGTGCTCGCGGCCTGGGACGGCAAGCCTGCGGCCCAGCCCGATCTCGCCTTCGCCGATCCGCGCAATGAAGACCTCGGCACCCGCATCCTGATCCCCGAAGATCTCAAACATAAGCTGTCCGATCTGATCGGCGCCGAGCTCGTCGACGCCGCCGCCTACGAGGCCCACCGCATCGCGCTCGGCGTGCCGCGCGGCGGGCTCGATTTCACGTACAGCGATGCGTTCCCGCACGAGACCAACATGGACCGTTTGGCCGGTGTCGATTTCGACAAGGGCTGCTATGTCGGCCAGGAGGTCGTCTCGCGCATGCAGCATCGCGGCACCGCCCGCACCCGCAGCGTCAAGGTGCTGCTCGAGGACTCCTCGCCTGAGCCCGGCGTCAGCGTCATGGCTGGCGACAAGTCGGTCGGTACGATGGGCTCGTCGGCGCAGGGCAAGGGTATCGCGCTGGTGCGCATCGACCGCGTCGCTGATGCGCTCGATGCAGGACAGGCGCTGACTGCCGGTGGCCTCGCTGTGAGGCTTGCGGAACCTGAAATCGTGCGCATTCCAACCAAGCAACCCATCGCATGAGCCGTGCCCCTCGCCTGCATCCCGACGGAAAGACGCGTTGCCCCTGGCCCGGCGAAGATCCGCTCTACGTCGCCTATCACGACACGGAGTGGGGCGTGCCGGAATATGACGACCGCGCGCTCTATGAGAAGCTGATCCTCGACGGTTTCCAGGCCGGCCTGTCCTGGATCACGATCCTGCGCAAGCGCGACAATTTCCGCAAAGCTTTCGACGATTTCCAGCCGGAAAAGATCGCACGCTACAACGAGAAGAAAGTTCACGCGCTGATGAACGATGCCGGCATCGTGCGTAACAAGGCCAAGATCGACGGCGCGATATCAAGCGCGAAATCCTATCTCGACATCATGGAGAAGGGCCCCGGCTTCTCGAAATTCCTGTGGGACTTCATGGACGGAAGGCCCAAGGTCAATCATTTCAAGACCACCGCGAGCGTACCGGCCTCGACGCCGCTCTCCATGCAAATCTCCAAGGAGCTGTCCTCGCGCGGCTTCAAGTTCGTCGGCCCGACCATCGTCTATGCCTTCATGGAGGCGACCGGCATGGTCAACGATCATCTCGTCGACTGCCATTGTCACGCGAGCTGCGGCAAGACGCAGCGCAAGCCGCGCCTCAAGTCCAAATGACGGCCAGGAAGTCGTCACCCGATGTGGCGTCTCGTGCCTGGCAGCGCATGCTGTCGGGCCGGCGGCTCGATTTGCTCGATCCCTCCCCGCTCGATATCGAGATCGCCGACGTCGCGCATGGGCTGGCGCGTGTCGCCCGCTGGAACGGCCAGACCATCGGCGCACACATCTTCTCGGTCGCGCAGCATACGCTGCTGGTCGAAACCGTGATTCGGCACGAGAACCCGCGCGTGGATCTGCGCGTGCGGCTTGCCGCGCTGCTGCACGATGCGCCCGAATACGTGATCGGCGATATGATATCGCCGTTCAAGGCCGTGCTCGACGGTCATTACAAGGCAGTCGAAAAACGCCTACTCGGCGCCATCCACATCCGCTTTGGCCTGCCGCCGGTGCTGCCGGAGGAGATCACGTTGGCGATCAAGGCCGCCGATCGCGGCGCGGCCTATCTGGAGGCGACGACGCTCGTCGGCTTCAGCGAAAGCGAGTCCAGGCGCCTGTTCGGCCGCGATCCGGGCCTGCCCGACAGCGTCCGGCGCGATTATCTCACCCCCTGGACGGCTGCCCGGGCCGAGAAGCAGTTTCTGGAGCGGTTTGGCGCCGTGTTTGCGTGAACCCTATCCCTTCGTAGGGTGGGCAAAGCGAAGCGTGCCCACCAAACTGGTGGAGATGCGCAGTTGCGAAATGGTGGGCACGGCGCGATGCGCCTTTGCCCACCCTACGGGCGCTCGCTATACTCGCCGCCAAAAAGGTCCGCCATGATCCACGTCTGTTCCCTCGCCGCCCTTCCCGAAACCGTCCGCCTCACCAAGGCCAGCCACGTGCTGACCGTGATGGCCAATGTCGAGCAGGTGGCGCGGCCGGTGTCGGTGCTGCCGGCCAACCATCTCAAGGTATCGATGGACGACATCACCGAGGAGATGGACGGCTTCGTCGCGCCATCGGAAACGCATATCGAGCAGGTGCTGAACTTCGTGCGCAGCTGGGACCGCGACGCGCCGCTGGTGGTGCATTGCTATGCCGGCATCAGCCGCTCCACCGCGAGCGCGTTCGCGGCCGCTTGCGCCCTCAATCCGCATCGCGACGAGATCGAGATCGCAAAGAAGATTAGAGCGGCTTCCCCGATCGCCTCGCCGAACCGCCGCATCGTCAGCCTTGCCGACCGTGCGCTGGGACGCAACGGCCGCATGCTGCGCGCACTCGACGAGATGGGCCCGGGCGCGATGATGGTCGAGGGCCGCCCGTTCGTGATCGAGCTCGAATGACAGTTGCGCACCACAGCAGAGGTGTGCTCCCTCTCCCGCTTGCGGGAGAGGGGTGGGGAGAGGGTATCTCCGCATCGGGACAGTCCCCTAGAGGAGAAAGCCCTCACCCGGCGCTGCGCGCCGACCTCTCCCGCAAGCGGGAGAGGTTACAGCGAGCCCGCGGCGAGACCGGCTCAAACAATTGGCATACCTATCTCATCACTCACGCGATCGCCGTCGCATGAGCGAAAAGCTGCTGACGCCGATCGAGATCGGCCTGACTGCCGCGATCGTCGCGATCGAGAATCATGAACCGCTGATCCTCACCGCGCGCGACAGTGATGGACTGGCCGGCCTGCCGTTCGGCCCGTTCGATGCGCCGAGCCACCGCACTTTCGAGATCGGCCTGCGGGCCTGGGTCGAGGAACAGACGGGCCTGCGGCTCGGCTATGTCGAACAGCTCTACACGTTCGGCGATCGCGGCCGGCATGCCGAAGCCGGCGACATCGGCGCGCACATGGTGTCGATCGGCTATCTCGCACTGACGCGCGCCATCGGCGGCGAACTCGCAGCCACGAGTGCGAGCTTCGCGCCGTGGTATCGCTTCCTGCCGTGGGAGGACTGGCGCGAGGGGCCGCCCGCGATCATCGCGGACGACATCATCCCGGCATTGACCGAGTGGGCCGAAGAGGAGACGCCGGAGACGACGCGCGCACTGCCGCGCAAGGATCGCGTGCGTTTCTATTTCGGTCTCGACGGCGCGTCCTGGGACGAGGAGCGCGTGCTCGACCGCTACGAGCTCCTGTACGAGGCCGGGCTGGTCGAGGAAGCACGGCGCGACGGTCGCCCTGCGGCATTAGCGCGCAAGGCACTGCCCGCGCTCGGCACATCCATGCGCTTCGACCACCGCCGGATTCTTGCGACAGCGATCGCGCGACTGCGTGCAAAACTGAAGTATCGTCCTGTGGTCTTTGAACTTTTGCCCGCCGAGTTCACACTCACCGAATTGCAGTATACGGTGGAGGCGATCTCCGGCCGACACCTGCACAAACAAAATTTCCGCCGCCTGGTCGAAATGGAAGCCCTGGTCGAACCGACCGGGGTGATGTCGACACAGACGGGCGGACGTCCGGCGGCGCTCTACCGCTTCCGTCGCGACGTGCTCCAGGAGCGGCCCGCGCCGGGCTTGCGCGTACGCTCCCGGCGCTAACCCGAGATATGCGCGATCGGCCCCTACCCGCCGATTGCCTGGAGGCTTTATGTCTGACGGCCCGTTCGACGTCTTCGCGCTGATCATTGCGGTCATCGCTTTCATCATCGCGATCAAGGCCTCCAGCCAGGCGGCTGAGCTGCGACGACGGCTGAGCTCGCTCGAAGCGACGTTCCACGCGCAACGGCCCGTGCAGCCGCCGCGGATCCCGGCAGATGTGTGGGCTGAAGCGTCCGCGACGACTTCTGCAGCGCCGCCGCCGCTTGTGCCCCAAGCCGAACCGGGAGCCGAGGCGCCGCCCCCGCCCGTCACGGAGGATGTTTCACCGCCTCCGCTCGAAGCGAGCACCGAGGCCGACGCGCCGCCGCCGCGGCCCGCACCCGCGCCCGCGCCCGGCTTCGAGGAACGGCTCGGCACGCGCTGGGTGGTGTGGATCGGCGGCCTTGCGCTCGCGCTCGGCGGCTTCTTCATGGTGCGCTATTCGATCGAGGCCGGCCTCGTCGGCCCCGGTGTGCGCGTGTTCCTTGGCGGCGTGTTCGCGCTGGCGCTGCTTGGCGCCGGCGAATGGTCACGCCGCAAGGAGAGCATCTCCAATATCGCCGCGCTGCCGATCGCCAACATTCCCGCGATCCTCACCGCGGCCGGCACGGCGGTGGCATTTGCGACCATCTACGCGGCTTACGCGCTCTATGGATTCCTCGTCCCCGCGACCGCCTTCGTGCTGCTCGGCCTCGTCGCGCTCGGCACGCTGGCTGCGGCGCTCCTGCACGGGCCTGCGCTCGCGGGCCTCGGCGTGGTCGGCGCGTTCGTGACGCCGATCCTCGTCTCGAGCGACAAGCCGAACTATTGGGCACTCTACATCTATCTCGCCATCGTCACCGCCGCGAGCTTCGGCCTCGCCCGTATCCGGTTGTGGCGCTGGCTTGCGGTCACCACGATCGCCTTCGCCGTGCTCTGGATCTTTCCGGGGCTCGATACCAGCGACTTGCAGGTCGCGCCGCACGCTTTGCATGTGATCGCAGGCTTCGTTCTTGCCGCTCTTCTCGTCGTCTGCGGCTTCATGTTCGGCCCGACGATCGAGGACGGTGAGATCGAGCCGGTCTCGTCGGGCTCGCTCGGTGCCTATCTGTTCGGCGCGATGCTGATCGTGCTGTCGAGCGCGCATGCGGACCTGGCGCTGATCGCCTTCACGCTGCTCGTCGGCGCGACGCTGCTTGTCGCCTGGCGCGCGCCGGCGGCCACCGGCGCGCTCGGCGCGGCCGCCGCGACCGTCTTCATCGTGTTCGCCGAATGGGCGGTGCGCGCCAATCCCGACATGCTGGTGCTGCCGGGCGGCCCCATCGCCGGCATCGCGCCGACGGCGATCGACAGCGCGGTGACGCTACATCTGGTGATGGCAGCGATCTTCGCCGCCGGCTTCGGCATCGCGGGCTTCCTCGCGCAGGGCCGTTCGAACTCGGCGATCATTCCGGTGGTGTGGTCGGTCGCGGGTGTCGCGACGCCGATCGCGATCCTGGTCGCGCTCTACGCACGCATCGCGCATCTCGACCGCTCGATCCCGTTCGCCATCCTCGCGGTACTGCTCGCCGCCGCCTTCGGCGCTGCCACCGAGGCGCTTGCGCGCCGCGAGACCCGGCCGGGCGCCATGATCTCCACGGCCTTGTTCGCGACCGGCACGCTCGGTGCGCTGGCGCTGGCGCTGACATTTGCGCTGGAGAAGGGCTGGCTCACGATCGCACTGGCGCTGATGTCGCTCGGCACCGCCTGGATCTCGATGCAGCGGCCGATCCCGTTCCTGCGCTGGCTGGCCGCGATCTTCGCAGGCCTGGTCACCGCTCGGATCGGCTATGATCCACGCATCGTCGGCGACGCCGTCGGAACCACGCCGATCTTCAACTGGCTGTTGTGGGGCTACGGCGTGCCGGCGGCATCGTTCTGGGCGGCGAGCCTGTTCCTGCGCCGCCGCGGCGACGACGCCCCGTTGCGCATGATCGAGAGCGCCGCGATCCTGTTCACCGCACTGCTCGCCTTCATGGAGATCCGGCACTTTGCGACCGGCGGCGACGTGACGTCGGCACCGTCGCTGCTCGAATGCGCGCTGCAGGTCAGCGTCATGCTCGCCATGGCGATCGGGCTGGAGCGTCTGCGGCAGCGCAGCCGCAGCATCGTGCACAATGTCGGCGCGGTCGTGCTCACGGCGATCGCCGGGCTCGTGGGCGTGTTCGGCCTCTTGATCCTGGAGAACCCGCTGCTGTGGCGCACCGACGTCGGCGGCGCCGTGTTCAACCTGCTGCTGCTCGGCTACGCGCTGCCAGCGGTGCTGATGCTGCTGCTGTCATATGCCGTGGCCGGCGAACGCGGCAAGGCCTACGCCAACACGATTGCGGGCGGCGCGCTGCTGTTCGCGCTGACCTATGTCACGCTGGAGATCCGCCGCTTCTATCACGGCCCGATCCTCTCCTCCGGGGAGACGACGGGCGCCGAGCAATATACCTATTCGATCGGCTGGCTCGGCTTCGGCGTGGTGCTGCTCGGCGTCGGCATTCTCGTCAATTCGGAGCGGGCGCGGCTGGCGTCGGCCGTCGTGATCGCGTTGACGATCCTGAAGGCCTTCGTCATCGACATGTCGACGCTGACGGGCGTCTACCGCGCGCTGTCCTTCATGTGCCTCGGCATCGTGCTGGTCGCGATCGGCTGGCTCTACCAGCGTATCCTGTTCCGGCGGCAGGTCGCACCGCCGCCGGCTCCGCAGACGAGCATTTGAGGCTCACGCCGCGCGAACCGATTCCAGGAATTGCGCGACCTCGACCTTGAGACGGGTGCTGTCGGTCGCGAGCGATTTCGCCGCCGACAGCACCTCGTTCGAAGCTTCGCCGGTCTCGAACGCACCCCGCTGCACATCGGTGATGTTCGACGAGACCTCCTGCGTGCCGACCGAGGCCTGCTGGACGTTACGCGAGATTTCCTGCGTGGCCGCGCCCTGCTGCTCGACGGCGGCGGCGATGGCCGCAGCCACCTCGGACAGCCGCTCGATGGTGCCGCCAATCTCCTGGATGGCACTGACCGATTCCTGCGTCGCTGCTTGGATGCCCGAGACCTGCGCCCCGATCTCACCGGTCGCCTTTGCCGTCTGCTCGGCCAGCGCCTTGACCTCGGAGGCGACGACCGCGAATCCGCGGCCCGCTTCACCGGCACGCGCGGCCTCGATGGTCGCGTTCAGCGCCAACAGATTGGTCTGGCCCGCGATGGTGTTGATGAGTTCGACGACGTCGCCGATGCGGGACGCCGCCTGCGACAGCGCGTTGACGCGGTCGTTGGTCCGCGCCGCCTGCTCGACGGCCTCCGCCGCCATCCGCGCCGAATCCTGCACGCGGCGGCTGATCTCGGTGATGGAGGACGACAGCTCCTCCGAAGCGGATGCCACCGCCTGGACGTTGGTCGAGGCTTCCTCGGAGGCGGCTGCGACGACGGTCGCGAGTTCCTGTCCGCGCTGCGCGGTGTTGGTCAGCGTCGAGGCGGAGGCCTCGAGCTCGGTGGAGGCCGAGGACACGGTCCCGACGACTTCGCCGATCATGGCTTCGAACTTGCGGGTGATGGCGTCGACACGGCGGCCGCGTTCGATCTTGGCTTCGGCGTCGCGCGCAGCGGCCTCGTCGGCAGCCTTCTTGGCGATCAGCGCCTCCTTGAAGATCTGCAGCGCATCCGCCATCGAGCCGATCTCGGTCCGCTCGCCGCGATGCGGCACCTCGGCCGAAAGGTCGCCTTCGCCGAGCGACTGCATCGGGCGGATGATCGAGGCAATGCCACGGGAAACGTCGCGCACGAGATAATAGGCGGCGCCGATCGCGATCACGACCGAGAGCACGATGATGCCGACCAGCACGCGGAAGATCATGGCATAGCTGTCAGCGGCCTGCTTGGTCTCCAGCTCGGCGCCGCGATTGTTCATCTCGATGCCCTTCTGAAGCAGCGGGTCGGCGGCCTGGGCCATCTTCGCGACCTTGGTCTGCAACAGCTCGTTAGCGTCGGCTGGGAAACGGCCGACGCCCTTGCGCGACAACGCCATCACGTCCTGCACGCCGTTCAGATACTCGGCCCACGCCGTGCTCCATTGCCCATAGAGCGAGCGCTCCTCGGCGGAGGTGATCAGCGGCTCGTAGACCTTGCGGGTCTGGTCGATGCGCGCGCGCAGCGAGGCCAAGCGCTTCTCGGCGGCGTCCTTGCCCTCGACGCTGTCCTGCATCAGATGCAGACGGAGCGCCACGCGCAGCTCGTTGATGTCGGCGCGAAGCGAGCCAAGCGCGCGCACGCTGGGCAGCCAGCTCTCCGCAATCTCGACCGTATGGGAATTGATGTTCTGCATGGTGCCGATCGCCGTCACGCCGACACCGGCGAGCGAAAGAACGAGGACCGACAGCACGGCCAGAAGCTTGAAGACGATCGACAATTTCGACATCACGACAAATCCCGATGTTACCTGACAACGCGCAAATCATTTGCGCCGTGATCGCCACGACGGTGGGGAGACGGATGTCAGTTCAACAATGCTGGCTGGTTCTTATCCCGTGAGATTGCACACATAGTCGCAAGCAGGCGTTAACAGGGACCTACGTAAAATTACGGGACACTTCCGACAGTCGCTATTTCTCATGCAACCATTTGTTGCAGCTCGCAGCCACCTCATGCTGCCACGCGCAGCGTGTCCGCTTGCGCCGCAACATGCGACCAACGCGGCAGCGGCTGTCACGCCACCCGTACCGATTCCAGGAAGCGCGCGACCTCGCTCTTCAGCCGGTTGCTCTCCTGCGAAAGGGATTGCGCAGCCGAATGCACCTGCGCCGAGGCAGCCCCGGTTTCGCCTGCGCCGCGCTGGACGTGGCCGATATTCGCTGAGACTTCGGAGGTGCCATTCGCGGCGTGCTGGATGTTGCGGGAGATCTCCTGCGTGGCGGCGCCCTGCTCCTCGACCGCGGCCGCGATGGTCGACGAGATCTCCGACATCCGCGCGATGGTGTCGCCGATCTCCTTGATCGCCCCGGCTGAGTCTTGCGTTGCGGTCTGGATCGCACCGATGTGCTGGCTGATCTCGCCGGTCGCTTTCGCAGTCTGCTCGGCGAGCGCCTTGACTTCAGTCGCGACCACGGCAAAACCCTTGCCGGCCTCGCCCGCTCGCGCCGCTTCGATCGTCGCGTTGAGCGCCAGCAGATTGGTCTGGCTGGCGATGGTGTTGATCAGCTCGACCACGTCGCCAATGCGGGAAGCGGCCTTGGTCAGCTCGGCGACGCGCGCATTGGTGCGCTGGGCCTGCTCGACGGCGACATCGGCGACACGCGCCGATTCCTGCACCTGACGGCTGATCTCGGAGATCGAGGAGGTCATTTCCTCGCTCGCTGAAGACACCGACTGCACGTTCGCGGAGGCCTCTTCGGAGGCGGCCGCCACGACGGTGGCAAGCCCGTTGCCGCGCTCGGCGGCCTGCGTCAGCGTGTTCGAAGACGCCTCGAGCTCGGTTGCAGCCGATGAAACAGTATCGATGATCTCGCCGACCGCGCCTTCGAAATTATCGGCGAGCCGGTGCATGTCGGCCTTACGCTGCTGGCGCCCGCGCGCCTCGGCATCGATCTGCTCGACGCGCAGCCGCTCGGCCTCCACCATGTTGGTCCTGAACACCTCGACGGCACCGGCCATCTCGCCGATCTCGTCCCTGCGCCCGATGCCGGGAACGGAAATCGAAAGCTCGCCGCGCGCAAGCCGCGTCATCGCACCGACCATGCCGGCAAGCGACTTCGAGATCGAACGCCCCAGAAGGAAGCCGACTGCGGCGAGCACTACGACGGTGACGCCGAAGGCGACCATCATCCATATGCGCACGGCATCGCGGGTCGCGGCTTCCCCAAATTCGGCCTGCTTGTACAGGCCTTCAACTGTATTGCGTACCTCGACCATACCCGGCTCGAGCTCGCGGAAGGTCTTCATCATGCTGGCGTCAAGGGCTGCGCTCTGCCGTGCAGTGTCGGCCCACGCCGCGAACTCGGACTGGTATTTCTGCAGCTTGGCCGTGATGTCGTTCATCACCGCCGTAGGGACCGCGACAACCTCTATCGCCTTGGAGAATTCAACTGCGGCCTTCTTCATCTCGGCGATGTATTTTGGGTCGCGCCGCAGCATGAAATCCTTCTCATGCCGGCGCATCATCAGCATCCAGCTCGTGGACCTGGGATCGTCGATCTCCTTGAGCTTGGCCTCAATGTCGTGCACGGCGGCGCGGAGCGAGCCGGAGAGGCCCAGCGTCTCGTTCAGGCCGAGCCGGGTCTCCGCGGCCACCAATGCGCCGAAGTCCGACGCGTATCGCTTGAAGCCGTCATGCGCCTGCTTCATCCGGTCGGACAGCGCGCCCATGCCGCCGGCCGCAACCAGCCGCTCGATCTCCTCGAAGTCGCGGTTGATCGGGCCGATCAATTCGGCATGGGCCTTGGCGTAGCTTTCGTTGCGGCGCTGCTGGAAGTTCTTCTCGTCCCGGCGAGCCTCCAGCATCTCGATCGAGAGCTGCTTGTCGATGTCGGCGATCGCACGAGCCCGGTTGGCAATCTCGCGAGAGGCGTCCTGGGAGAGACTGCCGATCTCGTAGATCGCGCCGAAGGCGACGAGGCCCAACAATCCGAACAGTCCGATCGCCATGACCTTGTGGGCGAGGCGAATGGAAGGGCCGCTCATGAGTGTGCTCCAATACGTCGATACGCAATACGTGAGGGCGACTCAGCGCCCGGAATATTGCGGGGATCATGACTGCATCGGTTTTCCGGAAAGTTAACCCTGCGCGGTCTTCGTCGCGGCGCCGCAATATGCACGCGCGCAAACGCCGCGCTTCTACGCGCGGCGGTTGCAGTTCTCTCAGAGATATGCGCCCGTCAGGCCGCGCGCACGGTGTCGAGGAATTTGCCGACCTCGAGCTTGAGGCGGTTGCTGTCGCCGGACAGCGACTGTGCCGCTGCCAGCACCTGCGAGGATGCCGATCCAGTTTCGCCCGCGCCGCGCTGCACGTCG
>NZ_VSST01000010.1 GCF_019402665.1 Bradyrhizobium canariense
AAAACCGCGTGCTTTAATCGTTTCGGTAACAACTTTGATCGGATTTTCGTTGTCGGCATATGCCACATGGTCGGCGAACCAACTCTTTTCTGCGAAGATCGGTGCATCGAGCGCGCGGATCACTGCGACGGGCTGTTGATCGAGCGGGATAAGTAAAGCTTGGTAGGTGGCCGCCGTGGACCGGTATCCACTGAAATAGACCATATGTTCGAACTGGTCGACGATAAGTAGGTTAATCTGCCGTTCGGCCATGATGATACGCAATGCTGCGAGGCGCGAGCAGTACTCATCGACAGGAAAGGGCGGCGGGAAAGGCGGAGGTTGTGTCATCGAAGTGTTCCTGCGTGGACTAGTAAATGTCGTCTAGTAATCGTGAAATCGAAGTCATCGATCGAGCCAATTGGCCCAGTCGCGAAACACTGCGTGACCCCGAGGAGAGTTGTATATCAAGCGTGGGGACTGTCTTCCTTGTCGCAGTGCTGTGGCATCAGCGATGGACCACGTGATCTCGTCGAAAGATCCTCCAGCTGCCATTATGTCCTCGTCGCCGCATGGGCACGAACCGCATCTCCGAACGCGCGGAAAATGCAAGCGGATGGTTCGTCGGATTTTGCCCAATATTCGGGGTGCCACTGAACGCCAAGGGCAAAGCCCTTGGCGTTTCGCACCGACACCGCTTCCACAGTTCCGTCCTCCGCTACGGCTACGACCTGGAGCTGTGCTGCCAGCCTTTCGATCGCCTGGCGGTGGACCGAGTTTACGTTTATTTCGCCGCCGACCAACTTATAAAGGCAGCTACCGGGCTTAACGGTCAATGTCTGGCGGATGGCAAACCGCTCATCGCGACTGTCGGTCTGCGGCGCCCGATGATCGAGCATGCCCGGCTGTTCCTGAATCTCGCTTGCGAGCGTCCCACCCAGCGCGACATTCATTTCCTGAAGACCACGGCAGATGGCAAGGAGCGGGACGCCTTGGTCGATCGCCTTGCCTATTAAAGGCAGCGTAGTCGAATCGCGGGCTAGGTCATAAGGACCGTTTGCTTCACTCGGGTCACCGCCATAAAGGGATGGATGGACGTTAGAGGCCGAGCCCGTAATCATAACGCCATCGACAGTGGCGAGCAGTTGGTCGAAGTCGAGCCTATCGCCAAACGAAGGAACCAGGAGCGGAAATACACCGGCCCCTCCAATTGCGGCATCAAGATACTGTTGCGGCGCCGCGTGCCATGGATAATTATACAACTCGCAAACATCAGCCGAGACGGCAATGAACGGCCGGCTAGGCCGCAAATTCCGAAGCTGCGCAGATGCTAATGTATCCGTCCCTCCGTCTCTGCCCCGTGTCATTTTTTGCTGTGCTTTCGATCCGCAGCTTCTTGTCGAGTTTACAACACGTCGCTTTTTGCACTCCCCCAGAGTCGAGTTTCTCTAATTTGCAGCTTCACAGTGCCGAAATTCGGCGCCAGATCCGAAAATGTGGAGCTTTCTTCGTGTCACCAAACGTGGCAGTGCGCACCGAGAGCTCGGGTGCCGCACGAAGATGCACCAAGCCCCTCGCCCCGTTGACCCTAGAAGACCAGGTCGCCGTGGAGATCGCGTGCCTTCGCAGATGCTGATATTGACTTCTTTCAGGAGATTAGGGGCAGCAGATGAGGTCGCTGCTGCGGCGGCGAAACAAGGCTGTTTCGTCACAGTGCTGGAGATGGCGGAGCGCGTCATCGCACGTTGTGTGCCGTCCATGATCGGCGTACGTATAGCGAGCTGGCATCGGGCTGCCGGCGTTCTTCTCCGGCTGGGCTGTGCAGTACGCCGTGTAAAGCCAGAGGCACATTGCTTGCGCATCGTCGCTCGTGTCCGTCAGCCACGCAAGCACTACAAGCGCTTTGAGACTTAGCAGGTCGCGCAGTACCAGCCAATATCGGTGGCGTATGCAATCTGCGGGGGCGAGAAGCCTAGCATTACAGTTGCCCTTTCTGAGGATTTCTGAATCCATGGGCAACCATGATTCGAAGATCGTGGACGCAGGCAGCGTCGATTGAAGAGACGCTTGCGCTGTGGGCGGCGTCGCTTCGTGAGATCAAGCAACGGATACGTCCGTTGTTCAATCAAGATCGTGTTGCGAGGAATGCAGGCGTGTTTCTGGAAGGCCTGCTCGGAGATGAGCAACGCAAGACCGGTTGGATGCGCGCGGAGGCAGCTGGCGATCCCGGTCCTTGGCGGCAACAGGCGATCCTGGGTCGCAGGGATTGGGATGCTGATGGTCTGCGCGATATCGTCCGCGATTATGTCATCGAGCATTTGGCGGATGACGATGCGGTGCTCGTGATCGACGAGACCGGCTTTCTCAAGCAAGGCAAGGCGTCGTGCGGGGTGGCGCGGCAATACACTGGTTCCGCCGGCAAGATCACGAACTGCCAGATCGGCGTCTTCGCCGCCTACGTGTCGCGCCATGGTCATGCGTTCATCGATCGCGCGCTGTATCTTCCGAAGGAATGGACCGACGATCCGGATCGTCTGGAAACCGCATATGTGCCTGCCGATGTCGGCTTTGCGACCAAGCCAAAGCTTGCGACGAGAATGATCGCACGCGCCATAGCCACGTCTGTCCCATTCAAGTGGGTTGCAGGCGATATTGTCTATGGGGTTGGCGATATCTAACAGCAACTACGTCGCGCAGGCAAAGGCTATGTACTCGGGGTCAGCAGCGCTCATGTATTTCATTCCTGGGGCAAGCGGCGATCAGTCTCTGGCACCGCCGCGGACATCGCCTCGACGCGGCGTTCGTCCGACTGGAACCGCCTGTCGGCAGGGGACGGAACCAAAGGACCACGGCTGCATGATTGGTGCTATCTCGAACTGGCCGATCTGGTCGGAGAATCAAACGACGAAAATCCGGGCGTTTGGACACGCGGTCTGCTGATCCGTCGTCGTATCGCCGATGGCGATCTCGCCTTCTTCACCACCTGGTGCCCAGCGGCAACATCCATCGAAACGCTGGTCGCGGTCGAAGGCCGTCGCTGGGCGATCGAGGACAGCTTTGAAACCGCGAAAAACGAGTTCGGGCTCGATCACAACGAGAGCAGATCCTGGCATGGCTGGCATCGCCACGTGTCTATGGTGATGCTCGCCTTCGCCATGATGGCGGTGATCCGGCATCATGCCAATCCGCCGCCGCCAAAAAAAACCAAACGTCGAACCACAGCAAAATCCAAAGCATAGCCACGCCGTCGTTGATCCGATGGTCAATCCAGGAAGTCCGGCGCATCGCCGTCAGGCTCGCTCGAAAGCGGATCCAGCCCGCCCACATCATCGCATGATCACTCTGGCGCAGAGCTCACCAAGCGATCGCTCAGCGCGCGCTTTTCAAAGCAAAAAGCCAACTGTAATGCTAGAGCTCATAATGCGCGAAAATCAAGAATCGTAGCCTTGGAAAGGAGCCGCAATATCTCGACTCGCCTCGACAGAGGCCCGCAGGTCCTCTCCGTCTCTCTTTTCGTTAACTGCTCCTCACCTAAGCAGCATCTTTGCGAGTTGTTTCGTAGAATCTTCCATGCTGAGCGCCAGCACGCAAGCTGATCCGATTCCCTCCGAGCGCAGTTGCAGGCGGCCAGTCGGCAGGATTGGGAAAATGCGGGAAGGCCCGGCGATCTCGACGTTGCGAGCGTCGACTCGTCTTTATTGCAAGTCGGCCCTGTTCTCGCAGGTGAAATCCATCGCAATGTTGCCGCTGAATGCAGGAATCCATCGATCGCTTAGAGAAATGCGAAGCAAATACCTTTGTCGCGCTGGTATGCTGATTGGCAAGCCTATTCAGCATATGACGCGTGGGAGTTTCAGATGGTGCTTCGGGGTACTACTCGGCACACAAGCCCCGATCTAATCTGTAGTCGCGGTCGCCTGCGGCGAGGCCTCGGGTCGCTAGCATGCGGCTTTCTCGCATTTCGACGAGTTGGGTGGCGCGTCATATCCGGATGCGAGACGAGGACCGCAACATGACCGACTACCTGCCTGCCGTTCTTAAGGCGCTTGATGATTCCCGGGAGCCAGCTCTCAAGCGACTCTTTGAAGTGTTGCGGATTCCCAGTATCTCGACCGATCCGTCGTACAAAGACAGCTGTAGGGCCACGGCAGAGTGGTGCGTTAACACGCTTCGCGAGATTGGTTTCGACGCGGGGTTAAGAGAATCGGTCGGTCATCCGATTGTAGTTGCTCACGACGGCCCACGTAGTGCAGCGGGCAAGCCACACGTTCTTTTCTATGGTCACTATGATGTGCAACCGCCAGATCCCCTCGATTTGTGGGTATCTTCGCCGTTCGAGCCGCGGCTAGCGGTCGAGCCGGGCAATGGCGAAGTGGTGGTGGCGCGGGGTGCAGAAGATAGCAAGGGTCAGTTCTCAACTTTCCTCGAGTCCTTTCGCGCATGGAAGCGGGTCGCCGGTGAGTTGCCGTTCCGGGTCACGGTTGTGATCGAAGGAGAGGAGGAATGCGGCGCGCACAGCCTGTCGCGTTTCCTGGCTGAGCACGGTGAGGAGATTACCTGCGATCTTGCGCTGATCTGTGACACGGTGCAGTGGGACAAAGATACGCCGGGTATCACGCTTTCGATGCGCGGCATTGTCGGTGCCGAAGTGGTGCTGACTGGCCCGAACAGAGATCTGCACTCTGGTCAGTTTGGCGGCGCAGCCCTGAACCCGATCCGAGCTCTCGTGCACATCCTAGCCGGGCTGCATGATGGCGATGGGCGAGTGACTGTGCCTGGATTCTACGACGGCATCCCGACCTTATCGACCGAAAGAAGGCGGCAGCTGGAATCGCTAGGTTTCGACGCTGCAGCCTTCCTGAGTGACATCGGTCTCAGTCGGCCGGCTGGAGAAAAGGGCTACAGCGCGCTCGAGCAGCTGTGGGTCCGCCCGACTTGTGAGTTCAATGGTGTCACCGGCGGATACCAGGGAGTCGGAGTTAAGACGGTGATTCCGTCCAAAGCATCGGCCAAGCTGACCTGCCGCCTAGTGCCTGGGCAAGATCCACAGCAGATCCTGGACTCCCTCGAGAAGTTCATCCGAGGCCGTGCCCCAAAGGATTGCTCCATCGAGTTCCGGGCCGATGACGGAGGCTACCCCGCATTTGCGTTCGACCCCGAATCTCCGCATGTCGCTGCGGCCGCTAAAGCGCTCGAGGAGGAGTGGGGCCGTCCGGCTGCCCTTATGGGAGCGGGTGGCTCCGTCCCGATCGTCGCTTCCTTCAATCAGAAGCTCGGCATGGACTGCTTGCTCATTGGCTTCGGCCTGGACGATAGCCGTATCCATTCGCCTAATGAGAAGTACAACCTAACAAGCTTCTACAAGGGGGCTCGGAGCTGGGCCAGGATTATCGATCACCTCGCTCGGCTTTCGTAGTTATCAAGATGTATTCCGAATCTCGCAAGGCGCAATGGAAGCGCTCGTGTCATAGCGGCTCGAGCAAGAGCGGAATCATTGCATGAGAATCGTGTCGGCGCTAACCGCCGCAATCGCTCGGAGTATGGCCTCGCTCGGACGGCCCGAGTTCCTTTTGCATGAGTCGAGCGAACTGCCAAAATCGGGCCGTGGCGATGCTGGATTGGTCATCGAGCGCGCAATGCAATCTCAGACAATGGAACATCGGGCGGAGCTTCTCTGCCGCAGCCGGAATCAAGCTTATAGAGCAAGTCAGGTTGCTGTCCCTCCTCAGGATGCCTCACCTCAGGCGCGCTATAAAACAAGTTTAGAGCATTCGTCTTCAACAAGGGACTTGCGCTATGCGAAATGAACTGCCCAGCGGCGACACAGCGAGTCAGACCGCAAAATCTTCTTTCGAGTCGAAGGCCAAAGAAGCCTTGGAAAAAGCCAAGCTATCCCGGGACTGGGATTTTCCTCTTGCACAGGCGGCCACCGATGCTGAAGAGATGACATTTCTCGATTGGGCATACTGGCTTTACAAAGCTGAGAGGCCGATCCTCAAAGCACAAGAGAACGTCCGTGAAGCGTTGTTCGTGCAGGACAAATCCGCCGTGCATCTGCCAGATGGGTTCAAAAAGGATGCCTCGGTCACAATCAGCGCATCGGGAGATCTAATGCCATCCGATGGCATCGAGTCTTGCCGAGATATTGTTTTTGAGAATGTCGCAGACGTCCTCTTCGATGCGGACCTCTCGTTTGCGAACTTGGAGGCTCCTGTAACAGAACAGGAGTTCGATGGCTGCCTCGTTGCTGGGCGAGATCCGGAAAATTGCACGCTCCTTCGCAGCTCAATTGCTCAATTCTCTGCCCTAACCGGACACAAAGGAAAGCATTTTACCGCACTCAATTTTGCCAACAACCACACTAATGACCTGGGCATAGCAGGTCTTGAGACCACACAGAGGCTTTTCACCCACCATGGAATTATGGGTATCGGCACTCCACAGACTCCAGCGGAATACGGTCGTGCAAATGTCTTTACCAGGGCAGGCGTAAAGATCGGATTCGTATCGGCTACCTTCGGGCTCAATGGCCGCCGGCTTCCACCGGCCGAGAGCTATCGTATTCACACGGCCAAACTCGTATCAAAATACGTTGAACCTGAATTGGAGTTGCTCAAGAAGCAAATTGAGGACTGCAAAAGGCAAGACTGCGATTTCATCATCGCTTCAATTCACTGGGGGTTCGAGTTCGAGTTTTTCCCGCGTTACAAACAAGTCGTGACAGCTCACCAGTTGGTCGAATGCGGCGTGGATTTGATCCTTGGTCATCATCCTCATGTCATTCAGCCCGTCGAATATTATCGCACAAATAGAGATCCAAATCGCATTGCGGTTATCGCCTATTCGTTGGGCGGTTTGACGTACGACCAATGGGATGCCGCGCCTCATTTATCGTTAGGCTTGGTTTTGAAGATGAAGCTGTCGAAAGGCATCATGGATGGCAATAGCCGCACTTTCATTGATAGCATAAGAATTGTTCCGGTATTCCAGAAAGCCTTTCATCACGGCGGCGAAAGATACATGCGTGTAGAAAAGCTGGAGGAGCATCTAAGCGAAGGTGCGGCTCATGAAGCGAATGATGATTTCACAAAACGTATTTGTAAGATAAAAAGCTATGCCGATCTGGTCTTGAGTAATGCGAGACCTTGATTAGCAATGGGGTCGGGTGAGGCTGGCGAGTACCTCAAAGCGAGGCAGGGCTCCATTTACGGTTCTTTTGCTCGCTGCAAGGATGGTCTGTGCTTCCTCAAGTATTCGCCGCCCCATATCAGAGCTTGCTATGTGTAACTCCACTCAACTGAACGGAGCCATGTGTTTTGGTTCGCGAACCCGGTCCACACTTATCGATCGCGATTCCGATCAGCTGAAGCGCGGCAAGGGGACGCAGGACGGCTCGGTTGCCGCCGCTGTGATCTCTTCTTGCGAGAAAGAACAACTAGTCAGGCGGGGCCTGCCCGGCGTCAATCGACCCAGACCTCAAGCGCGCGCCCTTGCAGCAAAGCACAAACTTTCCCAAACATCGATCATATGAGGAACCAGGAATGACGCTCAGGGCGGAGATTTCACCGATCGAATCGGCGACTGCCTGTGCTGCGCTTGCGCCAGGGCAGTTATCGTTCGTCGATTACGCTCGTGCGGATGCGTGGCTCAACTACCTCTCCCAAGTGGACCGCGCTGCGCCATTTCTTGGCTCTCTAGGTCGGTGGGTCGAAACTCTCAAACGGCCAAAGCGGGCGGTGGTGGTCGACGTTCCGATTCAGCGGGACGACGGGACCATCGCTCATTTTGAAGGCTATAGGGTGCACCACAACACTAGCCGCGGGCCGGCTAAAGGCGGGGTGCGCTTCCATCAAGATGCGACCCTGTCTGAAGTGATGGCACTTGCTGGCTGGATGACCATAAAAAATGCCGTCGTCGGCTTGCCCTTCGGTGGCGGCAAGGGCGCTGTACGAGTTGATCCGGCGAAGCTCTCCCGCGTGGAGCTTGAGCGGCTTACGCGCCGCTACACGATCGAAATCGCAAACGTCATCGGAGTAGACAAGGATATACCGGCTCCAGATGTGAATACGAATGCTCAGGTCATGGCATGGATGATGGACGCCTATGCCTTGACCAAAGGCCAGGTGGTGAGTGGCGTCGTAACTGGTAAGCCCATCGAGCTAGGCGGGTCCGTGGGCCGCAAGGATGCCACGGGGGATGGTGTCTTTATCGCCGCTCGAGAACTCACAGGCCGGCTAGGTCAAGATATTCGTAACCAACGTGTTGCTATCCAAGGTTTTGGAAACGTGGGTAGTGCCGCGGCCCGAAGCTTCGCTCGAGCCGGCGCTCTCGTTGTTGCGGTGCAGGACGTCGACGGCGCGCTTGTGTGCGAAGATGGTCTCGATGTCGAAGCATTGTCTAGCCACAAGTTGAGATCAGGATCGGTGCTGGAATCTGGGCTCGGGATTGAGATTGAGCGCGAAGAATTTTGGCTGGTGGACACAGATATTCTCGTTCCTGCGGCCCTCGAGGGGCAGATCACAGCCGCTGTCGCTCGCGCCACAAATGCAAAAATCGTTGTTGAAGGCGCTAATGGCCCGACCACGCCAGAGGCGGATTCGATCCTGGCTGATAGAGGAATCACTGTGATCCCGGATGTGCTTGCTAATGCTGGCGGAGTGATCGTTTCATATTTCGAATGGGTGCAAGATCATTCGTCCTACTTCTGGCGAGAAGCCGAGGTACGGGACAAACTAGGCCAAATGCTCACTGACGCTTGCGACAGCGTGTGGCGTGCGCATCTTGAATACCAAGTTAGCCTTCGCGATGCTGCATACATCCTGGGATGCCGTCGCGTCCTGGAGGCGCGCGAACAGCGAGGCTTATATCTGTGAGCCGCGACACTCAAATTCTCGATCGCGCGGACACCGCCCGCAAAACAGGATGAAAGCTTTAGGCGCAATCCCCTCTTCGACAGAGACGTAGCGGTACCAGCAGGCGCCGAGCCGAATCGAAGGCGTTGCGCATCCTAAAGACCACAAGCTTGCCGGTGTTCGCGTGATCGAAATTCAAGTCGGGATCACACCCGAGTAATTCGTTCATGAGATCGCGACTGGAGAACAAAAGCGAAAGAAGACGACACGTGGACCCCTCGCTTTGCCGATGCGTGCAGGCACGCATGAATTGCAACAGCCATCTCCACTGATGAAAATCGGCGCTCGGACAGTACTGAACCAGCGAGTCGCCTCAATTTTGGTGCATCGGTGATCATGTAGCGCCGATCAAAGGGGCCCGAAGCAGGTCGAGCTTGGCACGTCCGTACATCTGACGCTTGACGAGCCTGAGCTTGGTAGTCTGACCTTCGGTCTGCCCCGTTGGACCAAGATATCGTAATCGCGGCGTTGATGGACGTCTGGTCGATCGCGGAGTGCATGACGAACTGACTGGCGAGGCCTACGCCCTACTCGACGGAACAGATGGGCATTGTATGCGAATGCGTGAGGAAAAAGTGCGGGCTTGGAATGCATGCGAGGGCAGCTCAATCTTCGTCCGGCATCTCGATCGGAACGGCGAAACCGGTTTTTACCTGATCCATTATAACCATTGTCTTGAAACCCCTGATGTCGGGGTTCTCATAGAAGAACCGTCGAGTGAACTGCTCATACTCCTCCATGCTACGGGCGGTAAGGTAGAGAACAAAGTCAGCGTCGCCGGTCACGTAGCATCCGTTCACGACTTCAGCTGACGACTTGATAGCTTTCTTGAATCGGTCGATGATGTCTGAACGCTCGCGCTCCAGGCTCACTAGAACGAGCATCTGGATCGGTCGTCCGACCGCCCTCGCTGAAACGATCGAGACGTCGGCCTCGATGATACCTTCAGAGCGAAGTCGCTTTAGCCTCCGTTGACACGCGGTAGCGGAAAGCCCAGCCATCTCGCCGATCACCTCGGACGTCAGGCGGTTGTTCTTCTGCACAATCTCAAGGATGCGCGCGTCTATCCGGTCGTATCGCATGATTTAAGCTCCAGCCATCAGGTGTATTCCGTCATCAAACGCATGTCCGCTGCAGGAAATCATTATTGCATCGGGGAAATGCGCCGCAATTCTGTTGGCATTACCAGTATGCTCAATGCACAACGATTTTCAACAATTGACGGTGTCGGACCCGCAAATGGCCCTTCAAACTCTTCGGCCCGAAAATCGGGAGCTGGTCGGTCTTGCTAAGGAGCGTCTGCAGACTCTGCGTAAAGATTTTGTGGCAGGCGCCGCGCTGCTGGACGGTCGGTGGATTTCGGGCCAGCGCAGAGACGTCGTCGTCGATCCAGCGACCGGAGAACAGATCGCTGACGTTGCGCATTGCAGCGCAGCCGACATGAATGCCGCGATCGCGGCGGCTGACCGGTCTTTCTCGGCGTGGCGCGAATTGTTGCCCGCAAAGCGGGGGGCGATCCTTCGGTCTTGGGCGTCCTTAATGCTCGAGCATGCGGAAGAACTCGCGGTCGTCGTCACGAGCGAACAGGGTAAGCCCCTTGCGGAGGCGCGTCATGAAATCCAGTACGGTGCAGGATTTCTTGAGTGGTTCGCAGCCGAAGGAGAACGTGCGTACGGAGAGACCATCCCAAGTCACAAGCCCGGCAGTCTCCTTCACGTCAGAATGCAGCCAATCGGTGTTGCGGCTGCGATTACGCCTTGGAACTTTCCTGTTGCGATGATTACGCGAAAGGCCGGGGCCGCGCTTGCCGCTGGCTGTCCCATCATTGTAAAGCCTGCTCCGGAGACACCGCTCTCCGCGCTCGCCATTGCGCGCCTGGCCGAACAGGCCGGACTCCCTGCCGGGGTGTTTCAAGTCCTGGTAGGTAACCCGATCGAACTGTCGACGCCTCTCTTGCACGACACGAGAGTGCGGGCGCTGTCGTTCACAGGTTCTACAGAGGTTGGCCGCCATCTCCTTGAAGGGGCAGCGGACACGGTGAAGAAGGTCTCTATGGAATTGGGCGGGCATGCCCCGTTTGTCATCTTTGATGACGTCGACCTCGAGAAGGCGGTCAAGGGGGCGATGGCCGCCAAATTCGCGACGTCAGGTCAGGACTGCCTGGCAGCTAACCGCATCTACGTTCAAAAGGCCATGTATCGGGCCTTTGTCGAGGCGTTTGCTGCGGAAATAGCTCGACTCCGAGTCGGTCATGGATTGGACCCGACGACGGATATCGGGCCTATGACCAAGCTATCTGTTGCCAACAAGTGCAGGGCCCAAGTTGATGATGCGGTGAAAAAGGGAGCCACAGTTGTGTCGGCCCATCAGGGCGCCACAGCCGGCCCCAACTTCGTCCCTCCGACACTGCTCACTGAAGTTTCCGAGAATATGCTCATTTCTTCTGAGGAAACATTTGGCCCAATCGCAGCAGTCCTTCCGTTTGACTCCGAAGAAGAGGTCATCGCCAGAGCCAACGCCAGCGAAATGGGGCTGGCCGGGTACATTTACACCGACAGCTTGCGTCGGGCGCTTCGGGTTTCGGAGCGGATCGAGTGCGGAATGGTCGGCATCAACACAGCCTCATTCACAGGGCCACCTATTCCGTTCGGCGGATGGAAGCAGTCTGGCCTTGGTCGAGAAGGCTCACGACACGGCTTAGCCGAATTCATGGAACTCAAGTACGTCTGTTTCGGCGACCTGGCAGGTTAGGAGAAGCGACATGATTGATATCAAGGCCATCGCTGAACGAGATCGCTCGAATGTTCTGCATCCTTTCACTCAGCTGAAGGACTACGCCACCGGCAAGATGGGCGATCCCACGATCGTTACAGGCGGCAAAGGTATTCGCATAAACGACGCCGAGGGCCGCAGCTATATCGACGGCTTTGCGGGACTGTACTGCGTCAACATCGGCTACGGTCGCACCGAAGTCGCAGAAGCTATTGCGCGGCAGGCATATCAACTAGCGTACTACCACACCTACGCGGCGCACACGACGGAAGTGCTGGCGACTCTTTCGGATCGTCTCGTGCGAATGGCACCCGGCAAGCCAAGCAAAGTGTTCTACGGGCTGTCCGGATCGGACGCCAACGAAACGCAAGCAAAGCTCGTCTGGTACTACAACAATCTGCGTGGTCAGCCCAGGAAGAAGAAGATTATCTCGCGCGAGCGCGGTTACCACGGTTGCTCGGTCATTTCCGGTTCGATGACTGGCATGTCGTTTTACCACGATCACATGGATCTTCCTTTCCCTGGTATTCTGCACACGGGAACGCCGCATCATTATTGGGGTGCTGAGCCGGGCGAGACGGAAGAGGCGTTTTCTCGCCGGCGTGCAGCGGAGCTTGAGCAACTAATCTTGCGAGAGGGTCCAGAGACGGTCGGTGGCTTCATCGCAGAGCCGGTGCTCGGCACGGGTGGTATTACGCCGCCTCCTGCTGGGTACTGGCAAGAAATCCAAACCGTGCTCAGTCGCTACGACGTTCTTCTGATCGCTGACGAGGTCATCTGTGGGTTTGGCCGAACCGGTGCCGACTTCGGCAGCACACTCTATGGAATCGAGCCAGATCTGGTGACTGTGGCCAAGGGGCTGACTTCCGGATACGTACCACTCTCTGCCGCTATCGTCGGTGAGAAGGTGTACAAGGTCATGGAAGAAGGAGCCGATCGCGTTGGAGCTTTCTCGCATGGATATACATATTCCGGCCATCCAATTGCAGCCGCAGCTGCAAACGCGGTCCTCGATATTGTCGAGAAAGAGGCGCTAAGCGACCGAGCCAAGACCGTCGGCGCCCACTTGCAACGACGGCTTAAGGAGCGGTTTGCGCAGCTGGAGATCGTTGGAGAAGTCAGAGGCGTAGGCTTGCTCGGCGCTGTTGAATTCGTGGCGGATCGTCAGACAAAACGGAGATTTGATCCGGAGCTAAAAGTAGGTGCTCGTATTTCAAAGGCTGCTCGTGATCGAGGACTTATCGCTCGAGCGATGCCGCACGGAGACATACTTGGTTTTGCCCCGCCACTCGTCGTGTCCGAGGCAGAGATCGATGAAATAGTTGATCTTGCATATCAGGCGACCAAGCAAGTAATGGACGAACTTGCAAACGATTCCGCTCACACTTGAGGTGGGGGTCTACGCGCAAGACCGCTCCTCGAAGGTGAGAGATCAGACTCAAGACAGCAAAGCCAAGCGCTAGGTCGGTTGGACTCTAAGGATTCCCTTTTAGGAGCAAATCAGATTCAAGGCTGTCTTTTGGGGTAGGCAGTCTTGGGTGTGATGGACCGATTAGTTTTGAAATGATGGGGCGTGGGAGCGGATGGCGCCGCTGATCATCGGCCGGCCCGAGCAGAAGGGCTCAACCGGGCGCGACAACCGGATATTTGTAAAAGGCGGGCTTTGGATCGTGCGCAGGAGCGATCAACGGTGTTCGGGCGCACATTTTCGAGGCGATGTCGGAGGATTGGACTTCGAATATCAATATCTGATCGTCGATTCCACCATCGTCGGGGCGCATCAGCACGCCGCCGGAGCAAAAAAGGGGGTCTGAAGATCGGCCGCTCGCGCGGCGGCCCGAGCACCAAGATACACATGGCCGTCCGGGCAGTGGGGTGTCCTGTGCGGTTCACGCTGACCCACCACTGCGACATCGTTGAGACCAGCAATGACAGCTGACGATTCAAAAGTCGTGACCACGATCACGCAACCCGCGCTCGTCTCGTCTCCGCTATCCCGGCCAGCTCCGACGAGACGAGCGCTACCCCAAAAGGGGCGCATTGCCTCTCTCAGAAAGATACTGGACAACTTCTCGCCGATAACTGGGGCGACGTCGGCATGATCGCTAGCGACCTTCGAGTGCCGGGAAAGGACAGCGCCGGCCCGCCGGCTGCCCATGTTGGCTTCCTGCTCATTCCCGACTTTGCAATGCTTCCGTACGTGTGCGTCATTGAACCCCTGCGAGCTGCAAACCGCCTATCGGGACGCACGCTGTACCGCTGGAGCCATGTCTCAATTGACGGAGGGCCGGCTGCAGCTTCCAACGGGGTACGAATCCACGCCGACTACCGTGTCGGGGAGGAGGCGCAGCTCGACTATGTCTTCGTCTGCGCCGGGGGTAATCCAGCCCTGTTCAAAGATCCCGCGACCTTTGCCTGGCTAAGACATCTTTCTCGCCGTGGCGCCAAGATCGGTGGCGTATCGGGTGGTCCCTATGTTCTTGCGCGCGCGAACTTGCTCAGCGGTTACCGGTTCACGATTCATTGGGAGCATGCGCCCGCGTTCGCAGAGGAGTACCCTCGCCTGGACCTGCGGCGCTCTCTTTATGAAGTCGACCGCGACAGGTTGACATCGGGCGGCGGCACCGCGCCGCTAGACATGATGCACGCGATTCTTGCTCGCGAACACGGTACCGAGCTAGCCATGGCGGTTAGCGAGTGGTTCCTGCAGACGCATGTTCGCGAGGGCGCGGGTCCCCAGCGGATGCCGTTACGGGAGCGCCTCGGTATCGCGCACGCCCCGCTGCTCCGGGTAATCGGCCGAATGGAACAAGCCGTGGAGAACCCGATTTCGCGGGACGAGTTGGCGCGTGTTGCCAACGTCTCGTTACGACACCTTGAGCGGCTCTTCCGGCAGCATCTCGGTTGCTCTCTCGGCGAGCATTACCTGTCACTACGCTTGGATCGCGCGCGCGATCTCGTGCGGCAAAGCAGCTTGTCGGTACTCGAGATTGCGCTAGCCTGTGGCTTCACAAGCGCAAGCCATTTTTCTCGTACCTTCCGAGCGCGGTTCGGCCAAGCGCCGCGAACTGAGCGATTGCGAGAGACACTCGCTAATAGGCGCTGACGTCTAGGTCCTTGCATTTTGTACGTGTCCAGACGTGCGGAGCCTCGCCTCCTGGCGCGGCGTTCAAGGAAAACGCGGCCTTGGGCCTGCCGGGACTTTCCAGGAAATGACAAGCCTCGGCGTGAAACGGCCGCTTTCACGGCGTTGGCGAGCAAGTAGGCAACGGTCATGGGGCCAACACCGCCGGGCACGGGAGTGATGTAGCTCGCGCGCTCGGGCGCCCCACGTCGGACTTGGCCTTCCCCTCGAACAAGACTTGGCCTACCTCGTTGACCACGCATACTGAAGTTTCTTTTTGCGAGGCATCTAGCCCAACATACTGCTTCATAGCCCTTTCGATTCGTGAGATTGCGGTAAGCCTTGAAGATACCGGACCTTTCGAGCCGCGGGCGCCGACCGCAATTACGTCATCGTGTTTAAATTTGCCCCTTCGAATTGCCTCATCCGCAAAAGTTACCCTGATGTCGCCCTTGCAGCGGTCGATCCGATGACTGATTGGCCGCGCCAGGACGCCTCGCCGGGTCTTTGCGAGCAGTTCGTGCGCGACCGCGCCAGCGTTCAACGCTTGCCCGGGATTCATACCGCCCAGGTGACCCGTCGACACCATCGCCAGCACGGGACGAGCCGCCAGATGCCATCTGTTGTTTCGGTTAGGGTTGTCGCTTCCAGGCAATCAGGTGTCGCTGAGGGTCATGCCGGCAAGGCTGCGCCGTTCAATCTGCACTAGACGTACAAAGATTCAAAGCCAGCCACGACACGGTCTCGAACCCGCCAATGCGCTATTCAATCTTCTCACTCATTTCGCAGGCGTTGAAGGGCCATCGTGGTTGGCAACCGGCGTGGCGCGATGCTGCCCCGAAACCTGGATACGATGTCCTGGTCATTGGCGGCGGGGGCCATGGTCTCGCAACGGCTTACTACCTTGCCAGCCGGCACGGCATTAGCAACGTCGCCGTGCTCGAGAAGGGCTATATCGGCTCCGGCAATGTCGGGCGCAACACGACGATTATCCGGTCGAATTACCTGCTACCCGGGAACACGCCCTTCTACGAGCTCTCGATGAAGCTCTGGGAAGGCCTGGAGCAGGAGCTGAACTACAACGCGATGGTCAGCCAGCGCGGCGTCCTCAACCTCTTCCACTCCGACGTTCAGCGCGATGCCTTCGCTCGCCGGGCCAACGCAATGCGCCTTGCCGGCGTTGATGCCGCGTTCATCGATCGCGAGCAGGTGCGCTCCATGCTGCCGTTCCTGGACTACGAGACAAGCCGGTTTCCTATCCAGGGTGGGCTGCTGCAGGGGCGCGGCGGCACGGTGCGCCATGATGCCGTCGCCTGGGGCTACGCGCGGGCTGCCGACTCTCGCGGCGTTGACATCGTGCAGAACTGCGAAGTGACTGGCATCGATATCGTCGATGGACGGGCAACCGGTGTCCAGACCACGCGTGGCCCAATCAAGGCGAAGAAGATCGCGCTTGTCGTTGCCGGCAATTCCTCTCGCCTCGCCGCGATGGCGGGAATGCGGCTCCCTATTGAAAGCCACGTGCTGCAAGCCTTCGTGTCCGAGGGTCTCAAGCCCCTGCTCGACTGCGTGGTAACCTTCGGCGCGGGCCATCTCTACATCAGCCAGTCCGACAAGGGTGGCCTCGTTTTTGGCGGTGATATTGACGGCTATAATTCTTATGCCCAGCGCGGCAACCTCCCGGTGATCGAAGACGTGATGGAGGCAGCAATGGCCCTTTGGCCCGGGTTGGGCCGAGTGCGGCTGCTGCGCCATTGGGGCGGCGTCATGGACATGTCGATGGACGGCTCGCCAATCATCGACCACGCCCCGATCGAGGGCTTATACCTCAATGCCGGCTGGTGCTACGGCGGCTTCAAGGCAACGCCGGCATCCGGCTTTTGCTTTGCGTATCTCGTGGCCAAGGACGAGCCGCACCCGTTGGCCGCCGCGTATCGGCTCGACCGGTTCGCGACGGGACGGCTGATCGACGAAAAGGGCGTGGGCGCCCAGCCAAACCTCCACTGAGAGTTCATTCGAGCGGGTCCGATGCGAATTCCATGTCCTCATTGCGGCGCGCGTGACGTCCAGGAGTTTACGTACCTCGGCGATGCCAAGCCACGGCGCCCGGAGGGGCTCGATGCGACGGAAGCCGCCATGTTGGAATACGTCTACGTGCGCGATAATCCGCGCGGTCCAAATGACGAGCTCTGGTATCACGCCGCCGGGTGTCGCGCGTGGCTCATGGTGCGGCGCCATACCTTGACCCATGTGATCGAGTCGGCGGTCCCGACCAAGAGCGCGAAGGCGGGAGTAGCAGCATGAACGCACAGCCATTCCGGCTACCAAGCGGGGGACTGGTCGATCGCACTCAGACGTTGTCCTTCCGCTTCGATGGGAAGACCTACGATGGCCATCCTGGCGATACCCTAGCCTCGGCGCTGCTCGCAAACGGCGTGCGGCTGCTCGGTCGGTCTTTCAAGTATCACCGCCCACGCGGAGTCCTCTCGGTCGGCTCCGAGGAGCCGAACGCTCTAGTCGAGTTGCGCACGGGCGCAAGGCGTGAGCCGAACACACGGGCGACAATCATCGAATTGTTCGAGGGGCTTGAGGCAACGAGTCAGAACCGTTGGCCCTCGCTCGGTTGCGACTTCTTGTCAGTGGACCGTCTCGCTGGATCCGCGTTGGTCGCTGGATTCTACTATAAGACCTTCATGTGGCCGGCTGCGTTTTGGGAAAAGCTATACGAGCCGGTGATCCGCCGTGCCGCGGGGCTAGGGCGCGCCGCCCGATTCGCGGACCCTGACCATTACGAGAAGGCCTTCGCTTTTTGCGACGTTTTGGTTATCGGTGCTGGGCCGGCGGGCCTCTCTGCCGCGCTCACAGCGGGCCGTAGTGGCGCGCGCGTTATCCTCTGCGATGAGGATTTTCGCTTGGGCGGGCGTCTGCTCGCCGAGAGGCGTGAAATTGACGGACGTCCCGCCGCTGATTGGGTGGCGGCTACATTGGCTGAGCTTGCTGCTCTCTCCGAAGTGCGCACTATGCTCCGGACCAGCGTGTTTGGGCTCTATGACCACGGGATCTTCGGCGCGGTTGAACGTGTCAACGATCACGTTGCCGTTCCGCCAGCTCATCAGCCGCGTCAGCGCGGTTGGCGGATCTATACGAAGCGCGCGATCCTTGCGTCCGGAGCGCTCGAACGGCCGATCGTCTTCCCTGGTAACGATCGGCCCGGGGTCATGCTTGCGGGCGCTGTGCGCGCGTACGTCAATCGCTTTGGTGTCCTTCCCGGTCGTGAGATTGTCGTCTTTACGACGGGCGACAACGGCTGGGCCACGGTTTGCGATCTGGTGGCGGCCGGGGTGCGCTTGTCAGCGATCGTCGATTCGCGCAGCGAAATCGACCCAACGTTTAAAGCGCTCGCCGAGCGTGCTGGCGCACGGGTGTTTGCGGGCGGCGCGGTCGAAGCAACGCAAGGTGGGCATCACGTACGGGGCGTCGTAGTACGCGATAGCTCTGGGAAGCACACGACGCTGTCTTGCGATCTGCTGGCGGTTTCCAATGGTTGGAATCCGACACTTCACCTCACCTCCCACCAGAATGGCAGACCGATTTGGAACGAGGATGTGCAGGCGTTTGTGCCTGGCACGCTGCCGCCGGGTCTAGCTGTCGGGGGGAGCGCCGCTGGCCGTTTCACGCTTGCCCAGGCGCTGGAAGATGGCGCGCGGCTTGGCCGCGAGGCGGCAGTGGAGATCGGCTTCCGTCCGACCCACATCGAGCCCATTCCGACGACGGACGCCGAGACGAACCGCGTCAAGCCGATTTGGCGCGTGAGGGGCGGCAGAGGCAAGGCTTTTGTCGATTTCCAGAACGATGTGACAGAGAAAGACGTCGAGTTAGCGGCGCGGGAAGGCTTCCGTTCGGTTGAACATCTTAAGCGCTACACGACGCTCGGTATGGCAACCGACCAGGGGAAGACCTCCAACATCGCCGGTCTCGCCATCATGGCCGAGCAAACGGGTAGGGCGATTTCCGATACTGGTACTACTGTTTTCCGGCCTCCTTTTACGCCGGTTGCAATCGGTGCTCTCGCCGGCCATCACCGGGGGAAAGATTTCCGCCCCGTACGCCTCGCGCCGACCCATGACTGGTCGCGGGAGCAAGGGGCGGTCTTTGTCGAGACGGGCCAGTGGCTGCGGGCCCAATACTATCCGAAGCCCGGCGAGCAGGATTGGCTGACCACGGTCACCCGCGAGGTGCTTGCCGTCCGCACTGGAGTTGGCCTCTGTGATGTCTCGACACTCGGCAAAATCGATATTCAGGGCAGAGATACCGCCGAGTTCTTGGAACGGGTCTACATCAATGGCTGGAAGGCACTGCCAGTTGGCAAGGCCCGGTACGGACTGATGTTGCGTGAGGATGGCTTCGTCATGGACGACGGTACCACCTCGCGTCTGCGTGAAAATCATTTCCTCATGACCACCACGACAGCGAACGCCGGCAAGGTGATGCAGCATCTCGAATTCTGCCATCAGGTGCTTTGGCCGAAGCTCGATGTGCGGATGGTCTCGGTGTCCGAACAATGGGCGCAGGCCGCGATCGCCGGCCCGAAATCCCGCGAGGTCCTGCGCGATATCTTGGATGCCGTGCACGATATTTCGAACGAGGCTTTCCCATACCTGGCCGCGCGCGAAGTCACGGTCAACGGGGGTATCCCGGCGCGGCTGTTCCGGATCTCGTTCTCGGGCGAGCTGGCCTACGAGCTCGCCGTGCCTGCCGACTATGGCGAGGCGATGATGCGCGCGCTGATGGCCGCGGGCTCGCCGCACGGGATCACGCCTTACGGCACGGAGGCGCTCGGCGTCATGCGTCTCGAGAAGGGCCATGTTGCCGGCAACGAACTTAATGGCCAAACGACAGCCCGCGATCTCGGGCTTGGCAAGATGATGTCCTCCAAGAAGGATTTCATCGGCCGGCTGATGGCCCGGCGAGAGGCGCTCTTGCAAAGCGACCGCCCGACGCTGGTGGGATTGCGACCAATCAACAACGCTGAGCGGCTACGGGCCGGTGCTCATTTCATCTCCATGGGCCGCACCGCCAACACGGACAATGACGAGGGTTACATGACGTCGGTAGCCTATTCACCAAGCCTGGGGCACTGGATCGGGCTGGGCCTGCTTAAGAATGGGCCTCGCCGGGTTGGAGAGCGTATCCGTGCCGTTGACCCGGTACGCAATAGCGAGATCCACGTGGAGATTTGCTCGCCCATCTTTGTTGATCGTGAAGGTACCCGCCTGCATGGCTGAGCAAGCAACCTCTTCCTGGTGCCGGCGCGACGCTTGGGCCGCCATCATCCAGGTCGGCCAGATCGGGGCGGCGGGCGAGCCCGGCGTCAAGGTGCAGCTTCCAGCCAACCTGCAACTTGCGACTTTGATCGCAACGACCGGTTCAACCGGCCTCGAGCGTATCACCAAGCAGCTGGTAGGGCTTGACCTGCCTCGATCAGCCTCGATCGCGCTGAGTGCCACGCATGGCTTGGCATGGTCAGGCCCCGGCCAGTGGATGCTCTTGGCTCGGCAACGAGCAGGCTTCTCTGAACTCACGAGCCTGCTTTCAGACGAGGCGGCTGTTAGCGACCAGGGCGACGCCCGGGCGGCACTGTGCGTTTCAGGAAGGCGGGCACGAGAGGTTCTCGCAAAGGGGGCGATGATCGATCTCCATGGGAAAGCGTTTCCCGTCGGCGCGACCGCCTTGACGAGCTTTGCGCATGTCGGTGTGCAGCTATGGCGAATAAAGGATGGGCCCGATGGCCCGGCTTTCGAAATCCTCGTGTCGCGCAGCATGGCGGCTAGCTTTTGGTCGTGGTTTGCGGCGTCCGCTGCGGAGTTCGGTTGTAACGTGGCCCGTCCTGGCTGATTGCGTTCGCGCGAACTTGGCCTCGGCTTGATAAAGGGAGAGTCCGCCACCTGGCGGTGAGTGAGATGTCCAATTCCATGATTCTCGCCTTGTCTTGCCCCGATCGGCCCGGGATCGTCTCGGCGATTTCAGCGATCCTGTTCGAAGCCGGTTGCAATATCCTTGATGCCCAGCAATTCGATGATACCGAGACCAGCCGCTTTTTCATGCGCGTTGTGTTCGATCGCCTCGAGCACGCGAAATCGACGGCGGAGATAGCTGCAGCCATCGAGGAGCTGGCCCAGCGCCTCTCAATGAGATTTACGCTCCGACAGAGGACGGCAAGAAAACGCGTGATGTTGATGGTCTCCAAGTTTGATCATTGTCTTGCCGACTTGCTCTATCGTTGGCGCAATGGCGAGCTACCGATGGACGTGACGGCGATCGTCTCGAACCATGGCCGCGAGCACTTGGCCTCGAGCGACCTCGCCAAGCTGCCATTCCATCATTTTCCAGTCACCAAGCAGACCAAGATGGAGCAAGAGGATAAGATCTGGGAGCTGGTGCAGGAGACCAACACCGACCTGGTCGTCCTCGCGCGTTACATGCAGATTCTCTCGGATGGCTTCTCAGCCAAGCTGTCAGGGCGCTGCATTAACATTCATCACTCGTTCCTGCCCGGCTTCAAGGGAGCCAAGCCCTATCACCAGGCCCACGAGCGCGGCGTGAAATTGATCGGCGCGACGGCGCACTACGTGACCTCCGATCTCGACGAGGGGCCTATCATCGAGCAAGACGTTGAACGGATCTCGCATCGCGACACGCCGGACGATCTCGTCCGCAAGGGGCGCGACATAGAACGACGCGTACTAGCACGGGCCGTCCGTCATCACCTCGAGGACCGCGTGGTGCTCAATGGAAGGAAAACCGTTGTCTTCACCGGCTGAAACGAGCCTGGACAACAACCACGTCAAAGCAAGGTCGTGTTGGCCAGGAATTTCGCCCGTTCGATCGGCCCTCATCGGACGCGACGAACGATTGATGCCGCGCGGCAGTAAAGCGATCGGCCGGCTAGGCGTGCCGTGCGCACACACGTGCAGCCCTGGTCCGGGATTTCCTCTCCCGTTCTTTTCGGGGTGATCGAGATGCCACCTCTATGGGTCGACCCGTCGCTGGATAACGTTGAGCTCTCGCCGGCGGCTATTCATGGGTGGGCGTTCGTGGCAGCGCTCGTCAATCTCGCCTTTGTCTGCTTGGTGATATTTTTTTCCTGAGCACCTGCACTCAGGAGACCATGGCACAGGATTTCAGAACCGAAATGGCGAGAACTAGAACTCGAGCGCTCGGCCGATGGCGCGGACCGGGCGGGCGAAACCGGGCAAGCTTGCTCCGATTTTCGCCGCTTAAGTATCCATGATCTAGAACAAGTCGCTTCCGCGGCATGAAGCTGTATACATTTCGGATACCAAGCGGGAGGGGACAATCCGTGTGGCCTTGCATTTCGACGTGAGTGAATACGAGGGCCGCATCGTGAAATGCAGGAAGTCCATGGAGGCGAGGCGCCTCGACGGCATGCTGCTCTTCAAGCAAGAGAGCATGTACTACCTGACTGGCTTTGACCGGATCGGGTATCTCTCATTCCAGGTATTGTACCTCGACAGCAAAGGCGCGGTGTCGCTTCTCACCAGGGCTCCGGACGCTGTACTGGCGCGTCAACCGTCCCGATGATCCCGGACATCGATATCTGGACTGACCGGAAGGTGCACACGTGGCCTGGAAGTCACTACGGAAAGAGGTCTCTGATCCGCTTAACGGACTGAACCACGCGAACGACGATACCCATGCGGCCATACGATGAGAAATGCGGTCGCGCTTGGCGCGAGCTGTCGTTTGCTGAAACGAGCGTTGGAGAATTCGATGGAAGCTATCGAATACCTCCGCCTCACCCAAAAATTAGCCGCTGGAGATCCTGCATCCATTCAAGATAGCTGACGATGATCGCGGTCAACGTGGCTGGGAAGGCTGGCGACAGGCGCTCGCGGCCGAGCTTGCCAATCGCGAGAGCCGGTCGAGCCGGAAGGATTTTTGAAGGTCCGCGGCTTGGATGCCGTGGAGTTCGTCATCTCTGGCTGAAGTAGACGATCAATAAGCATCTCAGACTCGCAGAAGCGAACGATTAGCTTTCGTAACTTGAGTAGCCGCGCCTGCGATTCCTAATCTCCCTCAGGAGGTCTCTGAGAGTCGCAAGAAATTTGTAAGCAATATGTCCCCTTGTGGAGTAAGTATCGATTCCGGATGGAACTGCACGCCATAGGTCGGTTGATAGCGATGTGCGAGGGCCATGATCTCGCCTTCGTCCGAACGCGCCGTCACCCTGAGATGCGGCGCGCATGACTCGAGCTCAACAACAAGGGAATGGTAGCGTCCGGCGCAAAGCGGCGACGGGAGTTCTTTGAAGAGCCCTCGGCCCTCATGCGCTACGTACGAGGAGCGGCCGTGCATGGGGCGACGTGCACGCGCAATGCGTCCGCCGAAGACGCTCCCAATACACTGGTGTCCGAGGCAGATACCGAGAATTGGCACGCGACCCGAAAGTTCGCGGACGACGGCCGTAGATATTCCGGCCTCACTTGGGGTGCAGGGACCGGGGGAAATGACCACTGCGCGTGGCTTGAGGCCGGCAACATCGCTGACGCTGACCTCGTCGTTCCGGATCACTTCCGTTGCTTCGCCAAGCTTGCGGAAGTAGCGCGCAATGTTGAAGACGAAGGAGTCGTAGTTGTCGATGATGACAATCAAAATGCACCAGATATTTCAGCACGAAATGTGTCAAAGATTCGCTGCGCCTTGGCGAGCGTCTCTTCGTATTCGGCCTCTGGATCCGACATCGCCGTTACGCCGCTACCTGCACGAAACGAGGCTAGGCCGTCGTCGATCGTGACAGTGCGGATCGCGATATTCGTGTCCATGTGCCCGTTGAAGCTGATAAGGCCGATCGCCCCGCAATAGACGTCTCGCGCCGCCCCCTCGATTTCTGCGATAATTTCCATCGATCGCACCTTTGGCGCCCCTGTAATGGAGCCTCCGGGAAAACAAGCTCGAAGCAGGCTAACTGCGTCTTGGTCGTCTGCAAGTTCACCCGTAACGATCGATACGAGGTGGTGCACTGAGGCATAGGATTCGAGGCCACACAGCGCTGGAACGTCGATCGAATGTGGAGTGCAAACGCGCGACAGATCGTTGCGCATGAGGTCGACGATCATAGTATTCTCGGCACGGTCCTTTTCGGATGCGACTAGGATTTCAGCGCGGCGCTGGTCTTCCTTTGAATCAGCAGAACGCGCGATCGTGCCTTTGATGGGGCGCGTTTCGACCTGTCGTCCGTAAAGCCTGAGGAATCGTTCCGGCGAGCTCGATGCAATGGTGAGCTTGCCGTAGCGCAGGAGGGCTGCAAACGGTGCCGCGTTCAATGATCGCAGCTGGCAATAGAAGGCAAGAGGATCAAATGAGGTCGACAGGCGGGCGCTGAAGCGCTGCGCAATATTAGCCTGGAAGACCTCTCCAGCCAGAATCAAGTCGATGACGCGCTGTACCGCCGCAATGGAGCCCTCACGGCTGAAGTTCGAATGCCATGCCGCAGCTCCGCCGGGGGAGTCGTTCCCCGACGTCTTTGGGCCCGCAAGCAATGCTGCTGCAAACTCGTCGGCTCGACGGCGTGCGCGCTCGGCGCGACGTGCGGGATCCTGCTCCGGCCATCCGGTAGAAACGAGCCAGCATCTATCGTCACGGTGGTCGTAGCTGATGACCACGTCAGAAATGGAGGATGGATTGGGGCAAACGCTGACCGGGAAACGTCGGCGCCGACAATCGCTCCAGAGTCCTGTTCAGATCGTAAGCAAGGAAGCCGGCCGCGCCTCCCTGGAACGGCGGGAGATCAGGACGGTGCTCTTGCGGATACTTGGCGAGCAGGGTGCGAGGGACTTCCCATGGATCGCCCTCGAAAGCCCCTCCGTTGCAACTCGCTTGTCCGTCCGCGACGATGTAGGTGCTGAACGGGTCGCAGGTCAGATATGAGTAGCGCCCGAGCAACTCATGCCTTGCTGCGCTATCGAAAAACGTGAGGTGTGCTCGATGCGCGAGACATCGCATCGCTGTGACCGGCTCAATCCACTGCAGCTCGCGGACGTGCATGGGACTGTCAGTCACCGACGACTGGCGTGTTGTGAGGCGTGCTCCGATTGTGACCCCGACTCCAACGAAAGCGACGCTCGTCGGGGACCCGCAAGCTCTTGAGATCGATTGTCAGGTTAACCCCGCCAGTGGACACAGTGCCGCCTAGTAACTTGGCTCTTCGCTGCCGTTGAGGCCAAACGCGCATCTGTTGATACATTATAGTCCGCCGCGAACCGTAGCTCCCGGAGCGGTCGCACGCGCCTGATCGATTCTTGGTACAGATCATGCGCCTTGTAAGCTGCGAGTTCCGTCTCGTTGTCGAACTCACCATAGACCACAACGTCGACATCGTTGCCGAGCTGGTCGACCTTGCGATTGCGAGCGACCTCGAGCCGGAGTGCATGTGGGATTGTGGTGAGTACCGATAGGCCTTCGATGATCTGGTCGATATGGACCTTATCCTTGGGGGTGAACAAGACGATGTGACGAATCATGGGTGACCGTTGGGTGATATCGGAAGTACGTCGCATAACTATCTTGGCATCGACCCCGCTGCAACTCTATCGCCGGTCGCTGTGTCGCTCGGCAAGACGGTCGGTGGTTTGGCATCTTGCGATCGCCTGCGGTTTTCAACGAAGCTCATCAGATCTTATTTCTGCTCAGGAAGCGGAAAGGGCAAGGCGCTCAATCGTTTGAATGTGGCGTGCGAGCAGGTTACAGGCTTGATCGACCCTGCGCGCTCGCAGTGCCTGCAGAATCAGGCGGTGATCCTGGTTGGACCGTGGTCGCCAGCCGACACTTCGCGCCATCGCGAACATCAATCGTGAATTTTCAATTTGTAGTCCGTCAAGGCTCGCTAGCAGGCGCGGCATCGCGCAGGGCGCCACCAGCGCCTGGTGAAAGCGGCGGTTCGCCGTCTCAAACTCCTGAATGGTCTGGGCATTGTCTGCTTCAATCAGGGCGAGCTCGATCCGTGCCAAATGGGTGGATGTGAGTATTGGAGCGGCATTGCGCAACGCGACCACCTCGAGCGCAGCACGCATCTCGGCGATCTCCTTCAGTAAATTAGTGTCGAGCGGGGCTACCCGCACACCGCGACGGGGCACAGCGACGACAAGATGTCGGGCCTCCAGTTGCCGAAAAGCCTCGCGCACCGGAACGTGGCTGGAATTGAATTCCCGCGCGACAAGATCCTGCCGGAGCGGGACGTCTGGCTGCAGCGCGCCGCTGATGATGCGCTCACCGAGTGACTCCGCGATGCGCGCCGCAATCGTCGTGTTCTCGTCAGTCATCATAGATTATTTATCATTGCTTCTCCGTCGATGGTCGACATAAGGCCGACTGGCTTTGCAGAATTTCTGCAATCCCTGCAGACTTTCGCGGTCTTTGAGCGTCGGCATACGGTTATGTTTGATGTTGGAAGGCAAAGAAGGCAGGAACGGGCGGCCACATAATAGATAATCGCCAAGATTATCTATTATAAGGAAGGGCGAGACTTATGGTTGCTGCCATGGGAATGGAACGGAATGACGAGGGCAACAGAGCGCCGGTCCGCCATGTCTGGCAGCGCGCCGAGACCGAAGCACTCTATGGGCTGCGGTTTGCCGACCTGATGTTGCAGGCGCAGAGCGTTCATCGCAAGAACTTCGATCCAAACCGCGTCGAAACAGCAAGCCTGCTCAGCATCAAGACCGGTGGCTGTCCGGAAGACTGCGGCTATTGCTCGCAGAGCGCGCACTACGACACCGGTCTGAAAGCCACCCGCTTGATGGATCGCGCCGAAGTGGTCGCCATCGCCCAATCCGCCAAGGACGCTGGCGCGACGCGCTTCTGCATGGCTGCGGCCTGGCGCAGTCCGAAAGACCGCGATCTCGATCAAGTCTGCGAGAGGGTTAGCGCGATTAAAGGTCTCGGCATGGAAACCTGCGTCACGCTCGGGATGCTGACGTCGAAGCAGGCCGCACGGCTGTCCGAGGCTGGGCTCGACTTTTACAATCACAATGTCGACACCTCGCCGGAGTTCTACGGCAAGATCATCACCACCCGCACCTTGCAGGATCGCATCGACACACTTGCGCGTGTGCGCGAGGCCGGCATCAAGGTCTGCTGCGGAGGCATTATCGGTATGGGCGAGTTCCTCGAGGACCGGCTCGGCATGCTCGTGCTGCTCGCCAATCTCCGTAAGCATCCGGAAAGCGTGCCGATCAACCTGTGGAACGAGGTCAAGGGCGTGCCAGTCAATGAAACCGCGGAGCGTCCCGATTCGATCGCGCTGGTGCGCCTGGTTGCGACCGCCCGAATCATGATGCCGAAGAGCGTGGTGCGGTTGGCCGCCGGACGGCACAATATGACGGATGAACTGCAGGCGCTGTGCTTTTTGGCCGGCGCGAATTCGATCTTTATCGGCGACGTGCTTTTGACCACCAAAAACCCGCAGCGCGACCGCGACGTGAATTTGTTGGACCGGCTCGGCATCACGTCCGGTCTTGCCTGAGTGAAACAGCCAACGAACACGCTGTGTGCAAACTCCAGCGTAGGCGATAAATGCAAATTACCCTGATGAAAGGCAAAATCCTTCGCGCCTCGGTGACTGAAGCCGATCTGCACAGTGATGGCTCGATTTCGATTGATCGTGGGCTGCTGGACGCGGCAGGATTCCTGATCAACGAGCGCGTCGAGATCTACAACATCGAAACCGGAGCGTGCTTCAGCACCTATGTGATCGAAGCGCCCCGGGCGTCGGGCACCATCGACTTGAACGGCGCGGCTGCGCGACTCGCGATGCCCGGCGATAAAATTATGATCGTTGCATATGCCTCCTTTGATGAGGCGGAAGCAAAAGCGTTCAGTCCGAGCGTTGTGATAGTTGATCGGGAAAATCGCATCTTGTCAGGTTTTAAGCCAAGAGGCCGATGCTGAAGCTTGTGCTCCTCCTACCATCAGAACCATCGCGAGATCGACCGCTACTGTGCGAGTGAAGAATGTATTCAATCCACGGGGTCAAAGTTGGCGACTACGTCGCTGCCTTGCATACTCTGAAGGAAGACAACCGACTGCGTGGCCTCGAGCCGCGCGCAGGGATCGATTTCGCATCGAACGATTATCTGGCGCTGGCGAGCGCGCCGCGCATGAAAAAGGCTGTTTACGCCGCGCTCGAAGCCGGCACACCGATCGGAGCCGGCGGGTCGCGGCTTTTGCGCGGCAATTGCGACGAACACGAAACTCTCGAAACAGAAGCGGCTCAGTTCTTTGGGGCTGAGACGGCACTTTTCTTTGGCGGCGGCTATGTCGCAAATTTTGCCGTCCTCACAACGCTGCCGCAGCGGGGCGATTTGCTTGTTCTCGACTCTCTCGTGCACGCGAGTATTCATGAAGGCGTGCGGGCAGGCCGGGCCGACTTTCGGATAAGCGCCCACAACGACCCCGAGTCGGTCGCAAATACAATTCGAGACTGGCGGGCCGGCGGCGGAACGGGTCGGGTCTGGATCGTGGCCGAAAGTCTCTACAGCATGGATGGCGATTTCGCACCGCTCGAAGGTCTGGTCGCGCTCGCGGACAGGTACGACGCGTTCCTGATGGTGGATGAGGCTCATGCCACAGGCGTTTACGGCGAGCAGGGACGAGGGCTCACCGCGGCCTATGAGGGACGCGAAAATCTCCTGGTCGTTCATACCTGCGGCAAGGCGCTGGGCGCTGCCGGGGCGCTCGTCACTGCCACACGCGCGCTGCGCGACTTCTTGGTCAATCGCTGTCGTCCGTTCATTTCGCCACCGCGCCGTCACCCTTGATGGCCGTGCGGGAGGCACTCTTAATCCTGCAACATGAACCTGAGCGACAGCAGCGTCTGGCCAAGCTGGTCGCGTTTACGCATCGGGAGATGGGTTTGCGCGGTTGGCGAAGTTCTTCGGTCTCGCAGATCGTGCCGTACATCGTTTGCGACAATGCGCGTGCGATGCGGCTCGCCTCCGCACTGCAGGCTCGCGGCTTCGATATCCGCGGAATCCGGCCGCCAACCGTGCCGGCGGGCACGGCCCGTTTGCGAATTTCACTGACGCTTAACGTTGGGGAGGATGACGTGCGTGCAATGCTCGATATTCTGTTCGAGGAGACCAGAGGTGAAGCGCGATGAGGCAGCAGATCGTGGTCACAGGCACAGATACCGGAATCGGGAAGACGGTGTTTTCCGCGGGGCTCGCCGATCTCCTCGGCGCGAACTATTGGAAACCGATACAGGCCGGCCTTGAAGGCGAGACTGATGCCGAGCTCGTAGCTCGGCTGGGCAGTCTCTCGCCCGATCGCATCATGCCGGAGCTTTACCGACTTCGAACCCCCGTCTCGCCCCATCATTCCGCTGAAATTGACGGAGTTCGGATCGAGCCAGATTCGCTCAATGTGCCAGACACCGGGGACCGACCGTTGGTGATTGAGGGCGCTGGCGGACTGATGGTGCCGCTGAGGGGCGATACACTCTACATTGATGTCTTCGAGCGATGGCGGCTCCCGGTCGTGCTTTGCGCGAGCACGTCACTGGGCACCATCAATCATTCGCTGCTGTCGATAGAGGCTCTGCGAAAGCGCCAGATCCCTATTCTTGGCATTGCCTTCATTGGGGAACAAAATGCTGAGACCCAGATCGCAATTCGGGAGATTGGGCGGGCGCGTTGGTTAGGGCGATTGCCCTGGCTGTCGCCCCTCGCAGCAGACACGCTGCAGGCCGCCTTTAAAAGCTCGTTCCGTGCCGATCAATTCAAGCAATGAGGACGAATCCGAAGTCGCCGATCTGGCATCCGTTCACACAACACGCGCTCCAAGAGGAGATGACAAAAGTTATGCGGGGAGAGGGCGCCTATCTCCACACCGCCGATGGTCGTCGAATTATCGATGCTATATCATCTTGGTGGGTGGTGACCCACGGCCATTGCCATCCACATATCGTGAGCGCCATCCAGGAACAGGCAGGCAAGCTCAACCAGATCATCTTCGCAGGCTACACCCACGAACCGGCTGAGGAGATTACTGCGCAACTCTTGAAGCTGGCGCCCAATGGCCTCGAGCATGTCTTCTTCTCGGACAGTGGCTTGGCCAGCGTGGAAGTGGCGCTAAAAATGGCAGTCGGCTACTGGCACAACATCGGCAAACAGCGAAGATGCATTGTCGTGATGCAACATTCCTACCACGGGGACACAATTGGTGCGATGTCGGTCGGTGCCCGAGGGGTGTTCAACGCGCCATACGCTCCCCTTCTGTTCGACGTGACCTCAATCCCATTTCCTGCGAGCGGTCGTGAGCAGGCGACGCTCGACGCGCTGGAGTCGGCTTGTCGAAACGAAATGCCAGCCGCTTTTATCGTGGAGCCGCTGGTTTTGGGGGCAGGTGGGATGCTGATATACCCGACGTGGGTGCTAAGAGAGATGAAGCGGATCTGCGAGGCCTCTGATGTCCTGTTCATTGCCGACGAGGTCATGACGGGCTGGGGCCGCACCGGAACACTATTCGCCTGCGAGCAAGCGAATGTCACTCCCGATATCGCCTGCTACTCGAAGGGCCTCACGGGAGGGGCGCTTCCACTCGCGGTGACACTCTGTCGGGCCGATATTTTCGACGCGCACTATTCGAAAGATCGGACACGTACGTTCTTTCATTCGAGTTCATATACGGCAAATCCAGTGGCCTGCGCCGCCGCAAAGGCCAACCTGGATCTCTGGCAAGATCCGGAATCTCGCCAACGCCTAGCGTCGGTCGCGGCGATGCAAGAGCAGGCAATTGAGTCATTCCGCGCCGACCCGCGCTTTGCAAACGTCCGTCGTACCGGCACGATCACAGCGCTCGATCTGAAAACGGAGGATGCAGGCTATCTCGCGGGGGTCGGCCCGAAGCTTCAGGCGTTCTTCAAAGATCGAAATCTGCTGCTGCGCCCGCTCGGCAATACGATCTATGTAATGCCACCATACTGCGTCACGAGGGCAGATCTTGATGAAATCGACCTCGGCATCACAGATGCCGCCGATGCGCTAGTGTCCTGAACCAGAAGTTCGCGATATCGGATCGTGTTCTGCCGGGGCATTGTACCGGCAGAAGCGTTCGATGGAAGCAAGGATGTCATCGGCGGACTTGGTCCATCGGAACGGTTTGGGATCGGCATTGTGTCGGTCGATGAACGAAGTGATGTCAGCTCTGAGGGCGGCGACGCTGCGATAGACGCCGCGCCTGATCTTCTTATCGGTGAGGAGCGCGAAGAAACGCTCGACCTGGTTGAGCCATGACGAACTGGTCGGGGTGCACGTGCCAACGTGGACGTTTAGCCAGCCATTTTCGGATCAAGGGGGTCTTGTGCGTGGCGTAATTGTCCATGACGAGATGGACGTCGAGTTCACGCGGCACTGAGGCCTCGATCTCGTCGAGGAACTTGCGGGACTCGGCAGCTCGGTGGCGTCCGTAGCACTTGCCGATGACGCGTCCGGTCGCAATGTCGAGGGCGGCGAACGCGATGTGGTGCCGTGCCTCGTGTAGTCATGGCTCCTTCGGGCCGGCTGGCCTGGACGCATCGGCAGCATCGGCTGGCTGCGGTCCAGCGCCTGGATTTGGGATTTCTCATCCACACATAGAACGATAGCGTGCTCCGGTGGCGAGACGTAGAGGCCGACGACGTCGCGCACTTTGGCCACGAAGTTTGGATCGGTCGAGAGCTTGAACGTCTCCATCCGGTGCGGTTGGAGCCCGAAGGCCCGCCAGACGCGTTGCACCGTCGACACCGACAGGCCACGGGCCTTCGCCATGTCGCGGGAGCTCCAATAGGTGGCGTTCTCGGGGCAACTCTCCAACGTCCTCACGATCACAGCTTCGATGCGGGCATCGTCGATCGTGCGCGGCGCCCCGGAGCGCGGCTCGTCATGCAGCCCGTCCATGCGTCGCTCCACAAAAACGCCGCCGCCACTTGCCTACCGTCGACCGGTCCAGGCCCAGATTGGTCGCAACTTCCTTGTTCTGACCGCCTTCCGCGCAGGTCAGCACGATCCGGGCTCTCAGAGCCAGCGCCTGCGCCGTCTTCCGCCGCATCGTCAGCGACTTCAGTTCGGCACGCTCTTCATCGCTCAATGTCAGGGGCGCAAGTTGCTGGACCGCCATCAGATCCTCCGTCGCTGCTGCAGCCTCCATCCTTGGCACGGCGACGCGAATCTACTGCGAATCTACGATTGCGAACTTGTGACTCGGGACACTAGCTTAAGGTGGTCTTGCCGCGTTTAGCGAGCGGCAACCCAAGGTTCGACCGCCGGGATTACCACCCTTTGACGCGTAAAGGCAAAGAGGGTGGTTCTGATAACTCCAGACGAGTTGCTGTACGCATCCCATCGTCGCCGGCTGAATTCCGTCGAGGAAAGCCGTTGGCACGCGGGATTTAAGCGTCAACGCGTAACTCATTGCATAAATCAAGATCGAAATATCGTTAGATTAGGCAATCAACACTTGGCTGGCGAAGCACGCCGATGGAGCGTGTCGCTTCGCCAAGGAGGCGCAATTCAGAGCTCAAACTCTTGCGCCCGGTGTCCGTACAAGCCGCGAGACTAGGCATCGCCCGCGCTGCACTTCACGTGCGGGCGTGGTGTTGCAGCGAAGGAAAGGGGGGCTATCCACGTAATCCAGACAGGAGGCGAGAAATGCGCAACAGTTCTCATGGTTCGCACCACAGTTCAGTAAAGTGCTGCACGGTATGCGGCGGAAGGTTCGGGTTGATCCGCTACTACTGCTGGCGTACGGCCCTTTGCTCCAAGAAATGCGTCGACCGCTTCAAGGCGCGGCGGGAGGCCGACCATCAATGGTTCCGCTGGTCGCGAGCGGCTTAGTACATGGCTTAATGGGCCACGCTATGAAATTTATACTCGTGAATCAAAGGACCCCGCGCGGCGACAGAACCTGCACCGAATGTTATCGGTCCTTAGGTCCGGGTTACGTGCGAGAGGTGGTAACGCGGAGAGGATATTGCAACTACGATTGCTACCGACGCTGCCATTCAATGGACATCGCCTTCCCGTACCTTACAGCGCGTGCCGATTCTAATTCCGACACGAAAGATCTCGTTCCTCTTGGGCTCGCAGCCTTGCTGAGTGCGGCTTCGTGCTGGTTTAAGATTGGGGCGGCCTCGATGTCATGGATCAACACAGCAGCGCATGCCCACGAGCCGTCCACGGCCGAGGGACCTCCCTCGGGTTAAGCTGGGCTGAGTCGCGCGGTGTGCGTCAGCGTGACCCAAAGCCGCTCCGCATGAGGAAAGAACGGCTGAGAAGTTCTTATTTGATGATCGCGCGGTCATTGGAGGTTTTGATGCGTCCGTCCATGACCCTGGAGAGGTAATTGCCTTTTTTTCGTCTCCCGATTGACAGCTTCCTTTCGCCTCCCCCAGGAAGCGCCGACTCCCGAGCATGCGGGGTGGATCGGGATCTAAGATGAGCCACATTTCAGAGCCGCCTGTTGAACGCGTCACGATTCCGGTCCTGCAGCGATGGAAGGAGGAGGGGCGTCGTATCGCGAGATGACCACCGCTTACGACGCTGTTACAGCACGCATCGCCGATCCGATCGTAGATGTCATCCTTGTCGGGGATAGCGTCGGCAACGTCTGTCTTGGATTCGATGATACGTTGCCGGTGAGCATGGCCATGATGAACCATCACCTCGAAGCCGTTGTACGCACAAAGCCTCGTGCCTTGCTCGTGGCTGATATGCCCTTTCTTAGCTTCCATCTCAGTCCAGCGGAGACGATACCAATGCCGGAGGTTTTCTGCAGCGAGGCGCCGACGCTGTCAAACTCGAGGGGGGTGCCAAGCGTATCGAAATAGTGCGTGCCCTGATCGATTGCGAGATTCCCGTGATGGGCCACCTCGGCCTCACCCCTCAGAGCGTCAATGTCATGGGTGGGTTCAAGGTGCAGGGCCAGAAAGCCGATGATGCCTTGCACCTGCTCGATGACGCCCACCGTCTACAGGAGGCCGGATGCTTCGCTCTCGTCCTGGAGGGTATTCCGGCTGAGCTCGCGGCCCGAGCGACGGAATCCCTGAGGGTACCGACCATTGGAATCGGTGCGGGTCCAGACTGCTCAGGCCAAGTGCTCGTCTTTCACGATGTGCTGGGATTGACTCAAGGTCATCGCCCCAAATTCGTTCGAGCCTATGCCAATGGTTTGCAGTTGTTACAGGAGGCCCTTTCGCGTTGGGCAGTCGATGTCCGCAACGGTGCATTCCCGACATCGCAAGAGTCCTATCGGCTTCCCGAAGGCCTTCGCGACACGGTGACGAACTGGACACCCTCCAATCCAACCTAATGTAAAGCACAACATGCAAACGATCACGACGGTCGCAGAGCTTCGTCGCGCGCTCGCAGAGGTTCGCAGCGCGATAAACGCGTCGGACTTGTACCGACGATGGGCTATCTACACGGCGGCCATCTGGCACTGGTCGCGGCCAGCCGGACGCAATGCGACGTCGCCGTAGTTAGCATTTTCGTCAATCCCACTCAGTTCGGGCCCAATGAGGATCTCAGCACCTATTCGACGCGACCCCTAAGACGCTCGAGCTACTCCAGTCTCGGGGCATGGTCGTGTTCGGAGCGGACCTGTGGGCCAGCTACTGGGAGGAAATGACGCCTGACCGGGAGCTGAAGCTCATCACCAACCAGCTCAATGCCGAGGGCAAGGGGATCATTCTGTTTCACGACGCCAAGGCACATACCGCCGCGATGATGCCCGCCTTCCTACGGTACCTGCACGACAACGGCTATCACGTCGTTCACATCGTTCCGACCCCAGCGCTGCAGAGGAGTGCCGATACGCATTGATGGCGGAATGTCACGGCGGCGCGAGTGGAGCTCCGGAATCCACCAAGCCGTCGTTCATGCGAGCCGGTGCAAGGATGAAGGCGGAATCGCGCCTGAGCCGTTTCGGGCAGGTAGGAACCGCAACAGTGACGTAGGTCACTTCAGACGTTTGCCTCATCGTTGCCGTTTACGCGCCGGAAGGACTGGCAGGGGACGCCTAGCCGCTCGGTATCTTGTCGTGCAGTACCTCCTGATTTTGGAATGGAGAAGCCCAGCGCTTGTGACCCAAGCTATCTTCCGCTGAAATGCCGCGACCGTCTCACGCTGTAACGCGTGTCCGCAAGCACTAGAAGAGGTCGTCCAAACAAACAGATCGTAAAGTGATGCAAGTGAACGCCAAAAACGATCTCGCGCGGCACGGCCCGACGATGCTACGGCAATGCCATGCCAGGGCCGTGAAACCGGCTCACCAGGTCGGGACATTGTCTATTCGGAGAACACGAGAGAAGCCGACCTCAATCGCGCGCTCAACGACCAAGTTGCACGCGTTCGTCGGACGTCCGTGATGTTCTTGATCGCGCGGTAACAACTGGCGCGTCCGATGAGAGATTATAGAATCTGATTATCTAAACACTACCAAAAACAGTGTGCCTTGGACTCGCGCGTTCCACGATTCTCTGAGAGCATTGATCTCAGGCGATGAAGCCGGTCAGGGACGCTCATGATGCCCACCAACATCTTCGATAAGGTGAGTAGTTCAGTTATTACCGCGGCCCGATGAGCGTTCCTTCTGCGACGCGCACGGCCATTGGGAAGGGACCGTCGAATGTGATTGCTCGGGACTGGATCCGGCAAATCGCTGGTCGGCCTGCCGCTCGAACTTTCTACGAGGGGGAGAGTCGATCCAAATCCGTGAGTCTTTCCGCAAGCGGTCAGCCTCGCTCCTGTAACGTCCGAGCATGAACACGATGTCCCCGATGTGGGGCGACACGCAAGTCCAAAGAAGAAGAGACTGCTCCGTGCGACCGTCACGATGTTCGGCAAGTTATCTTTCGATTTTCCGAGACATTTTTAGCTTAGCTAGGAGCGACACAAAGACGCTATCACCTCGGTGTGAACTAAGACGTCATCTGACCTTCAACCGTGCGGCATATCTGTTTGGATCGGGTGCTGCGGCAGCTTCCTGCCCCGATGCTGCCGCTGGACCACGTCGTAAGTTGGTTAAACTTGGAAGAGGATATGAGATGGTGACCACGCGTGAAGTCTCTATCGATGACGCCACAACGGTGACTCACATGGTTGCTGCCCTACTTGCCGAACTTGAGGGCGGACAAAAGCAGGGCGGACTAGATACCCAGCTTGTTGTCGACCTCCTGGCCATGAAAGAGCGCGTCCATGGGTTTCTGGCCTTCACGGAGGCAGGCCCGGTCGGCCTCATTATGATGTCGGAAAGCGCTGCCCTTTTTGCGGGCGGAACCTACGGTATTATCACCGAACTCTACGTGGTGCCGGATCAGCGATCGTCTGGAGTCGCGATGCGTCTCATTGAGGCTGCGGTGGGCCTGGGGACGGTAAAAGGCTGGGGCCAGCTCGAAGTGGGGGTCCCGAGGCAACCCATGTGGAGCCGTAACCCCAACTCAGCATTGTACCTAAAGGCTGGTTTTGCAGAGATCGGCCCACGCCTCAAGTTGCCGTTACACGGCTTAGCTAGTCAACGCGCGAAACGCAATGCTGAGAGGAGATCGCGGTTAGATCCTCGGCGGCAACGCGCACTAAGCCGCAGTATCCCGGAATCGTCCTCTGCGAGGTTTGCGTGAGCGTCGATTTGCCAGCGCCCGATCGACCCGCGATGAAGTTTGTAGTGCCGGGTTTGAGTCCAGCCGACAAATCAGAGAGCAGCGGCGCATCTCAAACCCCTCATTCTGAGTCAGCCAATCCGCGTGCCCAGCTCGAAGGTTCATGAACCCCTGCGCCGCTTAGGGGGCGGTCCAATGAGCCTTCTGTAAGGGCGGAACGCTGGCCAGTCTTCCAGGGCGTACGGATGGGACGGCTTACCAAAGGCTCACGAGCCCGCCCATCCGTTGACCTGTTCTTGACCGGTTTGATATTCTTCGCGGTCACTTGTGTTGGCGTCGCACCGACGAGCTGTTCGTACAGGAGAGGATCTGTCGCGCCCTCGGTGTAGATCAGGGACACCCGTGCATTGGGTCCAAGACCGATCTTACCACGCAAGATCGGGTCAGAAGCAGCCTTCAGTAGGGCTGCAAGACCAACACCACCACTTTCGTTGGCAACGACAGCGGGAATCGCCGTGCTTCGAATTTGCCAAACGTTTCATCGCGCTGATTGCGTCCTCGTAGTCGACAGTATAAAAGTATCCGCTGTGCGCGAAAGGATGCGCCAAGCGACGAGCGAAGGCTTGTAGCATTCGAGCATCGCCATCACGGTCGATTGCCCATGATCTACCTTGACGGGATGCCTGGCCCGCGCGCTTTCGAACAGGCATGCTGCCCGCGAGGGATCGACAACTGTCAAGAACGGGCGGTCGTTGACCAACAGAATTGATAGATGTCCAGCAACGGCTGCGGCGATTCCACCGACGCCTGCCTGGATGAAGACGTGTGTTGGCGGCTCCGGCAACTGGCGTAGGGCTTCGCTCACAAGGGCGGTATATCCCTGATTACAAATCGCGGGATCCGCTTATAGCCAGCCCAGGACGTGTCAGACACCGTGATCCAACCCTCTTGAGCCGCAACTCGCGATGCCTCGACGACGGAATCGTCATAGTTGCCGTAGACGCGGATGATCTGCGCACCAAAGCCGGCGATGCGCTCGTTGCTCACGTCTGAATGAACGAAGATGGCGCATTTTGCACCAACGAGCTGGTGCACCTTGAGCAACTGATCTGCCATGGTTGCCATCCGTAGCGCAAGAGACCGTCATACCTCGTGCCACGGTCTTTACTTCAGGTGTGTGCAGCTCCGACGCGTCAACATCGCGACCGAGCTGCCGAGTTGCTTCCTCGAGCGCCAGACGGATCACTGCACAGGAACCGCCCAAGGCTTTGTAACTCCCAAGGCCGAGACGTTGGCCTTCGTCTTTAGATGGATCGGACCCACTCTCATCTCGCGGGCAAGGCCCGGCAAAGAAATAAGAGGGGTTTCCTTGTGACCAACGCGATGCTTGAGAAACCGCCCGGCCTCGCGAGCGGCTTCGACGCTCAACGTATCGGCGTCCGAGGCATCGAGGGCGTGCGGTGGTCGATGTGTTGATTGAGGAGAAACATGGTTTGGCTTTCTTGCCTCGTCGGGAGCGCTTTGCGCGGGAATACTATTTACGAAAATAAAGTCCCGCATTCTGGAATCATTTTGTGCAAGATTCGCTCATCCGAGGGCCCCCTTAATCAACTTAGATCGCTCGAGCCGAAAGTCGCAAACGATGCGGCGAGCTCTGCAGCAATAAAAAAAGCGCCCTATTGGCGATATAGCTGGCAGCGGATCCGCTGCTTCCTGAACCCGTCACCACCAGCGTGCCTTGTGTCGTGCAGACCGACCACGACCATCTTCGCCCGCGCTCCTCTAAAGAAATAGTGAGGGGTGGAATTCAATCAGGCATTGATCAAGACAGCACGCCCATTCAAGGCGCTTGGTTGTTTTTGGTCCTCAAGAATCTAGAGCGACTTTCAAGCAAGCGTTCTCTAGGCGATGCCTGAGTGCCGCAAGCCTATCTCAGCGAACTCGGTCAATTCGCTAGTGCAGAAATCACCTAAAATAAATTTATCGAGTGCTTCCTGTTGTGCGGCGACGCATCGCGAGATGCTTGGAAGTCTCGTCCGTCAGCGACAGCTGTACGACCCGGTCATCGCCTGTGCAGGGCTTGCGCCCGGGTAGCCGTCTTTCTCCAGCAGCTTTGAGGGTCAACGTGCATCATTTTGGACACCACGTTGGCCGGGAGACCGACTTCTCTGTCCAACTCCGTTAAGGCCATCAAGATCATCCACTGTGGCCCAGTAATGCCAAGTACATCGCCCGGAAATTAGCGAAGTTCCTCCAGACACGAATTGATCGATCTGATCTCGCACGTGAATCGCGGGACCACTTCCTGAATCTCGGCAGAGCTACCGGCGACCTGTCTTGCTGGCTGGGTTAATCCGGCGGGATCGTCTGTCTGTCTCCCCTAGGCGCAGATTAAAAATAGGGACAATGCTGTCCGCGCGAACCCAATCAAACTTCACAGCGCGCTTAGATCGTCGCTTCGCTAAACTCCCGATCAGCGTGGCGTCGCTTGAATCGCCGATGGCTGGTGGTCGGAGCGGCTAAAAAGCGATGCGACGAAGCCCGGCTTGCGTGAGAGCGCCGCCAGCCGAAATCACAGCAGCGTTCTGCATAAATGAATAGGGTGTCGGAGGTTTTGGTCATGGCAGATGAGGTGGGGCGACCGCTCAGTACCGTACCCCTCGCAACCGTTCTGCCGAGGTTCTTAAAGAAGTAGGGTGCCTGTTGGAGTCTGAGCATCATCCCGACAGGATTACCGGTCCGGAGATCCTTATTGCGGATCTATCGGCTTGCCATACGGCCCCGCCGCTATCCAGACTGCTGGATGATGGTCCGACCAACAGAAGCGTCGCTCGAGCGAGCGTTGGATCCTCGTAGGCTATCTCTTCAGGCGAACGCCCCTTCAATCTCCGATTCGTGAGGCCTCGTTGCTCTTCTAGGTACCCTCCGCACGACGCGTGGAAGCAGAACTTTGGTCGCACGATCAGCCTTTTATCTCGTCTATCCGCCCGGCATGCCAGCGGACACGGCTGCGCAATCAACGACGTTTAGGCGTCTCTTAACAGGCGCCGGATTAGCCAGGGCCGAAGCTCATTTTCCTGGCCGATCGCCTCTCCGCGGGCGCGGCGAAACATCCCGGGCTTGTCATCCAACTGGTGCCGCTTCCGCGCACCTTCCCGTTGTCGAGGCGAGAGGCTGATATCGCCATCACGCTGGAGCGGCCCAAGCAGGGCGGCTGATACCGTCAAAACTGAGTGATTATACGTTGAGCGTCTATGCGGCGGACACTTACCTTTCACGAGAAGGACCAATCAAAAGTCAGGCTGAGCTTGCGGGGCGGCTGTTCGTCACGCACGTTGAGGATACCAGGAGCTCGGCGCCCCGGTGTCAATCGCGGCCCGTGCCGATCGCAGATGCATCGCTCAGCGCCTGGAGCTCCGTCATTTCGAAATCCTGCGAAAATGAGCGCTCGACTGCAGGATTTCTGTCCACCACGCTATATTTTTGCTCTCGAACCGCGCGCGCGGTCTCTTATTTTAAGCTGGTTCGTAAGCCAGTGCAGCCGAAGATGGGGGAGCGTGAATGCGTTTTGAAAATCGTGAATACCAAGCCCGCGTGGAGCGGTTGCGCGCGGAGCTGCGCGCCCGCAAGCTCGATGTTCTACTCGTCGATGATTGTGAAACAACGGCCTACTACTTCAACTATGACGTATCGGTGAGCTTCTACCGTGCTGGCTTTATTCCCGTGGAGCGCGAACCATTCTTTGTGTTGAGGTCGTTGGACGTCGCGCCGTTGGCCGAACGTACTTGGATCAAGGACATCGTCGGCTATGCCGACTGGGAAACCCCAGCTACGGTCATTGCGGAGCAGTTTCGACGGCGTGGCCTCGATCGCGCGCGTATCGGCGTTGACCTAACGAGCCATGGCCTCACGGTCCAGACGTTCGAAGCGCTGAAGCGCGAGTTGCCGCAAGCCGAGTTTGTCGACGTCGACGCACTGCCTTGGAAGATGCGCAAGCTGAAGTCGAAGGCGGAACTTGAAAATCTTCGCAGTGCCGCCGCAGTCACTGACGCCACGATGCAGGAAATCGTGAAGGCCGTGAAGCCAGGTTTCACGGAACGGGAAGCTGCGCGCATCGCTCTCGACGGATACCTCCGCCACGGAGGCGACCCCGGTCCACTTGGCGTGATCACTGTTGGCCGGGGATGGAATTTCTTGCACGGGAATCTTCATGATACGCCTCTCCAGCAAGGAGACGTTCTGCACGTCGAGCTCCTTCCGCGGGTCGAGGGCTACAGCTCTCGCCTGATGCGCAATGTTGTCCTAGGCGACATTCCTCCAGAGTTGGAGGTTCAATCGAGGAAGATGATCGAGCTGCAAGACATGCAGATTGCAGCCATGAAGCCCGGCGCGATAGCGAAGGACGTAGATCGCATAATGCGGCAGGGCGCGATCGACGCAGGCCTTCGAAAAGATTACACCAATAATACTGGCTATACCCTCGGTTACTATTCAAGTCGATTAATGCGTGCTGGTGACTTTACCTGGGTCTTTCTTCCAAACTCCGAATGGGTTCTGGAAGAGGGAATGGTCTTCCATATGTGTACCTCGGCCCGAGGCATCGCTATCAGCGAGACTGTCGTGGTTGGCCTTAACGGTGCCGAAAGGTTGAGCAAGTTGGAGCGTCGATTGTTTTCGAGCAATGAAGGCGTGACGCCAGCCAAAACCGCGGTTTGAAGAGAGGGTGAGCTGACCGTATCGGACAAATATCCACCTCAGTTCAGGACAGACGCAATACGTGCTGAAAGACCTGGACTGAGAAGCCTGTCAACTCCATTAAATGGTTCAGAAACTGCATGCGGGGTTACGCGCGAAAGCTTGAAGTCTTGTCCGTGAGCCGGATGCAAGAATCTGCCTGTCCTGTTTCATCGTGACCCTCGCGCCGAGCGGTTGCGTTCTCATCGAACCGATAGCCGGATATGTGTCCGATGCGGTCCGCCTTTCATCCGCTTCTTACTCGATGACGAAGGTAACCCATTTGCGTGGCGGTGTTTTGGGTGGATTGCCCAAGCGATGTTGTCGCTTCACTATTCGGGAAACCACGGGGTGGTCAAGTGCGCCTTAGTTGGCCACTGACAAGGACAACGCGGAAGGCAGGAGCAGGCGCTCGGATGGTTGTCGAGCGTTTCGCAATTGGAGTAGCTGTGCCGCAAATCCGAATGTCGTAAACAGTCATGTTAAGGACGCATGTCGTCAAGAATGACCGGTGGCTTGGTCTAGTAGTTCTGAGGCAAACTCAGCTCCCGGAAGCAAGCCATTGTTCGCCAATCCTTGTTTCAAAAAATCATCGGGCAACTGTCGGCATCGCAATTTGAATCTTTGTTGCGTCCCGAAGCGCGCCGCTTCTTCGCCGACCTGCGCGGCGGACCCATCTAAAAGTGACTCCACGTGAAGAATGCGACGTACACGTAATGATAAGACAGTTAGGCCCATCGATTCCCCTTGCTTTCATCGGCGACACATCTCGTGAATGGTTCCGTCTCATGCTCTCCCAGCAGGTCATGTGAAACGACTGGCATAGAGCGCTAGTGTTTCGCACGTTTCCTCGGTTCGCGCTGTTGGACATGTCGTACGTTTCGGCCCGGAAACTGTGCCCCAGCACCAAGGGCCGACAGGTCTGCCCGGTAGTCTTAGGAGCACTCGCATCTTCGCGCTGATAGGGTTGAAAATTGGGCGCCCCTCAAACGCGCAATGTTTCGGTATCGATGCGCAACAGGGCGTCAATCGAGAACAACAGCAACACCCTTTGTTGTTTTCGCATCGCGAGAGCCCAGCAAGCCGAGCGACTGATATATATTCGGGGAATTACCATGATCGCTAGTCTAATCGATGGGAAAGCCATCGCTGAGGCCCTTCGGGCCAGTGTTGCGCAAGAAGTGGCCATGCTCCAGGCCGAGTGCAACATCAGTCCCGGGTTGGCGGTCGTGCTGGTAGGCGACGATCCCGCTAGCTCTGTTTACGTAAAGATGAAGGCCAAGCAAGCGCGAGGCGTAGCGATAAACTCTCGGCAGTACCAGCTACCAAGCAGCGTTGGTGAAGCCGAGTTGATGAGGCTAATCGAGCAGCTCAACGCGGATGAATCCGTTGATGGCATTCTCGTCCAGCTGCCGTTACCGGAGCATATCGATCGCTCGCGCGTTCTGGAAGCGATCGATCCTGCCAAGGACGTAGACGGCTTTCATCCTTACAACGTGGGACGATTGACGGTGGGCCGGCCTGCTCTCGCCCCTTGCACCCCGCTAGGAGTTGTTCATCTCATCAAGACGGTTGTCAGCGACTTGCGCGGGCTCGACGTTGTTGTCATCGGTCGCTCGAACATCGTTGGAAAGCCCCTGGCGCTCCTGCTTGGGGATGCTGGCTGTACCGTGACAGGTGCGCAGCTCGAAACGCGAAACTTGCCAGACCTTTGTCGAGAAGCCGACATTGTCGTCGCCGCCTCAGGGTGCGCGGAACTCGTCCGTGGCCATTGGCTCAAGCCTGGTGTGGTCGTAATCGATGTCGGTATCAATCGTAGGATCGATTCAACGGGCGCTGCCAAGCTTGTCGGAGATGTAGCTTTTGCCGAGGCGATTGAGCGCGCGAGCTTCATTACCCCGGTCCCAGGCGGTGTTGGCCCGATGACCGTTGCCTACTTGCTCGCCAATACCGTGGAAGCCGCCGTTTCGCGCCGAGGCTTGTTTTTGTTGGCAAGTCCTGGCAGGCGACAGGCTACGCTTTTCTCGAACGCCACGCCCGGAGGCGAGGCTCCGCACGCCAATTTGCACTGTGCAAAATGCAAGGATCTGGACGTCAGCGCCGTTTAGCCATGTTTCGTGCAGTCGCACCGTCCGCGGTGCTTGACCGAACGGTGCACGGTAGGTGCGAGAAAAATGGCTCGCGCTTGTGAACTGCAGGCCAGCTCAATCTCGAGTACCTCTACGTATGAGAGTGTCGCTTGCTAAATCAACGTCTCGCTAAGGAGCTCACGTGAGCGCGTACAATGGGCCAGTGTTTGAGATGGCCGTAAAACAATTCGAGGTGATCGCGGATTATCTATCCATCCCGGAAGATGCGAGGGCGCGGCTATTGATCCGAAGCGATGGCTCCACCGCGGTGTTCGAAGGTTATCGCGTGCAGCATCACCTCACGCTTGGCCCGACGAAGGGTGGCACGCGGTTCGCCGCGAGCGTCGACCTCGGCGAGGTCGCCGCGCTGGCGATCTGGATGAGCTGGAAATGCGCACTGGTCGGGTTGCCCTATGGTGGTGCCAAGGGCGGCGTCACTGTCGACCCCTCGACCTTGTCCAGGCGTGAACTTGAAGCGCTTTCGCGGCGGTATATGCAGGAGATGATCCCATTCGTTGGACCACATACAGATGTGATGGCGCCTGACATGGGCACCAACGAGCAGGTCATGGCCTGGTTCATGGACACCTACTCGATGTACAAAGGACAAACAGTTGCCGAGATCGTCACGGGCAAGCCTGTGAGCGCGGGTGAAACGCTCGGACGGCGTGAAGCGACAGGCAGGGGCGTGGCGCACTTGGTCCGTCGCGCCGCAGATGAACTAAAAATCTGCCTGGATGGTGCAACCGCTGTCGTCCAGGGATTTGGCAATGTCGGCTCGATCGCGGCACTGGAGCTGCACAACAAAGGAGTCAAGGTCATCGCGGTCAGCGATCATACCGGCGCTCTTCATCGGCCTGCCGGCCTCGACATTCCAACGCTGGTTGAACATGCTGCTTCGCGAGGGAGCCTAGAAGGTTACTGCAAGGAGCACGGCCTAAATACGACGGACCTCCTGTCGTTGCCATGCGACATGCTCGTCCCCGCTGCCATGGAACGAGTGATCGACGCTAAGCTCGCCTCCAACCTGCGCTGTCGTATCCTTGCCGAGGGCGCTAACGGACCGACCACGCCCGAGGCCGACCAGCTCTTGGAAAAGCGCAGCGAGGAAATCTTCTTGATCCCGGACATCTTGTGCAACTCCGGAGGCGTCGTCGTAAGCTATTTCGAGTGGGTCCAGGACCTCCAGCGCTTATTCTGGGAAGAGGAAGAGGTTCATCCGGCGCGAGTACCAAGTCTTGGATCGGGCCTTCGACCAGGTGTTGGCACGCAGCAGGCGCGACAACGTGTTCAACCCGACCGCGGCTATGGCGATAGGCGTAGAGCGTGTACGTGGAGCGAAACACGTGGGCTATTCCCATAGTAACTTCATTGCTGCTCATAGTCTTGGTTCAAAGTCCAAGGGTCCGAGCGATTGAACACACAGCAGGCTCACGCGCTCCGGAGCGTTCCAGATGATAAATGGCCGGGGACAGGCGGCACGCCCGTTGACGGGAGAAGCACTTCAGTATACAAGCAGAATACTCAACCAACGAGGCGGACGCTCACGATGACGCTACATTTCAGCATGACGGAATATAAGGCCCGCATCGCGAGATGTCTCAAATCGATGGAAGCTAAGCGTCTTGACGGTATGCTGCTCTTCAAGCAGGAGAGCATGTATTACCTGACAGGATATGACCGGATCGGTTATCTCTCATTCCAAGTATTGTATCTCGACAGCAATGGGGCGGTATCGCTTCTCACCAGAACTCCGGATGCTGTACTGGCGCGGCAAACCTCAACAATCTCCGACATCGAAATCTGGAAAGACCGCGAGGGTGTGAATCCCGCGGTTGCGATCAGGGAGTTTCTTGAACGCCGCGGTGCGAGCGGAAAGCAGCTGGGTGTTGAATATCGCGCTATTGGTCTCTCCACGCAGCGTGGGAAAATGCTCGATGAAGCATTGGATGGGTTCTGCGTGTTACGCGACGAGTCCGACCTCGTCGATCAACTACGTTGGTTGAAAAGTGCCGCTGAGCTCGAGTATGTGCGTCAATCGGCGGTTCTTTGTCACGCGGCGCTCGACGAAGCGAACCGCTTGTCTACGCCGGGCACCTTCGAGGGTGACATCTACGCGGCAATGAATGCCGCGATTTTACGCGGCGATGGCGATCCGCCGGGATCGGGAGTGTGGCCAATGGGGAGCGGAAAAACTGCGTTACTACTCAGATATCACTCCGGTCGCCGATATATCGGAGCCAATGACCAGATCACGCATGAATTCGGCGCTTCCTATAGACACTATCATACCTGCCTAATGCACTGTGTTGTCACCGGCTCAATTGACCCGAGGCAACGAGACATGTTCGCGGCGTGCAAGGATGCGCTTGAGGCATGCAAGGATAATTGTCGGCCAGGTCGTACTTTCGGCGAAATATTTGATGCGCATGCGAACGCGTTTGCTAAGGCCGGCTATGCAGGGATATTTCCGAGCGCTATTGGTTACCATCTTGGTGCGACATTTCCGCCGTCGTGGGCCGAGGAGCCGTTTATATATGCCGGTAGTCCTCTTCAGATAGAACCGAACATGGTCATATTTCTTCACATGATCCTACACGATGAGGCCAACAACTTGGCAATGTCTGTCGGGGAGACCGTGCTCTGCACAGCCACCGGCCAGGAGCAACTTACCAATGCGCCAAAAGCGCTAGTTGTGAATTAGAAAACTCCTGCAAAGGCAACGCCAGAATATAAGGACGGCTAGATACGAGGCGCCGCTCAATGATCTAGCTCCTCGACAAAACCCAGGCTGGCCGCAGCGCGCCTAGTGGCCGCCATTGCGGCGTTTGCCGCCCTAAGCGAACTCGAGCGACCACTTCTCATTGTCAGCGCCACAGTCCGTTCTATTGCTTCCTCCGCCAAGACTTGCTTCACCGCGATATGGGTCGCGCGTGATCGTGGGGCAGTTTTTTTATTAAAGAAGGATCAGGGTACGCATACGACGAAGGCCGCTTGATTGACACATGCGCGCGGGGGGCGGGTAGCGCTATGATAGCGCTGCGTGAAGGTTAGGCAGCTTGCTGATCGGTAGGCTTGTCGGCTTGGAGCTTCCATTCCCAGGGCAGCAGTTCGTGCAGACGCAAAGCGGGAAGCTCGGCGATCCGGGCGAGGACGTCGGCGAGCCAGGCTTTGGGATCGACATCGTTAAGACGACAGGTGGTGATCATCGTCAGCATGATGGCGGCGCGGTCGGCACCGCGCAGGCTGCCGGCGAAGGTCCAATTGCGCCTTCCCAAGGCGATGCCGCGCAACGCTCTTTCGGCGGCGTTGTTGCTGAGGCAGATCCTGCCATCGTCGAGGAAACGGGCAAAGTCGACCCAGCGCCTGAGCATGTAATTCATGGGCTTCAGGACCTCGGAGGAGCGCGAGAGGGGTTCTCGCTCGCGCAGCAGCCAGGCGTGCATGTCGTCGAGCAGCGGCTTGCTTTTTTCCTGGCGCACGGCGCGCCGCTCGTCGGCGCCGCGACCGTTGATGGCGCGCTCGATCTCGAACAAAGCATCGAAGCGTCTGACCGCCTCCCACGCGATCGGAGAGACCGGTTTGCCCCTGTGGCTTTCCCGGGCGTTCTTCTCGATGTCGGCCAGCTCGAAGAACCCCCGCCGCGCATGGGCGAAGCAAAACGCAGGCGTAATCGGCAGCACCTTCTTCTGCGGATCGAACAGCGGCTCGAAGCCGTTGTAGCAATCGGCTTGCAGGATACCGGCAAAGGCGGCCAGATGCTTCTGGGGATGCTCGCCTCGTCGGTCGCTCGAGGCGTAATAGACCGCCGCTGGCGGCGCAGGCCCGGCGAAGGGCCGGTCATCCCGCACATAAGTCCAGATCCGCCCGGTCTTGCACTTGCCCTTGGCCAGGACGCGGATGGTAGTGTCGTCGCCATGCAGGCGCTCGGCCGCGAGCACATGACGCTCGATCAGGTGGAAGAGCGGCATGATGGCGAAGGTCCCGTGGCCGACTTGGTCGGCCAGCGTCGACAACGGCAGGTCGATCCTCTCGCACTTGAAGCGCGCGCTCTGGCGGTTGAGCGGGATATGCATGCCGAACTTGTCGAACAGGATGGTCGCCATGCAATTGCGGGCCGATGAAGCCGCGCGGTGTGGCATGGAACGGCGCCGGCGGCTGGCTGATCTTCTCGCAATCGCGGCAAGTGAACTTCTCGCGCACGGTCTCGATGACCTTGAACCGGCGCGGGATCTCCTCCAGCGTCTCGGTTACATCCTCGCCGAGCTTCGCAAGGCGCGCCCCACCGCAACAGGCGCAGGTCGTTGGCGCCTCAATGACGACTCGCTCGCGTTCGATGTCGTCCGGCCAGGGCTTGCGTACCGGCCGCTTGCGCGTGAAGGCGCGCACGCTCTGGGTCTTCGCCGCCGCGGCCTGAGCCGCAAGCTCATCCTCGCTCGCCGTGGTGGCGAGTTCTTCGAGTTCCAATTCCAACTGCTCGATCAGCCGCGCCGTGCGCTCGGAGCGCTGCCCGTACAGTTCGCGTTTGAACTTCTCGATCCGCAGCTCGAGATGCGCGATCAGCGCCGCGTTGTCCGACAGCTCCGCCCGCGCACTGGCCGCCATCGCCTCGGCTCGCAGCCGCGCCTCACGCTCGGCCTGCAGCGCTGCCAGGGCACTGACAAGATCCGATGGAAGGTCGTTCGGCTTCGATACCATGAAGCCATTGAATCAGATCAAGCACAGATTCAAACCCAAAACGGCTATCCGACCCGCGTCGGACGCTGGGTTTCTTGTGGGTTGCGCCAATCGATTCCGGACAACAGGTAGCTCATCTGCGCCGGAGAGATCGTCACTGCTTCGCCGGCAACCGAAGGCCAGATGAACCGCCCTCTCTCCAGTCTTTTGGTGAACAGGCATGCTCCCTGGCCATCGTGCCAGATCACCTTCACAAGATCGCTTCGGCGACCGCGGAAGACAAACAGATGACCGCTGAGCGGGTCCTTGCGCAGCACCTCCTGCACCTGGAGTGCCAGCGTCGGAAAGCCTCGGCGCATGTCCGTGTAGCCTGTCGCAAGCCACACGCGCGCGCCCGTCGGAACCGGGATCATCGGCGCACCAGAGCCTCGAGAACCCGACGCAGGGCGTCTCCATCAACGTCGCCATCGACCCGGATGCGGTGCCCGCTACCAAGGTCGATCTCGATGATGCCATGGCGCTTCCGTCGACGGGCCGCCGTCGTCGTCAATGGCGCTTCGGCCATCGCCCGCGGCGGCACAGACGACCCAATCTCGACCGGCACGAACGGCGCTATACTCGCTTCAGCGTGCTTGCAAAGCTCTTTGCGCCACCTGAACAGCTGGCTTACATGAAGGCCAGCCATGCGAGCCACCTCGGAAACGCAGGCTCCGGGCTCGAGCGATGCTGCAACAAGCCGTTCCTTCTCATCCTGCGACCACCGGCGCCGCCGCTCGACCGATGTGATCACCTCCGCCCTCGAAATCGTCATAGCGCTTCTCCTAGGATTACCCCTAGGACCTGCAGCGTCCGCGTCCGTCAAACAAGGCGGCCCTCAACGCAGGAATACGGATCAGGCGTGACGGCGTAACTTGCTAACTTGCTAACTTCCTGAATTGTGCTGCGTAAAGAAGAACGGAAGAACGGGACGCGGCTTCGCCTAATCTCGATAAGAACGCGGGCGGTGGCGGGCTGGCTGACGCGCTGAGGGGGATGAGTTGTCGCGAAAGCACGACGCCGGACGCGTTTAGAAGGAAAAGGTTGGAACGGAGAGTGGGGCGGGCACCACCTGACGAATGGGATGGTAGTGCGGCAACCGTTAATGGCCATTCAGGACAGCGTCGCCCTTTCAGAGAGCCTAGTTCAGCGCAACGGCCCCCAACGCTGTCGCAGTCTGAAACAGCGCTCTTTGTAGACGATTCTTGGAGAGATCCTGATGCATGACTGCCAGCCGGTCCGAGGCCTCTACGTCGCGAGCTTGGATAGCCTTGTACATCAGCTTATGGTGGCGCACTGTTTCTGCCAGATGGGCGGCGATGTCCTCCTCAGGATGTGCCGCTACGAACTCAGTTCGCTCGAGACTTGAGAAGCAGGCTCGGGCAAGGCGGATGGTTGCGAGCAGGATTTTTTCGTAGAAGCTCTCGAAATAGGCGTTGTGCGCCGCAGCGGATATCTTCAGGTGAAAATCGACGTTGAGTTCGGATCGCGTCAGCCCGTCCCCCGATTCGATCCCGTTTTCAAACGCGACCATTGCAGCCCGAATGTTTCTTAGGTCTTCGGAAGTCCGGTTCTGCGCGGCCAGGCGGTGGATCATCCTGCTCGAAACAAGCAGGGCGTCATAAAGCTTGGGCACCTCGTCGAAGTCTAGCGGAGCAACCCTCGCGGATCGCCCGTCGCGAATGACCAAATCATCGGCGATCAATTGGATGATCGCCTCGCGGACCGGCGTGCGGCTGACCTTAATCCGATTAGCCAGCTCTGCCTCGTCGATAACGGATCCAGGGCGCATTTCCAGCCGAAGGATCGCTTCGCGGATCGTGTTGTAGATCTTGCTACCGCCACGGACCTGTTTTGCCACGTCTTCTCTCTTATCCTTCACGCCCGAGCAACGCAATTTCAGGCGGATCAATCCGACCGCTCTAGGTTCATATGGCTCAATGGTCTTGCCGAAGCAACACTTTAGCGGACGAGGACGGCCTCCAGCTCGACACTAAAGTCTACAAAAGACGACTGCACAATCGTGCGGGCCGGACGGGTTTTCGGGAAATAGACAGCGAGTACCCGGTCGAACTCGGGCTTGTTTGCCCATTCCGTCAGATAGACAACGATTTTAACGCATTGTGTCGCCAGGTCGAAGCCGGCGGCTTCGGCTATTTCCTTCACATTGTTCATGACCTGCCGAGCATCATCGGAGAAGGGCCGTCCCTTCAACCGCGTCCCATCGGCGAGACGCGGTGTTTGCCCGGAAATAAAGAGAAATTCGCCGGAGGCGACGATGCCTTGGCTGTAGTTGCCCGCTGGCGGAGGCGCGGCTGTCGCGACAATCTTCCTAATCATGGATCTAATTCCTCATTTCCATATCGAAGTTCTTACGAAATTGCACCAGGTCTACGTTCCCTCCGGAGAGGATGACCACTGCCGTCCGGCCGTTCAACGCCAGCGCGCCGGAACGCAATGCTGCAAAGCCAACAGCTCCCCCAGGTTCGACGACGAGCTTTGTCATTTCAAACAGTTCGTTGACCGCCGAGCCGACTTGCTGGTCGGAGACCGCGAAACCGCCAGACAGATTGGCGTGATTGATTTGAAAGGTGAGCTCGCCTGGCATCTGGGTAACGATAGCGTCGCAAATTGAAGTGCGACCCGGCTCATTGGCAACCCGCTCGCCCCGTTTGAGTGACCGGCACGTATCATCGAATTCTTCCGGCTCGACACAGTAGACATCGAGAGTGGGAGTCAGCGCCCTTGTCGCAGTGGAAACCCCTGCGATCAGTCCACCTCCCCCGGCAGGACAAAGCAAGATGTCAGCCGGCGCTCGCACGGCTTCCAGTTGCTCGGTGATCTCGATTCCGATCGTACCCTGTCCGGCAATCACCATCTCATCGTCGAAGGGCGGTACCATGATCGCACCGGTCTCCTGAGTTATATTCTCTGCTATGGCTCTACGGTCGCCTGTCCGCCGATCGTATAGGATAACCTGGGCGCCGAGTCTGCGTGTGTTCTGGATCTTTAGAACGGGTGCATCGTCAGGCATGACGGCCGTGGCTGGAATATTGAATGATTTCGCTGCCGCAGCGACACCCTGTGCGTGATTGCCAGACGAAAAGGTCACGACGCCGCGAGCCCGTTGCCGGTCGTCGAGCGACGCGATCTTGTTGTAGGCTCCTCGAAACTTGAATGACCCGGTTCGCTGTAGATTTTCGGCTTTGAAAAGAACGCGCCCCCCGACGAGATCATTGATATGCTCGTATTCTAATAAGGGAGTCAGGACATGCTTGCCCCGCAATCGCGCGTAGGCCTGCCCAATGGTGTCAATCGTGATCATATGTTGGGCTTTTCTCTCTTAGAAGATGGTGAATGCCGCAAGAACCTCTCAATCCAACGACCTATTTCGCGACCGCTTTTCGCAGGCCAATTGCCCGCTCGATCACAATGACAAGGACCAAGATGCCGAGAACCATGAGAGCCGAGACCGCAGCGATGAGGGGGTCGGTTCGGCTTTCGACGTAGTGATATAGCGACACGGGAAGAAGCTTCAGCCGTGTACCAGCGATGAAGAGCGAGATGACCGTTTCGTCGAACGAAACAATGAAAGACAATGCTGCTGAAGCAACCAAGGCCGGAGCGATCAACGGCAAGGTAATACGTCGGAAAACGGCAAATGGACCTGCACCGAGTGTCCCGGCGGCATCCTCGACGAAAGGCGGAAGCGTGCTGAGTCCGGTCATCAGAACGCGCAATGCATAGGGTAAGGTAATGACTAGATGGCCGATAATCATGCCCGTCCAGCTTCCGACGAGACCGTAGCCTACGAAAATGACCAATATCGCCAAACCCAATACAATGCTGGGAAGCAGCAGCGGAGAAGTGAAAAGTGAAACCAAGGCGCTACGGCCCGCGAATGTATTCCGCGCAAGCACCAAGGCCGCTGGTGTTGCGATGAGCAGCGTCAGGATCGTCACGTAGATCGCAAGTACCAAGCTATTGCTAAACGCTTCAGTCAACTCCTCATTCTTGAGCAGTTCGCCGTACCATCGGGTACTCCATCCCGAAGGTGGCCACGCGACGTAGGCGTCGGCGGAAAAGGAGATAGGGAAGACCAGGATGACCGGCGCCAGGAGGAACAAAAGGATCGCTGCAAGGCCGAGAAACTGCAGGCTGCGTAGAAAGCTCCCCAGCATGTGCGTCTCCTCCCTTCTCAGTCTACGATCTTCGATAGTTGTCCGTAGGCCAGCAGCGCGGCTCCGAACACAAATAGAATGAACACGGACAGGCAGGCCGCGAGCGGCCAGTTCAGAGTGACGATTGCCTGATCGTAGATTTCCGTGGCCAGCAGCGAGACGCGCCCGCCGGCAAGCATCTTGGGAGTTATGAAGCTGCTTACGGCCAAGACGAAGCACAGAAGACATCCAAGCAGGATGCCTGGCAAGCTCAAGGGCAGAACGATACGTCGCAAAACTGTAAGCGGTCGTGCCCCGAGGGTCTCTGCCGCTTGATCAAGTATCGGGTCCAGCCGGCCGAAGCCGGAAAGTAGTGACAGGATCATATAAGGCATGAGGATCTCCGTCATGCCGACGAGGACGCCGAATTCGTTGTTGATTAATCGCGGGGGCGTAAATCCGGAGGCTCGGATCAGGGCAGGTAGGAAGCCCTGGTTTCCGAGAATGACCATCCATCCGTAGGTACGCACCACTGCGGAAATCAGGAGTGGCGAAATGCATGCCACCACGAGGACTGTCTTGACCCATCCTGATCGGCGACTGACGAACAGGGCGAGCGGATACGAAAGCAGCAACGTGACCGCGGTTATCAATGCGCCCATCCAAACCGTCCGCCAAAGGATGGACCAGTAGAAAGTATCGCCGAGCAGAGATTGCCAGGTCGACAGCGTAAGGGCTTCATCCAACGAGCCTATCGCGGTTGCGCTCCGGAACGACATGGCCGCTAGATTGAGTACCGGCACGACGAATGCGATGATGTTGACGATCAGGATGGGAAGCAGCAAACCGAAAACAACACCTGCCGCACGTCTTGACGAGTTGCTTTGGTCGACTGCCGCTGAGTCCTTCATACGTCAGCTTCCGCGGCAAAGGTGAGCGTATCCCGCGCTCGCCAATTCAATGTCACGGCGTCCCCAGGTTTGTAGGTGTCGCCAGCCGAGGTCGTCGCCTGTTCGACCATAATTTTCTCGCCTTCAGATTCGACCGCGTACTGCAAGGAATCCCCGATATAGGTGACCTGCCGAACCGTGCCCGGAATGGTGTTCTCTCCTTCGGCACGGCCAGCCTTTGCCCCGGCAGAGCGGAGTTCGATACGATGCGGCCTGACCATGACCAGCACTTCCGATCCTGCGGGGCCTGTCGAGACTGCTCCTATAGCCGTATGTCCAAAGGCTATAGCTCCATCGTCTCGCCAGCGACACCTGATTCGGTTGATACGCCCCACGAAGTCAGCCACCATCGGTGTGGAGGGTCGTTCGTAGATTTCGTGTGGCGTGCCGATCTGCTCGAGCTTTCCGCGATTCATCACCACGATGCGATCGCAGATCGCCATGGCTTCAGTCTGGTCGTGAGTGACGAACACAGTCGTCATGCGGAGCCGCTGCTGGATTTCGCGTATCTCATTGCGCATCTCGTCACGGAGCTTAGCATCGAGGTTGGACAGCGGCTCGTCGAGGAGGAGGATGTCCGGTTCGATCACCAGGGCACGGGCCAGCGCGACGCGCTGTTGTTGCCCGCCTGATAGTTGAAGCGGCTTACGATTGCCTAGGGCTGGCAAGCGAACCATGCTCAGCGCACTCGAGACGCGCTGGGCGATATCCGCCTTCGAGAGCTTCCGCATCTCCAGGCCGAACGCCACGTTCTCGGCGATGGTCATGTGCGGAAACAGTGCGTAGGACTGGAACATGACGCCCATATTGCGCCGGTAGGTAGGCAAGTGGGTGACGTCGTGGCCACCCACTATGATCTTGCCGGAAGTCGCGTGGATCAAGCCGCTGATCATCCGCAGAGTGGTAGTCTTGCCGCAGCCCGACGGCCCAAGCAGCCCAAGGAGTTCACCTTGCCCCAACGAGAAGGATAGACCCGATACGGGTACCAAATGCCCGTATCGCTTCTCTAGAGATTCGACTTTTAGATACAATGCCTCACCACCACCGTAGTGGTGCTCCTAGCGAGTCAAGAAACAGCAGGCCGCGATCAGCTGCGACTAATGACGTTCCTGCGCCATTGCTCCGTTATAGCGTCCCTTATTTTCGCAACCGCGATCCAATCGACGTCAATCATCTTCGCGATCTTCTCCGGCGTCGCAGCGGTTCGCTGGCGAGCGTCGGCGCTGATGGACGCGTTCGGGTTGGTCGGCGAGTAGTACGCCGCCTCCGTGAACGTGGATTGCGCTTCTTGGCTCAACGCGTAGGACATGAATTGAAGCGCAGCCTCCGTTTGCGAAGATCCATTGACGAGGTTGATCGTGTTGATCTGGGCGACGGAGCCTTGTTCCGGAATCACGGCCGCGATACGATCCGGTGTCTGCTTCGAGGAAATTTGCGTCCGCGCATTGTATCCAATGCTCAGATCCACGGCCCCGTTGGTCACGGCCGCGTAGCAGTCCGGCTTCGGCTCCCAAGTCTGGACGAGCGGGGCTAAGTCGCCGAGCAACTCGATGCCCTTCGCGACCGACTGGCGATAGTCGCCGCCTCCGGCCATCTTGTTCGCGATAAGCGTCAATCCCAGCCCTAATAAGTTCGGCGGCGCATCGATGGCAATGCGGTTTTTATGTTTTGCATTCCACAGCTCCTTCCAGGACGTCGGAGCATCCTGGAACTTCTGCGGCGCGTACATCAAGACGATCATGTCGAACGTCACTGCAGGCCCGGGTGCCCCCTCGATCAGGGCGCTCGGTGTCAGCTGCTTCATCACGGGAAGCTGTTCAGTGGTTACCGTCTTATAAAGACTCTCGTTTGCGCCCGCCTTGGCGACGGTTACGTCCATGATGCAGACGTCGACCTGCGGCGATGCCTTCTGAGCGCGCAAGGTGCCCAGGTTCTGAGCCGAAGTTGGCATGCCGACATAGTTCACCTTGATGCTCGGATTCGCCTTCATGAACGGCTCAACCACCGTCTTCTTGTACAGATCCTCGAACATCCCGGTATAGGCGGCGAGCGTAATCTTCCGCTCCTGGGCCTGGGCCTTAGTGACCCAAGGCATGGCCAGCCCTGCCGCGGCGAGACGCAGAGCATTTCTTCTCGTAAGATCATTCATCGCTTGTCTCCTGTTCCAGATTAAGATCCGTGAGTTGTTGCGACTTCGCCGAGAGTTATGTCTTGCGACTCGGCCTTGGGCCAAGAGCCAGGCTAAGGCCTGGCACGTTAACGGGCAGCTCCATCAGACGAGGTAATGCTGTTTCACGAACTCTTGGCTGAATTTCCCTGATGTGAGATCGTCTTGAATGGCCACGGCGGTTCGCTCGGCTGGCGGCCCATAGCCGCCGGCGCCAGGCGTCTCAAGGACCGCAACGGAATCCTCCGGAAGCCGGATGCAGGACGATTTCGACGCGAGCATCGTCTTCCGGCCATCATCCCTCCGCAGATAGAAGCGTCCGGTTGCTCCGTCTTTGCCGCCGAACAGGCCCCACGGTTTGTGGAGGAAACGCTCCCCGACGCCGTTGAACTCGCAGGTATGCCCAACGGGACGGATCACGCGGCGGATGCCAAGACCTCCGCGAAAGCGGCCTGCGCCACCTGTATTCTCGATCAAGGAATATTCCTCGACCCGGAGCGGATATTCGAGCTCGATAGCTTCGACGGGCAGGTTCGATGTGTTAGTGATGTTGACTTGGACGCCGTCCTTGCCGTCGAAGGTTGCGCGCGCACCCATCCCGCCGCCGAGCGTTTCAAGGTAAACGTAGAGCTGGCCTGTGCGAGGATCCTTGCCGGTGAACACTGCGCTGGTGTTCGCTCCGTTGGCTCCCGCGATCACCCGGTCGGGAACCTGCGGCGCCAATGCGCCGAATACGCAATCCACGACTCGCTGACAGGAGTTCGCGCGTAGCGCCACAGCCGCTGGTGCGACGCAGTTGACGAACGACCCGAGCGGCGCCTTCAACTCGATTGCATCGAATATACCTTGGTTGTTTGGAACGTTTGGATCGAGCAATGCCTTGATCGAAAAGCAGATGGCTGACTGGGTCGCGTTGAGCGTCATGTTAAAGTTGCCCGCGACCTGCGGGTCGGTGCCATCGAAATCAAAGAGGATACGATCGCCCCTCTTTTCGATGCGCAAGGTGATCTTGATGTTTTCCGTGCCAGCACCGTCGTCATCCATGTAATCGGTAAAGGTGAAGATGCCGTCGCGAAGAGAGGAGATCGCCTTTCGCATCCGCATCTCGGTCCGGACGACGATCTCCGAAAAGATGGTGGAGAGGCGGTCACCGCCATGCTCCCGTACCATGTCTTCGAGGCGCGACACGCCGAGCTTGCAGGCCGCGATCTGGGCGTTGAGATCGCCGCGTCGCTCGTCGGGAAGGCGCATGTTGAGAAGAAGAAGCTGCAAAAGATCCTCGTCGAGAACGCCCTTTGAATAAAGGCGGATGATCGGAATTCGGAGCCCCTCCTTGTAGATCTCGTCGAGGCCACCGGACATCGAGCCGATAGCCGCGCCGCCTACGTCGGCGTGATGGATGATGTTGGCGACGAAGCCGACGAGGCGCCTTCCGTCAAACACAGGCATCGCCATGTTGATATCAGGCAGGTGCGTGCCGCCGGCGACATGGGGGTCGTTGGCGATAAAGACATCTCCGGGCGAAATGTCTTTGTCGAAGCGATTGACGATGAAGGTCATCAATCCCTGCATGGATGCGAGATGGATCGGCAGTGCCATCTCTGCCTGGACAATGAGTCGTCCTCGCTCGTCCGCGATCGCGGTGGAGTGATCGTGACGCTCCTTCACGTTTGTAGAAAAGGCGCTCCGCATGATGCTGATAAAGCATTCATCGGCAATAGATTTCAGCCCGTTCCAAGTAATTTCTAGGGAAATCGGATCGATCGCGATCTCAGGCATTCTTCATTTCCATGATCATGTTGAGGGCGGCGTCCACTCGCAACTCGGCGCGGGGCGGCACAACGGTGGTTGAATCAAGCTGCGTTATGATGGCGGGGCCCTCGATTGTCGTTCCAGCTGGAAGTCCGGCGCGATCGTACATGGGGGTAGGAGTTGGTCCGCTATCGTCGAACCACACGTCCTTGGTGTCAAAGGGCGGGGCGAGCACTTCAGGAGAACGTGCCGGAAAGCTGCTTTGGGGCAGCTTCGCCACCGCGCGCAGCCTGACATTCACGATCTCGATTGGTGCACTCGCGTCGTAGTGTCCGTAGCTTCTTTGGTACTCGGCGAAGAAGGCGGCCTTCAGATCATCCGGGCCGCGCAAGGCCGGCCGCTCCGCGCCGTTGGCAATTTCCACCGGGAGCTCGTAGTTCTGACCCACGTAACGCATGTCCAGCGACAGAACGAGACGTCCTTCGAGCGCGCCTTCCGCCTCCTCGCTAGCGAGCCAGGATTTGCCCTGCGATGCCAGATCCGCGATCACGCGGGCAGCTTCATCCATGCCGGTACCGACCCGAATTCGGCAACTGGCAACAAAGTCTTCCTGAAGATCGGAGAGAATCAGTCCTTCTGCACAAAGAATGCCGGGCGCGTGCGGCACGATGATCCTCGAGATGCCAAGTGAGCGAGCGACATCAGCGGCGTGCAACCCGCCGGCGCCGCCAAACGGCATTAATGTGAACTTGCGAGGGTCATAACCCTTCTCGATGGTGACGACGCGGATCGCGCGCACCATGTTCGATGTCACGATCCCAACGATGCCGAGTGCTGTGCGTTCGACACTCAGGCCAAGGCCGGCGGCAAGCGGCTCGACGGCTTTCACCGCAAGATCGCGATCAATAGTCATTTCGCCGCCAGTCAGGGTCATTGGAAGCCGGCCGAGGATTACGTTCGCGTCGGAAACTGTCGGCAAGGTTCCGCCACGGCGATAACAGGCCGGCCCGGGCACCGCGCCAGCGCTTTGAGGGCCTACTTTCATCAACCCCTCTGCGCCTAATTGTGCGATGGAACCGCCCCCTGCCCCGACCGTATGGATATCGACCATCGGCAGTCGAATGCGAAAACCGGAAATATCTCGCATGCTGGCGATGTCAGTCTTACCGCCCTGGATCAGGCAGACGTCGGTGCTCGTTCCGCCGATATCGAGCGTAATAATATCAGCGATCTCGGACATCACGCCGGCTCCGGCAGCGCCGACTGCGCCAGCGGCAGGTCCGGACAGCGCGGTGCGAACCGGGAATTGCGAGGCGCGATCAACCGACATCAGTCCACCACTGGACTGGAATATCCCGAACGCGGCATTCGGGGCGACCTTCGCTACCTCGGCCTTGAGCCGATCCATGTAGCGGCTGACTTCGGGCTGTAGAAAGGCGTTGATCAGCGTCGTCGAAAAGCGCTCGAATTCACGAAATTCCGGCTGAACCTCGCTCGAGACAGAGACGAACTTGCCAGGAAAACCCTCTCGCAGGGCGGAAGCGATGCGATTCTCATGAGCGGGATTCAAGAACGCGAACAAGAGGCAGACCGCCAGCCCCTCGATCTCCGGTGCTCGGCGCAGCTTGCCAATGAGATCCTCGATCGCAGCGTCCGACAATGGCCTAACGATCTCGCCAGTCGGGCCGATGCGCTCGTCGATCTCGAACCGGTATTGGCGCGCCGCAAGCGGCTGGGGAGCATCAAGCTGAAGATCATAGATGTGTGGGCGAACCTGGCGACCAATCTCGAGAAGATCGCGAAATCCTTTGGTCGTGATGACAGCTACCTTGGCGCCCTTCCGCTGCAGAAGGGCATTCGTTGCTACCGTCGTTCCATGCGCAAAACGTTCAATAGAGCCCGGATCGATACGGTATTTGTCAGTCAACTCGCGAAGACCGGTAAGGACAGCGCGTGATGGATCGTCCGGCGTCGAAGGACGCTTGTGTATCAGGACCTGCCCACTGGAAAGTCCACGCGCCGAGAAATCCGTAAACGTTCCTCCAACGTCTACACCGACGACCCATTTTTCCTCTCGACGACCTTCCAACAGCATTTTTGGGTGCTCATCCAATCTTGTTAAGTATCCAAGTTGTACACGGAGCTCGGCGCGCAGCAAGCAGAATTTTCATTTCGCGAAGAACAAGCGACGGAGAATGGGATGGAAGGACTTCCGACGATGGGGCCAGGACACCAAGAAGTGCGAGAGTGGGGTGCTCGCGTTTGCCGCAGCAATAGACTCGGCTCTCAAGCGCGCGGCGAAGAGGGTCAGGAAGATCGCGAACTCAAAGGGATGCCCGATGTGCGGTGCAACGCAAAGCGACCTGGAGCTTTCTGCGAAGTCGGTCAGGCGCTGCCCGGAAGTTCCCGCGCGGCGTCACCAAGCTGTTCGGCGGCACGTCACGGATCAGCCAGACATTGCCGCCCGTGGTTGATCCGCGGCCGATCGTGATTATCGGGTGAATTCGTAGCGACTTATCTTCCGCGCGCGGCGCAAGCGCCCATTTGGCGAGGATTGCGTCTGAATGCATTGACGCGCAGATCTCAACGCCGATCCTTCTCGAAACCGTCGACTGACTGCTGGCGCTCTCCTCAAGCGACATCACGAAGATAGCGATCAGCCTGCTCGAAGCGCATGGCGCCCCCGCCGCCCTCACAAGGATTGGTTCGATCGGCCGGGCAAGCTTGCCAGCTTGCCGCGCCAACCGGAGCTGTTGACCGGCCTGGCAACGTTGGTCAACCGAGTTGTGAACTTAAAGAAGAGCTGTCAAGCGACACGATCTCCATTCTTCCGCAATTTGCGGCTGACCCTGACGCAGACATCGCCTCGAGGCATACCAGTTGAAGCGCTACGCCCGTGCGTTTCCTGTCGCCGAGCTCGGCGATGGGCGGAGCCGCACGTCCGCCAGCGCGAATGTTCAGCTCCCTCGACCTGAGATGCAACGATGCAACGATCAGGTCACCTGCTACGACGACGGTGTCGACACATCTTCGTTCAGGCCATTGGCAATCTTGGGCGGCGCCTTTGGCGTGGGCCTCAGACGCAACGTCATCTCACTCTATAAATTTGCCTGCTGTAATTTCCGAACGTCGCCGGATTGAGCATCGAACCGGACGCTGGGGCCGGCGGCGTGGCGCCGGGTGGAAGGCCGCGTTCGAGGAGGAGAATGCCGAGAGATCGTGGTGGAATAACGGAATCTGAGCAGAATTCTCCCAAGAAGGCCCCGCGTTTCCTGGGACAAGCCGGTGATCCTCGAATGGCTTACAGGCACCCCAAAGTCCAGATCTCTTGCGGTGGTGCATTCGGGTTTGGCGATGTCTTCGAAGCAACGGGCAACGGCTTATAACACTGAAGTGTGCGCCAGCTTCTGCTCTAGCCAGCCGAAAATGTCCTCGTCGCAGGCCGCAAAATTCTCGAACTCACCGTCTGAAATCGGTGCCAGCCGCGACATTAACAGCTTGAGATCGATGCGCGCCGCCGTGCAGTCGGATTCTAATTTGATGCCTTCCGCGACGCTGACGATGCTGCGTCCACCCGCAATTACGAGAATCGGGCATTTCAATCGTCGCGCCAATCGCGAGCGATGCGCTGAAGCTAACTGATCATCCAGCAGGTGAGAGGTTCCCGTCATCCATGAGATGGATGCCTGAGTGCGAGCCCAATTCCATAATCCGCCGTCGCAAACCGCCGCCGCAATGCGGCGATCAGCTAGCGCGGAATCTGTAGCTAAGGCGGCCGACAGCCCTTCACCATAGATCCCAAATCGAGACGTATCAACTCCCGGCTGGGCAGACAAATAGTCCAAGCAAGAAGACAAAATTTCTGATTGTCCAAGCCGATCACCCGAAAAGTCGTCGTAGCTGATAACGAGAGCCGCCATGCCTCGGCCCGCTATCACGGGCAGGATTCGTCCAAGCAGCGTCGCTCCCGTTTCGTCTTCCCTGCTTATGCAAACAACTGCTGGGGTACATAGGTCGGGCCCGCCGGCGGACACGTAGTAAGCGGGCAGCTTGCGTTCATCCCAAGACGCGATTTCGACCTGCCGCACCCTGTGCTCTAGAGATCCGTAATTGCTGATGCCAGCTTCCAGTTTGGCCAAAACGTCTCCCGTTTGTGGATCGTCTTCATCAACCAGCCGCCTGGCTACTTCAAATGCGTAAGTGCGCAAAGCCAAGCCTCCGCCGCCGCGTCGAGAGCGCCCCGTTCGACATTCAGGTCTCCGAACAGGCAGTGAGCATCTCCAATGTTCGTCCATCTTGCGACGAAGTGCCGCCGGCTGGTCGCCTCGTAGTGTCCAGAGAAGCTATCTAGGAATAGCGCGGCATTTCGCCTTGTGGACTCAAGGTTGTCCGTCACTTCAGGCCAAGCAGCGCACAGCATCGGCTTCATCCCTTTGCGGATCATGACCTCAAGATCACCCACACGACCTTGAGCAATGGACAGTCCTGAAGCCGGCCAGTCAAGGTTGACTGGCAGCCTTCAGCTTCCGCTTACGTCGACTCTAGAGTTTAACGCTCATCAAAGCTGACGCTCCCTGATCTATGGGCACGCGCCGCTGAAATTCTGCTTTGTTTTAGCGAAATACGCAGTTTTTCTAATTGCGCAGAACATCCGCCTCAGAAGTGTTGGTGAATTTTGCGCAAGAGGCGATCTGAAGCTACACATTCCTGCAGGTAATACCGTGCGGTAATGTGTACTTCTGGGCGAGCGGTACCGAGATCGTCAAGAGTGCGGTCCGGCATCGATCGAATGGCCCAACTACAATAGCCCCAGATTTAGTTTTTGATGTGCAAGCCGGCTATTCTTGGCAATCGAGGTTAGTCGTTTATTGAGGTAGTCCAAAGACTCTTCGTCCACACCGGCAAGCATTGTCGAATTGAGCGCCTGTCTCTTGTGTGACAGCTTCGCCATTTCCGTTCGAGCCTTTTGAGTCAGCGATATCTGCAGGAATCTCGCGTCGTCGGGCGATATCACTCGGGCGAGGAGCTCCATCTGTTCGAGCTTCTTCGTTTGATTTGTTACGAAGGCGGGATGGATCCGCAGCTTGTTTGCGACCGCAATTCCGGAGACGCCGCGACCATCGTCGAGTTCGTCAATGGCCATAAGGATCAGCCATTGGGGTTCGCTTATTCCTAACATTTCCGCCCAACTCTTGTGTATCTCCTCGAGCTGAGAATGGATCTCAACGATGTTCCAGATCAGATCCCTAACGGCTCGATCCAATTGTTCTTTCTCGGCCATGTTAGCTTTCGCACTTGCTCGTTGTCGTGAGGAAAGAGGCGCCGCGGACGACTCAGGGGACGGTAGGAAATCTTATCCATCGCAAGTTGCCTGAAACAGCGCGCATAGAACATAGGCGGCATGTAGGATATCAATTGACGTAAACAATTAATTGGGTGTATTGTTTGAAGGATCGTTCAGGAACTTTACGAATGGTGTTGCTCAAATCTCCAAGTGGAACCCCCCGAGATGCCCCTTGGGGGCTCTTTTTTTGCATCTGCGGCTGCCCGCGGTTCCAGGTATTATCCCAATTCGCCGAGAAGTCAGGTGCTTCGTTGCTCAACTGCAACACTTTCTTCCAATCTAATGCCACTCGAAATTAATTAATTGCAGCAATTCATCAGAGAAACTAAAGATGACTTCGACAGCGAGGGGGTCCTCGAAGTCGTTCCGTCAGGCACCTGCCGTGGGGCGAGGGTGGCAGAGCGGATGTTTGAAGGACGGAAACGCGGTTTCCAACTTGGAGGGTCATCGATGAAAATCATGAAGGGTACTATCCTTTGGTCAGCGGCAATGTTCGTGGGGGTCGGAGCGCACGCTGCCGATCTCCCCGTCAAGGCCAAGGCGATCGAATACGTAAAGATCTGCTCACTCTACGGTGCCGGCTTTTATTACATTCCCGGCACTGACACGTGCATCAAGCTAGGGGGGTATCTGCGCGCGGATACCATGCTGGCGACCAATACAGACTTCGACGCTGCCAGCAGTGGTTTGGCTGGCGCGCAGAACCGGCTCAGCAACTACTACACAACACGGGCTCGTCAAGATCTGCAAATTGATACGCGTACGGCCACCGAGTATGGCGTGGTTCGGACTTTCGCTGAGCTGGTATATACCTGGACCAGTGGTACCTACACCGGAGCTGGCACAACCGGCGTGAACGGCGCGACGACTTATACGTCGTCGACCGGTTCTCAGGTCGCCGGTGGTTCTCTTGGCGTCTACTACGCTTTCATTCAGTATTCCGGGTTCACGTTCGGCAAGGCGGAGTCGCAATTTAGGACGCCATGGGCCGAATACCCCGCAAACATCTTGGAGCTGCCGGGCAGCGGCGGGTGGGATCCTGTGAACCAGGTTACGTATACTGCCGATTTTGGTCAGGGCGTCACGGCTTCGTTCTCTGCTCAGGATCAGGTCCAGAATTACACAACCAACATCTGGAATGTAAGCGGCGCCACCGTCTCTGGTCTCGCCACTGGCGCGTATGGTGCCAACGACATCGGTGGGTCGCGGGCTCCAGACCTTGTTGCCCGGGTTCGTGTTGATCAGGCTTGGGGTCTCTTTCAGGCATCATTCGCTGCGCACGATAACCATGCTGCGTATTACGGGGCGTCCGAGCCCACGGGGCATCCTGATGACAAGTGGGGTTGGGCTGGACAGCTGGCCTTGTCGATCAAGAACCTCCCGACAGGCGCAGGTGACACGATCAATTTGACGGGCGTGTATACGAATGGCGCAAGCCGATATAACTTCCAGGACTTTATGACGACGACCTACGCGATGTACGGAGGTACGAGCGTATCCGGTGCTTACCAGAGCTTGGGTTTAGCTGGTGTGTCTGACTCGGTCTTCGTCACCGGTGCCGGCCAGCAGTTGACCACGACATATGGCTTCAACGGCGGCTACACCCACAACTGGGATCCCTATTGGAACACGTCCGTCTTTGGCGCGTGGGCTGCCGTTCGGTATAATGGCACGGCCAAGGGATATATCTGCGGTGCCTTCGTCGCAAATCTAGCGCTCTCGAGCGGTGTTGGCGGGTGCAACCCCGACTTCAACTACGCAGTGGTTGGCACGAAGACGTCTTGGACTCCAGTCAAGAACCTGACCTTCACGGGAGAGCTTGCGTATATGATGCTCGACCAGAAGTATGCGAGCGGAAGCACGGTGACCCTTCCGCTTCAGTCGGGCCTCGCAAAGCCTGCTGCGGTCTATGAGCTGAAGGACCAGAACAGCTTGGTGCTGCTGCTCCGCGCTCAGCGCAATTTCTAAGTCGTCTCTGTTGTAGCGAAAGGAGCAAAGAACTGGCTCTATACTGACCTCCAAGGAGGCCTCCGGCATGCCCGCCGGAGGCCTTTCTCGTTATAAGTCGGCTTTCCGCCCGCGTGGCTCGATTGATCAGCTTCAAAAAATCATTCATTCATATGCACCCGGCCAGCACCCCAGGTACATCGATCCCGCTGAGGATCGCTCAGGCAGTCACGGTGCCCTTGGACTGTCGGTTCGCCATCCAATTCCGCGGCAGTAGGTCGGCGACTTTGTTAGTGGGGTGATCTGGATGCTGATTCCGCTCGATGTCGCCCAGCATTCCGGAATGATCTCGCCCACCATTCGGATTTGATGTCGCCCACCATTCCGGGATGATGTCGCCCGGGGGTGACGAGGCCTCTTCTGGCTCCGATACGGTCCCGCCTTTCGGCTTTGCGAAGGGGGACCTGGATGCCAACGGACAGGTTTGCGATGCGCCATGTGCGCGATGTGATCAGATTGAAGTCGGCCGGGATGCCGACCCGCGAGATTGCGCGGCGGGTGGGAACGGCGCCTTCAACGGTGCGGTTGACGATCCGTCGGTTCGAGGCGGCGGGGCTGACCTGGCCGTTGCCCGATCACGTCACCGACGCTGTGCTGGAGGCCCCGGCTGTTCGCCAGCGCCGGTGCCGGTTCCGGCACGCGGCGGGGCCATCGCCGGCAGGCGGAGCCGGACTGGGCGGCGGTGCATCGCGAGCTCAAGCGCAAGCACGTGACACTGTCGATGCTGTGGGAGGAGTACATCGCGAGCGAGCCCGACGGGTATCGCTATTCGCGGTTCTGCGAACTCTACCGCGCCTGGGAAGGCCGCCTGTCGGTGACGATGCGCCAGTCGCATGCGGCCGGCGACAAGCTGTTCGTCGGCAATGCGGGCGACGGCGTGCCGGTGGTGATCGACCGGCGCACCGGCGAGCGGCGCGCTGCGCAGATCTTCGTCGCGGTGCTCGGCGCATCCAGCTTCACCTACGCGCAGGCGACCTGGAGCAGGGGCTCGCCGACTGGATCAGCGGCCACTTCGGTGTCTTCGAGGCGATCGTCGGCGTGCCGGCGCTGCTGATGCCGGACATACCAAGGTGGCGGTGATCAAGGCCTGCCTCTACGATCCGCAGATCAACCGCAGGTACGCCGACATGGCGGCGCATTACGGTATCGCCATTGTGCCGGCGAGGCCTCGACGGCTACGGGACAAGGCCAAGGTCGAGCAGGCGGTCCTCATGGTCGAGCGCTGGCTGCTCGGGCGGCTGCGCCACCGCACATTCTACAGCCTGGCCGAGGTCAACGCGGCGACCGCCGAGTTGCTGACCCGGCTCAACGAGGAGCGGCCGATCCGGCGGCTCGGCGTCACCCGCCGCAAGCTATTGCAGGAGATCGACCGGCCGGCGCTGAAGGCCTTGCCGGAGAGCCCTTACGTGTTCGCCGAGTGGCGGATCTGCCGGGTCAGCATCAACTATCACGTCGAGGTCGAGGCGCATTACTACAGCGTCCCGCATCGCTTCGTCCGCGCCGAAGTCGAGGTGCGCTTCACTGCCCGCACCGTCGAGATTTTCCACAAGGGCGAGTGGATCGCAGCGCATCAGCGCATGAGCGGCAACCACAAGCACACGACCGTGCCGGAGCACATGGCGTCCAGTCATCGGCGCTACGCCGGCTGGACCATCGAGCGGCATCCGCAAGGACGCCACCACGATCGGGCCAGCCACCGCGGCGCTATGCGACCTGATCCTCGATGAGCGCGCACACCCGGAGCAGGGCTTCCGCGCCTGCCTCGGCATCATCCGGCTCGCCCGATCCTACGGGCAGGAGCGGCTTGATGCGGCTGCCATGCGGGCGATCGACATCGGCGCGCGCACCTACGGCTCGGTCAAATCGATCCTCGCCAACAATCTCGAGCGGCGTCCTTCACCCAAGCGCACCGCGGACGATCCGCCGATCCTCCATCCCAACATCCCCGGACCGCGCTACTACAATTAGGAGATCATGCCTTGCTCGCGCATCCGACTCTCGATCAACTTCACGCGCTCGGCCTTCACGGCATGGCCAAGGCCTTGCTGTTTGCCATCCTATTCGGGTTCTCGCTGATGGCGCTCGGCGAGTGGGGTGAGAGGATGCGCGGTCTGGTTGACGATGCTGCGCACGCGGTGTTTGGTGTCATTAGGATCATAATGAAGGCAGCGCCGATCGGGGCGTTCGGGGCCATGGCCTACACGATCGGCGAATTCGGACCTCCGCGCTCGGTAAACTCATCGGATTGTTTGCGCTCTTCTACGTGACAGCCGGGCTCTTCGTGATCATTGTGCTTGGCCTGATCGCGCGCCTGGTCGGCTTTTCTATCCTAAAGTTCATCGTCTGCATCAAGGATGAGCTGCTGATCGTGCTCCGAACGTCGTCGTCCGAAAGCGCGCTGCCGCAGTTGATGGAAAAGCTCGAACGGCTGGGCTGTTCCAAGGCGGTCGTCGGCCTAGACGAGCGACTCCATTATACCTGCGCGGTG
>NZ_VSST01000099.1 GCF_019402665.1 Bradyrhizobium canariense
TCTGTCCGGTCTAAACACTTGACCGGGCGATCCAGTACTCTGGGACGGCGCGGCTAGAACCGAAAAGCCGCGGCGTACTGGATGCCCCGGTCAAGCCGGGGCATGACAGCTTTCTTTGGGTTTTCGAACCGCCCGCCCCCGCTAAACTTGCCAAAATCCCCCGCTTGATTGTGATCGGCTTCCGCCCAAATCCCGTGTAAGATTCCCGCACCGCACAAACCTGACACGAAAGCCCCGATGGCCAACGCTTTCTTCTCCGACCTGCTCACCACCATCTCCGAGCGTGGCCGCACGCTGCTTCGCCGCGGGGATTCTGCCGACACCAAGCCGGACGCCGATGGATTGATCGAGCTCTGCGGCGCGCTGCTGTCGGGTCGGGGCGAAGCGTCGGGCACCGCCATGGCGCGTGAGGTGCTCGACATCTACCAGGACCTGGATGCGGCGGGACGTCGCGCCTTTTTCGAAGCACTGGTGCGCGATTTCGGTCCGGATCGGGAACGCCTGTCCAAGGCGATCGAGACATGGCGCGCCAAGCCGGCCGACGAGGATGCCAGCGCCTTGCACTTCGCCTCCGAGCCGCGCCGTCAGGAGCTGATCCGCCGCCTCAACCGCGCGCCCGGCGGCACCGGCGATCTCGTCAAGATGCGCGCCGACCTGCTCGACATGATGAACGGGCACGCCGATCTCGCCGCACTCGATCGCGACGTTTCGCATCTTCTCTCGTCATGGTTCAACAGGGGGTTTCTCGTGCTGCGCAGGATCGACTGGTCGACCCCGGCCAACATCCTCGAAAAGATCATCCGTTATGAAGCCGTACACGAGATCAGCGACTGGGACGATCTGCGCCGCCGCATCGATCCGGTCGACCGTCGCTGCTACGCCTTCTTCCATCCCGCGATGGTCGACGAGCCCCTGATCTTCGTCGAGGTGGCGCTGACGGAGACGATCCCCGGCGCGATCGCGCCGCTGCTCGCGGTCGACCGCCCCTCCGTCCCGATCGAGCGCGCCCGCACCGCCGTGTTCTACTCGATCTCCAACACCCAGCGCGGTCTCGGCGGCATCTCTTTCGGCAGCTTCCTGATCAAGCAGGTGGTGGAGGAGCTGCGCCGCGAATTGCCCAAGCTCGACAATTTCGTGACGCTGTCGCCGGTGCCGGGCTTCATGCCATGGGTGAAGCAGGACAAGGATTTGCCGCTGTCGGACGAGGACCGCGAGATCCTGAAGCGCCTCGACGATCCCAAATGGTTCGAGAACCCCGAGACCACGACACTGCTACGTGGCGTGATCGAACCCCTTGCGGCGCACTACTTCCTCAAGGCACGCACGCCGAAAGGCAAGCTGATCGATTCCGTCGCGCGCTTCCATCTCGGCAACGGCGCCCGCCTCGAGCGCATCAATTGGTTAGGCGATCTCTCGCCCAAGGGCGTGCGCGAGTCCGCCGGCGTGATGGTCAACTATCTCTACCGCCTCGACGACATCGAGAAGAACCACGAAGCTTATGCGAATGACGGCGAGGTGGTGGCCTCGAGCGCGGTGAAGAAGCTGCTGAAGGGCGAAGGGCGGCGGCTGCTGGACATGCGGCTGTCGTAGCGACATTCGGCTCACGGCACATCGTCAAGGCGAACCCAGCCGACGACGCTCTCTCCGCCGACATTGCGAGGAGCTCTGCGACGAAGCAATCCAGACTGCCTCCGCGGAAAGATTCTGGATTGTTTCGCTGCGCTCGCAATGACGGAGATTGTGGCGACACCTCGCGCAATCCCAGCAATTCGCCCGCAGCAGCCGAAGCGCCCGTCGAAGCGCTCCCCTCTCGCCACCGTCATTGCGAGGAGCCCTTGCGACGAAGCAATCCAGACTGCTCCCGTGGAAACACTCTGGATTGCTTCGCTGCGCTCGCAATGACGGAGTGTGTGGCGCGGCCGTCGCGCCCCTCGCGTTGCGCTACTCCGCCAGCGCCTTCATCTCCTTGTAGAGATCCGATTTGCCTTCGAAGCCGATGCCCGGGAGATCGGGCATGGTGATGTGGCCGTTCTCGACGCGGACGCCGTCGGGGAAGCCGCCGTAGGGCTGGAACAAATCGGGGTAGCTCTCGTTGCCGCCGAGGCCTAAGCCGGCTGCGATGTTGAGCGACATCTGGTGACCGCCGTGCGGGATGCAGCGGCTCGGCGACCAGCCATGGGTTTTCAACACTTCAAGGGTGCGCTGGTATTCGCATAGGCCGTAGGACAGCGCGCAATCGAATTGCAGCCAGTCGCGGTCCGGGCGCATGCCGCCGTAGCGGATCAAATTGCGGGCGTCCTGGTGACTGAACAGGTTTTCGCCGGTCGCCATCGGTCCCGGATAGAATTCGGCGAGGGCTGCCTGCAGCGCGTAGTCGAGGGGGTCGCCGACTTCCTCGTACCAGAACAAGGGATAATCCCGCAGCATCTTGGCGTAGGCGATTCCGGTCTCGAGATCGAAGCGGCCGTTGGCATCGACGGCGAGCTGCGCGTCGTTGCCGATCTCTTTCAGCACCGCCTCGATGCGGGTGCGATCGTCCTCGATATCGGCGCCGCCGATCTTCATCTTCACGACGTTGTAGCCGCGATCGAGATAGCCGCGCATCTCGCCGCGCAGCATCGAGAGGTCCTTGCCCGGATAATAATAGCCGCCGGCGGCGTAGACGAACACGCGCGGATTGGCTTTGACGCCGTGACGCTCAGCCAGCAGGCGGAAAAGCGGTTTCCCTGCGATCTTCGCCACGGCATCCCACACCGCCATGTCGATGGTGCCGACCGCGACGGAGCGCTCGCCGTGGCCGCCCGGCTTCTCGTTGGTCATCATCGCACCCCAGACCTTGTCGGGGTCGAGATTGTCGCCGGCCGCATTCAGCAGCGATTTCGGATCGGCCTCCAGGATGCGCGAGGCAAAGCGCTCGCGGATCAGGCCGCCCTGCCCGTAGCGGCCGTTGGAGTTGAAGCCGTAGCCGACGACGCGCTTGCCGTCGCGCACGACGTCGGTGACGACCGCAACCAGGCTCGTCGTCATCTTGGTGAAATCGATATAGGCGTTGCGGATCGGCGAAGAGATCGGTTTCGTGATCTCGCGGACGTCGACGATGCGGACGGACATGGGTTTGGCCTTTCACTTTCGTCATTGCGAACGAAGCTATCCGGCAGACCCTCACCCTGAGGAGCCTGCGAAGCAGGCGTCTCGAAGGGCGAGGCCACTGGCCGGGCCTTCATCCTTCGAGACGCGCGTTCCGCGCTCCTCAGGATGAGGGACTAAGAGTTGAGCTCGCTCCTCGCAGTGCCAGTACTTACTTCTTATCCCTGAAATACGGCTCGACCGGGCCGTGCACCTTGATCGTCAGCGGATTGCCGTGGCGGTCCTTGGCGTTGCCGGCGGTGACGCGGACCCAGCCTTCGCTGATGCAGTACTCCTCGACATTGGTCTTCTCGACGCCCTTGAAGCGGATGCCGACGTCGCGCGCCAAAATGTCCGCGTTGTAATAGGGGCTGCTCGGATCGACCGAGAGGCGGTCCGGAAATTCGTCGCTCATGATTGTCTCGCTCATAACAGGGTCTCGATTTGCTGCCGTAATCCTTCGGGCCGCGCGGTCGGCGCATAGCGCGAAACCACCTTGCCGGCGCGATCCACCAGGAATTTGGTGAAATTCCATTTGATGGAGGCGCCCAGCAGGCCGGATTGCTGGCGTTTCAGGTACTTATACAACGGATGCGCATTGCTGCCGTTGACGTCGATCTTCTCGAACAGGGGAAAGGTGACGTCGTAGTTGGTCGAGCAGAACGCCTGGATCTCGCTCGCCGGCCCAGGCTCCTGCGCACCGAACTGGTTGCAGGGAAAGCCGAGCACCGAGAAGCCGCGCGGATTGAGATCGCGATGCAGATCCTCCAGCCCGCGATATTGCGGCGTGAAGCCGCATTTGCTCGCGGTGTTGACGATCAGCAGCACCTGCCCCTCGAAGCGGCGCATGGGCACTTCTTCGCCGAGAAGCGAGTTGGCCTTGAAGTCGTAGATCACGGACATCGCTAACCCACGGGATCGATTGGCGACGGCGGCACGCCGCCCGCCTCGATCGCCTCGCCTGCGAGCAGACAGAGATCCTCGCGATAGCGGCCGGACACGATGTGCACGCCGACCGGCGCCTTGCCGACGAGGCCGGTGGAGACCACGAGGCCCGGCAGGCCCATGAAGGGAGTGGCGATCTGCGGCAGTTGCGCTTCCCAGACCCGCTTAAAGGATTCCTCGTCCTTGCGGTCGAGATGATCCGGGAACGGCAGCTCGCCGGAGACCGGTGTCAGCAGCACGGCATAGGTCTCGAAGAACAGCATCCAGTCACGGGTCAGCGTGGCGCGGCGGGTCAATGCCTTGGCGTAATTCGCCTGGTCCATCGGCGTGACCCTGGCGCGGTTGCCGCGCAGGCACGCCAGCGCGCCGGGATCACCCTCACGCTCGGCCATCTCGAGCTGCGCCTCATAGCCGTCGCCGAGCCAGAGCTTGATCTGCCACTCGACCGCTTCGCGCATCGGCGGCGTGTTCTCGATCACATCGACCGTCCAGCCCGCACGCTCCAGGCGCTTGCCGGCATCGGTCACGGCTGCCTTCACCTCCGGTGTGGTCGCAAGGCCGTCCGGATTGAGACACAGCGCGGCGCGCTTCGGCCGCGCGGGGCCTTCCAGCGGCGCGGGCACGAACCAGGGATCGCGGATGTCGCGGGCCGACATGGCCGCGAGCGAAATCCTGATGTCGTTGACGGTGCGCGCCAGCGGCCCCGACACCGCCATGATCTGCGGCCCGATCGGACGCTCCGGCAGGGCCGGATTGAAGGCGGGGATGCGGCCGAGCGTCGGGCGCAGGCCATGCACGCCGCAGGCATAGGCGGGATAGCGGATCGAGCCCGCAATGTCGGTGCCATGGGCGATATGGCCGATGCCGGCCGCGACCGCCGAACCGGCGCCGCCGGACGAGCCGCCCGGCGTGAGCGAGGCATCGCGGGGGTTCTTGGTGTCGCCGTGGACCAGATTGGTGGTGAACCAGCGATAGGAGAAGGCCGGGCAATTGGTGCGCCCAAGCAGAACGGCGCCGGCTTTGCGGAAATTGGCGACCACCGGATTGTCCTCGCGCGCGATCAGGTCGCGCTGGAGCTTGAGGCCGTTGGTGGTGGCAAAGCCCTCCTGGTCGACATTGGCCTTGATGGTGACGGGCACGCCGGCGAGCGGGCCTGGGTCCTCGCCCCTGGCGATGGCGGCATCGACGGCGTCGGCCTGCTTGAGCACGTCCTCGGGCCGGTGGTCGATCACGGCGTTGAGCTGGGGATTGACGGCGTCGAGCCGGGCGAGGCCGGCCTGCGCGGCCTCCCTGGCGGAGACCTTTTTGGTTTTGACGAGGGTGGCGAGGTCGGCGGCCGACAGGCGCCAGAGATCTTGCATGGCTTGCTCCGTTTAACCGGCGTCTTTTAGCCCCGGGAACGCGGCAAAGCCATGCGGATTTCGCAGGGGCGAAGGGCGAGAGCCGGGTGACGCCTCATTCGCCGTCATTGCGAGCGAAGCGAAGCAATCCAGAGTGCCTCCGCGGAAGCAGTCTGGATTGCTTCAAGGGCTCCTCGCAATGACGGGGAAAGAGCGGCGGACCACTAATGCCGGGTGGCAGACTGGTCCGGGATGTCCAGCAATGCCTCGGTGAAGGGGAATTCGAGCACGATCTCGCCTTCGCGGTCGGTAACTTCGATCACGGCCTCAAGCAGGGCCGGCTGGGTGCCTTCCGATCTCAGCACCTCCAGAATCATCTGGCGGGCAACCTCCCAGGCACGGTCGGGATTGCGCAGATCCTCTCCCTCAGGATCCACGATCAGTTCGTTGCCGATACGCGTGTTGAAGAAATATCTGGGCATCACGAAGTTCCAGTTGGGTCGCCTGTACCGGATTGAAAGCTGCACTGCACTCACAACTGCTTTATCAGGACAGGGTTCGCGACCGAATGCGCCGAGCGCAGGGCCGCATCACCAGAAAGTACTGTTCCCCACGCTTTTTTCGCGGCGCAATATGCCCGTCCTCGGGAAAATTTCACTGGCGAACTTTTGTGCTCGCAGTAACTTAGCCCCGGGCGGATACGTCCGAAATCTCGAAAATGGAGAGCCGAAATGGCCTGGAAAGCCCCGAAGATCGTCGAAGTGCCCTGTGGCATGGAAATCAACATGTATGTGAGCGCTACCCGCAAGTAAGCGGTTGGTGAGTTCGCGTTCTGCGCAGGTGGATCTTTCGGTCACGATGCATGTCCGGAAGACAGGATTTGTGTTGGCGTGAGGTCCACCTCGCGACATTGCCTCCAGGAGACGGATCATGCTTCGCGTCGTCGTCCTGGGCTCCGCAGCCGGCGGCGGAGTGCCGCAATGGAATTGCGGCTGCGAGGGCTGCCGGACGGCCCGTGATAACGGCCAAGAGCTGCAACGGACCCAAGCCTCGGTCGCCTTCACTGGCGACGGCGAGCACTGGTTCTTGATCAACGCCTCCCCCGACCTCCGCCAGCAATTGAATGCGACGCCACAGCTGCATCCGAAGGCAGGCGCGCTGCGCCATACGCCGATCGCAGGCGTGATCCTGACCAACAGCGAAGTGGACGCGGTGGCAGGCCTGCTGTCGATGCGCGAGGGCTCGCCCTTCACGGTCTATGCGCATGAGAAGGTGCTGGCGATCCTGAAGGCCAACAGCATCTTCAACGTGCTGAACGAGAAGAACGTGCAGCGCCAGCCGGTCGGCATCAACGAGCCGTTCGAGCCGCGGCTGCCGGACGGGGCGCGCTCAGGACTTGAGGTGCTGCCCTTCGCCGTTTCGGGCAAATCGGCCTGGTACCTGGAAGGCAAGGCGCATCCGGGCGGCGACACCGGCGAGGGCGATACGCTGGGGCTGAAGATCACCGACAAAGCGACCGGCAAATGCTTCTACTTCATCGCCGCCTGCGCCGAGGTCACCGACGCGCTCAAGGCCGAGATCGACGGCGCTGCGCTGGTGTTCTTCGACGGCACGGTGTGGCAGGACGACGAGATGATCAAGGCTGGGCTTAGCCACAAGACCGGCAAGAGCATGGGCCATGTCGCGATGTCCGGCGACCACGGCGCCATCGCGCGGCTCGCCGACCTCACACTCGACAGGAAGATATTTCTGCATATCAATAACTCGAACCCGGCGCTGCTGCCCGCTTCCCCCGAGCGCAAGGCCGCTGAAGCGGCGGGCTGGCAGATACCCGCCGACGGAACGGAGATCGTGCTGTGAATGCCGCGTCACTGACTGGAATGACCGCGCTCTCGGTCGGCAAGGACATCAGGCTCAACTCGGCCGAGGAGCTGGAGGCGGCGCTGCGCCATATCGGGGCGACGCGCTATCACAGCCTGCATCCGTTTCATAAGCTCCTGCACGGCGGCAAGCTGAACAAGGGTCAGGTCCAGGCCTGGGCGCTGAACCGCTACTATTATCAGAGCACCATCCCGATCAAGGACGCGGTGGTGATCTCGCGCTTCCGCGACCGCGCCACGCGGCTGGAATGGCGCCACCGCATCGAGGATCATGACGGCGATATCGGCTCCGAAGGCGGTATCGAGCGCTGGCTGAAGCTGACCGACGGCCTCGGGCTGGACACGGCTTATGTGGAATCGACCGAGGGCATCCTGCCCGCGACGCGCTTCGCGGTCGAAGCCTATGTCCACTATTGCCGCGAGAAGTCGCCGCTGGAGGCAATCGCCTCCTCGCTCACCGAATTGTTCGCGCCGAACCTGCACGAAGAGCGCATTGCCGGCATGCTGGAGCACTATGACTTCGTCAATCCTGACACCATGAGCTACTTCAAACGCCGGCTGGCACAGGCGCCGCGCGATGCCGGCTTTGCGCTCGACTATGTCAAGGCGCATGCCACCACGCCCGAGCAACGCGCGTCGGTCTGCAACGCACTGATCTTCAAGACCAGCGTGCTGTGGGTGCAGCTCGACGCGCTCCAGCACGCCTATGTCGAGGGCCACATTCCGCCGGGCGCATTCGTGCCCCAAGAACACCAAAAAGCGAGCTGAGGAACAATGGCCGGGCCGCGCAACATCAGCGTCAGCGAGACCAGCCGGCCGGTGCTGCCGCGGCACGCCAAGCTGAAATATGACGAGACGCGAAAAGTCTGGGTGATCCTGGCGCCCGAACGCGTACTGGCGCCGGACGAGATCGCGGTCGAGGTCTTGCAGCTCTGCGACGGCGAGCGCAATGTCGGCGACATGTCCGACCAGCTCGCGGCAAAATACGCCGCGCCGCGCGAGGCGATCCTGGCCGACGTCATCGTCATGCTGCAGGATCTCGCCGACAAGGGCTTTCTCACGGAGGCCCGGGAGAAGACGTCATGAGCGATGTGCTCGGCAATCCCACCATTCCGCCCGACGCCAGTGACAGCCTCGCGGTGCTGGAGAAGAGCCGCTCGACGGCGGAGACGTTCGGCATTCCGCTCGCCGTGCTGCTCGAGATCACCCACCGCTGCCCGCTGCAATGCCCCTATTGCTCCAACCCGGTCGAGCTCGACCGCTCGGGCAAGGAGCTGACCACCGAGGAATGGAAGAAGGTGCTGAGCGAGCTCGCCGAGATCGGCGTGCTCCAGGTGCATTTCTCCGGCGGCGAACCGACCGCGCGCAAGGATCTCGTCGAGCTGGTCAAGCATGCCAGCGACGTCGGCCTCTACACCAACCTCATCACCTCGGCCGTGCTGCTGACGCGCGAGCGGCTGAGCGAGCTGGCCGATGCCGGGCTCTGCCACGTGCAGATCAGCTTCCAGGGCGTTGAAGAAGGCTTGGCCGATCGCGTTGGCGGTTACAGAGGCGGGCACCGCAAGAAGCTCGAAGTGGCAAAATGGACGCGCGAGCTGGACCTGCCGCTCACCGTGAACGCGGTGATGCACCGGCAGAACCTGCATCAACTGCCTGATATCGTCCAGATGTCGGTCGATCTCGACGCCGACCGGCTCGAGGTCGCCAATGTCCAATATTACGGCTGGGCGCTGAAGAACCGCGCCGCGCTGATGCCGACGGTGGCGCAGCTCGACGAGTGCACCCGCATCGTCGAGGAGGCGCGCGAGCGACTGAAGGGCCGGCTCACGATCGACTATGTCGTGCCCGATTATTACGCGCTGCGGCCGAAGAAGTGCATGGGCGGCTGGGGCCGGCAGTTCTTCAACATTTCGCCGGCCGGCAAGGTGCTGCCCTGCCACGCCGCCGAGAGCATCACCGGGCTCGACTTCGAATCGGTACGCTCCAACCATTCGATCGCCTGGATCTGGCAGAACTCGGACGCCTTCAACCGCTATCGCGGCACCGGCTGGATGAAGGAGCCGTGCAAGAGTTGCGAATTCCGCGAGATCGATTTCGGCGGCTGCCGCTGCCAGGCCTTTGCGCTGACCGGTGACGCTGCCAACACCGATCCGGCCTGTGCGCTGTCGCCACTGCACGAGACCATCTTCAAGCAGGCCGAGCGCGAGGCCGAGGGCGAAACCAACCGCTTCGTCTATCGCAATTTCGCCGGTGGCACTCTGGAATCCGGGAATGATGCCTGACGCCGACGCGGCCAGCTCAGTCAAGCGCGCCGATCCTTTTGCGCCGCTGACCTCCGAAACGCTCGACGTCGGCGACGGCCACGAGCTCTATGTCGAGAGCGTCGGCCGCGCCGACGGAATCCCCGCGGTCTATCTGCATGGCGGCCCCGGTAGCGGCTGCCAGCCCGACCACCGCCGGCTGTTTGATCCCGACCGTTTCCATGCCGTGCTGTTCGACCAGCGCGGCTGCGGCCGCAGCCGGCCGAAGGGATCGCGCCAGCACAACACCACGCAGCATCTGATCGCGGACATGGAAAAAATCCGCGAGAAATTCGGGGTCGCGCGCTGGATGGTGGTCGGCGGCTCCTGGGGCGCGACGCTGGCGCTGGCTTATGCGCAGGCGCATCCCGCGCGCGTCTCCGGGATTGCGCTCCGCGCGACGTTTCTCGGCACGCGTGCTGAAGTCGAGATCGCCTTCACCTCGCGCCTGTCGCAATTCTACCCCGCGCTCTACGAGGATTTTCTGAGCGTGCTGCCGCTCGAGGAGCGCGCGCGGCCGGTGGAAGCCTACTATCGCCGCATCCTCGATGCCGATCCGGCCGTGCATGGCCCGGCATCGCGCGCCTGGTACGATACCGAGCGCGCCTTGTCGGAACACAAGGCGGCCAAGACCCGGCTGGACCTGGCGTCGCTGAACGTCTGGCGCACATTGCCGGCGACGCCCTTCATGGAGGCGCATTATTTCATTCACGACAGCTTCATGACGGAGAACCAGTTGTTGCGGAACGCCGGCAAGCTCGACGGCATTCCCGGCATCATCGTCCAGGGCCGCTATGATCTGTTGTGCCCTCCCGAGACATCGCAGCGGCTAGCGAAAGCGTGGCCGGGTTCCGAGATTCGCATCGTGGAAGAAGCCGGCCATTCGCTCTATGATACCGGCGTGCGGGACGCGGTCATGAAGTCGATCGCGGATATCGCCTCGAAGATCTCGCGCTAGAGATCCAAAACCCTCATCCTGAGGAGCGCGCCCTTCGCGCGCGTCTCGAAGGATGAAGGCCGATATGCAGCAGCGGGGCCTTCATGGTTCGAGACGCGCGAAGACGCGCTCCTCACCATGAGGGTCAGTAAAGAAGGACAAGAAAATGCCACTCGCTGGTAAAGGCATGCTGCTGACGTCGATGAACATCGACGTTTCAGATGAAGCCGATTTCAATCGCTGGTACGATCGCGAGCATCTGGAAGAGCGCGTCGCGATCGAGGGATTCCTCGAGGCGCGGCGCTATCTCGCGCACGCCGCAAATCCCAAATATCTCTCGCTGTATTCGACCGCGACGCTCGACGTGCTCGATAGTCCCGCCTACCGGGCGCGGCTCGCCAATCAGACCGAATGGTCGCGGCGGAGCATGGCGCATTTCAAGGACATGCTCCGCGTGGTCGCCCGCATCACGATCAGCAACGGTACCGGACGCGGCGCGGCGCTCGGCCTCGTGCGGCTGCGACCGACGCCGGACAATGCGGCCGCGTGGCGTGACGCACTGCAAGAACGGCTGGCGCCGGAAAAGCACGACGGCATCATCTCCATGCATCTGCTCGAAAGCGAACCGGAATTGTCGGGCGCGACCGCGGACATTCCGGCAGTGCGCAACGAAGGCGCACGCGACTGGTTCGTGCTGATCGACGGCACGCATGTCGGCGCGGTCTCGGCCGTGATCGCCGCGCGCTTCACCGGCCCTGCCGCCTCGCCATTCCCGCTTCCCGTGTCGGTCGGCACCTACAGCCTGATGTGGGACCTCGCGAAGAGCGACATCGCGAGCAACTAAGACGCATCGCAACATGTTGCACCGCCGCATACTGCGCGCGGCAATTAATGATGTGCGCGCTGGGCTCCCATGAAAGCCGGTGATCACCCAAATTTGCCGTTGTACTTCGGACCGGTTCTAATAAGCTAACCCAATGACGTCATTCAGAAACCAGATCGCCGCGCGTTAGCGTTCGCCAAGCTCAAGAAAAGGCCGCCGGGTCTTTGAGCCTGCGCGGACAGGGTAGGAATGAAACCGACCGACATTGCGGCCCCCGACTACTTTCACAAAGTGGTCGATTGCCAATGGGCCTGTCCTGCGCACACCCCCGTTCCCGAATACATCCGACTGATCGCCCAAGGCCGCTACAGCGACGCCTATATGATCAACTGGAAATCGAACGTGTTTCCCGGAATTCTGGGACGCACCTGCGATCGTCCATGCGAGCCGGCGTGCCGCCGCGGACGCGTCGAGGAGACCCCGGTCGCGATCTGCCGCCTGAAGCGCGTCGCCGCCGACTTCAAGGACGACATCACCCAACGCCTGCCGCGGCCCTCGGCCAAGAACGGCAAGCGCGTCGCCTTCGTCGGTGGCGGTCCCGCTTCGCTGACGGTGGCCCGCGATCTCGCGCCGCTCGGCTATCACTGCACCGTGTTCGACGCCGATGCCCAAGCCGGCGGCATGATGCGCTCGCAGATCCCGAAATTCCGCCTGCCGGATTCGGTCATCGACGAGGAGACCGGCTACATCCTGGGTCTCGGCGTCGACTTCAAGGGCGGCCATCGCATCGAGAGCATGAAGGCGCTGCTCGCGGAGAAGTACGACGCAATCTTCGTCGGCTCCGGCGCACCGCGCGGCCGCGAGCTCGACATCCCCGGACGCAAGGAAGCAGCCGCCAACGTCCATATCGGCATCGACTGGCTGTCCTCGGTCTCGTTCGGCCATACCGACAAGATCGGCAAGCGCGTCATCGTGCTCGGCGGCGGCAACACCGCGATGGATTGCTGCCGTACCGCGCGCCGGCTCGGCGGCGAAGAGGTGAAGGTCGTCGTGCGCTCCGGCTTCGAGGAAATGAAGGCCTCGGCCTGGGAGAAGGAAGACGCGCTCCACGAGGACATCCCGATCCTCAACTTCCTCGTGCCCACAGCCTTCGTCCACGACAATGGCAAGCTCACCGGCATCACCTTCCAGAAAGTGAAGGCCGAATACGACGCCAAGGGCCGACGCAACCTCGTGCCCTCGGGCGAGCCGGACCAAACCATCGAATGCGATGACGTGCTGGTCGCGGTCGGCCAGGAGAACGCCTTCCCCTGGATCGAGCAGGACTGCGGCATCGAGTTCGACAAATGGCACATGCCCAAGGTCGATCCGAAGACGTTCGTATCCACCAATCCAAAAGTGTTCTTCGGCGGCGACGCCGCGTTCGGGCCGAAGAACATCATCTGGGCGGTGGCGCAGGGCCATGACGCCGCGCTGTCGATCCACAAGATGCTCTCGGGCGAGGACGTCACCGAGCGTCCATTGCCGGAGGTGCACATCTCCTCGCAGAAGATGGGCATCCACGAATGGAGCTATGACAACGACATCTCCAACGACAAGCGCTACAAGGTGCCGCATCGCGACAAGGTGATCGCGCTGAAGGACATCCGCACCGAGGTCGAGCTCGGCTACGACGTCAAGCTGGCGCTCGGCGAGGCCGAGCGCTGCCTGAACTGCGACGTCCAGACCGTGTTCTCCACCTCGCTCTGCATCGAGTGCGATGCCTGCGTCGACATCTGTCCGATGGACTGCATCACCTTCACTGATAACGGCGAGGAAGGCGATCTCCGTCAGCGCCTGAAAGCACCCTCGCTGCATCCGGACCAGGATCTCTACGTGTCCAGCGACCTCAAGACCGGTCGCGTGATGGTCAAGGACGAGGACGTCTGCCTGCATTGCGGGCTGTGCGCCGAGCGCTGTCCCACCGGCGCCTGGGACATGCAGAAATATTTGATCGAGATGACTCACGCAGGTTCAGCATGTCCGACAAAAAGCCGATCAGCAGCGTAAACGACTTCGTGGTCCGCTTCGCCAACGTCAACGGATCGGGCTCGGCCAGCGCCAACGAGATGTTTGCGCGCGCGATCCTGCGTCATGGCGTTCCGGTGAGCCCCCGTAACATCTTCCCCTCCAACATCCAGGGGCTGCCGACCTGGTACGAGGTGCGGGTGACCGAAGACGGCCATCTCGGCGCCCGCGGCGGCGTCGACATGATGGTGGCAATGAACCCGCAGACCTGGGATAAGGACGTCGCAGGCATCGAGCCCGGCGGCTATCTGTTCTATGATTCCACCAAGCCGATGCCGTCGACGAAATTCCGCGACGACATCACCGTGATCGGCGTTCCCCTGACCGCGATCACCAACTCGACCTATACCGATCCGCGCCAGCGCCAGCTGTTCAAGAACATCATCTATCTCGGGGCGCTCTCGGCGCTGCTCGATATGGACCCGAAGCTGATCGAGCAGCTGATCGGCGAGCAGTACAAGGGCAAGGAGAAGCTCTTGTCCTCCAACGTCCACGCGCTGCATCTCGGCCGCGACTGGGCGCTGCAAAACCTGAAATGTCCGACCGGGCTGCGGGTGAAGAAGTCCGATAAGGTCGGCGACCGCATCTTCATCGAGGGCAACAGCGCCGCCGCGCTCGGCGCCGTCTATGGCGGCGCCACGGTGTGCGCCTGGTATCCGATCACGCCGTCCTCGTCCGTTGCCGAGGCTTTCACCGCCCACTGCAAGAAGTACCGGCACGATCCGGAAACCGGCAAGGCGAAATACGCCATCGTGCAGGGCGAGGACGAGCTCGCTTCGATCGGCATCGTGATCGGCGCCTCCTGGAACGGCGCGCGCGCCTTCACCGCAACCTCCGGCCCCGGCATCTCGCTGATGACCGAGTTCATCGGCCTGTCATATTTCGCCGAAATCCCGGCCGTGATCATGAACATCCAGCGCGCCGGTCCCTCGACCGGCATGCCGACCCGGACCCAGCAATGCGACATCATCGCCTGCGCCTATGCTTCGCATGGCGACACCAAGCATGTGCTGCTGTTCCCTGAGGATCCCGCCGAGGCGTTCGAGTTCGCGGCCGCGGCCTTCGATCTCGCCGAGCGGCTCCAGACCACCATCTTCCTGATGCTCGACCTCGACATCGGCATGAACCACCGGCTCTGCCGTCCCTTGAAGTGGGACGACGCCAAGCAATATGACCGCGGCAAGGTGATGACTTCGGAGATGCTGGAGGAAGGCCGCGACTTCGGCCGCTATCTCGACGTCGACGGCGACGGCATCCCCTACCGAACCTATCCCGGCACGCATCCGACCAAGGGCTCATATTTTACCCGCGGCACGTCGCGCGACCGCTATGCGCGTTACTCCGAAGAAGGCTCGGTCTACGCCGACAACATGCAGCGGCTGATGCGCAAGTTCGAGACCGCGCAGGATTTGGTGCCGCGGCCGCTTCAGGCTAATGCGGAACGGCCGACCAAATACGGCGTGATCTATTTCGGTTCGACTACGCCGGCGATGGACGAGGCGATCGGATTGTTGGAGGCACGAGGCCATCAGCTCGATCGCCTGCGCATCCGCGCCTTCCCGTTCCACTCCAGCGTGGCGAGCTTCCTCGCCGAGCACGATTTCGTCTACGTAGTCGAGCAGAACCGCGACAGCCAGCTGCGCCAGCTCATCGTCAACGAAAACGGCATCGACCCGGTGCGGCTGGTGCCGATCGTGCACTACGACGGCTCGCCGATCACCGCCCGCTTCATCGCAAAAGCCATTGGCGACCACCAGGATCACCTCAAGGTGACCCCGCTCCGCAAGGCCGTGTCATGATGGTAAGGCGCAGGCATCGGATGCAATCACCTCTCCCCGCGTGCGGGGAGAGGTCGGATTGCGCAGCAATCCGGGTGAGGAGGACTCACCACGAGTCGAGCTCGTCGAAAGAGCCCCTCACCCCGACCCTCTCCCCGCGAAGAGCGGGGAGAGGGAGCAGAGAGAGACGGTCATGACCTACATCGCAAAGCCGAAATTCCACCATCCCGGGCTGAAGAAGAACGAGCTCGGCTACACCCATCGCGACTACGAAGGCAAGATCTCGACGCTGTGCGCCGGCTGCGGCCACGATTCGATCACGGCCTCGATCATCGAGGCCTGCTATGAGCTTTCGATCGAGCCGCACCGGGTTGCGAAGATCTCGGGCATCGGCTGCTCGTCGAAGACGCCGGACTATTTCCTCGGCAATTCGCACGGCTTCAACTCCGTGCACGGCCGCATGCCCAGCGTGCTGACCGGCGCCAATCTCGCCAATCGCGACCTGATCTATCTAGGTGTCTCCGGCGACGGCGATTCCGCCTCGATCGGCTTCGGCCAGTTCGCCCATTCGATCCGGCGCGGGGTGAACATGACCTATATCGTCGAGAACAACGGCGTCTACGGCCTGACCAAGGGCCAGTTCTCGGCGACCGCCGACCGCGGCTCGAAGTCCAAGAAGGGCGTCACCAACACCGACAACGCCATCGACCTCGTCGCCATCGCGCTGCAGTTGGGGGCGACTTTCGTCGCGCGCTCGTTCTCCGGCGACAAGACCCAGCTCGTGCCGCTGATCGCGGCCGCGATCCGCCACAAGGGCGCGTCGTTCATCGACGTCATCAGCCCCTGCATCGCCTTCAACAATCACGCCGGCTCGACCAAGAGCTTCGACTATGTTCGCGAGCACAATGACGCGGTGAACCGGCTCGACGTGCTGGTCGGCCGCGATCCGATTGCGGTGGATTACGCACCGGGCACGGTGCAAATGGTCGAGCAGCATGACGGCAGCAGGATCGCGCTGCGCAAGATCGATGCCGACTACGATCCGCATGACCGGCTCGGCGCCCAGACCTTCCTGCAAAAGCACGCCGCAAAGGGACAGATCGTCACGGGGCTGCTCTACGTCGATCCCGACGCGGAAGATCTGCACGAGCATCTCAACACGGTCGAGACGCCGCTCAACACGCTGGAAGCGGACACGCTCTGCCCGGGCTCGGCGATGCTGGACAAGTTCAACGCCAGCCTGCGGTGATCGCTACCGCGCCGCAGCCGGCTGCCGGACGCGTATGGTGATCTTCTCCGACACGATGGGCGGCTCGAACGGATAGTGCTTGGCATCGCCCAGCACGAGTTGGAGCGTATGCGTCCCGGGCGGAAGCTCGAGCAGCGTTTCGGTCTGCCCTGCCCCGAAATGCAGATGCGACTTGTCCTGCAGGATCGGCTCCTTGGGATCGATGGGGTCGTTGACGTCGATCAGCAAATGATGATGACCGGCGTTCTGATACTCGTCGCCGGCATGGGTCACTCCCATGTTGCGCAAGCCGAACCGGACCCAGAATCCGCCGCGGACCTTCTGCCCGTCATGCGGGGTGATGAAATAGAGCTTGGCGTCCTTGGGCGCTGCCTTGCCCTGCGAAAAGGCCACCCCCGGGAGCAATGCGAGCGCCGCCGCCAGCGCGACGCAACGAAGGATCTGCATCAAACCAACTCCTCCACTCAAGGGCTGAGCGCCACGCGGAATCCGTGCGTCGGATAACGAACGTTGGTGTCGTAGCCATCGCGGTTGGACGGCCGCACATATCTCGAATCGTTCTTCCAGGAGCCCGAGCGCAGGACATGAGCGCTGCATTCCCCGCTGCTCCATGCCGAGCCGTCACCGGGCGCGCCCTGATAGGTCTTGTGCCAGCAGTCCTCGACCCACTGATCGACCCCGCCGCCCATGTCGTGGAGCCCGAACGGATTAGGCCTGAAGCTGCCGACCTTCATCGGTTGCTCGGCCGCGAGATCACCGCAATCCTTGCAACCGGCCATGCCCGGCTGCAGCTTGTCGCCCCACCAATATTTGGTCTGCGTTCCGCCCCGCGCGGCATATTCCCATTCGGCTTCGCTCGGAAGCCGATAAGTCTTCTTCGTCGCCTGAGCGAGATAGGCCGCATATTGCTGCGCGTCGGTCCAGCTCACATTGCTGACCGGCGCATCGTCCTTGCCGATCGCCGTGAAGCCGCACGCCTTTGCAGCAGCGCACTCGTTCCATTCCTGCACGGTGACCGGATATTTTCCGATCGAGAACGGCTTGACCGTCACCTGATGGACAGGACGCTCGGTCGGGTCGTCATTGCTTCCCATCGCAAAGCTGCCGCCGCGAATGGCGACCATCTCGGGTTCGCGGACGGGAATGGCCGATTGACTTGCCGATTGACTCGGCGCGGGAGCGGGCGACGGAGATGACGAAGCCGACGAGGGAGAAGGCTGCGGCGTCTGCGGCGCTGCTTCGCGCGACGGAGGCTGCGGGCTCGGTGATGCGGCAGGCGAAGCGGTGGGAGAAGCGGTGGGCCCGGTGGCCTGCTGGCTCACCCTGCCCGGTGTCTGAGCCAGCAGATACCACAGCACACCGGCGGCAATCACCGACAGCGTGATACCCAGGAGAAAGATCAGAGTATTCTCGCGCCGCCCCCGCGTCCTGCCGACCGCGTCTGCATCCGGCAGCACTTTATAGACGCGCACGGGATCGGTGATGTTCTTGACCTTGCGGTCCCCGAGCGACTCGTAACCGCACACGACCTTGTGCTTGATCTGCTCGTAGATCGCGCCGGAGATAAAGACCTGGCCTGGCTCGGCGATGCCCTCGATGCGCGTGGCGATGTTGACGCCGTCGCCGTAGACGTCGTCCGGCTCCACGATGACATCACCGAGATTGACGCCAATCCGGTACTCGATCCGAGTGTCCTTCGGAAGCGAGGCGTTGCGGCCGATGAGATTCTGCTGGATGACGATGCTGCATCGGACGGCCTCGACCGGACTGTCGAAAATCGCGATGAAGCCGTCGCCCGTCGTCTTCACCAGACTTCCATTGTGCTCGACGATGCTGGGCTGGATGAGATCCCGCTCGATCCGCTTGACGCGGACGTGCGTGCCCTCCTCGTCGGCCTGCATCAGGCGGCTGTAGGAAGCGATGTCACCGACAATGATGGCCGCGAGGCGACGAGGCATAGGCCCGTGCGAAGGCGGCTCGTCATTCCCGGATCTGAAGTTGCGAATTTCGCCCATTGCGGGGACTCCACAAACTTACAAAGGCAGACCCCAACCTACGACTGCCAAAGGCGATCGTCTGTGAAGGCTATCACATCGACGAAATCGGGCAATGTCCGTGGGGATCGCAGGAGTCGAGTTCCGAAAGGCGAAGACGTTACATCGAATGAACCTTTATGACCCCACCGATGACTAACGCCCCGCGTGGAACTAATCACCTCGCTCCGCCCTGCGATGCTCGTGTCATTGATGTGCGAACCATGAACGCGTCGCACCGGGTTCGCGTCTAAAGTACAGCTCAGTTGCTGCACGCGAGGCCATCATGAAGTCTTTTCTCGTTGCTGCCGTCTTCCTTGCCGCGCTCGGCGGCGCCGCTCAGGCCGAGGAGGCCGACGATATCCGTGAGGCCAGCAAGGCCGAAGCCGAGACCTTCAACGCGCGCATGTATGCGGGCGCACCCGGCAACAAGGCCTATGCCTGCTTCGTGCGGCGCTACGATGCCGAGCACCTGGCGCGTCATCCGAAGCAGAAGGTCGCCGCGATGAAGCTGCTGATCTCGGCGGAGATGGACACGGAAGACAAGCAGCTCCACAACTCCTTCCGCCTCGGCTTCAGATATCGTCACCGCTCCGGCGATTTCGATTCCAGCGGCTCCTGTCATCACGCCGTGTTCACCAAGGACGGCAACGAAATCCGCCTCGGTTGCGGCGTCGACTGCGAGGGCGGCGGCATCGGCGTCGCGCTCTCGAAGGACGACAAATCGGCGATCGTGCGGCTGGCGCGGGTCAGGGTCTGGCAGAACAACAAGCCGGATGAGGATGCCGAACTGTCACTGGTCGCCGGCGCCGACGACGGGATTTTCCGCCTGGATCGAACGGACAATAAGGAATGCGCCTCGCTCGTGACCGACCGCAAGGAACTCGCCGCGCTCCGCCACAAATGATATGTCTCCGGCGCAATCGAGGAGATCGTCATGAACCGCCGGAACATGTTGTGGAGCGCCATCTCAGGCCTGGGCGCAGCGCTTGGCGCCTCCAGCGCGAACGCCGCGACGGACGCCGGCGCGGGCAACAAGCTGAAGGTGGTGTATCATTTGAGCGATGCCGAGAAGGTCAATTTCGTCCTTGGCAACATCCAGAACCACATCGAGGGCGTCGGCGGCCCCGAGCATGTGACGATCGCACTGGTGATCCACGGGCCGGCGCTGAAGGCGTTTCACTCGGCGCAGGCCAACCCTGACATCAGCAAGCGCGTCGGCGATTTCTCCAAGGATGGCGTCGAGCTTGCCGCCTGCGGCAACACGATGAAGGCGCAGAACGTCACGCTTACGGATCTCTTGCCGGGCTTCGTCAGCGCGGAGAAGGGCGGCGTGGTCCGTTTGGCCGAGCTCCAGTCGCAGGGCTATCTCTATCTGCGGCCGTAGGTAGCAGCGAAAGTGGTGGGCTCCCTCCCCCGCTTGCGGGGGAGGGTCGGGGAGAGGGTGTCTCAGCAATCGAGAACCCCCAAGTGGAGAGAGCCCTCACCCGGCGCTGCGCGCCGACCTCTCCCGCAAAGCAAGCGGGAGAGGTAAGAGGAGTTTGCGGGATCGCTTCCACACCACTTCCCCACTTGACACATCCATAACTCCACGGTTATGAATATACCCATAACTTACAGGTTATGGATTACATGCCCGCCGCCGCTCACGACCTTCTGTTCAGGACGCTCGCCGACCCCACCCGTCGGGCGATCTTCGAGCGATTGTGCCGCGAGGGCGAACAGACGGTCGGGGCCCTGACGGCACTGTCGGGCGTGTCCCAGCCGGCGGTCTCAAAACATCTCGGCGCGCTGAAGCAGGCTGGCCTCGTGCGCGACCGGCATCAAGGACGGCAGACGCATTACAGCGCCCAGCCCGGCGCGCTCAATCCGCTGATCGACTGGACCAGCCAGATGGCCGGATTCTGGCAGAACCGGCTCGACGCGCTCGACGATCTCCTGAAGAGGATGGACCAATGAACGAATCCGCGACCGAAACCCGATCTGTCGTCGTCGAGCGCGAATTTGCCTTTCCGGCAGAGCGGATCTGGCGCGCGCTGACGCAGCCGCATCTGATCGAGGAATGGCTGATGAAGAACGACTTCAAGCCGAACGTGGGCCACCGCTTCAACCTTCGCGGCGAATGGGGCGGCGTGCTGGACTGCGAAGTCCTCACCATCGAGCCGCAGAAGACGCTCGCCTACACCTGGAATTTCTCGCACGAGGACGCGGCGTTCGATCTCAAGAGCGTCGTGACCTTCACGCTGACGCCGACGGGCGCAGGCACTCATCTGCGTGTCGAGCAAGCGGGCTTCAGCCCGGCGCAGAAGCAGGCATTTGGCGGCGCGCATGCCGGCTGGAAGCAGTTTCTCACCAAGCTGGACGAGCTGCTGGCCAAGGCAGACTAGCTCGGCCGCCGGCCTTCATTTCGATCATCTCAAGAGGAGGTTTCATTGACCGGAAATATGTGGATTCGACAGATCCATCGCTGGCTGTCGATTGCTTTCACGCTGGCCGTCATCGCCAACATCGTCGCCCTGACGATGCAAGTCCAGGCGACGTGGATCGGCTTGCTCGCCTTCGTCCCATTGATCCCGTTGCTTGCGACCGGGCTCTACATGTTCGCGCTGCCATATCTCGGCCGCGGCCGCGGCGCCCGACAAGAGGCGTGAGCATGAAGAAGGCCGTGACCGCGAAAACCAGCAGCGCGATGAAGACGAATGGCACTTCGCCATCCAGGATGATCGACGGCAGGATCAAGGAGCTCGGCGACTGGCGCGGCGACATGCTCGGGCGAATCCGCGGCCTGATCAAGGAGGCCGACCCTGATGTCGTCGAGGAATGGAAGTGGCGCGGCGTTCCGGTGTGGGAGCACGACGGCATCATCTGCACCGGCGAGACCTACAAGGCCGTGGTGAAGATGACCTTTGCCAAGGGCGCCGCGCTGGACGATCCCGCCGGCCTGTTCAACTCGAGCCTCGACGGCAACGTGCGCCGCGCGATCGATATTCGCGAAGGCGACAAGATCAACGAGAAGGCGTTGAAGGCGCTGATCCGCGCAGCCGTGGAGCTGAATGCGTCGAAAGCCAAGAAGAAGCCGGCGAAGAAGCGATCGACTTAGAGCACGATTGATTCACGTTGATCGCTTTAGCAGCCGCGGACTGGCTGCAACCTCTCCCGCTTGCGGGAGAGGTCGGCGCGTAGCGCCGGGTGAGGGCTCTATCCTCTGGGGGAATCCCGCTGCGGAGACACCCTCTCCCCACCCCTCCCCCGCAAGCGGGGGAGGGAGCGCAGCTCCCTGGCAGAAGCCACAAGGCTAATCTCGTCGCGCTCCGGAAGCTGCCCCGCCCTCACGCCACCGCCGAGATCGGCCGCGGGCTCACGACGTATTCGCGCAGCACCTTGTCGTTGGAATCGACCTCGATCAGTGCGACATCGTAGGTCCAGAGATCGGCGAGATGCTGGAGCACGCGCTTGGCGTCGGTCTCGTTGAGCTGCGCGCCCTTGATGACATGGTGATGCAGGATCAGCCGCCGGTCGCCGGAGAGATCGACGTCGACCACCTCGATATTCGCGTCGATGTAGCCGACATCGTGCTGCCGTGCCAGCTCGCGCCGGACACGGCGGAAGCCGCGCTCGTCGTGAATGGCGTCGACCCGGATGCCGGCGCGCTCCTCGGGATCGTCATGCAGGTGGAACATGCGGAGATGCCGCATCAGCTTCGGACTCAGGAACTGGGCGATAAAACTCTCGTCGCGGTAATTGGCCCAGACGTCGCGCAGCACGCCCATCACGTCGTTCTTGCCGGCGATGTCCGGGAACCACTCGCGGTCCTCGTCTTCCGGCCGGGTGACGATGCGCTCGATGTCCTGCATCATGGCGAAGCCGAGCGCATAGGGATTGAAGCCGGAAAAGCGCTGGTCGTCGAATTCGGGCTGGAACACGACGTTGGTGTGCGACTGCAGGAATTCGAGAAAATTGCCGTCGCTGATGCGGCCCTGCTGATGCAGCTTGGTCATGATGCGATAGTGGACGTAGGTCGCCGTCCCCTCGTTCATCACCTTGGTCTGGCTCTGCGGATAGAAATATTGCGCGATGTGGCGAACGATGCGCAACAGCTCGCGCTGCCATGGCGCCAGCCGGGGCGCGCTCTTCTCGAGGAAATACAGCAGGTTTTCCTGCGGCAGGCCGAGCAGCTTGCGGCGCCGTTCGACGCTGAGCGCGGACCGGGTCTTGCTCTTTCCCGCCGGCACGGTGCGCCAGAGGTCGTTGAAGACCTCCTCCTCATGCTGGCGGCGGCGCCCTGCCCGCTTCTCTTCGGCGCGGAGATCGAGCTTCTTCTTGCCGGGATAGCGGTCGATCCCATGCGACATCAGCGCATGCGCGGCATCGAGGGTGCGCTCGACCTCGACGCGGCCGTAGCGATCCTCGCATTGCATGACGTAGTTCTTGGCGAAATCCAGATAGTCCAGGATGCCGTCGGCGTCGGTCCACTGCTTGAAAAGATAGTTGTTCTTGAAGAAGTGGTTGTGGCCGAAGGCGGCGTGCGCGATCACCAGGGTCTGCATCGTCGCCGTGTTCTCCTCCATCAGGTAGGAGATGCAAGGCGAGGAGTTGATCACGATCTCATAGGCAAGTCCCATCAGGCCCTTGCGGTATGAGGCCTCGTGATATGCGAAGTGCTTTCCGAATGACCAGTGCTTGTAGAACAGCGGCATGCCGACCGACGAATAGGCGTCCAGCATCTGCTCGGCGGTGATGACTTCGATCTGGTTCGGATAGACGTCGAGCCCGAGATCTTTCGTCGCCACCTCCTCGCAGGCATCCGTGATGCGCTGCAAGGTGTGAAAATCCCAATCGGCGCCTTCGAACAAGCGTTCTGTCATGGAGCGGCTTTCTCCTGGGCAGTGTCGCGGCGCTGAAACAGATCGTGGAAGACCGGAAAAATCTCGCTGCGCTCGCTGACCTTGCGCATCGAGAGCGGTGCGCCGCTGTTGCGCAGGCGCTCGTAGAGAGTCCAGAGCGAGGAGTCGGACAGATCGAAAGCGCTGCCGCCGGACTCGCCGACCTCGAGATAGGCAAAGAACTGGCAGACCGGCAGGATCTTGTCGGTCAGCAGCATGCCCGCGAGCTCGCCGTCGGAATAGGAATTGTCGCCGTCGGAGGCTTGGGCGGCGTAGATATTCCAGTCCGACGGGCTGAAGCGTTCGCGCACGATCTCGTGCATCGCCTGCAGCGCGCTGGAGACCAGCGTGCCGCCGGAAGCCGGGCCGTAGAAGAAGGTCTGCTCGTCCACCTCCTCGGCGCGATCGGTGTGGCGGATGAAGACGATGTCGACATGCTTGTAGCGGCGCTTCAGGAACACGTAGAGCAGCATGTAGAAGCGCTTGGCGAGATCCTTCATGTGCTCGGACATCGAGCCCGACACGTCCATCAGGCAGAACATCACGGCCTGGGCAACGGGCTTGGGCACCGTCTCGAAGCGGCGGTAGCGGATATCGAGCGGATCGATGAAGGGAATGCGCTTGGACTTCGCCTTCAGTTTTTCGAGCTGGGCCATCAGCACCAGACGCTCGTCCTCGTCCGCGCAGGCGGCGATGGCGGCTTCCAGCTCTTCGATCTCCTCCTTGCTGGGACGCTTGAGCGCGATACGGCGCGCCAGTGCGCGCCGAACCGTCCGGCTCACCGAGATGTTGGATGGCGAGCCCGACGTGGTGTAGCCGGCGCGCTGGATGCCCTCGCTCTCGGTGTGCGCGATCTTGCGCTTGGCAAGGTCGGGCAATTCGAGATCGTCGAGAAAGAGATCGACGAATTCGTCGCGGCTGAGCACGAAACGGAAGGCGTCCTCGCTGTCGCCTTCGCCCGGTCCGGAATCCTTGGCGCTGCCCTGGCCCGAGCGCTGGAGGTAGTCGCCCTCGATGAACTTCTTGTTCCCGGGCAACACCATGTCGCGCGTTCCGCCGTCGCGGCGGAAACGCGGCTCATGCATGCCGTCGAGCGGAATGGTGACCTCGCCACCCTCCAGGACGTCCTTGATGTCGCGTTCCTGCGAGGTCTTCTTGACGGCGCCCTGCACCAGGGATTTGGCCCGACGCAAGAACCGCTGCCGGTTCTCGAGACTCTTGCCGCCAGGATTCAGGCGCCTGTCAATAATGTGAATCGGCACTTTTCCATCCGCCTCAACCGGCCTGCTTCACGCGCATGTACCATTCGACGAGCCGGCGAACCTGACGCTCGGTGTAGCCGCGCTCCACCATGCGTGCGACGAACTCGCCGTGCTTCTTCTCCGTCTCGCCGTCCTTCTTCGACCCGAAGGAGATGACCGGAAGCAGGTCCTCGACCTGGGAGAATATCCGCTTTTCGATCACATCGCGAATCTTCTCGTAGGAGATCCAGGTCGGATTCTTGCCGCCGTTCTGGGCGCGCGACCGTAACGAGAATTTGACCACCTCGTTGCGGAAATCCTTCGGATTGGCGATGCCCGCCGGCTTCTCGATCTTGGTCAGCTCCTGGTTCAAAAGCTCGCGATCCAACAGCTGGCCAGTGTCGGCGTCCTTGAAATCCTGGTCCTCGATCCAGGCATCGGCGTAGTCGACGTAGCGGTCGAACAGGTTCTGGCCGTAATCCGAGTAGGATTCGAGATAAGCCTTCTGGATCTCGTTGCCGATGAACTCGGCATAACGCGGTGCAAGGTCCGCCTTGATGAATTCGAGGTAGCGCTTCTCGACTTCCTCGGGCAGCTGCTCGCGCTTGATCGATTGCTCCAGCGCGTACATCAGATGCACGGCGTCGGCGGCGACTTCCTGCGGATCGTGGTTGAAGGTCGCAGCCAGGATCTTGAAGGCAAAGCGGGTGGAAACACCGTCCATGCCCTCGTCGACGCCGGCGGCATCGCGATATTCCTGGACGCTGCGCGCCTTCGGATCGGTCTCCTTCAGGCTCTCGCCGTCGTAGACCCTCATCTTGGCGTAGGTCGTGGAATTTTCGTGCTTGCGCAGGCGCGACATCACCGAGAACCGCGCCAGCGTTTCCAGCGTCGCGGGCGCGCAAGGCGCGGCCGCGAGCTCGGAGCCCTGGATCAGCTTCTCGTAGATCTTCTGCTCCTCCGTGATCCGCAGGCAGTACGGCACCTTGATCACGCAGATGCGGTCGATGAAGGCCTCGTTGTTCTTGTTGGCCTTGAAGCTCGACCACTCGGCTTCGTTGGAGTGCGCGAGGATGACGCCGGTGAACGGAATCGCGCCGATGTTCTCGGTGCCGATGTAGTTGCCTTCCTGCGTCGCGGTGAGCAGCGGATGCAGCATCTTGATCGGCGCCTTGAACATCTCGACGAACTCGAGCACGCCCTGGTTGGCGCGGTTGAGGCCGCCGGAATAGCTGTAAGCGTCGGGATCGTTCTGCGCGTAGGTTTCGAGCTTGCGGATGTCGACCTTGCCGACCAGAGAGGAGATGTCCTGGTTGTTCTCGTCACCCGGCTCGGTCTTGGCGATGCCGATCTGGCGCAGCCGCGACGGCTGGATTTTTGCGACACGAAACTGGGAAATGTCGCCGCCGAAGGCTTCCAGCCGCTTGTAGCACCACGGGCTCATCAGGCCGGTGAGACGGCGGCGCGGAATGCCGTATTTCTCTTCCAGCATCGGGCCGAGCTGATCCGGATCGAACAGGCTGAGCGGACTTTCGAACACGGGCGAGAGCTCGTCGCCAGCCTTGAGCACGTAGATCGGATGCACTTCCATCAGCGACTTCAGCCGCTCGGCGAGCGAGGATTTGCCGCCGCCGACCGGACCGAGCAGATACAGGATCTGCTTACGCTCTTCGAGGCCCTGCGCCGCGTGACGGAAGAAACCGACGATGCGCTCGATGGTTTCTTCCATGCCGTAGAAGCCGGCGAAGGCCGGATAGGTGCGGATCGTGCGGTTCAAAAAAATACGGCCAAGGCGTGGGTCCTTGGCCGTGTCAATCGTCTGGGGCTCACCGATCGCTGCTAGCAGTCGTTCGGCCGCGTTCGCGTATTTCATGGGATCGCTTCGACACGATTCCAGATATTCCGCCATCGACATGTCGTGTTGGCTTCTCGCCTCGAACGACTTAGCGAAAGCGTTGAATAGAGAATCGTTGTACATGATCCCTCTCCGCGTGAGTTCCGCTACACAATTGAACGAAAGCAGCGACCGGACCGTTCCTTAGCGCCACTCTCGAATCAGCGTGAGCACATGACGATCATTCGACACCCGGGCGCCTTCTCGGCGCAACGCACAACGTAGGCACAGGGTGAGTTACGAACAGGCACCTGCCTGATATTTGAGCGAATCTTTGTCTATATTGGCTCATTTCCAGAAAATGTCACTCGCTCGCAACATCCGGGCGTTACCGGGGATGCGTTCATCCGGCCTCGCATCATAGCGGTCTGCGAACGGCGATCTTATGACGCTTGTGCGGCGAAGCCTTGCGTGCCGCGTTCATCTTCCTGCTGCAATGCGGTGCGCGGACCGCCGGCAGCGTGATAGTCGCGGCAAGCGCGCAGCAGTGTATCAAAATCGGTCGCCAGGCCCTCCGACCGGATGACGATGCGATCGTCCCTCACGCAGCGGGCCAAGCCGCGGATGCTGCAGAGCTGCCGCTGCAAGGCCGGCGTCGGCGTCAGCACGATCACCTTGCGCCCGCGGCGTTCTTCAGCCGAAATCTCCGCGATCGAGTCCCACAGCAGAAATTCATTGCCGATGCGGAGATCGCGGATGCCATAGGGGGTGACGATCACCACCGATCCCCGCTCGGCGGGGAGCATCCAGATCAGCCGACCGGTCATCACGGCGAACACCACCACGCCGGCAGAGCCGACCGTCGCGTCGTAATCGCCAAAAGCGCTCGACCAGCCCAAGGCGAGCGTTGCGCTGAGCAGCGTCATGGCGAAGCCCGCTACGACCAGCAGCCGCGTTTGGGTCGTACACGGACCGATTTCGAGATCGTGGGACGCATCGACGCATCCGGTCGACGTGACCGACTGGGGGCTGTCTGTGACAGCGAGCGCCAGACGGTCATGATGTGCTTGCATGCTTTCCCCCAGCATGGCCATTCGCGACCGAGCCACGATGCATCAGCCGGACCGGAATCCGCTGATGAGTACTCCGCGCAGCCGCTAGCGGCGAGGCGAGACAGCTGGCGTTACACAACAAGGGCCCGACCGATTCCTCACGGCCAACGACCTTTTTACGCAACTCGGCTCCCTTTACGCGGATCGCCATGATCGCGACGGAGTTACACTGGAGGATATGACGCCCATACCCTTGATTGGTTCCCTCAAGGAAGCATGTAAGCTAGAGGATAGCGCGTCAGGACCGGCGCGGAAACCCCTCGCCCGCAGGCTTGGAGATAAATTAGCATCATGAATCCCGTCAAAGAACTGGAAAAGCACGGACAAGCCGTCTGGCTGGACTTCCTGGCCCGCGGCTTCATCGCCAAGGGCGACCTGAAGCGGCTGATCGACACCGACGGCGTCAAGGGCGTCACCTCCAACCCCTCGATCTTCGAGAAAGCGATCGGCAGCTCGGACGAGTACGACGCGCCGATCGGCAAGGCGTTGAAGCGCGGCGATCGGTCGGTCGCCGACCTGTTCGAGGCCGTCGCGGTCGAGGACATCCAGAACGCCGCCGACGTGCTGCGCCCGGTCTACGACCGCCTCAACGGTGGCGACGGCTATGTCAGCCTTGAAGTCTCGCCCTATCTGGCGATGGACACCGCTGGCACGGTCACCGAGGCGCGGCGGCTCTGGAAGGACGTCAACCGCAAGAACCTGATGGTGAAGGTGCCGGCAACGCCGGAGGGCCTGCCGGCGATCGAGACCCTGATCGGCGAGGGCATCAGCATCAACATCACGCTGCTGTTCTCCAAGGCAGTCTACCTTCAGGTCGCCGAGGCCTATCTCGCGGGCCTGGAGACATACGTCGCCGGTGGCGGCGACCCCTCGCATGTCGCGAGCGTGGCCAGCTTCTTCGTCAGCCGCATCGACAGCATGGTCGACAAGCAGCTCGACGAGAAGATCGCTCGCGCCAACGATCCGTCCGAGAAGGAGCGGCTGGCCGCGCTGAAGGGCAAGGTCGCGATCGCCAATGCCAAGGTCGCCTATCAGGATTACAAGCGCCTGTTCTCAGGTCCCCGCTGGGACAAGCTCGCCGCCAAGGGCGCCAAGCCGCAGCGCATGCTGTGGGCCTCGACCGGCACCAAGAACAAGGATTACAGCGACGTCCTCTATGTCGAGGAGCTGATCGGCCCCGACACCATCAACACCGTGCCGCCGGCGACGCTCGACGCATTCCGTGACCACGGCAAGCCGCGCGACAGCCTTGAAGAAAACCTCGACGACGCCCGCCGCGTGCTGGAAGAGCTGGAGCGCTCCGGCGTCTCGCTCGACGCCATCACCGAGGAGCTCGTCAAGGATGGCGTCAAGCAGTTTGCCGACGCCGCCGACAAGCTCTATGGCGCGGTCGCCCACAAGCGCGCCACCGTGCTCGGGCCCGCGATCGACCGCCAGCTGCTCTCGCTCGGCGACGGTCTCGGCAAGGCCGTGGCCAAGAGCACTGAGGAATGGCGCGCGTCGGCCAAGATCCGCCGGCTGTGGCAGCGCGACAAATCGGTCTGGACCGGCACCGACGAGGACAAATGGCTCGGCTGGCTCGACAGCGCCGCCAAGGCCGACATCGCCGACTATGAGGATTATGCCAGTCGCGTGAAAGGCCAGAAATTCTCCGACGCCGTCGTGCTCGGCATGGGCGGATCAAGCCTCGGGCCGGAGGTGCTGGCCGAGACCTTCGGCAAGAAGCCCGGGTTCCCGAAGCTGCACGTGCTGGATTCCACCGATCCGGCGCAGGTGCGGGCGATGGAGGCCAGGATCGACATCGCCAACACCGTTTTCATCGTCTCAAGCAAGTCCGGCGGCACCACCGAACCGAATGCGATGAAGGATTATTTCCACGAGCGCGTCACGCAGGCGGTCGGGCCGAAGGTCAAGACCGGCCATCGCTTCATTGCGGTCACCGATCCCGGATCGTCGCTGGAGAAGGCGGCGAAGACGCTGAGCTATGCGCGCATCTTCCACGGCGAGCCCTCCATCGGCGGACGCTATTCGGTGCTCTCGCCGTTCGGCCTGGTGCCGGCGGCAACTGCGGGCATCGACATCAAGACCTTCGTCAAGCATGCGCTGGCGATGGCCCGCTCCTGCGGACCGGACGTGCCGCCGGCCGAGAACCCCGGCGTGCAGCTCGGCCTTGCCATGGGCCATGCAGCGCTCGAAGGCCGCGACAAGGTGACGATCCTGTCGTCGAAGAGGATCGCCGATTTCGGCGCCTGGGCTGAGCAGCTCATCGCGGAATCGACCGGCAAGGATGGCAAGGGTCTGATCCCGATCGACGGCGAGCCGCTGGGCGAGCCGGCAGTCTACGGCAATGACCGGCTCTTCATCGACATCCGTATCGAGGGCGAAGCGGACGCCGCCCATGACTCGCAGCTTGCCGCGGTCGAAGCGGCCGGTCATCCCGTCGTGCGCATCGTGATGAAGTCGATCGATCATCTCGGCCAGGAGTTCTTCCGCTTCGAGATGGCAACGGCGGTGGCGGGCAGCATCCTCGGCATCAACCCGTTCGACCAGCCGGACGTGGAAGCGGCCAAGATCAAGACCCGAGAGCTCACCGCGTCATTCGAAAAGACCGGCGCGCTGCCGGCCGAGCAGCCGGTGGTCAGCACCAATGAGGCCGATCTCTACACCGACGAGACCAACGCCGCGGCCCTGCGCGCCGCCGGCGCCAACGGCGACCTCACCTCATGGCTGAAGGCGCATCTGTCGCGCTCCAACCATGGCGATTATGTCGCCCTGCTCGGCTACATCGCGCGCGACAAGGCGACGATCGACGCACTCCAGACCATGCGGCTCGAAGTGCGCGAGAAGCGACATGTCGCAACCTGCGCCGAGTTCGGACCGCGTTTCCTGCACTCGACAGGACAGGCCTACAAGGGCGGCCCCGACAGCGGCGTGTTCCTCCAGATCACCGCCGACGATGCCAGGGACCTGCCGGTGCCGGGCCAGAAGGCCAGCTTCGGCGTCATCAAGGCCGCGCAGGCGCGCGGCGACTTCGACGTGCTCACCGAGCGCGGCCGGCGCGCGCTGCGGGTCCACCTGAAGGGCGGGCTCAAGAAGGGTCTCGCGGCGCTCAATGCCGCGCTCAACGACGCACTGAACTAAGGGAATTCCTCAAATGCAACTCGGCATGATCGGCCTCGGCCGGATGGGCGGCAACATCGTTCGCCGCCTGATGCGCCACGGCCATTCGACCGTGGTCTACGACAAGGACGCCAAGGCCGTCGCCGGCCTTGCCGCAGACGGCGCGGTCGGCTCGGCGACGCTCGAAGAGTTCATTGCGAAACTGGAGCGGCCGCGCGCGGCGTGGGTGATGCTGCCGGCCGGCCACATCACCGAGACCACGATCGACACGATCGCGGGCGCGATGCAGGAAGGCGACGTCATCATCGACGGCGGCAACACGTTCTGGCAGGACGACGTCCGCCGCGGCAAGGCGCTGAAGCAGCGCGGCATCCACTATGTCGACGTCGGCACCTCCGGCGGCGTCTGGGGCCTCGACCGCGGCTATTGCATGATGATCGGCGGCGAGAAACAGGTGGTCGATCGGCTCGATCCGATCTTCGCCGCGCTCGCGCCCGGCGCCGGCGACATTTCGCGCACGGAGGGACGTGAGGGCCGCGATCCCCGCATCGAGCAGGGCTACATCCATGCCGGCCCCGTCGGCGCCGGGCATTTCGTCAAGATGATCCACAACGGTATCGAATACGGCCTGATGCAGGCCTATGCCGAAGGTTTTGACATCCTCAAGAACGCCAACATCGAGGCCTTGCCGGCGGATCATCGTTACGATTTCGATCTCGCCGATATCGCCGAGGTGTGGCGGCGTGGCAGCGTGATCCCGTCCTGGCTGCTCGATCTCACCTCGACGGCGCTCGCCGACAGCCCGGCGTTGACGGAATATTCCGGTTTCGTCGACGATTCCGGCGAAGGACGCTGGACTGTGAACGCGGCGATCGACGAGGCCGTGCCGGCCGAAGTCCTGACCGCGGCGCTGTTCGCACGTTTCCGTTCCCGCAAGGAACACACCTTCGCCGAGAAAATTCTCTCAGCGATGCGAGCCGGCTTCGGCGGCCACAAGGAGCCGAAGCAGCCGGCTGCTTCGAAGCCGAAATAGCAATTAGCAGAGCGAAGGCCAATAGTTCGTGACAAAAGACCCGCAAGCCAAGCGCAAGCCGGAAAATTGCGCCTTCGTCATCTTTGGTGTCACCGGCGACCTCACCCATCGGCTGGTGATGCCATCGCTCTACAATCTGGCGGCCGAGCATCTGTTACCGGAAAAGTTCTGCGTGGTCGGCGTCGCCCGCCGGGGCCAGTCGGACGACGAGCTGCGCGACAGCCTGTTAAAGGGCTTGCGCCAGTTCGCGACCCGGCCGGTGGACGACGACATTGCCAAGAAGCTGCTGGAATGCGTGACCTTCGTCGAAGCCGACGCAAAGGATCCGCCATCCTTTGATCGCCTGCGCGAGCATCTGGATTCCCTGGAATGCGCGCAGGACACCGGCGGCAACCGGCTGTTCTACCTGGCGACCCCGCCGGCCGCGTTCGCGCCGACCGCGCGCGAGCTCGGCCGCACCGGCATGATGAAGGAGAACGGCGCGTGGCGGCGGCTGGTGATCGAAAAGCCGTTCGGCACCGACCTCGCCTCCGCGCGCGCGCTGAATGGCGAGCTGCTGAAGATCATGGACGAGCACCAGATCTACCGGATCGATCACTATCTCGGCAAGGAGACGGTGCAGAACATCCTGGTGCTGCGCTTTGCCAACGGCATGTTCGAGCCGATCTGGAATCGCAACCATATCGACCACATCCAGATCACGGTGGAGGAAAAGCTCGGCGTCGGCCATCGCGGCGGCTTCTACGATGCCACCGGCGCGCTGCGCGATATGGTGCCGAACCATCTGTTTCAGCTGATGTCGCTGGTCGCGATGGAGCCGCCGGCGCGTTTCGATGCCCATTCCGTGCGCTCCGAGAAAGCCGAGATTCTGACCTCGATTCAGCGCCCGAGCGAAGAAGAAGCGCTGAAGAGCTCGGTGCGCGCCCAATATCTGTCGGGGCGCATCGGCGACGATGAGATCCCGGACTATCGCAAAACCGAGGACGTCAAACCCGGCAGCACCACCGAGACCTATGTCGCGCTGAAACTGATGATCGACAATTGGCGCTGGGCCGGCGTGCCGTTCTATTTGCGGACCGGCAAGGCGCTCGGCCACAAGCGCACCGAGGTCGCGATCAAGTTCAAGCAGGCGCCGCTGTCGATGTTCTCAGGCACGGCTGTCGATCGCCTCTCCCAGAACTTCCTCACGATCGGCATCGCACCGACGGAGACCATCGAGCTCCAGTTCAACGCCAAGATCCCGGGGCCGAGCGTCACCATCGACGGCGTCGAGATGAAGTTTCGCTATGGCGACTATTTCCGGGCCGATCCCTCGACCGGCTACGAGACGCTGATCTACGACTGCATGATCGGCGACAACATCCTGTTCCAGCGCGCCGACGGCATCGAAGCCGGGTGGCAGGCGGTGCAGCCGTTCCTGGACGCCTGGAAGAACGCGGGCAGCAACGGCATCGAGACCTATCAAGCCGGCAGCGACGGCCCCGCCTGCGCCGATGAATTGCTCCGCCGCGACGGCCGAAGCTGGCGTAAGTTTTCGTGACGGCGATGGCCGGACAGCCGAAGCTGATCGTCGCGGCCGACGCCGAGGCTCTCGCCCGGGCCGCGGCCGAACGGGTGATGGCGCGAATCGCGGCCAATCCCGGGCGCATCGCGATCTGCCTGACCGGCGGCTCCAGCCCGAAGAAGCTCTACCAGCTGCTGGGCAGCGACGCCTGGCGCGAAAAAATCCCGTGGGAGCGCGTGCACTGGTTCATCGGTGACGAGCGCTTCGTGCCCGAAAGCGATCCCCTCAACAACATGGCGGTCGCGCGCGCGACCTTTCTCGATCGCAACGCGCCCTTCGGCCATGTTCACCCGATCCCGACGACGGCTGACACCCCCGATCAGAGCGCCGAGGCCTATGCGCGCGAGCTGCAGGCTTTCTACGGCGCGGAAAGCCTGGATCCGGCACGGCCGCTGTTCGACATGGTTTTGATGGGCGCGGGCCCGGACGGCCACACCGCTTCGCTGTTCCCGGGCTATCCTGCAATCGAGGAGACGCGACGCTGGGTGGTCGGCGTCCCCAAGGCCAATGTTGCCCCCTTCGTGCCGCGGGTCTCGCTCACCCTGCCCGCGCTGGCGTCATGCCGCGAAATGCTGTTCGAGATAGCGGGGCATGACAAGCAGCCGATCTTGACGCGCCTCCTCAATGGCGAGACTTTGCCGGCTGTACGCGCGCGCTCGAATGGCGAGACCGTCTGGCTGGTCGACCAGGCCGCGCTTCCGGAGGGAATACGTGGCGGGCGTTGAAGCACCTTGTGCATTGATCGTGATGGGCGTGTCGGGTTCGGGCAAGAGTACGGTTGCAAAAGCGCTGGGCGAGCGCCTCGGCTGGCGCTTCGAGGACGGCGACAGCTTTCATCCCGCCAGCAATGTCGAGAAGATGCGGGCCGGCCATCCCCTCACCGATGAGGACCGCTGGCCCTGGCTCAATGCCATTGCCGACGAGATCGCGCGGGTCTGTGACAAGGGCGAGCACGTCATCATCGCCTGCTCGGCGCTGAAGCATACTTATCGGGACGTGCTGCTGCGCGGACGCGACGACGTCCGCTTCATCTTCCTGAGGGGCACGAAGGAGCTGATCGCCGCACGCCTGGCGCAACGCAAGGGGCACTTCATGCCGCCCGGCCTGCTGACGAGCCAGTTCAACACGCTGGAGCCGCCGGAGGCTGGCGAGCACGTGATCACCGTCTCGATCGACGAATCCGTGGAAGCGATCGTGGACGGCGCGGTGCGGCAGTTGAAACTGGGCGGCGCGAAACGCTGAGGCCAAACACCCAAGAAACACCCAAGGGACCGTCATGACAAAAATCTCGCTCGTCGTCTCCGACGTCGACGGTACGCTGCTGACCAAGGACAAGACGCTGACCGACCGCGCGAGGTCCGCGGTGCAGCGTCTGCACCAGGCCGGCATCGGTTTCACGATTACGTCGAGCCGCCCCGCGATCGGCATGCGCTTCCTGATCGAGCCGCTGGCGCTCTGGCTGCCGGTCGGCCCGTTCAACGGCTCCTCGATCGTCGACCCCGAGATGAATCCGGTCGAGCAGCATCTCATCCCTGCCGGCGCGGCCGAGCGAAGCTTGCAAATTCTCCGGGACTTCGGCGCCGACATCTGGCTGTTCACCACCGACAAATGGCTGATCGACAGGCCTGATGGCCAATACGTCGCTCACGAGCAACATACGATCCGCTCCGATCCGACCATCATCGCGGATTTCTCGCCGTATCTCGCCAGCGCCTGCAAGATCGTCGGCGCCAGCGCCGATGCGGCGGGCCTCGAGCATTGCGAGAAGGCGATGCAGAAGGCGCTCGGCAGCGAGGCGATGGCCGTGCGTTCGCAAACCTATTATCTCGACATCACCCCGCCCGGCTTCGACAAGGGCACATTCGTGCAAGCCATGGCCAAGCGCCTCGGCATTTCAACCGACGCGGTCGCCACGATCGGCGACATGCAGAACGACCTCGCGATGTTCCGCGTCAGCGGCACCTCGATCGCGATGGGCAATGCGGCCGACGACGTCAAGGACCAGGCCACCCACGTCACCGCGTCCAACGAGCAGGACGGTTTTGCGGAGGCGATGGAGATGATTTTGAAGCGGAACGGGAGCGGGTAGACGGGCCGGCTGGTTTCACCTCTCCCGCCTGCGGGAGAGGTCGCCGCGTAGCGGCGGGTGAGGGCTCTCTCCTCTCGGGGGCTCTCGCCGGCGGAGAGACCCCCACCCCAGCCCTCCC
>NZ_VSST01000100.1 GCF_019402665.1 Bradyrhizobium canariense
GCGTCAAGATTGGCGCGCTGCGCAGTGATCTTTCGCATGCTGTCTCCCTTGAGTGTGAGGCGGTGAGCATTGTGGACGAGCCGATCCAGGACGGCGTCGGCGATGGTCGGGTCGGCGATGACCTCATGCCAATTTTCGATCGGCACCTGGCTGGTGATGATGGTCGATCCGCGCTGGTGTCGATCGTCGACGACTTCGAGGAGATCGCGACGCTGCTCGCCGGTAAGCGGTGCGAGGCCCCAATCATCGAGGATGAGCAAATCGACCCTCGATAGTGTCTTGAGGAGCCGCGCATAGCGTCCGTCCCCGCGGGCGAGCGCAAGAGCTTCGAACAGCCTTGGCAGGCGATGATATAAGACGGATCGATTATCGCGGCATGCCTTGTGGCCGAGTGCGCAGGCGATCCAGCTCTTGCCGACGCCGGTCGGCCCGGTGATGAGCAAATTTTGCTTGCGGCTGATCCAATCGCCATCGACGAGCTTGGCAAAGAAGGCGCGGTCGATGCCGCGCGGAGCGCGCAGATCGACATCTTCGATGATTGCGGCCTGCCGTAGCGAGGCGAACTTCAGGCGCACGATGAGCCTTTTGTTCTCTCGCTCGGTTGCTTCGCGATCGATCATCAGGCCGAGGCGCTGCTCGAAGGTCAGCGCGGTAACGTCCGGTTGGCGTTGCTGATCGTCGAAGGCCTTGGCCATGCCGACGAGCCCGAGAGCAGCGAGACGTTCGTGGGTGTGGTTGCTGAGCATAAGGTCTCCTTGTTGGTGGTCAGTGGTAGTAGCCGCGGCCACGGATGTTGCCGTGCTGGATGGGATCGGCCTCGGGGGCGGTGTCGGGAAGGAAGGCTTTGTCCAGGCCGGTCTTGAGGATCGAGGCGATCGACCGATAGCTCGCTGAGCCGATGCTGATCCCACGGCGGCACGCGGCTTCCAGACGTTGCGTCCCATAGGTCTTTTCCAACCGCAGGATGCCGAGACAGGATCGGAAGCCCTGCTCGGGATGGGGCTTTGTCCGCATGATCGCCTGGCACAGCGCGATCGTGGACGGACCGATCTTCTCGGCGGCGGCCAGCAGACGTGCCGGCGTCCAGAAGGCGTATCGGCGATGTGCGCTCGGCATGTGCTCGGGGATCGTGGTGTGGCGGCGCCTGACGCCTGAGCGTGCGTGGCTGGCGATCCGGGTGCCGCGATGGAACACCTCGATGGTTGCCTCGGTGGCCCGCACCTCGACGACCTGGCGGATCAGGCGGGATGGCACCGAGTAGAAGTGCCCCTGAACCTCGACATGGTAATCCGGCGCTACACGGGCACGACGCCATTCGGCGTACTGATAGGGTTCGGCCGGCAGCGGCATCAGGGCCGGACGATCGATGGTGTCGAAGAACTCGCGGCGGCTGGCACCGAGCTTGCGCATCAGGCGGGCGTTGAGTTCGTCGACCAGGATGCGGATCGCAACGTTCAACTCGGCGAGCGAGAAGAAGCGCCGGTTGCGCAGCCGCGCCAAAATCCATCGCTGGACGATAAGAACCGCCGCCTCCACCTTGGCTTTGTCGCGCGGCTTGCGGGGCCGCGCCGGCATAATGGTGGTGCCGTAATGGGTGGCAAGATCCTGGTAAGTCCGGTTGACGCCTGGCTCGTAGCGGCTCACCACCGTCACCCCGGCCTTCAGATTGTCGCAGACGAGCGCCTTCGGCACTCCGCCCAGGAAGGTGAGCGCATCCACATGGGCGCCGATCCAGTCGGGCAGCGCCTCGCTGAACCGGGCTTGGACGAATGTGTAGTTCGACGCTCCCATGACCGCGACGAAGATCTTGGCGGCGCGCACCTCCCCGGTAAGCCCGTCGAACACCGGCACGGTATCGCCGGCGAAGTCCACGAACAGCTTTTCGCCGGCCGCGTGGGTCTGCCGCATGGTCGCCGTGATGCCGTGGCGCCATTCGACGTAGAGGTCGCAGAACCGGCTGTAGCCGTAGCCGTCGGGATGATGGCCGCGGTATTCCTCCCACAGCAGCGCCAGCGTTACGCTGCGGCGGCGCAACTCGGCATGGACATGCCCCCAATCCGGAAGCGGCTTCGATCGCGGCGGGTTGTAGCCGGCTGGCGCAAACAGCTTGCGCTCCAGTGCTGTGTCGTCGAGCTCCTCCGGTATCGGCCAGGTGATGCCGATCACCGCGGCGCGGCGGACATACTCCGCGATCGCCGTGCGACCGATCCCGACCGATCGGGAGATCACCCGATCGCTCACCCCACAGGCATACTTCAGGCGTAGAACTTCTCGAATCTTCCGCATCGGCAATCTCTCGGCGGGCATCGGACCTCCCATTGCGTGAACCGCAAAAGGAGGGACCTTGCCCCGTTCAGATTGCCGACAACGCCCCCCGTCTCACCCTATCAACAGGGTGGCCGCCTTCGTTCGGATTGGGTGGCCGCTTTCGATCGGAATCGCTGGCCGCCTTCCG
>NZ_VSST01000101.1 GCF_019402665.1 Bradyrhizobium canariense
GACCGTTTGAATCCGCCTTGGCTACCCCTATCGCTATGATGCACGAGCCCGCCGCGGTGGACCGGTCGGCGATCGTGCAGGGCCTGCTCCAGCGCATCGAGCACGAAGCTGGCGTGCGCCGTGCGCGAGGCCCGCCAGCCCACGATCCTGCGGGCATAGGCGTCGATGACGACGGCGACGTAGACGAATCCGCTCCAGGTCGCGACATAGGTGAAGTCGGAGAGCCAAAGGACGTTCGGCCTTGGCGCCCTGAACTGGCGGTTGACGTGATCCAGCGGGCATGGCGCGGCCTTGTCGCTGATCGTGGTCTTAACCGGTTTGCCGCGGATAACCCCCTGCAAACCCATGTCCTGCATCAATCGCGACACCGTGCAACGAGCAACATCGAAGCCTTCTCACTTGAGCTGCCGCCACACCTTGCGCGCGCCGTAGACGGAGAAGTTCTCATCGAAGACGCGCCGAACCTCGATCTTCAGCGCGGCGTCCTGCCTGGCTCGCGCCGACAGCTTGGCGGGATCGCGCCGCTTGGCCACATGGGCATGGTAGGTCGAGGGGGCGATCGGCAACACCTTGCAGATCGGCTCGACCCCATGCGCCCCACGATGATCGTCGATGAAGGCGATCATGGCTTGGACCGGCGGTCGAGCTCCGCCATCGCAAAATAAGCGCTTGCCTTGCGCAGGATCTCGTTGGCCTGCCGCAGCTCACGGTTCTCCCGTTCCAGGGCCTTCAGCTTCTCGGCCATCTCAGTCGGGACACCGGCCCGCTGCCCGCTGTCGATCTCGGCCTTCTTGACCCAGTCATGCAGCGTCTGCGGTGTGCAGCCGATCTTGGCCGCAATCGAGGTCACTGCCGCCCAGCGCGACGGGTGCTCGCCGGCGTGATCCAGAACCATCCGAACCGCACGGTCGCGGACTTCAGGCGAAAACTTGTTCGTGGTCTTGCTTGTCATGGCTCCATCCTCTCAGGAGTTGGAGCCTCCGGCAAACCCGGGGCGGTTCAATGGTGCATTCCGGCTCAATCGGAAGCTATGACTTGAGGGGAGCAACTGACGATGAGCTCAGCACGCTTGTCACAATCTTGAGTCGGCTGGAAGCTAGCACTGTCTGAGATTACTGTACTCATGGTGCTGGGCGCTCGGCGGCGAAGCATCGCAAATAAGTAACCTCCCAGCTTGCTTCTATAGCGGGAGCTCTACAGCATTCTGTGGCCATATCTAGCTGCGTGTTGACGAACTGCCCTCCGGCGTGATCTCGCATGGAGCGCGCTGGCGAACCGTCAGGGTTCCTTCCGTAGTTCTCCGGCCGACAACATACTTTCGCCTCCTCGGCTGCGTTAAAAGCGCCAGTATAGCTCTGAGGTGAGCTGGTAAAAAAAAAGACGTGACGTGCAGCTGCATGCTCATCTCCTGGGAACTGCTCAAAACCATCTGCGTCCCGTTGAAGGTTAACTCGCCGTAGCGCAGATGCGCGGATCGCTCTCCGGCGCGTGCTATTGCATTTCATATGGAGCGCCAAATGGCTTCCACGTTAGGCGACAAGCTCGCGGAAGAGCAGATCACGAAAAGCTTGGACGAGCATTTTTCTAGCCTGGCGAGCTTGGCCCGCGAAAAGGGAGTCGGCCCTTTGGCCCGACCGACCAGGATGAAGACGTCACGCGCCCCGCCGGGCACGGGTCATCGATTGGCCGGTTGGCGCTATTTGGCTTTCATCGGTTCGCTATTTGTAGCATCGATTACTGTCGTCGGGTGGCGATGGTCATCGTCCGTTGATTCGACAATGATGGTCGCCGCAGTACCGCCCCCTCCGGTACAAACCGCGCCGAATGACGTTGCGCCGACTGCCGTTTCCGTGTCTTCCGAGATTGCGCAGCAGCTCCAACCGATGGCGCGCGATTTAGCTGCCTTGAGGCAAACGGTGGAACAGCTCGAAATGAGGCAAGAACAATTGGTCCGCGGCAATGAAAATCTCGCAAGCCAACTCAAGGCGAGCCAGGAAGAAATGGCGCGGAACCACAGTACCATCGACCAGATCAAGGCGACCCAGATCCAGATGGCGCGCGAAAGCCAGACACTCACCGAGCAACTCAACGCGAGCCAGGAACAACTCGCCCACGTCATCGCCAACGCCTCAGCGCCAAAGGCGATGCCTGAGGTGAGCTCCGGAGAACCAAAGGTGATGCCCGAAATACCATTGCCTCGTCCGCGTCAGTCGGCCAATGTCGCCCAGACGCAGAAGCCGGCGCCGCCGCAAGCCAAAAAACCGCAACCGTCATTGGCATGGCCATGGTCAGTGCACTAATGCAGCGCACTACCCTCAGATGGCGACCTGGGTTTGGTCTGAGCCCGGTTTCGTTTCCGCCTCGTCGAGGCCAGCGGACCTGGTGAAGCGTCGCGCGACTTACGTGTGCGGCTCGAGATCCAGCCGCCCACGTAAGTGGCCCTAGAGGCTCGGCTACGCAGCGCGCTGCATCCGTTCGACGCTCTGAGCTATATGGTCGCCCGCATCGTCTACTACCTTGAGGGACATGTCGGCCATCCGACGGCTGCTGTCCATCGCGCTGCGGATCGTGTCGCGCACTAGATCCGTCTGAACGGCTGCCAAGTCGTGAGGAGTTCGACAGCGCCAGAGTTCATTCATTCTGTCCATGCTCCGCTCAATCTGTTGTCGAACGAACTCAAAGTACTCGCGCGAAACCCCGTTCATACCTTTAGCGACGGCTGTCGCGGAATACATGATGGTTTCGGCGTTGCGGGCTGAGCGTTCCGTCGCCCGCTGCCTGATCGGCCGTGCGCCCTGTGGCTGTGCCGCGGAACGCGTAAAGTTCGGCTGGTAGCTTTCAATGTACGCGAAGGTCAGGTCTGATGTCCGCATTGCTGTCAGAGAGCCGAATGTCACAGCCGTTCTTTGGTCGAAGACCTGCTCCCTTCGCGTGATCCTGCGGCCGTCGTCCCTTCAACCGTGGTGGTCTCACAGTGGCAGCGGTGCCGGGGCCCGATACCAGCACCTTCTTTCTTTAATCGTGCCCTTGGCCTTCTCGGTGACACCTCCATGTGCTTGCGATCCATACCGCGCTCCTTCATTTTCGGTGATGCATAACGCACGAGAGAGTTCGCCGCCATCGAACCGGTTCAGGGGCCGCATCCTATCGAAAAGATAACGGGCCGTTCCTGCATCAGCTCAAGGCGACCTGCGGAGTTCAGATGGGAGCTAGCTCGGCTTCACGCGGGCTTTCGGAGCTGCCGTGAGGAAGTCATCTCGGCTTCGGTCTCCTTGATTGTGCTGAGGACGTTTTTCACGGACGCTTCCAGACTCGATAAGGAATTCGGATCGGCTTCGATTTGCGGTGGACACCGTAAGTTGACTGGGCGAGCATGGTCCGCTCCCGCTTCGCAGCTGCGCATCGCGGCAAAGGCTAAGACACGTTCGGCATGCCTACGGCGAAATGGCAGTGACATCATAAAGCCAAGTGCCACGAGCACCATCATCATCACTAGCGACCCGTCGAGTGATCTGGTTATCGACGCCTCGTTGTGTTCGATAATGCGCGGCGGGGTGACCTGAACAACATCTGCCAAGACATCTTCCAGTGCCGTGCCGATCGTTTGCTCGCCTTGGCCCTCGACGACGGATGGTGGCGTGACTTGAACGTCATCCGGCGCGCGATTTACCGGTGGGCAGGTCAGTCGCTGATTGACGATTTCACCGTGAGGGCCGCGGACGGTACGGCGCAGACGGTGACCGTCACCATCGAGGGCAGCAACGAGGCCGCGGTCGTCTGCGGCGATATTTGCGGACGCGTGACCGAGCCAAGCAATTCCTGCGACGACCCCCCACGCGCGAGCGGCACCTTGTCCGACAAAGACGTCGATAATCCCGACGACACATTCACGGCGACGACATGTCCGCAGGCGAGCGACCACGGCTACGGCAGTTTCACGATGACGACCTGCGGCACGTGGACATACGTGCTCGACCCCGACGACCCGGAGGTCCAGGCCTGAGACCTTGCGACGCGCTGACCTACACCTTCACCGTGACCACGATCGACGGCACGCCGCAGATCGTGACCGTGGTCATCCAGGGCGCCGACGACCAAGGCTTTCGCAACCGGGCCGAGCCCGCGTTCCATTTCGAGGCGGGTGCGGAACTGCAGCATGCCAGCTCGACGGCTGCGGCAGTCGCTTCCTCGGTCCCCGTCGCCGCGCTCAATCCGGAGCACGATTCCGCCGCGACCGCATGGCCCCATCCGGCCGATGCGACGCCGGAGAGTTGGCGTTTCGACGAGCAGGAGGCTGCTGGCCAGGGCGTACAGCTACCCTTCCAACACGATCTTATCCTCTGAGAGCCGCCGACGCCTTCGTCGCGTCCGGGCGGATTGGCGTTTTCCGGAGGCGCTCCCATGGTTGCGCCGATCACATTCACGGACCCGCACCGCCATCAGCTGCACGGCCATCAAGAGCCGTGAAAGCGCGCTACTTCATGTCCGCTCCCAGGCACCATAATAATGAGTCATTGTAACCTCCAAGGTCATACTCGGAAGGCGACAGGAGCAGCACTTGCAGGATTCGCGATGTCCGCTCCGGGTCAAGGTGCGAAGAACCCGGCCTGAGCAAAACCAGTCCGCTTCCACCCACGAAGCTGACCTTAATGAGACGATTCGCCACTTCGCTGATGGGCCCGCAGCGTTGCATAGGACGCCAGAGGGCGATGCCCCAAGGCCGGTGCGGGGCTGATCTGTGCTAGGCTTCTTCAAAACATGTTGGTTGGCTTTGGTGGAGGCGATTGTGAGGCGACGTGAGTTCATCGCGCTCCTCGGCGGCGCGGCGGCAATCCGACCACTCGGCGCGCATGCGGAGCGTCCGCCAGAGCGCATCCTCTATTTCACATACTCCGCCGGCTACCGGCATGATGTCATACCGCTTTCCAAGGTAATCCTGACCCAGCTCGGAAGCAATTCGGGTGTCTTTGAAGTCATTCCAACGGAAGACACGTCCGAATTTTCTACCGAAAACCTCGAGCGCTACGCGGCGGTGATGTTCTACACAACCGGAGAACTTCCGATGAGCGAGGCACAAAAGAGAGCTCTTCTCAACTTTGTGCGCTCGGGCCGCGGGTTCCTCGGCGTTCATTCGGCGACGGACACATTCTACACTTGGCCAGACTATCTCGATCTGGTCGGCGGCTACTTTAATGGTCATCCTTGGCATCAGGCCGTGAAGATCGAGGTGGTTGATCCTGGTGATCCCCTGGTGGCTTTTCTCGGGAATTCGTTGCAAGTCGAGGACGAAATCTACCAAATCAGCGATTTCGACTATCGTGGTTCACGCGTGCTCCTGCGCCTCGACCCGAGCTCGGTGGACCTTGGCAAGACCGGCGTGCATCAACGATTCTATGGCTGGCCTCTCACCTGGACCCGGTTCTATGGCGAGGGACGAGTATTTTATTCGGCGCTAGGCCACGAGCCGTCAGTTTGGCAGGACGCCCGCTACCAGCGAATCCTCACGAACGCTATCCTCTGGTCTATGCGAAGGTCGCCCTAGGAGACGCCGCCGCACTTCGCATTTGCGCCACCGCCGGATTCGTCGGGTGGTGTCCGTGCCAGAGGTTCGGAGGGTCTTGGTCTGCGACTTCCGTTCCGGTTCACCAGCGACAGCGGACATCACGGCGGCTGAACTGCTCTTCGGCTTAGGGCCAGAACCGGACCTTCGTTGCTGGCTTTCTCGCGGATCACAGGTAACGCACAGTATGCCGTATCGCTATCTCGACCTATCAAGCATCCTGCCGCCGTTCGATGCCCGGAAAGCAACATAGCACGGACGACATGGCAGGCGCCCTGCGCGGCTGCATTTGGGGTGATCCATAGGGCCGAGCTGAACGATCTCTCGTTCATCCACCATACATCCAACACGGCACAATACTTGCTACAGTGCGGGGAGGCCGATTAGTGCTTGCGGAGTTGTTCCCAGATGGGACGAAAGGTCCGGGCTTCAAAGAAGCAAAAGCGTGTTACGCCGGATCTACTGATCTTGGCTGCTGAGCTTGAGAGGCTGAAACGAAAGCACGCATCAGCACCCGACCTCGAAAAACTTTGGGACGAAGTGCAAGCACTCCGAGAGCAAGTTAGGAAAGCGGAAATCCAACGCCGGCATTGAACGGGCTACGTCGCGGTCCGATCAATACGTAAGTCATCGATCCGTTTTCCGGACTTCAACAGGTTTGTTACCCAGCGAGGCTGCTTACCACGTCCGGCCCAAGTCTCCGATCCATTTAGTGGGTTTCGATACTTTGGGAGGACCTTGGGATAGCGCCGTCGGGCGCGAACAGTTTGCCGCGTAAGAGACCCAACCGCGCCGCCGAGCTTAGCCAACCGCTCTTCTAGCGCCTTTTGTTTCGCCGCAAGTTTTCCTGGGAGAATGGCCTCGGTCTGGCGGTAGAGATCCCAAAGCTGGTCGATGGACATCTGCGCCAAGGTGTCCCCAGACGGTTTCATATCTTGCTCCCTTTACGGAGGAAACAGCGGAAAATTAGGTTCCAGCATTGGAACTTTTTTGTGGTTTCTTAGCGCCTGATCCTCGTCGAGAAATTGACCCTTCGGCGACGACCTGCCTGCGTTCCGCGACATTGCTTCAGCAGCGTGGCACTTGTTGCCTACACACCATAATGGATCGTGACGCCTTGATTTAACACAAGACGATGCCCGCGTTCAGGGCGCGTCGATACGCTGGAGCCCGCAATGGGTCAGAATGCGAAAAACTCAACGTGAGCAAATCTGGTCCGTCATGCCTCGGTGCGCGGACCTCGTGGAGGGGCGCGACTTTGCCGATTGGCCAACACCCAAAACGGCCGCCCTATCCAATCGCTTCTCAGCGCACGCGAGACTTATGTCGAAACATGAGCGAAGGATGCTCAGAGCGGCAGCACATGATTGGTAGTCAAGCCGCACCACGTTGTGGTGTTGCTGCAATCATTCGCCAATTTCGGCGAGCTGCGGCGCAGGACGAAGCACACGCCGCAAAGTGTCTCCTTCCTCCACATGACGCGGCAGGTGAAGGTTTCGGAATGTTCGTCGAACGATAGCGCAAATTCGCTGGCGAATATGTAGTACGGCGTGGAGATGCAGGCTCCCAGGGTGCTGATGTCGCGCACCACGCACGGATGGGTCCCACTCAATCCACCAAACGATAGCCGCGCCGCCCGCTTGATCGGTATCCGCTCCATTGCCCGACGTTCGACCATGGCGAGATTCTCCAAATGAAGAGGTAACTTCCAATCGAGCGATCGCAGCGATCGCGATTGCACCTCTACGTTTTCCGATCCCGCCGAGCCCGGAAAACGGCAATATCTGCACGTTGATCTGCACGGCCCAGGGTAACAAGCAGTATTATTGTCTCATTAAAATTAAACCAGACCGCGTGGTTAATCCGCCGACGTTGGTGCCCACCTTACAAGCAAATGAAACCGCTCAAGGACACGTCTTTTTCCGCGAAAGTGAAGTATTTCACAGCACTTTCACAAACCTGAGCTACTATTAGTTGAACTTAATAGATCATTTTATGTCTCTCGGCCTGACAACGGTGGTTTTTAAATATTCATAATAAGGGGCGTTGATGAGTAGGCGTGGTCAGGGGCACAACCGCATGACGGTTCTGCACGAACGCGTTTGGTTTCTAAGATCTCAGCTGACAGAGCTTCAGAACCTTCGCAGCCGGGTTGAGCAAGCCGAGGAACGAAAAGTCGGCAAACGTTCAAAAGTCACAGGTGTCTCGGCGATGCGTCGCCGATTACGGCGACAGCGGCGGTTTGTTTTCTAGCCGCAAAACGTGGCCCCTTTCGGCGATGCGTCCTCAGCCGCTGCCGGTCGCGCTTCTTCATTCGCTGCCGGCGCTTCATGGCTCGATCGGCTTTTCGTTGTGCCAAGCGGCATAGTAGTCGGCCATGAGCGCCTTCAGCATTCGTCCCGTGTTGCACACCGCAAAGACGAGCTTGCCGTAACCGCTGGCGTGCTTGCATATCAGTTGCGCGGCGATCTGGGCCATGCTCTCGCAGTCGGAAATCCGTCCTTCCAAATCACGGAACGCCAGCGAGTGGAGTTTCGATATGCTCTTCGGAATACCCGGCGGCAGGCAGCTGGGCTCCGGGGAATTGGACAACCTCGCTCATTGCTGCACCCCCGCCAGGGCCTTGCTGCGGTCGCCATGCTTTCGAAGAGTGGCAAACTCCCTCGAAAGGTCGGCATTGTTGTCGGTTACAGTCGCAGTCTCCCTGCCGAAAACGTCCAGCTCGGTGATCGTAGGTCGCAAGAGTTGAAAGGGACTGATGACTGCCAAGCGATAAACCTGACACTGTTCCCAGCCGACGCATCATCCGCGCGCCGAACCGGCGTGGGTTGCGAAGTGGCTGGCGCACTGGCTGCGTTCACTCGTGCATAAGGGCCGGCGTCAAAAGCCGCAGATGGCCGCCGCTGTGATCTTCATGGGTTGGAACGCCCAGAGCGCGCAAGAGGTTAGATACATTGCGCACCATCGCGGCGGCGCTGACCGGGGCGCTGAATTAGAGGCGGCACATGAAAATCATGGACGAAGACGGCGAAGTCATCGCCATAGCATCGGATGATCATACTTTAATCGGCGGCCACCACCGCCTCGCGGTGGCGGCCAGCCTCGGTTAAAAAACTGTTCTGGCGAGATACCGGCGAACCAGTGAAGCTTGATCACTTCTTCAAGCATTATGTAAGTTCTCTTCGACATACAGCCTGATCCGCCCGACGAGCGTTGTTCGGTACATTGCAACTACGCCAATTGAGGCGGGCAGCTTTCATTTTCACACCCCATCGCTCTCCAGCGTTCCGGCCTCCAGCTTCGCCCAATGCTGGCATTGAACCAACATCGCTCCAGGTATTCGCGGTCGCAGGCCGATAAGAAAAATGCGTTATTGTCACACCATGCTGCGCGTCTTGGCAGTTTTTTCGATGACCCGTAGGTTGGCACCGTAGGTAGGCGGTAGCGCACTCACTATCGAGCCAGAATTAGAACGAAGCTTCAATGCGATAGTCGTTTGAATGTGGAGGAGTGGACGACCTGCCGTCCAGCGCCCAAAGCTTTCCGACAAATTATCAAACTCGGCTCGAGACAATGAGCGAGGCCGAGTCCACCGCTCTAGCCGTTCGCGAGGTCTACAGCGCTTATTACAGCGAGATGGGACGCGTAGGCGCGGCTCCGGAACCAAAGGCTCGAACGCCTACGACAGAGGGCAAACTCGTGCGGTCCCAGAGACCGCTTGGACCTCAACCCGGTCAATCGGCTGCGCGCCATACGACGAGGCCAATGACCCGAAAATCCCTCCCGGCACTGCTAATTTTCGGAAGCATGGTGGCACTGGTTGTCGCATTCGGATTTCTAGCGCAGTAAGCCCGGCCGCGGATTCTGTGCAACGTCCGCTTTTCCCCCGATAGATCCGACTAGGGGAGATCGTGCACTTCGCATTTGGGCCAACTGGCCACACCGCGGGCGCACCCTCGAAGACTTGGATCTCCTTAGTTTGGTCGGTCAATAGACCTGACACAACTAAAGCGCGCGTATTGCCGAATTTTCCCGGCTGTTGCAGCCTAGGCACACCGCCTGCTGATTGAATCAGCTAGCTTAAGGCTGGAATGCCGGACAGCAAAAGAACCGGCGTCGTTTGGGCTGAAACGTGGATGGAGCGCAAGTAATGAAGAAGATTTTGTTAAGTGGCGTGGCTTTGCTGGCCGTGAGCATGGCGGCACCTGCATCAGCGGCTGATCTGGCGGCTAAGCCTTACGTCAAGGCCCCGCCCCCGGTGGTCGCGCCGATCTATGATTGGACCGGTTTCTACATCGGCGCCAACGGCGGTTGGGGGCAAAGCCACGGTTGTGTGGATTTCGTGACGCCCGCAGGGACAGTCGCAGGTGGTTGCGCGGATCGCTCCGGGGGCCTCGCTGGCGGACAGATCGGGTACCGCTGGCAAACCAATCAATTTGTGCTCGGTTTGGAAGCGCAAGGAGATTGGGCCGAAATCAAGAACACGCGCGTCAGTCTGATCGATCCATTGATTTCGACTACTGGTAAGATTGACGCCATCGGGCTCTTCACGGCGCAACTCGGTTGGGCGTGGAACGCCTCGCTATTCTACGTGAAGGGCGGCGGCGCCGTGACGCGCAATCGGTTCGATATATTCAACAACGTCACCGGGGTCGGCCTGGCATCGGCTGGCCACACGCGCTGGGGCGGCGCCCTCGGCGTGGGCTGGGAGTACGGCTTCACGCCCAACTGGTCGTTCGGTATCGAATACGACCATCTCTGGATGGGGCGTGATAATGCCGGCTTCGCAGGCGTAGTCACTCCCGGAGGGTTTGTCCTCACCGGCAGCGGCGTCAGCCAAGATGTGGATATGGTCACGCTTCGGTTGAACTACCGCTTCGGTGGATACGGCGCACCGGTCGCGGCAAGATATTGATCGCACCAACCTTTACAAACCAAAGCCCCGGCACGCCGGGGCTTTTTTGTGGTTATGATTTTCTTGGCCTTTGCTACCTTGCGGTGTCTAAGTTGGAAGAGCACGTTCATCGCGGCCACATTCGTTAAGCAAGCAATCCGAGCCGCTGAGCTATCGTGACCAGCTCTGCCAGAGACCGCACTTTCATCTTCTCCGTCACTCGATGACGATGTGCCTTGATTGTCCGCTCCGTCGCTCCCAATTCAGACGCGATCTGCTTGTTGAGTCTTCCGCGCACGACAAGCTCGAATACCTGCCGTTCACGCGCAGTCAGTGTCGCCAGCAGCGCCTGCATCTGTTGCAGCCCGCGTCGCGCGTTAAGCATAATTGCGTGGCGGGCCACTGCCTGTTCAATGGCGCCGAGCAACTGCTCCGGTGTAACCGGCTTGGTGAGGAAGTCATCGCCACCCGCTTTTATGGCCCGCACGGTGGTGGGAATATCTTCGTAGCCAGTGAGGAAGACGATTGGTAGCGCGAAGTTAAGTGCCTTCAATTGCTGTTGCAGCTCTGGACCGCGATTTCTGGCAGGGCGGTTCAACTCGCCAAAATCGGCGACAGGAAAAATTAACCGTCTTATGGCCGACACGGCCATCACGGCGAACCGGAGCAGACGATCCAGCGGATCCGGTCGCCGGCACCTCCCTGGACGCGCTCCCGCACCACGATCGTGCGGCGAACGACAGGTGTGTGCTGAATTACACTTGTGCCGAGCTTCAAGTTGCGCCGCAAGATGCCGAGGAGATCACACCGGACCGTATGGGCAACGCCGACGGCAGCACGCGGCAGGTTCCAAGTACCGCCTCAATCTCGGTACCGGCAGAACTCGTCGCCGTTTTCATATTCAATGCAGGTCTTGACGCGAGCATGAGGCCGCATTTCGTTATAGTAGCGGCCTTCGCTGCGGTCCGCTGACCCATATCTAGAACCGCGGTCCATATCGTCATCGTTGCGACGCCAGCTTCGGCCGGTGGTTCGATGATCCTCATCTTGCTCCATCATACGGCCCATCTGTCGCTGACGCATACGGTCCATATCCATTCGATCCTCGCTACGCTGCCGCCGGGCCGTCCAATCTCGGTTGACCCGTGTGTCCTCGGCGCTCTGACGGTCTGAGTCGCGCGCTTGATCTGATTGCTGCGGTGTCCGCTCTGGCTGGACGGGAGCCGTTTGCGTTTGGCCTTGGCCTGACTGTGGTGATGGTCGCTCCGGCCGGACTTGGGCCGGGACTTCGTTGGGATCTGGTGCTGTTTGCTGAGCAGAGGCAGCCACGGGCACCAAACCAAAGACCAGGAGCAGGATGGAAGCCATATCTGATCGGCGCATGATCTCACCTCGCGGGTTTGCTCTCTAACCTCGTCTAGCTGTCTTTGTTCTTATGAAAACAGCGCCATTTTGAAATGTCAGTATCGTTGCCATTGGCAGGTTCTCTGCAAGGCGCGAGCGGCTCGGCCGCTCGCGCCACCGAAGCGGCAGCTCCAGCTAGGCAGCACGCTTCATGCGTTCGACGGTCTGACTTATATGGTTTCCGGCGTCGTCAGCCACCTTGAGGGACATGTCGGCAATCCGACGGCTACTATCTAAGGCGCTACTGATTGTGTCGCGCACTAAATCGGTGTGCACGGCTGCGAAATCGTGAGGAGTTCGGCAGCGCCAGAGTTCATTCATGCGGTCCATGCTCCGTTCCATCTGCTGTCGCACGAAATCGAAGTACTCGCGTGAGACACCATTCACGCCTTTTGCGACAGCTGTGGCAGAGTACATGATGGCTTCGGCGTTGCGGGCGGAGCGTTCCGTTGCCCGCTGCGCTTCGTCACCTGTCACACCGAGTGTTCGGCCAAGCTGGTCAGTGGAGCGACCCAACAGCGCCGTGGCCATGTCGACGCCAAGACGCCAAGTGTTTTTCAGCATCTCGGCATTTTGTTGCAGCAAATGGCTGCTAGCTTGAGCCACCTCCTCGCCGGCCTCAGCCGCGGCTAATCCGATCCGTCTGGTTTGCTCAGTGCTCCTTTCGCCAGCGCGTCGGATTGTCTCTTCAGCATTTTGAGTAGGCTTTTCCTCCGGGCGTGCATTGGCCATTTTTGTTGCTCCATCGATGTTATTGTTGGTGAGATCGGGTCCTGTGCGTGTCCGTCACAAGTGCGATCCTAGGCAAGCAAACGTGCTCGCTTTTTGCCCGTTCCGGGGCGAGGCAACTTTAATCATGCTCCGGGATCACGCGCAGGAACGAGCGCTTCAACTTCCAATTATTTTGTGAATTGGCTTCATAGGTCCGGCACCGCTCGGCTTCACGATGTTGCCGAACCCGCGTCATCAAGGCTCAGTCATGACTACTGCGGAAACCGTATTGCTCATCGCGGCTTCGCTGTTCGTACTTCTCGCCATCGGTACCGTCGGCTTCTCCAAACTGGCGGAGTGGAAGAATCCGCCAGTCGGCAAGTTCCTCGAATGCGCGGGTGTGCGTCTCCACTATATCGAGCGGGGTGATCCTGCGGCTCCTTGCGTCGTGCTGTTCCATGGCAACAGATCCATGATCCAGGATTTCACGACTAACGGGCTTGTCGACCTTCTTGCGCAAGGCAATCATGTGGTCTGCTTCGACCGTCCAGGCTTCGGGCATAGTCAACGGCCGCGGCTCCGAGTCTGGACCGCAGCAGCTCAAGCCGCTTTGCTGGCGAAGGCGCTAAATCAACTCGGGGTTCGCGATCCTGTGGTGCTGGGCCATTCCTGAGGCGCTCTTGTCGCGATCACTCTCAGCCTGCGAAAGGATTGTCCCATCCGGGGCACTTGTGCTTGCGTCCGGGTACTACTTCCCGACCGTGCGATGGGACGTATGGCTGATGTCGGGTTCGGCCGTACCGGTGTTGGGCGACTTGGTGAGTTACACTGTCGCACCGATCATTTCGTGGGCCATCTTGCCCGGGACCATTCGCAAATTTTCGCGCCCCGTTCTGTCCCGCAAACGTTCAAGAATGAATTTCCAGCTTCTCTAACACTCAGGCCCAAACAACTGAGAGCGGCTGCGGAGGAAAGTGCACTCCTCGTTCCAACTGCAGTGCAATTCCAAGCTTGCTATTCACGCATCGGCTGCCCAGTACGCATATTCCACGGAACAGAGGACCAAGTGATAGAACCCACACAGGCGCGAAATCTACATCAGGCGCTGCATCGCTCCCTGCTTCATCTGGTTTCGAATGCTGGACATATGGTGACGTATGCAGATCCTGCCGTCATTGCCCAAGCCGTCAATTCGGTAGCAAACTCCTCTTAAGTTGGACCGCGGCGTCAGACGCTTCCGCTGATCGTCCGTTCGAGGTCCACATCCAGCTTTTTCTGCGGCGCTCTACAGATCGGCTAGGGGCGGACTAGGGGAACGACCCGGTCCGCGCGAGGTGCAAACCTGCCGCAGCTCTCAAGAACAACTACTCCTGGAGCTCAACCGCGCGTACAACGGTTCCTCACGACTGCACTCCCTTTCGCTTTTGCGCGACGTCAGACCGCCATCGGATTACGGTAGCGGTCCCTTTGGGTAGGACTGGCATGGTGCGATACAAAATTTTCGTGATGGAAAGCAACCGCGGCCGTTGTCGAGCTCGAAGGAGGAAAGTCACCTCGAACGGCGTAGCCTGCGGCTTGTCGAGATCGAGTAGGCTCCGCACTTCCGGTGCGAGCGGGACCGCCTTGAGCGTGCGCGAGAACACGCCGCCGCCTTGCGGACCGCCCGTTCACCTTCACCGCGCACGTCATCGCCGGCGCTGCGGTACGGGGACATGGTGGTTATCGCGACGGGCAAGCCGCGGCGCTGCCGCCGGTGATTTCAATCGCATAAGAGTTCGCAGTTTTGTTCTGGGTGGCGCGCCATTTTCCCAAACACTATCGATCACGTCCCTTGCAGCGGAACGCAACGCGCAAACCGGCGCGATCAACGTGGATGCCGTCGCAGATGATCCCTGCAAACAGCCGGTCATCCCAAAGCGCGGCGCCCACCAGGCCCGGCTCCCGGGCGCTCAACTGCGACATGGCATTGAACAGATGAGTCACGCCCAAGACACCGCGATCGACCGCCTGCCCGATTTCGGCTGCGGTGGCGTCGCTGTGGCCGGCCGCGATACGCAATCCAGCGCCGATCAATTCATCGATCATGGACTCGGGCACACATTCCGGAGCCAAGGTCACCATGGAGCGGCCGCACCCCCCAAAACTTTTGATTGCCGCGAGATCGCGCCGATCGGGCACGCGTATCTCGGCTTCCGGATGAATGCCCTTGCGAGACCTGTTGAGGGCCGGTCCTTCCAGATGAAAGCCGAGAACGCCGGGAATCTTCAGGCAAGCCTGGCCGACCGCAGCCAATCGCTCGATGACCTCGCTGCGATCGGTGATGAGGGTCGGCAAGCAGCCGGTGGTCCCCGCCTTGCGGTGCGCCTCAACGATGCGTCAGACGCCAGCCTCCGTCGGCTGGTCGTTGAGAAGAACGCCGCCGCCTCCGTTGACCTGAATGTCGATGAATCCGGGTGCAAGGATCGCGTCTGCGGGAAGATGGATTGAGGCGCGCGCCTCCGCCTCGCCGAAGGTGATGTTTTCAATCCGCCCCTGCGAGATTCTGACCGACCCTGGCCCGCGCATGTCGGCACCATCAAAGATGTGCTGCGCGGAAATCGTGGGAGCGGAATAACCAGCGTTGCCCATCTGTATTGATCCGAGAATGGCAGTCACGGGCTCGTGAGGCGACTCCCGTGGAAGGCCCTCAAATGTACACCAGGCAGCTTCGGCGGGACCCGGAGCGAAACCTTGGCGTTAACTTTCCATGGGAACAAAAGGTACCACGTATCTCGGCATTGACGGCGGTGGAACTCGCTGCCGCGCCCGGATCGAGGACGAAAATGGCACGCTGCTCGGTGC
>NZ_VSST01000102.1 GCF_019402665.1 Bradyrhizobium canariense
CTGCGGCCTACCGCGTAGGGGTTACCCAAAGGCGTCGGCGCAGTGACGAGCAACGCCTATCAGATCAGCTCGAGCCTCACGGGCCCGCCGCTTGGGAACAGCGAGCACGTTCTTTTGGGCGGCGCGTTGAGAGCCGGCATCGAGTACGGCTTCGCGCCGAACTGGTCGCTTGGCTTCGAGTGCGATCATTTATTCATGCAGTCCGCGGCGGTGAACTTCGCCGCGCCCGCCGGTGGGACCGATCACATCCGCCAGGAGTTCGATCTCGTGACTGCACGGCTCGACTATAAGTTCGGCGGTCCGAGTCTTCTCAAGTATTGATCCGTTGTTCAAACGGCAGATGGAAAGCCCCGGCCCATCGGCCGGGGCTCTGCTGCACACGAGCCATACACGCTCCTATGCAGTTCGGTAGGCCGCGCTTGCTGCATCATGCAAAGCCGTTCTCCTGGGCTAGTAGCTCGTCGCAGTCAGATCCCCAAAAGCTCACATAGGCGAGGCCTCGCAGTTTCAAAGCGAGAGCCGAGTGCAGAGTGAGGTCGTTCCGGACAGCGCTCCGGAAGCCCCTTGAACAGCTTTCGTGCATTTTCTAGTGAGCTCGCGCTGGTCTGTTATTAGAGCGATGGCTGGGCCAGATGAGCAGGTAGCGCGTTTCAGACGGATTACCCTGCACGGCCCGATTGCCTGGGCACGATTGACATTCTTTCCCGACAACAGACGCGCCATGTGCGCAATTCGCCAAGCCGAATAAGCTCGGGACCATACTCATCCGTATCAACAAGCGCCTTTCTTAGGAAGCTCGGGGAGTGGCTTTGCCGTTGCAGATACCCATTAAACGGCTCCTAGTCGCGTGCACTCAAATGGTGTGCGCATTCCAGAGATGGTGATCAGGCGTTCCAGGCGATGGTGATCACGGATTCCAGATGATGGCGATCACTGGAGACGAACACGACTGACGAGTTTATGTGTGCTGGAAACGGCCTCCTCGTCAAGGCTGGCGGGTTGGTTCGAAGATCGTTCCGGCGGTCCATGGGAGGGCCCCGTGCGCGGCGCGGAGTGCCCCCACGAGCGACGCAGCGACGCGCGCGGGAGGGGCCTGTGGGCCGGCGGAACGATCGTGCGGGAGGTGCTCACGGCTTTTTCTTTTCACCAGCTTGGCGCCGCAGACTGTCGCCCTTGAGTTCGATGCGGTGGGCATTGTGAATGATGCGGTCCAATATCGCATCGCCAAGTGTGGGGTCGGCAATGACGTCGTGCCATTGCGACACGGGGACCTGACTTGTGATCAATAAGGATCCCTTGTCGTAGCGATCATCGACAATCTCGAGCAGATCCCGGCGCTGGTCGGCGGTAAGCGGTTCAGGTCCCCAGTCGTCGAGGATGAGGAGATTGACGCGCTCGAGGGCGGCGATCAGGCGGGCCAGACGGCCTTCGCCGCGCGCCTGCGCGAGATCTGCGAACAGGCGGGGTGCCCGCTTGTAGAGCACGGAGAAGCCGTCGCGGCAGGCTTTGTTGCCGAGCGCACAGGCAAGCCAGGACTTGCCGGTGCCGGTTGGACCGACGATGACCAGGTGGTTGGCCTCACGGATCCATTGGCAGGTGGCGAGGGTTTGGAAAAGCGAACGGTCGAGACCACGGGCGGTGCGATAGTCGACGTTCTCGACGGCGGCCGCTTGACGCAGCTTGGCGCTGCTCAAACGGCGCGTAAGGCGGCGGTTGTCGCGGGCAGTGACCTCGCGATCGACGAGGAGGCCGAGCCAATCGGCGTGCGGCATCTCGGCCGCCTCGGGATTGTTCTGCAGTTCGACGAAGGTGTCGGCCATGCCGGCAAGGCCGAGGGCGCGCAAGCGATCGACGGTGGGATGAATGAGCATGCTGATATCTCTCCTGATCAATTGTAGTAAGTGCGGCCACGGATGTTGGCGTGGAAGAGGATGGGCGCCTCCTCGGCGGGCGGCGCGGTTCTGTCAGTGCCGTTTTTGAGGATGGCGGCGACCGATTTGTACGAACGGGCGTTGAGCAGCAGCGCCCGCGCGCAGGCGGCGTCGACGCGTTCCTGGCCGTAGCGCTTGACCAGGCCGAGAATGCCGACGGCCGAGCGGAAGCCCTGTTCCGGATGCGGCCGCGACCGCAAGATGACGTCGATCAGTGTCTCGGCATCGGGACCGACCTTGGCAGCTTCGGAACGAATACGCTCATGGGTCCAGTCGCGATAACGACGATGCGAGCTCGGCATATGCTCGGCAATCGTCGTCGGGCGATGCTGCAAGGTGCTGCGCAGATGTGACGCCACCCTCTTGCCGCGCAGGAAAATCTCGACGGTCTTTTGGGTGACGCGGGTCTCGACCTCTTGACGCACGAGGTTGTGAGGGACGCTGTAGTAATGCTTGGCGATCTCGATGTGATAATCGAGGTTGACCCGGCAGCGCTTCCACTCGGCATACTGGTGCGGCTCATCCGGCAAGGGAGTGAGCGCCGGACGATCGAGCTCTTCGAACAGGTCGCGCCGACTTCGTCCCCAGCTTCGGAGAGGTCGGTCGTTCAGCTCGACCAGGAGCGCGTGGATCGCCTCGTTGAGGGCGGCGAGCGAGAAGAATCGGTGGTTGCGCAAGCGCGCGAGAATCCATCGCCCGACAATTTGGACCCCGACTTCGACCTTGGCTTTGTCGCGCGGACGATACGGCCGCGCCGGGACGATGGCGGTGCGGTAATGGCGGGCGAGATCGGCATAGGTCCGGTTGACCATCGGCTCGTGAAAGCAGGCCCGGGTGATGCCGGCCTTGAGATTGTCGCTCACCGTCTGCCGGGCCGCGCCGCCGAAATAGGCAAATGCGCGGACGTGTGAGGCGATCCAGTCCGGCAGGCTTTGGCTGAGGCTGGCCTCGGCGTAGGTGTAATTCGAGGCGCCGAGCACGGCGACGAAGATCTGTGCGCTGCGCACCTCACCGGTGAGCCCGTCAACCACCTCCATGGTGTGGCCGGAATAGTCGACGAACAGCTTCTCGCCGGCGACATGGATCTGGCGCAGGGTGGGCTTGAGGAGGCCGGCCCATTCCTTGTAGCGTTCGCAGAACCACGAATAGCTGAAGCAGTCGGAGTTTGCGCCGCAATACTCCTCCCACAGCAGCATCAGCGTGACGTTCGGGCGCCGCAGCTCGCGATGCACCAGCGCCCAATCCGGCTGTGGACGCTCGTCGCTGGGCCGATCGGATGGCGGCGGATATAGGCGGTTCTCAAGCCGGACGTCGTCATCCAGCTCCGGCGGCAACGGCCAGGTCAGGCCGGCCCGGCGGGTTCGGTTGAGGTACTTGCTGACCGTGCCCTGGGCCAAGCCAGGCTGCGGGCAACGGCGCGTTGCGACATGCCGACGCTGTAGTGCAGGCGTAGAACTTCGCGAATGTGGCGCATGGACAGTCTCTCGGTCGGCATCTCGATCCTCTGCGGTTAGGCAAAAGACCAAGCTACCCGGGTTGCAGACCCCGCCTCCTGGTTACCCCGATCGCAATCGCTGGAAATAGCGATCACGATCCGCTGGAAACGGTGATCACGATGCTCTGGAATGGGTGATCACGATGGTCTGGAATCCGTGATCACGATCGGCTGGAACACGCAAATGGTGTTCAGATCGAAAGCTGGGCATGGACTTGCGCAGACAATGACCGATAACCGCGGCTGCGACGGCGTCAACCTCCCTGGCGTAAGGGACATATGCTAGGGCACTACGCCGCGAGCGCACAACTTGCAACAGCTGAACACCTGGGCCAATCGAGAGTTGGTCTTACACAATGTCCTGAGTGATCCAGCAACGATGCTCCCATAGCCTCCTAAAGACTTGAATCGTACCTAGCGTCAAGCTGTACCAACAAAAGGTTCGATTCGCTCAACTGGGACATTACCCGCCTTATGACGACGGCACAGCACATTGACGATCTGCGAGGCGGTGCTGGAGACGGATATAACTTGATGGTCGCATTGGTTCTTCTCGCTCTGATCTTTATCGCCGGGTCTGGCGCCGGCTATGCCGTCCGAAGCTGGCATTCTCGCAGGCGGCGAGAGCGCGCGCGGCTGCATATGGCTTATGCCCACCCCGCTGCTCCTGGGAAAGCACCACTCAAATTTCGGAGACGCGCGAGCATTGATTTACCAAAGTGACAGCTTCAGCCGTGATGCCGACTAGCGAAGCTCCCTCAACCGAAACGCTTGCCGGCAACCAGCATGGGGTACTGCAGACTAGATGCCATGGAGAATACAGCGTGACCGCTGAACGATTCACGATCCGCGATCACCCTCATAGCTGCAGCCGGGGTGGCCTCACCATGTCAGAGCTGACGCCCGATTTGCAAGCTTGCGTTAGCCGCAGCCCGAGCGGCATGCCGACAGCGGCACGCCCTTCGACTCTCGAACTCAACATAATTGAAAGCAGTAAGTGAATCAGATGATGCCGCGAACCCGGACCGCCGCGAGCCAAGAGCGTATAATGGGAATAGCCGGGCCTATCTGTTCAATTACCACTATGGTTACGAGCTGATGTGGGTGCGCTGCGTGTTGGCCGATCGTTACGCTGGGTGATCGTGAGCCGCTTTCGGAGGCTTTAACAATGGGGTCCTCAGCCGTATACTGTCCTTGACCGTGACAACCCCGATTTTTCATGAGACCGCCGGTCAGAATTGGGACGAGGACTCTGACCCACAGTGTGTCTGCCGGACTGCCGCGCGGGTCAGACCAGCGCTTGCGCTGCGTTTAGCTCGATTGCACTGGAAGAGGTTCCGGACGTCTTAATCAAGGCGACGCTTGCGACCGAGGATCGCCGCTTCTACAGCCATTCCGGCATCGACCTTGCCGCTATCGCCCGCTCATTTCATGCTAACTCGGGCATAGACCGCGTACACTCGTCAGTTAGCCAGCAGGTTGCGAGCATTCTATTCCCGTCAAATGGAGGCACTGTCGAGGACAGGGTTCACGAGGCACTTGTCGCGATTTCGCTGCAATGGCGGCCCAGCAAGGATGAACTCCTAAAGATTTATCTAAACCGTGTGCAGATCGGAGCTAGCGTCTTCGGGGTGAGTGAGGCGGCACGGCTGTATCTCCACAAACGCGTTCAGGATAACCTGAGCGACGCGGCCATGCTTGCCGGCTTGCTAAATGAGCCGCTCGATGTAGCTTCGCACATTGGTCTTCGGAACGCGCGTCAGGGTGCAAGCCTGGTTCTCGATAAGCTCGTCCACACCGGATTCATGACTGATGACCCGGTGTTTGGCGCAAGGCACTACCCGGCACACCTAATGTTCGAGCCCGCGGAGGAGTCGTCGAACTAGGGACCATCGAAAATGAGGTTCTCACAGAGGCTATAACGCGAAAGCGGGAGCAAACTAGCTGGCGTTCGTGCGGGAAAGCGTGCCGGAAAAACTCTTCGCCGGTGAAGAACTGGAAATAAGGGTCGTGGACCCAGCGCTCGCACACCCCCTCATCGGACAGCCCGTAAGTGTGCTTGAGCAACAGCAGCCCGATCATGAACCGGGTCTCGATCCCGGGCCGGCCATTCTCGCTGTAGAGCGGCGCGACCTCGCCGTCGATCCAGTCCCAATCGATCTTGCCGGCGAGCTGAACCAGCTCGTGCTTCATGTTGATGATCTGGTCCAGCCGCGCCCGGAACAGATCGTTCGATCCCGTCGTCCTGTGCTTCTTCGGTCGCATCGGCCCCTCCGATGCACCACAGAATCATGGTCCGCAGCGAAAGGGAATCCAAAAGCGAAATTGCAGGGTTTGGCGGCCTCAACCTCCCATTCCCTGCAATCTCAAACCGCCTCGAATCCGAAAAAAAGACTCCTGCTCAATCGCTTAGAACCTTGTTCACGGACGACTAAGTATTGCTGCATCAGGATGCTATGAGACTTTGAGGGCACGGATCGCGTTTCAGTTCTAAAGAATCCGAGCTCCGCCCGAATAACTGTTGCGCTCTATGTCAGACTGCTCTGGAGCGTTTTTCATCATGGATCGGATCCTATCCGAGCCTATCCCACCCGATAAGGCTCTTGTGAGCGCCGCATTTACCAAGGCTTGCGCTTCGTCGACACAGATCCGATCCTGGCACATAATCCTCGGATCTTGCTCTATGATCGCTTACGAACTCGCTTGGAGTGCTCGGCTAAGACCGGCGAGGGGGATGCTGCATCTTGCAAACGGCGCGATAAGAACTCTACGCTTTGAACTAGCAAAGCGCCACAGTCCATAGACTTGCTTGGTGGCGACAAGATAGTGGAGGACCGGAGACTCTGGTTCGCCGTGCGCCCTCGCCACGAATCGGAATGACCTTCCGATTATGTCCGATCTAACTGTTCACGCGTTCCTGACGAGCTCGATAAGGGCGGTGTCGATCTGCTTGCGCTGGAAATCCAATCTTACTGCGCGTTTTCCGCGGCAACAGCAGTTTCGGACCCGCGGCGCACCTAACACAATTGAACCCGCCGCAATAAATGGCGCATGTCACTTGAGAAGGCTGCGTGCGCGGTGCTCCAGAAGCACGAACGCTCAGCTGCCCGAACCATACGGGCGGTGCGCCTGTCGGTGCCCGGCATCATGGCGGCGACACCATCGGATGCCGCAGCATCACAGTGCGGCGATTCGAAAGCGCGGTATACCGCGGCTCGCCAGGTCGCCACGGTCGCCGCCTTGCGGCGTTTCTTGCCGAAGACACTGTCGACGATTCCGGCGAATCACGGCTCCGTTCGTGGGCGGCTTCCTCGGCCCGCAACTGGGTCCAATTGCAGGGATCCAATGCCAGAAGGCCGCCGATGAAGTGGAGGAATCTCGCGCCGGATCCGCCAGATCATGGTCGGCGACCCGCTGCTCTCGGGGGACGAGATCGGGCTGTACGGATCGATTCCGGTAGCTGGCGATAGGCGTCGCCGGGCACGCGCTGAGGGCCGTCCATAACTCAAATCAGTCTGAGACGGCGCGCCTTGACAACGCACTGGGTGCGGCTGGTTGTTTCCAGCTTTCGCATCGCGTTCTTAAGGTGAAAATTGACAGTATTCTCGCTAACTTCCAGTATGACTCCGATTGCCCAGGATGATTTGCCCTCCTCTACCCACCGCAAGCACTGTTTTTCCCGTGCGGACAGCACGATGTCTTGCACATCGACCATGGCTTTCTCCTGGAGCCGAGAGGACCTGGAACGAGATCAGCAAATGCCATACCACATCGCGGCAATCGCAAAAATCACCCACCAAGACAACCCATTAGGAAACTGCCGATCCAACCTTGGAGACTGGCGATCCGACTGCAGCACCAACAGTTCTCGAAGCGATTACGACATATGTCGTAAATGCGACAGCACTGCTTGCGCCAACCCTACGGCCATATTCGTAGCAGCACCTGCGCGAACTGAAATTTTCGACAGTCGCCCTGCGGCCAGACATGGCCTTTCAACTGATGGCCGCAGCCCTTAGCTGCCGAACGCAAACATTCCGATCTGCACTCATGTCTGTTTCACAGTGTGTCGATTCGGATCGCTTCGGCAGAACACCACTCGAGAGCGCACCACTCCTAGGGCCCGCCTGACTACGAACGCCAGCCATTGGTTGACTTCACGGCAGATCGATATGGGATCGTGAAGTCCGATCGCCCGACGCAAGCGATCAATACCCGCTGGTCCCCTGTCAAGAGCGCTGCCCACTCAGGTCTGCTGGTGAGCTCTCGTTTCAATGGAGGCGCATGAAGGGCTCGCTGTCGCGACCGCCGAGCGCGCTGGATTGGGGGCCCTCTGGGCGACTGGTCTGTCGATTGCCAGCTTTCTCGGATACCACATGCCGACAGAGCTAGAGCAGATTTTGATCAGACACGATCATAACCGGCTGCGGCAAAGAAGTTCAGGCACGCTTCGGCGGTGAAGGCGGCTAGCGCGAGGGCGATAGCGTTGCCCAAAGCCTCGATTGACCTGGGGGCGGCCTTTCGAAGGGCGGCTTTGAGCTTGGCGCGGGCAGCGCTGTTTCGCAGTGCTCCCGCATGGTCATTGGAAGACGACAACCTTCGTCGGCGCGCTCAGGACGACCGGCACGTACGGCGAACGGCCATAGCGCCGCGCCATCTTGGTCGAGGCTCCCGTCTCCTCGATGAACACCAACCGATGGATGCAGATCTCAGACTGAGATCCCTCCACGCCGCGCGTTCAGCGGCCAGGTCCGGTCGATCCTGCTCGCTGGCGTGCGATGTTTTTTGAATGTGATGTTGTGGCGATCGACGAATCGTCAGACCACGCTCGGAACGACCGCTCGCCTTGGACTTTGAAGAGATCGTCAGCGATCTCGGCCAGCGTCATCTCAGGGGTAGCCTTGACCAGGGAGAGGATCTCCGCAGCATGCCCCCTCGATCCGCGCTAAACGCCGGTCTCCGCCCTGCGCTCCCGCCTCACAGCCGGTGCTTCGCGAGTCGCTGACCAGCTCCATCGCCGTCGATGGCGCCACGCCGAACCGGCTGGCGGCGCTCCGACAGCTCATGGCTTCATCCATCACAGCTCGAATAATGAAGGCGAAGGTCCGGCGAGAGTGGTTTAGCCATAGGGGCTGGCCTCCATCACCAGCCCTCAGGGTGAATCACGATTTGCCTCGCAAGGAAATCCCCTCCGATTCCGCTAGGTCGGAAAATGCTCTAGACGCAGTTTGTCGAGATAATAAGGCTTATCGTGGACGGGACGAGCTGCCTGTGCTCGTTGCTGCGACGTGGCTTTGAAAAGTTCAAAGGCCGCACGCCTTCTGGCGCGAAAGCTGCGTCAGCGCGGCGCCTTTCCGCTTGTCCTTCGGGCTGCAATATTGCTCTGGTTCATGTGTTAAAAGGCCCGGCCGCAAGGTCGTTCTCTGGATGAACAGAGGCGACGGTCCCGTCGTATCTCGGGCCTTAGGATCTCAGCATGGCTGCTGGCGGCTCATTGATGCCTCTGTCAAGAGCAAATCCCAATTAGTGCGCGATGTGTTGGCAAGTGCAAAACTGACGTGGCGCTGACTGACCGCCCCTCCAGCATGATCTAGACCAAGAGTGGGACTTTTAAACCTCGCCTTGCAAGCTTCACCGCCCAGGTCGCGCTGACATTCAAAGCCTCACCGGTTGCGGATCCCCACATTTCGACGTCGTGCCGAGCCTGTCTTTTCGCCCGACTGCACTCTCCGCCTCAGCCCCGTCCAGCCGCAAAGTATCGAGCGGTTGCGAAGTTGCTCGGTATCGCTCCGGCGCGACGCCTCACGGTCCGATTGAGGGTGAAGACAAAGACGTATGACTGACCATAGTTAGCGGCGGCTGTCGCGTTCGCGTTGACCGGGATGTGGACGCCGAGGCACTGCAGCGAGTGCTTGAGCTTCGCCGCAGTTCATCTTCCACCGCACGGAGTTCGTGAGGTGCTGGAAAGCGGTTCGCAACGCACTGATCCCGGCGATCACCCGCGCGGATCAGGCAGCGAAAGTCTTAGCGACTTAACTTGTGGGCCTATCAACATGGCGCCTGACAGCCCTGGAAGCCAGCAACCAATGGGTTCATCGAAGCATTCAGTGGGGTGCTTCCGGGCCGCATGCCTCAACGCTCATTGCTTTCTGCCCCTTTGTGCACGGCGAGGAAAAGGTGCTGACCTGGCGCAGATACTATCACGAAGAACAGCACCTCACATGATCCCGCCTTTGGGCGTGGAGCTCACTTGCGCAAGGTGCCTTTGTCTACCATGTCCACTCACCGTTGCGGAAGATCGCTTCCTTGCTGCCGTCGGGCAATATGCCGTCTATGTCGGTCTCGGCCGATCCGATCATCCAATCGATATGGATCAGGCTCTGGTTGCCGCCCTGGGCTGCGATCTGCTGAGGCGTAAGGCTTGCGCTGTTGATGAAGCACTTCGAATAGCACTGGCCAAGCGCAATGTGCGAAGCGGCGTTCTCGTCAAACAGCGTGTTGAAAAACAACAGCCCGCTCTGCGAGATCGGCGAGGAATGCGGCACCAGCGCAACTTCGCCGAGTCGCCGCGCCCCTTCGTCGGTGTCCAGCACCTTGCCCAACATTTCCTCGCCGCGCGAGGCCTTGGCATCGACGATCTTTCCGTCCTCGAAACGCACCGCGATCTGGTCGATTAGTGTGCCCTGATAAGACAGCGGCTTCGAGCTCACGACATGGCCATCTACGCGCCGGCAATGCGGCGTGGTGAAGACCTCCTCGGTCGGTATGTTGGCGTTACAGCTGATACCATTCTTCGCCAGCGATGCACCGCCCTCCCATTCGTGGCCGTCGGCGAGACCGATGGTTAGATCGGTGGCCGAGCCGGTGCAGTGCAGCGCGCGAAAACGTTTGGCGTTGAGCCAGTTGACGCGCTCGCGCAGCACCGCATTGTGGCTCGCCCAGTTGGCGATCGCATCTTCGCGATCGACCCGCGACGCCGCAAAGATCGCGTGCGCCAGGTTGGCGATCGCGACCTCCTCGGGATCTTCGGGGAAGACCTGCTTCGCCCACGACTGGCTCGGATAGGCGATCATGCTCCAATTGGTCTCGAAACTGGCTATCTTCTCAAGCAACGGCTGGAAGGCCATGGAATTGGCCTTGCTGGCGCGCGCGACCTTTGCAGGATCCTCGCCCGACAGCAGCATCGGATTTTCGCCGACGATTGCGAGCCGAGCGCTGTTGTCAGAGAACGCCTTGGCCATGCCCTGATAGAGCCAGCTTGCGGCGCCATCGAAGCTGTCTCCGTCGCCATAGCGGTAGCGCGACAGCGTCACTTCTTCATCTGACAAGATCGGCGTCACGAGGCGTGCGCCGGCCCTGTAGGCATGAACTGCGATCCGCCGCACCAGTGGCAGCGCGAACGACGGCGCGGTCAAGATAACGTCCTGGCCCGGCCGCAAGCCTAATCCCACCTTGACCGCCACTTCGGCTAGCCGGTCGAGTTTCGCGGGATCGATGGGAGCGGTGGAATTGCAGTGATCGGACATGCTTGGTCCTTGGAATAGAAATTCGTTCAGGGGGACGTTGGTCTCTCGAAGAGCCTCCGCCAGCCCTTCCCAAATAGCTCAATGCGCTCATTCATCATCTCACAGTCGATCGCAAGCACCTCTACGGCTTGATCAACGGGCCCGCATCGTCCGACAACCACCCCCTGTTGGACGATCTTGCGCGTAGCAACGGCCGCGATTTCGGCCAATCGACAATCAGCGCTTAATGCCACGGGCGCGAACAGCCACACTATTTCCGTACGTCGATGCGATGAGCTCAAGTTGGCGCCGCCTTCTTCGGCTATATGCTGAACCCTATTGTGAGAACATTCCGCGGCGCAAATACAACTCTATAGCTGCCTTTGCGGAATTCGTGAGGGCCCTATCTCTCGAAAGGTGCCAGTGTATTCCCCTTGGGCACCAAGTGTCGAACTCTGTCTAATTAGCACATTGACACCGGAAGACCGTGCCCGCTCAGTGACGGGCACCGACTTCGCTTGCGACTGCTTGTATTGACCTCAATCATTGCTCACCTGCTACATCAGCACCTTTCACAAGTAGTCCGCCGTATTAGCTGCACTTCCAATCATTTACCTCACAAGCGAGAACCGGCAACCTACGAAGTCTGATAGTATTCCCTGCGATACGAGAGCGCGGATATCCGTCCGTGCTTTAATCGCGGGGACGGTGCCGCCCCCAATACGACACGTAATCCACTGCCGGATTCATGGCTCGCTCGCGCTCGTCTCTACGGCCGCCGCATGGCTGGCGAGGTCTTCATCTCGATGTAAAGAGCGCGCTACGGAATTCCCGCAGGGACGACTTCTAGATTGCCAGCACCTTCGTCCCGGCAGCGACGCTTACTCCGCCGAAGTCGGATTGGGTTGGTTTAAAACTGCATTATGCAGCACGCAACTCTACCTAGAATTTTTACTGCCATCAGTCCTGATAGCACTAAGGATGACGCGCCATTTTGCGACAGACGCTTTTTTGGCGGCCGAATGGGTTGATCCCCTTGCTGCCATTGAATCGCCCCAGGTTTGCCGGAGGCCATTTGGTTTAAGTTATGCCGCCATGGCCGGTTATTCCAGCATGGCGTAGTAGCGTTGATCGGCTTCGGTCGGCGGGATGCTTCCGATGGGCTCCAGGAGCCGCCGGTTGTTGAACCAGTCCACCCATTCCAGGGTCGCGAACTCGACGGCCTCGAAGCTGCGCCATGGTCCGCGCCGATGGATCACCTCGGCCTTGTAGAGACCGTTGATGGGTTCGGCGAGAGCGTTGTCGTAGGAATCTCCGACACTGGCTATGTCGCGAACCTGGGCCGGCTTCGTCTATATCGCCTTCATCGCGCTGGAACGGGAGAACCGTCGGCTTCGGCAACGAGATCCTGCGCAAGGCGAGCGCTTATTTTGCGATGGCGGAGCTCGGCCGCCGGTCCAAGCCATGATCGCCTTCATCGATGATCATCGTGGGGCGCATGGGGTCGAGCGATCCGCAAGGTCCTGCCGATCGCCCCCTCGACCTACCACGCCCATGTGGCCAAGCGGCGCGATCCCGCCAAGCGGTCGGCGCGCGCCAGGCAGGATGCCGCTCTGAAGGTCGAGGTTCGCGCGTCTTCCACCAGAATTTCTCCGTCTACTGTGTGCGCAACGTGTGGCGCCAGCTCAAACGCGAAGGCTTCGATGTTGCCCGTTGCACGTATCGCGAGTAATGCGGGACATGGTTTTGCAAGGGGGCATCCGCGGCAAATCCGTCAAGACCATCAGCGACAAGGCGGCGTCATGCCCGCTGGATCACGTCAACCGCCAGTTCAAGGCGCCACGGCCGAACGTCCTTTGGCTCTCCGACTTCACCTATGTCGCGACCTGGACCGGCTTCGTCTACATCGCCTTCGTCATCGATGCCTATGCCCGCAGGATCGTCGGCTGGCGGGCCTCGCGCACGGCGCATGCAGCTTTCGTGCTCGATGCGCTGGAGCAAGCACTACATGATCGACGGCCGGTCCAGCGTGGCGGGCTCGAGCACCACAGCGACAGGGGCAGCCAATACATGCATTAGTACACCGAGCGGCTGGCTGAGGCCGGCGTCGAGCCTTCTGTCGGCAGCCATCAGCTTCTCGGCCATCGCAGTCGGAACGCCGGCCCGCTGCCCGCCGTCGATCTCGGCCTTCTTGACCCAGTCATGAAGCGTTTGCGGTGTGCAGCCGATCTTGGCCGCAATCGATGTCACCGCCGCCCAGCGCGCGAAGGGTGCTCGCCGGCGTGATCCAGAGCCATCCGAACCGCGCGGTCCCGGACCTCAGCCGCGATCGACAACACTTCTCGATCATATTTATTTGCCCGGTATATAGGACTGCGCGAGGAGTAGCGCACGAAAGTACCTTGCACGTCCGACGACTCAAGCGCCACGGCGCTGACTTTGCGAGGCAAGTTGGTCAAACCGGCACTGTCCAGCAACATTCCGCGCTCGTTACACAGACCACGCATCCGGTCCTCGAGGTCGTGCCGCAGATCCACTAACTGCTTCGAGCCGTCAGCCTGGAGCGGGTGTTCCAGGTCTCCGGCCCCTCCACGGCAGCTTCCCGACAGCATCCATGCGGGACATTTCGGCCAAACCGTCGGCATCATTCTGATCCGACTTGTTGATGCGTATCGATAACGCCGCCTTGGTATGGCCCGCATCAAATCACCGGAAAGCCTCGCGCCCTGAGTGCATGCCCAAGCCCTTTGGAGAGCGAGCCCATTTCAAAAACGATCCGCTCCGCCGCGAAACGTAGTTGCTGGCGCTGACGGAGTCGGCAAGTCGCGCTTTGAGCCGATTAATTTCTCGTGGCGATTGCATCGGACGGTGCTGCCTTGATCCTGTGGTTCATTCGTTCGGACCCGGCCATCGGTCGAGGCTTAGTTTTAGTCGTGCAACGTTCGTTTCCGTTGCTGACTGCGCATGTTGAATATCTGTCTCGCGCATATTGCCGTTGTCCCTCTCCGCGTAGCGCGTTGGCAGTATGGAACTGACATCGCGACTGTCGTGAGAACCGCTGTAGGGGGAAGCCGCGACAGAGCTTCTGCGGCCAGGGCCCTCTCTTCGTCTTTGCTACTTGCATAAACTTGAGCTTGCTGGTGCAATCGATTCGCGACATAGAGGTAGAGCTTGCCTTCGACTGACTGGGGGCTCGATATCAATGTGAAAAATGAAGCGTCGTCTTTTTTGGCAGGCCCGCTGGTCCGCGATCTGCTCAATGCGTCATCCCGTGATACAGGCGCCATGGTCGGGATTAGTGTCATGTAGAACTGGTATATGACATGCTCGAGCGGCCAGCATCGTCGCGCTTTGGTTCTGCGCGCCGTGCAGACGCGGTCGGTCCTTTCGGTATTGATGCTCGTTCGGTGCATATCTAGGAGCTGAGCCATGCGGCACTACAAATCCCTCTCGAGGAGGTAATAATCATCTGCCACGCCGTCGTCTTTGGAGATCCCCGATAAGCTCGTCTCGGACGTGCCGTCCGGACTGTACATTTGAGTCAGCATGAACCTCCTCGTCGACCCCGAGCCTTCATGTCCCAGAGTATCGCCACATTTTGCAGTTTTGCCGCGTCGAGCCGATGCAGGTCGGCAAGAACGCGGTAGGGCCATCGACATGCAAGAGCGGCCTAATGATGCGGATAGAACTTGCCGCGAGGCTCGCGAAGTAAGAGCGTGCAGCCAGCGCTCTGTGAGCATCATGATCGCGCAGATTTGGAATGACTTCCTGGTGTTGAAGCGAGTCGAAGCCGCGGCGGCTCCAGGTAACTGCCCCCGAGCGACCATGCGTAGCCACGCGATCGTGCTTAAAGGTCAATCGACGGCGCCTCCACCAACGCGCTGGCTGCATATGGGTCTGTCGGCTTGTCTGCGATGAGCACGTCGGGCCGCGCATCCAGCGCCACGACAATCATGATGAGCTGTTCAAACGGCCGGAGAATTCGGCGGATAACGCGCTGCGCCAGCGTCATATTCCCCAAACTAAATGATTGGATTCAGAACGAGAGCCATCTAAAGTTTCGCTACAGAACTGGTAGGAAGACATTCCCGCCTTTTTCTGTATTTTTGGCGATTGAGATTGACCACGGGGTTGCGAAGAGAACGCCACTGCGAACCGATACGGTAGCATAGTGGGAGACCCTAACAGAACGCGGAGCTTTCAAGTGCGGCGCTGGAATTACAATCGCAGTGCAGATGGCCTGCCAATCAACAATCCACACCTCCTAGAGGCGCACCAAGCCTCAGCCAGCGGCATACGGTTGCAAGATGAGACCGGCGCTGTGTAACCGGACACCTCATCAGGTTTGAAGCGACACCGGTGCTCACCCGGCTAGACCTGTCGAGGTTAGCCGTTCGCGTTTACATTCAGAAGCTTTCAGAAGCATCCTCCAAGAGGCGGACTACACAGGGCCACCCCAATGCGAGAACTTTAGCTCCAAGACCTCAAGTCCAACACGCCAGCCGAGTTCGCCTCGGTCAGGAAAGAGAACGGGTCGAAAATGCCTAAGAAAGGCGACATATTGAAGCGCTGATAAGAGGACGTGCCGATGACCACACTTAACTCGCGAGCATGAATCAGGCCCTGAGGTCCCCTCCCTTAGTGGGTGGGTTGCCTCCTAAAGACTTTTAGTTTGATGCCGCTTCAGTATGGGCTTTGGATATCTGCTGAGGAGCACATCATCGAACGTCGAGGATCAAAACTGTGAAGCCCGTCAACTTTCCTTCGTGGAGTCCAACACCATCGACCGTCTTTATCGGCAGGAATCGTAGCGGCAACTGGGTTGCTCTTGAAGAACATGGCGTCTTTGGTGGCCTCTTCGTTAACCGCGCGCAAGCGGTTAAATATGCGCTGTTCGAGAACGGCAAGCATTCACAAACGGTCATCGAGGTGTCGCACGAACTCGAACTGGACACTGTCGCCAATCCATAATCTCAGGCGCCATAAGTGGGCTCCAATAGCTCTCTCCCAACGACTTCGACGAAGCACTTGGGATGAACCCAAAAAAAGCCTGCGCCAATCTCGACGGGCAACATTTGACTTTCGAAACAGCGCACCATGCGTCGCTAGCTGGTGCTGAAAATTCTCCCACGATCTTAACCTGCGGCCGTTGACCTTCCGAGGCGCCATCCCCAACGCAATACCCGGAGCGACGGAATGCCGAATCTGTGACGACAACTTGAGGCGGCTAATATTGATCCACCGCGTCACTTTAATGGTCCAAATGCGCGTGCGTCCCTCCGTTGACTTCGCGTACGAGCCCAATGGCTTAAGGTCTGCCTGCGAACGGCGCACGATTGATGTCGCCCATACATTTGCACGGGCCCTAGATGAAGAGAATATCCAGTGAAAATGGGAGACAGCCCGTCGTGGAAGCGTGTGAAATCAGGCGTGATGCCCTTGATTTTCTTTCGACGCTTAGCTCGCTAAGCCGGCCGATCGAGATCACACAAGCTCTCGGGAAAAAACTGGCTAGCTTTGGCTATCATGCAGTTCTTATTAGCGGCCTTCCAGATCGCGGCGAGAGGATTGAATCTTTCGTCATAGTCAATGGTTGGCCGCGAGGTTGGTTCGACCTCTACTGTCACCATTCCTTCGCTGACCACGATCCGATTGCAGCTCATTGCAGGAAAACCGACCAGCCGTTCGAATGGGCGGATGTATATCGGAGAGAAAGAGCAACGACCCGGGAGCGCGAGATCATGGATCGCGCTCACGACTTTTCAATGATCAATGGCTTTTGCGTTCCGATCTATAGTGAACATCAGTTTCAGGCGGTGGTGACCATGGCCGGAGATAGCGCCCGCTTACCTCACAAAGTCCAGTCTGCCATCGCACTCGTCGCGATCTATGCCCATAGGAGAGCAACCTTCTGCTTGGCTCCGCAAGCTGATTCGCCTTGCCTCACCATGCGCGAACGCGAGGTCCTGACGTGGTTCGCCCTCGGCTGCTCGAATAGCGGCGTGGCAGATCGGCTTGGTATTTCCGGGGCCACTGTTGAGGCTCATTACGAAAGCGCGGCCCGTAAACTTCGCGTCCGTGGGCGGACGCATACCGTCGTCGAAGCTCTGCGCCGGCGAGAAATAACGCTTTAGACGAGCGATTCCATTAT
>NZ_VSST01000103.1 GCF_019402665.1 Bradyrhizobium canariense
CATGCCCTGGAACGAGGTGTCGGTGATGGATCAACGACGAGAATTCGTGCGGCTTGCCTTGCAGGAGGGAACGAACCGGCGAGAGCTGTGCCGGCGGTTCGGGATCAGTCCTGATGTGGGCTACAAATGGCTGAGGCGCTGGCAGGCCGGCGACCATGAACTGGCGGATCAGCCCCGTCGTCCGAAGCGGATGCCCCAACGCAGCGAGCCTGCTGTGGAGGCGCAGGTTTTGGCTGTGCGTGACCAGCATCCAGCCTGGGGGGCGCGCAAGATTGCCCATTGCCTGAAGCGCGAAGGCCAGGCTGTGCCTGTGCCTTCGACGGTCCATCAGATCCTGTGCCGGAACGAGCGGATCAAGCCAAGTGAGAAGGCCCCGCCGAGCCCTCCAGGTCATCGCTTTGAGAAGGAGGCGCCCAATCAGCTGTGGCAGATGGACTTCAAGGGCCACATGCCCCTTGCCAACGGAACGCGTTGTCATCCGCTGACCATGGTCGACGATCACTCGCGCTATGCCGTGTGTCTGGAGGCATGCGCCAATGAGCAGCGTCCCGCCGTGCAGAAGCATCTGGTCGATACCTTCCGCCGTTATGGCCTGCCGGAGGCCTTCTACATCGACAATGGCTCCCCTTGGGGTGACACGTCTGGCGTTCGCTGGACCGCGCTGAAGGTTTGGCTGCTCAAGCTTGGCATCAGGGTGGTGCATGCCAGGCCGCGCCATCCCCAGGGCCGGGGCAAGAATGAACGCTTCCATCGCAGCCTGAACGCGGAAGTGTTTGCTCTGCGCGCGTTCCGCACTCTGGCGGAAGTCCAAGACGCCCTCGATAGCTGGCGCATGCTCTACAATCTGGAACGGCCTCATGAAAGTCTCGGCATGGGGGTCCCCGCCGATCGCTACCGGCCAAGTTCTCGCGCCATGCCGGAACGAGTTCCGCAGGTCCAATACGATGCCGGAGAGATCGTTCGCACCGTCTCCTCGACTCGGAGTTACATCTCCTTCCGGGGACAAATGTGGAAAGTCCCACAAGCCTTCTGCGGCGAGCGGCTCGCCATCAGACCGCTCGACCGCGACGGCCATTACGGAATCTTCTTCGCCAGTTGGCAGGTCGCATCAATCGACTTGACCAATGGCCAACCTGTCAGTGATGTGTCCGAACAAGCGTCAGCTATGTCTCCGGTCTAAACA
>NZ_VSST01000104.1 GCF_019402665.1 Bradyrhizobium canariense
GCCTTGTTCACGGACGACTACCTCGCGGAGCCGATCGGAATCCTCGAAGAACTCAACTGGTCCGTAGGCATGCACAGCGACATAGTTCCACGTTGGTACGGCCTCGCCTCTCTCGTGTTTGGTCACGTACCATGAAGGGCTGATATAGGCCTCCGCCCCACCGAAAATTGCCATCGCCTCGCCGGTTGGTGTCAGCTTGCACTGCGGATTAGCACGCGCCACGTGCGCGTAAATCGTGCCCATCGAGCCTGCGCTCTCGTCGAGTACTACGGGCAGCATCGTTCCAACAAGCCCCTCGTGAGTGGCGGTGACCAGTGTCGCTGTCCGTGCCTCGCGCATTGTCCGTTGAAGGTCGGCGATATCGAGAAGTTGGAAGCAGGACGGCGCGTACATCAGTGAAGCTCCCAGGCAGCCCGACGGAGGCCGGACGACTCATGATTTGAACTGCGGTACGCCTCATTCGGGATCGCAGGAACCGCCAGGTTTGGTAGTTTCATTCCGGGGCGTGCTGGTCCCTGAGGGCAGCTAGCCCATCAAGCGTCGAAGGCGCAAATCAAAAAGCGCGGTTGCAAGCTGGTCCAGCCGTTGCTTTCGAGCCGTGCGCGTTACGGAAACGTGGGATAAGATCTTGCTTTCATTCTGACCGCGCTCGATCGGCCGTGAGCCGCTCAATGGCTACCCAGGTCGATTCCACCTGGCACACTGCCTGCGGCTGCACACCTCGACTGTTGTTTAGCATGCTTCCGATGTTACGAGCCTGCCTTATTGACAACGATCTAATGGCGTTAACGCCGCATGCTGATGGCCCCGTCTAGTTCAGCATTTCGGCTCGAAAATTCAAGTTGTCGTGCGGAATTGCGAAGGTAAGAGAGAGCATATGCCTATGAAACACACGGTGGAGCACATCAAGCGTTCGTTGCGCGTGCTCGGCGGACTTGCTGCCGTCCTCGGCGTCTTGTCCGTGCTCGGACCGAACGATGTGCGATGCGAGCCCATCAAGGGCTTTGGCTCTGCAGCGACGGGCGGGCTGGGAGGCGAGATAGTTCAGGTCAGATCAACCAAAGCTCTGAATTATGAGTTATGTCGGTCGTACAGCTTCGGCCAGTGCAATGACCATACTCCGCGCGAGATCCAGGTAATTGGAACCATAGACTTTACCGGTACGGAGGGGCGAGGCGAAGGGCAGGGATGCCAACACGGCCGTGCCTGTTCGGCACCTTACAAGCGTGAGTCCCTCTTCTTATCGCGAAAATAGTTATTTGCGATAGTGATCGTCTGCGGGACACCAAGAAACAGGAGGTTCCAATAGTGCTCCCCGTTACAATAAGAGGAATAGATATCGCTGCCATCGAAGTCGTTCCAGGATACCCTAATATTTGTCGTGGGGCCAAAGCCGCCGGCAATCATCTGACGCCCGATATTGTGAAATCGGTTGTGATCGATCCACACCAGGTCGGCTCGTGCAATTGCAATAGCATCGCCGGCAAATATCACGCCTTCAAAACGGTGATCGGCATTGGCTCGACCGCTACAATCAAAGGGAAGGGGCTGCGCCTGAATGGGGTCAGCAACGTCGTTATTCGCAACCTGACCATCAGTGATATCAATGTTTGAGCCAATTTCCAGCGGCGCTTGCCGGCCCTGTCGAAGACGACCGACGTCTTCTCCTTGCCATCGCAATGCGCGTCGTGTCCATCGTTCGTTAACAATTACTTCCACAACACGAATGCGCAACACAGCGGCGGATTTTTCCATGCAGTGGATGCTGGATCGTCTGTGCAAGCACTCGTCGAGGGTAACTACTTCGACAACATTGAAACACCTAGAACGATCGGTAGTGGGCATATCTTTGCCGTCCACCGGGACTATGCCGAGCATCTGCCTCACTGCCCTCGGACGTCGGTGCATCGAGAACATCGCGATCCCAGTGCCGCGGATCAATGGCTTTCGCCTGGATGAAACCGTAATAGGGCTCTTCCAAGGTCATCTATTCCTCTTCCATTTCCGGCGGATGAAGTTCCGGCAGTGATCGCGGCCAGGGCAGGTCCCGGACACCTTCAGAGCCGGTGATGGCTCGTTCGCAGACGCGGCCCGTGTTTGGCCGATTGTGCAAACAGTTGGGAAGGTGCCATACTGGACGAGAACGGCACGCACGGCTCGCTGCTCAAAGTTGCACGAAGCCCGTCTGGCGCGTTTCTGTTCGGGTGCCGAGCGGTACAATTCCTCTCGGTGTTGCGTGCCTTTCGCCCGGACCGGGGCGCTTGCCTCAGAGTTTTCACCTCTGGTGTTTTTGCGGGTTCGGATTGCAAGAGGATCGGAGGTGCCATCGCGCTCCTGGCAAACTGTTCGGATCATCAACCCGACGTTCACAGCTCGTGTCCGACTGGCATGGTGCTTGCTCAAGAGTACCCGCAGCGCGAGGTTCGTCATCGAAAGCGAGTGAGATGTGCCCTCGACTGCTCGAACAATCCGCAAAACCTGGAAAAAATTGCAATGAAAGAAACAGCTTCGACCGAGCGTGTCATTCCAGCGACCGACGTCGTCAAGCGCGCCGCGCGCATCGGTGTTGAAATCAGAAATATCAAACTTTCGGGTGATTTGCCGAGCCAAACCGTCGCTGCAATCAATAGCCTGCTGCTCAAACATAAAGTGATCTTCTTCCGCGATCAGGGGCATCTTGATGGCGCGGAGCAGGAGCGCTTTGCCGCTTGTTTGGGAAAGCTGGTGCCGCATCCGACACTCGGTACGATCAATGGAACGACCTCGATCATCGAGCTTGATTCCGCGCGTGGAGGTAGCCGAGCCGATGTATGGCACACCGATGGAACCTTTCTAGCGGCTTATCCCAAAGCTGCGGTGCTGCGAGCTATTGTGATCCCATCGTCCGGCGGCGATACGATTTGGTCGAATGCTGTGGCGGCGTACCTGGATCTGCCGCGGCCGCTCCAAGGGCTTGCCGACGAACTCTGGACCGTTCACAGCAACGCCTTCGACTACGCCGGGACCTGCCGTGTTCGCGAAATCGATCAGAAGCATTTTGATGAGGTCTTTACTAAAACAATCTATGAGACGGAGCATCCGGTGGTCCGTGTACATCCCGAGACCGGCGAGCGCGCGCTGGTGCTCGGCGATCTGGTGCAAAGGTTTATTGATATTCCAAAACGCGACAGCCAGAAGCTGTTTCAACTATTCCAGTCCTATATCACGGCGCCCGAAAATACCGTGCGCTGGACCTGGAAAGAAGGCGATGTCGCGATTTGGGACAACCGCGCAACACAGCATTATGCCGTTAACGATTACGGTGACCAGCATCGCGTCGTTCATCGTGCCACACTCGATGGCGACGCGCCCGTCAGTGTCGATGGTCGATGCAGTGTGACGCGCCTCAAGATGACGAAGCACCCGTCCACGAAAGTTGCCTAGCAGTGCGCGGCAAATTCACATGGTTGCACTGGCCTTGTCGCATGTTCGCGCGAGGAGGAGCTAACGCGCGCGCGGACCCGGGAGGCGAGCTCCTTGCTGAAGTAAGATGCTCAAGCTTATCTCGTCCGCCGAAAATGATTCAGCGCCGAGTGGCGCAAGTCATCCGGCCGCGTCCGGTTGACTTTCCCACGGACGAGGGTGCGTTTCCGCCAACCTTGCGCATCGCCCTTCGGACGACGGCACGACCGGCGGACAGACAGAGCGCGATTGCCGGAGCTGGCTGAATTTTGGCATCTGTGTCGCGGTTCCACTTCTAAGTCTCTTCGCGGGAATCTCCGAGGGCACGATTTCGGCGTTGTCATGGGCTCGGACGCGAGTCTGACGAGTTGCAGGAGCAGCTAACGAGAAGCAATGTCACTGCCGCAAGAGGACCCGACTTTTGCGCGATACGGCGCCGGTCTATCGCTCTAGACCGAACCAGCAAAGGCTCCAAGCTACCATTCCCAACAGCAGGCTACCTTGGACATGCCTAAATTCACGCGGTACCCGGCCTCGCGCCAGGAGCACAGAGATAGCAAAACGCCGCGATGACCGGCCCAACCCGTTGAAAGGGAAGGATTGTGATTTCGGCTACATGCCGGTGAATTCACGCCCAGTCCTGAGCCTTTAGAAGAATACCGACGTAGATACTAATATATTCAGGGCGTGTCCGGTTTGCGGTGTGTAGGTAATGCTTGTTGGGTGATTGATGTAGGTCAGTCCTACGGTTGTATATATCCCGGGCGCCAGATGCGCCGTGTACAGTCCCGAAATTGCTGTACTGTCGCGGTGCGCCAGCTGCTCTTTTGCCAGTGCAGCGTCCACCGCGACATGGCTCCAGATGGTATTGCTGACAACAAGACTCATCTGATCTGTGGGCCGGCTGTCCAACAGGCCCTTCGCATAAAGGCGAATCTCGTAGTATTGACTAGCTCTATTTAGGTCAGGCGGAGCATACATTGCAGAGAGCCCGCCATAGACTCCGCGAGATGCCGAGCCGTGGACGGCAGACTGCCAGAATTGCCTGTCCGCACCTACATAGTAGACGCTGTTGGCCTTGGTCGTCGCTTCTGTCGGATGCTGCAGGTCCGTGTAGCTGCTGTTGTTGAAGCCCGCGCCAGCCCGCAGCCAAGTCTCCATTACACCCGGAGTAGGCTTGTTCCTGTAGGAAAGCTCATCAAGCAAAAGAATGCCTGCGTAGCGCGTGCTCCAGTTCAAGCCAGTGGGATTCTCGCTTACATGCGCATATTGTCCTGCTGGACTGACCGAGCGCTGGATTGAGAATTTGTTATATAGGCGATCATCAAAATTGTACTTCAGATTAAGAGCCGGCGTTGGCGCCCAATTGTTGCTCATGCCGGCTTGGAACAGCATTCTCGATGAGGGTCCAAACACTTTGTCTCCAGCGCCCGCAAACTCATGTTGGTTCCTGAGGTAGCCCAGTTTGAGTTCGATCCTTCTGTCGAATAGCGTTTGATAGTAAGAAACTGCATTGAGGCCCAGCCGATCTGGCCCAGCGCTCTGCCATGTCCAGTGTTGATGCTCGGCTCCGACCACGATCTGACCATCGGGAATTCCACACCGAGCGAGGTCATAAGTCACGATCATAGAGTTGACCGTACTAAATGTCGGATTCTGGCCGACATATTGCTGATTGGCGATGGTGCTTCTGGCGGCGTTGCCGAGTTCATTGTCGACAAGCGTGTTTAGCGTCCAGCCAGCAAATCCAATCCCGAGATCCGAAAATTGGGATCTGACAGAAGCTGTATCCTGATCTATCGTGTCCGCAGGACCAGGAGCAGTGAAAGCGCCACCTCTTTCGCGAAGCTTCTCGAATTTTGCGAATGGGTCGATCTGATTTTCAATTCTGCTCTTGGCCGTCGCCATGGCAACGTCTCGCTTTATTGTGGTCGTAGCTGTTTTTGGCAAGGAGCTCCTAGGAAGGCGGGCTGCTCCCTTGGGTCGCCCGCTTCGGAATGTCATGGCCGAATCCGAAATTGTTCTGCTTGTTGCCTCATCGAGCTCATCGGGGCTGGGGCTTCTTGGGCCGGAGATCTCGCGACTCGGCGCCGCCGAACTGCTGGCGAGACTAGCTATCAGACAAAGGACAATACGACCTCGTGGCTTCGCAGTTGGTCCAGACATGAAAGCAACGACGCCAGCCAGATATGCTTGCGTGGATAGCGGCGTTATAACGCAACGATGCATGGTGATTTTCGCGCCCGTCGATTTGAATAAAGTGCACTTCCACCTGACGGCCTAGAGCGGATGTCAAATCTTGTCCCTCAATGCGGTGGGAGACGCTTGACACCAGGCGGCCTCTCTATGTCAGCGAGACCGCTCAACCTTGCGCGCTATCACCACAGCGGCGCCGCTTGGCCTACGTGTGGGTACACAGCGCAAACAACCTAGTCGCTCGATCGCTAATCAAGGCGAGCTTCTGCTGGAGGGTGTCGACATTAGCGGGCTGCTCGGTGTGCGCGTTCGCTAGCAAGAGATTGGTGGCCGATACACGGAGGCCAGGGACCTTGCGACAAACCCTCTGCCAAAACGAAGGAAAATTGTTTTCAACAGAGAGCAGCGGCAATAGCGGAGCTCGCAGAACAACACGCCCGATCCAAGAAACGCCGCTCGCAGCTCGGTCGATGGGATGAAGCACAGGCAGGCAGAAGGGGCTAACATCCTTGGCGGCCCGTAAGCTCGCCGCCCTAAACCCTCGAGTGGCTCTCATGGGAAGATGGAAGGCACGATTGGAGACAGTTTGATACCTGGGGACGACGAGGCAAAACATCCATCAGCTCCATTGATCGATGAAATCTATATCGCGCGGCGACTTCTTATGTGGCCCGAGCGAATTTCACAGCCACTGACTGGCATGTGTCCATCGTCTCCATCAATTGCTAGGTTTGGTAGTTGACTGAGCGGGAGGTCGGCTGTCGCTGCGTGAATCGTAGCTAATGTGCCGCTCGACTCCACAACCCCGGCGTTCACGGCCGATCGGTATCGCAGCGTCGGCGGGTGAATTCTAGGAGTTCGCTTCGATCCACGTCGCGCGAAGCTCTTACAGGGAACGATCTTTTCGAAGACCGAGATCCCGCCGGATCTGGTTGTAGTTGTGACGCTCGAATATCCTTTGCGCCGTATCACGCATGATTTCCGCGGCCACCGCCGGAGCCAAGGGTCAGATGTCCTTGTCCACCCGGACGGGCTCGATCAGGGTTTTCGATACCGAAGTCCCTAAACGTCAAGATGTCATCATCTCCGACGACATAAGATGATCCGTTCTCGATCTCCAGTTGGTTGGCGGCGTCGCGCACCCAATCGTCGTCTCCATCGAGGTCCGTGGCTATGAAACTTGTCGAGATGTATGGTCATGCTGCTTTTTAGCGAGGAGCGTTGTTGTCGGGGCGTCCATTTCCCGGCAGTAGTGCGTCCAGCTTGTCTTCGCGGCGCGGTCAGGGCGACTCTCCGCCCCACAGCTTCGCACGGCGTCGTTGATCGATTTGGAGCTGGTTGTGAGTGTGCCAGGTGAGCGACCGCATTCCTCAGGCTTCCTGGCGCGTGCAGCAAAACGTGATTCATTTCATTCAATCATTGCGTTGGCTGGTCTGAACAGAGGGGGGCGCGAAGAAACAATCGAATGCGGCTGCCACAGCCCGGGTGAGAAAACGATGCTCCGGCCTCACGCGGACGAATCCCTTTTCCATTTCGACGATCCCATCCTCAGCCAGCATTGCCAAGCGTTCGCCTGAACCGAGCAAACCGACCGGGTCAAATCCATGAGCAACGCAAATTGCCGGCACGTCCACCTCGAAATCGCACATTAGCCGCTCAATGATCGCGGCCCGGACGCGGTCTTCAAGGCTGAGACAGTAGCCCTTTGACGTCGCCAGACGGCCGGCGTTGATTTGGCCGCTGTAGGAACCCGCTGTAACTTCGTTCTGGACGTAGCCCTCGCCAAGCCGGCCGATCGCCGACGGTCCGAAGCCGATCACTTTATTGCAGGTGTCGGCCGAGTAACCGAGTGAATTCCGCCGCAGGCGACCGGCTTTCTGCGCCAGCGCGAGCTCATCGTGCGGCAAGGCGAAATGGTCGAGTCCGATCTGGCGGTAGCCCGCTGCAGTCAGTGTATTGGCCATCGCGGCTGCTTGTTCTGCACGGGCATGGCTGTCTGGCAGCGCTGCCTCGTCGATCAGGCGCTGATTCTTCTTGAAGGAAGGAACGTGCGCGTAGCGGAACACCGCAAGCCGGTCTGGTCGCATTGCCAGCGCCGTTGTCGCGGTCTGAACGCAGGACTGCACCGTCTGATTTGGCAGCCCGTAGATGAGGTCGAAGTTGACGCGCATTATTCCATGCTGCCGCAGCGACTGGACAACGCGCTCTGTTTGTGCCTCACTCTGGACCCGGTTGATGGCTTTTTGGACAATTGGATCGAAGCTCTGGACGCCGAGGCTCGCGCGGTTCACGCCGGCAGCCGCCAATCCTTCGCATGTGGCGAGCGTGAACGTGCGCGGGTCGATCTCAACAGCAATGGCGGCCGTGTTCGAAATCGCAAAGCGGCGGCGCAGAAGCTCCATCAACCGCCGGAATTCCGTTGGCTCGAGGAGGGTCGGCGTTCCACCGCCGAAGTGGACATCGCTCACAGGCAGCGGTTGCGCAACCTGCGCCGCGACCAAATCGATCTCCCTACGAAGAACCCCCAAAAAGTCGAGGATAGGAGAATGCCGGCGAGTGATGCTTCGAGCGAAGCCACAATACCAGCAAATCGATCGACAGAACGGAATGTGGAAATAGAGCGACACCGATTGATCAGGCGGCAGCTGCTGCAGCCATCTCTCACAGGCGTCGCCGCCGACTGCTTTGGAGAACTGGGCTACAGTTGGATAGATGGTGTACCAAGGAAGGCGAGCATCGTAATACGTGCTTAAGATCGAGGTCTGCAAGGATTGTTATCCCATGTTTACGAAGTTTTCCGTCGCAGGCGAATTGTCTTGCATCCCTTTGCTTGCCAAGGCCGATCGGGACTGTCGCTAGGGAATTGGGAGCTTGCGTGACGGCCGATCTGCCGAAGAAGCGCGCTGTCGGATAACAATCCGCTCCCCTCGGACACAGAGAACAAGTTCTGCAAGCGAGATACTCGAATCAACACGGCCACGGCGGGGTCCCCAATTCGTCCGCCTCGATAATCTTTGATCTTCGGCAACGAGACACCCACCAAGGCCGTTTAAGCTGCTAGACCTCGAACTGCTCCACGATTTGACTCCTGCGAGGTTCAATGACCCACATTGATACAGTCCGGTATTCTCCATCAACTGACAAGGTTGGTAGTTGATTCTGCATGGCATATTCCCCATCGGTCCAGGAATAATGGGTCCGCTTGGCTCCGTCCCGGTATGTAGTGAAATTCGCCAATGAAGGGATCGTCGGTGGGCGTCTTCATGGATCCCTCGCAGAAGAACTCCTTTCATGCGTCCGTTACTCGGCGGCAATATTGCTACGAGCGAAACGTTTCCTATCGGCGGCTCTCGCGCAGCTGGCGTGAGGAAATGAGCCGGGTGGGTGAGCGAGAACGGATGGGTGCAATTGAACAGCCGGCCGCCTCAGAGGCGTCGCCGGTTTTGCACAGACGTCAAGGCACCTACGTTGGGGGTAGCCGTTTTCGTGTGTCTGCGCACCGCAGGAGCCGACCTTTTAAGCGACGTCAGGCAATATCTCGCGAGGGCAGCTCGTCAAGCCGCTCCAACGCTAAGCATGGCGCCGCCCGACGACAGGCGATTCTATCGGAGGTTCTTTCGGGAGAACAGGCGAGCGATCGAATAGTGGAGCTATCTGGTACTCACCGCTTCACCTTCTTCCGTTTCATCTCCGCCGTCAGCTCAAACCTATCGAAGCCGGCGAGGAAACTCGCGCCTTCGTTTAACCCAGAAGGTCCGATCACAGTCGGAGCACCACCGGGCTCACCCCCTGACACGTCGTACCTCGATGATTTGCCGAGTGTTCAGTCCCAGTCCAGCTCTCCACACGTCGGTCGCAGATATCGAAAGTGGTTGAGGATCAAGCGGCTTCACCCGGGCTCGTGTAGTTCGTTGGGCGCGGCGTTGTGCAGAAAGTTCCAAACACCGGCGCAAACGAGGACGCCGGGCGCTTCCCAAAAACGCATACTCGAAAAACGAGGCTCAATAAGCAGAACGCTCTCTTCTCTCCAATTCAGCGCATCCGGCCTCTTGAGATTGGATGACTTGATGTACGATCGAGCCCTCCTGCCGCGAACGTTCTACTGAACGCCACTGTTCGTCGGATAGGCTCAAATCGCGCGAAACCAAATAGCCCCAATGAGCCGACTACGGCGGCCTAGACCCGGGAGATCGCGGCGCCGATAGCTCTAGACGGTATTCCTGACCGCCTCAGCTAGGATTGCGTAAAGATGCTGCGGATTCCGGGGATTGCGGCCAGGGATTCCGATTGAACGCGACCATGCATTCCGATCGAAGGCGGCCACCTGTTCCGACGAAGGCGGCCGGAGTGTCGTTGCCGGCATGAGGAGTTGGGTCAGGTTTTCTTGGC
>NZ_VSST01000105.1 GCF_019402665.1 Bradyrhizobium canariense
ATGAGACAACGATGGAGGATCGGTCTTCCCGGCGCATGCGAACACTGGTGACCCGAATGGCCCGTTCGAGGCCTGTCCGCTAATTAGCTCGAATGCGCGCTGATATCCATGATGGCCCGGAGCACAACACGCTCCAATCAGAGGCCGGATACATTGGGCAAGACCGCATCTGCCAGGTTGACGAAACCTCTTGCAACGCGCGGCCGGACCATACACGGGTCAAAATACGAAGAACTCAACGAGAGAAAATCCAGTCCGCCATGCGCCGGTGAGCGGACCTGTTGAATGCCGCCGCTACTTCGCAGATAGTCCAAAGATCGCACCTACTTGGCCGAGTGTTGCCCGCTGGCCGGTATCTCGACCTGAAAAACGGAACCAGCGCAGTCTGACTTGGCGAGCCGCAATGTGCCTCCGAAGCCCGCTACCAAGCTAGAAGCGATGGCGAGGCCCAAGCCGATACCAGCGGACTTCTTCGTAAAGAATGGATCGAATATGCGCTCGCGATCCTCAACCGGAATTCCAGGCCCGGAGTCCTCAACCGACAATAGTATCCTCGACTGGCCGTTTAAACTCGCTGTGAGCCTCAGATGTCGGGCTTCTGGAGGCACGGAGTGCATTGCGTCTACAGCATTCTTGACGAGGTTCAAGAGCACTTGCTGCAATTGCGTGCTATCTAGATGCACCTCTGGGAGACTACTCTCAAATTCTGTGGTGACAGCTACTTCATGGACTGTAAGCTCATGATGCAACAGTCTAAGTATTAAGCGAACCGCATCCTCAATACGTGTAGATGCGCTTCGATCAGTCGTTTTTTTTGACAGTTCGCGAATGCTCGTAATGATTTCGTTCGCGCGAAAGCTGTCGCCTTCTATATCACTGAGTATATCGTCCATTTGATCAAGCTCTGGAGGCTTCGAACGAAGTTGGCTCCGCGCGGTGTTGGCATTAAGCGATATCGCTGCCAACGGCGTCCTTAGTTCGTGGGCAATGGCCGCCGTGACAGCATCTATGCTCAAAAGTCGGTTGGCGCGTTCGCGGCCTTGTAAAATGATCGCACTGGCGAGACGTGAATAGAGGAAGATTGTTTCGACGATCAGCACGCTCAGCAACATGCAACTGGCAACGAGAACAAAGCATCTAGCTGCGTACCAACCAATCGTAAATCGTATCGAGCTGCCGATGATTGCCACCAAGAAGCTAGGCATGTAGGCAAGCAACGTCACGATCAACCACAAATCTAGGATCGTACGTCTACGTAACAGCAATACCGCTGTCGCGGTAGCACCCCAGAGCCACAGCGCGAGGTTGACCTGATTCCCAAATTTCGTCTGCAATCTGATGTCATTAGTGAAGAAGCTTGGCAGGTATTCCGTCTTTGTGCATACGATCCAAGTGAGTACAGCAATCGTCGCAAGGACACCACCAACAGTAACTATGATCGGCGCCATTTTGGATCCGGCCGGAAACTTGCTGTTTCCGATGGTGTCTTTGGAGATTGCATAGACAAGGACAGCCGCCGTAAACGTGCGGTGCCAAAGCACGTAAATCCAAGCTGGAGTGTTAGGTCCGTCACCAATCAGACCGTCGGGCGCGTACCCGCCCGGAAAAGCGAGCGTCTGCAGGAATGCAAATGAGCCGCTGAATATGTAAGCGCTCGCGAGCGCAAGCAACGCGCGTTGCGGTTGGATAGAAAATTGAGCGAACAGAAAAATTGCCGTGAGGAGATCGGCAACGGCTAAGACGGTTTGCAAAACCGGGATGAATGAGTCAATTCGGCGGACCTGTATGTTCGCGTATGGTGCCATAACTGCCGCCGCCACCATCAAAAGGACGATGACACCGACTGCTACGGCACGTTGCCGCGAGCTTGCCGGCATCGTTGCGATTATCAATGGAAAATCTTGACCCACTTCGTCTGCAGGCAATTGGCTCATTCCAAACTTAGCTTGATGAAATTTCATCGCGTCGTCCTGGCTATCTTGGACAATGAGTTCAGGGTCAGCCAAAGAAAACAGTAATGCAGTGAGAAGAGTAAGCTTCTGCTCGACCCCTAATCTAACCGTGGCGGCTCTATTTCAGCCAGCATAGACGTCCGGAATGGGTCAATCGCGTCGGCCTGCTCCCGATGTGATGACTTCCGGTCTACCCCGGTGAACGGGCATGTAGCGGCAGCCCGTCATGGAAGCGAAGGCCCAATAGGCGACGTCACGCCCAAACTTGACTGACACGACGCCGCGCGGCTAGCGAAGCGGGCGGGACCGGCTGAACAAGAAACGGCTGGGAGTGAACTTTCGGGCTACCGCGAGCGCGCTGCCCTCGCACGTTTCGAGCGCGATCTTCTGGGCCAGCATGACGTCTCCAATCGGAAGATCGCCAACGGGCAGGAAACACAAGCCGATCCTTGGACCGCCGTTTTCGCCGATCTCGCAGACATTCGCAGCCGCTCCCGCATAGATCCTATAGTGGTTGCCCGTGTCGCCGCCGATTACCTCGAAATAACCCTTTTCCGCGAATTGCCGCCGTTGGACAGGCGAGAGGTAATGCAGCAGCAGCAGCAGCGCGCGTCCTTCCGGAGTGCTCTCGGCGCCGTGTCGAATGAACAGCGCCTTTGCAGCTCTCATCCGTGAGCGTTCACCCGGCCGCGAGCGTCTGAACAGCCGCACGGCTTCGCGATTCAGCCGCCGACCAGCCTGGGGAAGAAGAGAGTTTCTTCCGCAGTGGGGTCGAACGATCGGATCCGCGACACCTGACCTGAACCGGTCCGGACCGCGGCGGTGAAGCCGACGTTCGTCAGCTCGCGGAATCGCTGCTCCGCCTTGGCTACTTCCCCTGCATCGTCCGCATCGAAGAAGTGACGGCTGTCGCCGGTACTGTCCATCACGGTCTGCATCGGCATGCGGATCCCTCCTTGTTGATCATGACAGAATATTGTTGAAGCTCCGAAGTTCCTCGACCGCACCAAAGCTACTGCCTTTCGCGTCTCGCAACCAAGGCTTCGGTATGGTGGTACGCAGATGGCCCGCAAGCCAGGGCGCAGATTTTGTGGACTTCGGCGAACAGCATCAGCCCGCCACAGCGGCACCGGATTTGGCCATTGGTCGAAAGTCGGTCCGCATCCTTCCACAAACCAGCTTTCGCATTCACATACGATAATTCACCTGATGGGGAGCGCAGGTACGCTCTGAGCGGGGCCTTGTAGAGAGGCTTTCATGCCGTACTATGAATTCGAGCTTGTCACCGATGCAACATGCCAGCATCAGGGCGGAATGATCTTAGAAGATCGACAAGGAGCGGCGGACCAAGCAGAACGTCTCGCGGCGGAGCTCACGCTGGTGCGACCAGAACTGATGTCCCGCAATTCTGCAATTCGGGTTCGAGATCACAGCAACGCTGAAATCTATCGCACTGCGCTCGATGCTCTTGCAATCCGGAAACGCCACCCAGGTCCCGGCACACCATTGTACTCACGATAGCACAACGTTCGTGCTGCCGATTGGACATTCATCCGGCTGCATCACCAACAGCACCAAGCTCACCGAGGCGGGTTCAATTCGCCTGCAAGCCAACCGACCGCATCTGTCTTCATTGGATCCACAGCGAACGACGCCGTCTCGGTACGTTCGCAGGTCGAGCATTCGAACGTGCGCGTCTCGAATCCGGACTTGCCGGGAGAGATGCGCGCCAATGCCATCCGGTGTTTGCATACGGGACACATCGGCCGTTCGTTGGTACACGAAGTCATCCACTGGCCCCAAAGAATACTCATTTACCCCAATCCGATTTTCGAAACGACAAATGGTGAGCGCTAGGCAGCAGCTAAGTCATGCTGACCAGGGATGAAGCAGCGTTCAATGTCTGTTGGGAGAGGAGTCGCCGCCAAATGCTCCCAGTATTCTGCCTCGGCGAGCAGTTTCCAGCTTCTGTCAGGATGAAGCGCGGCACTCTGCCGACAGAGCGCGCCATCGCGCGCAAGCGCTGTGCGGTTTCCATTCCAGCCTCCCATGTTTTTCCCACCTTATTTTTTGTTTTTGCGTTGGAGTCATTATGATTATGCGCGAGAACTAATTTTTTGTTTTTCCTGGCCCCGACCGCCACTCGATATGCGCGCTTGCTGCGGTTGGCTTTCGTCTCGAGCGCCAACGCTCTTCATTTGATGCAATGTTCCGACTGGACATTCGTCCTGGTTGAAACCTTTGTGCTCTGACGGACCACACGGCTCCGCCACGGCTTTTGGTGTACATGCGGTGCTCGCGAACGATACAGGGAAGGAATTTCGGCGCGGAGAGAAGGACCTCTTCAGCCCTGACCTGATCACGCAATTACGCCTTGGAACGCGCGCTTACTCCAGCATCCGCGGTCGCCTCCAGAGGAAACGCCCCGCAGAGCGCCCGCCATCGCAATTCTCAGTTGCCTTAAAGATCATTATGGGACCTTTGAGTCCCTCAATAGAGCTGCGAGTCAGGTTTCATCATCGTCGCCAACGTCGTCCTGATCGTCTTCGTCCGAATCGATGGCCATAGCTTCGATGTAGTCACAGCAAGCATCCCGGAGCGTGCGACCCGATGTCGGATCGTCAGGGAAAACCCACCATCCCCCGGTCTTCTTTCCATAGATGGAAAAGGGCCATGTGAGCGACATGACGCTCGCGCGTGCTGCACGATATCCGTGCGGCTACACAACGCAGCTTCAGCGGTCGATAAGCTTATAGATGCGCTGTCAAACGATGATGTGCTCGCAATGATATCGTTGACTTGTCGTTTTGGAAAGCCGCCGCACCGCTTAGGCTCGTGGTGGCCGGCACCACCCGTAAATTTCTCAAGTGCCGGTAACCAGGCGCAATGGTTAAATTGCGGCAGGTTTGAGCGCAGCATCATGAAAACACAAAAGCCAAAGCAATGGGCCGACCGTGAGGTCCAGCAATTATCCAAGCTGGCCCGGGCAGGCGCTGGCGTATCGAAGAGTCGCAGCCGAGCTGGGCCGTCACGCAGGATCTGTGAGGCGAATGGCGCGAAGGATAGGGATACTGTTGAAGAAATAGCCGTTGAGGAAGCTCGCATCCCCGCCCGAATGAGCGCAGCACGACTCACCTACAACCCCAAACCGCGACTAATCTCCCGCACAACCGTGCGCGCAGCGTCAGTATTTCGACCATAGAAGAGCGCTGATCGAGTTGCGAAAAGAATGGTCAGCCCAAATAGCGCGATGGCAATACCTCTAAAATGGTGGCGGACCGGGTTGAGCGATGCAACGCACGTCTAAACGGCCCCAGCCGCAGGTTGGGAGAAACAGCCGGGGCCGTGCATTCCCATTCCATGTGCCGTAATCAGCCGTAATCGGCACGCCTCGGTTCGGCGGTCGGCCACGAGCGGAAAGTCGCTTGCGCTCTGAGAAACAGGCAACCGCAGAACGGTTTTTCACCCGGTACCGTAGCTGGCCCGTGAGTGCTCTGGTCGTCAGGTTTTGTGACACCCGGCGATCTTCTAAGCTGCGACGCTCCTCCTGCTTCCTGATTGAAAAGGACACATTCGCGGGCGCCCGCCGCTCTTCCGGCGCGTTTCAGTTAGGGCCGCCCCTGGCGGCTTACCTTCCACCAGTCAAGGCGCGAAACCTGGGATGCCAGTTTGTCGGGCGACCCGCGCATCGGAGTGAACTTTGTATCGCTCCGCTCTGCGCGTTTGCAGTTGGGGCAGACGAAAAGGTGAGCGATTGTCTCTTCCGTGTTGTCGCGCACCAGCTCCGAGCGGAACCATGTCATAGTGATGCGGCAATTCGGACAGTGTGGGGGGTGAGTTGCCCCAGTGCTTTCTTAGCTGGTCCATGCCACGCCCCCTCCGTTCCGGGAAACAGTAGCAAAGCATAACGATGCGCAAAGTATCAAAAGATACACACATTGAGCCGCCCAAACTCAGCTGAAGACACCAAGGCGAGCCGCGATGCCTGCGGCAAGTCGGCAAGCTCTCCTCCAATGTGGTGGTCTAGGCCGGGGTGGGACCGAGTGCCGCGCGCGGGGCCCGTCTGGGCGGAAATTCGGGCCAGTGGCCGCGCGCCTTCCGGATCTCGACATCTTCTCGCAAGCCTAGTCGAACGCCTAAACCTCGGATGGCCGTTTGCGGAGAAGGGCAGGACGGTACTCGATTTCAAGCCAAGTTTTCCGGGCCGCAAACCGGACGGGATGGTCCGGTCGAGCAGCTGTCGTGCGAAGCCCGCGCCCCACTGTCGCCTCCACATGGATTGGCCGAATCCAACGCCTGCAGCGCCGGCGTGCGGCAAGTACGCGGGCGCAGAGCATCTTGAGCCTCCTCCCTTCGTCTACTGTCGGGAAAATCCGGAAACTTTCCGAAATGCCTTGAGTTGGCAGCGACTGGGTTCGTCTCCGGAGAGTGAGCATGGTCGACAAAGTTGTTTTGAAGAACGCCACGGAGACCGCCTGGATGGTGTACCGGGCGCGCCACCCCGAGGTCGATGCGCACGACAGCCGGCGCTGCCTGCTGGAGCGCCACCTCCACGGGCGGTCGAAGCCGCGCGAGAGCGATACCGAAGAGCTCGCTGGCTTCGGGATAGCCTACCTGCAGCGGCTTCCTCGAGACGGACGTTGACGGCCGTGAAGACGCTCGCAGCGCACGTGGTCTGCGGAAGCACGAGGCCTTATTGGACGTTGCTCGCGATTTCGTCCCTCATTTCCGCGAGGATCGTGACAGTCCTGCGGTTCGTGTTCGGGGTCTAGCCGATGCGGATTGCCCAGCTTGCTCCGTTGGCCGAGAGCGTACCTCCCAAGCTCTACGGCGGCACTGAGCGAGTGATCGCCTGGCTCGTGGACGAACTGGTCGAACTCGGACACGACGTCACCCTGTTTGCAAGCGGGGACTCCAAGACAAAGGGAAAGCTTCACGCCGTGTGGCCGCGCGCGCTGCGCCTGGGGCGGAAAGGGGCGGATCCGAGCGCAGCCTGCGCGCTTCTGATCGAAGCCGTCGCCGAGCGAGCGCGCGACTTCGACGTGATCCACTCGCACGTCGACTGGTTCCCCCTTCCGGTGCTCAGCCGAGCCGGCGTGCCTTTCCTCACGACGATGCACGGCCGGCTAGATCTTCCCGGTCTGCCCCAGGTAATCGGTGCCTTTGCGGACGCTCCGTTCGTCTCGATTTCCGCCGACCAGCGTCGTCCGCATCCGGAGGCGAACTGGATCGCGACGATCCAGCACGGACTGCCCAAGGATATGTTTCGGCCATCCTACGAGCCAGGTTGGTACCTGGCCTTTCTGGGGCTGCTGACGGCGGACAAGGGGCCGGAAGATGCCATCCGCATCGCGCGGGCGGCGCGGATGCCCCTGCGGATCGCTGCGAAGATTCCTCGGGCGGAGACGGCCTACTTCAAGAACAAGCTCGAGCCGAACATCGCTGGCCAGACGGTTCAGCTCGTCGGCGAGGTCGACGACGCGAAGAAACAGCCTTTTCTCGCGAATGCAGCAGGCCTGCTGTTTCCGATCGATTGGCCCGAGCCGTTCGGTCTGGTCATGGATCGAGGCTATGGCGTGCGGGACGCCCGTGATCGCCTATCGATCAGGCTCAGTGCCGGAAGTCGTGGAGGACGGCGTCACCGGCTTCATCGTCGATGGTGAGGAGCAGGCGATCAGGGCAGTGAAAGAACTATCCCAGCTGGACCGACGCATGGTCCGCGCCCGGTTCGAGGAGCGCTTCGCCGCAAGCCGGATGGCGAAAGAGTACGAGACCCGATATTGCGACCTGGTCGCTCGTGGAAAACGCTTCGCGTGAGAGATTTTTCCGCAGCTGGCTTGTGGACCGGCATGACTCGAAGCCTTGGCGATCCGTCTGGAGTCCGGAGCAAGTGAAATTCCAGGGTTGAGGTCGGCTCAAGCGGGCGCGGATTAGGACGTACTCCGCGATCGCTTTCAATACCTGCTCTCGGGAGCGCCCGCGAAAAGCATTTCACAGAGTATGGCGCAGAGCATAGTTTCTAACGCGGAACTTTTGCCCCAACACAACACTACGGTCGGTGGTAGAGGCTAAAATCATGAGACACGAACCATCCCGGATCTCAAAATTCTTCGGTGATTTGGCTAACAAGACTTCGCTTGCGGCTGGCCGCGCCTCGACCTTCCTGTTAGCCGCGGGTGTGGTGGTCGTATGGGGCATCAGCGGCCCACTCTTCCAGTTCTCGGACACGTGGCAGTTGGTCTAATACTGGGACCACAATCGTAACTTTCCTTATGGTATTTCTGATTCAGAACTCGCAAAACCGTGACAGCGCGGCCATTCAGGTGAAACTGGACGAACTCATTCGCGTGAGCGCGGCGCGCAATAGTCTGGTGGGAATCGAGCACCTCACAGATGATGAGATTGAGGAGCTTCGCTCGAAATGTGAAGCGCGTGCCCGAGCCGAGAAAGCCGGAGATGAGACACTCGACCGGACCCGACAGTCAGCGCGGCGAGCCGCCGAGCAGATCGCGAGCTGACGATGTCAGCGCAGGAATCACCGAAAAGACCGTTAGAAAATATCGACCCATCCTGCGGCTTGAAAAGCAGGATGAGGAAAAGATCGATCTTCATCATCGTGTTTTTCATGCAATCGGATCATTCGCGGCACTCCGCAGTTCGTTGTGCTGCAATGCGCGGCGGTGGTGTGCTGGATTGCCTTCTGTGGGGCATTCCCCGGAAGAGCTTCTTGTGGCTGATCAGATACCCCTCCCGCCTGAGCAGAACATGCAGCCGCCGATAGCCGAAGCGGCGGCGCTCCTGGGCGATCGCCCTCATGCGCTGGCGAAGGTTAGCATCGACAGCCTGGGGCGTCCGATATCTCATGGTCATACGGCAGCAGCCGATGGCTTTACACGCGCGCCGTTCGCTCATCCTATGGGCATCCACCAGATGAGCGACAGCCTTCCGCTTCCCAGCGGGCGTCACCACTTCTTTCCCAGGAGATCCTTCAGCGCCGCATTGTCCAACATGGCGTCTTGCCAGAAGCCGCTTCAGCTTCGTGTTCTCGTCCTCCAGCGATCGCAGTCGCTTGGCCTCCGAGACGTCCATCCCGCCGAACCGGGCCTTCCATTTGTAGATGCTGGCGTCGCTGACACCATGCTTGTGGCAGAGATCGGCGACTGGAACCCCGGCTTCGTGCTCCTTCAAAATCCCGATGATCTGTTCTTCCGTAAATCGCTTGCGCTTCATGCTCTGGTCCTCGTCTTGGGCCAGAACGAACTTCAAACTGGATTTAAGCCCGAGGGGCAAGGTCACCGTCCACGATGGACAGGCAAGCCGCTACAGATTGCTGTGGTTGGCATGGCGGGCACAACGGAGGCGACGACGCGGCCAAGGTCTCACCGTGAGACCTGCGATGTCGGAGTTCCGCCCAAAAGCGGACATTCGGGCTGGCCTTCAGCAAGTCCGCTTTGTGCACAACACAAGGCGACATGCCAATGGGCAGGGAATGCTCCGATGAGCGGCAGTGGTGACATGGTAGACACGATCGAACCCGCAGGGCATTACCAGCGGCACTTGGTCGCCATGCAGGCTCACCGTCGATCAGGCGAAGGGGCGACCCGGTTGGCTTCGCCGGCAGCGGATGCCAAAAACTCATTTAGCAGGTGTCGCTTGATCCTGATCGGTTCACGCTCGCCTTGGGAAGCGAGCAAGAGAACGCGCTCGGCAACTTCCAGAGCAGATCGCTGCTGCTGACGAGTGAATGACGGACTGGAAAGAACCTCGTCTAGAACGTCGCGGAGCAAATGTACCGTTGCCGTGTCGTATGCCATGCGCCAATACCCCCTCTGTCGAAACAATATGCGCCGTAGCGGTGGCGCAAGGGAAAGGAAGTGAAGCGTCGCCGGGCTCGAAATAAGCGTTCCGGCAGCGCTTATTCTCTAACTGAGCGCTGAAATCCCAGTTGTCCTGAATTATGCAATGGTCATGCCACAAGTTTGTGACGCCGGTTCGCGCGAGGGCTCCCATGCTGCAGTCCAACGGTCGACCAGAGCCCCCGCTCGCGATTTAATGCACGTTGGCGGGCATTTGGTTGCCGGCAATTCTTATTAGAAATAAGGATTGCCAGAAACATCTGAGCCGGGTGTTGCGGCTTGGCTACATCAACCTGCAGGCGAACGGGATACCATTGATTCCCTAGGTGGGCTTCGTGCCTTTTTTGAACTTCTTCTGGGGAGATTTCTCGTAATGAAAAAGCTTCTGATTGTCGCAGCCGGGATGATGGCCGTAGCTCTATCCGCCCCTGCGTCGGCGGCTGATTTGGCGGCTCGCCCATACACTAAGGCGCCGCCGCCGGTGGTCGCTCCGATCTATGACTGGACTGGTTTCTACATCGGCGCCAACGGCGGCTGGGGCCAAACCCACAGCTGTGTGGATTTCGTTACGCTCGCAGGGACAGTCGCAGGCGGTTGCGCGGATCGCTCCGGCGGCCTTGTTGGCGGACAGATCGGGTATCGCTGGCAAACCAATCAGTTTGTGTTCGGACTGGAAGCACAGGGCGATTGGGCTGACATCAAGAATACGCGCGTCAGCCTGATCGATCCGCTGATTTCAACCACAGGGAAAACCGATGGCATTGGCCTCTTCACGGCCCAACTCGGTTGGGCATGGAACGCATCGCTGCTCTACGTGAAGGGCGGCGCGGCCGTCACTCACAATCGCTTTGACGTGTTCAACAACATCACCGGGGTCGGCCTCGCCTCGGCAAGTCACACGCGCTGGGGCGGCGCCCTTGGCGTGGGCTGGGAATATGGTTTCGCACCGAACTGGTCGGTCGGTGTTGAATATGACCATCTCTGGATGGGGCGTGACAACTCCTCCTTCGCAGGCGTGGTCACGCCCGGTGGCGTCACCCTCTTAGGGAACGGCGTCAAGCAGGACGTGGACTTGGTCACGGTGCGCTTTAACTATCGCTTCGGCGGCTTGGGAACAGTTCCTGTCGCCGCGAGATACTGACTTCATCTAGACGCTTTGTCAGGACAGTGGGCCGGGCATTTTGCCCGGCCTTTTGCCCGGCCTTTTGTTTAAAGCCATGTCTGAGAAAGATACAAAGCGCGCATCAGATCCAGACTGAACCGCCGAGAAGTTGCGGAATGCCTCAATGCCGCATTCGAGACTGGCGACATCGCCGATAGGTGTCGTGCGATTGAGGATGCTGTCCGTCTGCACGACATTTCGGAGCTCGCGCGACGTTCTGGGAATCACACGAACAAGCCTTTACCGCGCGTTCGCAGGCGGCAAGGCGCATCCGAATTCAGCACCGTCTTGAGCGTTTTGCACGCGATGGGTTTTCGGTTGCACGTTGACCCTGCGCGTGCACGCTCAGGTGAGGACGACGCATCACAAAGGCTCAAGCGTCGGCCCCACTTCCGCATCGGGTCAACGAACGAAATCGGAAATCGCGGCCTTGCGGCGGGATGTCTGCTTTGCCCCGGGCGGACATAGTGATCGTGAGTCGAGGTGATAACACGCTGCGCGGACCGTCGCGGCCACCCTCCGCACAGTCGCGTCGTCCGGGTCCCTCTGGGCGTGTCAACCTCCGCAGGGCCGCGCGACCGCGACCTTTGAGGGTATTTGGAGTATTTGGGGTTTCTGATTTCGAACTTCCTTTCGTACCATCTCGCACACAAAGGCTGGTGCGCGATATGGAGCCTACCGGCTGTGGGTGCTCAAGCAGCAGAGCAAGTAGGCCCGACAGGACCATAAACCTTTGTATCGTTCCATCACCCCTTACGTTCAATTGAGCCGCTGATCGCGATCGTCTAGCTAAGGGTATGCGGTAGCTTCCTGCTATCGTTGCCCTCCTTGGGCGTTCCTCCCTAGACTTGGGCCGCTTGTGGCAACGCAGGCGGCCTCCCTTTTTGTATGGCCGTCACGTCCCGCAGCAATTCGCGATCTGTCATGTCGCTGTCCTTCTCCCTGAGAGGGTGGCCCAACCGCCAACGATCACGCCACCAGCGGCGCGACCATGATGGCGATCATCGCGATGTACCCGAAGAACGATACGCTCGGCGAGCGGCTCAGGCTGTATGTCTAGGAGTGCTTCCATGCTGCTTGAAGAAGAGATCAAGCTTCACAGGTTCGCCGGTATCTCGCCAGACCAGTCTTTTACCGAGGCTGGCCGCCACTGCGAGGCGGTGGTGGCCGCCGATTACAACATGGTCATCTGATGTTTGGGCGATGATCTCGCCAGCTTCGTCCCCGATGAACTTTATGGGGCCCCGCCTCCAATCGAGAGCGCCGGTCAGCGGCGGCCGCGATGGAGCAATCTATCTAACCTCGTGCGGGCTCCGGGCGTTCCAACCCATAAAGATCACGGTTTCCGGACGACGTGCGCCACTTCGCGCACCGCTTTTCTGTGCCAACTCGCACAAAATAAACGGGGATACGCGAAGTGAAATGTATTTGTAGCGGGCCGTCGCGCCGTTCCCCGCACAAACCCACGCCCTCAAAAGGACCCCGCCGACCATCATTCGGAGGGGCGCCATCGTCAGAGGGCAGCGCGGGCACGGCAGCGGCATGGCACAAACTGCATAGATCGCCTCGAAGAGACAGATCAGCCATGCCCGAAAGAGCGCCAAAAGACACTTATTCGCCGCGGATTGCGCGATACCCTCTCGACAACGGAAAGGGTTCGGTGCCGGGATTCGTGCACATTGTCGCCACGCGGTCGGCCTGGTCGGATTGGATCGAATTGCGGATCGCGGCCGGGTTACTGTCGCCACGCACATCGCCACATCCAGGTCTGCCACCGTGAGCGGCACGATCGCGCTTACCGCGCGAGCAGTTCTTGGCAAGAACGGCGCACCGCGCCGCGAGGCCTGCTCACCCTTGGGATTCGCCGTGCGCCCCTTCAAGGTCCGTGGGACCATCCTCTCGTGACGGCGATCACTGTCCGTTGCGGCGGTGCTTCCTGCTCGAGACATCGAGAACCAGGTTCGCAGTTTGATCAAGGAATGTGGATTTCTGTTCCCTCGCGTGATCGGCCAACAAATTCCGCAACCAGGTCAGCGAACTCTTGGGCGTCGATCATTTGCTTCTCAACGTGATATCGCCGCTGCTCTCGATCCATGAGAACGTTTGTCAACAACAAGGTAAGTTCGACAACGAGGTCCGCCGGTTGGCAAAGCTGGACGACACGACGCGTCGCCTGATGACGGTCCCGGGGGTCGGTGTCGTGACGACCCTAACGTTCCGCCACACGATCGATGACCCCTCGCGCTTCCGATCGGCTTCGACGGTCGGCGCCTAGCTCGGCCTTACGCCGAGGCGCAGCCAATCCGGCGAAACCGACACCACGGAAAGATATCTCGATGGGGCGACCGGCTTCTCCGAACTTACTTGTTCGAGGCCGCCACTGTCCTTCTTTATCGAACCAAAAGTGGTGCTCCCTAAAGGCCTGGGGGATGAAGCTCGCTAAGCGGATCGGCATGAAGAAGGCAAAGGTCGCCATCGCCCGAAAGATCGCCGTGATTCTCCACTGCATCTGGGTCGATGGCACGTCGTTCGACTGGGGCCAGCCGAAGCCAATCTGATATTTGCTCGCAAGTTCCTGGTCCGGTCCGCCGGACTGGCGATGTCCCGCTGGGGCGGTGGTCGTGGTGACCTCGGTCAATCGGCTGGTGGCGGTTCGCCCGCACTCCGCTGCAAACGTTGAGGCGCCCCGATCCGGACATCATCATGAGGCGCTCGCGACCTCGGAAAGGACCAAGACCCCAGCTACGACACCAACCCAACCCGACGAAGCCGCGAACGACGTCGATTGCCAAGCCCGCTAGGCAATCGTCTCGCCATCCGCGATCGCTCCGTCTCTGCAACCTGACCAGCTCCGACGGAGCAATCGCTACCGGCGTGTCACTGGAGAGAGGAAGAATGGTAGCTTGACAACAAACCGCAATTAAAGCGCCGATTGACAGATTCACTGCCAACTGCCCGATCTATAACACGCTGAAGCGCGGCGGCCCCGTCGAGATCTCATGGAAAGTGAGCTGCCCCATGCCTGACAAGAAACTGCATCTTGCCGCCTTTGTCTCCGCGGGGCCGGTTTCCGGGAGCCATGCCGGTTGGCGGCATCCGAAGGCGGGTGGCGACCTGCTGTCAGCGGCTTACTACCAGAATATCGGCTGGCTGCTGGAGCAGGGGCGGTTCGATCTTCTGTTCATTGCGGACATACTCGCGATCCCAGACGCGCTGGGCGGCAGCCTGCATAGCCAGCTTCGCTATGGCGCGCTGGGCCCGCTGCGGCTCGACCCGCTGGTGGTGCTCTCGATTATCACGGGTGCAATCAAGCACCTCGTCTCGGCGCGACCATTTGACATCCTACGCCCAACCCTATGTGCTGGCGCGCGCTCGCGACGCTCGATCATCTCAGCGGTGGCCGCGCCGCCTGGAATATCGTCACCTAGTTCCAGGCGGAAGCGCGCAATTTTGATTTGACCGAGCAGCTCTCGCGCGAGGGGCACTACGAACGCCGTCGAATTTCTCGAGGTCGTGAGCAAGCTGTGGAATTCGTGGGAGGATGGTGCGCTGGTCCGGGATCGCCAGACGCCGCTGTTCGCCGACGCTGCGCGGGTGCACCGGATCGATCATTCCGGCAAATGGTTCAATGTGCGCGGCCCGCTCAATGTCAGCCGGCCCCCGCAAGGACGTCCGGTCTTCATCCAAGCCGGCGCTTCGGATCGTGGCCGCGATTTCGCTGCGCGATGGGCCCAGATCATCTTCGTGACGCCGGGCCTCATCGATGTCGCCGTCGAATTTCGCAACGACTTGCGCGCCCGGGCGGTCCGTTTCGGCCGCGACCCTGATACAGTCAAGGTGTTGCCCGGCATCGTCCCGGTCATTGGCGACACGGAGAAGCAGGCCAAGGCGCTAAACGACCAGCTCCACGAATTGTCGCATCCGCAGTCCGGTCTCTCGACTTTGTCCTATCATCTCGGCGTTGCCTGAGAATCTCGACGTTCCCGGCGTCGAAGGGCACTATCGCGAGGCCTCCGAACTGACGCGGCGCTCAGGCTTGAGCCTTGCTGAGCTAGGACAGCGCTACGGCGCGGGGAGAACCACCAGCGGCTTCGCCAGCACTCCCAGCACGGTGGCTGATCGCATGCAGGAGTGGTTCGAGGCGGGTGCTTGCGACGGCTTCATGTTGCAGGTCCCATATCTTCCAGGCGGCTTGGAGGAGCTGGTCCACGGCCTCGTGCCGGAGCTGCAACATCGAGGTCTGTTCCGCACTGAGGCTCGACCTTGCGCGATTCGCTCGGCTTGCCCCGGCCAGCGGGCTGAGGTCGCCCATGCCCACCCGACGCTATGCTCTTTAGCTTCAGCCACTCCCACGATACGCGGCTCAATGAAGTATCGTGAACGTGCGACGAATCTCCATTTACCGCCTGAAAAAAACACGGCCTGCGACCAGCAAGTAATTGATAATGCTCAGTGCGCAGATAACTCTCAATCAGTGGCCTGGTCAGTCCACTCAGGCAACAAGCGCAGGAATCTCTTGCTCAATCAATCGCAACAATCGGGTGTTGCGCCTCCGGAATTTGAGCGTATCGGGCACTCCGCGACCCTTGTTCCGCCGACGCAGCGCAAACCTTAGCATCTGGATGTGGGTCGGACATGGATTTAGCGATGAAGGGCTGGATGCGCAAAGTTCAAGCCGCTCAGCGCCGGACTCATCGCCGTTTTGTCCCTGAACGGACTCAGTGTGGACGTGGGCCGGTCCGATTGAGCCCGGCGTCGCCAAAGGCTACCGTAGTAAATGGCGTGCGCGCCCGGTGCTTCTGCGGAATTCGCCGCTAGTTCGCTCGAGAAGCAAGCCGTCTCAGCTCCGAGCATCTTCGGCACCGTCGACCATCTCCTCAGATGACAGTCGCGGCCTTCGGATCCACCACTCCACATTGAGACCAAGCTTGTTATCTCCCGCGCCTCTATTCACTCTCGACGCGCGAAGTCGACATCGCGATGATCCTGGACACGCCCGCCACGGGTCAGGTGACGTCGCAAAAGCGGACTGACTACACGCTCGATCTCTAAAGGGCGGAACTATAAGTCAAACACCGCCGCTGGCCCAAATCCTTGGCGGATCTAGCGGGTCACGTTTTGTCGGCCTACATCCCCGAACTGCTTTCCACGGAGAAACCTATCGAAACTCGGTGATCGCATCCAGGTCCTGCCAACAATTCGCAGCACGAGCGTGATGGCGCAGGCCGATGCGGTGCAGTATGGAGCGGCGATCGGCGCGCTGCTGACCTTTTTGCCCTCGGGCTGGCCGCTTCTGAAAATGTTGCGTCCGAAAAAAGTGCGGCTCTCGGATAGATACTCGATTGCCGTCCGCGTGTGACGGCTGCACCGATAAAGGCCGCTCTCGACGCCATTGTAGTGGGTGTTCCTGCCGGCAAGCGCACGTTTCCGCATCGTTGATGGTGAGGCGCTCATCGTCAGACCAGAACTGCCCCGATTTGAACGAATATGAACCTTACTCGTGAATGGAGCGGCGTGAGTTGTCTCTCCCGAGCAGCACAGAAGTTTCCGTGCTGTCCTCCCTGAGCCAGAGCGGCGAGTTGGGCGATGGCGGATCGCGAGATCCGGAGCACCTTGTCTGGGATTAGGATCGTCCCTATGGGGGATACGGCCTCGATTATGCGTCGATGGGAGAGGTTCTGACGAACTAGCCGGACTCGACTCTGCTTTATGTGCTACCGAAATCATTGGCCTTTGCCATGTCAAACACCATGGACGTGGAAGCGAGGAATTCGCGATGTCGCAAATGAATAGCGTCCGATTCACGGACGATCCGCGCTCGTTATTGCGCGCCAATCTTGATGAGCTTGAGCAGCGCATAAATCGGGCTTGTATGCGGGCTCGCCGCAGGCGTTCAGAAGTTCGTGTTTTGCCTGTCAGCAAGACCGTACCCGCCGCGATTATCCGTATCGCATCCGAACTCGGCCTTTGCGAGTTCGGCGAGAACAAGGTCCAAGAGGCGGAGAGCAAGGTCCGCGATTTGGCCGACCTGTCGTTGAACTGGAGTGTCATCGGTCACCTCCAGACGAACAAAGTGAAATCGATGGTCAAGTTCGCGAACGAGTTTCATGCGTTGGATAGCTTGAGATTGGCCGAAGCGCTCCAGGCCCGCCTGAGCGCCGAAGGCCGGCATCTCGACGTGTTCGTCCAAGTCAACACCTCGGGTGAGGTGAGCAAATACGGTTTGCCGCCCCACGAGGTAGAGGATTTTGTTCTTCGGCTGTCCGACTATCCAGCCCTTGTCCCTCGCGGCTTGATGACTCTCGCCGTCCTGAGCGGAGAGGCGGACAAGGTTCGCGAATGTTTCAAGTTGCTGCGGGGGCTTCGAGACGCACTCCGCGATAGAACATCGACGCGACTTGATCTCCTCTCAATGGGGATGACAAGCGACTTCGAGATAGCAATCGAGGAAGGTGCCGATGTCATAAGAGTTGGTCAGGCGATATTCGGACCTCGGCCGACCAAGGACGGACAGTATTGGCCCGGGCTTCCTCTCCCCACCAGCGCGCGGCCGCGGGACCTGCCGCGAGTTCTGTTTCGTCCGTCGCCTGCCAACAGCAGAGTGAAATCACCACACCAATGCTAGCAAGTCGCCCCGTCACGATCCGCATGACGCCCCTTGTGAGCTGACCAGGCTCGGTGGCGGACCCACTCTAAGTCGACACGCCGGAGCCTCGCCGATTGCAGGCGGGCCGCCCAACGGAAAACACGGCAAATTTCTCCGCGACTAGGAACACTAGGTGCCCGCGAGGTTCTTCTGCGTCAGGGTTAGGGCTTGCGGAGTTCTCTTCCATAGCTATTCAGATCGTGATGGACCATACAGGCGACAACCGACATTGTTTTGACCAAAGCGACCTGAAGGGCCTGGCCAGGCCGAGCCGCGCTTCAACAAGCTGACAGGCCGCGGATTATCGCTGTCAACCGGACGGCGGCGGGTGATCTTAGACCCGTACGGGCATTTGATCCGACTGCAGATGAGACGCTGCTCTGTTCGTGCCTTATCGGGACTAGCCAGACTCGCGGCGCGGCAAATGTTTTTGTTTAGACGTAGCGGTGTCGCAACTAGCGCGTTTGCGCGCGGGCACCACAGTTTTGGAGCTTGATGAAAAATGCAGCCTAAGATCGGGTGGTGTTTCGTTCTCGAACGAGCGCTGGTAGCCGGCGACGTGATGCTTGCTCAGAAGATCGCGCTCGAGACCGACGAAGCCGCAGTACTCGCGCTTGCCAACCGGTTTGTCCGAGACCGCCCGTCCTGCCCCGAGTAGTACGGCGTACTTACTAGTCCGCTCATGGAGGGCCAGCGACGGAAAGCCTCTGCGCATATCCGTGTAGCCTGTCGCCAGCCACACTCGCACATTCCCTGGTACAGCAATCATCGGCGTCCAAGCACATCGAGGACCCGCGCCAGCGCCTCCGGATCGACGTGCGCATCCACCCGGATGCACCGTCGGTTGCCGAGATCGATCTCTATCAATCCAGTACGTGCGGCTGCCGCCGAGCGAACTCGGCCATCAACCGTAGGCAAAAGCTTCGCAGTTTCTTCAGTCGAGGCCGGTACGGCGGCGATCTGCACCGGCGTAAAAGATGGTACAACTTGTTCCGATGTCCGTGCTTGTCGACGCCAGGTAAACACCAGGCTGGCCGCTACTCCGTTGCGCCGCGCAACCTCAGTTACCTTCGCGCCCGGTGCCAGCGTCTCCTCGACAATCCGTGCCTTGTCGTCCTGCGACCAACGCCGCCGCCGCTCCAGCCCGCCTAAAACCTCGACCCGCATCGCCTGATGACCTTAAAGCTAGACTTAAGGTCACACGCTTCGCGAATTACCAACCCTCACGCAAGACGGCCCCCATCGGAGGCGTACGGTCCAGCCCTGTCATCTGGCGAAGCTGTCAGTGAGCATTCCGGCTGGATCAGCGCGTTGAATTGCCCCTCAGGGCGGGGGTCGCCCTCTAATCAGATTGCCCTTGTGATCCGTCGGTAAGTGCCGCGCCTCGACACGCGATGGCCAGATGCTGAGGTTTGTCGCCTATCGTGGCCGAGCACGACCCGTTCGTAATCGATCAAGAAGCCGGAGCGGACGTTGAGGGCCGGGTGAATATCGACGCCGATTCGCCCCGAGTCACACGTAGAAATGTCGGCGCTCGATGACATTCGAGTGTGTCATCGAGCGGTGACATTTAGGATTGTCAGCGAACGCAGACGTATGTTAAAGTAAACGAACGATGACATTTGGAAATCCCATGTTCGTACGCACCCCGGCCGAACTCGGCGCCGTCCTTCGCGATCGGCGCAAGAAGCTCAAACTCGATCAATCGACGTTTGCCAAACGCATTGGCGTCAGCCGCCAGTGGGTGATCGAGGTTGAGCACGGTCACGCGCGCGCGGAGCTCGGGCTGATCCTTCGCGCCCTTGACGCCCTGGACATCCGCCTGGATGCGAGCACCGAACAAACGCCCGCCCGCGGGGTCACCAGGCCAGCTGTCGATATCAACGCCATCGTGGCCAAGGCCAGGAAGAAAAAGGCATGACGAGCGAACTTGTTGCTCTGCTGGATGGTCAGGAAATCGGCCGCCTGCGCAATGACGCCCGCGGCCGGCTCACCTTTGTCTACGACAAGGACTGGCGCCAGGCCGAGGGAGCCTATCCGCTGTCGCTCTCCATGCCGCTCGCGGCCGAAGAGCACGGTCCTTCCGCCGTGCAGGCTTTCCTCTGGGGACTCCTGCCCGACAACGAACGCGTGCTCGAACGGTGGGCCCGAAGATTTCAGGTGTCCGCGCGGAACGTGTTTGCCCTTATTTCCCATGTCGGCGAGGACTGCGCGGGTGCCATTCAGTTCGTCACGCCTGATCGGCTGGAGGCCTTGCGAAGCGGCGCCGACGACAAAGTCGAATGGCTTGACGAAACGGCGATCGCCAATCGCCTGCAAACTCTACGCGAGGATCACGCCGCATGGCGGTTGCCGCGCGATACCGGACAATTCAGTCTTGCGGGTGCCCAACCCAAAACCGCCTTGCTTCTGCAAAAAGGCAAATGGGGAATTCCCTCTGGGCGCATTCCGACGACGCATATCCTCAAACCGCCGACCGGCCATTTCGACGGACACGCGGAAAATGAACACATCTGCCTCATACTTGCGCGCAATCTCGGTCTGCCCGTCGCCGACACCCAGGTGATGCATTTCGGAAAGGAAATCGCCATCGTCATCGAGCGCTACGACCGGCAGTTCAGTGGGAACGAGATCGTCCGTGTCCACCAGGAAGATATCTGCCAGGCGCTCGGCATCCTGCCGACCATGAAGTATCAAAACGATGGCGGACCAAGCCCTGCCGATGTGATCGAGCTTTTGCGCACCTACTCCACGGATCGCGTCGCGGACGTTGACACGTTTGTCGACGCGCTCGGCTTCAATTGGCTGATTGCGGGTACGGATGCTCACGCCAAAAATTATTCGCTGCTGCTGGCCGGAGGCCCTCACGTACGGCTCGCCCCGCTCTACGACATTGCGAGCATTCTTCCCTACGATGACGTCGATCTGCAGAAGATCAAGCTCGCGATGAAAATCGGCGGTGATTACAAGCTCAGCCAGATTAGTTTGCGCGATTGGCAGAAGTTCGCGCGCGAAACGCGCCTCGATCCTGACAAGGTGATCGCCGAACTGATTTGCATGGCCGAGCAGCTTCCGGACATTGTAGCCGCCGTACGGAAGCAAGCGCAGAAGGACGGGCTGGACAACGCCATCATCGGGCGCCTCGCCGACCACCTGATTGCCAGAGCCAAGCAATGCCGTCGACTCCTCGGAGGGATATAGCTCAGACCAGCCGCCAGCAGGATGATGATGGTCAGCAGCAAGGCTGCCGATCATCATCGACATGTCGCTGTCGACGTCAACACCAGCATCAACATCACCGCGATCGGCACGCCGATATCGATGTCGAGCATGATCGGTGGTTGCTCGCGATCCGATGCACCCGTGTAGTCACTGCGGCTGCCATCACCTCACGTTAGATGTGTCCCTTCAAGGCTCCGGCAGATAGGCGCCGATTAGCCGGGGGCGGATTGCGCTTTCCGACACGTTCGCCATTGAAATACCTATAGAATTTGTAGCAGGCGCTAGAGATGTTTACCAGTTCCGTTACTCAGCGGAAAACCGTGTTGCAGATATACGACATCACCTCTTCTGCGACTTGAGCATCTTCAGAATCACAGTTTGCCGTGACGGAGTTCGCCGCCTAGGAGAATGGTGGGATGGATCGTGCCGCTCAGACCGTTAGACCATATTTCCCCATCGACTTTCCCGCCGTAAACGCGCATTTTCAGCGCAACCCGCATTGCATCGCTGGTTGAGGTTATATCGCCCTCGTTGGTCCATGAGCGGTGAACTCGGTATTGAGATTCCACCACGTTGCAACATCTTCTTTGGCAGCCGGTAGTGTTTCAGCGAACGAATGAATTTTCTGCGGCAGGTCGAGAACCCCAATGAAAAGCGCCGCGACCCAACCGGACACAAGGATAAGAGTCCTTCCAGCTCCTCGAAAATTCATTGGAGCACCGAATATGCAGGCATCGACCCGTCTCTCTCACCATCCGAGTGAGCGAATCATGAGCAGCTTCGACGCTGGAAGATTGTCTTGATCGTGTCCTTCGAGCGAAATTCAAACTCCTCCATGCCCGGATTGTAGAGCAAGAAGCCATTTGATGAAGCTCTGAGAATCTTCCTATCGATGCATACGCCGTCTTGAAGGAAGAGGGATTGGATGCCGTCCGTTCGTGCGATCTCACTCTTGAGCCAAGCACGGCCTGATGCAGTCGAAAACATCACCAATCCTATCAGCACGGGAATCAAGACACTGCGGAACGAGCCGTGGTCGTACTTGTAGCCAACCCAGAAGTAGAAGATCAGCACGCCCTGAAAGATAAACTCTGGCAGAACCAAAATTGTGAAGGTCGTTATCTTGAAGTAGTCCAAGAATGCGAACATCGCCATCACGACGAACCACAGGACCAAGAACGCAACCAAAAATAAGAATGAGTTGATGTGATAGCGAAGAGCAACGCGTTCGGCGGTGGCACTAATATTGATGTCTAGCGCGGCCAGCAACAGCCCACCAAAGAAGCTGAACGTGCAGAAGATGGAAAAGGCGGAAATAAAATACTGTAGAATCTGGATATTCGTTCCAATGAGGTCCGAGAAGGTAAAAAGCTCGGTGAAGTGACCGGGTATCCTAGAAAAATAGCCCGCGTTGAACGCAGAAATGGAGCACACGTACAAGAGAGAAAGAACGGTGAGAGATTCGCCTAGGCTAATTCGAGTTGGAGCACTCCAGAGATTGATCGGGCCAACGTCGTCAAGACCATATCGCGGCGCACCTCGCGGCTATACTCAGTAGCGTAGTTGCCGCGCTCAACGGGAAGATACTCTGCGCCTTTGGCATAGTCGATCGGGGCCGCTCGGCGGCGCTTTCGTTTCGACAAGGTTCACACTCAATGGAAGTCCGAATCAACTTTGACGAGAGTAACACACGTGGCGCGGGTCGAGCCCAGCAAAGACTGTGCTGCACAATTTTCAGCGTCACCATCGCGAAAGGTATGGCGTGTGAGCGGTAACCCGACTTCCCCGTATGCCCGGGACGAGGCCGGGGGCTGGAGGGCCAAACGGGCACGGGCTCCGTGACCCCGAGTTCTTAAGAAGCTAAGGTCTCGTGGTTTCATCGAAGGCGCTTCTCCCCCTCCGCAAGGAACAGAACCGTGGCAGCGGTCATGTGGAGGACGTAAGAGACAAGCTCGTCCGGCACCTCGGGTGCAGGCCCAGCGCCGGCACCATGGCCTGCTTGTCTGTTACGAGGCGTTGATATGGCCGACTCCAGTACGCTGCGCAATCCGCTGAAGTGCCCCTGCCAATATGCAGGAATGAGGCCGTTGGTCAGGCAAACATTCACAAGGTCTTTGGCTGCCGCCTTCGGATCGAACGGCCATTTCCGCTTGGTACAGATTACCTTCATGGTGCTCTCGAAGCACTTGGAGCAATCGACTAAAGCCTCTTGCTTCTTCCCGTGCCTGAAGTGCTCATAGGCGCTCAGAAACTCATCTTGCGCATTCTTGAATGCCTTGCCGCGCAGGACGGTTAACGCCGGCACCACCACCACTTTATGGACTAGCTGCGAATCTACGCGGACAATCTGACCATCTGTGTATTGATAACCGATGCCATTCTCTTTGAAGCGAGTGTTGAGTTCTTCGGAGGCTTCCGTCGCGATCTTTCGAGCACCGTCGCCGCGCCCCGCATAATTGAACTCACCACAAACATTGTTGATGACCCTAAAGCTTAGCTCAATCGCATCAAGAATCTTGGTAGGATCCTTCTCCGCCAAGAACCATTGAATAAGCTCAGATCGAGCTTGACTCGGATCATTCGGATTCATGTACCGCGAAACAAGCTGAAACACGCTGTACTCGCGGCGGAGTACCTTCACTATCTCATGATACCACTGTTGCATGTCCTCAGCGTAATAGTCACTCAGGTTTGGATCGCCGATGGCATCGCTCCAGATATGAGCCACCTGAGTGCGAAATCCTTGCGGTATCTCGTCGTAAGAGAACACATCAGGCGCTTGGCCAAGCTCGCGCTTTCTGCGCTTAGAATAGAGATCGAAAACAGGCATCACTTAATCCTCCATGCACGCACAACATACGCAGCCGCGACTGAGCCGCTAACTCCCTGGACCTCAGTCCGCTGAGGTGGGCGTGTGGCCGGGCTTGGATGGCCGCGTCCTGCGCTTCTAGACCCAGGTCGCTCTCGCCCTGTTTCTGCGTCGAAACGCGCTCTTCATGCCATTGCTCCATACAAAACCGTTTGTAGTTCGCATTCGGCAGACTGTCTCTCCAACACGCCGGCTCATCGCCCGCCGCAGGAGCGGGCACGTCTAGCAACAAAGAGCCACATGCCAAACCGAGGCTGAAGGCCGCCCGGCACGCCTAAGAAGAGGCTAGTCGTCCCTCGGTAGTTTGATCGCCAAGGAGCCCACGAAAGTCCCTTTGCAACTCCTTGGTTGCCGGGCCGGAAAGCCTCTCTATCTTTTCTTGAATCTCAAGCCATTTCGTCGTTCGTTCTGCCCCCAGGTCTCCATAGTCCACACCGTAGAGGAACTGAAAGAACGCAAACTTCAATTCGTCGGCAATAGCACGCACTTTATCAGCAGCGGCCTCTGGGAGATAAATCTCTTTTGTTCGAAATGTACGAATGAACTTGTTCGTTGCCTCTGCCGCTTTCACTCCTCGCTCCGCGCGTGACGTGCCACCAACGGGTTCGAACGCCTTAGTGTAGTCGGCCGTTGCATCCAATGCATCGCGCAGATCGGCGTGGACCTCCGCAAGAATCTCTGCTCGCTTTGAGTGAAGGTGTGAAAACTCGACATTGCGTTGAGCAGCAACGACAGCCAGTTCACTCTTCAACCGTTCAATCGCTACATCACCCTGCGCCTTTAGTTGCGCTTTCAACTTCTCCAATTCTGCATCGTTGCTTGCCTTGAGGTCAGCCTTCAGAATTTCTAATCTTTCCTCATATTCGCTTCTGATCGCGGCTTTGATCTTTTCTGACAGATACGTTTTCGCCACATACGCCGCCGCCAGCGCCGACAAAGCATGCCAGCACGTAAGTCCCCAAAAGCTGAAAGATAGCCATCCCGATGTGCACGGCATCGGCCGCAGAATTCCCGGTCATCAACCCGCTCCACCTCCGCTCGGAATCTCAGATAGTGGTGCTATAATCACAACCTTTGAACGATTCGCAACGTCCTGCGAGGCACGACCGTGAGCTCACGAGATGAATTGCTTAAACGCGTGCGAGACGATGTGGATACCATCGCCGATCTCGTTAGGCGCACGAATTTCCCCCTAGAGGACGTCCTCGATAAAACGAGCCTTGACGCTCTCTGCGACTCGCTAAGACTTGATCCAGACTATTGGAGCGAGGAGTTTTTCGAGACGATTTTCATTATCCGTGATGGCCTTTACCAATTCCGGAATGATCTCCGGGACAAGGATGACGAGGAGGGCGTCTACCCAGCCGAACAGCTGCTCTCCGCCATGGACCGATTGTACGCGGATCTAGAGCGGGCGATGCGATCCTTGAATCCTGAGGTAATTATAAGCGCCCAGGCGGAGATCGCAGCGCTTATGCGCACCCCCTACATAGACGTGCGGCTCATCCAGCAAAGCGTGTTGGAACTTAAGGACGACGTTAATGAGCTACTCACTCGCACACATAACGTACCAGCACTTTGAAGTTCATCTAATGCGCGTGAGCAACACTGAGGTTCTTCGAACCGCAAAGTTGGTCGTTCAGCGCATGAGCGCCACTGCTTTCGCGATCAAGCTCTCTCTGGAGCAGGATGTTGTTTATCAGGGTATATTCCGATTCCTGCAGCAAGGAGCAGACAAAATCGTTGATGAGCTGAAAGCACTAGCCGAACATTTCAAGAAGGCATATCGGGACGAGAGCGACTTCACCGAGGACCTTTCGACTCTCGTGGCCAAGGGCAGCAAAATCTCCCGTGATATCGCGAACCTCCTGCATCAAGTTTTTAGCGATGAGCCGATTGAACAGAAGCAGCTCAAGCTCAAGACACGCACTGCTTCCATTGGCGAGCCCATGGTTTGCGCTACGCGACTGGGTGAAAACAGGCTAATCCTCGGCGGAAAAGACGGCTGGGTTTACGTACTGGACGTCCTCACCGGCAAAGTTTCCGACCGCCATCGAATTGGCGAAAGAACCATCAATTGCCTAGCCCGCTCTTCCAAGGCCGTGGTGGCTGGAAATGAAGAAGGTCTCGAAACGATAAATCCCGCCACTCTTGTAAGCTTGGAGTTCGATTCAATCTATCAGGAAAATGTGTCGGCGGTTGCTGTTGCCAGTTGGGGCGTCGTGAGCGGGACGCGAGATGGGATCGCCAGACGTTGGAAACTAGATGAGACCACGCTGTTGAAATATGGAGCCGAAAAGCTCACGCTCGGCAGAAGTATCCAACGCATGAGCGTGCTTAAAGAAGAGGTCGTGGTGGCAGCCGGACAAAACCTCTTCTTCATTAACGACCACTTCTCGGTAGATCGAAAAATTCCGATTGACTTTACCATCTCGGATATGTGCCCGATGGATCACAGCAGCTTAATTCTCTGCGGTGAAGGAGCGCTGGCCCAGGTTAAGCTTTCAGAGGGGAAATACACTAAATACATCACGGCGTCAGAATCGACAAAGTACACCTGCGTGGCCGGCATCGATAGCAAGACATTCTGCGCGGGAAATGATGACGGTCTTTTGACCGTATTCGACGTTGAGTCCGAGGCAGAGATCGGTGCGACCAACGTCCAGTTTCCGCTCCGAGGCATGATACGGGTTAACGACAAGCTAGTGGTCTACGGGGGAAGCTGGAAGGGCCGGTCCCAGAAGACGATCGCCATTCTGGACTGGGAAGAGATTATTCATAGATCGAAAGAGTTTGATCCTAAGCGCTAGCGTTACGTATTCATCCGCCCTCACATACTCCCCTGTATCCCGCAGGCCCGCCTCGGCTAACTAGATTTGTGCGACCGCCCGATAGGCATTGATATCGAACGCGCGGCGTGCCTGTTTCGCATCCGGGCAAGCGACTTTCGGTACCACCTCCGGGCTGGCACCGAGGCCTCGCGTTGCGCTTGCCAATAGCACGCACATCGCACCACGGATTCGAAGCGGTGCATCTAACGCACGCGATCCTTGCGGCACGCGACCTGCTCTCTCCTCTTCCTCCACCATCAACATCAGGACAAACCAACGGATGGCACAACGGTCCCAACGCCACAACGAAAGGCATTGAGCGCTCGCGCTAAACTTCAATGCAGCGAATGAGCCCCGGCCGATATTTCGAAAGGGGTCACAAACGCGACTGGTGACCTTATGGCAGCAGCACTGCAAATCCCCCCTACTGAGTATCTCTCCGCTACTTTAGGGCACGAATGTGAGACCGCAGGACGAACTTACTCATTAGACCGTCTCAACCCAATCCGCTGTTCGGAGGTCCCTACCGAACTGTCCGCCTCGAAGCATCGCTGCGCCCGACACCTTCGCCAACACTCATGTGTTCGAACAAAGCCTCCTTGAGTCAATTTGACTCATTGGCCGCAGCTCCGAAGCCTCTAACATTTCGGTCAACGGACTTTGTTGAAAATGTTGGAGCCCTTCATGTCGTCTACTAACAGCCGGCCGGTCTGTCGCTTCGGCGTCCACTCTCAACCTCCTTGAACTCCGTGATGACTTGCCCTTGCTCCTTGAGGTAGGCCGCAACGGCAGATCTTTGTGCGGCGAGCCCAAGTCCGGACGCTCCCTGCTTGGCGGTCGATACGCGATAGTAGGCAATCAAGCCCTAGAGCAGGCACTTGCTGCGGCTCACGTCCGCAGCGGAATTAAGGTAGCGATCCGAGATGGTCCCGCCTTGCTGAAGTAACCCTCAACGGGTACATCAAAGGTTCAATTGCGTCAGCTTCAAAAGGCACCAGGCTGCAAGCGATCGCATGAGGTCGACCGATGACCAGCCCGACTGGTGATGAATTGCGTGTCGCGGTCTCTGCCGCGATCGAGCAATGGAAAACGGCGCGGCAGCTTCCTTACCTGTCGCCGGACAATTGCCAGACGTTAAACAAGCTGATCATCACCGGACTTCAATCCGTATTGTTCCAGCGTGCGAAGACCTTCGACGAGCGCTAGGCTGTACGGATCGTTTAAGCTCGGCGGAATTCGACGGCGTAGTTCTTGATCGAAGCATGCGCACGAATCCCGCATTCATCCACGCCCATGCTTGGGTGTGCCGGGCCTTCATGGAGCTTTCGTTGCTCCACCACGCCATGAATTTGTGTGCCGATGCCGGAAGCGTTCTCCTGAGTATCTCTTCCATTTCGGAGAAGGTCAGCCGAACGATTTGTCCACGCGCTCAACAACCGTTGATGCAATGGTTCGTAGATCGATTTTCGGAGGCTCATGGTCTCACCGCAGGCAAGGGTAAACATGGACGGTCCTAGAGCAAGTGTGTGCCGAGCTTCCGCACGGTGGCGACCATGAGAACCGAAAGTACATCGCCGAGGCGCGATCCAACCGGCTGAGGCAGGACAAAGTACCTTAAGAGACAATGGGCTGAGCGTGGGCCCAGCCGGCGCTGGCGGGGCGCCCCACCCAAGGCGCTCCGGTCCTTGAAGGATCGCTGCATCGCTCGGCTACCACCACCTTGTCTCTTGCTCTTTTATATTCGAGCAACTGCGACACCGCATCGTAGGAATGATACGTTGCGTAGACGCTCTTTGCATTCCTCGCGAAGATCGGCCAGAGCATCAGCCCAATAAGCGACCATGGCGCGCCGAACTCCGTCGAGGGCGAAGATGCGTTCGGCCTTTGCAAAAGCCTCGTCGGAACTCGCACTTACTGGACGTTCAGCAGCTTTGTAGTCGGCCGATTGAACATCCCCAGCACGTTGGCCGAGCCACATGATCGTTTTGGGATACTCCAAAATGGGATGGTCAAGCACGAGGTAGTGCGAGAACTTTCCGTCCGCAGGTGTTCGAGTGCTGAAAGCGACTTCGTGAGACCCGATGTTTAATGTGAACCAACGCCCTCCGTTGGTCTGCGGGAGAACGCTTAAGGTCCACGCGCCTTGAATGTCGAGGTTGCCGTACAATCCCGAAAGCTGGAATAAGCGAATAAGAAACAGGCTGACATCGGGATTGTGGAGGAGCCGATCCGTCCTCTCGTGATCGACGCGAAGCAGTTCGCTGATCGAGCGCAGTTGTTCTCTAGTGAAGCGCGCTCTCTACTGCGGTGCAGTCTGTGACATGCACCAAATCTGACAATTCCCACGGACCATGGGGAGCGTACGCCTCACCGCCATTTATTCCTCGAAGGCGTTTAGCGATCGGCGGTGCGGCCGATTTTTATGTAATCGCTATTGATGAAACGACTACGCAGACAAACCCCTGCGGCATAGGCGCGGTCCCCCAACCCACGCCGGCAAGTAACAGAGGACCGCCCGGACGTGGAATAGGCGGAACGTCTAGATTGCATGACTTGCGGGCAATCCTCCCGCATCAGCGGCTGATTGCTAATCAAAAGGTCTGACGAACCGATTAGCGGAATGATTGCGAGTTTGGTGGCCCTTCTTCTCCACGCCACAACGGCGCACGCCGTGCGGCGTCCATCCCTCGCGCAAAGGGATTCGGAGCTCCTCGCCGGGGGCATTCGGGAAAGGGGCCCGCCGTCATGAAGTATGCCGGCCTCGCTATCACTGCCCCCTTCGCGGGTGCCCTCTTAAGTGGGAAGCGCGAGCCCCACAGCGGTCGACAGCGCGGCCGGACCCGGGCTGTTCGAGCAGAAAGACGGCGCATCACAAGGGTCAAACGCTGCCAATCGCCGTGGTTGCAATGCTAGAAGTTCGTGACCGACTGACTGGGGGCAGCATGGTTAAGGCATTTCGCAATATGCTCATGGCACTTACTTTTGTAGGAGTTGCCGGTTGCAACATGTTTTGGAATTTCATGAATGACTATATGGCCTGCGGCCTTGCGCTGGCGGCTTCAGTTACAGCCGGCTTATGCGTTGAGCGCATCTTCATCGAGCGGTCCCGTCGGGAGATGATCCGCCTCCACGGCGCGGACTGGCATTCAGCGGAGAAACGACAGCTCGACTCATGAGCGTCACCCGTCGCACGCTCGTCGTTTTCATCGTCCGATTGTTCGCATTCGACCCGAGGGGCCTAGCCCGATGATCAAACTGGTCCATCCATTCCGGTTCGCTCGCATCGAGCGCCTGCGAGAGCTGCTTGAACGAGACTACGAAATGGCAGTTGATCCGAATGCGGGCGTGAGCACCACGAGACTGGTGAGACCCGATCCGCCAATGCTCGAAACAGGTGTGATACTCGGTCGAGATCCAGGCGGGGTCCGAACTGGGTCCTTCATTGCGAGCCATGCGAGCGCGACGGCACCGCAACCGGTCAATACGCCCGAGTAGCATCACGATCTGGAAGGGCGATGACCGTAAGCCCCCCCTAGGTAGGGGATGCCGAAAGCGGACTCCCGGCTCCATTGGTTCTTACCGCTTTACAATGTTGCCAGGGGGATCTCGTCGTAGTCGTCACCATCGCCGCCAGCGAGGTGGTCAACCTAGATGAAGGGATGCTGCCAGCCCAGGCAGTCAAGCAATAGACGATCAACGAACCGGAAGCGGTTTTGGGCTTCGTTCCAAGCTGCCGATCTTCAACCTCGAGATCGGGGTGCTCTTTGCGCCGCTGATGCGTCCTGCCGACACGAAGCCATCAGTGATTACGAATGAGTCGGCTGGGTCAAAGAGCTTGTGATACTTTTCCGCAATGGAAAGACTAAGACGGCGCGGAAGACTCGTAAAGCGGCCTGAGGACTCAACTGGACCGTAGAAGAAACAAAGCCCGCCGTCGCGTCGGGCCTTTCATTGCGTGGCCTACTTTGAAATCCCGCTTGGGCTGTTTCGGCTAGTACCTAGCACCGAGGACTGTCCTGATCCCTCCGCGAGTGTGGAATCAAGAAAGGGTCGCATTCGCGCGACCCTGCCGGAAAATTTGTTGGGAATGAAATAACAGCCCCGGCAGGAGCAATCCTGACTCCTTCAGTACGCCTGAGAAATCCGTAGTAGCACGGTGTTCCGGTGCCGGATCCGAACGCGTCCTAGTTTCCCGAAACGAGTGTCCTACTCAGGAGACCACCTAGCGCGAGGGCGCTGGCCTGTTCCAACCTCAGTGGCCGAGTTTGAAAACCGTAATGACAGTTTTTAAGGAGAACGGAAATACAGCTCTCGATGAAGAATGCTTCAATGAAATGGTAATGAATCGGCTGAAACGCAAAGAAGCCACTGCCACCGCGTATTGAAGGCACTGCGGGCTGCATCGAATGACCTAACAATCGTGCAACCGCGATTCGACGCGAGCCCTCCAACTCCATTGATGCTTGTCACATGGCGATTGTGCAGACGCGGATCTCGTCGTGAAACACTAACGAGCTTTCGCCGTCGGGGTCGGAGCGGCGGCCGAAGGCAGAGGGACATTTTTTTGCGACGTGCCCCTGTTGTGCCCCAGACTTTTCGGGGCACATTGTGGGGGAAGCAACCCGCTAAGTTATTGTAGGTATGGGACTAATGGTGGGCGCACAAGGGATCGAACCTTGGACCTCTCCCGTGTGAAGGGAACGCTCTCCCGCTGAGCTATGCACCCGAAACCATCATGCAGGCGACCCGAGTTTCGGCCGCCGACGCTTTGGAGCCCGCGATTTAGAAGTGCGGGCCGAAGGTGTCAAGTTTCGAGGCGCTGCCGGACCGGAAAACCTTCTCCCCGGACCCGCAATTCAGCGGTCAGACTGTATTGGGGCGGCTTACGCGCCCTGCTGGCGGGCGCGGGAGGCGTGGGCCTGGAGCGCGCGGATGCGTTCGGCCAGTGTTCCGCCGCCTTCGGGCAGGGTGCCTGCGGCCGTGCCGTTGGTCGGGGCGTCATTGGCCGGGCGCGGCGCCGGCCTCGGCGGCTGGCCGGCCTCCGCCGCAAGCAGGGCCTCGATCGGCGAGTTCGGTCCTTCGAGCTGCATCGCGAGCTTGGCGACCTCGGCGGCGATGTCGTTGATGCGTTCGCGCAGCAACGCGTTCTCCATCCGCTCGGTCGCCCAGGAGCTCTCGGCCTGTTGCTGGATCGCGTTGATGTCGCGCTGGAGCTTGGCGCGCTCGTCGCGGGCGGTGCGGAGCTGCTCCTCCAGCGCGGTCTTTTCGGCGCGGATCGATTCCATCGCGGCCGACGATTTACCGCCGCTCAAGGCCGCGATCTCGACGCGCAGCTCCTTGATGGTGCGCTCGTTGCCCTCGTTGGCCTGGCGGAGCTGGTTGTTCTCATAGTCGCGCTCGGCGAGCAGCTTGCCCTGCGTGGCAAGGCGGCCTTCGAGGTCGCCGACGCGGCCCGACAGCATCTCGGCCTCCTTCACCTGCACGATGAGCTGACGATCGAGATCGGTGACGCGCTGGCTCAGATTCTCGACGCGGCCGCGGGCGTCGCCGAGCTCGCGCGAGGCGGTCTCGGATTCGGTGCGCTCCTGCGCCAGCCGCGCCTGCGTCGCGGCAAATTCCTTTTCGGCGTCGCCGACGCGGTTCTTCAGCTCCTCGATCTGCGCACGGACCACAACCAGCTCGACCTGACGGCTCTCCGCCATCATCGAGCGGTCGGACAGTTCGGAATTGATCTTTGCGAGCTCGCCCTGCTTGTCGGTCAGCGCGAGCTCGGCGGCACGCAGGGCTGCGGTCTTGGTGTTGAATTCCTCTTCGGTGGCGCGGAGCTGCTCCTTCACCGCCTTCTCGCGCGCCTCCAGCGCGAAGATCGTGGCGTTCTTCTCGCCGAGCTCGATCTTCATGCGGTTGATGGCGTCGCTCTTCTTGCCGAGCTCGGCGAGCTGGCTCGTGGTCTTGTTCTTGAGCTGGTCGACGCTCATCTCCAGCCGTCGCGCCGACATGGCGAATTCGGCGCGGAGCTGGTCCTTGTCGGCCTGGATCTCGGCCATCGACAACGGCGTGGCGGCCTCGAGCCGGCGCGTGGTCAGGCGCACGGCGCGGTTATGCACCAGCGGCACGATCGCAAGCCCGCACAGCATCGAGAGCAGGAAACCGATCGCCAGGTACATGATCGGTTCGACCATGGGCCAGAACTCCCAAAGCTAAGGAAAAATTTACCAAGGACATTGCATGCGGGGCCGGCAAAAAGCCAGCCCCGACATGTCGTTAACCTTGATCCGTCGCCGGAGGGGAAAGCAGAACGTTAGAACGGGTTCCAGGTCGCGCGCGGGGTGAATTTCAAATAGCCGATATTGGCTCCCAGCCGCAGGCCGAGGCCCGAGCGGATCGGCACCAGCACGATGTTGTTGGCGGTGAGCGCCGTCATGCCGAAGCCGCCGATGATGTAGGCCGAGCCGTCGAGGCCGGCGAAGCGCTGGTAGATCGCGTTGGTGGCGGGCAGATTATAGACCAGCGTCATGGTGCGCGCGCCGTCGCCGCCCCAGTCGAAGCCGAGCGAAGGACCCTGCCAGTAGACCCTGAGGTCGCCGGCGTTCTTGGTATAGAGCGTGCCTTCGCCGTAGCGCAGGCCGGCGACGAAAGCGCCAGACCCTTCCTCACCGAGGATATAGCCGTTGGGCAGGCCCCATTGGCTGACCGCCTTCTCGATGATCGAGGCGAGGCCGCGCGAGACGTTGCCGAAGAAGCGGTGGCCGGCGTTCACGAGCTCGTCCGGCCCATAGGTGGTGGGCGTCTGGGTCCGCTGCGGCGGCGGCAAATCGGGCGGCGGCGGCTGCTGGGCGGAAGCCGGAATGATCCACCCGACCATCGCGGCAAGCGCGACTGCGGCAAGGCGTGATGCGAAAGTCATAAAAGAACCCCTGGTATCGAATCCGGTCGCTTCCTTAACCTGACGCCAACAGGCACGGCTCTAGGTTGCGCCGGATGTCCCCTCGACTCGGATGTTATCCGCAGCAACTATGACGGCAGAACGGCAGGAAGCCAGCCCTTTGCGCCCCGGAATTGCCTTGATCGGCCTTCTGGTCTGCATGCTGTCGGGCATTTGGATCCTCTGCGCGGGGTTGCCGGCGCAGGCGGCCACCACCGAGCGGATCGTCGTCAACCGCTTCAGCGGCGTGGCGATTGAGGGCTTCGACCCCGTGGCCTATTTCGTCGATGGCGCGGCCGTGCAGGGGACGGCCGAGTTCGAGGCGAACCTGTGGGGCGCCGTCTGGCGCTTTCGGAACGAGGGCAACCGGGCCTCTTTCCTCGCCCATCCCGAGGTCTACGGGCCGCAGTTCGGCGGCTACGATCCGGTCGATATCGCCCGGGGCGTCACCATCGCCGGCAACCCCCGTTTCTTCGCGATCGCGGCGCAGCGGCTCTATCTGTTCAGCCGGGAAGCCAATCGCGACGCCTTCGCCGCCAATCCCGAGCGCTTCCTCTATGAGGTGGGCAAGCGCTGGCCGGCGCTCGAGGACAAGCTCAGCCAGTAGGTCCCTTTACGGCGTCAGAGTCTTGCCGCCTGCGGGTCACCCCAGGCGATGAACTCCGGGATGATGAAGCCGCCATCGTGCCGTTCGCCGAAGCGGAGCGCGCCGCCCTTGCCGTCGGTCACGCTGCCGCCGGCCGCGGTCACGACCGCGTAGCCGGCCCCGACGTCCCATTCACAAGTGGGCCCGAAGCGGGGATAGATGTCGGCACTGCCTTCCGCGATCCGTCCGAATTTCACGGCCGAGCCGACCGTCTTTCTGATGGCATTGGGCCGGTGATCGATGAACGCCTCGGTTCTGGGATCCCCATGCGAGCGGCTCACCGCGGCGATCCAGGGCTCGCCCAGGGGCGGCAGCTTGCGGGTATGGATCGCCTCGGCAGCGCCGATGGTCGCGCCGTCAAACCCGACCCGCTCGGCGCCGCGGCCGACGATGCCGCGCCAGAGCAGCCCGAGTGCAGGGGCGCTGACGATGCCCAGCACCGGCACGCCCGATGTCACGAGGGCAAGGTTGACGGTGAACTCGTCGCGCCCGGCGACGAACTCCTTGGTGCCGTCGAGCGGGTCGATCAGGAAGAAGCTGTCGCGGAACGGCGGCGAGGCGAGCTGGGTCTGCTCTTCCGAGAGCGTCGGGATGTCGCCCGCAAGCTGCGCCAGCCCGTCCGCGATGATGCGGTCGGCGGCAAGGTCGGCCTCGGTCACCGGCGAGCCGTCCTGCTTGCCGTCGACCCGCATCGCGGTGCGGTTGACCGCGAGGATGGCTGCGCCCGCCTTCACCACCAGCGCGGTGAGCGGCTCCATCAGGTGGGAGGCGGCCGTGCTGTCGATGATCCGCTTCACCTGCATGCCTCATTCATCGGTAATTCCATCCCTACGCGAGTGATTCGCCGCGGCATTAGGGCCGGTTCGAACCGATCGCAAGCTAGCTGCCACGGGCTTGCGAATGTTAGAACCTGCGGCATTCGTCAAGCATGCTTGATTCGCCGCGTCCGCGCCGTGCAATTCCAGGAACCCTTTATGTCTGACGCTTCGTCACCCGCTACCGTCACCGCTCCAGATGCGCTCGAACTCGCTGCGCTGCTGTGCTCGCGGGTCTGCCACGATCTCATCAGCCCTGTCGGCGCCATCGTCAATGGGCTCGAAGTGCTCGACGACGATCCCAAGCCCGACGACCGCGAGTTCGCACTCGACTTGATACGCAAGAGCGCGAAAACCGCCTCCGCCCGCCTCCAGTTCTGCCGCCTCGCCTTTGGTGCGGCCGGCTCGTCCGGCGCGCAGATCGATCTCGGCGATGCCCAGACCATGGCGCGCGGCCACATCGAGGACGGCAAGTGCTCGATCACCTGGAATCTGCCGAGGATCTTGCTGCCGAAGAATCGCGTCAAGCTGCTGCTCAACATGCTGGTCGTTTCGCAGCACACGATCCCGCGCGGCGGCACGCTGACGATCGATCCGATCGGCGAGGGCGAGACGATGAGCTTCCGCATCACCGCGACCGGACACAATGCGCGCCTGCCGCAGAACATCTCCGAACTCCTGAGCGGCGAGCGCGGCCCGGCCGCGGATGCGCACGCGATCCAGCCTCATTATACGCGGCTGTTGGCAGAGGCTTGCGGGCTGACCGTGAGGCTCGCGCACGAAGGCGAGGCCATCACCATCATCGCGTCGTAGACACGAAGCCGCTCTCAAACGTTAATCGAATCTTTACAAGGCGCTTCGGCTTGTCCGGAGCGCCTTATCTCTTTGTTGATTCCGTTCTTTTCCACATACTCAACCAATATTAAACGCTTTGCGGTGAAGCTGGCCCCATTCCGAATTGGCGCATCACGTCTTGTGTGCGCGCCCTCCCTGTATGAAGGCCTGTTTTCATGGATGATCTGTTGCGGGAGTTTTTGACGGAAACCAGTGAGAGCCTGGACACCGTGGACAATCAGCTGGTGAAGTTCGAGCAGGAGCCGAACAACGCCAAGATCCTGGATAACATCTTCCGGCTGGTCCACACCATCAAGGGCACGTGCGGCTTCCTCGGATTGCCGCGGCTGGAAGCGCTGGCGCATGCCGGCGAGACGCTGATGAGCAAATTCCGTGACGGCATGCCGGTGACGGCCGGCGCGGTGACGGTGATCCTGGCCTCGATCGACCGCATCAAGGAAATCCTGTCAGGCCTCGAGGCGACCGAAGCCGAGCCCGAGGGCACCGACCGCGATCTCATCGACAAGCTGGAAGCGATGGTTGAGCAGGGCATGGCGGCCATGGCGGCGGGTGCTGCTGCTCCCGAGGCTGAAGCGCCGCCGCTGGTGCCGGAAGCGCCTGTCGCCGTTGAAGCCGCGCCGACCTCCGGCGTGCTGGCCGACCAGACCCTGGAGCGTCCGCTGCGTCCGGGCGAAGTCTCGCTCGACGAGCTCGAGCGCGCCTTCCGCGAGACCGCGATCGAAGTCCCGGTCCCCGTTGCCAAGGCTGAAGTCAAGGCCGAGCCCCAGCCGGCCGCTGAAGCGCCGGTGCCTGTTGCCAAGGAAGTAGCGAAGGAAGCCAAGGCGCCCAAGGAAAAGGCCGCGCCGAAGAAGTCGATCGCCGACGAGGGCGCCGCCGAGGGCGCCAGCATCGCCA
>NZ_VSST01000106.1 GCF_019402665.1 Bradyrhizobium canariense
CATGCGGCTATCAAGGGGCTCAACCGCCTGGCGAGAAGGCACGCCGTCAGGCTGCGGCAATCCTATTCTCGTGTGGCCAAGGCCGCCGCGATGATGGCGGGCCGCTACGCCCATGCCAAACAGTTCAGCCGGCATCAGCGGCAGTTGCGCATTCTGCGCAGCCGGCTCGGCCGCATCATCCGCGACATCCGCCGCAAGATCGAGGGCCAGCCGGCATTGGAGGAGGCATTCGCCCTCCCGCTTGGCCGGGCCGTGCAAATCCGCTCGCAGCAGCAGCGCCAGCGCGGCTGGAAGCTTTATTCCTTCCATGCCCCGGAGGTGGAATGCATCGGCAAAGGCAAGGCCGCCGCGCCTTACGAGTTCGGCGTGAAGGCCTCCATCGTCACCAACAACCGCCGGGCGCCCGGTGGCCTGTTCGTACTGCACGCCAGCTCGCTGCCCGATAATCCCTACGACGGTCATACCCTGCGGGACGTCATCGACCGCACCGAGGCGCTCACCGGCTGTCCGATCGAGCGGGCCTATGTCGACAAGGGATATCGCGGCCACGACACGCAAAATCCCCGTCGCGTCTTCATTTCGGGCCAGAAGCGCGGCGTGTTCGGCGCCATCAAGCGCGAGCTCCGGCGCCGCTCCGCCATCGAGCCCATCATCGGACATCTGAAGGCCGAAGGTCACCTTGGCCGCTGCTATCTCAAAGGCCGCGCCGGCGACGCCGCCAACGTCGTGCTCTCAGCAGTCGGCCACAACTTCCGCCGTATCCTCGCCTGGCTCAGAGAACTCTTGTGCCTCTTCCTGATCCAGCTATCGCATACGCTTGCCTGTCCGCTCCCGCTCAATTCGGCTTCTTAACGGACGAC
>NZ_VSST01000107.1 GCF_019402665.1 Bradyrhizobium canariense
CTTTGCCCACCCTACGGCACCTCGCTCACGCCGCCTTCTTGCTCTGCGCGAGCTGCGCCAGCTGGCGCATGATCTCGGTGGTGCCGGCCAGACGCTCTTCCGGCGTCTCCCAGTCTTGCAGGAACACCACCTTCATGTCGGGCCGCACCTTCGCGGCCTGGCCGTGGCTGCGGATGAAGCTCACCAGCCGATCGGGATGGGCGAAGGAATTGTCTCGGAAGGCGATGACGGCGCCCTTCGGACCGGCATCGATCTTGCCGACATTAGCCTGGCGGCAGAACGCCTTGATCGCGGCGACCTTGAACAAATAGCGCACCTCGTCCGGCAGCACGCCGAAACGATCGCGCATCTCGGCACCGAAATTCTCGATCTCCTCCTCGCTGTCGAGGTCGGCGAGCCGCCGGTAGAGTGACAGCCGCACCGAGAGATCGCCGACATAGTCCTCCGGAATCAGCACGGGCATGCCGATTGTGATCGTCGGCGACCAGCGATCGGCGGCGGGCTCGGACACGCCGGCCTTGAGGTTGACGATCGCCTCCTCCAGCATCGACTGGTAGAGCTCGAAACCGACCTCCTTGATGTGGCCGGACTGCTGCTCGCCCAGGATGTTGCCGGCGCCGCGGATGTCGAGGTCGTGCGAGGCGAGCTGGAAGCCCGCGCCCAGCGTCTCCAGCGATTGCAGCACGGTGAGCCTGCGCTCGGCCTGCGCCGTGATCTTCTGCTGCGCCGGCAGCGTGAACAGCGCATAGGCCCGCAGCTTGGAACGGCCGACGCGACCACGGAGCTGGTAGAGCTGGGCGAGGCCGAACATGTCGGCGCGATGCACGATCAGCGTGTTGGCATTGGGAATGTCGAGACCGGATTCCACGATCGTGGTCGACAGCAGGATGTCGAACTTGCCGTCGTAGAACGCGGTCATGATGTCCTCGATCACCGCGGGCGGCATCTGCCCGTGCGCGACCGCGACCTTCATCTCCGGCACGTTCTTGTCGAGGAAGTCCTTGACCTCGGCGAGGTCGTCGATGCGCGGCACCACGTAGAACGCCTGGCCGCCGCGATAGCGCTCGCGCAGCAGCGCCTCGCGGATCATCAGGGGATCGTGCGGAGCGACGAAGGTGCGGACCGCGAGACGGTCGACCGGCGGCGAGGCGATGATCGAGAGCTCGCGCACGCCGGTGAGCGCCAATTGAAGCGTGCGCGGAATCGGCGTCGCCGACAGCGTCAGCACGTGCACCTCGGCGCGGAGCTGCTTCAGCCGCTCCTTGTGGGTGACGCCGAAATGCTGCTCCTCGTCGACGATCAGCAGGCCGAGGTCGCGGAACTTGATCGACTTGCTGAGCAGCGCGTGGGTGCCGACGACGATATCGACCGAACCGTCGGTGAGGCCTTTCTTGACCAGATTGAGCTGCTTGGCCGGCACCAGGCGCGAGGCCTGTGCGACCTGCACCGGGAAACCCTTGAAGCGGTCGGTGAACGTCTTGTGGTGCTGACGGGCGAGCAGCGTGGTCGGCACCACGACTGCGACCTGCTTGCCTTCGAGCGCGACCGCGAAGGCGGCACGCAGCGCCACCTCGGTCTTGCCGAAGCCGACGTCGCCGCAAATCAGCCGGTCCATGGGACGGCCGAGCTCGAGGTCCTTCAGCGTGGACTCGATCGCGCCGAGCTGATCCTCGGTCTCGTCATACGGGAAGCGCGCGCAGAACTCGTCATAGAGGCCCGGCTGCACCGGCAGCTTCGGCGCCTCGTGGAGGTGGCGCTCGGCAGCGATCTTGATCAGCTCGCCCGCGATCTCGCGGATGCGGTTCTTGAGCTTGGCCTTGCGCGTCTGCCAGCCGGAGCCGCCGAGACGATCGAGTTCGACCGAGGTCTGGTCGGAGCCGTAGCGCGACAGCAGCTCGATGTTCTCGACCGGCAGGAACAGCTTGGTCTCGGCGGCATAATGCAGCTCGAGGCAGTCATGTGGCGCGCCGGCGACGTCGAGCGTCTGCAGGCCGATGAAGCGGCCGATACCGTGGTCGACGTGGACGACGATGTCGCCGGCGGCGAGGCTCGTCACCTCCGAGATGAAATTGTCGAGCTTGCGGCTCGCCTTGCGCGGCCGCACCAGGCGATCGCCAAGAATGTCCTGCTCGCTGATGACAGCGATCTCGTCGGTCTCGAAACCGCTTTCGAGGCCGAGCACGGCAAGCATGGTCTCGTTGCGCGGGGTCGCCTGCACCGTGCGCCAGCTGTTGACGCTGGTCACAGGGGTGAGCTTGTGATCACGCAGCATCGAGGTCATGCGGTCGCGCGAGCCCTCCGTCCAGAGCGCGATGACCACCTTCTTGCGGCTTGTCAGCAGCCCATGCACATGTGCGACGACGGCTTCGAAGACGTTGACCTTGTTATCATTGCGCTCCGGCGCGAAGTCGCGGCCCTTGCGTGCCCCGGCATCGACCACACTGGTACCATCGGCAGGCACCGAAAACTGTGTCAGCCGCACCAGCGGCATCCCGCTCTCGCGCTTGCCCCACTCCTCCTCGGTCAGATAGAGCCGGTCAGGCGGCAGCGGCTTGTAGATGGCGCCGCCGCCCGGATGCTCCATCGCATCGCGGCGGGCCTGGTAATAGTCGAGGATCTGCTTGAAGCGCTCGCGGATGGCGTCCTCGGCCTGCGGCTCGATCGCGATCGCCGCACCCTGCAGGTAGTCGAACAGCGTGTCCATCCGGTCCTGGAACAGCGGCAGCCAGTGCTCCATGCCGGGATGACGGCGGCCCTCGCTGACGGCTTCGTAGAGCGCATCGTCGCGCTCGGGCGCGCCGAACTCGGCGACATACCCCATGCGAAAGCGGCGGATGGTGTCGGTGACGAGCTGGAATTCGGAGATCGGCACGAGATCGAGCGCGCGCATGTCGAGCAGCGTGCGCTGGGTCTCGGCATCGAAGGTGCGGATCGATTCCAGGCTGTCGCCGAAGAAGTCGAAGCGGACGGGCTGGTCCAGTCCGGCCGGAAACAGGTCCAGAATGCCGCCGCGCACGGCGTATTCGCCGGGCTCGCGCACCGTCGAGGAGCGATTGTAGCCGTTGTGCTCGAGCCAGGCGATGATGGTGTCCATCGGCACGACGTTGCCCGGCGCGACCGACAGCGCCTGCGCCGCGACGAGCTCGCGCGCCGGCACGCGCTGCACGGCGGCGTTCACCGTGGTCAGCACGATCAGCGGCTTGTCGCTACCGGTCAGGGACGCCAGCCGTGCCAGCGTCGTCAGGCGCTGCGCGAGGACGCCGCCATGCGGCGAGACGCGGTCATAGGGTTGGCAGTCCCAGGCCGGGAAGGTCAGCACGGGCAAATCGGGCGCGAAGAATTGCAAGGCACGTTCGAGCTGCTGCATCCGCGGCCCGTCGCGGCAGATCACCGCGAGGCTGACGGCCGGCTTCTTCGGCCGCGCCGCGATTGCGCGCGCCAGATCGGAGACGACGAGGCCCTCGGCACCCTCGGCGACATTGGCAAGCGTCAGCGCGCGGCCGGGCGTGAGCAGCTCGGCCGGCGATTTCATCCCCTGCTTCATACGTCGCGGTCCGCGATCGGAAACGCCTTGATGCGCGCAAACAGCGGGCCGATGACTTCGGCGGGAAGCACCTTGTCGCCGGTGATGGCGGCGTAGAGGTCGGGATCGGCCTCTTCGAGCAGGGTCTCGAGCTGCGTCAGCTCGTCGTCGGATAGATTGCCGATCTCGGCATCCGCGAAGCGGCCGAGGATCAGGTCCATCTCGCGCGTGCCGCGGTGCCAGCAGCGGAACAGAAGCCGCTTGCGGCGGTCGTCCAGCCCGTCGCTCGATCGTGTCGTTCCCGTCATGTCTCAATTCCAGTCAAACGCCAAAAGCCCGGACGTGCCGGGCCGGGGTGATATAGCCACTCGGGCGGGCCCTGTCAGCCCTCGATTTGTCATGGCCGCTGCCGCCGCAGGGACACGAAAAAACACGTGGATGCCGGGCATAAAGCCGGGCATGACGAGCGAAAACGATCCTAGGTTCGCCTGATGCGCCCCAGCCTGCTCAATCCGCTGTTTGCCCCCGTGACCAGCCTACCCGGCGTCGGTCCGAAGCAGGACAAGCTGCTGCAATATCTGCTCAGCCGCAATGAGACGCCGCGGCTGGTCGATCTGTTGCTGCATTTGCCGAGCCAGGTCATCGACCGCCGCGCGCGGCCGAAGATCCGCGACGCCGCGCAGGGAACCATGGTGACGCTGGAGGTCACCGTCGATCGCCACCGCCCGCCACCGCCGCGCAATGCGCGCGCGCCCTACCTCGTCTACGCCAGCGACGATACCGGCGACGTCGTGCTGACGTTCTTCCGCGCAAAGCCCGGCTATGTCGAGAAGCTGCTGCCGATCGGCGAGAAGCGCTTCGTCTCCGGCACGCTCCAGATGTACGACGGCATCCCGCAGATCGTGCATCCCGACCGGGTGCTGGACGAGGAGGCGATTTCCAAACTCTCCGGCATCGATCCCGTCTATCCCTTGACCGAAGGCCTTGCACTCGGCTCGCTGCGCCGCGCGGTCGCGCAGGCGCTGCTGAAGCTGCCGGCACTGCCGGAATGGATCAGCCCGGAGGTGCTGCGCCGCTGCGGCTTCCCGCCGATCGCCGAGGCGCTCACCCGCGTGCACCAGCCGGTTGAGCTCACCGACATTCTGCCCGACCAGCCGTTCTGGTCCCGTCTCGCGTTCGACGAACTCCTGGCCGGGCAACTCGCCCTTGCCCTGATTCGCGCCCAATTGCGCCGCCCGGCCGGCGTGCGCAACGCCGGCGACGGGCACCTCCGCAACAAGATCATCGACGCCCTGCCCTATGCGCTGACGTCCTCCCAGCGCGACGCGGCAGCCGCCATCGCGAGCGATCTGCAACAGCCGGTGCGCATGTTGCGTCTGCTCCAGGGCGACGTCGGCTCCGGCAAGACCGTGGTCGCGCTGCTCGCCGCCGCTGCCGTCACCGAGGTCGGCAAGCAGGCCGCCCTGATGGCGCCGACCGAAATCCTGGCGCGCCAGCACATCAAGACCATCGCGCCGCTCGCCGAGCGTGCGGGCATGCGGGTCGCGATCCTCACCGGCCGCGAAAAAGGCAAGGAGCGGCGGGAACTCTTGGCACAGCTCGAAGCCGGCGAGATCGACCTGCTCGTCGGCACCCATGCGTTGATCCAGGACGACGTGATCTTTCGCGATCTCGCCCTCGCGGTCGTCGACGAGCAGCATCGTTTTGGCGTGCGCGAGCGGCTGGCGCTGACCTCAAAGGGCGAGGCCGTCGACGTGCTGGTGCTGAGCGCCACGCCGATCCCGCGCACGCTGGTGCTGACCTATTTCGGCGACATGGACATCAGCGAGCTCAGGGAGAAGCCGGCCGGCCGCCAGCCGATCGAAACCCGCACCATCTCGATGAGCCGCCTCGGCGAGGTCACCGACAGCATCGGCCGCGCGCTCGAATCCGGCAAGCTGGTCTACTGGATCTGCCCGCTGGTCGAGGAATCCGAGGCCGAGGGCACCGAGCACCTAACCAATGCCACCAAGCGCTTCGAAAGCCTCCAGAAGCGTTTCGGCGACCGCGTCGGCCTTGTCCACGGCCAGATGAAGGGCACCGAGAAGGACCGCGTCATGGGCCAGTTCGCCGCCCACGAGATCGGGCTGCTGGTCGCGACCACCGTGGTCGAGGTCGGTGTCGACGTGCCGGCGGCGACCATCATGGTGATCGAGAACGCCGAACGCTTTGGCCTCGCCCAGCTTCATCAATTGCGCGGCCGCATCGGGCGCGGCTCGGAGGCCTCGACCTGTCTGCTGCTCTACTCCGAGCCGCTCGGCGAAATGTCGAAGGCGCGACTGAAGGTGATCCGCGAGACCACCGACGGTTTTCGCATCGCCGAGGAAGATCTGAAGCTGCGCGGCGAAGGCGATGTGCTCGGCGTGCGCCAGAGCGGCCTGCCCGGCTACCGCATCGCCCGCTCGGAGATGCACGGCCAGCTCATCACGCAGGCCCGCGACGAGGCGCTGCGCATCCTGAAGGACGATCCGAAACTCAAGGGCGAGCGCGGCGAGGCGCTGCGATGCCTGCTGTATCTGTATGAGCGGGATGAAGCGATCCCGCTGATCGGAGCGGGTTAGCTGGCCGCTCGTTGCCGCCCAATCTCATAGGCCGCCACATGCGCCCGGGAGAGATCCAGCAGCGGCGTGTCGATGCCGAGTGCACGGGCCCGGTTGGCCATATCGCCGAGGATATGCTCCGCCTCGGTGATCGAGCCGCGCTCGATATCACGCAGCATCGAGGCCTTGAGCGGGGAATCTGGGGTCGTAAACAGTTTTCGGTCAAACTCGATGAAAGGCGCTCGCGGCTCAAAACCTGAGGCCGTCGCGACGGCGCAGCATTCGGCAAACAGCCGGAAGATGGATTGCTCGCCGTTCGGCACGGCCAGAATGTCTCCGATGCTCGCGCGCATCAGGCAGGTGATGCCGGCGAGCGTGCTGAGCTGGACGAATTTCTCCCACATGTCCTGCATGATCGCTTCGCTGGCGCGCACGTCGATACCGGGCACGTGCAGCAGCGTCTCCAGGGCAAGCACACGCTCGCTCAGCGAACCCTCGATCTCCCCGAAGACAATCGTCTGATTGGCCATGAACTGAACGACACGGCCATCCGCATCGAGCCCGGCACTGACATTCGCGAGCCCGCCGAGGACGCATCTCGCACCGAACCGCGCAGTCAGGGCGTCGACATGTTTCAAGCCGTTGAGGATCGGCAAAATCATCGTGTTGGCGCCGACCGCCGGGGCAAACTGGACCATCGCATCGTCGAGCGAGTAGGATTTCACCCCGACGAGCACGACGTCGAACGTTTCCTTGAGATCGTTGGCCAGGATGACCTTCGGCTGCACGGCGAAGTCGCCATGCGGGCTCACGACCTGCAATCCATTCCGCCGCAATTGCTCCGCCCGCCCGGCCCGCACCAGAAAGGTCACGTCGCCGCCGGCTCGGACCAGGCGAGCTCCGTAATAGCCTCCGAGCGCTCCCGCGCCGATCACAAGTACTCTCATTCGAACTCCCAATGCGGAGTGACCGCTTCCGCACAAAGAATAACAGATGGGCCACGCGCCGTCTCCTTCCCGTCATTGCGAGCCAAGCGAAGCAATCCAGGATCTTTCCATTGAGGGACTCTGGATTGCTTCGCTCCGCTCGCAATGACGATGCGGATAAGCCCGGCTCTTAAGTGCCCCCTTTCGTCGCGGCTGGCTTTGTGAAATCTTCCCATCATGCGCCGGATCATCGTCGTAGGCTGTCAGGGTAGCGGAAAGACGAGCCTCTCCCGGAATCTCGGGCGAATGCTCGGGCTGCCGGTGGTGCATCTCGACGTGCTCTACTGGCGGCCGGGATGGAAGCCATCCGACAAGCCGAGCTTCCGGGCGCGCGTCGCTGATGCGATCGCGGGCGACGCATGGGTTGTCGACGGCAGCTTCTCGGGACTTGCCTTCGATCTCACGCTGGCGCGCGCCGATGCGCTGGTCGTCATCGACCGCCCGCGCTGGCTCTGCCAGTGGCGCATTCTCCTGCGCTCCGCCTTCGATCGCGACAGGACCCGGCCCGACCTCCCGGAGGGGTGTCCCGAACAATTCGACTGGAAATTGATGCGGGAGGCGTGGCGCTACGACACCGAGCGCGCGCCTGTCATCGAGGCCGAGCGTGTGCAGTATGGCGCTGACGTCCCGGTCGTGCGCTTGAGACGCGATCGGGACATCCAGGGTTTTCTGGACTCGGTGCACGGCACATGATCGATGACCGTGACCTGAGACCGGACAATCAGGATTTCTTCTGCGCGATGCCCGCGGCGAATGCCTTCATCAGATCGGTATCCGCCGCGTCGCCTTTCGCGTCCTCGGCGAGATGCTCGAACCAGCGCGCAAAGCCTTCGTAAACCTGGCTCGCCGGATGATCGGGGCCGAGAAAGCCGGAAATCTCCCGCATCTCCGCAACCCAGCGATAGGCCTTCGGGATCATGTCCGGCAGCGCGACTTCGAGGCGGGCCAGAACCGCGGGCTGGCTGCGTGCGAGTTCGTCGCGCAGCGCATCGGCAGCCCCCGCTTTCGTTGCCGCGACCACCATCGCCGAGCCGATGCCGGCGAGGCCCTTGACGATACCGGCGTAGGACATTTTGAGCGCGGACGCGGCACCGACCGGCCCTTCGACGATCCGCACGTCGAGCCCGAAATCCTTCAGCACGGCGACGTCCTTGGCGTGCTCGCCGGACATGTAGAACGCGGGGCTCTTGCCGCCGGGCTGGGGCGGGAACCCGATGATGCCGGCATCGACGAACGGCGCCTGTGCCGAGCCGATGATCTCTTCGATCCTCATCACGGTATCGACGTTGACGGCATTGCAATCGACCACGACGGGCTTCTTCTCGCGCCGGACGATCAGCCCGGCCAGCCGCTCGGCGAGCGCCACGGCTTCGCCCGGCGGCACGATCGAGAGGATGATGTCGGCGTCCGCGATCGCGTCGTCCTCGGCGCCGATCATGCCGGCATCCGCCGCGCGTTTGCGCGTCGCCTCGCTCCGCCCGTTCAACGACGTCAGCACGCGCGCACCGTGCTCGCCGAGACGGCGGGCCACGGCACTGCCCATGGCACCGGGCGCGAGGATCGCAATTGTTTTGGACATCGTGTTGGACATCGTGCACTCCAAGTCGAAGCAAAGTCGAATTCCAGGCGAGGCGCTCAATCTAACCGGAAGACCGGGGCGCGTACTCATCTGTGGACGCC
>NZ_VSST01000108.1 GCF_019402665.1 Bradyrhizobium canariense
CGCGCAGCGGCTGGTGGAGGCTGCCAGGCGCGCCGGCGCGGATGCGGCCGATGCGGTCGCCGTGCGTGGCGTCTCGCAAGGCGTCGAGGTCCGCGACGGCCGGGTCGAGGAATCCGAGCGTTCCGAGGGCGATGATGTCGGCTTGCGCGTGCTGGTCGGCCGGCGCCAGGCGGTGGTCTCCACCAACGACGCCAGCGGCGATGCCGTGACCAAGCTTGCCGAGCGAGCGGTTGCGATGGCGCGTGTTGCGCCCGACGACAAATATGTCGGCCTTGCCGATCCCGCACTGCTCGCGCGCGACTTCCCCGATCTCGATCTGCTCGACCCTGACGTGCCCGCCACCTCGGAACTCGAGCGCCGCGCGCTCGAAGCCGAGGCTGCGGCGCTCGGAGTGAAGGGCGTGACCAAATCCGGCGGCGCCTCGGCCTCTGCCGGAATGGGCGGCATGGTGCTCGTCACCAGCACCGGCTTCCACGGCTCTTACCTGCGTTCCAGCCAGGGCATCTCCGCCACCGCCATTGTCGGCGACGGCACCGGCATGGAGCGGGACTACGATTTCACCTCGGCGCCGCATGGTGCCGATCTGCTGTCGCCCGAGATCGTCGGCCGTTCCGCGGGCGAGCGCACTGTGGCGCGCGCCAATCCGCGCAAGGTCGAGACCTGCAAAGTGCCTGTGGTGTTCGATCCGCGCGTCGCGGGCTCGCTGGTCGGTCACGTCGTCGGCGCCATCAACGGCGCTTCGATTGCGCGCAAGACCAGCTTCCTGAAGGACAAGCTCGGCCAGCAGCTGTTCGCCAAGAACATCCGCATCATCGACGATCCCCTGCGCAAACGCGGCCTGCGCTCGCAGACGTTCGACGCTGAAGGTGTCGCCGTGAAGAAGATCGCGCTGATCGACGAAGGCGTGCTGACGACCTGGCTGCTCGATTGCGCCACCGCGCGTGAGCTCGGTCTCACCACCACCGGCCATGCCCATCGCGGCGTCTCCTCCTCGCCGTCGCCCGGGCCGTATAATCTGCATCTTGAACCCGGCACGCCGACGCCGGCCGAACTGATCTCCGACATCAAGCAGGGTTTCTACGTTACCGATTTGATCGGCTCGGGCGTCAACGGCGTGACTGGCGACTACAGCCGCGGCGCCTCCGGCTTCTGGATCGAGAACGGCGAACTCACTTATCCCGTGAGCGAGGTGACGATCGCCGGCCATCTGTTCGAGATCTTCAAGTCGATGCAGCCGGCGAACAATCTCGAGTTCCGCTACGGCGTCAATGCGCCGACGGTGCGCATCGAGGGTTTGACGCTTGGCGGACGTTGACGCGAACGCAACAGGCGAAGCCATCCTGACGCGCGACGCGGCGCTGCTGCAAGACACGGTGCGGGAGGCGGGCGCACTCGCGCAGTCGATGTTCCGCACCGAGCTGAAGAAGTGGACCAAGGGCGCGTCCTCGCCGGTCTCGGAAGCCGACATCGCCGTCAACGATCTCCTGGAAGCGCGCCTGCGCGCGGCGACGCCCGACTATGGCTGGCTGTCGGAGGAGAGCGCCGACGATGAGGTGCGGCTGTCGCGGCGGATGACCTGGATCGTCGATCCCATCGACGGCACCCGCAACTACCTCAACGGCCACGACGAATGGTGCGTCAGCGTCGCGCTGGTCGAGGACGCCTCGCCGGTGCTGGCCGCGGTGTTCGCGCCGACCAGCGATGAGTTCTTCTTCGCCGCCCGCGGCCAGGGCACGACCCTCAACGATGTGCCGGTGCGGGCGACGGCTGGGTCCGAGCTCGACTTCTCGCGTGTCGCGGGTCCGAAGCCCCTGGTCGAGCGCCTGAAGCCGTCACTGGGCGAGATCAAGCTGCATCCGCGAATCGGTTCGCTCGCGCTGCGGCTGTGCCGGGTCTCCCATGGCGCGCTGGATGCGGCTTTTGCGGGCGGCAACAGTCATGATTGGGACCTTGCGGCGGCGGATTTGATCGTGCAGGAAGCCGATGGTAGGATGAGCGATCTCTCCGGAGATCCCATCCTCTATAACCGCCGGCAAGTCACGCATGGGGTGCTGGTGGCAGCGGGTCGCGATCGTCATGCGAACATTGTCTCGCATTTTCGAAACCGCCCCTTGCCGTGAAGCGCTTTCTCGTGCTTGTCGAACACTGCTTTGCCGGGCAGCCCGTTAGGAACAGAACCGATGCCAGATAGTGCCCCGCAACAACTGCTCCACCTCGTCGTCGGCGGCGAGCTCGTCGATCTCGAGCACAACACCTTCAAGAACCTCGACGACGTCGAGATCGTCGGCCTCTATCCGAACTATGCGACCGCGCACGCCGCCTGGCGTGCCAAGGCGCAGAGCACGGTCGACAACGCGCAGATGCGCTATTTCATCGTCCATCTCCACCGGCTGCTCGACCCGAATCAAGAACCGGCGCGTTGAAAAAGCTGCTTCGCAATACGCTGAGGAGCAGCTTCGTTCAGCGTGCCGTCGGAATCCTGGCGGCGGAATACCTGCGTCTGGTCTGGCGGACGAACAAATTCACGTTCGATCCGCCCGACGTCTATGAGCGCGTCGAGCCGCAAATTCCGGCGATCTTCGCGTTTTGGCACGGCCAGCATTTCCTCACCCCCTTCATCAAGAACAAGGACTGGTACAAGGCGAGGGTCCTGATCTCCCGTCACCGCGACGGCGAGTTCAACGCGATTGCCGCCGAGCGGCTCGGCATCGGCACCATCCGCGGGTCCGGCGACCATGGCGGCGCGTTTCACCGCAAGGGCGGGGTCGGTGCCTTCAAGGAAATGGTGCGGACGCTCCAGGACGGTTGTAATGTCGCGCTGACCGCCGACGTCCCCAAGCGCTCGCGCGTGGCCGGGCTCGGCATCATCATGCTGGCACGGGAATCGGGGCGGCCGATCATGCCTTTTGCGATGGCGACCAGCCGCTTCGTCCGGCTCAAGAACTGGGACCGCACCACCATCAACCTGCCGTTCGGGCGGGGCGCGTTGGTGGGCATCAAGGAAATCCACGTTCCGCCGGATGCGAACGCCGCCACCATGGAAGCGCTGCGGCTCGAGCTGGAGGAGACCTTGAACGAGGCGACCCGCCAAGCCTATGCACAGCTCGGCCGGCCGGGACCTGCAGATGCCTAAATCGCTGCCCGGCTCGCTGCCGTTGACGCTGCGGATGTACCGGCGCCTGGCGCGTGGCCTGGTGCCGCTCGCGCCTGTGCTGATCAAGCGGCGCCTGAAGCAGGGCAAGGAAGATCCCGCGCGGGTCAGCGAACGGCGGGGCCTGTCCCGGGACGTGCGGCCGCACGGTCCGCTGGTCTGGATTCACGGCGCCAGCGTCGGCGAGGTCCTCGCCGCGGCGGCGCTGATCGAGCGCTTGCGCGATCTGAACCTGCGCATTCTGCTCACCTCGGGCACTGTCACGTCGGCTGCTATTGTGGCAAAGCGTTTTCCGCCCGACGTGATCCATCAATACGTGCCGTATGATTCCCCGCGTTATGTCGCGCGCTTCCTCGACCATTGGAAGCCGTCGCTGGCGCTGTTCATCGAATCCGATCTGTGGCCGAACCTGATCCTGGCCGGCGCCGCGCGCCGCGTGCCGATGGTGCTGATCAACGGGCGGATGTCGCCGCGCTCGTTCCCGCGCTGGCGCCGGATGCAAGGCACCATCTCGGCGCTGCTGTCGCGGTTCGACATTTGTCTGGCGCAGTCGAAGACCGATGCCGAGCGCTTCTCGACGCTCGGCGGCCGCGACGTCGTCACCACGGGCAATCTCAAGCTCGACGTGCCGGCGCCGCCGGCCGACCCCGCCAAGCTCGAACGGCTGATGGCGATGACGCGCGGGCGTCCGATCATCGTCGCGGCCTCGACCCATCCGGGCGAGGAGGAGATGCTGGTGGCGGCGCATCGCAGCCTCACCGGTTTCTTCCCGCAGCTCCTGACCGTGATCGTGCCGCGCCATCCGGATCGCGGCTCCTCGATCACAGGCCTGATCACGGCGTCCGGCCTGAAGCCAGCCCTGCGCTCGCGCGACGAGCTGCCGACAGCGACCACCGACGTTTATGTCGCCGACACCATGGGCGAACTCGGCCTGTTCTATCGCCTCTCGGACATCGTGTTCATGGGCGGATCGCTGATCCATCATGGCGGCCAGAATCCGATCGAAGCGATCAAGCTCGGCGCGGCCATCGTCCATGGTCCGCACGTCTTCAATTTCGCCGACGTCTACGAGGCGCTCGATCACAGCGGCGGCGCGCGCCAGGCCGACACGCAGGAACTACTGATCAAGCAGCTCGGCCAGCTGCTCGCCGATCCTGCCGTGCGAAAGAACGTCCAGCAGTCGGGCGCCGGCGTGGTCGAGGATCTCGGCGGCGCGCTCAACCGCACCATGACCGCGCTCGAGCCTTATCTCTTGCAGTTGCGGATCGAGATGGGGGCCGCCAATGCGTGAGCCGGCCTTCTGGTACCGGCCACGTTCCCTCGAATCGTACGCATTGGGGCCGCTGGGTGCGCTCTACGGCGCGATCACGGAACGGCGGATGCTGCGCGAGGGCGTCGACGCCGGCATCCCCGTGATCTGCGTCGGCAACTACCATGTCGGCGGCGCCGGCAAGACGCCGACCGTGCTGGCGCTGACGAAGCTCCTGCGCGAGCTCGGCGAGACGCCGGTGGTGCTCAGCCGCGGCTATGGCGGCAGCCTCAAGGGCCCGGTGATGGTCGACAGCATGCGTCACACCGCGTCCGACGTCGGCGACGAGCCGCTGATGATGGCGCGCGACGTCCCTGTCACGGTCGCGCGCGACCGTCTCGACGGCGTCGTGCTGGCGAAGTCGCAAGGCGCCACCGTGATTTTGATGGACGACGGTTTCCAGAACCCGCGTCTTTTCAAGGACGCCTCGCTGATCGTGATCGACAGCGAGCGCGGCCTCGGCAATGGCAAGGTGTTTCCGGCCGGTCCCCTGCGTGCGCCGCTGAAGGCGCAGCTTGCGCGCACCGACGCGCTGGTCCTGATCGGCGGCGGCCGCGCCGCCGACGCTGTCGCCGCCGAGCTTGCCAGGCGCAACAAGCCGGAGCTGCGCGCGCGGCTGAAACCCGACGCCGGGTCGGTCGCAAGACTGTTGGGCAAGCCGGTGTTCGCGTTCGCCGGCATCGGCGATCCCGAACGGTTCTTCCGCAGCTTGCGCACTGGCGGTATCGAAGTCGCACGCACGCGCGCCTTCGCCGATCATCACATGTTTTCGAACGACGAGATCGCAACTCTCGCCGCGGAGGCGCAGCGCGAGCAGCAAACACTGGTGACGACGGAAAAGGATCTCGCGCGTCTGCACGGCCGCGAAGGCGTGCCGGACGGCATCGTGCCGTTCGCCGTCCAGCTCGAGTTCGACGACCCGGCTACGCTCCGGCAACTGATCAGCGATCATCTCTACAAGGCGCGCGAGCGAAGATTCGGCAGGCGATAATGTCGGACGGCGGGCGAACCGCGCTCGTTGTGGACGCACGGTGTGACGAAAAGCATTTCATGCGCGGGTGCGATATGTGGCAACCGAGGTGACATGTCGCGGCTGACGAATTCTCTTCCGCACGTTCGGGAGTTGATGTAGCGTTTCATGAGAGCCGTCACCGGGACGTGCCGAACTCCCGGAAATCATCGACGGCGTTTATGCCCACGGCGGGCAGTACCTTCATCATTTCAGATGCAGCGGCCGTAACGACGAGTTCGGAACGGCAGGGAAAGTCATTGCCAAAAACCCAGAGGAGAACATGCCATGCATTTTTGCCTCACCGGACAATACACACCACGCGCTCTCAATGCCATTTTGGAGAACCCCAAGACCGATCGTCAGGAGGCGGCAAGAAAACTTATCGAAGCGGCCGGCGGAAAGCTGATTTCGATGTTCAGCGTTGCGGCCGACGGCCCAGGCGTTTTGGTGATTTTCGATGTGCCTGATCCGGGTGCGGCTCCGGCCATTTCCGGCCTGACCGTCACGGCGGGCACCCTGCAGAACGTGAAACTGACGCGGCTGTTCACGCAGGACGAGATCAAGCAGGTCCGCCAGAACGCGGCGAAGCTGCGCTCTTCGTATACCCCGCCCGGAAGCTGACATCCGGATCTGAAGCGAAGCCGCCGCAGTCCGAAACGGCGGCAAGGCTCACCTCACAGCAGGAATAATGTTTGCAAGCCGAGGCGAAGGCCTTCCAGCCTCCGTTGACGAACCATGCTGTACGCTGCGTGCTGCGTCCGCGCCGTCGTCCGACCGGACGTGCTTGCCAGCGACCTCGGCAACGGCCTGCGATTGCGGTTCAGCAGTCAATCATGCTCACCACGCCCCAACGGCCATCAATCCGATAATGGTCAGGCACGAGGCGCAGGCTACCATGGCGGTATAGTACTCGGGTGTATTCATTGCTGCCTCCCAAACTGTTGCCAACTGCTTGGTCACTGCTACGCGGGAGAGATCGCCGGTCTCGGGCCGCTTCAATTCGGCGCGCGGCGACCGGTCTTGCGCTGTGTGTCCGTCCTCTCATCGTCACCCTGATCCGGATGATGATGCGCTTCGAGAGCTTCAAAGCGTTCAGCTGCGATCAGAAGCTGTTTCCGCATTTCAGCGAGGCGGGCGCGGCAATATTCACGATAGAGCAGGTCTAGTATGGTGGGCATGATCACCCCCATCGTTGATTTTCGATTTACAAATAATCCACCGCGAATTTTCGAGGTGATCGTAGCCCGACAGATGGCTCTTCGATATGAGCCCGTTCACAGACTGCGCCAATTCCAGAGCTCAGTGGCCGTTTGGTTGACTTGATTGTCTGTGCGATAAAAAGAGCAGGGCCAATTACCTAAGATGAAGCATAGCGGCGCTTTGTTTCACCAAGACTTCGTCAAACAACCTAAGAGCGCCAATCGCAACAAAGAATCCAACCACAACGCGAAATGGCTAACCACGGAGTGCAAGCACTCTTCGATGCAACGCGGATCGGCATAACGGAAATCGTCTCGGCTGTGCGAGCAGCATTTCTGGTGCGTGCGAACATGCCTCGTGAAAAAGCTGCACCGCTCGTGCTGTGCCGGCAGGGCAGCTGCGCTTTGCCCATCCGACACAGCAGCCTGCCATTCACGCGTCGTTCATCGCAAAACTCCTAACCGTTCAGACGACCAGGAGAGTTCGATGAAGTTGCCGTTCGCCGCCGTTGCCGCCAGCCTTGTGTGTCTGATCATTGCGCCGGTGTTTGCACAAACGACTCCGCCGGCTCCTCAAACCACCACCGTGCCGGTGCCCGCGACCAAGCGCGTCACCTGCCTCGCGACGACTCAGAACCTGAAGGGACAGGACAAGCGCGACCAGATGCAGCTCTGCATGGCGCAGGCGCGGCTGGATTGCCTCAAGCAGGCGATCGATCAGAAGATCGTCGGCGAGCCCAGGAAGAGTTTCATCAGAACCTGCGTGGGCACGGATGGCGCGGAGCAGCAATAGACGCGCGCCCGCGGCCTCAGGCTTGCGGCTTGGGCGCGCCCGGGTAATGTCGCTCGAGCACGGCGGCGGGTGTGGCGTAGGCTTCCTGCAGGTCCACGCTCCAGTATTTCAACTCGTCGAGCGGGATGCGCGTATCGGTGATCGCGCAGCGCACGAAAGTCCCCGGCGAGATCACGCGGAAATCGCCGTCGAGATATTGCACCTGCGCTTCGCCATGGCCCGAGGGGCCGAACTTGTTCAGCACGGTCGAAAGTCTCCGTGGAAGGCCGCTCCGGGGTCACCTTGGAGGGCACGATGTGTTGGACGGGATGTAGCATAAATAGGGTGGCTTGTCCGCCCGGTAAACCCACCGGTTTGTGATGTTTTGGCGCCGTTTCCGCGTGATAGTGCTTGAGCGAAGGATCCAACGGCAAAGTTCGATGCGCCTTCCGTTCACCGCCCTGTTCCTGACGTTCCTGATCTCGGCCGCGCACGCGTCGCCGGCGCCGCAGCCGGTCGAGATTCCGCTGGCGTCCGGCGTGCTGCATGCGCAACTCTACAAGCCCGAGGGCGCGGGGCCGTTTCCGACCGTGATCGCGCTTCATGGCTGCGGCGGGCTCGGTGGCCATTCCGATTCCGTGCTGCCGCGCTATCGCGACTGGGCCGAGCGGCTGCTCAAGTCCGGTAACGCCGTCCTGCTCCCTGACAGCTACGGCTCGCGTGAGCTCGGGCCGCAATGCCGCGTCAAGGACATCCACGTCAAGGCGCGGCGCGAACGCGTCACCGACATCGCGGCGTCGCGCGCCTGGTTGATGCGGCAGAGTTGGGTTGCGCGCGACCGCGTCAGCCTGATGGGGTGGGCGAATGGCGCCAGCGCGCTGCTTTGGGCCGTGCGTCCGCAGAGCCTGGCGCGCGATGTGGGCCCGGATTTCCGCGCCGCGATCGCGTTCTATCCGGACTGCAGGATTTCCGCTGGCCTCGGCTGGAGCACACGGGTGCCGACGCTGGTGCTGATCGGCGGCAATGACGACGTCTCGTCGCCGCCGGCCTGCCGCCAGATGGTCGATGGCGCGCATGGCCGCAGCGCGCTCGCGCGCATCGTGGTCTATCCCGGCGCCTATCACGACTTCGACCGCGCCAACACGCCGCTGCACGCAGCTGCCGGCAGCACCGACGCCGCCACGCCCGAGCACGGCCATCTCGGCACCGATGCGGCAGCGCGCGCGGAATCGCAGAAGGAAGTTGCGGAGTGGCTGGCGCGGTGACGGCAGTGCCGTAGCCCGGATGAGCGTAGCGATATCCGGGTAGGTCCGTCCCGCATATCGCTGCGCTCATGCGGGCTACATGTGCCGAGCGGGGCCGCCCTTGGGAACAACAGCGGACAGCCCCGCATCGACCACCGCCCTGCACGGAAAATGGCCGACCGTGACTCTACGGATCCCGCGCCGGGATGGTTTCAGCCCGTGCCGACGCCATCATTCGACCACGATGTCGATTAAACGCAGTCCCATGCGCAACCGCTTCGTCCTGTTCTCCTCCGCCCTGATCGTTTTCACCGTCGCGGTCTTCCTGTTCGAAGCCCATCTGTTCGAAGCCCATGCCGGCGCGCCACAACTCGCGCCGGAACATTGCGGTTTCTGGACCACGATCGACGCGGGCTTGTCCTGCCGCTGAGACGCGCAGTCTTGTAGCCCGGATGAGCGTAGCGATATCCAAGGCCGCTGGTCCCGCATGTCGCTACGCTCATGCGGGCTACGACAGCGAGCACAACGACGGACGTGTGAGGCGCACTCTCTCCCAGCGTCGTCCTGGCGAAAGCCAGGACCCATTACCCCAGGGAGTAGTTTGGCGAAGACTGGTCGTTCGGGACTGACAGCACGCGTACCCGATAGACCTCGCGGTATGGGTCCTGGCTTTCGCCAGGACGACGGCAAGTGTGTGGCACGCGCGTCCTACATACTCTGTCGAGGGTGGCGCGACGCGCTCGCGCTCTAAAACAAATTCCCCTGATCCACCGGCTTGCCCACGCGCTTTGGCGCTGGCTTCGCCTCCTGCGCCGCCGCCTTGGCTTGCGCCGGCGCGCGTTTTGCCGTCGGTGCTGCACGATCCGCATCCGCGGTCGCACCCACACGCCCATCCGCAAACTCGATCTCAACCCGTGCGCCGGGACCGACGCTGTCTGCCGAATGCAGGGGATGGCCGGCCTCGTCGCGCACCAGCGCAAAGCCGCGCGCGAGCACGCCGCGATAAGACAATGCTGAGAGCAGCTTGCCGCTGTTCTCGACGCGGGCGTCGAGCCGCTGCAACAGCGTCACCAGCGCGCGGCCCGCGCGCTCGGCCAGGCGATGCGTGCGTTCGCGCTGGCGCGCAATCGCGTTGCGCTGCGCCTGCGCATTGGAGAGCTTCGAGGCGCGCAAGCGCACCTCCAGCCCGGCGAAGCGGTCGCGCCGCCGCCGCAGCAGCGAGCGCGTGGACAGTCCGAGTCGCTCGCCGCACACCGTGAGGCGATGATCGGCCTGCGCGATCTGGCCATGCAGCACCCGCAGCGTCAGCTTGGCGCCTGCGGCGGTGAACCTGCGGAAATGCGCGTGCGTATTGGCCTTGAGGCAGCGGGGCAGGGACGCACCTGCCGAATCCAGCCGCTGCCGCGGGATCGCCAGCAAATCGCCTGCCGCCGGCAGCGCGCGCGCGGCCGCACGCAGCTCGCTGCGACGGCTCTCCTGGCCGCGTTGCCAGCAGGACCGGGTGCGTCGCCCGAGATCGCCGACCTCGACAAAGAGATCGCTGCGCACCGGCACGGCCATCTCGGCCGCCGCCGTCGGCGTCGGCGCGCGCTTGTCGGCGACGAAATCGATCAGCGTGATGTCGGTCTCATGCCCCACCGCCGAGATCAGCGGGATCATGCTCTCGGCCGCGGCACGGACCACGATCTCTTCGTTGAACGACCACAGATCCTCCAGTGAGCCGCCGCCGCGCGCGACGATCAGCACGTCCGGGCGCGGAATCTTGCCGCCCTCCGGCAGCGCATTGAAGCCGCGGATCGCGGCCGCGACCTGCTCGGCCGAGCCTTCGCCCTGAACTTTCACCGGCCACACCAGCACGTGACGGGGAAAGCGGTCCTCCAGCCGATGCAGGATGTCGCGGATCACGGCGCCGGTCGGCGACGTCACCACGCCGATCACCTCCGGCAGCCACGGCAGAAGCTGTTTGCGCGCCTCGTCGAACAGGCCTTCGGCGGCGAGCTTCCGCTTGCGCTCCTCCATCAGCGCCATCAGCGCGCCGATGCCGGCCGGCTCCAGCGCCTCGATCACGATCTGGTATTTCGAGGAGCCCGGATAGGTCGTGAGCTTGCCGGTGGCGATGACCTCGAGCCCCTCCTGGGGCTTGAAGCGCATGCGGCCGTGCACGCCCTTCCAGATCACCGCCTCGATCTTGGCGCTCTCGTCCTTGAGCGCGAAATAGCAATGGCCGGAGGAATGCGCGCCGCGGAAGCCGGAGATCTCGCCGCGGACCCGGACATGGCCGTAGGTGTCCTCAACCGTCCGTTTCAGGGACTGCGAGAGCTCGGAAACGGTGAATTCGGGTGTGTTGAGCAGGGGTTCCGCTGAAGGCATCGGCAAACGATTCGGCATTTGGGGATCAGACCCGACGTTAAGGATTTTTGCGGCGCCGCGCCAATCCGGGGATTGACCAAGAGAGTACTCTGTCATATAGAGTTCTCTATAGTTGGTGGGTTTGAGGGGAGTGGATCATGGCAGTTCGATTGCTGCGCGGCGTGTTGAACGGACTGAAATGGGCCCTCTGTGCGGTCGGCGCCGTGGCGCTGATCCTGGCCGCGATGATCGCAACCCCGCTGGAGCGGCCGCCCGAGATGCGATCGGTCTCCGACTCCGCCAAGGGCATCGATTGGTCCACCCTCCCGCCCCTAGAGCGCTTCCAGGCCCGCGACGGCACCTGGATCGGTTTCCGCCACTACGCTGCCAACGGCCCCGCGACCGGCCGCGGCGCGATCTTCATCCATGGCTCGTCCGGCTCCAGCGGCACCGTCAATCATGCCCTGACCCATGCCATCGCCTCGCGCGGAGTGGAGACCTGGGCGCTCGACATCCGCGGCCATGGCGGCTCCGGCACGCGCGGCGACATCGGCTATGTCGGCCAGCTCGAGGACGACCTCGTCGATTTCGTCGCCGAGGTGCGCAAGACCGCGCCGGAGCTGCCGCTCACCTTGATCGGCCATTCCGCCGGCGCCGGCTTCTCGCTGCGCATCGCCGCGACACCGATCATGCAGGACATGTTCGTGCGCACCGTGCTGCTCGCGCCCTATCTCGGCTATGACGCCCCGACCAATAAGCCGCATGCCGGCGGCTGGGCCAATGTCGACCTGCCGCGCTTCTTCGCGCTCGCCACGCTGCGCAAGCTCGGCATCGACTGCTGTTCGCAGCTTCCGGTGCTCGCGCTCGCCGTGCCCGCGACTTCGGCAAAGTACCTCGTCTCCACCTATTCCGATCGCCTGACGCGCAATTTCGCGACGCGCGGCTATCGCATCGATCTTCCGGCGACGACACGTCCGGTCACGATCTTCGGCGGCGCCGAGGACGAGATGATGATCTCGGACAAATATGCGGAAGTCGTGCAGGCCATCAAACCGTCGGTCGATGTCAAGATCATCGACGGCATCAACCATATGGGCATCGTCACCAACCCGAAGGCGATTTCGGTCATCGCCGACGATGTGGCGACGCGCGGGGCAAGGCAGTCATGATCGACAGCAAGGAAGCGTCCGCGGCGCTGGCCGATATCGACGACATCGTCCAGCGCGTGAAGCAATCGCAGCTCTATGAGCTGGCGAGCTTTGCTGCCGTCTGGTGGGGCCTCTTGGTGTTCGCGGCCAATCTCGTGACCTGGCTTTGGCCGGTCTATGCGGTCTACGCCTGGGTCGCTGCGGACACTTTGGGCGCCGGCGGTCTGGTGGCGCTGCGCATTTTCAATCCGCCGCATCACTCCCATGGCGCCGCTTTCAACGTCAGGCTGCTTCTGGTGTTCGTGCTGTTCTTCGCCTTCGGTTATCTCTGCACCAACGTGATCGGTCACTTCGGCCCGCGCCAGCTCGGCACGTTCTGGCCGCTCTACTTCATGCTGTTCTATACGCTGGCCGGTCTCTGGTTCGGCTATGCCTTCATGGCGATCGGTGTCGGCATCTCCGCGCTGACGCTGATCGGTTATTTCTACATCGGCGAGGCGTTTCCGCTCTGGATGGCCTTCGTCAATGGCGGAGGCCTGATCCTCGGCGGCCTCTGGATGCGGCGGATCTGATGGCCGAGCTCGACGACATCATCCACCAGCCGTTGCGGCTGAAGATCATGGCGGCACTGAACGCGCTGCCGGCCGCGACAGGATTGGAGTTTTCCCGGCTGAAGAAGCTCACCGGCGCGACCGACGGCAATCTCGGCGCGCATATCGAGACGCTGGCCAAGGCGGGCTACGTATCGGTGGAAAAAGCCTTCGTCGGCAAGAAGCCGCAGACCACGGTCATCGCCACCGCGGCAGGCCGCGGCGCGTTCGCGCGGCATGTCGCGACGTTGCAGGAGATCATTGCGGGGAAGCAGGTCTGATCTTCCAATAGGTCTGATCTTCCGAAGCTGGCGCGCTCGTTGTTCGCTTGCCACCAGGCCCACATCGCTATGCTGCGCATACGTCACCGGGTTGTACGGGATGCGAAGCAACTTAGTTGCGAGCCGGCGCCGGAGTCGACGAGTATTCTTCCGCTGGTCCGACCTTAAACAGAAGCAGAAAGATCAGAACGTGACTGACAAGTAGCAAGGGGACGTAAAGTGCGGGCACGTAAATCCCTGCGCCCATCAGACCGGGATCTCTGAGCTGTGTCACTCCCATGTAGTATGCGTTCAGGAGGTCGATCGTGCCCCAGACATTGAAGACCCAAACAGCTGGAATGGCGATCGACCAGCGCCGGGAGAGTGCCGCCATCGAGCCAAGGGCCAAGGCCGCCGCGATGAAATCGCCCCATCCGACCTGACGGGCGAAATTCGGATTCAATTCCGGCGACACAAATCCAGTCACCAGGAAATTCATCCCAAAGAATCTGAAGGCATGAAAGGCCGCAATCAATCGCAAAGCCTCAAATCGCGGCAGGCTACGCAGCCATGGCCAGACATAGATGTAACCGATCGCTGAACTTGTCAGGAAGGCGCCGACGACGCTCAGAACAAATGGCAGGTTGATGGCGGGCATTTCTCTGCCTCCTCGCTATTGCGGGCGTTCCGGGCTGGCCAGAAGCAACCGAAGGGGCAGCAACGGACCGACCGCGATGTACTCGTGATCGACGAGGCCTTGCCGGGCCAGCGGCAGATCATCCATGATCGCGTGCGCTTCCGCGACATCCCTGGTGTCGAGCAAGAAGACAGCACCGCGGCCATCGGCACGCGAGAACCATTCCCGGATTTTCCCGCCGACGTAGAGCTGCACGGTCTGTCGGACTTCGGCCGGCATTACAGCCACGACCTGTTCGCGTGTGACGTTGCTCTTGGCCGTCAGGATAACCATCACTCCAGTTGTTACGGGCGATAGGTTTTGTGTTTGGGCAATGGATGCTTCAGTCATGGCAAGGGCTCCTATGAGGATGAAGGTGAGGGCGGCGTTCCGGACTGGCGTCATCGTTCTCAGGCTCCGACTCTGGCGCGATAGGCAATCAAGTCACCCGCCGGCGTGGCGTCTCGCTCTGCAACTGAACTTAAGAAAGCTTTCGTCGGTCCACTATCCGCTATAAAGTGGACAAGCCATGAAGCAGAACTTCACAATGAAGCAGGGCGCGATCGATGGTGTGGAGGCATTCCTCAGCGTTGCCCGGCACCGCAGCTTTCGAAAGGCGGCCGCAGAGCTGGGCATCACCCCATCGGCGATGAGCCAGGCGGTGCGCGCGCTCGAGGCGCGCATGGGCGTTGCCCTGTTCGTTCGCACAACGCGCAGTGTCGGCCTCACTCAAGCTGGCGAGCAATTCCTGTCCCGCGCCAGACCAGCCTTTGAAGAGCTCATCGCGGCCGGAGCTGCCGTGCGCGAACTCGGGCAACGTCCCGTCGGGCTTTTGCGGCTCGCCGTTCCAAGAGCGGTCGTTCCGCTGATCCTGCAGCCGGTCATCCTCTCGTTCTGCAAGGCTTATCCCGAGATCGAAGTGGAGATCGCTGCCAGCGAGGAGCGAGTAGATCTCGCCGCCGGAGGATTTGACGCCGGCATCCGGATGGGTCAGTTCATCGACGCCGACATGATTGTGGTCAGGCTTTCCCAGCCCTTCCCGTTCGTCGTTGTCGGGAGTCCCGATTATCTGCGCGCACGGACACGACCGAAGCTTATCGACGACCTGCGTGGCCATGCCTGCCTGCGTCTGCGCCGGCCGAACGGATCAGTCGTGCCGTGGTCGTTTCTCGACGGCAACAGAACGATCGAGGCAGTCGTCTCGGGTCCGCTTGTCGCGCACGATTATCCGACGCTGATCGAAGCGGCAGTGGAGGGTTTGGGACTTGCGCAGGTGCCTGGCCCACCTGTTAAGGCTCATATCTCGGAGGGCCGATTGCAGGCGGTGTTGACGCGCTTTGGCACGACAACGCCCGGCCTTTTTCTCTATTATCCGAGCAAGCGCCAAATCTTGCCGAAACTGCGCGCTTTCATTGACCATCACGCCAAGTCTCGGCGCCGTTGACGCCTGCACTCACTGGGCCGCCCCGGTGTGGCGGTCAGCGCCCGCGGAAGGCGGGAGCACGCTTTTCCCCAAGCGCCCGGAAATATTCCTGGTGATCGTCGCTCTGAGCCAATCGAGCCAGTTCAGGAAACAGCGCCGCGTACGCGGCTTCCTGACCTTCGCTCAGCGCGCGATGGGCCGAGGCGATTGTCGCTCGAATTCCAAGCGGAGCCGCGGCCGATATCCTGCGAGCGACTGCGATCGCCCGATCAAGTTGCTTTCCGGGCGGCGTCACGTATTGAACCAATCCCATTCGGTAGGCCTCATCGGCGCTCCATTCGTCGCCTGTCAGCATGTAGCGCATCGCATTTGCCCAACCCGCTTCCCGGACGAACGTGATCGGTGCACCCCCAGCAGGGAAGTGTCCGCGGGTGACCTCTGGTTGGGCGAACACGGTATCGCTCGCTGCAACGCGGACATCTGCCGCCAGGAAAAGCTCATGGCCTGCACCCTGGCATTTGCCCTGGACGGCGACGACGAGTGGCTTCTGCCTGCGAGGAGGTATCGTGCCGACGGGATTGATGAACTCAGACATTTCCGGGAACTTGCCCGTGCGCAAGACTGGCGCCCAGCTGTCAGGATCGAGCACACCGCCAACGAAGTCGGAGCCTTGGGAGTAGAGGACTGCGACGCGCAGCGCGTCATCGTGGTCGAGCATATACATCAGGCGACCCAAGCCAATGACGCTTGATAGGTCGACACGGTCGGTCTCCTGCCGAATGCCGATCAGCAGAATTGAGCCGTCCACGCGTTCCACTCTGACATTGCTTGGCATTGTGCCCGAACCCGTTGGAGCAGAGGCAACCGGGGATTGGACCTGCGCAGAACTCGGGCCCCCAAGCAGAACCGTGGCGCCTGCACTTGCTGCTAGAAACGCTCGACGATGTAATCCGCCCGCGTTCTGCTCAGAAAGCCGTCGAGAAGGCGGCGAATAAACTTCTTTCTGGTGGAGTTCATCGCGCTTTGCGGGGATGTCGTTCATCTCAGTGTCTCCTGTGAGAGCTTTGAAATTGCGGAGGAGAGATAGGACGCATGCTCGATAGGGGCTATCCAAGATAAAACTCAGAGGGTGTGAAGGAGAACTTCACAGTCAAATGATATGGCGAGCGACATTCATTCCTGCGATGTCAAGCCATGAGATGACTCGCCTCGCCCCGAATTCGCGCGGCTGAAAAAGCCCACCGGCGCCCCGACGGCAATCTCGGCGCGCATATCGAGACGCTGGCCAAGGCGGGCTACGTGTCGGTGGAGAAGGCCTTCGTCGGCAAGAAGCCGCAGACGACCGTCACCGCCACCGCCGCCGGCCGCGTCGCTTTCGCGCGGCATGTTGCGACATTGCAGGAGATCATCGCGGGGAAGCAGAGCTAGGACGTGTACTCATCTGTGGACGCCCCGCGAGATGCAAGCGATTTTTGAGGAAGATCGGCACGTAGTCGGATGCTGCCATCTGTCCGGCCTCTGATGGTGCAGCGATGAAGCTGCGGGCCCGTATGGGAGTTCGCGGACCGAAACCAAATCATAAACGCGTGCTCTGGGCACGATGAGTACACCTGGTTCTTC
>NZ_VSST01000011.1 GCF_019402665.1 Bradyrhizobium canariense
CGATGCCGACCAGCAATTCAATCCTCTGCGCGGATGACTACCGGTACGATCATCCTCTCTCGCTCCAGTCCATCATGGGCGAGTTTGAGCGAACTACAGCAACCGAGGGCCAACCAGACCCAATCATGGCCCCGAAGCGCTTGGATTGATGGATCGGGCGGCGGGATTTGATGTCCTGTTCGTCGACGCGATCATGCCGGTCGGCATCAACGGACGGCTGCTTGCCGTCGAGATCGACAATCGCCGGCCCGGTACTTTACACGTGGGGATATTCGGAGAACGCGATCATTCACCATGGCATGCTCGATCCGGGGCTTCCTTGCTCAGCAAGCCGTCCCGGTAGGTCCCTGCTTCCTCCGCTTTGGCGCTTCCGTTCGCGCACCGCGCTTCCAATGCGTCGATGAACGAACGATCCCACCGACCGTCACGCATGGCCTGCATCGTGGCTTCTTCACGGGCACGCTGAGTCTCGGCATTCGTGATCAACGAGCGAGCCGCATCGGGCGCGAATGCGAGCAGGCCATCCTGATCGCCAACGAGCAGATCACCTGGCCGCACGACCATCCCACCGACCGTGACCGGCACATTGATCGCGCCAGGACCATCCTTGTAGCGGCCGCGGTGATTGACGCCGCGTGCATAGATCGGAAACGTCCGCTCCCGGATTTCCGCCACGTCGCGGATAGCTCCATCGATCACCCCAGCAAGACCTATCGTTGCCCCGTAGAAGGATAGAATACCGCCGATCACCGCATTCGTGATGTCGCCACCCGCGTCGATCACCATGACATCGCCCGGCCGGCAAAATTCGAAGGCGCGCAGGATTGCGAGGTTGTCTCCCCCCCTCGAGTGAGCACTGTGACCGCCGTTCCGGCGAGCGGGGCGGGCTTGTGGTAGGGCGCGAGCCCGACGGAGCCGCTGTTCCGCTGCATATTGTCACTCAAGAGCGCCACGGGGATGTCGCGAAGCGCAGTAATGATGTCGGCCGATATCCGCGGTGCGGAAGCATTCTTCGTGAGACCGGAGGTCTGCATGGCTTCGAATCCTGTGTGGAGTATTAGCGCAAATCGAACACGGCCCGCGCGATGCGCGCGACGCCGTCGGTCAATGTTTCAATATCGGTGGTGATCGAAAGCCTGAAGTAGGGCGAAAGTCCATAGGCCGTTCCGCAACCAACGCGACGCCGGCGCTGTCGAGAAAATACAAAACCACGTCGCCGTCGGCGTCGAGCCGTTTGCCGTCGGGCGTGGTCTTGCCGATCAAGCCACCGCAATTGACATAGAGGTAGAACGCACCATCCGGCGCCATGCAACTCAGGCCGGGGATCGCGTTGACGAGCGTGCAAGCACACATGCCTCGGCGCCGGTAAAACGGAATATCACCCGGATTCGTACCTTCACGAACCTTATCGATGATATTGGCGAGGCGGCGAAAGGATGTCCGGTAGGTCAATCGAATAAGCCATCAGTCCGCCAACTTGGACGAAGTCCCCATAAGCATACATTGTGGGAATTTGGGCTTCAGCCGCCAGTTCGGCAATCATCGCACCATTGGTGAAATGCTCGGCTTTCATCAGATACCATCAGCGCATCCAAGTGATCTTGTTGCATCGATCTGAAGACGCGCTCTGCGTCGTTAAAGCGCTTGCCCAGCAGCTGCTCTTTTTGCCGCTTCTCGCGCTGCCGCACCCTCTTGGGTCTTGCCAGTACGATCGCGAGTGCGGGCCCGGGTGCCCATCAACAACCAATTTAGTTTTCCAGATTGCGCGAGCCTCAGCAGAAGCTTCGGTCCACCGGAAGCCCCGAACCATGCGAATGGTGCACCGCCGAACACGTGACGTTAAACTTCAGCGATTTCCTCCAAGAGTGCTTTGGCAGAACGAAGGTCTGATGTTTCCAACCCTTCCGTAAACCAGCCGTAGACGGGACCAAGGAGGCCTCTCGCGTCGGCCTTCCTGCCCTGGTCGCGCCAAAGCCGAGCCAGACTCATGGCCGCACGTAATTCAAAGGATTTCGCGCTTTGGCTTTGAGCAATCTTGAGCGCAGCTTGCAAGTAGTTCTCGACCTCCCCAGCTGGAGCACCACGAGTGCGATGCAGTTCGCCCTCCATGCATGCAAGCTCCGCCTCCCACATATGTTCTTCGTTGCGCGCAGCAATGGCCTTCGCTTCGGCCAGGGTGGCCAGCCCGTTTTCGTCGTCACCTAACTGGTGGTGCATCGCCGCGAGCATCCACAAGTACCGGACCTGGTACCAACTGGCTCCGAGCCTGGCCCTCTCGTTCAGACTGAGGCGCATGAGCGCCAAGCCGCCCTCCACGTCACCTTCTTGGGCCATTGCCCAACCCCGCAGGATGAGACCGCTCAAGCGCCAATAATTCAAACTGTGCTGATCGGCGAGATCGATGATGGCTTCAGCGTGCGCATGCACACCCGCCACGTCACCCATCAGCTCCGCAGGCCCCGCTCCGCCATAGACCTGCACGTGCGCCGTAAGGTTCGTTTGATTTAACTCCGCAGCGTATTCAAACGCCGCGCGGCTGGCCCTCTGCGCCTGTTCGGAATAGCCAAGTATCCAAAGCACGATCGCCAGGTAGGGTAACGCCGAGGCCTTCGGATCATGTACATAGTGGACAGGTGGCGGCCGATGCGTATCCGGCTGATAGCGCCTCACGATCGCTTCGAGCTCTAAGCGCGCCGTAAGAAAGTCGCCGGCGTGCATGGCGGTGAGCGCGGCCAAACGATGCGTAGCTAGTTTGAGCGCCGTGTCCCCGGTGCGCTCGGCAGCGCGCTGGGCCTCGGCGACAAGGCTCTGCATGGCACCAAAGTCGCCTCGCACGAAGTGGAAAACAAACTTGCCGCTAAGGGTGGCGAACAAGGCATCCGTGTCATCGAGTTCATAGCAGAGCGCATGGGCCCTGCTGAAGGCCGTGCCAAGCTGCGGCGCCGTGTATCCGTGAATGGCAATCAGCGGACCTCCGATCGCCGTTTGCAGGGCGAGTTCCTGGCGATCGCGCTCCGGCCCTTCTGGATTCGACTTGAGTGCATCCAGCCCTCTTGTGAGATGAGCGATCGCCTCGAGATTGGCGGAACGCCCCGCGGCAATCCGGCCCGCCCGCAGCCAATAGCCGACCGCCTTTCCCGCCAGTCCCCCCTGCGTGAGGTGCAAAGCGATCGTCTCCGGCTCAGCTTCTGCACGGGCAGGATAATGTTCCTCGAGAGCTGCAGCGATGCGAGCATGGATCTGCTGCCGCTTGCTCTTTAAGAGGCTCTCATGCGCGATGTCTTGGACCAGCGCATGTTTGAAGCTGTAGCCCGTATCCGGAGGTGCTCCACGGCGGAATATGAGTTCCGCTGTCATTAGATCATTGAGAGCACGCTGCAGCGCGTGTTCGTCGAGCGCCGTTACCGATCTTAGAAGCTCGTGTCCGAATTCGCGCCCAATGCATGCCGCGATCTGGGCGACTTCCTTTACCGGCGCCAATCGATCGAGGCGCGCCATCAACGAGTCCTGGAGCGTCGTCGGGATCGCTAGGGGCGGCAAAGGACCAATCAACTCATAGTAGCTGCCCCGGTCTTTGAGCAGCCCGGATTCGAGGACGGCCTTGGTGAGTTCCTCGACAAACAGCGGCACGCCATCAGTTTTAGCCAGAATCTGCTCAAGCACCTCTTGTGGAAGTATTTTGCCGCCAGTGATCCGGTCAACGACAGTCGCCCCTTGCCTGCGGCCTAGTCGGCTTAAAGAGAGCGCCGTCACGTGCCCATGACCTGCCCAGCGCGGAACGAACTCAGGCCGGAAGGTGATGATGATCAGAATCGGGAGTTGCTGCACTTCGTCAACGGCCCGGTCGAGGAGTTCGAGCATGGTAGGGTCTGCCCAGTGAACATCCTCGTAGACGGCGAGCAGCGGCTGCCTTGCCGCCAGGCCTTGTATCTGCTCCAGGAGAGCCTGGAACGTTCGCTCCTTCTTCTGGTGTGGGCTAAGTGCGAGTGGCGAGTATCTCTCCCCCGTCGGGATTGCCAGGAGGTCCGCAAGAACCGGCGCGCTCTCATGCACGTCGTTTGTGGCAAGAGCGAGCATGGCCTCGAGTTTATCGAGCTGTTCTTCGGGAGCATCCTCCCGTCGTATTCCTGCTGCCCGCTCAAGGAGCCCAATGACAGGATACAAGGCGGTGCTGGTATGGAACGGAGAACAGAAATGGCTCAGTGGCGTGTGCGGCGCACCTGCGAGGTGGTCGCGCAGCGCCCGCACGAGCCGGGACTTGCCAATGCCCGCTTCGCCGCCGAGCAGGACAATCTGTCCCTCTCGCTCTTTCGCGTGCTCCCAGCGCTCCAGGAGCAATGCAAGTTCTTGATCTCGTCCGACGAGCGCGGTCGTTGCCATGCCGTGCTGGGCGTCGAATCGACTCTCGGCTGCGCCCTCACCACTGACAAGCCAGGCCTGCACCGGCTCCGGGAAACCTTTGAGCGGCACTGTGCCGAGGTCCTGGTAAATGAAGGCTTCGGCCAGCAGGCGGCGCGTTGACTCGGCGATCACCACATCACCGGGCTCGGCCAGACTCTGCAGTCGGGCAGCCAGGTTCGGGGTTTCGCCGATCACGGCGCGCTCGCGAGCCTCTCCCTCGCCTATCAGTTCGCCGACCACGACGAGACCGGTTGCAATGCCGACGCGCGCGGCAAGCGCTACACCGCCCGGCTCGGTAAGGGAGGCGACCGCCTTGGTCACTCGAAGCCCGGCGCGGACGGCACGCTCCGCCTCATCTTCATGCGCCCGCGGCCAACCGAAATACGCGAGAACGCCGTCGCCCAGGAGCTTGGCTATGTGGCCTTCGAACCGGGCGATCTCGCCCGCCACGGCGTTGTGGTAGGCCTGCATGAGGTCACTCAGCTCCTCGGGGTCGCGCCCTGAGGCGAGCGCGGTGGAACCGACCAAGTCGACGAACATGACCGTAAGCTGCCGACGGTCCGCCTCTGAGGGCAGTGACGGCCTTGTACGTTCAGTTGGCTCACCAGCATCAGTGGCGACGGAAGCGATCGATGACATGCGCGCCTGAATCGCTTTCAGTACGGTCTTGCGCGGCCCGAGCGGCAAGCCGAGTTCTCGCAGATCGGCTTCAGTCAGGTCGTGCAGGACATCAGGCGTGACTTCGGCTTCCTGGAAAGCGCGAGTGTAGCGCTCCAGCCCAAGACTGCGAAGCCATTCGGCTATATCCACGCGACGTCTCCTCGCGCGGCGCCAAGCGATACGACGGCGAGTTCAGTTGAAGGTATGTAACCTCAGCTTCAGTGAGCCATCCGCTTGACGCTCGAACACATGGGTGGCAATGCCGCCGGCACTTTGGCGGCTCCCATCCGGTCCCTTGCCGTTGGCCGTCCATTTTGCGGTACTGTAGACGACCTTCTCGTCTCCACCCGCATCTATGATTGTTAGTTTGTGATCAGTGAATCCGCCTGAAAACAGCCCAGCAAAGAATTTTTCGATTTCTTCCGGACCCGATATAACCTGATGCGTTGGTGGTAACACTTTCGCGTTTGAAACGTACGCTGTCGCGACCCCTTTGGCGTCAGCTTTGTTGAACGCCGTATCCCACGCGGCATAAGCTCCGGTAACTTCGGCTCTCACGTCGGAGTTCGTCGAGGAGGCCAGGTTCGGCATGATTCCCTCCCTCAGAATTGGCTTAGTGACCTCCATCATACTACTGCTGGCCAGTCCGCGAAATCGGAACTCGCGGGAACAGGGCGTGCTATTAGGCCGCGGACGAAACGAGGGCACATCCATACTTCCGCTGAGGGCTACGAGCGCCTTATTCCGACTTCTAGATTTCACAATGGCAGGGAGCACCTGCTTCCTGCTTCATCCCGGACAGGAGGACGACATGCCTGATAGCGTCTACAAGGTCATTGAACTGGTCGGTACGAGCAACGACTCGTGGGAGAAGGCCGCCGCGAATGCGGTCGAGCAAGCTGCAAAATCTCTCCGAGATCTTCGCATTGCAGAGGTCGTCAAGCTGGATATGCAGCTCGATGACAAGGGAAAAGTCGAAGCCTATCGCGCCAAGCTCAACGTATCGTTCAAGTTCGAGGGCTCCTGAGCCTCAGCACCTCGCCCCATGCGTAGGGCGAGGAGGACTCATTGGAGTAGGCGCGTTGCCCGGTTCGCCTAGCCGGACACTGTGGCCCCGTCTCGGAAGTTGGCCCTAGTCCGACCGGGACCGATATGCTTTGATGCGTCGGGGCGTGTGGCGCGTGGTGGCCTTATGTACATGGTCATTCGCAAGTACACCAAGGTTCGTTCGGTAGCGGACGCCGCTCGCCGCGCCAAGAGCGGCGTCGGCCAGATCCTAAGGCAATCGCACGGATTCAGATCTTACTATGTGCTGGATGCGGGCGACGGCGTTGGTATCGCCGTGATGATATTTGACGATCGCGAAAGCGCCAATGCAGCGAACGCCAAGATACTCGCGTTTGTTCAAGCAAGTCTACATGACCTCGATCTTGGAGTTCCCGAAATCACCACCGGCGACGTTTTGGTGAACATAGAGCCGAATGAATTCTCGGGCATAAAGTAGCTGAAAACGCCGCCATTTGCGTGGCGGTTGGCCTCCTTTGCTCCTGTCGTCGACTTGATGTTCCCATCTCGTTTGCACCGGTCGCGCCCTGGACGCGCGTGCCGTCCGCCATGAATATGCGACTACGCGTGTTTTCGAGGAGTAGAGCCACATGAAGCAACATACCTTCGAAGCATTTTCCACCACCGCGATCTACTGGACACCGCTTGTGCTTATGGGCACCGCGATGCCGCCAAGAGATCCCGATGAAGACGACGAGGACGACGAAGAGGAAGATGACGCTGACGACCCGCCGGTCGTGCGCGAGCCGGACGAAGACTAGACTGGCGTGTTCCGCAGTCGGCGCTATAATATCTCTCATGGGCTGGGATGCGAAAGACATAGCGCTCCTCAACAGACTCTGGTCCGCAGGACAGAGCGCGGCGCAGATTGCGCGTCGTCTCGGGTGCAGTCGTAACGCGGTCTGCGGCATGCTGACCCGTCTGGGCTTGAAGCGCGGCCACAAGCCGCCCACAGCAAGGCCCAAGATAAGGCCGCGCCCGAAGTTGAGGCCGACCTCGTCGGCGGCCTGCGCCCGTCCAGTCGCACGGAAGGTGTCGCGGAACACAGTGCAGAGGCAGCCGCCCAAGGAATTCAGCAAACAGCAGCTCTACTCCATGCTGGCAGAGGCGGTCAGAAACACTGGATAAGAGCTCACCAAGAATGTGGTTGTGCTCCCGCAAGTCCCTGGCCAAGTTCGACGGGTTCGGCAGTCGTATACCCATCCCAAGGCTTCATCTGCTTGGATCACGGACTGACGCGCTCGCACCAAACCCCTGCCCTACTGGGCTTGATCGTAGGCCTGCAGGATCCGGACAAAATCAGCCATGCTGGATCGATCTTGGTTTTCAGCCATAGCTGCAACCTGAGTATTGGACACGCGTTGGCTTCCCCGTCTGAACCGCATCAGGAGGTCGGCGATGTTTCTCATGGCGGACTCTCTGCACTAACTACGGCCGTAAGCGTCAGTTGAGCGGCGAAGCGCCGCTAGATCGGGAGAAGGGCCGGCGGGCGCTACGCCGCCGGTCTCGTCCCGCAACTGCCGGCTCGCAGGGCCGGTTCCGTTGCTTTTCAGTCTGGATGTATCGGTAACATTAGCTCTTGGTCGGCGCCATCGCGCGCAGGTATGAAGTGACCATACTTAGGTAGACTTGGTTAGTGAATCGGGATCGGGAGCCATCCCGATCGGCACCGTTCGAATTGGAGGCTGCCGCTGCCAGGCCATCGCTGCCTGCGGTCGAGACACCCGGGAGGCGGTCAAGGCGCTCATTGTCGCGAACGGGCTCCTCGAGGCGCAGGTCGAGGATTGCGAGCCTCGGTTTCCGCTGGCTACTCGCGCGGCCCGTTCGTCGTCCGCGCAACCGTCCCCCCGAATTGACCAAGTAGGCACTTCGAAACCGCCGTCGAAAAGGCGTCCTCGGTCAAGCTGCAGATCCGAGCTTCATCCTCCACGACCAGAACACGAATGGCATTACTCGCCTCGGCGACCGATGCGGTCGTCTCGCGTGACGGTAAGTGCGTCGGCCCGCGAATGTCGTGCGCCTCAGCGCACCGGCACACCGTAGTAAGCATTCACGGAGCGCGTGGTCGCGGGGTCACTCCAATTCCAGCTGCTCTCGTCGGCGTCTTTCGGGGCGCCGCGGAGCTGGTCCTGGGTGATGCCGGTGACGTAGCCCCCGAGGTTGGTCGTATCTCAGCGCCTGCCATGGCAACGGATAGTGATCGTCGCCAATGCCGAGCAGCCCCCCGGAAGCTGAGCACCGCGTACGACACTTTGCCGCTGACCTTGTCGATCATGACCCGCTCGATGTAGCCCACCTTTCCTCCGTCGGCCCCGTACACGTTCGTGCCTTCGACCTTGTCGCTTCCGATCAAGCTGAAGGTTTCGCGATCTTCCATGGCCATGTTGACCTCCCGGATGAATCTTCCGGAGTCAACCGGGCGAGAATGGCTCCGTTCCTGGCTGAAGCCCTGGTAATGTTGTTCTCGCCATCGTCAGCGATGGGGCCACCCCGGACGGCGCGGCCCGCGCTGCCCGTGGGGGGCAAGCAGGTCCAAGGTTCCTGCGGGCAGCGGAATGGCGGAGGGACGCGGCCTTGCTGGCCTGATTACACCTCTGTGATAAAGGCCGAGGCGCTTTCGCGAAAGCTCTCAGCGCGGTCGCCTTCAGCCGCAGCGGGGATGCGGCGATGGGCCACTTCGGAGACGCAACCGTGATACGGAGGTTTGGCGAGGTCCTGGACGACCTGAGTACGCGTGAAGCCGCTGGTTCAGCTTTTTCAAGTCGTACTCGGTGCGCAGCCGGCCCACGATCGCTCCGATCACCTCCCCGCATCTTGCTGCCCGTCCGACATGATTGCGACCTTCCAGGTGTCATGACAGGGCAAGATGAGATGGCGATATAGGTCGGCAACTCGCAGCTGTCTTCCATTGTTGGACCTTCGGCCCTTCTAAGCTCCGGAACACGTGCGCGGTCCATACTTCTTGTTTGGCGGCGCAAACCATCGATGGACTGCCCGACCTTCGTTCAGCCGTCGGAACCGGAAGAAAGGCTCGAAGGATGTGAGGCGGCTCACATCACCGGGACCAATTAGAGCCTACGCCGTCTTGGCGGATACAACACCGGACGGAGATGTCGAATGAAACGCCTTATGCTTTCGCTCGTCACGGCCCTGCTCGTCATCGGTGCGGCGACCAGCGTGCTCAGACCGCATGCACTTCTTCACTCTGCACAGAGCGGCATGCCAAACATTCAAGAGCTGCAGACAGCCCAGGCGAGCACGCTGGCCGAGCAGGAGATCGAGGACCGGTCCGTTCTGTTTGCCAGAGGGCGCACGCAATAGAGCACACCTGACTGGCCCTCTTCAGCCGTTCCCCCTCATTCCGCCGCAGCGGTCACTGGTTGCGGCTTTTGATCGTTCGGCCCGGTTCGCCCACTCTGTTCGTCGAGCCAGAGGCTATGATGTTCGCGTGCCCAGTTGAGGTCGACCTCACCCGAACCCATGGCCTCGAAAGCCCCCTCCATCCCGATCGTGCCGATGTAGATATGTGCTATCATTGCGGCCACGAATAGCACGGCAACCACGGAGTGGATGATCTGGGCCATCTGCATGCCTTCAATGCCGCTGACGTAGAACGGGAACATCAGCTCGTATCCCGTCGCTGCAACGAGGCCGCCCCCGATTACGACGATCCAGTAAATCATCTTCTGGCCGGCGTTGAAGCGATAGGCCGGTGGATGATCATGGCCGACAATGCCCCCTCCCCGCTTGATCCAGGCGACGTCCACCTTGTTCGGGAGATTTCCCGCGATCCACTGCAGGAAGATCAGGACGACGCCGACGGTGAACGGGAAACTCAGATAGTTGTGGGCATACTTCGCCCATTGTGACCATTCGGAGAACGCTTCAAAACCGATCAACGGCAATAACAACGGCCGCCCGAAGGTGATGTTCAGACCCGAGATGGCGAGGATGATGAAGCAGGTCGCTGTCATCCAATGCACGAAGCGCTCAAACAGCGTGAAGCGCACAATGGTGCGCCCCGATCGCCCGCTTTCAAGCCGCACCATGCCACGGGTGAGATAGAAGATCACGAGCAAAGCCAGCATGCCGATAATCGCGACGCCCCCGATCCAGCGCAGCGTGACATTGCGAAACTCCCGCCATTCGCGTCCCTGTGGCTGCTCAAGCACGCCCGATCTCTGATCCGGAATGCTGACACGGCCCTGGATTCGGTTCAGCTCCTGCAGCAACTGCTGCTCCTTGACGGAGCTTGCGGTCGGATTGACCTGCTGGGTGCTCGCTGGAGCCGCCATGATCACCAGAAGCAGCGCGCATGCGCCAAATGCCAGGCGAATGAATCTTCCAAATGACGCCATCTGCGCCTCCCGGTATCGCATCCTTGACTGTCGTCCGCGTCAGGACTCGATCGTCTCGCGATACGCGGTCTTCCAGCCCCACGCGCCGGAGCCGTAGCCGCGCTTCATCACGCGTTCCTTGTAGATCTGGGCGATAATCTCCCCGTCGCCGGCGAGCAATGACTTCGTCGAACACATTTCGGCACACAGCGGCAACTTGCCCTCCGCCAGCCGGTTCGCGCCGTACTTCTCGTATTCCTCCTTGCTGCCATCGGCCTCGGGGCCGCCGGCGCAGTAGGTGCATTTGTCCATCTTGCCGCGTGAGCCGAAGTTCCCGACCTTGGGATATTGCGGCGCGCCGAACGGACAGGCGTAGAAGCAATAGCCGCAGCCGATGCAGAGGTCCTTGGAGTGCAGCACCACGCCATCGGCGGTGGTGTAGAAACAGTTCACGGGGCACACGGCTGCGCAGGGTGCGTCGGTGCAGTGCATACAGGCCATCGAGATCGAACGCTCGCCTGGCTTGCCATCATTTATGGTGACCACGCGGCGCCGGTTGATACCCCAGGGCACCTCATGCTCGTTCTTGCAGGCGGTGACGCAGGCATTGCACTCGATGCAACGGTCGGCGTCGCAGAGGAATTTCATACGGGCCATCGTCGTTGCTCCTTATGCCGCCGCGATTTGGCAAAGAGTGACCTTCGGTTCCTGCATGCCCGTCGCGGGATCATATCCGTAGGTCGTGATGGTGTTCGCGCTTTCGCCGAGAACGATCGGATCGGTCCCCTTCGGATAGGCGCTGCGAAGATCCTTCCCTGCCAGCCAGCCGCCGAAATGGAAGGGCATCCAGGCGACGCCCTTGCCGACACGCTCGGTGACGAGCGCTTTCATCCTCGCTCTGGAATTGTTCTCTGCGCCGGTGACCCAGACCCAGCCGCCATCCTTGACGCCGCGATCAGCAGCATCGGCCGGGTTGATTTCGATGAACATGTCCTGCTGTAGTTCGGCAAGCCACGGATTGGTACGCGTCTCCTCCCCACCTCCCTCATACTCGACCAGACGACCCGACGAGAGGATGAGCGGGAACTGCTTGGCAATCCCCTTCTCCACAGCAGCCTTCTGCACCGAAAAGCCGATGTTGGGCATGCGAAACTGCTTGGCATCGGGCAGCGTCGGATATTTCTCGACAAGATCGACACGTGGCGTGTAGATCGGCTCGCGATGGACCGGAATCGGATCGGGCAGGCCGAAGGCGTTCATGCGTGCCTTGCCGTTGCCGTACGGCACGCAGCCGTGTTTGAGCGCGACCCGCTGGATGCCTCCTGAGAGATCGAGCGACCAGGACACCGAATCCGGATTGGTCGGATTGATCTTCATGATCGTGGCCATCTCCGCCTCGGTGAGATCCGTGTCCCAGCCAAGCTTCTTCAGGCTCGCCAGCGTGAATTCGGGATAGCCGTCCTGGATCTCGGAATCCTTAGAGTAGGATTTGTCGGCCAGCAGGCTGACCTTGCGCGTGGACCCGTCTGGCAGCTTCTCCTCGCGCTCAATGCCGAAGCGCGGCCGGAACGTGCCGCCGCCGTCCATCACCGCGAGATTGGTGTTGTAGAGCAGCGGCGTGCCGGGATGCCGGACCTCCGGCGAGCCCCAGCATGGCCACGGCAGACCGTAATAATCGCCGCCGACCTCTGGATCGTCCTTGGGGGCTCGCATCGTCAGCATGTCGAACTTCGCCTGATTCTTCATGTGCGCCTTAAGCCGCTCAGGCGATTGCCCGCAATAGCCGGTCGACCAGCTGCCGCGGTTCATTTCGCGCAGCACATCTTCTGCTTCAGGCAGATCGTTCTCGACCTTGATTTTCTTGAACATCTGGTCGGCGAAGCCGAGCTTCTTGGCCATCAGATAGATGACCTCGAGATCGTCCTTGGATTCGAAGATCGGTTTGACGATCTGCTCGCCCCATTGCAGCGAGCGGTTCGAGGCGACGCGCGATCCCTTGCACTCGAATTGCGTGGCCACCGGAAGAATGTAGACGCCATCCTTGCGGCCGGCCTCGATCGCCAGCGATGCCCAGGTCGTGGGATGCGGGTCGGCAATGACAAGCAGGTCCAGCGCCTTCAGGCCTTTGAGAGACTCCGGAATGCGTGTGATGCTGTTGCTGGCGTGTCCCTGGACGAACACTGCCCGCACGTTGTCCTTCTGAGCGACCTGATCTTTCGGCAGCGTTACTGCCTCGAACCAGCGGGTCAGAGGAATGCCGGGAGTCTCCATGATCTGCTTGGAATCGAAGCGCGACTTCAGGAATTCGTAGTCAACGTCCCAGACCCGCGACCAGTGCTTCCACGCGCCCTCGGCGAGACCGTAGTAGAACGGCAACGTCACAATATCGAGCCCAACGTCGGTCGCCCCCTGCACGTTGTCGTGGCCGCGGAAGATGTTGGCACCCATGCCCGGTCCGCCCACATTGCCGGTCAAGAGCAACAGGATGCAGCTCGCCCTCACATTGGCGGTGCCGACGGTCTTCTGGGTCTGGCCCATGGCCCAGATCAAGGTCGACGGCTTCTCGGTGGCGAACAGCTTGGCGACCCGCTTGAGCTGTTCGCCTGGAATGCCGGTGACGCGCTCCACCTCATTCGGATTCCATTTCTCCACTTCCTTGCGGAGATCGTCGAAGCCGTAGACGCGCTGCCTGATGAATTCCTTGTCCTCCCAACCGTTCTGAAGGATGTGCCACATGATGCCGTAGAGCACCGGAATGTCGGTGCCCGGACGCATCCGCACATATTCCGTGGCGTGCGCAGCGGTGCGTGTCATGCGCGGGTCGATGACGATGAAGTTGGCCTTTTGCAGCTCCTTGCCCTCGAGCAGATGCTGCAACGAAACCGGATGCGCCTCGGCCGGATTGCCGCCCATGATCATCTGGGTTTTGGCGTTGCGGATATCGTTGTAGCTATTGGTCATCGCGCCATAGCCCCAAGTATTGGCGACGCCGGTGACAGTGGTCGAATGGCAGATGCGTGCCTGATGGTCGGTGTTGTTGGTGCCCCAGAACGCCCCGAGCTTGCGGAACAGATAAGCGCCTTCATTGGTCATCTTGGCCGAGCCGAGCCAATAAACGGAATCGGGACCCGATTTTTCGCGAACTTCGATGATCTTGTCGCCGATCTCGTTGATCGCAGTCTCCCAGGAGACGCGCGTCCATTGCCCGTTTAAGAGCTTCATCGGATAGCGCAAACGCCGCTCGCTGTGCACCAGCTCGCGTACGGAAGCTCCCTTCGCGCAATGAGATCCTCGATTGATGGGGGAATCCCAGCTCGGCTCCTGGCCGATCCAGACCCCGTTCAACACCTCCGCGGTCACGGTGCATCCGACCGAACAATGCGTGCAGATGCTTTTCTTGGCGGTGGCCCCGGCGGTCAGCGGACCCGCCACGGCCGCTTCCGCCTTGCGCACGCCGGAAATCGGCATGGTCCCGAGTGCCGCGAGCGCGCCACCCGCAAGACCGGACCGGCGCAGGAAGGCGCGGCGATCGAGACCGCCGGTCTGCCTTGCCATGGTGTCGGCGACCGAGCCGCGGCGGACGGATCCGGAATGCTCTTGTGTTCGCTTGATAAGCACGGGCGGCCTCCCTCAGGCGGGATAGCGGTTGACGCGGTAATAGGCCTTCACGTGATCGGATTCCTTGTAGCGCGACTTGCGCTTCTCATCGTCATTCTCGCTGTCGGCCTGCGCGGAACCGACGAGTGGCGTCGCCAACATGGCCCCAGCGCCTACCGTGCCGATGCCAACCCTGCGGAGGAAGTCGCGCCGTCCGACGATCGCTTTCTTTTCATCGCTCATCGCACCTCTCCCGGACCAGCCTCGCATGGCCACTTCGCGAACGAAAATCCTTGCCTCTCGATCTCGATAAACAGGCGGCCGAACGTGCCGACCGTGCGGTAGAACCTTGCGCTCGCCGCCTGCTCCATGTCGCCAAACAGACGTCCCATCCAGGACGAAACGTGTTTCTCGAACAGCGCACGCTGCGCAACGAACGGCGCTTCCCAGCGGCCATCAGCCATTCCGGCCATGATCGCGCAGAGGATGGCGGCATGATCCTCAGGCTCGGAATTGCCCTCGGCGCGCGCGATGCCGAGCTCCGCGAGATCCGTCCGCAAACGTGACAACGGCCGCTCGTTGAGGAAGCCGGTCAAATAGTAGGAGGCGTAGGGCAGCAACTCACCGCGGCCGAGACCGACAAAAAGGTCGAAATATTCACGTTCGACCTGAGCTGCGGTCGTGTGCGAAGCGGCTTCCGCCAAGCCGGCGTGAGCCTGACCGAGTGGCGTGCCGTCTCCGCTCAAACCCGTAAGCCGATCGAGCAAGCGCTTGGACGGCGCAGCTGCGAGCAAGGCGGCGAGAAGGACATATTCCTGCGCTCGCGCGACATCGATCGGATCGATGCTGTCTTGCGATGCCGTGTGTTCGTGATGGTGATCGGGATAGAGATCAGGCCGCAGCTCGGCCCGAGGAACACCTGTTGCAGCTTCGACCGCAATCACCCGCTGAGCGGGTATCTTGCTCCAGTTCGAAATCGAGGGCTGGCTGATGTGGATTTTGCGCGCAAGCTGGGCCACGCCGCCTGCGGCGTCAATGGCGCGATAGAGCCCGGCGTCACGCACATGGACCTCCGTTGCCTGAGACCCTCGAGCGAGCAATTTTACTTGCGCAACAAAGCGCTAGCAAACCTAGACCTGGTTCCGCAGACGGTCAATCGCCGCTCAATAGGTTGAGGCTATAGCCTTTGGTAGCAACACTATTGAGGCAGGGCACTGCCATGTACGCGGCGCGGAACAGTATCGGGCTCCATGGCCGGTTGCGATGCAACGGGAGCCGCGATCTCTGTGGGACCGGCTTCATCAGGCGTCTCGGTAAGCCCAGCGGAGTGCACAATATCCCCATTCGGAACGTCCGAGGACTTCTGCAATTGCGTCGGCGTGTCAGGCTGAGTCTCTGCGGCGTCACGCAGACCCCCGACGATCCGGTCGACCCAGGCTGCCAGCTCCGCCTGCGAGCAATCGAGCGGTCCAAAGCCCGGCATGGCATTCGGATCGTTAAAGTCCCAGGCGTTCTCGGCGAGCCCCACGAAATCGCGGATCGCCGGATCGGCCGTCCAGGCGCGGCGAAGGGCCGCTTGCATCAATTCGGGCGGAATACCTTTGCGCAGGAACGCGGTGATGTCGGTTCCCGCCGCGATCGCGTCGATCGACGGCAAGCTGCCGAGATCCACGTCCGGTTCGGGCTCGGCCGCGGCGGATGGCACCGCGGCTGCACCGGCCGGCCCGGCTGTTTCCGCTGGCGGAACATTCGAATTCGACTCGCGCTTGCGACGGGACCAACGTGCGAGAAACTCTTCCTCAGTCATTCTTGCCCGCCTTCATGCTGCCGACGCGCCAAAGCCTCGGGGTCGGCGCGCCGTCGCTCGCGTTTGACGAACTCTCGCTCGACGTGGTGTTCGGCAATGAAGCTTTCAATCAGCTCGCGCACTACCTCGGGCATCGGTACGGCTTCAACCAGATTGTCAGCGGCCTCGGTAAACCCCTCTCCTTCCGCGGGATCAGCGGTCGTGGCGGCGATCGCATAAGGCCAAGCTCCCTCGGATGGGCTCAAGACCACCCAGAGGCTCGGCGTGCCGGAGGCAATATTGTCGCGGTAACGCGCAGTTTCCGACACGTACAGATCAACCGTTGCGCTGCCGGCATAGAACCAGGTGGTGCCGCCCTGTTCGCGCAAGATTGTCCAGGGCTCCGTGTCCGGTTTGTCAGGCAACACGGCGGCGCTCCGCCAGATGAAATCGCCCCACGGCAAATCCACCTTGCGCCGTTCGACGACGATACCGACGGGAATACGCTGGAGTGGCAGGGCAACACTCATGAGATGGCCTCCAGGCGCCTGATCGGGAGTCCCCTCAACAGGTTCTGCGGTTTCATGCGGAGCTTCCGATCGGCTGTCATCGCTAGGATCAGATAGACTGGCTCGCCCCGCAAGGTCTCTAGGGCGAGTTGAGGATCCGCAAAGGTCAGGCGAAACAGCGAAAGAACTCGCCCTGCGCTGAGCCCGTCGAGCTCCTCGCCATGCCAAAGCCGATCGCCCATCTTGGTGGCGTCAGCGTCCAACCCGATATACCAGGCCAGCTTTACCTCGCGTAGTTCCGTCAGCGGTTCAATGCGAACATCGATCCCGAGCAGATGGGAGACCCAGCGCGTCATCGCCTGTGCCAGCGCGCGAGGGCCTCGCCCACCCGCGGTGAGATCGAGGGCCATATCGAACTGGTCGCTGCGTTGCCAATAACTCTCGGCATTTTCCTCGCTCAGCACATCGAGCTGGGCGTCAGTCTTGGTGCCCAGCATCGAGATCAGCGACAAGATAGGCGTCGGACTGCGATCGCCGACAACCTCTTCATCGCCAAGCAGCAAGGCCTGTTCATGTGGAAGGATCCGCTGCGGCCGGAAAAACAGCTCGGCGGCGCGCAGCACGAACACATCGTCGTTGGCGTCAAGCGCATTGCGCAAGATCACATGCACGAGCTGATTGATGAACAGCGGCGGCAGGACGTTTGACGACGAACTCAGAACTGCGAGATACGCAGCTTCGAGCGTCGGGTGCCGCAACATGAGATCGCGAAACCCCACCACGAAGCGCCAGTTCTCCCGCGCGTCCTCATCGGCTATCGCAGCGACCTCGTCGGCTGCGACCGCCCGGCGCGGATCAGCAAGCATCTCACGATGCAGTCTTTGTTCGACCGGGCACGCGTCCTTCGGCGGCATCAGCTCGGGACGGGCAAAATAAGCCTTCAAGAATTCGTCGGTGACACGAAGCCCGCCGCTCTCGTCGCGATCGAGCAGATGATGGCCGCATGCGATCCAAAAATCACTCATCGGAGGAGCCGCTCCTGGCCCCCATCAGAATAGTTAAGATCGCTGTCGGCTTTGACATCATCCTCGATTTCCATGAACGAGAATGCCTTGCCGTGCCGCTGCCCTTCCCGCAATTGCAGCTTACGGAAGCTCTCGTGGACGTCGCCGTCGCCGCCCGAGCGGTGGACCGCAATGAGCGAGCTGACCGGGTGCGAGCGAGCGACTGTGCAAAGGTGACTTCCTCTTCCGCAGCGGCCCTCGCAATTGCCATGTCCGGTGCGCCGAACCGATCGACAAGTTGTCTGGCAAGGAGCTCGATCAGCACCTGGCAATCGTCCTCGGTTGCCGGAACGATCTGCGCGAGCGTCGACCATCCCCAGGATTGCACGCCAAGAAAGCCGCTGCGGAAGGCGGCACGTGCCTTTCGGCTCAGCTCCGCCGGATCCTGACCGCAGAAGCGGAAGGCGCCGGAGACGGCCCATTCGCCTGGCATTGCCGGCACGTCGAACACGAAGGTGTCGGAGGGATCCAGGGCGATCGTGCGTAGAAGTTTGATAGTCTTTTTCACCGCCTCGGCCCTCCAAGCGTCGGATCGAGCCAGGATGGCGAGGCCAGCGCGTCGACGAGAGCTGCCCGCTCGGTCGTATCACGACCCGTGTGGCGCGTGAGCAGATCGCCGCGATCATCGATGCGTCGGAGCGTTTGCCGCTCGCGAGGGATACGGCTGAGATATTCGCGCGCGACGCTGTCAAATCCATCGACCTGCCAACTGTCGATCGCCCGCATCAGGTGCCGCGCAAAGCTCTCTGTCATCTGTACTGCGCCGGCCTCGCCGAACCCTTCCTCATCGAGGGCGGAGGCAAGCGGGCGAACACCGGGATCATGATCGTTGATCATGACTGTTCGAATCATGGCCCCAAATACGAGCCAATCCGGCGGCTCATCCTCGTCCGCGGATGCAGGCCAGCCAAGCCGTCCCCCTACGAGTCCACCGTCAATCCTCACCGCATCGGGCCAACCGATCGCAACCTCCTTGGCCGGCGGCGCACAGGCGCGCAGGGCGTCGGTCAGGGCGACCATGCCGGCGTAAAAGGCGCGGCGTGCGGTGGTCAGCGGCTCCGTCGGCTCCAGCACCACCGCGAACTCGGCGACGTCGAACCGCCCTACATAGACCAGCGTGCCGGCACCGCTTTCGGGTGCAATGCAGCATGCATGGGCGAACGCGTCTCCGCTCTCGCGCAACCGGACCAAGGCAAAGGGCGGCGGCAATTGGATCCATTCCGCCGTAGAAGCGAGGCTGGTTGGGATCGACCGCAGGCCTTCCTCCAATTTCTCCTTTTTCCCGATTGACAATATCTATACGAAGCGAAGGATCGGAGCGAGCCCGTCATTCGTCGCCTTCTCGGAGGGATGAACCTGGAGCAGCCAGCGAAGACCATCCTGATTTGCTCGTGTGAAGACACGATGCGGCTTGACGTGGCCGCGATCAAGCGCGGATGCGGCAATGGCGACATCAGGAGTTTTCGTCACCTGTGCGGCGCCGAGCTCGACCACTTTGGCGCATGCGCAAAGGCAGAGGGCCCTCTGACCGTTGCCTGCACGTATCAGCAATCCTTGTTTGCGGAGCAAGCCGGCGATCGTTCCGCGCCGATTGCTTTCGTGAACATTCGCGAGACGGCAGGCTGGTCGACCGAAGGCACGCATGCGGGCCCCAAAATGGCAGCGCTGCTCGCAGCCAGCGCCGTGCAGGCGCCCGATTATCCACTTGTCACGCTTACCAGCGACGGCGTCATCCTGATCTATGGCCGGGACGCGGCGGCGATCGAAGCCGGGCTGCTGCTTTCGGATCACCTCGATGTGACCGTGATGCTGAGGGAGCCGGGCGCGATCATCTCGCCTGTGGCAACGCCCTTCCCGGTCGTTAAAGGAACCATCCGTAACGCCAGAGGACATTTTGGCGCTTTCGAGCTCACCATCGATGACTACGCTCGCCCGCACCCCTCCTCGCGCGATCACTACGTCTTTGAAACTCCACGCAACGGCGCCACCTCGCGTTGCGACATCGTCCTTGACCTATCGGGAGAGAGGCCGCTGTTCCAGACGCATGATCTGCGCGACGGTTACTTGCGGGCCGATCCCGGGGAGCCAGGCGCCATGCTCCGCGCCGTCCTGAGCGCGCGCGATCTCGTCGGGCGTTTTGACAAGCCTAGATATGTCGAGTTCACGCCCGATCTTTGCGCCCATTCACGCTCGAATCTGACTGGCTGCCATCGCTGTCTTGATCTATGCCCGACGAATGCGATCACGCCAGCCGGCAACCATGTGGCCGTCGATGCCGAGATGTGCGCCGGCTGCGGCCAGTGTGCCGCCGCCTGCCCGACGGGCGCCGCGTCCTACGCGTTGCCGCCCGCGGACACCCAGCTTCAGACCATCCGCGCCGTGCTGCTCGCCTATCATCAGGCGGGTGGATCGAACCCCGTGCTGTTGCTGCACGACCGCCAACGCGGCACGCCGTTGATCGACGCGCTGGCGCGGCACGGCGATGGCCTGCCTGCCCACGTCATCCCTCTGGCCGTCAACGAGGTGACGCAGGTTGGGCTTGAGGCTGTCATCGGTGCCTTTGCCTACGGAGCGGCCGCGTTCCGGTTTTTGCTCCGCGGCAAGCCACGGCATGACGTGGCTGGACTGACCCAAACGATCGACATGGCAGAGACCATCCTTGCGGGCCTCGGATTTGAAGAGCGCCGGGTTACTGCGATCGAAACTGACGATCCGGATTCGATGCTGGAGCAACTGAGGAGCATCGAGCAGCTTGCTGCGGTGAACACGCCTGCGACCTTCAAGACAGTCGGCAAGCGGCGCGACCTGCTTCGCTTCGCGTTGAGCGAACTGCATCGGCTCGCACCGAAGCCGGTCGACGTCATTGCCTTGCCTCAGGGCGCTCCGATTGGCGCGGTGAGTGTTGATACCGGTGGATGCACGCTGTGCCTGTCCTGCGTTTCCGTTTGCCCGACGGGCGCGCTCCGCGACGATCCCGACCGTCCAGTGCTCAAATTCGTCGAGGATGCCTGCGTGCAATGCGGCCTCTGCCAGAGCACCTGTCCCGAGAAGGTCATCACGCTGAAGCCCCAGATCGATTTCCGCGCAGGCCGCGCGCCGGCGATTGTGATCAAGGAGGAAGAGCCTGCCCTTTGCATCCGCTGCGGCGCGCCGTTCGGCGTCAAGAGCACGATCGATCGCATAGTGGCCAAGCTCGAGGGCCGGCATTGGATGTATCCGGCCGGCACCAAGCGCCTCGACGCCGTCAGGATGTGCGCGGATTGCCGTGTGATCGTGATGAGCGAACAGCGGTTCGATCCGTTTGAGGGCGTGCCCGAACGCGCGCCGCCCCGAACCACCGAGGATTATTTGCGCCGGCCGGACAGCAAGACGTAGGCGCGACGTCCCTCGTCCAGGTTAGGGCCTCGCCTATTGCGAGGTCGCCCGGGCCAGGAAGTCGGTCAACGCCCGGCGGTCTTCGGCCGATCCGATGCGCTGCTCCGGCATCTTCGTTCCCGGCGTGTAGGCGTTGGGCCCGACTTCAAACAGCTTTGCGACGGTCTCGGGGCTCCAGACGACCATCGTCTTGAGCGCCTCGGAAAACCGATAGCCCGAGAGCGAGGCGATTTTCCGTCCGAACAATCCGGCAAGCGTTGGCCCTGCACGTTGCGGCTCCTTGTCCGACAGCGTGTGGCAAACATCGGCGCCGTGATCGCCCGCATAAGCGGCCAGCGGATCCGCTGATGTCCCGAACAGATTCGAGCCGACCGGCTCACCGGTATGCACGTTCCAGCGCCGGATCTTTCCGTCCGCACCTCCGGTCACGAGCGTTGCCGCATCATGCAGGAACACGACGGACCAGAAGGGGAAACCCGGTCCCACAAGTGTCCGCAACACACTCCGCGACTTGCGCTGCACAATGGCAACCGTGCCGTCGATGCCTGCCGCGGCGATCAGCATCCCATCATCGGAAAGCGCCAAAGCGACGATCGGTGCCAAGCCCGCGGCCACCTGGCCCTCCAGCTCTCCGTCCCTCGTCAGCATGCGCAGCTTGCCGTCAGCCCCTGCCGCGACGATCTCGCCATCGGGCGCGATGGCGACGGCGTTCAATGGCGCTGGCAATTCCACCGTCTCAGGCCGGCCCTCGGGCAAGCGCCAGATGCGCAACGCACGATCATAGCCGACGCTAACGAGCGACATGCCGCCTGGAGCGAAGGCCACACCGTTCACATTCTGCGCGTGACCTTCGAGCACCCGGGCGGCGCCATCAGCCAACGACCAAAGGCGCACGCTATGGTCCCAAGAGGCCGAGGCGAGGCTCGATCCGTCCGACGCCACGGCGATTGCCACGACGGGAGCGGTATGCCCCTCGAGCACTTGATCAGGCTGTTGGCGGCCGGCTGTCCATACCGCCAGCCGGGCGTCGGACCCCGCGGTGACCATGCGGCCGTCCTGCAGGAAAGCAACGGCGTTAACGGCGTCCGCATGATACCTTAGCACCTCGCCCGCCGCGTTGGTCTTAAGCGACCAGCGGATGACGGAAGTGTCGAAGCTGCCCGACAACAGGCTGTCGCCATCAGCCGAGACGGCGAGCGCACGGACGGGGCCGCCGTGACCCGCAAGCTGCGCGTGCGCCGCTGACGCAGCAACAATCTCCAGGAGGGTTGCGGCAACCCGGGCGCACGAAGCCCATCGCATCAATCACTGCCAGCCATGGTCACTCTATGCCGTCAAGAATGCCCGTCCGCGGCACCGCGCTTACTTCTCCGGCGCCACGACTTTCTTGGACGAGCCCTCGGGCGCCGCCTGCATCCCGGGCGGGCTCTGGCCCTGTGGACTCTCGGCGGGCGCGCCGCCCGAACCCGTATTAACCGGGCCGGTCCAGCCCTGTGGCTGCGGCTGGCCCCTCTCTTCGGGAACCGTCTGTGGCGCAGGCGCCCCCGTCTGACGGGATTGGGCGAGCGCACTATCGAAGACCACGACCGCTGCCAGGCATAGTATGGATGTCAGTGCCTTCACGGCCAGATCCTCCTTCTGGGGCGCAAGCTTCAACGAGGAAGGATCGGAATCCGTTCCTCGACGCGCACTGCGTCAGTTCGCCCGCCGCCCGCAATCTTCCCTTGAATCGCGGCAGCGCGAGTCCTAGCCTTGGTTTTTGCTCGTCATGTCAAGGAAGAAGGCATGCTGGGGCAATCGAGGCCATTGCTGCGGATGATCTCATGGCTACGCGCCATGCGCGTGTTCTTGATCGCTCCAGAGCCAGCTACCCGAGAAGCCTCGCCTCTGCTCGCTTTTACGGTTGTCGTGCTCATGCTGCTCCTCGTCATATTGGAAGTGGACTTGCAAAGCGCCGACCTTCAATCGCTGGGGTTGATGAGCGATGCATTTTCGATCGACCCGGTTTTTAAGAGCCCCTAGAGCCGGCAGCAACTGCGGGCGAGCTTGAGATCGTTCGCCACAGTTACTCACAGGAAGCGGCATCGTAAGATGAGTACGGCTTGTAAATGATGGAGTTCGCGCATGAAGGCTTTTCTGCTCGGTTGCGCTGCAGCCGTTGTGATCGCAATTGCAGCAATGGCGCTCTTGGATCAGGTGCAGAAACCCGTTGCCCAAGCGTTTGCTACAACCGGTGTCCGCCTGTAAGACTGCCCGCCACAAGACGCGCCGGGGCGGCCGCTTGATGCTCGGCTACTAATCTCCACGAGGTGCGGTGCGGGCTTCCATCACATCGCTACAAGGCGATCCCTTGTCGGAGTATTGACCGCGCCTCAAGGGCAGAATGCGATCAGGCACATCAAGAGCGGCACTTCTCCCTTCTCAGTCGAAGTACGACGTTCAGCAACATGGGAACGCTCTTTGTTGGACCGGTGGCTTGCGGCCTGTCACTCTATCGGTGAACGTTCGATAACGAGCAATCAACCTCGTCGCTCGATCGCACCGGTGCGGCCTTGTTCTTACCTGTCAATGTTGTTGACGGTAGTCCTCCGGAGTTGCTGTTGCGCCAAACGCGGTCTGGGATGCGGCGTTCAGCGCATCCACGGACGTCAGGACAATTGCCGCTCGCATTCGTATCTACATCAGAATTGGAGATGATCATGCGCAGCATAGCACTGGTGATCGCATTCGTGATTTCGTTGACCGGCCTAGCATCCGCTCAGAAGGCCGAAATTGAAGCGATCAACGCCAAATGGATTGAAATGTTCAACAAGGGCGACTTCTCTGGAATTGGGTCACTCTACAGCACGGATGCGACTGCATTCCCGCCCGGCTCCGCGATGGTGCAGGGCCGAGCAGCCATCGAGACAATGTGGAAAGGCATGGCGGAGCAAGTTGGCGATCCGAAACTTACCACCGTTGACGTTAAGCCGCTTGGCCCTATGGCGGCACGCGAGATCGGCACCTTCGTGCTGAAGACCAAGGGACCGACACCACAGGAAGTGACTGGAAAATATGTCGTGGTTTGGGAAAAGGTCGGAAATGATTGGAAGCTCGCCACCGATATCTGGAACGAAGGCAAGTAGCATCGTTCGCAGGCCTGCTTCGCGTCAAAAGCTTCCGAACGGCAAGGCTGTTTCATTGGCATGAAAGGGCAGGCCCTGCAGGCTTGCGCCTAATGGATTTTTCTGGATCTCCCGGTGCACACGTCGTGCACACGCCGCCTTCTAATTATCTGAAAGACTTGGACTCTCGCTCCAATCCATCATGGGGGCCACGGAAAAGCGATCGTCGTAATATTTTAAACGCCTAACTCACATTCGATAAGGTGAAACATGAGCGTGTGCCCTCCTGTCTTGAAGCGGCTCGCAGGCATCCTTCGCCTGAACGGGTGGCCAGTTCAACCGGAATAAAAATCACGGCGGGCAAGAGAGAGCATTGCTATCCGCCTAACGAAAAGGGTTCTCGAACGCCGCGGATGCCTGGAATCCTTCGAATAAAAAGGTCCGAAGTCTGAGCTCGCTTCGCACTTGGTCGAGCACCTCTCGCCAATCTCGGGATGACGTCTGTCGAAACAGGCGCATGGTCGGATACCAAGGGCTATCGTCGCGATCGAGCAACCAGCGATAATCCGGAGTGTAAGGTAACAGAACCCATGTCGGCCGTCCTAGCGAGGCGGAGAGATGTGCAACACTGGTGTCTACCGCGACAACGAGATCAAGACACTTGATTAAGGCCGCAGTCTCTACGAAATCGGTTAGGTCGTCACTGAAGTCGAGAAGCCCCGGGCGCTCTTGCATAGCCTTTCTGTCGTCCGATCCCGGATCCTTCTGGAGGCTGACGAAGGTGGCGCTGACATCCAGGACACTTGAGAGGGTTCGCAATGGTATCGACCGATTGTAATCGTCAAGATGCTCCGGGTTTCCTGACCATACTAGCCCCACGCGAAACTTGTGATGAGGGCCGAGTCGTTCTTTCCAAGCGCGCACGCGAGCTCTTGGCGGATTGGGAAGATACGAGATAGCAGACGGGATAGACTCCAGCTTCGTCTTGAGCGACAACGGCAAGCTCATGATTGGGCAATGAAAATCGAAGGCCGGCAGGTGACTACTCGCCGACAAGGGTATGCACTGAGCAATGCCCGAAAAACGCGACAAGAGAGAATGCAGCGCATCCTGAACGACAAGGATAATTTGAGCGCCTAGCCTCGCCACCATAGGAACGTAGCGGACGAACTGAATTGTATCCCCTAAGCCTTCATCCGCAGCGATCAAGATCGTCTTGCCTTCGAGACTCTCGTTTCCAAGCCAAATGGGCTGCTGGACTTTTGCATAATCCCCTCCAAGAGTAGAACTCTTCCAACGCACCTCGCGGCCAGTCCAACCTGCCTCGAAGTCTCCCATTAACAAATGAAGATGCGCAATTCCCAAATCTGCCATGACGTCGTTTGGATCAGAAGCTTTTAGGCGATCATAAATCGCGAAAGCCTCCTCGAATTTATGCATCTTGGTCAGCGCGACGGCCTTATTGTGAAGCGCATCTCCGAAGTCTGATTGAAGCTCCAAGGCCCGGTCGAACCATTGCAACGATTCCTCATCAAAAATCTTAGTGCAATACCGAGATTATTGCAGATGTTGGCGTTGTCGGGGTCGAGTTCATACGCATCGCGGCAGATCGCTAGTGCGTCCTCGAACCGCTTCAAGCCGTGCAGCAATGCGGCTCTCTGTTGCAGGGTTGGAAGGTGATTTGGCCGCAACTGGTTGCATATGTTGATATATGAAAGCGACTCCTCGGTTCGCCCCAGTTGATGGAGAAGGATCCCACACTGGTTCGCAGCCTCCCAATATTGTGGACTGAGCTTGAGCGCGTGCTGAAAGCTGATCAGAGCGTCGCCAGGTCGTTCCAGTTTCACCAGGGTCTGGCCGTGAGACAGCCACAGACTGGGATCGTCTAATCCCAGCTCGAGCGCCTTATCGAAGGCCTTCAGCGCCTCGTTGTGATCTCCTTGCGACAGAAAGGCGATTCCAAGGCTGAGGAAGTATACTGGCTTGGGATCCTGTCGTATTGCGCGAGAAATCCACTGGTGTGCGTGGTCATAGCGCTTGACCTGTTGGGATAGTAAACCCATCAAGTGGAGCGGGTCTGCGTGGTTGGCGTCCAGTGCAATAGCCTGGCGGCAACAGACCTCCGCGTCGCGAAATTGTCCGGCTCGCATGTGGACGAACCCAGACTCAAAAAGCGCAGCGACCGGTGTGGTAGAATCTGCGCGGCCTTTGGATTTGCGAGATTCTCGAGCAGCAGCCCGGCGTTCCTGACGATTCATGGCGCGTTCAGAGCGAGATTCCCAAAAGCAACCTTTAGGTGATTCGATGCAATCTGTGCACCGTCTTGGATGGTCTTCAGTGCAGGACATCCAGGGGCACTTTCCCGATCTCCTCACCCTCCTCGTTCGTGACCAGGATGGAAAAATGACGATTCCTGAGTTCGGGACGCTCCGCAAGAAGTCTCCTCGCGATCTCCTCGGCAACATCCAGCGCCATGATGTCGTCGGGTAATTCAGCACCTCCCTCGTCTGCAACGGTCTTGGAGTCGACCAGATCGAAATGATAGCGCGGCACGTGAACCCTCAAATTCGTCGCAGGAGCGCGCGATCTCGAGTCTTCGTTCCGGCGCTCGCATGTCAACCCCCGGCAGACCTGCAGGAACCCTCAGGCGCATCGCGGCATTGCTGCGTTTTGGAGCCAACAAATGCTTGGACAGCTGCGCGTGCTTGCCCAGCCGGGCGCGGTCATCGCCGGTCTCGCCGTCCTGCTGCTGATGGCCGCTGGCGACGCGGCGATCGTGATCGCCGTGAAGGGCTGGCCATTCTAGCCCGATGATCGATGTCGGACATGTCCTTCTTCGGCCAACTGTTCCGGTTAGCGCATAGGAACCTTTGTAGGCCTGCCCGGTTCCGCCTGTGAAGCGGAGTGCGACAAAGCGTCAATGCAGGTCTGGGTGCCAAGGGTTCTGGTGTTGTGCATGACCTGGCCGCTTGCTGCGTGCGCGGGCCAGCAGTCGGCGCTTGACCATCAAGGGCTGCAGTCTGAGCAGATTCGGCATACGCTATTCATCTTCCTCATTGTCGCGGCGATCGTCTGGACCGCCGTCGTCATCGTTCTGGGCCTGGGGCTATTACGCCGGAAGCGCACAGCCGATCAGCCGCTGGACCTCCACCAGCCCTTCGAACAACGCTCCGGGCGCGTCGTCCTGGCGCTTGGGATTGCGACCACCGTCGTCGTGCTCGGTCTCTCCTTCGTCAGCTATGCCGGACAACGCACCGTCTTCGCCAAGGACGAGAATGCCCTCACGTTGAAGATCATCGGCCATCAATGGTGGTGGGAGGTTCGCTATGAAGCCGACAGTCCGCACCAGAGTTTCGTGACCGCCAACGAGATCCGGATCCCGACCGGCCAGCCGGTGAAAGTCGAGCTGGAATCCGCCGACGTGATCCACAGCTTCTGGGTGCCCAGCCTGACCGGCAAGATGGACTTGATCCCCGGGCAGAAGAACGAGCTGCAATTCACGGCGAAGAACGCGGGCATCTATCGCGGGCAATGCGCCGAGTTCTGCGGGATCCAGCACGCCCATATGGCGTTCGCCGTGATCGCGATGTCGCCCGACGAGTTCGGGCGCTGGCGCGATCATGAAAACCAGAGCGCGAACAGCCCTACCGATCAACTCGGCAAGCAGGGTGAAGCTCTGTTCCGGGCGCGCGGCTGCGCACTGTGTCACAACATCAGCGGTACGATGGCCGGCGGGCAGCTGGGTCCGGACCTCACGCATATCGGCAGCCGCACGACGATCGCGGCGGGAACGTTGCCGAATACGTCGGCCACGCTCGGCGCCTGGATCGCCGATCCCCAGCACATCAAACCCGGCAATCTGATGCCGAAGATGCCGCTGCAATCGGACGAAATGATCGCGATCATTCATTATCTGGAGCAGCTCAAGTGAGCATGGCCGCTGAACCAAATGAGTTGCGGGACGACGTCCTGAACGGCCTGCAGCTTTCGATGCAGCTCGAGCGGGTGTGGCGCACGCCGTCTGGACTTGTCGGTGCGCTCATGTCGGTCGACCACAAGGTCGTTGGACGCCGCTATATCCTGACCGCATTCGCCTTCCTGCTTCTCGGCGGCATTCTCGCGATCCTGATGCGTGTTCAGCTTGCCGGGCCGGAGAAGACGTTTCTCTCCGCCGACAAGTACAATCAGGTCTTCACGATGCACGGCTCGACGATGATGTTCCTGTTCGCCGTCCCGGTCATGGAGGCGTTCGCCGTCTATCTGGTGCCGTTGATGGTCGGCACGCGTAACATCGCGTTTCCGCGCCTGAATGCCTTCAGCTATTGGATGTTTCTGTTCGGCGGTTGCTTTCTGTGGATCTCGTTCCTGTTCAACGTCGGTCCCGATGTCGGCTGGTTTTCGTACGTTCCCCTCTCGAGCCTGCAGTTCACACCGACGAAGCGGGCCGATGTCTGGGCACAGATGATCACCTTTACCGAGGTCGCGGCGCTCGCAGTCGCCGTGGAGATCGTCGTCACCGTGTTCAAGCTCCGCGCGCCCGGCATGACGCTCGACCGCATTCCCCTGTTCGTCTGGGCCATGCTGGTGACGGCCTTCCTTGTGATGTTCGCGATGCCGTCGATCATGGTCGCATCGACGTCACTGATCCTTGATCGGCTCGTCAATACGCGCTTCTACGACTCCTCATCGGGTGGGCATCCCCTGCTCTGGCAGCATCTGTTCTGGTTCTTCGGCCATCCCGAGGTCTACATCATCTTCATCCCGGGTACGGGAATGGTCTCGGCGATCCTCGCGACGTTCGCGCGGCGGCCGGTGATCGGCTATCCCGTCGTGATCCTCTCCTTGATCGCGACCGGCTTCCTGTCGTTCGGCCTCTGGGTCCACCACATGTTCGTCACGGGCCTGCCCCAACTCGGCGCGGCCCTCTTCACGGCCTCCAGCATGCTGATCGCGGTGCCGAGCGGGCTGCAGATTTTCTGCTGGCTGGCAACGCTCTGGGATGGACGTCCGGTGTACCGGACGCCGCTGCTGTTCGTGATCGGCTTCATCGTCATCTTCGTGCTCGGCGGGTTGTCCGGCGTGATGGTCGCCTCGGTGCCGATCGACACCCAGGTGCACGACACCTATTTCGTCGTGGCCCACTTCCATTATGTCCTGATCGGCGGCGCAGTCTTCCCGCTGGTCGGCGCGGTCTACTATTGGTTTCCCAAGATCGCAGGCCGCATGCTGAGCGAAAGACTCGGACGCTGGAATTTCTGGCTGGCCTTCATCGGCTTCAACGTCGCCTTCTTCCCGATGCACATCCTTGGGCTGATCGGAATGCCGCGCCGGGTCTACACCTATACCGCCGACATGGACTGGGCGCACCTGAACCTCGTGTCCAGCGGCGGTGCTCTCGTTTTCGCGTTTAGCTTCGCGGTTCTTCTGGCCAATGTGATCTACAGCCTTCGCAAAGGCGCGCTTGCAGGCGACAATCCCTGGAATGCCTCGACGCTGGAATGGGCGACCTCGTCGCCGCCTCCGCCGCAGAACTTCGACCGCATTCCGGTTGTCAAGCACCGCGATCCGCTGTGGGCCGATAGCGAGAGCCTGTCTGTGGTCGCGGGTCTGAGTGCCGAGCGGCGCGAGGTCCTGCTGACCTCGCTTGCGGAAGCCGAGCCCCAGATCCGCGAGGCTTCGCCCGAGCCGAGCATCTGGCCCCTGCTCACAGCCATCGCAACGACGATCTTCTTCATCGGATCGATCTTCACGCCTTGGGCGGTGCTCTGGGGCACGCCGCCGATGGCCGTGACTTTGATCGGCTGGTTCTGGCCGAGCGGCAGCAAGGAGGACGAGGAGTGAGACAGACCATCGTCCACGACGTCTCGGACCTGCCGACTTACGGCTACGGCCCGCGCAGTGGCCCGTGGTGGGGCGCCATGGGTTTCATGGCCCTCGAAGGCATGGGCTTTGCCGTTGCAATCGGCGCGTACCTTTATCTCTACGCAGTTAACCCGAGCTGGCCGATCGGAGCCTCCCCGCCGGATCTCTGGCCGGGGACGGTCGAGACCGTGATTTATGTGTTGAGCATCATTCCCAACGAGTTCACCAACCGCGCCGCGCACCGCCAGGATCTCGCGAAGGTGCGGATCGGTCTCATCGTGATGGCCCTGATCGGCATCGCGCTGCTAGTGCTGCGCGGCTTCGAGTTCGCACATCTCAACACCCGCTGGGACAATTCAGCCTACGGCTCGATCGTATGGCTCATTCTGGGGCTGCACACGACCCACCTTGCCACCGATGTCGGCGACACGGTCGTGCTGGCAGTGTTGATGTTCACGCGTCATGCGAAACCGCGCCGGTTCAGCGACGTGACCGACAACGTGTTTTATTGGAACTTCGTCGTGCTCGCCTGGCTGCCGCTCTATGTCTTGCTGGATTGGGTGCCACGCCTATGACCGCAACCGATCAACAATCCAGACTGCTCTACTGGGCCGGCGTTGCGCTTGGGCCCATCGCGTGGGGTATCAATTTGCAGGGCGCCTACGTGCTCGCGCACTTCTCCTGCGAACAGACCAGGATCAGCGGCACGATCATGAGTGCGGTTCTGGCTATCGTCGCCCTCGCAGGCACTGTCATTTCGGCCCGCGCGGTTCGGCGCGGCGCGGGGGCTGAATGGGCCGATGCGCGGGGTGGCGGGCCACGAACGTTCATGGCCTGGCTTGGCGTCGGCTCCGGCGTGCTGTTTGCGTTGGTGATTGCGAACCAGTTCGCCGCCTCGCTCATGATCAGCCCATGCCTGCGCTGAGCCTTGCAGCACTGCTGCTTGCGCTGCTCGCGGGACCGGCCGCCGCGCACGGACTATCGGAGGTCGATCCCGGCTCGCTGTGGAGCTACGATCCCTGGCTCATGGCCCCGCTCTATGCCGTCGGTATCGCCTTCTATGTCGGAACGCAGCGGCTCTGGCATCATGCGGGCGGCGGCCACGGCGTCAGCTTCCGCCAGGTGGCCGCATTCTGGACCGGATGGCTGGTGGCCGCGCTCGCCGTGACCTCGCCGCTGCACTGGCTCGGCGAGCGTCTGTTCACCGCGCACATGGTCGAGCACGAACTCCTGATGGTGGTCGCGGCACCGCTGATGGCGTTCGCCCGGATCAATGGTCCGCTGCTGTGGAGCCTGCCGGCCCGGCTCCGCCCTGCGGCGGGTCGCGTGCTCAATCTGCCGATACTGGCGTGGCCGTGGCGGCTTGTGAGCCATCCGATGAGCGCGACCATCCTCCACGGCGCAGCGCTCTGGGTCTGGCACGCACCGCCCTTGTATGCGTGGGCGCTCGAGAATACGGCGATCCATCGTCTCCAGCACATCAGCTTCTTTGCAACCGCGCTGTTGTTCTGGTGGGTGCTGCTGCATGGCCGCGGTCAGGGCCGCAGCACACGAATTCGCGATGGCATCGCTGTCGCTTGCCTGTTCATCACGATTTTGCATTCGGGGGTGCTCGGCGCTCTGCTGACCGTGTCGCCGCGGCTTTGGATCCCAGGCCAGGGCACCCTCGCCGGTGAATTCGGCCTTTCGGCACTTGAGGACCAGCAACTCGCCGGCATCCTGATGTGGGTGCCCATGGGCATCCTCTATACCGGCGCGGCTTTGTTCTTCGCTCACCGGTGGCTGATCGCAAACGGTGGGGGGACGCGCCTGCTCCTTCAACATCCGGGCTGAGCGACGCTGCATAGGAACCGCAACTTCTCTTCGAACGTTCGCCTGCCGACTGCGACACTCCACGGAGGCCACATGGAAAAACGATCGCTCATAGCGGCAACGGCTATCCTCACCGCGACATTCGTGATGCCTGCAGTCTTGAACGCGCAGGATCAACCCCGGCCGGGGGTGTCGTGCCCGGTCGACCATGACAAGCTCGCGGATATCCTCAAGAAGAGTGTCAAGCCGGGCGGCGGCCCGAGCAACGGAGGTCTCGACAACAACGAATGGGCTGCCGTCGTCAATCGGCAGGGCGTCGTCTGCGCAATTGCCTACAGCGGCGGCAAGGTCGACGACCAGTGGCTGGGCAGCCGGGCCATCGCGGCCGAGAAGGCCAACACGGCGAATGCATTCAGCCTGAAGGACAAGGCGATGGCGACGGCCAATCTCTATGCCGGTGCGCAGCCCGGCGGGTTCCTGTTCGGCGCGGCACTCGGCAACCCGCCATCCCCGGAAGCCTTGTACACCGGATCTCCGGACAACTTCGGCACGGCCCAGGATCCGATGGTGGGCAAGCCGGTCGGCGGCACCATCGTGTTCGGAGGCGGGCTGGCGCTCTATGACGGCAACGGCGTGGCCGGGGCGCTGGGTGTGAGCGGTGACAGTTCCTGCGCGGATCACAATGTGGCCTGGCGCGTGCGTCACCAGCTCGGGCTCGACCGCGTGCCGGCCGGCGTCAGCCCCAACATGAAGGACGCGATCATCTTTGACATCGGACCTGACGGCAAAAGTCCGTCTGGATTTGGTCACCCGAAGTGTAACGGCAAGGAAGATCAGATCGCAGTTGACCTCGGCGCCGGCGTATCCGGCAACGTCGTGAGATAGCTCGTCGATCTCACCATTTTGGAACCAAGCGAAGGCGGAACGTTTGTAGGTTCGTAACCGGCCTGCAACGCAGCACGGCCTCGTCACTGCCGTGGAGATGTTTACATATGTTAGTGCGTGGTCTCACGCGTTTGCTGGGCCTGTTTCCGGGCATCCTTTGTGCTCTTTGCGCCAGTTGCGCGGTGCTGTCGTCCGCGTCAGCACAGAGCGATCTCGCCAACCGCATGAAAGACCCGGCCCAGTGGCCGATGGCGGCGCGCGACTACGCCAACACGCGCTACAGCGAACTCGACCAGATCAACGCCTCCAATGCATCGCGGCTGCAGCTCGCATGGACGTTCTCGGTCGGCGCCGATCGCGGTCAGGAGGCGGCGCCGCTCGTGGTGGACGGCACCATGTATGTGGTCGGCCCCTATGCGGGCCCCTACCCTAACCGTGTGTTCGCACTCGATGCCACGACCGGTGAATTGAAATGGTCCTACGCGCCGAAGCCGGAGCCCGCTGCCGCGGGCGTTGCCTGCTGCGACGTCGTCAATCGCGGACTCGCTTTCGACAATGGCAAGATTATCCTCAACACGCTCGATAACCATACCGTCGCCATCGATGCCAAGACCGGCAAAGAGCTCTGGCACACGAAGCTCGGCGAGATCAACAAGGGCGAGACCATCACGATGGCTCCCGTGGTGGTGAAGGGCAAGATCCTTGTCGGCAACAGCGGCGGCGAGATGGGCGTGCGCGGCTGGGTCACCGCACTCGACGAGACCACCGGCGCGATCACGTGGCGCGCCTATTCGACAGGTCCCGACAAGGACGTGCTGATCGGAGACGATTTCAAGCCGTACTACGACAGCCTGAAAGGCAAGGATCTCGGCGTGAAGACCTGGCCCGCCGACCGCTGGCAGATTGGTGGCGGCACAGTCTGGGGCTGGATCTCCTACGATCCCGAGCTGAACCTGATCTACTACGGCACGGCCAACCCTAGCCCCTGGAATGCGAACCAGCGCAGCGGCGACAATCTCTGGAGCACGACAATCTTTGCCCGCGATCCCGATACCGGTCGCGCTAAATGGGCCTACCAGATCAACCCGCACGATCTGTTCGACCACGACGAGATCAACGAGAACGTGCTCGTCGAGCTCGAACTGAACGGAAAGCCGCGCAAGGTTCTCATCCACCCCGGCCGCAACGGCTATATGTACGTCATGGACCGCGCCACCGGCGAGGTGATCTCGGCGGACGCGTATGACTTCGTCAACAGCTACAAGGGCGTCGATCTGAAGACCGGCAAGATTATCCCGAACGAGGAGAAGACGCCGCTTGTCGGCAAGACGGTCGAGAACATCTGCCCGAGCGCGCCGGGCGCCAAGGATTGGCAACCGACGGCGTGGTCGCCGCGCACAAAACTCCTCTATGTGCCCCATCAGCATCTCTGCATGAGCTTCAAGGCTTCTCAAGTCGGCTACATCGCCGGGACGCCCTACGTCGGTGCAGACGTAGACATGTATGCCGGCCCCGGCGGCTATCGCGGCGAGTTCATGGCCTGGGACCCGATCGCGCGCAAGAAAGTCTGGGAGATTCACGAGAAGCTGCCGGTCTGGAGCGGCGCACTGGTCACAGCAGGCGATGTCGCCTTCTACGGCACCATGGATCGCCTGTTCAAGGCAGTGGATGCCAAGGACGGGCACGTGCTCTGGCAATTCCGTGCCGGCTCCGGCTTCATCGGCCAACCGATCTCCTATCGCGGCTCCGACGGACAGCAATACGTCGCGATCCTGTCGGGCGTCGGCGGCTGGCCGGGCGTCGTCGCCAATGCGGAGGTCGATCAGCGCGTGCGCAACGCCGCACTGGGCTTCACCGGCGCCACCCAGGACCTGCCCTTCTATACCGCGGGCGGGAGTGAGCTGCTGGTATTCAAGCTCGGCGGCGCGTTTGGTGAGGACACCAGCCATGCGCCTTCCAAGTAATCGCCTCGGCTTCACCCTTGGGCTTCTTCTCGCGTTCGCGACCACGGCTGCGCCGGCCACGGAGGGCGGGCTTCGCGTCTGTGCCGATCCCAACAATCTGCCGTTCTCGAACAGCGCCGAAGCAGGATTCGAGAACAGGCTCGCGGCCATGGTGGCCGAGCATTTAGGCCTGCAGGTCTCCTACACCTGGTGGGCGCAGCGCCGCGGCTTCCTCCGCAACACACTGAAAGCCGGCAGATGCGATGTCGTCATGGGCGTGCCGTCCGGCTATGATCTCGTCGAGACGACCAGGCCCTATTATCGCTCGAGCTACGTGTTCGTCACGCGGCAGGACCAGCACCTTGACCTTTCGTCCCTGCTCGATCCGCGCTTGCATCACCTCGCGATCGGCGTGCATCTGATCGGCGATGACGGCAACAATCCCCCGCCGGCGCAGGCGCTCGGCGACCAGGGCATCGTTGATAATGTTCGCGGGTATTCCATCTACGGTGACTATCGCCAGGCCGATCCGCCCGGGCGCCTGATCGAAGCCGTCGAAAGCGGCAGCCTCGATGTCGCCGCCGCATGGGGGCCGCTGGGCGGCTATTTCGCGCAGCGCTCTCCGGTGCCGCTGACGGTTACGCCGATCAGGGATTACGAGCGCTTTGCGCCCCAGCAATTCCAGTTCGCCATCGCGATGGGCGTGCGCAAAGGTGACCACGCCCTGCGCGACCGACTCAATGCCTTCATCGACGAGCACCGATCCGAGATCAACGCCTTGCTGCGAAGCTACGGCGTACCTCTGGTCGAGCTGCCGGTCACGGCATCGGGAGGACATGAGTGATGTCTGGTCCAGTACTGCGCGCGAGCGCCCTATCGTTGCTGCTGGTGGTCGTGCCGAATGGCGCGGGGCTGGCCCAGCAGACTTTGCCGCAGTCGCAGGAGGCGCAGATGCCGACGCTGTCTCCCCGCCCGAATTTCGGTGGCAGCGTCGGCAATGGTAGGCCCGGCGTCTTCATGCAGGTCCCGGTCAGTCACCTCCATCCCGGCGCGCAGCCGGACCCGCCGCAAATCAAGAATCCTGTGCAGGGCGATCCCAATGCGGAGCAGCGCGGGATGACCTACTATGTCAACTTCAACTGCATCGGCTGCCACGCACCCAATGGCGGCGGCGGCATGGGTCCGGCACTGAGCAACAACAACTTTACTTACGGCTCGCAGCCCGAGAACATCTTTCTCTCGATTTACCAGGGGCGGCCGAACGGAATGCCAGCCTGGGGCGGCGTATTGCCCGACAGCGTGATCTGGGATCTCGTCACTTATATCGGTAAGATCAGCAACGAGCCGAGCCACCAATGGGGCCGCACCTTTTCTGCGAATCTGCCATCGCCCGAGGTCGAGCAAGTCCCGAGCGAGCAGGTCTCCACGACCGATCCCTGGTCTGCCACCAAGTCTTTCAATTTCGGCCAGAAGCCCTGACCGGCCGAGCGGAGCAGCAATGGCAAATCCGATCGCGAAATTGCTGGTCACTACACTGCTGGCCACGACAGGCGCCGCCTGCAACGCTGCGGGCCCGGACAATTTCATGGGCGACGCGCGCCGTGGCGCCGACCTCGTCAAGCAGTACCACTGCGGCGGCTGTCACGATATTCCTGGTATCGCCGGCGCCGAAGGCAATGTCGGCCCACCCTTGCATCGGATCGGCACGCGAAGCTACATCGCCGGCTACATCCAGAACTCGCCAGACAACATGGCCGACTGGATCGAGGATCCACAGCGGGCGTTGCCGGGCAATGCCATGCCGCGAATGGGCATCCCGCAGAAGGACGCGCGGGACATCGCGGCCTTTCTCTATACGCTGAAGTGACCATCATGACATCGACGCATCGTTCAACGAACTGGTTCCGTGAGGCGCCATTGCTGGCCATCACCATTGTGGTCGTCGCCATCATGGGATTGGGCCTCCTGGCTGGCGGTGCCTGGCTCGCGGCCCTGGGTGGCTCGGTCTATTATCTGATCGCGGGCATCATGCTTCTGCTCACGAGTTGGCTGCTCGCGCGCCGTCGCGCCGAGGCGCTCTGGACCTATGCCGCGCTGCTGGCGGGAACGATTGCCTGGGCGATCTGGGAAGTGGGTTTCGATTTCTGGTCGCTGGCGCCGCGCGGCGATGTGCTCGTGCCGCTTGGCCTGTGGCTGATGCTGCCCTTCATTGCCTCCCGCCTGGCGCCTCGCTTGCGCGCAGCGCGATGGGCGCTTGGCCTTGTGTTGATAGCCGCAGCCATCGTCGTCGGCACTTCCTTGACGAGTGATCGCCGCGATCTTGCCGGCACGATACCTGAGGGCGAAACAACCGGGGCCATCGCGGCTCCCGAACCGGACCAGCCCGCTGCCGCCGGGCAGAACTGGACGGCCTACGGCGGCAGCGCCTTCGGTACGCGCTTCTCGTCGCTGAGCCAGATCACCAAGGACAACGTCGAGAAGCTCAAGCTCGCTTGGGAATTCCGCACCGGTGACCACAAGGGCCCTGATGACCCCGACGAGATCACCAACCAGGCAACGCCGCTCAAGGTGGGCGATCTCCTCTACACCTGCTCGCCGCACCAGATCGTGTTTGCGCTCGAAGCCGCGACCGGAAGATTGCGCTGGAAGTTTGACCCGCAGGTCCAGCACAACAAGGCGTTCCAGCACATGACCTGCCGCGGCGTATCCTATCACGCGACCATGCCCGGCGCGGTAACTGCCGACGGCACGCCGGCGCCGCGCGATTGTGCGGCGCGCATTTTCGTCCCGACCAACGACGGACGGATGTTCGCGCTCGATGCGCAGAGCGGCTCGCCTTGCGAGAGTTTTGGCAACCAGGGACAGATCGATCTCAAGCAAGGCAGCGAGATCCAGACGCTCGGCTTTTACGAGGGCACCTCGCCGCCCGTCGTCACGGACAAGGTGCTGATCGTCGGCGGCGCGGTGATCGACAACTATTCCGATCGCGTGCCGTCGGGCGTGATCCGCGGCTTCGACATCTATTCCGGACGGTTGATCTGGGCGTTCGATGCCGGCAACTCCGATCCGAACGAAATGCCTTCGGCCTCGCATCATTTTACAGCCGGTTCACCCAATTCGTGGAGCATTTCGGCGGTCGACGAGAAGCTCGGGCTCGTCTATGTCCCGCTCGGCTCGAGCTCTCCGGATATCTGGGGCGGCGGCCGTTCGCCTGAAAACGAGCGCTACGATTCGGCATTGATTGCGCTCGATGTCTCGACCGGAAAACTGCGTTGGTCGTTCCAGAACGTGCACGACGATCTCTGGGACATGGATATGCCGTCGCAGCCCAGTCTGGTCGATTTGCGCGCTAACGGCGTCGTGACGCCTGCGATCTACATCCCGGCCAAGACCGGCGACATCTTCGTGCTCGACCGCCGCGACGGGCGTCAGTTGGTGCCCGCACCGGAGAAGCCGGTGCCGCAGGGCGCCGCGAATGGAGATCGGCTATCGCCGACCCAGCCTTTTTCGGAATTGAGCTTCCGCCCCTCCGGCAAACTCACGGACGCGCAGATGTGGGGCAGCACGATGTTCGACCAGCTCGCCTGCCGGATCAAGTTCAAGCGCCTGCGCTATGAGGGGCCGTTCACGCCGCCGTCTGAACAAGGCACGCTGGTGTTTCCCGGAGACTTCGGCATGTTCGAATGGGGCGGCATCGCCGTCGATCCACAACGCCAGATCGCGATCGCGAACCCTCAATCGATTCCCTTCGTCTCGCGGCTCGTGGCGCGCGGGAAGGACAATCCGGCCGCGCCGAATGCGGCGCATCCACCAGGAACCGAGCTGGGCGTGCAGCCGATGTACGGCGCCCCCTACGGCGTTGATCTCGGCATTTTCCTCTCACCGCTCGGCATCCCCTGCCTTGCTCCGCCATGGGGCAACATCGCAGCGATCGATCTGAGGTCGCACAAAGTGGTCTGGCAACATCGCATCGGCACGATCCGCGATCAGGCCCCGCTGCCGCTGCCATTCAAGCTCGGCGTTCCCATGCTGGGCGGTCCGATCGTCACCGCGGGCGGCGTCATCTTCATCACGGGAACGATGGATGACTATATCCGCGCGTTCGACGTTCGCGATGGCAGACAGCTTTGGCAGGACCGCCTTCCTGCCGGCGGCCAGTCGACGCCGATGTCCTATGAGGCCGGCGGCAAGCAATACGTCGTCACGGTCGACGGCGGCCACGGCTCGTTCGGAACTAAACTCGGCGATTACGTGCGGGCCTACGCGCTGCCCTGATCTGCCTCGGCAGGACTTGTTTGTGCTTGGCGACGCCTTGTCCGGATCTGCCGGCGCGACGCGCAACTGCTGAAGCCAGGAGAGCCACGCCCGCAGCTAGTCCCAGTACCGCGAGCCCCTGACTGATGACATCGGCAGGTGGAAGCTGCTTGCGTGACAGCCAACCGCCATCGACCGCCGTGCCCTGCGGACCAGCTTCGATCATGGTGCCCTCACTGCTCTTTGCGGGGCGCGCGCGCGACAGCAGGTAGCGGAAGGCGGCCCCCACCATGTTCTCGGTAATCTGCGGAGCCATCGCGTAGGCAATTTGGCCGGCACGAGCCGGCCAGCCCACGGCGACTTCGTCACGGGGTGCGCGAACGAGGCTCACGAACGTCTCGGCAACGTCCTCCGGCTGATACAGCAGCGGACCGGGATCGAGCGTTCGGCCGGACATGTTGGCGCCGTGGACGAAGCCCGGCGTGTCGACCATGGCCGGGAAGACACCGCAGACATGGATGTTGCGATGAGCCCTGAGCTCCTGACGCAGGCTCGCGGTGAAGCCCCGCAGGCCGAACTTGCTCGCGGTATAGGCCGCAGCGAAAGGCGTAGGCGCCCAGCCGCCGAGCGAGATGTTGTTGATCAGGATGCCGCGGTTCTGGCGCAGGAAGATCGGAAGCACCGCGAAGGCGCCATGCATCGTGCCGAGGAGATTGACCTCGATCGTTCGGCGATGAAGCGCAATATCCGCGTCCTGATAAGCCCCGAAAACGCCGGTGCCGGCGTTGTTGATCCAGACGTCGATGCCACCGAAGGCGTCTTCGGCCTCTCGGGCCAGGCGCTGCACCGCCTCTGCATCGGTGACATCGGTCGGGATCGCCAATGCGCGACCTCCGAGCGCCCCGCATTCTGCGGCGAGGCTCGTCAGGACTTCAGCACGGCGTGCCGCCAGGACCACGCTTGCGCCCTTGCCGGCGAAGGCCAGCGCCGTAGCACGCCCGATTCCGCTCGAGGCACCGGTTATGACGACGCGCGTGCCAGTCATTTGCCGCGGCTCAGATCCGGAGCCGCCCGCCGGAAGCAGCCAGTGCAGGGATCGCCGAAGGCGCTCGGTTCCGTTCGCTTCGAACCAGTCCCCATGCGCGAAGATCACCCGCTCCGGCGACAGCCGTATGAGCCGCTCGGCTGCGGACCGCACCGAACGGCCGCCGAGGCGCAGCAGCAGTCGCAGATAGACTGGCGCCATTCCGTTTGGCTTGGAAATGCCGAGGAGGTTTGCCGCGGCCTCGTTTGGCGCGCTGAGATCGTTGGGATCGAGATTTTGCACGAGATCCGTCAGGATCAGTGTCCGGCTGCGCTTGTCGAACAGCTCGATCTCGGAGAACATCGGAGCGTTCACCGAGACGGCTTCGAGGTCGGGCCTCCATTCCTCAGGCGTCGTGTCTCCGATCTCTCTGTCGATACGGATGCGTGCTGCTCGAATTTGCCTGCGCGCCGCAAGGCCGCGCGCCGCGAACGTTGTCACCTGCGGCAGCTCCCTCTGCCACTCGGACAGGAACATCCAGTGCCCGATATTCGGCGCGAGCAAGTACTTTATCGCGCCTAGCCGCTCCAACTCACCGCGGAGGGCCGGCGAATATCTCACCGGCGAATGCAGCACGAGATCGCCGTTCGACAGCCGAATGACGGTCATGCGCACCGGGAGTTTCAGACCGGCGGCGCTGATCGGTGCGTCGTCCACGACCCAGATATCGTCCGTCGCTCGCGACAAACGGGCCGTTGACAAGGTGGCGTCGGAACTTTGCATGAGCATCTTCCATTACGAGGCGTTTGCTCAAGCTTCGGGAGCGACGCTCGTTCCTCGCTAGGACGCCCGAGCCTGCTTGCGGGCATTGCGTCGGCGACGGCGCGCCGCAAGTCGTCCTCGGCCCCTCTCCGCCGGAATGTGCCGCGAGATCGCCGGTACGAGCTCCGGCTCTGAGGGAGATTGTTGGGCGGCAATCGGCGCTTGGTCCGGACGAGCTTCCATCAGCTCGAGCACGGCGCGGCCCTTGGCCGTGATGCGCCACCCGCCATTGGTCCGGTCGATCAGCCCTTGCGAAAAGATGTCCAGCCCCGGCGCTCGCCCGGCGAGCCGCCGGGTGCGCTCGCTCCAGTCGCGACCGCTGGTCGCAAGAATGGCCATATCCCGCTTGAGATCCTCCATGGCGGCGAACCCATCCGGGTAGCTCACCAGGATCTTGAGGACCGTCACGTGGAAATTCACCCCCGCCCCCACATGACCGTCGTCACATCGTCGGGACTTCTGAGAGAGCATTGCGGGCCGCTTGTTTGAGGCAATCCGCAGAGATGTCACCCCTGCTTGCAGTCTCCAGAAGCTTCGAGGCTACGCGGGTCCTGGCGCCGATCTCACAGCGTGGAACACCTTCACACACTTCGTCGAGAACGGTGCGCAACAACGCCTTGGTCGCGGTATCGATCATGGAAAGCCCCAGCGGAAAGGTTCACGGTAGAGCAACGGCTCCGGCCTGTGATTCAACATTGTTAATGATTTGAGAAATTCACGGGTCTGGCCACCCACCACCCTGGCGGTCTCGGGGTTGCCGAGTGCGCGACCTTCCTGCCTGGCATTGTGCGCGAGGTCGTGGAACCTCCCTCGCCAGCGGGCGGACCGGATATTCCGACGGCGCAAGACCTGTCTCCGTCGATCGCGAGAATCGGATCATCCAGATCGATCCCCCGTGAAAACCATCACGCGCATGCGGCGGATCAATCCGGGCCTGTCTTTCAGCGGATCGCTAGGCGTGCCAGTCAGCATGGGTGATAGCAAACCGCGCAGTTTCGCGTCCTCGCGGCGCAAATCGCCCGAGCTTTGCTTGGTCATTCCACCCTCTTGTCCAAGAGGGCGCAGGGAAGGCCGGGTGCCGGCTGGCACCCGCGGTCCGCTGCGCGAAAAGCACACGCAGGAAAACCGCACAGCAGCATAC
>NZ_VSST01000109.1 GCF_019402665.1 Bradyrhizobium canariense
GCCTGCTCCACCTCGCCGCCTTCAGTACCGACAACGAAGCCGGCAACGAAGAGCTGCTCAGCTCGTTCCCGGCGCCGCTATCGGCGTCCGGCATTCACAGCCGAGTGGCAAGAAGCGGAGAGTTCGCATTCCGCAGCGACATGCAGAACGAGCCCGACCTTACGGACGCCATGAGAGAGCTGGCGCAGACGCGAGGTTATCGCAGCATCCTCGTGATCCCGATGCTGCGCGACGGCGTCGCGATCGGCACCATCGGCGTGACGCGGCCGGAGCCCGGTCCCTTCCCGGACAAGGCGATCGCCCTGCTCAAGACCTTTGCCGACCAGGCCGTGATCGCCATCGAGAACACGCGCCTGTTCAACGAGGTGCAGGATCGCACCCGGGACCTCGCCAAATCGCTCGACGATTTGCGCGCTGCCCAGGACCGGCTGGTCCAGACCGAGAAGCTGGCATCGCTCGGCCAGCTCACCGCCGGCATTGCGCACGAGATCAAGAACCCGCTCAACTTCGTCAACAATTTTGCATCGCTCTCCGCCGAGCTGACCGACGAGCTGAACGAGGCGCTGGCGCCGCTCCCGCTCGCGGACGACGTCCGCAGCGAGGTCGACGAGCTGACCGGACTGTTGAAGGACAATCTCGCGAAGATCGTGCAGCATGGCAGGCGCGCCGACTCCATCGTCAAGAACATGCTGCTGCATTCCCGCGAGGGCGGCGGCGAGCATCGGCTGAGCGACATCAACGCGCTGGTCGAGGAGAGCCTCAACCTTGCCTATCACGGCGCCCGCGCCGAGAAGCCGCAGTTCGACGTGACGCTGAAGCGCGAGCTCGATCCGGCGGCCGGGCAAGCGGAAGTGTTTCCGCAGGAGATCACCCGGGTGCTGCTGAACCTGATCTCGAACGGCTTCCACGCGGTGGCCAAGCGCAAATCGGATCACGGCGCCGTCGATTACGAGCCGGTGGTGATCGCTGCAACCCGCGACCGCGGCGACAGCATCGAGATCCGCATCAGCGACAACGGCACCGGCATTCCGCACGAGGTGAAGGAAAAGATGTTCGATCCGTTCTTCACCACCAAGCCGGCCGGCGAAGGCACCGGCCTCGGATTGTCGATGAGCCACGATATCGTGGTCAAACAGCACGGCGGCACCATCGACGTCGCGACGGAGCCGGGCAAGTTCACGGAATTCACGATCCGGCTGCCGCGACAGAGCAGCTTTTCAGACCAGAATAAGAGATAGACTCGCCCGGAGGATGCCGTGACGAATCCGGCTTGGCTCGTTCGACGGCAATTGCTCTCGCTGTCCGGTGTCGGCCTCATGCTGGGCGCTCTGTTCTTTGCTGCCGCACTGACGCCGACGCTGATTCCGCGGAGCTATCTCACGCAAGGCGCGCTTGCCGGCGGCTGTTTCGCGATCGGCTATTTCGCCGGCGTGCTGTGGCGCCAGCTGTGGCATTATCTCGAATTGCCCGAACCTTCGCCGCGGGCAAGATCGATTGCGAATGCGCTGGTCACGGCCGGTTGCCTGCTGGTCGTCGTTATCTTCCTGCGGCGAACCGCCGAATGGCAGAATTCGATCCGCACCGTGATGAAGATGACCCCAGTCGAGACCGCGCATCCGCTCAAGGTCTGCGTCATCGCCCTGATCACGTTCGCCGTGCTGCTGGTGCTGGGGCGGCTGTTCGTGTTTGTCGCCCGCTTCCTCGCCGTGCGCATAAAGCACGCCATTCCGCGGAAGGTCGCCAACGTGCTCGGCGTGCTGATCGCAGGCCTGCTGTTCTGGTCGATCGCCAGTAACGTCCTGGTCCGGACCGCGTTCAATGCGCTCGACTCCTCCTTCCGCGAACTCGACGCCCTGCAAGAGCCAGAGCGGCCGCAACCGGCCGCCCCCGATCGAACCGGAAGTTCTGCCTCGCTGGTGAAGTGGCAGGAACTCGGGCGCATGGGGCGCCGGTTCATTGCCTCAGGCCCGACCGCGACGGAGATCAGCGCCGTTACGGGACAGCCCGCGCAGAATCCCGTGCGCGTCTATGTGGGCCTCGGCAGCCGCGACACGGTGCAGGCGCGCGCCAGGCTTGCGCTCGACGAGCTCAAGCGCCAGCACGGCTTTGAACGCAAGGTCCTGATCGTCGTCACACCGACCGGGACCGGCTGGGTCGATCCATCCGCGATGGATACGGTGGAATATCTCCATCATGGCGATGTCGCGAGCGTCGCGATGCAATATTCCTATCTCAATAGCCCGCTGTCGCTGCTGTTTCAGCCCGAATACGGAGTGGAGGCCTCGCGTGCGCTGTTCACCGAAATCTACGGCTACTGGACGAGCTTGCCCAAGGACAAGCGGCCAAAGCTGTATCTGCACGGGCTCAGCCTCGGTGCCATGAACTCGGAAAAATCCGCAGAATTGTTCGAGACAATCGGCGACCCCATCGCCGGCGCGCTATGGAGCGGAGCGCCATTCGAGAGCCGCATCTGGCGCTCGATTACCGATAACCGCAATCCAGGATCACCGGCCTGGCTGCCGGAATTCCGCGACGGCCGCTTCGTGCGCTTCATGAACCAGAACGGGCCGACGGTGGCGCCGGATACGCCCTGGGGCCCGATGCGCGTGGTCTATTTGCAATACGCCAGTGACGCGATCACATTCTTCGCCTACCGCGATGCCTATCAGGCGCCGGCCTGGATGAATGCGCCGCGCGGGCCTGACGTATCACCGGAGCTGCGATGGTATCCTATCGTGACGATGCTGCAGCTCGCCCTCGACATGGCGGTCGCAACCAACACGCCGATGGGTTTCGGCCATGTCTACGCACCCGAACACTACGTCGATGGCTGGGTCGCGGTCACAGCTGTCGGCGATTGGTCTGCCGAAGCGCTCGCACGGCTCAAGCAGCAGCTCGCAGCGAAAGCGCGGAAGACGGGCAATGGCGACGACGATCCCGATCGCGGTGGCTAACCCCTACTCCGCCATCTCCACCTGCTGCGTGACGGACGGACCGGCCAGCGGCCGCTCCTCCATCATGATCAGGCAGAGCGCGGCGCCGGCCATCAGCGCCGTCGCGGCGCCGAAGACGTAGCGGAACGCATGCCGCATGTCGTCGGCGGGAATCGCATTGACAGCGCCGTGATGTTCGCCGGCGAGCGGAACGTCGGCACCGAGCGCGATGAGCAGGATGGCCGCGAACGCCGCGACCGTGAACGAGGACATCAGCGAGCGGAAGAAGTTCAACGCGCCCGTGATGGTGCCGATCTGCGGGCGGGCGACCGAATTCTGCACCGAGACCACGCAGACCGGAAAGGTGGTGCCGAGGCCAAGCGCAAACGCAGCCATCAGCGTCAGCAGTGCCCAGAGCGGCAACGTCGTCAACGTGAGGCCGAGGCCGCACAGCGCAGCCCAGGACGTTCCGACGATGGCGACCCGCTTGTAGTGCTTGGCCCGCGCCATGGTGCGACCGGCGATGGCCGCGCCGCAGGTCGAGACCGCCGCGAGCGGAATCAGCGCGAGGCCCGCTTCGCTGGCGCTGAGGTGATAGACCGCCTCGTAATAGAGCGGCAGCTGCACTGTGAGGCCCGTGATCGCACCGAGCGCGCAACCGCCGGCCGTCAGCCCGAACGGCACAACCGATCCTCCGAGCAGCGGCAGCGGCAGGAACGGCTCGTCCGCGCGGCGTGCGTGCCACACGAAGGTGACCGCGAGCGCGACGGCGCCGCCCACCATCGCAAGCACGGTCGGCGAGAGCCACAGGAAGCGCGTGCCGCCCCAGGTCAGCACCAGCATGAAGACCACGGCGGAGGCCATCAGCAGCACGCCGCCGAGCCAGTCGACCTTGCGCTTGCGGTGGAACACCGGAATCTTCTTCATCCTGGGCAGCAGCAGCGCGATCGCCGCGGCCGCGAGCGGCACATTGATCCAGAAGATCATCGACCAGCGCAGATGCTCGGCGAACACGCCGCCGATGACCGGGCCGAGAATGCCGCCGACCATCCAGACGCTGGAGAAATAGGCTTGATATTGGCCGCGCTCGCGTGGGCTCACGACGTCGGAGATCACGGTCTGCACGACAGGCATGATGCCGCCGCCACCGAGCCCCTGGAGACCGCGTGCAAGAATCAGCATCGGCAGGTTCGGCGCGATCGCACACAGCACCGAGCCCGCGACGAACAGGCTGAGCGAGATGATGATCATCACGCGGCGTCCGTAGATGTCGCTGAGCGTGCCGAATACCGGCGCGACTGCGGTCGAGGCGAGCAGATAGGCGGTGATGACCCAGGAGAGATTGGAGACGTCGTGGAACTGGCGCCCAATGGTCGGCAGCGCGGTTGCGACGATGGTCTGGTCGAGGGCTGCCAGAAACATCGTCAGCATCAGGCTGATGACGATGGTGCGGACCTCGTCCTGCGACAGCGGCGCCGGCGGCGCGAGCGAGGGAGCGTCGTCGACGCTCAAGACCTCGCTCGAAAGGCGGGACAATTCCTCGGCGATATCGTCGGGCAATGTCTGGGTGTCGGCAGAACTGCTCTGCCGCTCGAACTTGTTCATCTCGATCGGAAGCCATGAGGCGGCGCAACGCCGCGAAGGATTCGTTCTATGCAGCCAATGTAGACAGCAAAGTTCTTCTCAGGCAGGCACCGCGGTGCATGGGAGCATCCCACCCCACGGCCATCCCGAAGACGTGATCTATCTGGTGCGACGGATCAGTCCTTCGGACGTCGCTTCAGGCGGGCCCGTTTCGGCAGCTGCGCCGGCCATTGCACGATGTGGTTCTCGAGCTCATCGTCCGGGATCTCCACCTCGCTGCCTTCGACCCGACCGCGTACGGAGACGCCGGCCTCATGCACGGTATTGGGATCGCCTGACACCAGCGGATGCCACCAATAGAGGTCGCGCCCTTCCGCCACGAGCTTGTAGCCGCAGCTCGGCGGCAGCCAGTTCAGGGTGCGGACATTGGCCGGGGTCAGGCGGACGCAGTCCGGAACCTTGTCGGAACGATTCGCATAGTCCTTGCAGCCGCAGGTCACTCCATCGAGCAGCTTGCAGCCGACATGGGTGAAATAGATGTCGCCGGTGCCCTCTTCCTCGAGCTTGTTCAGGCAGCAGCGGCCGCAGCCGTCGCACAGGCTCTCCCATTCGGGCCCCGACATCTCTTCCAACGTCTTGGTTTTCCAGAAGAATCCTTCCTGGCCTGAAGGTCGTTTGGGAGCTGCGGTCATGCGCCTCAACAAAAGTTCGAAAGAGCTACGGTTGGTGCCATCTAGGGCGTGCGGCCGTGGGGCCGCAAGCGACGCCCGCGTGAGGCCCGTACTGAACCGGGGTCAATTAGGCCTGTTGTTCAAAATCGCAAGCGTGACCATTGGTTTATAGGCCCTGCTCGGCTAGAAGGAACAGCAAGTCCCCACCGTCGCTGGCCGGGCGCCTTGGGTTTGCCGCAACACTCCCGCAAGACGTCTCGATGCCGCCCCGGCGGGGTGCTTGAACGCTTTCGAACCAAGCCGCAAGGGTTCTAGGTGCGCCAGATCATACCACCGCATTGGAAGGCCCGGATCCGGAATTTCTTCCTGGATCTCGATGCGCGCATCGACTCCTCGCTGTTCTCCTCGGCCAAGGGCATCCGCGAGCTCTACGAGCGCTACTCGACCTTCATGGACCGCTTCTATGTCGGGCGGTGGAAGCGCTGGGTGTTCATCGAGCCGCTGTCGGAAGCTGCGACCCTCGGCCTCGGCGGCCTGGTGGTGATGCTGACCCTCGCCATCCCGGCCTTCCGCGAGACCGCGGACGAGGACTGGCTGAAGAAGTCCGACCTCGCGGTGACCTTCCTCGACCGCTACGGCAACCCGATCGGCAGCCGCGGCATCAAGCACAACGACTCGATCCCGCTGGAAGATTTTCCGGACGTGCTGATCAAGGCGACGCTCGCGACCGAGGACCGCCGCTTCTACGAGCATTTCGGCATCGACATCGCCGGCACCGCACGCGCGCTCGTCACCAACGCCCAGGCCGGCGGCGTCCGCCAGGGCGGCTCGTCGATCACCCAGCAGCTCGCCAAGAACCTGTTCCTGAGCAACGAGCGCACCATCGAGCGCAAGGTCAACGAAGCCTTCCTCGCGGTCTGGCTGGAATGGCGACTGACCAAGAACGAGATCCTCAAGCTGTATCTCGACCGCGCCTATATGGGCGGCGGCACCTTCGGCGTCGACGGCGCCGCGCATTTCTACTTCAACAAGTCGGCACGCGACGTGACGCTCGCCGAGGCCGCGATGCTCGCCGGCCTGTTCAAGGCGCCGACCAAATACGCGCCTCACATCAACCTGCCCGCTGCCCGCGCCCGGGCCAACGTCGTGCTGGACAATCTCGTCGACGCCGGCTTCATGACCGAGGGCCAGGTGTTCGGCGCCCGCCGCAATCCCGCCTTCGCGGTCGACCGCCGCTACGAGGCGTCGCCGAATTACTATCTCGACTACGCCTTCGACGAGATGCGCAAGCTGGTCGACACCTTCCCGAAATCCTACACCGAGCGCGTCTTCGTGGTCCGGCTCGCGATCGACACCAATGTGCAGAAGGCGGCGGAAGACGCGGTCGAGAACCAGCTGCGCCAGTTCGGCCGCGACTATCACGCGACGCAGGCCGCGACCGTCGTCTCCGATCTCGACGGCGGCATCCGCGCCATGGTCGGCGGCCGCGACTACGGTGCCAGCCAGTTCAACCGCGCCACCGACGCCTATCGCCAGCCGGGCTCGTCGTTCAAGCCTTACGTCTACACAACCGCGCTCCTCAACGGCTTCACGCCGAATTCGATCGTGGTCGACGGCCCGGTCTGCATCGGCAATTGGTGCCCGCAGAACTATGGCCATTCCTATTCCGGCGCGGTGACGCTGACTCAGGCGATCACGCGCTCGATCAACGTTGTACCCGTCAAGCTGTCGATCGCGATCGGCCAGAAGGAGCAGCCGAAGGCGCCGAACCCGGCCAAGATCGGCCGCGCCAAGATCGTCGAGGTCGCGCGCCGCTTCGGCCTCAAGGCGCCGCTGCCCGACACGCCGTCGCTGCCGATCGGCTCGGACGAAGTTACCGTGCTCGAGCACGCGGTGGCGTACGCGACCTTCCCCAACCGCGGCAAGGCGGTGACGCCGCATTCCGTGCTGGAAGTGCGCACCGGCGCCGGAGATCCGGTCTGGCGCTGGGACCGCGACGGGCCGAAGCCGCGCCAGGCCATTCCCGACTCCGTGGCCGCCGACATGGCCGGCATGATGAGCCACGTCGTCAGCGAAGGCACCGCGCGCCGCGCAGCCCTCGACGGCATTCCGACCGCGGGCAAGACCGGCACGACCAATGCGTATCGCGACGCCTGGTTCGTCGGCTACACCGGCAATTTCACCTGCGCGGTCTGGTACGGCAATGACGACTATTCGCCGACCAACCGCATGACCGGCGGCTCGCTGCCGGCGCAGACCTGGCACGACATCATGCTCGCGGCGCATCAGGGCGTCGAGGTCCGGGAAATCGCCGGCATAGGCATGGGCCAGAAGCTGCCGCCCGAGCGGATCGCCAACGCGCAGGCCAATGCGGCGCCGAAGGTGCTTGAGACCAAGCCCGGTCCGCCGCCCGTATTGACCAAGCGCGGCGCTGACGTTTTGGTGCGGGTCGAGAAGCTGCTGGATGATGCGGCCCGGACCGCGACCAAATCGGCCGCCACCGACCCCAAGCAAGCCAAACCGGCATCGTCCACGAGCGCGCTCGCCTTCCCGCAGAACTACGCGGAAGAGAATGCGAACGCATCCGCTCCGCGCAAGAACTGATCGAAACAAGTGCGGCTGATCCTGATCACATTGACGGCTCTTCTGCTCGCAACCGTGGTGGGCGTCGGCGCGACTTGGATGACGACGACGCGCGGCACCGAGATCGGCGCGCTGACCATCGGCCCGTGGACCGCGCGCCCGCGCACCGGCACCGCCGACGTCGATCCCTATTCGCGCGCCACCATCGTGCGCAACGGCGAGCTGCCGATCGGCACCGGCGACGGCGTCGCCTTCACCGCGACCGCCGACGACAAGAAGAAGGTGCTCGACGGCCGCTGCGACGTCGTGGTCTCCGGGGTGACGCCGCCGGCGCGGTTCTGGACGCTGACGCTTTACGACCGCAAGGGTCACCTCGTGCCCAATTCGCTGCAGCGCTACGGCTTCACCAGCCAGGAGATCGTGCGGCAGTCCGACGGCTCGTTCGAGATCCGCATCGCATCGCGCTCCCGCGCCGGCAACTGGCTGCCGACCGGCGGCATCGAACGCTACGCGCTGATGCTGCGGCTCTACGACACTCCGGTCGGCGTTGCCACACGCACCCAGCGCGACGCACCAATGCCCACGATCACGACGGCGGGCTGCTCATGATCCGGCTGTTGTTCACCATCGTTGCCGGCGTAGTGCTGGGCCTCGTGGTCCATCTCGTCAGCGTGCTGGCGTTGCCACGGATCGCGACCCAGGACGCCTATTCGCGGCTGACGCCGATGACGAAACTCAACGGCGTCACGCAGCTTCCGCTCGCCGATCCGCAGACCTCGCCGATGCCGTTCATGGACCCGGCCTTTGCACTCGCGATCTGCCGCTACGATCTGTCGAACGGGCCGATCAAGCTGACGGTGCCCGTCAGCCAGGCCTACACCTCGGTGTCGTTCTACACCCGCAACGAGATCGCCTATTACGCCATCAACGACCGTTCGGCCGGCAAGAAGGTGATCGAGCTCGACCTGATGACAGAGCCGCAGCACAACGAGCTGCCCGAGGACGAAGAGATCACCGCGGCCGACCGCCTGATCATCGATTCCCCCAGCACCACCGGCCTGATCGTGATGAAGGCGCTCGCCCCCGAGCCTGGCCTGATGCCGCAGGCGCAAGGCTCGCTCGCGGCCGCGAGCTGCGGACCGCAGACCGAGCCGCCCGCCAAGGCGGAAGCACCGCGGGGACGGCGCTGAGGCGCGCAGCTTCGGCGACGCGAAAACAAAAAGTCGAAAAACAACCCCATGCACAGTAGCGCTAGCATTGAAATCGTTAGCCATTTTGGTTGTGCCAAATAGGCGTTTGGACCGATACATCCCTGCCCGTCGCGCAGTTCAGCTTTGACTCGTCGGGCAAAACACTGGCAGAATGGGAGCATCGAAAGTTCACCCGCGCGGAGCAATCCGGCGCGGGTTTTTTCATGCCGGGGCAGATTGCCATGATCCGCGGATGGCTATCGTTGCCATAGCAGGCGGGCGGAATGTTCGCGGGAGACGGCGGTAGTTTCTGGTGCCCGCTTCAGGTGCGATGCACCGCTCGCGGTCCAATAACAGCAGGGAGGAGTTGCGGCCAAAGATTGAAGAAGAAGACGTAGATGATCGCAACTGCCCACCCGTAGATCATGCTGGCTGCAAGGCCGTACATGAAGCTGCCGACGGTAATCATCTTGAAACCGGGAAAGACCGCCATCAAACCAGCTTCTTGAAATCGCGATTTGACCCACATCAACTGCGGTTGCCGACCGTTGCGGGACCCGACGTTTGATTTGCATCAAGGGCTTTCATGCGAAACCTGCGAGTTTGGTTTTGGTCCTGTTGGCAACAGGGCAATCAGGCAATGGTGCCGTCTTGAGGATGCCGCGATGACCTTGCCGGACCATGTTCACGATCAGTCCGGCGCACGCCGGGGCTTGTCGCGCAACTCCCTCATCGTTATGGGGCTTGCCGTCATCGCGACAATCTCCGGAGCGCTCCTGTTCACCCAGCATCAGGCTCATGTACTCGGTGCTCTGCTTTGGCTGCCCCTTTTGGCTTGTCCGCTTATGCATTTTTTCATGCACGGTAGGCATCGAGGAGCTGGGGGCCATCACCACGGCTGAATTTGGGAGCGCCCTATGCGCAGCAAAGAATTCGGCTGGTCTGCTTCGTCAATCCTTCTGGGGCTTTCCGGAATCATCCTGATCGGTGTCGGCGGGTATTTCCTTTTCCTTCGGCCTGCGCTGCTGCCGGAGGACATCCGCTACATGAACCTTACGCCTGTCGAGCTGGAATCGATTGGTCCAAGGTTGGCAAGGTGGCTTGCACACGTATTCAACGTAATGGGCGGCTACGTGATGGCGACGGGTGTGCTTACGCTCACTCTAGCCATGACGGCTTTTCGCCAACGAAGTACTTTGGCGCTGGCTGGTGCTATTGTTGCAGGTGTGGTCTCGATAGGCTGGATGGCGGCCGTCAACGTTATGATCAACTCGGACTTCAAATGGGTACTGCTCGGATTTGCGCTCATCTGGGCTGCCAGCATCGCGGCCTTCGCCGCTGAAGTTCGCCGGTTCGACACCAGCCCGTTTGCTGATGTCCGCTAGGTGTCACAAGCCGCAGATCACGCTCAAGGTGGGTGACTTCCGCTTTACGTCGGTGAGCCGACATTTATGAGCACCCTCAGCCGGAGGGGTTCATCAGGCTAGAGATCAGATTGATGTTCCTCACAAGGCCTGATTGTTCCATCGGCGGAACATAGGCAACAACTTCAGGCGACGACCTCGCGCTTAGAATGGCGGGCTCGTTCGAGATTGTCCCCGCTTGTGCGGTTGATCTACACACTTACTCTTTGGAAAAAGGCAGGAACATTCCTGCGATTGCCAAGTTTTCCCGATGCCCTTCCCCAAGGGCGACCCCGAGTGGCCCCAGCTCCATGCCCCCCAACATCCCCGCGAGCTGGGGCCCGTTTTTTCTCGAAATTTGGGCTGATAACGGGAACCAAGAGCCACTTGTTGAGTTGGGCACCATTCGCCACCGCGCCTCAAATGACGTGGTGCCGACACACGAAGGACCTCAGCTGGCCCAGCTCCGAGCTGAAGTCCTTTCTGTGTCGTGCGCGCATTTTAAGCCGAATTCGGAACGAATATTCGACCCTTGAATCATTCCATGTCAGCTAAGTGTCGGATGTCCAACCGTGTCGCGCTTAAATCAGTTCGCCCGTGAGGCCGCAGCGGCATTGCTGCGCATGGCAAAAACAACAAAGGATCCCACGGTCGCTGCTGGCTTGGTACAGCGTGCGGCAGACCTGAAAGACCGCACCGGCGAGCTTCCTGCCATTGATGTCGAGGCCATGGCCGAAGAGCCGCCCAAGCCCTTGACGAAGAACTAAGGCTGCCTCGGTGGATGGCGTAGCTGAACAGGCCGCTCTCGACATTGCATGGTCTCGGCATAGTCTCGCCGCCTTCTTGGCGCCCAGCTCCTTCTCGACGATTTCGACTGAGTTATCCCACTGCGCGTTCCTGCTCTCCGCCAAGGAGCCCGTCATGTCGAGACTAGCGATCTTATTCGTGTCGGCACTTTCTGTGACCTCTGCTACCGCGCAAGATACTGCGTCCGGACGATCGCACGAGCCGGCCGCTGCCAGCGCGTATGAAACTCAGCCTTTCCTATTTGATGGACGGATGCGAGGCGACGGCATGAGGCAGCGAGGGCGTGCCGACAATCGTCACCCCAACGTCGGTGCCATTGACGTGCAACCGAAAGCAAACGAGCCAAGGCGCGAACGATGAGCCCGCGTGCCCGCTTTGATCTGCCCGCCCAGCTGTTCGCCCTGGACGAGGTGATCAGTTGCGCCGGCAATACCTCCAATCGGCCGCTTCCGTTGACGCGATGCAGCTACGTGTTGGTTGATGGGGCCACCGCGGAAATTTGCCGCTGAGCACCGAACCGACGCCTGTGACCCAATGTATGGTCCGGCCGCGCGTTGCAAGAGGTTTCGTCAACCTGGCAGATGCGGTCTTGCATCAATGTATCCGGCCTCTGATTGGAGCGTGTTGTGCTCCGGGCCATCATG
>NZ_VSST01000110.1 GCF_019402665.1 Bradyrhizobium canariense
GTTTGAATCCGCCCAATACGTCTCTATCAAGTACACCGAGCGCTTGGCTGAAGCTGGCGTCGAGCCTTCCGTTGGTAGTGTCGGAGATTCCTATGACAACGCTCTCGCCGGAACCATCAACGGCCTCTACAAGGCCCAGGTGATCCATCGGCGCGGGCCATGGCGCAGCTTCGAGGCCGTCGAGTTCGCGACCCTGGAATGGGTGGACTGGTTCAACAACCGACGGCTCCTGGAGCCCATCGGCAACATCCCGCCAGCCGAAGCCGAGCAACGCTACTACACCATGCTGGAACAACCGGCCATGGCGGCATAACTTAAACCAAATAGCGTCCGGCAAACCCCGGGGCGGTTCAGAGAAGATAACCCGCGACTTCGAAGCGGTCATCGGAGCGCTCGTCGGATCACTGGCTACCTCCAGCCGAGAACTCGAGTGAGCGGCAGGCACTCTGTCGCAGACAGCGGCGTCAACTCAGATGCTGTCGGCGAAAGTCGACGGTGCATCGACTCGGGCCTCTCAGGCGGTTGACGCTGTCGCATCAGCTAGGGAGCAGATGTCGTCGTCCATCACCGAGATCGCTCGACAAGTGGAGATCTCAGCCAGAGTTGCAGCCGCTTGCCGGCGCGGCACAGACGAACGGACGTATGAGCAAGCTCTCGAACGCGGCGGCCGAGAAACGCCGGTGCTTCATGGTCGAGATCGATCGCGGCACCATGCCAATCTCTCGCCCGGATTTCCGCCAAACGAGTTTCCAGCGGAAGATGCAGGCGTATCTCGCCGCGCACGCTCAAGGACAGCATACGCAGCAGTTTGGTTGGAAGACATTCCGGGTTCTTGTTGTGACCACTGACCAGCAACGTGCCCAGTCGATGATCGAGACCTCGCAACGGCTGAGTACTTCTCAGAGCCTTGGCCCTTTCCGCTTCTTGTTTAGCCGAACTGACGAGCTGGAGCGGAGTGATCTCGTTGACACACCTTTGCGTGGATGGCCGCGGTCGCGGCACGCGCCTGACCTAGATTATAGATCAGCTCAATTTACCCTGCGCAACCAACGCTCGACGCGCCCCGGTCCTTTCTACAAGCTGCGCGGTGCTATGAGCTCATCCTCCGCGGTGACAGGTTAGCCAAGCGATTTGCCCGTTGAGCCGGGCCTCTGTCGGACCTTCGATCTCGTCGATCGATAACGGAGCCGAGAGCAGAATCAGGAAAAGCGGTCTGGCCGCCCTGTATCTGGCCGCGGCTCGGCTGTTCGCCCAACCAGACATTACGCCTTCGCTGGCGCACACGCGCCAGCTCTATCGTCGACTCCGGCGACTTAAGCCGATATCAAAGCTTGCGAATCGATCTGGCATCGCACTGCAAAAGATCTGCGGGTGCCGAGAGTAGTCAAACCCGCTGAGCGAATCCATGGAGATCCCTGTCTGCCGCCGGGAATATACGCAGCGCTGAGGTGTCACCGAATTAATTTTCGGTCGCACGAAACTGTTTGAGCACTAATGAGCCGCGGTATAGCATTGTGCCGTTTAAGTTTTCTTGGTGCCGCTTTATCGGCGGGTTCACATGCACGGAGCCCGCAGCGTGGCACTGTGCGGCTCAGAGATTATCATGTTAGCCTCCAACAGGATTGCGCTCTTTATCGACGGAGCCAATCTGTACGCCACAGCAAAAACCCTGGGCTTCGATATCGATTACAAACGCCTGCTGGCCGAGTTTCAGACCCGTGGCACGCTTCTGCGCGCGTTCTACTACACCGCCACTATCGAGGACCAAGAGTTCTCCTCGATCCGTCCGCTGATCGACTGGCTTGATTATAACGGCTACACGGTCGTCACCAAGCCGACCAAGGAGTTCATTGACGCTGGCGGCCGACGCAAGGTCAAGGGCAACATGGACATTGAGCTCGCGGTCAATGCCATGGAACTCGCCGCGCATATCGACGAGATGGTGCTGTTCTCCGGTGACGGCGACTTCCGGTCCCTGGTTGAGGTGGTGCAGCGCCACGGCGTTCGGGTCACCGTCATTTCCACGATCGCGAGCCAGCCGCCGATGATCGCCGACGAGCTGCGCCGCCAAGCCGACGTGTTCACCGATCTTATCGAGCTCCAAGCTAAGATCGGCCGGAATCCGTCCGAACGCCCAATTGCCCGTGAGCGCGAGTCGCGCTATCGCCCGCAGCAAGTCCCGGAGCGTCAGACCATCGCGGGACCGAAGGGAAACGATGGCGTTCTCGAGGAGTAATCCCGAGCGAGACCGCTAGTAAAATCCCAGACATGGCTAAGACTTGGTCGCCTCGGCACTTGGTCGTTCGTTCAAGCTGGTCCCGCGGAATGAGCCTGACGAATGAGCTCGGCATTTGCGCCGGGCTGATCGCCAGTAAGGTTCAGGTGCTCAGCAACGGGCCAACTAGAGAAAACCCTTCCGGGTTGTCGGTTCGGATTCCGAGGTTGCATGCCTACTCACGCCGCATCGCATGCATGTTGCTGCCCAGCATGCTCTCCACGGCGCGGCGCTCGATTCCGCGGAGCTGCGCGATCGGCGCGCGATAATCCCGCGCCGAGCTACATTTCGAAACTAATGTGAAGCTTAAAGCGAAGATAGTTCCGCTTTGACGCTGTGGCGGAACCAATCCGCGGCCGGTAAACGATTAATTTAGTTATCTCCAATAATCATGATGACTCCATCGCAATAATAAAAAATAAGGTTGGGGAAAACAGAAATAGGGAATTTTGCGATGGAAGCTGTGCGCCGCTTTCGCGCGACGGCGTTGCTATGCCGACAGGCCGCTGCGCGTGATCCTGAGAGAAGCTGGAAGCTGCTCGCAGAAGCAGAGTACTGGGAGCATCTCGCGACTGCAGCTTTAGCTCACTGAGCGCACGAGGCAGCGATTACTTATTTGTCGTTGGCTCTTAGTTCAAGTCATATTCAGGGGCGCGTAATGTCTAGTACTCGTCAGGTTTATAATTGCGCTGTTCTGCGTGAACGTCTGCAAACGATTGTGGCGGAGCTGAGAGAAGTGGAGAAGCTTCGAAGTAGGCTCCGAAGCGTAGAAGCGAGAACAATCGGCAGAAGACGGCGTGCCAAAGTGAGCAACAGAGCAAGAGCCGTTTAGAGACCGGCCGGGTACGAAGGTGGGCCGCGGCGGTGAGCCGCGGTGATTGTGGCCTGCGACATGTCGACAGCTTGCCAAGGGGGCGTGCCTCACATGTTCGAACTAACTCGGTGGCGAGACCGGCCGTCGATTCAGGATCGCGCGGTCACCCTGACTTTCGTTCGACGTTGCACCTCGGAACACAGCAACAAATCGATCGGCGGCCCAGAGCTCAACGTCGTGCTCGCCATGCATTTGCTCGGCTCGACGCCTGCTCGTCAATGCAGTCGAGCTTTGCCGCGCAGATCACTCGCCGGCTGCTGTCCACGACGAAAACTTTGTACCGCATGATGGCGGTCCCATCCAAAGGGGGGACCATCATCGTAATCGAATGTTTGTCTAAGGCAGTGCAAAAGTAGGTGCGTCTGCAAGGAACCATTGTACGTGTGGCAATTCGGCTATACCGACGCCTTGAATTTCATCGATCGCGCGGCGTCGAGCGCGTCTTGCGCTAGCTCACTGGCGTAATCTTACCGCGTGCCGTAGCGTGCGGCTCGAGCTTAGGATCGAGAAGCCACCAAGCGTCATCAGCAGTACACCTAACCAAGTTGCCGTCCAGCTGCGCGCCTCGTCGTGCGCCTCTACAATGCGCGCGCCCATCGGCATTGCTGGAGATGAAGCGCCGAGCGCGGGCGCGAGGAGCTGCTCAACGTCGACTTCGCCCGGCACGGAATGCTCAGGCGCAAGCTCCGGCCTGTAAAGATCGGTGGATGCCGCTGATGTCATGGTGGTGCCCATATCGAGTACGGAAGTGGCATCGGCTACCTTGAGTTCGGGTACAGGTGGCTGAGACGGCTCGGCCGGCGCGGAGCGCAGCAATTCCGCGCGCGCATCAACCACCGCGCTCTGCCTGGGCCGCGCAGTCCCGTTCTCGTCCACGCTCGCGGCGCGATCTTGGGCCCCGCGATGACGGACTGTCTTCTTCACCTTCGCGATACCTTCGGTCAGGAACCAGCATTTACGTTGGCCGTCGAACCGATAGACCCAATGCGCCCCGTCTGCGGTCGTGTTGCCGGGCCGCGGCAAGCATTGCGCTTGCGCGGAAGACGTCGCAGCGTCTTGGCGAGGAGTGGTATTGAAAAGTTCGGCAAGAGGATCGGATAACGAAGGTGTCGTCCAAAGACCGCCAGCAAGAACGAAACCGGCAAAGCAAATACGCAGCTGACCGGAAATAGGAACCCCGGTGTTGCGCCTCCAACCCGGGCACGACCCTTCGCCGGGACATGGGCCGTGATGCGGCTCAAATCGGGCAACGCTATGGATTCATTGCGGATTGTCGCCGGATTCCGCTCGTATATCAACCTGCTAGTCGCATTCGCGGCGACCAAGTGCATCTCATTCGACCGAACACTGCCGTCGGGACCCTTGGCGCGGGCCCAGTGCTCGGTTGCAAATTTCGGGTCGGCACCAGAGGACTGAGGAACAATAACTACTGTGTTCCTGTTCTCAAACGGAAACTCAAGCGTCAGAGGAGCACGAATGGCGGACCGTTGATGCTCCAAGAATGCGTGACATGACCAATCTTCTCAAGCTTCCGACCTGGGCTGATGACGAATACGTCTTCGCGGTGGTCGAAACTCCCCGTTCGAGCACATGCAAGCTCGACTTTGATCCGAAGCTGGGAGTTTTCACGCTCGCCAAACCTCTCATGGCAGGGTTGAGCTATCCCTACGATTGGGGCTTCATCCCTTCGACAAAAGCCCAAGACGGCGATCCGCTCGATGTCCTGATCGTCCACGACGCTCGGACATACCCCGGCGTGGTCCTCAAATGCCGACCAGTCGGTGTTCTAGAAGTGGAGCAGAAGAGTGACGGCAAGAAGGAGCGCAATGATCGCGTGTTTGCCGTGCCCGACCGGTCTCCACTTGAAACCGATCTCAAGGACGTCCGCCATCTTCCCTCGCGGGCACGCGACGAACTTGAAGAGTTTTTCCGCACCACCAACGCACTCGAGAACAAGGAGCTCAAATTCTTAGGCTGGCGTGGTCCGAACCATGCGGTCAAGACCATCAAGCGGCTGTCCAAGTAACGAAGAGAGCGAATGCGTAGGGCCGCCGCCCACCCCAGACCGCTGCGCGTGTATTCGAGGAAGGTTGGCACCGGGATTCCCGGAGTCGGAGACGCGAGTCGGTGCCATCATCACCAAGCTCCAAGCTTGCTTCTTGTCGCCAAGATTCCACCTAATGTGCCGAGGCAGTATCCAGGTGCTTTGTACGCCGCAAGTTGCCGTGCATCATGGGTCGTTGCTCGTTTTCTTCTTTGATTTGCCGCGCAAGAAGCTGACGCAGATCTCTACGCCGTTGACCCCGTCGAGCTGGCATCTGCGGTAAGCGAGGCCGGTCGAAGAAAGCAACAGGAAGAATTCCTGCAATGCCAAACCTTCAATCGAAGTTTCAACCACCAGTGCCGCGCTCTGGTCTGGCACATCCTTGATGGTACAGGCGCGGCGCCACGTGCCGTCGATAGCCATCATATGCGCTGGCAGCGGGTGCTCGAACGCGACGCGTCCACCACGTTGTTCTTTTTCTTTGGCCACTGAGGGAGAGCGGCACTGAGCTTGAGCGCTTCGTAACCTCGACGGACTAAAAGATTGTAAGAAAAATACGGAAAAACTGGCGAGTTGCGCGCCGCGAGCAATGAACGGTGGTTAACAACAGCGACGCTGAACAACGAACTCAAGCCGCGAACCAAACTTTTTTACCCTCCGTTAGGCTCGCCGCCCGAAGGTCTATGGGTTCAACGAATCGTTATTGGTGCGACTGATAGGTCACAGGGGTTGTTCGTTTAGGAGCGCCCATGAGCCTCGCCGCGGCATTGATTTACTGGGTCATCATTGCTCTCTGGGGCGCCGTCTTTGCCACGGTATGCATCGCTTTTTTTCGAAATCCCCAAACCTTCGGCACGACACGACTTCTGCTCTCAGTCATCGTTATCGATACGGTCCGAAATCTTATCGAGAATCTATATTTCGGTCTGTATTTTGGGAGTCAATACGGGCTATTCCCCGCTTCGATCCTGGCCACACTTGGCAACCCCTTTTACTTGATCCTTCCAAAAGTGATGAACGTCGTCGCCGCCTCGGCAGTGCTTGGCCTTCTGGTCTTCCGTTGGCTTCCTAGTGCTTCCAGAGAGCGTGCTGAAGCAGATGCCGACATTCAGGTAAAGACGCAGGCGTTGAACCATGAGATAGAGGAGCGGCGGCGCCTGTTTGAGACATCATTGGATTTGATTGTCGTGTTGGATCGGGCAGGTCGGTATCTGCGCGTAAGCCCTAGCTCACTTGCAACGATTGGCTACCGCCCCGAGGAAATGATCGGACGTAGTGGCAGGGACTTTGTTCATCCCGACGACGTCGAAAGCACCCGGCGCGAGTTGCTGCTTGCTCGCACCGGTGAACATATTCGCAACTTCGAAGCCAGATACCTCCACAACAGCGGGCGAATAGTACCATTAGCGTGGTCGGGCGTGTGGTCCGAGCCCGAGCAGAAGTACTTCTTTTTTGGGCGCGACATGACGGAAGCTAAGGTGGTGGAGACACAGCTTCGTCATTTGGCCCATTTCGATCAGCTGACGGGCCTTCCCAACCGTTTCAGTTTGCGCCGCGACATCGAGAGCGCATTGAAGGGAGGCGCTCTGCCCAGCCCATTAACAGTCGCCGTCCTCGATCTTGATGGATTCAAAGACGTCAATGACACACTCGGCCACGCTGTTGGCGACGGTCTGCTGCAGGAAATCTCAGCGCGGCTGACATCCGCATCCGATGCAGTACGAGTCTACAGGTTGGGTGGAGACGAATTCGTACTTCTTGTCCACAATTGCGGTGATCCGCTGGTCGCGTCCGAGATCATGGAGACAGTGCTGAAGCGTCTGACCGCACAAATTTACGTGGATGGCCATCAGGTGTTCGTTGGGGCGAGTATCGGACTTGCAATTGCGCCAACTCATGGCCTGAACGCCGATGATCTGCTCGCAAATGCGGATCTTGCGCTTTATCATGGCAAAGCTTCCGGCGGTCGTTCATGCCAGTTGTACGTTCCAACTTTGCGCGCAGGGGCGCAGCATCGGCGCGAGCTTGATATTGAGCTGCGTCGTGCTTACTCGAACCACGAGTTCGTCTTATACTTTCAGCCTCAGGTGAGATCGAGTGACGGTGTCATCACTGGAGCCGAAGCGCTGCTTCGGTGGCGGCATCCACAGCGAGGCATTTTGGCGCCGGGGGCATTCATCGATGCACTCTGCAATAGCGCCGTTGCGGCTGAAACCGGCCGATGGATCTTGGCGACGGCGTGCAAGACGGCGGCGCTCTGGCGCGCAAAGGGTCTGCCCCCCATCCGCATGGGGGTCAATTTGTTTCCGGCCCAATTCCGCAATGGCTCGCTAGTGCAGGATGTTGAGCAGGCCTTGGCCGATAGCGGGTTACCCGCCGAAGCGCTTGAATTGGAAATTACCGAGAATATCGCTCTAGGTCGAGAGGAGGAAACACTCTCCGCCCTCAAAGCGCTGCGAGCGCGAGGCGTCGCAATTGCATTTGACGATTTCGGCACGGGCTATGCCTCACTGAGCTGTTTGACACGGTATCCCCTCACGCGAATAAAGATCGACCGGAGCTTTATCCAGAAGATAGATGAGCAATCTCCCTCGGAGGAGTCCGCCATTGTTCGCTCAATCATTATGATGGGCCGCAACTTGGGGCTCGATGTCACCGCCGAAGGGGTTGAAACTGCAGCTCAAGCGGATTTCCTAGGGACGGAAGGGTGCGCGGAGTTACAAGGTTTCTTCTTCTCGCGGCCCCTGCCGGTCGACGCTTTCGAACGTTACATGGGATCGGAGGTACTGAACCAGCGGAAATTGATGGGAAGAAAATGACGGTCTGAGTTGTGTCCGAATGACGCGCTCCGCCAGAGTGAACGGGCGGACGGCCTCGTTCCGCACCGACACGAAGCCATTTCGCGCTTGGCCAAATCGCTGCGCGCCGTCCGCAACAGCTATTATTCGTTGGGATTGATTGGTCGTTAAGGTTGGTTTAGCTCCCGGCATGATCATTGGGGACCACAAGGGACCCGAGCATGCAATTGCACCATGCGAATACCTTGGAAAGGATCGAGGGGATCGCGGATCACGGCAGTGGCGAGGTCGGGCCGCCGCTCGTCACTCTTGATCAACTGGATTTCTCGACCTGCAACCGAGATGAGGTCCTGGCGCTATTGGCGCCAAGCGGTCATTTAAAACCCACTATTTGGCTCGTCGTGGTCGCATTGGCCGGGGGCTTGGGATTGGGATGGGCTGGTGCTTGGTATGGTCCTGCAACTATCTCGGCGCTCAACCGAGTTGCGCGGATAGAAACGGCTTCGCGCCGCATGCCGGACGCAAACTCAGGCGTTAAGGCCGAAACCGCCCGAAAAATAGCATCAGCATCGGGCTCGCGAACACCGCCTGGTTTAGATCAGCCCTCCACCGTCAGCGCGAGCGTTGCTCCGAAGCCTCTGGCCAAAGCGTCGAGTGAGGCGCAATCGGCAGGAGCTTCGTACGCAGCTTCTTCGGTTGTCGAGGCGAATGTGTCTGTGACCGGCTCGGTCGAGCCTGCGGGGCGGCTCCTGTCAGTCCCCGAGGCAAGACCAACGACTATTCGGGGTTGGGCAGTCCTTGACGTTCGCGACGGAATGGCAGTGCTCGAACGGCCCGACAGGATTCGAATCGCAGCACGGGGCGACGTGGTCCCCGGCATCGGGCGTATCGACTCTATCGTGCGTTGGGGCAACCGCTGGATAGCGCAACAGCTCGTGGATTGATCTCGACGCCGTCGTAAATGCTTGTGACGAAGAGGTGTACCATCCATTCGTGCTGTCGCCGATCGGCATCCGACCTATTGTGATTGGAGCTATTCCGTAACGGGAGCAAACTGGCGAGCTACCGCTGGTGACCCAAACCAATGCCGAGCGTGCGAGCCTTCTGTCGCAATGACCCTTCAGATCGCTTTGTAAGCTTCGCAATCTTCGCGACAGGCGTCCTCGCCTTCGAATGAGCACGCAGCTCTTTCACATCCGCTTTAGTGTATTCGCGACGCGCAGACGGTTTTGTGTTGCTCGCCCTCTTAGTCATTAGCGCCCTCTCGATTTCCAAGAGGGGTAGTACCACAGCCATGTCACGCTCGCCAGCGGGACGCAGACCCTGTCGGGCGCAAATAGCTACACCGGTGCGACGACCGTGAACGGCGGCACCCTCGGTGCCGGAGCCGCGAATGCGCTCAGCGCCGCCTCGGCCTTCACGGTAACGGCTGGCGGTACGCTCGATCTCGCCGGCTTCAATCAAACGCTCACGTCGCTCGACAATGCGGGCATCGTGACACTCGGCGGCGCGCCCGGCACCACGCTGACGGTGGCTGGCAATTATGTCGGCAATGGCGGCACCGTGCAGCTCAACACCCGGCTCGGCGGCGACAGCTCGCCGACCGATTTGTTGCGGGTGCAGGGCAGCACATCGGGCACGTCGTCGCTGCGCATCACCAATGTCGGCGGCACCGGCGCGCAGACCGTCGAGGGCATCAAGGTGGTCGACGTAGCAGGCGCGTCCAACGGCAGCTTTTCGCTGTTGGGCAGCTACGTCTTTCACGGCGAGCAGGCGGTGGTCGGCGGCGCCTATGCCTATACGTTGCAGAAGAACGGCATTGCCACTCCCGGCGACGGCGATTGGTATCTGCGCTCCAGCCTGATCAACCCGCCGCCCACGACACCTCCCGGTCCGCTCTACCAGCCGGGTGTTCCGCTGTACGAGAATTATGCGCAGGTGCTGCTCGGCATGAACGATCTGCCGACCCTGCAGCAGCGCGTCGGCAACCGCTATTGGGGCGGCAGCGATGCGATGGCGCGCACAGGTAGCGCGACCACGGTGTCAGGCGCGGCTTCGCCGGCGCCGACGGCGTTCTGGGGCCGCATCGAAGGCGGGCATTCCGATTTGCAGCCCTCCACCACCACGGGTTCGACCTACAAGGCCGACCACATGAAAGTGCAGACCGGGCTCGACGGCCTCGTGCTGGAGAACGAGCGGGGACGATTGTTCGTCGGCCTCACTGCGCAATATGGCCTGACGACCGCCGATGTCGCGTCGTTCTTCGGCAACGGGCGCATCCGCGTCGAGGGGACGGGCGTCGGCAGCACGCTGGACCTGGTATGGCGACAACGGCTTCTATGTCGACGGTCAGGCGCAGTCGATGTTCTATCGCAGCGATCTGTCCTCCGTGCTGGCTGGCAGCATGATCCACGGCAATGAAGGGTTCGGCTATGCCGCCGAAACCGGCAAGCGGATCGGTTTGGGCAACGGCTGGCTGCTGACGCCGCAGGCGCAGCTGTCCTATGCCAAGGTCGGCTTCGACAGTTTTGCCGATCGGTTCGGCGCGCAGGTCGCGTTGCGCGACGGCGACAGCCTGCTCGGCCGCGCCGGCCTTGCACTCAATCATCAGAGGACCTGGAACGACGGCACCGGCATCGTGCGCTCCGACGTCTACGGCATCGCCAATCTGCGCTACGAATTTCTCAACGGCACCAACGTCGATGTCACCGGCATCGGCTTTGCCAATACGCAAGACCGGCTGTGGGGCAGCATCGGCGGCGGCGGCACCTATAGCTGGGCCAACGGGCGCTACGCAGTCTTCGGCGAAGTCTCCTACAATGCGAGCCTCAACAACAGCTCGGACAATCGCAATTACAAGGGCACCGGAGGCTTCCGTCTCACCTGGTAGAGCAACACCTGCATCTTACGCGCTTTTCAGCTGGTTGGCACCACGGTAGCCTCTACCCTCCAGGGCTGAGGAAAGGGGGTACTGATCATGATTGAAATTTCTCGCCGTCTGCTCGGCAGTGTCGCAGCCGGGAGCCTCGTCGCGGCAACCGGCATCGACGACGACGCCGCCCAATCAGCGCAAAACACATTCATCTTTGTCAGCGGGGCCTATATGAAACCATTCAGTCGCGTCCTCCTACCCTTGCTCCTGATGGCATTTGGGGCCGTGTCAGCACACGCAGATGATAAGGATGACGTGCTCGCAGCGAACACGCAGGTTGAACAGGCGTTTACCAAGCTCGACGTCACAGCTATCGAGGCGACTTGGGCCCAGGACGGATCTGTTTCCGTCATACACCCCGCAAGCAAAGCACCGATCCTGGGCTGGGAGGGCGTCCAAGAAAGTTATGTGGACCATCCGGTTCGGTACAAGGACTTCGCTGTTGTGATGGACAATCCGCAGGTAACGGTCAAAGACAACGTCGCTTGGGTCGTAGGTATTGAAAAGGTGTACGCACATCGCGCGAACGGTGACGTCCTCGACATTTCGGCGCTTGCGACGAACATATTTGAAAAGCGCAGTGGCAAGTGGTTGCTGGTGCACCATCACGCCAGCCGCATGCCTTAGTCGCTGAACGCGCTGGAAGCGCGCTGGTTGGATGGGCGATGGTCAAGGCTAAATACGAGCCAGCGTGACGCCTCGATATTCCGTTCGCAGGTGGGCCAGCAGTTGATCCTCACGCGCTTGCCGCCGGATGTCGCCATTGGGGTCAGAAGCGCCAGTTTCTTTAGATGCGTCGCGTCAACAGCAGCATTGGGCCCCAGAGCGGTCCTTCACCTAGATGCTCGCTGCGAATAGATCCCACCGCCCGGGAAGTCCCTTAAGTTCATGCGATCCGCGCTCGGTAAACCTCAAGCCCGCGCCGGCGACGAGATCGGTGACGACCCGTGACACTATGACTTCGTTAGGCCGCGACTGGGTCATAACGCGCGAAGCTGCATGCACGGCGACCCCGCCTATATCGCGGCCCCTGATCTCGATTTCGCCGGTGTGAAGACCAGCTCGGAGGGCCAAGCCAATCTGTTTTGCAGCTGTTCCAAGCGCGAGAGCGCAACGAACGGCGCGGGCTGGTCCGTCGAAGGTGGCGAGAATGCCATCGCCGGTGGACTTGATCATATTGCCGCGATGCTTCTCGACGATTTGCGACGCCAGTTCATCGTGACTGTCAAGCAATTTGCGCCATGCCCGGTCGCCCACCTCTGCGGCGCGGCGCGTTGAATCGACGATATCCGTGAACAGGACGGTGGCGAGGACGCGATCGATATCCTCCGGCGAGCCGTCGCGATGCCCGGTCGTGAACTCTTCGATGTCGCCAAGCAGCTCGTCCCGGTCGCTGAAGCCGAAATATGGACTGTGGTCGTCGCCCGGATACTCGATGAAACGCGCGCCGGGAATCCCCGCGGCTAAATCGCGGCCATGCTGGATCGGTACCTGCACGTCACCATGACGATGCAGCACAAGCGTCGGAGCGCGTACGCTCTCAAGCAGCTGGCTCACGTCGATCGACGCATTCAGCAGGGCAAACTGCTTTATCGCTCCTGGACTGGCTGAAAGCCTTTCATACTTGGCGAATTGCGCTACGGCGGCAGGATCGGTCGCGAGGCTGGGAGCAACTCTGTTGATCATCGCTCCCGTGCCCCACGACTTCATAAGTTGCATGGCCCATTGCTCGCCGTCTCCGGGCAACTCGCGTCGCCGTCGATAGCCCCCAAACAGGATGAGCTTGGAGACGCGCTCGGGATAGGTGGCAGCAAACATGACGCTCATCGCGCATCCCTCGGAGACCCCAAGCAACGCGGCCTGGGTTGACCCGATGCTGTCCATGACGGCGCGAACATCATCCATCCGCTGTTCAAGCGAAGGGGCTCCGGCTACCCTGTCGGAGAGCCCCTGGCCTCTCTTGTCGAAGGAAACGACGCGGGCGAACGTCGAAAGGCGGCGCATGAACGCGGTATAACCGCGCAGTTCATGCAAGAATTCGACATGCGAAATGATGCCCGGGACGACGATGATATCGACGGGCCCGTTACCTAGCGTTTGATAGGCGATATTGACGTCGCCGCTTAGCGCATAGCGCGTCTCCGGCATGACAAAATCGATCATCACTCACTTCCTTGACGGCTACGGCCCCCACCGCCGAAGCAACAGGCGACATCGTCCGTCACCTAGCCGACCCGCAGCGTACCTTATCATAGGGGCAGCTCGACAGGGCTAGAACAATGGCGCCGAAATGTCGCCTCTGGGTCCATAAACCGCCGATGAAGGCCAAGCGGGGCGAGTTCCGATTTTGCTTACGGAGCCGATATTTATGACTAGCGGCTGACGCCTCGAACTACCACGCTCGCGTCCAGGTGCACCTGGTCGACACATCGTTGCACCGGTCCGGGGTAGTCTTGCTCTATCCAGGGTTCGTCGGCGGAGCGAACGTGCTCGATCTTCGACAGCCGGAGGCAGATCCAACTGGCTTTGTCCGGACCCTTCGTGCTCGAACTTGCCGACACAAGGAGGGCGAGTGCGCGCTCCTGACCGGCGGCGTGGCCCAGAATGTAGGGGCAGACCGTCTTCCGCTCGCCGCCATCCCTCACATGGACGGGCCGGCGTTCAAGGAGCGCTTGTTTGAGCGCAGTGAAGACTTCGCTGTGGCCTTCGCTCAGGATCTGGAACGGTCGCTTGCGACCGCGGCGCGGTCGGTACGCGGCGAAGTCCGGGTTGAACGTCGCTGCTCGGGTGATCCCAGGCGCTCCATCAGCGCAAAACTCGTTCGGTCAATCAAGCAAAAGCTCTCGTCCGGAAACCTTGTCCCAATCTCCGAAGCCGCATCCAGATCGGCGCGGAGGACGGGTTCGACCCGAACTCCGCTGTCGCGCAGCCGCTCCCAGAAGCTTTCCGCCACGTTCTTTCCGAATTTGGCCTTGAGCAGTTGCCACGTCTCGGTCAGCACCAGGTCGGTCGTGAGGTGCTGGTCGATGCTCCGTAGGATCGACCTGGCGCGCTCATTCCGAGTATCCCGCTTGACGGCCGCAGCGAACCAGACGGAGGTGTCAACGAACGCACTCATGCGCGTCACTCCTGAACCGGGTACTCCCAAACCTTGCCCGTTGGATCGTTCTCCTCAAGCCATTTTTCCGCGGCTTTGATCGACGGATAGAGCTTGGCCCAATCCGGGTGTCCGATCGCCCCTGACCCCGGATCGCGAGAGTAGAGCCAAACCGATCCGTGGGGCTGACCGCCTTCCACTTCGTACTCCCAGGCTACGCCTTCAGGGTCGTTTTCCTTGAACCACCTTTCGGCGACTTCGGCAGATGCAAACACCTTCACCCAGCCGGGATCCTCCATCGTGCGCGGTGCGCCGTCGTGGTAGTCGAGGTACAGCCATACGGTTCTGCCCTCGCGGCGGGCTTCATCATGGCTGCGAACCACCTCGTTCACCCTCTGCCGGTCGGAACGATCGGCTTCGGGCAGCGACATCACGGCAGCGTAGAGTTCGGCAGGAATGCTGCGCCTGTCGCCGGGAGGTTTGTGGCGCCATTCCAACCATCGATCGAATGCATCTGACATGTCGCTCACCTCCTTGGTTTGACCCGGAATGGACTGTCGATGGAGAAGGCGTCCGGCGCGATCCCGCTCTCGATGCGCTTCCAGGTGACGGGCGCTGCGATCGGAAATCCCTGCCGAGCTCGCGGGGAATAGGTGCCGATCGCGGTCGTGCCGCGCCCGTTGCGCAGATAATCGAGGAAGATGCGATCGCGACGCTTTGCCTGCGCGGACAGGAGGTAGCGGTCTGGATGGCACGCTGCGAGGGCGGACACCAGCTGATGCGCGAGCCGATGCGCCCTGTCGTGCAGCACCGGCTGATCTAGTGGCGCCATCAGATGAATTCCTTTGCCGCCGGTGAGCTTGGGCCAGGTGTCGAAACCCTCGCGCTTCATCAGGGTGCGCAGATCGAGCGCGGTCTCCACGACCGCATCCCAATCGACGCCCTCTCCGGGATCGAGATCGATCACGATGCGGTCGGCATGTTCGAAGTCCTCGACGGTCGCATTCCACGGGTGCAGCTCGACTGCCCCGATCTGGACCAGCCCAAGGAAACCCTCCAAGCTGTCGACCCACAGGCGCGTGCCTTCGCCGCCCTCGCGTTTCTGAATGCGGAGCTGGTGCACGGCGGCCGGAATGTCCTTCGGCAGCGGCCCCTTGTGATAGAAGGTCGTGCCGTGCACATGACGCACCAGCTTGAGCGGACGGTGCCCAAGGTGCGGCAGCGCCTTCTTCCAGACCCGGGTCCAATAGTCGGCCAGTTCTTCTTTGGAAGGAGCAACCGCTTCGGGCAGAAGCTGCAGGATGTTCTCTCGGGGGACGCCCAGCTTCGGGCGGCCGGCCACGGAGGGCACGAGGCGCGGCGCCTTGACTTTGCGCACCGCAAGATCATCGCGAAAGCCCTTGAACACGGCTTCGCGGAGCAGGCCGTCATCGGTCAGCGCACCATACTGGACTTCGATTTCAAGGGTTGGGTCGACCCAGGTCGCCTTCGGTTTTTTGACCGCGACATCGAGCGGAGAACTCTTGCGGATCAACGGATCCAGCCGCTCGCGCAACTCGCGTGCGGTCGTCTCGGTGTAGCCGGTGCGGACCTTGCCGGCGTAGAGCAGCTTGCGGTTCTCGCGCCGGCCGACGTAGAGGGAGGCCACGTTGCGCGGGCGCGCTCCCAGCTTCTCCACGAACGCGACGATCGGAAAGGTCTCGCTCTTCTTGCACTTGAGCTTGACCCAGCTCTCCTGCCGACCCGAGCGATAGGGCTCGCCGAGTCGTTTGGCGACCAGGCCTTCGAGCCCCATCTTGCAAGCGTTTTCGAAAATCTGCTTGCCGTTCGCCTGAATCCCTTCGACATAGGTGAAGGTCTCGGGTGCACCCTTCAGAAGCCGCTGCAGCAAACGCTTGCGTTCCTCATATGCGACGCCGCGCAGGTCGTAGCCGTCGAGGTAGAGGAGATCGAAGGCGTGATAGCGCACACGTTTGCTTTGCTTCGGGCCCAGCTCCCGCCTCAGTTGCTGGAAGTCCGGAAGGCCGCCACTGCCGTACACCACGGCCTCGCCGTCGATGACCAAGCTGTTTGCTTTGAGTTTGGCCGCGCCCATGGCGATCGAGGAGAACTGTTCAGTCCAGTCCAGGCCCGTCCGCGAATAGACTTTGGCGTCGCCGTCATGCAAATGCAGTTGCGCGCGGTAGCCATCGGCCTTGATTTCGTAGATCCAGTCGTCGCCGCGTGGCGGCGTCTCGCGCAGCGTGGGGTCACACGGCTCGATGTAACCTGGAATAGCAGCTTTGATGGCGCCGCGGACACGCGATACTCCCGAACGAGACTGACGCAACGCCACGGCATACATGCCGATTCAACCCTGGCCGGCGGATTCGTTCCGCCCAGAGCCGGAGCAAGCGCCGCGGCGAAGCAGGAACGAACCTCCACCGCCGCCGTTGGTCGCGATTGTTCTGCGAGGCAGCCATGACAGCCGTGTTCGCGCGATGCCGGCAAGCCCACAACGATGCTGAAATCTCGGCAGCATGGTTCTTTCTCGCGGTTCTCTTGGGCATTCTGCCCGTGTGCGCCACATCGCGCAGCGCGGCCGAAGGGTGACGGCGGCCCGGCCGATGCGGATCGCCCAAATCGCGCCGCTGGCGGAGAGCGTCCCTCCGAAGCTCTACGGCGGGACCGAACGCGTCATCGCCTGGCTGGTAGACGAGCTTGTCGAACTCGGACACGAGGTGACGCTGTTCGCCAGCGGCGATTCCCAAACCCGCGCTCGACTGCACCCGGTCTGGCCCCGCGCGCTGCGCCTCGGCCGTCCGCATCCTGACCCGAACGCGGTCTGCGCGCTGCTGTTGGAGGCCGTCGCCGGTCGCGCGCGAGAGTTCGACGTCATCCATGCTCATGTCGATTGGGCCCACTTGCCCGTGCTGGCGCGATGCGGAACGCCCTTCCTGACGACGCTGCATGGCCGGCTCGACATGCCCGGCATCGGCGAGGCGGTCCGGCAGTTCCAAGCTGCATGCTTCGCCTCGATCTCCGACAGCCAGCGGGCTCCGCTCGCAACAGCGAACTGGTGCGGTACAGTTTATCACGGCTTGCCGGCCGGTCTGTTTCGCCCTTCCTACGAACCCGGATCCTATCTCGCTTTCCTTGGGCGCCTCACGCCCGACAAGGGGCCGGACGACGCCATCCGCATCGCGCGCGCGGCCGGGATGCGGCTGCGGATCGCAGCCAAGGTGCCGCGAGGGGAGAGGGGATACTTCAGGAAGCACCTCGAGCCGGAGATCGACCGCGCAAACGTCGATCTCGTCGGCGAGGTGGACGAGCGTGGCAAACAGCCTTTTCTGTCCGAAGCCGCGGCTCTGCTGTTTCCGATCAGATGGCCGGAGCCGTTCGGTCTCGTCATGATCGAAGCGATGGCCTGCGGCACGCCCGTGATCGCCTATCGGGCAGGGTCGGTGCCAGAGGTGGTCGAGGACGGCGTCACCGGTTTCATCGTGGACAGTGAGGAGGAGGCGATCCGGGCCCTGAACAATCTGGACAGAATTGACCGACGTAAGGTTCGGACCCGCTTCGAGCAGCGTTTCACGGCGGAGCGGATGGCCCGCGAGTACGAACGTCATTACCGCAAACTGCTCCAGGCGAGTGCAGAAGCCAGCTGCTGGCCCTGATCGCCACTGCCGACGAGAGCGCCGCCGGCTGCCGAGCTCCTGCGTCGCACCGTTCATATGGCCCGCCGGAACTGCGACGTTTCTTCCTGCGTTGGCGAACCAGGAGGACTCTAGTGATGGCAAAAGCGAAGAAGCAGACGACGCGGGGCCGCAACCAGGATCGCGCCCGGGTCGCCGGCGGACAGGACTACGAAGTGCAATACGAAGCCGGCCAGACCGGGCGGTCCAAGACGGCGGTGAAGAAGGCCGTAAAGAGGGTCGGCACGAGAAGAAGGTCGAGCGGCGGCTGGGGCGTTGAAGCCAGCCACCTCCGGGACAATGGCCCGAGGTGGCAGCTGCCAAGGCCGGATTTGCACGGTTCAAGCCGCAGCGCCGTTACGTTCGGTGGGGCGGTCCGGGCCAACTCCATAGAGCTCGCAGATTAGGGGCGGAGCCTGGAGCGCCCTTGGGAGTCAGTACCTTCCGCCTTAAGCACCGATACACGCCTAGCGGAGTTGTAGCAGTCGCTCGCCTACACTTTTGTCGGTACGCCTGCTCGAACAAGGGGCGTGGGAACTCAGAAAGGTGTGCAACATGCGGCAAACCCAGCACGGACCCGAACGACGTCCGCGTCTCTTCGCCTCCATTGCCAATACAGCCTCGCAAGCGGCTGGACGCGGGTCAACGTTTGTCCTGGCTTGCGCGGCCATCGTCATATGGGCGGCTACCGGACCTCTCTTCCGGTTTTCCGACACTTGGCAGCTCGTCATCAATACCGGCACGACCATCGTAACCTTTTTGATGGTCTTCCTGATCCAGAACTCGCAAAACCGGGACAGCGCAGCCATACAAGTGAAGTTGGACGAACTCATCCGGACCGGCACCGTCCAGAATTCCTTCGTTGGAATTGAGCATCTCTCAGCCGACGAATTGGAGGAGTTGCGGGCGCGATGCGAGGAGCGGGCCAAGGTTGTCGCGGCCGCGAGAAGGTGAGCGCACAGTAACCCACGCCGGCTTCGTGAGACGCGGTCAGGCGCGAAGCGCGCGGCGCCGGCGATCGCCGGGTCGGGACGCGACGGGCAGATGCATCGATGTGGTGAGGCGGCGCATCAGCCGGCGCCGATCCGAAACCATCGGTAGCCATAACCGTCAAGTTCGATCTCACCGGCCTTGGTGCCTTTCGACGGGTAGACTCGATTTCCGAAAAGATCGATCAGCTTGTGACCGGCCGGAAGCTCGTGAAGTAACGTCGTGCTTTCATCCGGCCCAAGATTGTGCAGGACAAGCACGGATTTGGCTTCCAGCGCATATCGCTGCACCAGAACGGACGAGGAATCGGCTTGCGGCAGGGAGTGATAGCCCCAGCCTATCTCCGGGCAAGTTTTCCGCATTTCGGTGAGCCGGCGCAGCCAGTTGAACAGTGAGCTCGGATCGCGCTGCTGCGCGGCGGCGTTGACGTGACTTGATCCGAACTCGCCATCGGTGATCGCCGAGTGCAGCAGACGCTCGTTCGGTGCCGTCGAAAATCCGCCGTTGGGATCGTCGGTCCATTGCATGCACGTTCGAACCGGCCATCGTTCGGGCAGGGCGAGATCGTCGCCCATTCCCAATTCGTCGCCGTAGTAGATGACCGGCGTGCCCGGGAGACTGAACAGGAGGCTGAACGCCAGTTCGATCCGGCGGCGATCATTGCCCAGCATGCCGGCCAGACGGCGGCGAATGCCACGCCCGTACAGTTGCATCCTCGGTTCTGGTGCAAAGGCCGCATAGACCCGATCGCGCTGCTCGGGCGGCAGGCGGCCCAGATCCAATTCGTCATGATTGCGCAGAAACTGCGCCCATTGGGCCGATTGCGGCAGTTTCGGAATCGCGGTCAGGCATCGCCGGAGGGGCTCGGCTTCCTCTTGCGCAAGCGATAGAAACAAATGCTGGTTGACCAGGAAGGCAAACAGCATGTGGATGCGCGAGCCGTCGCCGAAATACCTGTGGAGCTCGGAGGCACGCACATTGGCTTCCGCCAGCAGCACCGAGTCGCCCTTGCGCCACGAGAGGAAGTCGCGCATTTCGCCGAAGAATTCGTAGTGGCGTTTCGGGGTTCGGTTCGGACGGACCTCCTCGACAACGAAAGGCGCCGCGTCGATCCGGAATCCGGATACGCCGAGCTCCAGCCAGAAGCCGAGAATCTTGAAGATTTCCTCGCGAACGGCGGGGCAGGTAATGTCGAGGTCAGGCTGATATTGATAGAACCGATGATAATACCAGGCTCGCGCGCGTAGGTCGTAGGTCCAGACACTGGATTGGAAGCCCGGGAAAACGACCCCATCGGCGCTGTTCTCTGGCTCCGTGTTCGACCACACGTAGTATTTTCGATACGGCGATGCGGGGTCGGCTCGCGCCTGCTGAAACCACGGGTGCTGCTCTGACGTGTGGTTGATCGGCAAGTCCACGATCAGGCGCAATCCGCGCAGCCTTGCCTGGTGGCTGAACTCGACGAAGTCGCCGAGCGTCCCGAGGGCCGGCGCCACGTTGTAGTAGTCGGTGACGTCGTAGCCGTGATCGAGCCCCGGACTCGGATAGAACGGAAGCAGCCACAGGCAAGTGACGCCCAGCTGTGCGATGTGATCGAGCCGCTCGATCAGTCCTGTGAAATCGCCGATGCCGTCGCCGTTGCCGTCCTTGTACGTGGCGACGTTCAGGCTGTAGATGATGGCGTTCTTGTACCAGAGATCGAGCAATCTTCCCGTCCACAGCTGCGCCTGACACGCTATGCAAAAGACGTCAGTGCAGTGCGCTGACGCCTCGGGGTCACAACCCTTCAGATTGCCACTTGTTCCCGGAGCGGCACGCGCCGCGCCCGCTTCTTGTGTAAATCGACGTCAGCCGCTGTGGGCCTGCCCCAGGGTGTCAGCCACTGCCGCTCCGCGCATGCCCATCGGCTTCTCGGAGCCAGTGGTGGTATCGGGCGCGGTCTGATGCTCCATCTCGGCGTCGAGCTCGGCTCCGAGCAGGATGACAATGGCGGAGATCCAGAGCCAAGTCATGAAGCCGATCGCGGCGCCGAGGGATCCGTATGTCTCGTTGAACTTGCCGAAATTGGCCGCGTACCAAGAGAAGAGGGCGGACGCGGCGAGCCACAGAACCGTCGCTATGGCGCTGCCCCAGGTGATCCATCGCCAGCGCGGCGCTTCGCGGCTCGGTCCGAAGCGATAGATGAGCGCGAGCGCCAGCGCGACGGCGACGAACATCGCGGGCCATCGGACGATGAGAACGAGAAGATCTGCGGCGTTCGATAGGCCGACGAAGTTCAGCGCCACAGGCAGGACCACCACCGCGCCGAGCGCGATCAGGACGAAGGCGATGCCGGCGAGCGTGAAGGCGAGCGAAGCCGCGTTCAGCTTCACGAAGCCTCGCTTTTCCGTCTCGCCGTAGACGATGTTGAGCGTGTCGAACAGCGACTTCATGGCCGCGTTCGCGCTCCAGAGCGAGACCGCAAGTCCGACCATGAACGTCAGACCGAGAGACTGATGTCCCTTCGATGCGAGGCGGGTGAGCTGGTCCCTTGCGACGTCGATAGCACCGCCGGGGCAGGAATCCCGAGAGCTGGTCGAGGTGTCTGGCGATACTTTGTGGATCGGCGAAGATCCCGTAGATCGCGGCGAGTGCCGCCAGCGCTGGAAAGATCGCGAGCAGGCTGTAGTAGGTCATGCCGGCGGCGAGAGCGAGGACGCGGTGCTCGGAGATGTTGCCGTAGACCCGCAGCAGGATGTCCTTCCATCCGCGCAGCGGAATCTCGGAGGGCGCGGCGGCGAGCCGCCCGCGGTCATCGACTTCCGTAGTGACCGCCGCCGGGGAGGCGTCCCGGCCGCCCTCGCGCTTCTCGGGAAAATCTTCGTCTTTGTCGGGCTGCGCCACGTTGGCGGGCGGAGCAAGGCGATCCCAAAGAAATGCCACCGCTAGAAGTCCCAGGGCCGCCGCCAGGCTCCAGCCGTCGCCATCCGCACGCCGGATACCTGAGTTCGGGATCTTGGCCATGAACTCCTCCGCGGAATTCAATCGCATCGCGAAGAATGAGTTCCTGCTTAGCCTTTCCGGTCACTTTCGCAATGTTCAGCGGTACATAATCCGGACCATCGCGGGGGAAATCAGATGGCAGTGCTCGATCCCGTCCGGTAAGCATGCCGCCGTGCGGCAGGCCGATGAAGGCTCTGCCTGACGAAACTCTGGAGGGGCGGCCGCGGTACGTCTGCATCAATTCGCTGCACGACCCGACTGCGCGGAAGTAGGCGGAGAGCCCGTTACGTCCGCCGGCGAAATGAGCGGACCCGCGTGCCGAGTGGCGCTACGCGGCCAGCAATCGCCTCCGCCCAGGACCGCTCCAGCTTAGGGAGCCGGAATGCCCCGGTAGTAGTCGTCCACCGAGCGGGCGACCGAAGGGTCTGACCAATTCCAGCTACTCTCGTTGCTGTACTTTGGCGCGCCTCTCAGCTGACTATCGCTGATGCCCGTCACGTAGCCGCCAAGGTTGGTGTCGTATTTCAGCGATTGCCACGGAAGCGGGTAATGGTCGTCTCCGATTCCGAGGAAGCCGCCAAAGCCCAGTACCGCGTAGGCGACTTTGCCGCTGATCTTATCGATCATCACCCGTTCGATCGAGCCGATGCGCTGACTGTCGGCACCATAGACTGCAGTCCCTTCGACCTTGTCGCTGCCGATCAGATTTCCTGTTTCGCGTTCTTCGTAGGCCATGCGAGATCTCCTCCCATGATTGGAAGCAACCTGGGGCAGTCTCGCTCGTTCCTAATCCTATCTGAAGTGTCGCAGGGACCTGTCCGCTGGCGAGGCTCGGAGGCTTGGACCTCACATGAAGGCGATGGCGACCCCCAGTCCGACTAGAGTGTACAGGCAGGTCACGGTTACGCCGAGACATACGTCCGCCATGACCTCTTCCGAGGGGAGGTTGAGGAGTCTCGGCATTCGCCGCTCCGTTAAGCTGCTCACCGGATCGACGCGCTGCGCCTGACATCGTTCCGGCAACGCAGGCTTGCTCGAGTCGAGGCAGCCCGGCTGACCGTTTGGACCAAGTGCGAGCGGACGGAACGATAACGCGACGACATCTTTGACTCACTGGACCACCGCCCGCCGTTTGAGTACGGCGCCTGTAGCGGATAGCCAAAGGCTCGAAGGCCCGCTGTACATGCGCTCGCGCGGATAGCCAAAGGCGGTGGTCCCGTTCCGGGCGGTGAAAGGACCAGCTTGCAGAAACCGGCGAAAACGCGCGAAGAACTCGAAGCCGCGATCAGGCTGGAGATGGAAGACATCTGCGAGTTGCCGACGGATATCGCCATTTCGGTCGTGCCTTCTCAGGACACCTGGAAGGTGGCGATCATGACGGACGGACAGCTGGACGTGGGGCGGGCCGAGATGATCGAAACGATCGCAGACCGGCTGCGCACCGAGTTCGACTTGAAAAGCTGAACAAACGCCCTCACAGCGTGCTCAGGTCGTCCGGCAACAGCCGCGGCGGCGAAGAGTGCCGACCTGGCGTGGCCTGCGTAGCCCCGCCCCAAAGCTCCCTAAGAGCCCCCCAAACGCGGGGCTGCGCTCATCCTTCATCTCAGGCGAGCGCTACCTTTCCATATGGCCGGCGCGTAAGCCCTGTATCCGTTAGGCTGATTGGTGCAGACGGCGGTGACTTGGGAAATACCACCTCATGACCTGTCGCAGCTTGTCGGAATCTCCGCGCGCCCAGTTGCGCATGATCTCGCAGCCGAAGGAGATCGCAGTGATGGGCCGTGCCCCCGCCTGAATCATTCGGTCAAACGCGCGCTCATGCGCGGCCGGCGAGATGCCGCCCACGGCATCGGCAACCGGATAGACCTCATAGCCTTCGGCCAGCATGTCGAGGGTCGGAAAGGCCAGGCAGACCTCGGTCCAGAGCGCGCCGATGACCACCTTGCGCCGCCCCGTGTCCTGGACGGCCTTGCGGAAGTCCTCGTCCTCCCAGGCATTGACGCCTGTGCGGTCGATCTCTTCCACGCCCGGCAGCGCCTCTCGGATCGCCGCAATCGTGCCTTCGTTCACGCCCATGGCCACTGCGACCGTCGAGAGAACGACGGGGATATCGTAGGCTCGAGCGAGTTTGCACAGCGCAACCGCATTGAGGGTGATCTCCTCACGCGAGGACGACGTCACGGACGAATATTGCTCGGGCTGGTAATCGATCAGGACCAGAACGCAGTTTTGCGGGGTCAGAAGATGATCGGCCTTGGGATCGCGGACGGCCTCAGGGTGGATCTTTGCCACGTTGTTCCTCTCGAGTTCGAAGTGAAGCTGTCGCCATTGATGACCTAAACCTGCATCAGACGCATTCACACAGCGCCGCAGGAGAGCGAGGGGAGGTAGCAGACCATAGGATTATGGCAAAGGTAGCCGCGTGGATGCGTTCGGCGCCACATTGCACGGGGTGGGGAAGATGCATCTCGCCGAGTACCCAGCGCACGCTCGCCGCGAAGCATGTCGAGCTTAACAGTGCGCTCAGATCGTCCGGCACCTCACCGAACTTCCGGATCACGGCAGCGTCGCCGAAGTCACCGGAGGACGGGTCACCCGTTCGGGAAAAGGCGACGGCGCCGAGAATGCCCGGCTTTCGCGAAACGCTCTCATCACGGCGGCGTTCGGATTGAAGCACTCGACCGCCTCGCCTGCGGCGACGCCGTCATCGGCGGCCACGAAGGGCAGGGCGACGTAGTAGGTCACCTCGGACATCTTATGCCTCGGTTCAGTTGCCGGTCGCCTGCATGTTGCTATAGCCGGCGAAGGTCATTTCGTTGAGGATCGCGGCGAGGACCGCCGTCGGCGGCGCGTCCGTCATGCCGTCGCCTGGCGCCAGTGGACGAACTCGATCGCGAGCAGATCTTCGCCGCCTTCGATCGTGCCTGAGACGTCGATGTGGTCCCGTCCTGACAGATCCTGCACCAGGTCGACGCGGCAGGAGTATTGCGTCGGAAGCGGCTTCAGGCCGGCGATCTCGTTCCAGGCTTCGATGTGCCCCTCCCGGTTCGCGACCTGCCGCGGGCTTTGTCGCTCAAGTTCGCCCATCACTTCACCGCGGCGGAGGGATGTGAACAGGTCCCCAACGGTCATTTCGTCAACTTTCCGCTCAGCATCAATCGGTCTCCTTGCTTCGCGCGCCCGCTGGGAGCCGCCCCCGGGCGTAACCTCTCGACACCTTCGTCCGGAGCTCGTCGGCCTCGACCTCGAGAAAGTCGATCGCGACGAGCAGCGCCTTGACCGCCTCCCGGGCGTCCCCGCCGCAGGCCGCGATGGCCTGGTCGGCGGCGGTCTCCAGATCGAAGGCGGCCGGTTCGGATGGCTCGGGGGTGGCGGTCATCGGATTATGTTCTCATTTTGTTCACAGGAGTCAAGCGTCAGCGCCCGGTTTTACTGGCGCCGCTGCGCGATGGGGGCGAATTGCGTGGACTGCGGCCGGCGGTGTCGGAACCGCACCGCGCCGTTCGTCTTGAGTCCGTGTCCCGTACCTGGAGCGTTGCGTACCCATGGCCCCCCGCGCGAACTGGAAAGGTTTCCTGCGACTGTCTCTCGTCACCTGCCCGGTGGCGCTCTACCCGGCGACTTCGGAGAGCGAGAAGATCTCGTTCAACCAGCTCAACCGACAGACCGGCCATCGCATCAAGTACCTCAAGGTGGATGCCGACACCGGCGAGGAGGTCCCCAACGAGGATATCTTCAAGGGCTATGAGCTCGAGAAGGGCCAGTACATCGAGGTCACGAAAGACGAACTCGAGGAGATCGCGCTGGAATCCACCCGCACCATCGAGATCGACGAGTTCGTCAACAGGACCGACATCGACCCCCGCTATCTCATCCGCCCCTACAACATCCGCCCGGACGGCAAGGTCGGCCACGATGCCTTCGCGGTGATCCGCGAGACCATCCGCGAGATGGACAAGGTCGCGATCGGCCGCGTGGTGTTGACGAACCGCGAGCACATCATCGCGCTCGAGCCGATGGACAAGGGTCTCGTCGGCACGCTGCTGCGCTACCCGTACGAGGTCCGTAGCGAGCAGGAATACTTCGACGAGATCCAGGACGTGAGGGTGACGAAAGACATGCTCGATCTCGCCAGGCACATCGTGAATCAGAAGGCCGGCAACTTCGAGCCGGAGAAGTTCGAGGACCATTATGAGACCGCGCTGATCGAGCTCATCAACCAGAAGCGCGCCGGCAAGCCGATCACGCCGAAGGAAAAGCCCGCGGCGACCAACGTGGTCAATCTGATGGAGGCCCTGCGTCGGAGCGTTGGTCAGGAGGCCGCGCCGGCGAAGGCGGCGAAGCCCGCCAAGAAGCCGCGCAAGGCTGCTGCGGGGCAAAAAGAGATGCTGATGCCCATCGCCGGCAAGAAGCCGGCGAAGGAAACAGCGGCGAAGACGCCCGCTTCCAGGGGGCAACGGAAGACAGCCTGACGCCGAGAAGGAGAGCCGCATGGACATGGATATGAAGGAAGCCTCGGCCATGACCGAAGCCTCAGGGCTGACCGACGAAATCGACGGCACTGAGCACACTTCCGGGACGGGTCGGAGACCGCAGAGATCGCGTTCGGGAGATGCGGCGATGCGCTGGGCGGATCAGCTGCGCAAGCTGACGCTACAGGCGCCCTTGCAATCGCTGTTCGTCGCGTTCCTGCTCGGGATCTGGGTGGCGCGCCGGCGCTAGGCCGGAGCTCGCGGACCGGCGGCGAAAGCACGCGAGTTGGGTGCGTGCCGCTGCAGACCATCTGGGCACGTTGGCGGTGCCCCTGATGCCTTGATCGGCGACACCTAGACCATCGCTGGCGGTGTCCGGACCGCTAGCAGATAAGGTGCCCAGGCGATCTCGGCGGTTATACCGAACAATCGGTTGTCGTTGTCGTCCATCCGGTCGAGATCCAACCTCACGATCGGCTGGGTAAAAGGTTGGAACGGGGTTACATTCAGAAGCTGTGCCCCACCGAACGACTGGACGCCGACGCGGCCCGTGAATTTCCAGTCGTTGTCCCACTGATAATAGCCGCCGACATAGCCGCTGAAGTTGGGATGGATCCTTGCTCGCGGGGAGTCGACCTCAATCCTGGTGTACTGGACACCGGCAAGAAATCCTTTTGTCTCGTCCTTGTTCAGCGCGTAATCGAACTCCAGGATGTTGTTGAAGGACGTCGTCGCAAGCGGCGAGTCGGGTACCGACCTTGTGTAGGTCGACTGCAGCGTGACGGTCGGTATCGATCCGCCATTTTGTTCATAGAGGTCGGCCTGCAGTCCCACATTCCAGCTGCTCACGGCGAAGGTCGACCAATCGGACGTGCCACTTTGCGAGGTGCTTCCGGTGAGGCCGCTGTACAAGGAGACCCGGTCACTGACATCGACCGTAAAGGGAACGTCCATCGAAATATTCTGGCCCGCCGGCGAGGACAGGGCGGGGAGGCTCTGAACGGTTGGGGAGTTCGTGAGCCCAGAGAGCGTCCGTAGGGTAGCGAGCGCGCCTGTCAATGACGGATTGCTGAAGCCGATCGAGAGCGTGTTCGCCGGCACCTTCGCATAGTTGGTCCGCAGATCCAGGTAGATGTTTGGCAGTGCCGCTGTGCTTGCCGCCCCGTCGTCACTATCGCCGTTGCTGCTGCCGTTGTCCTTGCTCAGCGCAGCGCTCGAAAGGTAGAGCGACGCCACTCCGGCGAGCATCAGCCAATACACTGAACGAACTGGCATGGCCACTAAGCCCCTCTGTGCGGTACGGCCATTCTTTGCTCGAGCACGCCAAAGCGCAGCAATCTTAGCACGACGACGGGCACTTTGCCATCGCCTTGCCGCCATCACGGGGTCGTTTGTTGACCTGCATCAAGCCCACCAACGGCGGTCACAGCTAGGCTGGGCGCCGAGCTGCGAGCATCGCGGCCGAGCGCAGCATTTGGAATCACGTTTCATTCAACCGACGAAAGGAAGCGCCATGAAAATCGTGCTGGTATCGATGGCACTGCTCGGAGGGCAGATGGTGATACCTGTCTCGGATCGCATTCCCGAGCTGAACGTGGAGGCGACGTGCAAGGCGACCGCCGCAGACGATAAATCAATGGGATTGGCTGACGCCCAGACTTATGCGGACTGCATGCGCGACGAGATGACCGCCCAAAAGCAAGTCGTCGCAGTGTGGAATGCCAATCCCGGTCCCGTCCGAGATAGCTGCGAGGGCGAGGCGACCGCCGGCGGAAGTCCCAGCTACGTGGACCTTCTTGTCTGCATGCAGATGGCTGATTGGGTCAAGTCGCCGTCTTCGGCGCCCCTCTGAGAGGTGCGAGCAAGAACAGAAGCAAACAGCTGTGACGACTCGACGATAGATCGGCGGATCGTTTCGCGACGCTGGACGCCCAGGGCATCTCCTGACCAAGGGCCGAGCGATTTCGGCATAGGCTGGTCCGCCCATCGCCAATGAACCTTTCTAGTTATGGTCAGACCTAACGTGTGTGCGGCTGAGCACGGGCCTGGTTTTCCGGCCTGTGGTGCTTGTGGAGCGAAGCTGCTGACAATTGCTAGGTGTCCGCACGGTCATTGTCGCGCGGTTCAACTGTCACCGGCCGCAGCCGAACAACAGATAGCGAGCAATGGGGAAGGAGAACAGTGATGAGCACTAACCCAAACAAGGCGCTCTGGGAAAAAGGCGACTTCACGAGGCTGGCGGCGACCATGCGAGAGAGCGGAGAGGCTCTCGCCAATTCGCTCGGCTCCGCGAAGGGAATAAAGATTCTCGACCTCGGATGCGGTGACGGAACGACTGCCATTCCACAGGCCAAGCTTGGCGGCGACGTGCTCGGCGTCGATATTGCCAGCAACCTCGTGCAGGCCGGCAACAACCGCGCGAAGGAAATGGGTCTTCTCAATTGCCGTTTTCAGGAGGGCGACGCCTCTCACCTCGATGACCTCGCTGATAAAAGCTTCGATCGCGTCGTGAGCATTTTCGGTGCCATGTTCGCGCCAAGGCCGTTCGACGTGGCCAAGGAAATGGTGCGTGTGACACGCCCGGGCGGACGGATCATCATGGGAAATTGGATTCCTGGCGATCCGACCCTGGTCGCCCAGATACTGAAGATTGCGGCTGCTTACACTCCACCCCCGCCAGAGGGCTTCGTCAGTCCGATGACCTGGGGCGTCGAGAGCAATGTTGTCGAGCGGTTTGGCAGCGCCGGCATTGCCAAGGAGAATATCTCGTTCTCTCGCGATACCTACAAGTTCAACTTTCCGGGCACGCCGGTACAGTTCGTCGCTGTGTTCCGCGACTACTACGGCCCCACGATGAATGCATTCGAAGCGGCAGAAAAGAGCGGCCGTAAGGCGGAGCTACAAAAAGAGATGGAAACGCTGTTCACCAGGCAAAACACCAGCAAGGAGGCGACGTCCATCTCCGCCACTTTCCTCCGCGTTAACGTAGCAGTTGGGTGATATCTTATTCGGCCGGTTGTCCTGGCATGTCAGATCGGCGTGGGGTCCCGACGCCTATCGGTGAGCTCAGATATTGATCCAGCAGGCGGCGATGGAGCTAATCTTCGACGCCTGCCCACAAGGCGGCTTAGCCAAGCCGGTGGCCGCGTCATCACAGATCCTCGCGCAGCCCCTTGAAGAAGGCATGACGCACCTTGCCCTCGGCTGACTTGGCCCGGTACTCGGTCTCGGCGAGCAGCTTCGGCTCGACCCAGATGCCTTTGTGTGCGATCCGCTTCGAGTAGGGCTGCGTCTTTCGGATCAGCGGCTTCAGTCGCTTCTGCAGGTCGGCGGCGGTGACCTTGTCGAACCCGTGATCGACTTTGCCGGCGTAAACCAGGTCGGCTCCCTTGCGCCGCCCGAGATAGATCCCGTCCCACTTGCCTTCATCGAGCGCGAAGCCCGCGATCCTCGACTGCGGTCACGGTTTCTTCGAATCCCTTTTCGTAATTGCCGGCAAACCTTTCGATGCTGTCGGCCCACATCCTCGGAATTGAGACCTGAAAATGCATAATTGGCTTCAAGGCAATCATACCGATTTCTGTCGCTGCGGTTGTGCGCTTTTGGGCGTCGCGCGCGAAACGGCCTGAATTAGAGATGTTGTCTACCATGGCTGCTTGCTCCTTCTGCTCGGGTGATTAAGCCCAAAGCGACCTGCCAGGTTGTGCACTACGTGATGCTAACCCCTCGGCTAAAGCCTGATCTGCGGCGAGTCTCGCATGTCGGT
>NZ_VSST01000111.1 GCF_019402665.1 Bradyrhizobium canariense
GCCGATCGACTACATCGAGAAGCGCAACGCCGTCGTCGATGCGGTCACCATGGATGACGCCAAGGCGGCCGCAAAGCGCCTCTGGGGCCAGGGCCTCCTGACCGTCGTCGTCGGCCGCGCTCCGCAGGCGGCGGCGCAACCGGCAGCCGCACCGGTGACGAAGTCGAACTGACGTCTTTCGTACGCTTCTGAAATGGCCGGGCTCGCCCGGCCATTTGCATTCCGGGCGCCATTGCCGAACCTAGGCGTCCGGGATATGTCCGGGCATCACGAATGGTGCCACCATGCTGCGGATATCCCGCGATCTCGTCATCGACGAGGACGACATCGAGATCGGCTTTGTCCGCGCCTCCGGCCCCGGCGGGCAGAATGTCAACAAGGTCGCGACCTCGGCGCAATTGCGCTTCGACACCCGCAAACTGACGCTGCCGGAGGATGCCGCGTTGCGCCTGGCCCGACTCGCAGGGCAGCGCATGACCAAGGACGGCGTCATCGTGATCCAGGCCCAACGCTTCCGCACCCAGGAGCGCAACCGCCAGGACGCCATCGACCGCCTTACGGAGATGCTCGGCGAAGCCATGATCCGGCCGAAGCCACGGCGCGCGACAAAGCCGACCTTTGGGTCCAAGCAGCGCCGGCTCGAGGGCAAGAAGCGCCGCAGCGACATCAAGTCGAAGCGCGGCGGGCATTTCGAGGATTGACCGATTGACGAAAAAACCTCCGGCCGCAATGCGACCGGAGGTTTGCCGTTTCGCTGGCTGCGTCAGTAGCGCTTGCCGGTCGCAGCACCGCCCGACACGGAATCGTCAGCCGTGCCCTTGTGCGTCGCGCTGCCGGTGGTCCCGACCGTGCCCTTCGTACCCTTGGTCGACTTCATGCCGACCTTCTCACCCGCGGCTCCCTGCTGTGCGCCGAGATCCTCTTCATCGCCGCTCGAGGCACCGCCCTGCATGGTCTTGCCCTGCGCGCTGCCACGCAACTTGGTGTCCGACGATGCGCCTTGTGCGAGAACCGGTCCCACCAGCAGTGCGGAAAGAGCGCATGCGATTACAGAGGTCTTCACTACCTTCATCCATTTCTCCTGGATTTTGTTCGCGATGAGCGGTTGGTGTTTTCGCCGTTCGCCTGGACTGGACCATCCCATCGCGCAGAGAGCCGAACGGCGCAGTCGCCATGCAATCCGGATCGTGTGGTCATCGTTGAGGGATTTCGCGGCGGTTTCGCGGAATTGTGCTCCTCATATGCGGCGGTGCGGAACAAGTTGCGGACCGCGAACGCGACGCTCGGGCTCGCGGGGTCGTCAACGACGGCCCCCGCGACCGGCGCGATCGTCCAATGTCTTCAGTGCGATAGGCCCCCCTTTTCCCCAGGGCGCCACGCGCCTGTTGCTCACCACATGCTTTTGACGCAACACGGCCTAGAATAGCGTCCCGAATCTGAAATCGAACTCATGCCCGTCCGCCAATTGCCAGAACAGGTCGTCAACCGCATCGCCGCCGGCGAGGTGGTCGAGCGTCCCGCGAGCGTGGTCAAGGAACTGGTCGAGAACGCCATCGATGCCGGCGCCAGCCGCATCGACGTCTTTACCGATGGCGGCGGGCGCCGGCGTATCGGCATCACCGACGACGGCGGCGGCATGACCGCCAGGGACCTCTCACTGGCGGTCGAGCGTCACGCCACCTCCAAGCTCGACGACGAGGACCTGCTGCAGATCCGCACGCTTGGATTCCGCGGCGAGGCGCTGCCCTCGATCGGCTCTGTGGCGCGGCTCTCCATCACCACGCGGCATGCCAGCGAGCCGCATGCCTGGGCGCTCAATGTCGAGGGCGGCGAGAAGTCCGAGATCATGCCGGCCGCGCTCGCGCACGGCACGCGGGTCGAGGTCAACGACCTCTTCTACGCCACGCCGGCGCGGCTGAAGTTCTTGAAGACCGACCGGACCGAGGCGGAAGCGATCCGTGAGGTGGTGCGGCGCCTCGCGATGGCGCGGCCCGAAATCGCCTTCACGCTCGCGGGCGAAGAGCGCGCCCCGGTGACCTGGGCTGCCGCACTGCCCGGCGTCGCCGGTCGCCTCACGCGTCTCGGCGACATCCTGGGGGCAGAGTTCCGCAGCCATGCCATCGAGGTCCATGCCGAGCGCGAGGACGTGGTGGTCGCCGGCTATGCCGCAGCGCCCGCGCTGACCAAAGCCAACGCGCTTGGGCAATATCTCTTCGTCAACGGCCGCCCGGTGCGCGACAAGCTGATCTTAGGGGCGGTACGCGGGGCCTATGCCGATTATCTGCCGCGCGATCGTCATCCGGTGCTGGCGCTGTTCGTCACGCTCGATCCGCGCGAGGTCGACGCCAACGTGCATCCGGCCAAGACCGAGGTGCGCTTCCGCAACGCCGGCCTCGTCCGCGCGCTGATCGTGCACGGATTGAAGGAAGGGCTTGCACGGGAGGGCCGGCGTACGGCCGCCAACAGCGGCGAGAGCGCGCTGTCGTCGTTCCGCCCCGCATTCACGCCGCGCCCGGCAAGCTGGGACTGGCGGGCGTCGCCATCCGCCCCGGTCGCGCCGATGCCGTCATTCGATGGCTCCGCCGTGCCCGCCTTCGCCGAGCGCGCACAGTCCGCGTTCGACGTCGGTGCGCCCAGTGCGGACGTGCGGATCGAAACGCAGCCCGCCGGCGACCTGGTCGACCGTCCGCTCGGCGCGGCGCGCACGCAGATCCACGAAACCTATATCGTCTCGCAGACCCGCGATGGCCTCATCATCGTCGACCAGCACGCTGCGCATGAACGCATCGTCTACGAGCGGCTGAAGGCTTCGCTGGCAGCCAACGGCGTGCAGCGGCAGATCCTGCTGATCCCCGAGATCGTCGAGATGGACGAGGCCACGGTGGAGCGCCTGCTGGAGCGCAGCGAGGAGCTGGGGTCGTTTGGTCTTGCGATCGAATCCTTCGGCCCCGGCGCGGTCGCGGTGCGCGAGACGCCGTCGCTGCTCGGTAAGACCAATGCGGGCGGGCTGTTGCGCGATCTTTCCGAGCATATGGCCGAGTGGGACGAGGCGCTGCCTCTGGAGCGCCGCCTGATGCACGTCGCTGCCACCATGGCCTGCCACGGCTCGGTGCGCGCCGGCCGCAGGCTGCGGCCGGAGGAGATGAACGCCCTGCTCCGCGAGATGGAGGACACCCCGAACTCCGGCCAGTGCAATCACGGCCGCCCGACCTATGTCGAGCTGAAGTTGAGCGACGTGGAGAAGCTGTTCGGACGGAGGTAATTCGAAATTACGGTCGCTTCAAAAGCACGAATTCCGTGTCGTCATAAGGGCGCCGCTCCAATTCCTCGAAGCCTTCCGGCGTGACGAACTGCGCAGCCTTCGCCTCTTCCACGACGAGCAGCGCGCCCGGCGTCAGCCAGCCGCCGTCGCGCAGGCTCGCAAGCGCCTTCTCCGCAAACCCCTTGCCATAGGGCGGATCGAGGAACACCAGCGAGAACGGCTCGACCGGATGCGCAGGCCCGAGATCGGTCGCATCACGACGATAGACTTTTGTCACGCCACCCAAGCCCAGCGTCTCGACATTATTCCGCAGCAGGGCGCGCGCCTCCGCGCCGTTGTCGACGAACAGCACGAATTTCGCGCCGCGTGACGACGCCTCGATGCCCAGCGCGCCGGTGCCGGCGAAGAGATCGAGCACGCGCGCATCCGCAATCGGATCGTCATAGGCGTGCACGAGGATGTTGAACACGGACTCGCGCAGGCGGTCCGCCGTGGGGCGGATGTCGCGCGAGGACGGTGAGGCCAGATTGCGCCCCTTCAATCGACCGCCGACGACGCGCAACGTCAGTCCTCCTTCGGCGCCAGATCGCGCTTGCCGTGATAGCCGCGCTTGGGACGGCGCGGCGGGCCGTAGCCGCTGGCCTCAGCCTCGTTGCGCTCGCGCGCTTCCTCGCTGCCGGTGCGTTGCACCAGGACGCGGCGGCCCTTGCGGTCGTTGATCACGCCGCGCTTGCTCGCGGGCTTCTTCTCGCGCGGCGCGTCGTCTCCCTCATGCGAGGCAGATTTCTGCGGCACGTCGAACTGCGCACCCGATTTCTCGATGATCTTTTCGCCGAGCTGGTCGCGCAGCACGCGGGACTTGATCTCCTCGACCTGGCCCTCGGGGACCTCGCCGAGCTGGAACGGGCCGTAGGAGACCCGGATCAGCCGGTTCACCTCGAGTCCAAGATGGGCGCAGACATTGCGCACTTCGCGGTTCTTGCCCTCGCGGATCGCGAAAACCAGCCAGACGTTGGCGCCCTGGTCACGCTCCAGCGTGGCGTCGATCGGACCGTATTTGACGCCCTCGATCTCGATGCCGTTCTTCAGCTCGTCGAGCTGCGCCTGCGTGACGTCGCCATGGGCGCGGACACGGTAGCGGCGCAGCCAGCCGGTGTCCGGCAGCTCGAGCGTGCGCGCGAGCCCGCCATCATTGGTGAGCAGCAGCAGGCCCTCGGTGTTGAAGTCGAGCCGGCCGACGCTGATCAGCCTCGGCAGACCTTCGGGCAAATTGTCGAATACGGTCGGACGCCCCTCGGGATCGTCATGGGTCGTCATCAGGCCGCGCGGCTTGTGATAGAGGAACAGCCGCGTGCGCTCGCGCTCCGGCAACGGCTTGCCGTCGACGGTGACGACATCGTTCGAGGTGATGTCGAGCGCCGGCGAGTTGATGACACGACCGTTGACGCTGACGCGGCCCTGCGTGACCATCTCCTCGGCATCGCGGCGCGAGGCAAGGCCCGCACGCGACAGCACCTTGGCGATACGCTCGCCAGCTTTCTTCGGCTTGACCTCTTCCTCGCGGCGCGGCCGCCGCTCGGAATCACGATCACGGTCGCGATAGGCGCCGCGACCGCCGAAGGCGGGACGTTTCTCGAAGATCCTGCTCTCGTCCTCGTTTTCGCGGCGTGGACGATCGCCGGTGCGAGCTTCGCTGCGGGGATGCTCGTGCCAGTCGGAGCGGCCCTCGGAGCGCTCGCGCGGACGATCGAATTTCGGGCGATCGCCGCCGCGATCGAACCTGGGACGATCATCGCGGGGGCGATCGAATTTGGGCCGCTCGCGGAATGGACGGTCACCCGATGGACGATCGTCGCGCGAACGCGAAAAGCGCGGACGGTCGTCGCCGCCGCCTTGCCGATCGTCGCGCTTCTGCCAAGGCTTGTCCTGACCGCGGTCGCTGCCGCCAAACTCCTTGCGCGGACCCTTGCTGAAGTCCTTGCGCGGCGGCCGGTCGCCGCGTGGGGCCGCGTCGCGCTTCTGCCAGGGTTTCGAATCGCTGCGCTCGCTGCGATTGCGGTCCGGTGCGCCGCGCGAAAACTTCCGCTCGCCGTCGAACTTGCGTTCCGGACGGTCGCCACGCGGCGCGTAAGGTCGCTTGTCGCCAAACTTCGTGTCGCCGGTTCGGCCGGCCGGACGGGAATCGTCGCGATCCCTGCGCGGCGGACGGTCATCACGCCCATAGGACGGGCGATCACCGCGCGGTTTGAACGACCGCTTCTCGCCATCGCGCGAGGGGCGATCAGAAAATGGGCGGTCGCCACGGGGCTTGAAGGGGCGCTTCTCGCCGTCGCGCGACGGACGATCCGAAAACGGACGGTCTTCACGCGGCTTGAAGGGCCGATCGCCACGCGGCTTGAAGCTGCGCTCACCACGATCTTCGCCGCGCGGCCGGTCTTCCCGATTGAACTTCGGACGGTCGCTGAAGTCGCGGCGCGGGGCGTCGCCCTCCTCGCGGCGGCGGACCGGTCGGCTGTCACGGTCGCCGCGGGGCGGGCGGCTGTCGCCCTTGCCCTCGAAGCCGCGCTTGGCGAACTTCTTCTCGGGGCCCCGCGCCTTGCCGGAACGGCCGCCCTTGGCCGGGCCGCGATCACGACGGCCGCGGGAATCGTTGTCTTTGTCGCTGTCGCGAGGCATGAATAATCTCACTCAGGGGGTGGCCAGAAAGCATTGTGCGCGCTCGTTTCGAGCCGCATGCTCAGGCAAATTCGGTAAGCACTTCTGCTGAAGGCGCAGCTACTAGCAGGTTTCTCGCGATGATACGAGGCTTGAAAGCCCCCTCTTTCATGGATTTGGCGCTCAAAACGGCCGAAAACGCCGGAAAGGCGGGCGAAGTTCCGATCGGATGCGTCGTGGTCCGCAATTACGAGGTCATCGCCACCGCGGCGAACCGGACGTTAACCGACTACGACCCCACGGCTCATGCCGAGATCGTTGCGCTGCGCGAGGCGGCCAAAAAGATCGGCAGCGAGCGCCTGGTCGACTGCGACCTTTACGTGACGCTGGAGCCCTGCACCATGTGTGCGGGCGCGATCTCGTTTGCAAGGGTGAGGCGCCTGTATTACGGCGCCGCCGACCCCAAGGGCGGAGCGGTTGAATCAGGCGTGCGGTTCTTCACCTCGCCGACCTGCCATCACGTCCCGGATGTCTATTCCGGGGTCGGCGAAAGCGAGGCGGCGCGGCTGCTCAAGGACTTCTTTCGCGAGCGGCGCTAAGGCGCGGCAAAGAACTCGCGCAGCGCCTTCGCGGTCACATCCGGGTTCTCCTCGGTGAGGAAGTGTCCGGAATCCACCGGCATGCCATCCACGTTGGTCGCCCACTGCTTCCAGATGTCGAGCGGGGTGGCGGCGGCTTGCGCCACCCCGGCATTGCCCCACAGCGCCAGCATCGGAATCGTGATCTTCTTGCCGGCCTCGAAATCGGCCTTGTCGAGATCGTAGTCGAAATAGGCGCCGGCGCGATAATCCTCGCACATCGCATGCACGCGGGCGGGATCGCGGAACGGGGCGATGTAGTGTTCGAGCGCACGCTCGTCGATGGCCTCTAACGTCTTCGACCTGGTCTGGCTTGCCATCTTGAAGCGCAGGAAGAACTCGCCATTGCTCGCAATCAGCGTCTCCGGCAACGGCGCGGGCTGCGCCAGAAAAGTCCAGTGATAGATCTTCAGCGCGTAGGCGCGGTTCATCCGCTCCCAGTAATTATAGGTCGGCAGGATATCGAGCACCGCGAGCTTCGACAGCCGGCCGGGATGATCGAGCGCCAGCCGATACGAGACGCGGCCGCCGCGATCGTGGCCGGCGAGCGCGAAGTGCACGTGGCCGAGGCGCTCCATCGCCTCGACCATGGCCTTGGCCATCGCGCGCTTGCTGTAGGGCATGTGCAGCGCGTCGCTCTCGGGCATGTCGGACCAGCCATAGCCGGGCAGATCGGCGATGATCAGCGTGAACTGGTCGGCCAGCTGCGGCGCGACGCGGTGCCACATCACGTGGGTCTCGGAGAAGCCGTGCAGCAGCAACAGCGGCGGTCCCTTGCCTCCGACGCGGGCGAAGATGCGGCCGAAGGAGGTGTTGATCCATTCGGAGGCGAAGCCGGGATAGAGGTCGGCGAGATCGGACATCTTCTGCATCCTTATCTGTCAGCGTGGGCTGTTCGGTCTTGAGAATGCCCCAAAACAAAAAAGTCGAAAAACAACCCCATGCACAGTAGCTAAGTCCAACAGCCGCCTACACAATTTCGGAGTGCCGACGGCGCGGGCACGCGTGCGAAAAAAGCCTGTCAGCCCTTGGACTTCTCGGCGTCCACCGCCTGCCAGCCGATGTCGCGGCGGCAAAAACCTTCCGGCCATTTGATGCGGTCGACGGCCTGATAGGCGCGCGCCTGCGCCTCCGTCACGGTCTTGCCGAGCGCGCAGACATTGAGCACGCGGCCGCCATTGGCGAGGATGGCGCCGTCCTTCTCGACCGTGCCGGCGTGGAAGATCTCGGCGGTCTCGACCTTGGCGGCGTCGTCGAGCCCCTCGATCCGCGTACCCTTCTGATAGTCGCCGGGATATCCCTTCGCCGCCATCACCACCGTGAGTGCGGCTTCCGGATACCAGCGGAGGTCAAAGTTCTTCAGCTGGCCGTCGCAGGCGGCGAGGAAGGCCGGCACGATGTCCGACATCATCCTGAGCATCAGCACCTGGCACTCGGGATCGCCGAAGCGCACGTTGAACTCGAACAGCTTTGGGCCCTGCGTCGTCAGCATGATCCCGGCATAGAGGATGCCGCGAAACGGCGTGCCGCGCTGCTTCATGCCGGCGACTGTCGGCAGGATGATCTTGGCCATGATCGCGTCATGGACCGCCGGCGTGACCAGGGGCGTCGGCGAATAGGCGCCCATCCCGCCGGTGTTCGGACCGACGTCGTGGTCGAACACGCGCTTGTGGTCCTGCGCGGACGCCAGCGGAATGGCGGTCTCGCCGTCGCACAGCGCGAAGAAGCTGATCTCGCGGCCCGGCAGAAACTCCTCGATCACGACCTCGGCGCCGGCCTCGCCAAAGCCGCCCTCGAACATCATGGCGATGGCGTCCTCGGCCTCGCGCACCGACTTGGCGACGACGACGCCCTTGCCGGCGGCAAGGCCGTCGGCCTTGACCACGATCGGCGCGCCCTGGCTCTGGACGTAAGCGCGTGCATCGGCGGCGTTAGTGAATCGCTTGTAGGCGCCGGTCGGAATGCCGAATTCGGTGCACAGCGCCTTGGTAAAGCCCTTCGAGCTTTCGAGCTGGGCGGGGATCCTGTCCGGCCCGAACGCCTTGATGCCGGCGGCGGTGAGGTCATCGACGATACCGGCCGCCAGCGGCGTCTCCGGGCCGACCACCACGAGCTCGACCGCGTTCGTCTTGCAGAAAGCGATCACGGCGGCATGGTCGGCGACATCGAGCGCCACGCATTCCGCCTCGCGCGCGATCCCGGCATTGCCCGGCGCGCACCAGAATTTGGTCACCAGGGGAGAGGCCGCGATCTTCCACGCCAGAGCATGTTCGCGGCCGCCGGAACCAAGCAGGAGAATGTGCATAGAAGGCTCGAAATGAGGGGTTTTGCTGGGGGCGGAGGTCGCATGAATCGGGGTGGGGCTCAAGGGATGTTGCCTCAAACTCCCCGTCATTCCAGGCTCATGCCGGCGTGGCGCCTCGGACGGACGGCGGGTGCCAAACTTGGTTTCCCCGCGATGATCTCCTGCAACGCCGCCCCCTTTAACCCATGACGGTCGCCGCCGAGACATCCGCATCGACGGTCTTCTGCTTGACGGTGTGGCGCTTCCGGCAAAGCTCGAGCACCGCGCATGTGGCGAATGCGAGCATTCGAATTCTTCCATCAAATTCAGTAGCTTCCGGAAGGGCTGCCAAGTAGCCTCCCTAGTCCTGGATACTCAAGATAAATCACCAGGCCAGTATAAAAATATATCCAGGATTTAAAAATAAGTCTCCTGGATAGTTGACTACCATATCCAGGCCCGGTATTTCACATCACATTGATCACACCAAAGGAGCTTTCATGATTCCCTCTGACAACGGATTGCCCAAACCGCTCGGCACGCTCGATGAAGTCCTCGACACCGGCGACACATCCGAAAAGCCGATGAAGGTTTTCATCGGTCACAACCTTGGTAGCCGCACGTTCCTCATGCAGATGCCAATGCACGAATTTTACAGCATGTCCGAGGTGGCGAACGATCCCGGCCGCGATGGAGATACGGTTGCCCAGCGAAAGCTTGATCCTGCCCACGCACAGAAGCTCGCATTGTACATTTTGAAGGGATTGGTCTCAGCAGCTATCGAACGACGCCAGATCGCAGGGAAGCCCGTTCCCGAGGCGCTCAAGAGCGTGATGGAGCACTTGGGCCGTCAGCCATACATGGCGCTTCAGCCTCTCGTCGTGAACATTCGAGATTGCAATCCACGGGGGGCGGACATCCGAGGTGACCGGATGCTCGACAAGCGAACTGAGGAGACTGCTGCCTTCCGAGTTTTCTTGTCACAGCGACACGTTCTTTGGGTCGTTGATGGTCAGCATCGTCGGAAAGGAATGCAGTTGGTGTTCGATTTCCTTGAGAGTGTTCGCACCACTCGCGCATATCCGAAGAAGGGGAACCTGGCGGGCTTCAAAGATGGCGAACCTGCGACGGGGGATGAACTTGCGGTTTGGGAGGAGTGTTTCGAAGTGGCTCGCAGTTACTGCACCTTGTTGTTGGAGGTGCATCTCGGATTGAACGCCGATGAAGAGCGTCAGCTTTTCCACGATCTGAACAGGCTGGGAAAGAAGGTCGATACCAACCTCGCCCTGCAGTTTGACAACTCGAATCCGATTAACTTGTTCATTAAGGATAAGCTCATCAACGCTGACGCTATCGGAATTACTGTGTCGGAGGTGGACGTTAAGGATTGGTCAGACGACAAGGGGGCGTTGCCTCGGAAGGATATGGTGGCCGTCAATGCCATTCTGTTCCTCAACAAGACCAACATCAGCAGCGCCACCCCGGCTCTTGTGGATGGTAAAGAAGATACGGCCTATCGCTTCTGGACGGCCGTACATGCCATTGATGGTTTTGGTGAGGAGCGCGCTCGCCAGAAGACAGTTGCAGCTCAGCCAGTTGTCTTGAAGGCTATCGCAAAGCTGGTGTTCGATTTTAGCTTTAGCAATCGCCGTCCTGACGACGGAGATGATTTGACCGAAAAGCTGCTGTCTAATCTGACCGATATCGACTTCAGCCACGAAAATCCGATGTGGCGATATTACGAGCTGTCGGTTGCGGAGCGTAGCAGATACGGATTGACCGCGTTGGCCGGCTACTTGCCAGCGGAGGAGACTGGCAACCGCGACCTCGGTAGCTACCAGGGCGGCTATATGAGGTTCGGTGCCAAGCACAACGACATCTATCCCATACTCGGCGACATGATCCGATGGAAGCTGGGGTTCCCGTCCCGCCACTCGAACGAAGCGGCCTCGGCATCCTCAGAGGCCGCTTAATCCAAGAGGGCGGCGGTCTCCGACTGGAAGGCCGCCGCTCCTCTCAGTGTCAGGAATATGAGACAATGAGATACTGTATGAGTACGGTGACAGTGCACCAATTTCCAAAGCCAGCGTAGTTGATACCATTTAGTGCACTGTCAGCGTAATCCTAGCGCTCCCAGTTGTATGGCCTCCGAAGGTTGGTCACCTTCAAGCACAATCTTGCTTCGCGAGTTTCGGGCACATTGAAAACAAAGATTGTCTTCTTTTCTGTTTGCCCTGGCTGAAGTACCGACCCAATCCCGCGCTCGTTTGTTGCGAGTTCGCCAGGGCACTCGGCCGACTTGGACGGCACGAACATCCAGCCGAAAGAAACGTCGACCACTGGCCGCTTCGAGACATTGGTTATCTTGAATTCAACAGTTCGGGTGGCACAAGATTTCGTGTCACAGAGCGTTCTCACGTCGCTGACTTTCACGCTCTGAAGGAGGTCTTGGCGGCTCTCATTGAGTTCAGCGAACTGGGCCCTATATTCCTCTTCGTTCTTTTTTTGCGCAGCTTGAATTCGCTGTTGCTCGCGTTCGGCCTCAAACTCTCTCCCGAATTCACTGTGCAGCTTAGATTGATAGCCTGCTGGGGCATTCTCGGCCGAGACCCTGAGCCAACGAATCTTCTTATCCTTGCCCTCCCGGACATTTATCAAAAATTGAAAATCGGATCTGCACTGCGTGGAGATTGTCGTGATGAGCACACGCTCTCTTATATCGTTTTCCGGGATCTCTATGTCGCCCTGCTTGCCAAGGACAAGACCGAGTGCCGCCCTAACCTCCTCCAAGGGCACATCTGGCAAAACCGCAGCCTTGACTTTGAGGGCCAAGCTCTCCATGCGAGGAATGTCCGCCGCTATGCACGGTCTGGCAGCCTCTTCGTTTGAGCGCTTGCGCTCCTCGGCTTGGCGTCTGATTGCATCTCTTTCTTCATATTCTGCTTGAATCTTCACGCAGTCCTTCCACGCGAAGTACTGCGTCATGCTCGGATACATTACCGTGCAACGATGCTCGATATCTGAACTGTCTGCGCGTACAGTAAGCGGACTGAGTATGAGCACCAGGGCAATGATCCATCGAGCCAGCATCACGTAGATAGCTCCTCAGCTCAATCTTCGGCACCAAGGAGACGTCCGTCCTCCCGCACCCATTCGCCGCAGTCAACGATATACGGTCTCTATTCGTGCTCGGCTTTGAATCGGCGCTGTGCCTCGTCTAGCTCCCGCGCGGTGTCTCGATCCTTGCGCCACTCGCGGTATGCGTAACGTCCGTTGTAAAAGATGCATCCGATCAGAAGAAGCAGCCAAATCGGCACACCTGCGAATTTGAGATCGAGGATTTCCATGCTCCACCCCGGTTATTTTTGATGGGGCCGCTCGACAGGTTGTCGGATCAGCGCCGCAACGTAGCCATACATAGAGAAATCAATCCCACGTCAAATACGCTCGCGACACCATCCTACCTGGACTACCCAAGGTTTCAAGAGGACCCACCGTTAGACTGCTCTGGTGCCTGAAGGTAGATCGCGACCTGCATCTGGCCACTAGTCGCGGGCGCCCCTCCTTGTCAGGGAACTACGGTGACTGCGCACGAAACGCCAAAGCCAAAGCAGCAATTTACATAATGCACTGTCACCGTAATCCGACTCTACTCTCTTACGCCATCAGGGAAGTTGCCTATCCGCAGCCAAGTGGTAGCGAGATTGTTTGGGGTATTGAAAAGTCGCCAATCAACGTCATTCCCGAAGCGGGTTACGGGATTAGAGAATTCCTTGAACCCCAATCGCTGCCGAACATCGCCGCCCTCCTGCAAGATCGGCTGAACGTAATACTTAACGGAGACAACTCGCTTTGTTGTCCGAAAAAACTTCATTGCCACATCACGCAGGATGGCCAACGACTCTGGGTCGTCATCCCATGCATACGGATATTTCACGAACAGGATTGAGGGTTCGCCTTCCGGAAACTGCTTCCGCCCCTTCCTAAGGGTGTTCTCCACCGAGGTTGGCGAAAACTCTTGGCCCTCAATTTTGCACTTGGCGTCAGCACAGGCGAACAGACCGTTGGGCAGCTTCACCACAATATCGTAGTCGTGCCCCTTTTTCATAATCGGTGTCACATACTTGAATTCAATGCCGTGGATGAAAAGCATCCGGCCAAGAGCCAGCTCCGCGAGCGACGCCTCGATGTCTCCCGTTCGCATACGATCAACGCAAGTGTCTACCCCCTCAACCTGCTGAAGATTGTACAGCACCTCCGCTAGGTCGATGATTTTCGTATGGCTAATGGCCATAGAAAGATGGTCCGTTTCATCAAGCGCGAGCACGTTGGGCTTAGCGCCCGGCAAGATGTGCCTTGTTACCCATTCCTCGCCGATAATCTCATTGAGTACCGCAACGGCAAGGTAGACGCTGGCCATCTGCTTATTGAGCTCGTGATGCTCCCTTAACAAATTCGCATGAGTGCGACGGAGCGCTTCGGGCGTGATGCGACGGAACGTCACTGGAGTTAGATCTCCAGAATTTCGTGGAGGATGGCGACAATGTACCTTTTGATTTGGAGAACAGCCTTGCGTTCCGTTCCAACATGAGCGGCGACAGAGGATCGGTCGTAGACAGCGCGAAACAGGCTCCCCACCAGTTCATCAATCGTCAAGGCCGTCTGCTCCGGTACCACCCCTGACGATTTGCTCTCGCCCCTCGCCTTGCGGATGAAGCGAACCTTTTGCTTCATCGTCGGGCCTTTTCTGTCTGGCTCTCGCCTATACCCATCGGACGCCTCGACATCGGCGTCAGGGGCCAGATGATCCAATGTTTCTCGGAACGCCTCGCGTAGTTCTAGCGCGGGACCGCGAAACGAGACCCGATTGTCGTCGGCTAGGTCGGCGATTGCCTGCCGGAATGAGAGCGCGGCAGACGGTACGAGTCCCTCCAAGGTCTCGATGATGCGCTGGTCCTCGTTGGTGATGGCGGCCTCCACCTTGACCGATCGCCCGCGATCCCTCTCCAGTTTGGCGACCACATCAGGGGAAATCTCCCGAAGCACGCGGAACGCCGTTGCGTACTTCGATTTCGCACTCTCGGCCTCGGCGAGCCGAATCAGGATTTCGAACTCATCCGACAAAAGCTGAGCTTCTTCTTCGAGCCCAGCGCCGATAAGTCCGAGCTGCAGGTTCTGAAAGAACGACTGTCCCAAGCCGCGAGCTTCCTCCCGCAGCGGAATTGACTTAACCCTAGCGTTGGGGACGCGATTGATCTTCTTTTGGACCTTTGAAGCTTCTGATATGAGCGCCCGCCAATCATCGACGGTGTCGCTCATCGCTTGCCTTTCTTTACTTGCTTCTTGACCGGCCGGCGCGTCGATTTCGCGCTAGCGTCCTTGTTTGGCAGCTTATGGGCCACGAGGTTATGCCCGACCGAGTTAAGCCTATATTGGCCGCGTTCTAGGGCGTTGAGGTAGCCCGCGTTCTTAGCGTTAGTGAGCGTCATGCTTCCAGTGGCCGTCGGCAGCTCGAAATCAGCCTGGATGAAATAGGGCTTGATGTCCTCCGGCGTAATGTAATCACGCCGCTCCGCCGGGGGCGCAAGCTGTGCAAGATAATAGGCCATCACCGCCACCTTCTCGTTCATCGTCTTTGGCGACTTGAGAGCGGCAAACGACCTGATGTCCTGCCTCGGTTGATCAGGGATAGGCGGCGGCGCAGCCGGAGTTATGGGCGTGGGCGGGGTCGGCAAACCGGGATGCTGTATTGGAGCCGGTGCCGCGCCAAGCGATATACCAAGACGCTTCATAACGAAGTCCAGCGCGTGCTCTCGGGCTTCCTTATCAAGAGGCGTCAGTGCTTCCATCAGTGTTGAAATTGCCTTTACGACCTCGTCCTCGGCCATGCCTACCCCCGGTCAATTAAAAAGCGGAGACATGGTCTCGGCTAAAAACCTCAGGTAGCAGATTCATCCCGGGTGGGCTACCAGGCGTTGTCGGCTTTCAACCGCTCTCGGATGTGCTGATCTCGCAGGGATACGGCCTCCGCCGTGACGACCACGAGGCAAATCAGCGCTAAGCCTAATAGCTGCTTGCCCGTCATATCCATTTGGTCGGTGGTTTTCTTCGCCAATAGTCAAGTCCAGCAGAGCCCGAAACAGAAGACGTTACGCCTTCACGGCTATTTACCCGCCACATGACGCAGCAGCACGCCGCACCATTTGATGTCCAAAGAGGCTTCTCACGGTGCATCTAAGTCAGTTGACCGTCGAGGGTGATGGGGACGGTAAGAGTTCCCGTCAGCTTCGGAGGATCAAACCTGCCTCCCCGCAATAATCTCCTGCAACGTCGCCACATGCCGCGCAAACGCGCCGCGCCCCGCTGCGGTCGCGGTGACCGTCGTCTGCGGCTTCTTCCCAACAAACGCCTTCTCCACCGAAACGTAGCCCGCCTTGGCCAGCGTCTCGATATGTGCGCCGAGATTGCCGTCGGTGGCGCCGGTGAGCTTTTTCAGGCGCGCGAACTCGAGGCCGGCGGTAGCCGGCAGCGCGTTGAGCGCCGCCATGATCTTCAGCCGCAACGGCTGGTGGATGATGTCGTCGAGCTCGGCCATCAGATCCGCCGCATCCAGAGGCCGCCGAGGATCAGGCCACCGCCGTTGACGAAGGCCATCCAGAGCGGGAACGCCTCGCCGATATAGAAATAGCCGATCAGCGTCAGCGCGGAGATGCCGAGACCGATCGCCATGAAGGCATAGCCGAACCAGAGACCCGCCAGCGAATAGAACAGCATGAAGTAGAGCGGCCAGCCCGTAGGATGGGTTGAGCCCTTGCGAAACCCATCGCACTTGTTTCGTGGTAACGTCCCGTCATGACCTCGTACCGCCGCAACTTCGTTTGGGGTGGGTGTTTCTTCTTCACCGTCAACCTCGCGGAGCGGAAGCTAGCGTTGCTGACGGATCATATCGGGTTGTTGCGCACGGCGTTGCGTGAAACGCACCGACGCCATCCATTCACGACCGATGCCATCGTGGTGCTGCCCGATCACCTTCACACGGTGTGGACGTTGCCAGAAGGTGATGCCGATTTTTGCAATGCGCTGGCAGTTGATCAAATCCACCTTTTCGCGCGGTCTGGCGCGCAACGAGAGGATATCCCCAAGCCGCGCGGCTAAAGGTGAACGGGGCATCTGGCAACGCAGATATTGGGAGCATACCATTCGCGACGAAGCCGATGTCGCGCGGCATGTAGACTATGTTCATATCAATCCGGTCAAGCACGGGCTCGTCGACAGAGTCCGTGACTGGGCGCCCTCCTCGTTTCATCGCCACATAAAGCTCGGCAATTACCGGGCCGATTGGGCCGGCGATCAGTCGGATGACGGCCGCGATTTCGGAGAACGGGGATAGAGAAGCGATGGGTTTCGCAAGGGCTCAACCCATCCTACGAGCTGAAGACGTCAGCTAGGAAGCCAAGAGCGGGCGCTTCCGGAACCATCATCGCTCGATCATCCCGCAGGTCCCGCTCGCCGAGTCGCACAACGGGCGTGAATAGTATGATGTATGCAAGATCCTGCTTGCGCGGCGAGACGCCGGCAGCGTCTCCGCAAATGTCCGTGCTTGATCTCGACCAATGGCTCTGTTTGGATAGTTGCGTTTCGCGCAACTCGTATTCGGATAATCATAGTGAATGAAAGAGATGGATACCGGCGTTCAATGGATGCTCTTTCACAAGAGAAAGCATCGTGACCCTCTACCGTACCGGCATCGGGAATCGGCTTTTGGCGGCGCTGCCGCCGGCGGATCTCGGCTTGCTCACGCCCCACTTCCGGAAGGTCTCCTTTGGGCCAGATGCCGTTTTGGTGCGCTCGGGCGACGAGATGGACCCGGTCTATTTTCCCCATAGCGGCGCAATCGCCTTCATGCTCGATATGCCGGACGGGCAAACGGTCGCAACCACCTTGATGGGACGGGAAGGCGCTTTGGCCTCTTTCTCCGTACTCGGCCCATCGCTTTCATCCGTGACCGCGATTGCACGCATGGCTGGCACAGCATCATTGATTTCCGCCGCCAAATTTCGGGATGCCTATGCGCAAAGCGCGGCCATCAGGAATGTCGTTCAGCTCCACGCCCGCGCGGTGTTATTGCAACTCCAGCACGTAGCCGCTTGCAACGCGCTGCACCGGGTGGATGGCCGCATGGCGCGGTGGCTTCTGCAGCTTCACGACCGCGTTCCCGATGACCTCCTCCCGGTGACGCAGGAGGCGCTTGCGCAATTGCTTGGGGTGCGGCGGACGACAGTGACTCTGACGATGAGCAAGCTACGCGAGGCCGGAGCCGTCCCCTCCGACCGGCGCGGATTTGTTGAGATCGATCGGGCGCGGCTCGAGAGGGTCGCATGCGACTGCTATGCGCTTATGCAGCGCAAGATCGATCGGATGTATTGCCAGGAATTGTCGGCGCCCCAGCCTACCCGTGCGCCGTTCCGGGAAAGCGCCATCGTCTCGTCCGGCGGAGCGAGGGGTGAATCCAGAGCCGTTTCGCGGGCGGAGAAGTAGAGACCATGCGATGACCGCCTTCGGTCAGAAGCTGCCATTAGGTAGCAGGCCGGCGCAGGTCCGCAACGGGTCACAAGCCGTCGATCACGCCCGTGGTGGGAGACTTCCGCTTTGCGTTAGTAAGCCGACGTTTATGATGGGGTGGACGC
>NZ_VSST01000112.1 GCF_019402665.1 Bradyrhizobium canariense
CGAGGGCGCCAGCATCGCCAACCAGTCGATCCGCGTCAACGTGGATACGCTGGAGCATCTGATGACCATGGTCTCCGAGCTGGTGCTGACCCGCAACCAGCTGTTGGAGATCTCCCGCCGCAACGAGGACACCGAGTTCAAGGTGCCGTTGCAGCGGCTGTCCAACGTCACCGCCGAGCTGCAGGAAGGCGTCATGAAGACGCGCATGCAGCCGATCGGCAATGCCTGGCAGAAGCTGCCCCGCATCGTTCGCGACCTCTCGAGCGAACTCGGCAAGCAGATCGAGCTGGAGATGCACGGCGCCGACACCGAGCTCGACCGCCAGGTGCTCGACCTGATCAAGGACCCGCTCACCCACATGGTGCGCAACTCCGCCGACCATGGCCTGGAGACCCCGGCCGAGCGTCTCGCCGGCGGCAAGGGCGAGCAGGGCACCATTCGCCTGTCCGCCTATCACGAGGGCGGCCACATCATCATCTGCATCGCCGACAACGGCCGTGGCCTGAACACCGACAGGATCAAGGCCAAGGCGATCTCCTCAGGGTTGGTCACCGAGGCCGAGCTCGAGAAGATGAGCGAAGCCCAGATCCACAAGTTCATCTTCGCGCCGGGCTTCTCCACTGCTGCCGCCATCACCTCGGTGTCGGGGCGCGGCGTCGGCATGGACGTGGTGCGCACCAATATCGACCAGATCGGCGGCACCATCGACATCAAGTCGGTCGCCGGCGAAGGCTCCTCCGTCACCATCAAGATCCCGCTGACGCTCGCCATCGTCTCCGCGCTGATCGTGGAAGCCGCCGGCGACCGCTTCGCGATCCCGCAGCTCTCCGTGGTCGAGCTGGTGCGGGCCCGCGCCAACTCGGAGCACCGCATCGAGCGCATCAAGGACACCGCGGTTCTCCGGCTGCGCAACAAGCTGTTGCCGCTGATCCATCTCAAGAAGCTGCTCAAGATCGACGACGGCGCCGTCTCCGATCCCGAGAACGGCTTCATCGTGGTGACGCAGGTCGGCAGCCAGACCTTCGGCATCGTCGTCGACGGCGTGTTCCACACCGAAGAAATCGTGGTCAAGCCGATGTCGACGAAGCTGCGTCACATCGACATGTTCTCGGGCAATACCATTCTGGGCGACGGCGCGGTCATCATGATCATCGACCCCAACGGCATTGCCAAGGCGCTCGGCGCCGCCGGCTCCTCGGCCCATGACATGAACAGCGAGAACGGGGCTCACAGCATCGGAAGTGGCGAGCAGACCACCTCGCTGCTGGTGTTCCGCGCCGGCTCGTCCCAGCCCAAGGCGGTCCCGCTCGGGCTCGTCACCCGCCTCGAAGAACTCCCGGCCGACAAGATCGAGTTCTCGAACGGCCGCTACATGGTGCAGTACCGCGAGCAGCTGATGCCGCTCGTTGCCATGGAGAGCGTCACCATCGCGAGCCAGGGCGCCCAGCCGATCCTGGTGTTCTCCGATGACGGCCGCTCCATGGGCCTCGTCGTCGACGAGATCATCGACATCGTCGAGGAACGGCTCAACATCGAGGTCGGCGGATCCTCCTCCGGCATTCTCGGCTCGGCCGTGATCAAGGGCCAGGCCACCGAAGTGATCGACGTCGGCCACTTCCTGCCGATGGCGTTCTCCGACTGGTTCACCCGCAAGGAGATGAAGCCGTCGCTGCACTCGCAATCGGTGCTGCTGGTCGACGACTCGGCGTTCTTCCGCAACATGCTGGCCCCGGTGCTCAAGGCCGCCGGCTACCGCGTCCGCACCGCGCCGACCGCGCAGGAGGGCCTGGCCGCGCTGCGCGCGCAGACCTTCGACGTGGTCCTGACCGACATCGAGATGCCCGACATGAACGGGTTCGAGTTTGCCGAGACCATCCGCTCCGACAGCAATCTGGGCGCGATGCCGATCATCGGGCTCTCCGCGCTGGTGTCGCCGGCGGCGATCGAGCGCGGCCGTCAGGCCGGCTTCCACGACTATGTCGCCAAGTTCGACCGTCCCGGTCTGATCGCGGCGCTGAAGGAACAGACCGCGGGCGCCGCCGGCGCCTCCGAGCTGAGCCGCGCAGCAGCGTAACCAGCGGGATCAGGAGAAACTAACATGACCAAGAAGACCCAGTCCGGCGAAGGCGCCATGGTCGAATACGTCACCGCGATGATCGGTGGCCAGCTGTTCGGCCTGCCGATCTCCCGCGTCCAGGACGTGTTCATGCCCGAGCGCGTCACCCGCGTGCCGCTGTCCTCGCGCGAGATCGCGGGCGTGCTGAACCTGCGCGGCCGCATCGTCACCGTGGTCGACATGCGCGCCCGGCTCGGCCTGCCCAAGCCCGAGGACGGCAAGATCCCGATGGCGGTCGGTGTCGACCTGCGCGGTGAATCCTACGGCCTCCTGATCGACCAGATCGGCGAAGTGCTGCGCCTCGCCGAGGACGGCATGGAAGAAAACCCCGTCAATCTCGACCCCCGCATGGCCAAGCTCGCCGGCGGTGTCCACCG
>NZ_VSST01000113.1 GCF_019402665.1 Bradyrhizobium canariense
CTTCTCAGACGTCAGGCAGAGCGCGGACGAACATGACCAAACCACCATGAGGGCAGCCTGACGAAAGATCGCAGCACTTGCCCTCCCTGCGCGCGCTCGCCGCCATCGGATGGCGCCTTAGCTTAACCGCCGACCGGCCCCGACAACGTCTCCAAGCCGGCCTCGATTGCCTCGATGTCCTGCTCGATCTGCGCAATCGACAACCTGCAGTCAAAGCCCGCCCAGGCTTTCAGGTCTCCGGCAAGGCGCCGGCGGTGCATCCTCAGCTCCTCAAGCGACTGGCGGTCTTTCAGACTCGCGTAGCCGTCCACAATCAACTCAATCGCACTCGACATGACGCTACTCCACAAAAACAATTCAGATCTAATCGGATGAGCTTAGTGCAAGCCGAAAGGCTGGCGCAACTTCTACGCTGGCTTCTACACCCAGGCCCTTTTGACTGCAGGGCCCAACCAAGCTTTCGGCAAAATAGGTCAAGATCGTTGACGAGTTGGCAAGGGAGTGGACGCAGTCCTGAGGCAGTGAGCCTGACGTATTGAAATCCGCAATTTACCGGTGGTAGTGTTCCACTTTTGCTACCCGCGCTATTTGCTCTGACGCCATCCTGATAGTGCTTTTTTGTGCTGGGGAGGACATTTATGCGAGGCTCTCGCGCAATCGTTTACGCCGAACGACTTAGCGAACTCACTTCTCAGCTCTCAGAATTGGAATATCTTCGAGGCCTGGTCGAAGAAGCAGAGCGCCGCGCTCGCGGTGTGCCCCCATTACGCTTGACACATCCTCCTTCGCGCCGCCTTCGAACTCGTAAACCGGGCGCCATGTCTGTCCGCCTCCGTCGCCACGCGCCACTAGCGCGGAATGCAGGAGCTCTCAGGCCCCCTGACAACGACAACCAAGTCGATCGGACTTTGCTAGAGCCATTCCCCGACGGATGGTGGGCTTCCTCCTAAAGCCACTAGAAGCGCTGACTCGACGAAGAGAGCGATCCAATGCTGGCGGCCCACCCACCCTGAGGAGCAGACAGCTAGCCACCATTCCAACCCGCGGGTGCCGAGGCTGGTCCGGCCGCACCTGTCAATTCTGGATCACCCTTCGCCAAACTCCGGCAACCTGCAACGGCGAGTGAGACAGGGAAGACGGTCAGCACGACCTGTGCGGGCTTGAGGTGAGCAACTGCAAAAGCGAATATCACTTGTCGGCGAGAACACCGGCGTCAAGCGGAGGTCATTTCGTGAAGATTGGTTTCAACACCTCTGGAATTGCGATGACGAAGAACGACACCGCCGTGTTCGACACGATGCGCCCTGATCCAAACGGACGGAGACAATGGGCCGGCCGACTGGGGACGCGCGAGGCAATAAAACGGGATGGCCTGGAGCTCGACCCTGGCTCGCTCGTTTACTGTCCCCACGAGTGGATCAATGCCGCCGGCTACGTTGACCTCGAACTGGTCCGCAAATACCCGCTGATGTTCGCGGTCTAAAGTCGTGACGAACCAGAGCCGACGCGCAAGCGATCCGGACGAACCAGCGATTCGACGGCTGCTAAGCCGAGCGGTAAAACGCAGGCGTCCAAAGCCGTCTGTGCCACCTGTGCCGTTTGGTATCCTCGCGACGCGCACCGATGGGCTCTCGCCTCGCATGTTGC
>NZ_VSST01000114.1 GCF_019402665.1 Bradyrhizobium canariense
GCTCTCGCCTCGCATGTTGCGCATCATCGAGGATCTGGCGGGTGACTGGCGCCGGCTGGATGAGCGTATCGAGGACCTCTCCAGCGAAATCGAGGCATTGGCCCGTCAAGACAAAGGCTGCGAGCGACTGATGACGGTGCCCGGCATTGGCCCGATCATCTCGAGCGCGATGGTGGCTGCGATCGGCACTGGAGACGTGTTCTCGAAAGGCCGCGACTTCGGCGCCTGGCTTGGACTGGTGCCGAAGCAGATATCGACCGGCGACCGCACGATCCTCGGCAAGATATCAAGGCGCGGCAATCGCTACCTGCGCGCGCTGTTTGTGCAGGCCGCGTGGGTTGTGCTGGTCAAGGTCAAGGGTTGGGAGCGCTATGGCCTCAAATCTTGGATCGAAGCCGCCAAGAAACGATTGCACCACAACGTGCTGGCGATTGCGCTCGCCAACAAGCTCGCCCGGATCGCCTGGGCGGTTCTCAACAAGGGACGCGCCTTCGAGTGCGTCAACACGGAGGAGACGGCGTCCCGAGCTGCCTGATCCTCGCACCGTGCTCGGGGCCGTCAAGGCGCGGCCTGACCGCGGTAGAGCAAGACGTCAGGACAGCACGACGGCCGGCCTTGACGGCCCTTGCGCGCGGCGCGTCTGCGCGCGCAGGCCGGGACAAAGGAACGACCGCCAGGCACGAACTAAGGAACAGCACGAGGTGAGGTGCGATCGATGACGTAACCAACATCCCTTACCCGCCGAGGTCTGCGAGAGG
>NZ_VSST01000115.1 GCF_019402665.1 Bradyrhizobium canariense
GCCGAAGCCCGGAGCCTTGACGGCCGCAACCTTGAGGCCGCCACGGAGACGGTTCACGACCAGGGTCGCAAGCGCTTCGCCTTCGACGTCCTCGGCGACGATGACCAGCGGCTTACCGGTCTGCACCACGGCCTCGAGCAGCGGCAGCAGCTCGTTCAGCGAGGAGAGCTTCTTCTCGTTGATGAGGATGTAGGCGTCGTCCATCTCAACGCGCATCTTGTCGGCGTTGGTGACGAAGTAGGGCGAGATGTAGCCGCGGTCGAACTGCATGCCCTCGACGACGTCGAGCTCGGTCTCGAGCGACTTGGCTTCCTCGACGGTGATGACACCCTCGTTGCCGACCTTCTTCATGGCGTCGGCGAGGAACTTGCCGATCTCCGCGTCACCGTTGGCCGAGATGGTGCCGACCTGGGCGATCTCGTCGTTCGAGGTAACCTTCTTGGAGTTCTTGACGAGGTCCGCAACGACGGCTTCGACCGCGAGGTCGATACCGCGCTTCAGGTCCATCGGGTTCATGCCGGCGGCAACCGACTTGGCGCCTTCGCGCACGATCGCCTGGGCCAGCACAGTGGCGGTGGTGGTGCCGTCGCCGGCCGCGTCAGCGGACTTCGAAGCGACTTCGCGCACCATCTGCGCGCCCATGTTCTCGAACTTGTCCTCGAGCTCGATCTCCTTGGCGACGGTGACGCCGTCCTTGGTGATGCGGGGAGCGCCGAACGACTTGTCGAGCACGACGTTGCGGCCCTTCGGACCGAGCGTGACCTTCACCGCATTGGCGAGAATGTCGACGCCGCGGAGCATCTTGTCGCGCGCATCAACGGAGAATTTAACTTCTTTTGCTGCCATCTGGATTTTTTCCTTAGGTGTTTAGCTGGATAAGAGAGGGGCTCTTAGGCCGCCTTCTTCTTGGAAGCGGGGACGTCGAGGACGCCCATGATGTCGCTTTCCTTCATGATCAGCAGATCGATGTTGTCGATCTTGACCTCAGTGCCGGACCACTTGCCGAACAGCACGCGGTCGCCGACCTTCAGGTCGATCGGGATCAGCTTGCCTGCTTCGTCGCGGCCACCCGGGCCCACGGCGACGATCTCGCCCTGCGAGGGCTTTTCCTTGGCCGTGTCGGGAATGATGATGCCGCCAGCGGTCTTCTCTTCTGCGTCGATGCGCTTGACCACGACGCGGTCGTGAAGCGGACGGAATTTCATGCAGTTCTCCTAAGCTTTTGCACGAGTTGGGAATTTGGGGTTGTTAGCAGTCTGCGCCCGCGAGTGCTAGCACAGGCACAGCTGAGATAAGGCAGGATTTTGGCGGGAGCAAGGGCTTGTAGCAGAAAAATAGCACTCGGAAGCGCCGCCTGCCAAAATCTCTTCCCATCGTTAATCGCGCCGGCGCCCGTATTAGCACGGAGCCGCATCTGCTGCTAACGCATTGAATTTCAACAGCTTGTTAAACTTTTGGGCTTGAGATGGATTGTCAGTTTGCGTCACATTTCACTCATGTGAGCGCATCTCCGCCGGGTGGCTCGTAGGGCGCGTACCGGAAAGCCATCCCTTGAATATGCGCTCCTGCAAAGGAGGTTGGCATGGTCTCGCGAGTTGGGGTTGTTTCCGACGACTTCCGGAAACAGGTGCTGGGTTACGGGCTGACGACGGCCGAAATTCTCTACCGGATGCCGGATCATCGCTCGCTGCTCCAGACCTATGTCTGGCAGAACTACGACATGTTTCCGAAATTTCCCGCGCTGACGGATTTCCTGGCGTTCTGGCAGAAGAAGCTCGACGGGCCGCTATTCTCGGTCACCGTCGCGCATTCCAAGCTGATCAAGCCGGCCGAGCTGCGCGCGGTGGACGGCGTGTTCCGGCTGCATTGAAGGCGGAGCTGTGGGGTGGGTTAGCGTCAGCGTAACCCACCATGCTTCAACGGTTGCGGAAAGAAGAGGTGGGTTACGTTCGCGCTGACCCACCCCACGATTTCGCTTCTGTGCTAGCCTCTCCCCATAACAACAGGGGAGGCCGCTCATGGCCAAGAAAGCAAAATCGCGTAGCGCATCGCAGGCGGCGGTGAAGAAGCAAAGCGGGGCCAAACCCGCAGCACGATCCACGGCGCGCAAGGCGGTGAAGGCAAAAGCCCCCACGACAACGGCCAAGTCATCCGTCAAGAAAACCGCGCGGCCCAAGCAGCGCATCGCGATCAGCCATCACCGCGAGGAAGATTTCAAGGCCGACGGCCTGCGCACCTACGCGAAGTATCGCGATCTCGGCATCGCCGCCGCGAGCCACGGCCTCGCGCAAGCGCACGTGATCCGGCTGCAAGGCCCCTGCAATCCGGACGAGGTGTCGAAGCTGCACTTCCACGACGTCGAATTCCAGATGGTCTACGTGCTCAAGGGCTGGGTGAAGACCTATATGGACGGAGAGGGCGAGACGCTGATGAAAGAAGGCAGCGCCTGGACCCAGCCGCCGAAGATCAAGCACATGATCCTCGACTATTCGGACGACGTCGAACTGCTGGAGGTGATCCTGCCGGCGGAGTTCAGGACGGTGGAGTTGAAGGCGTAGGCGACGCGCAGATCAGCCGCCGTCGTTGCAATAGCGTTTCCACATCGCGCGATAGGCATCGTCCACCGCTTGCGCGTATGAGACGGGGTTGCCGGCGGCGGCAGCCTTGATTTGTCCGGGCAGTTCGCCGCGCAACTTATCGAGCTCGCCGATCTGCGACCCACGGCTCGCTGCGATTTCGACATACGCCTCATCGCTATCCGCGACCCAGTCCGGCAGGCCCAGCGCGGCAAGGATGGAGGCGGCAGCACGGCTCGGCAGGCTATGACCGAGCTTCGCCACCACCGGCACGCCCATCTGCAAGGCTTCCCAAGTGCTGACGCCGCCATTCTGCGGGAATGGGTCGAGACCAATATCGACCCGATTGAACGTTGCCAGATGTTCGTCGCGCGACGTGGCTCCGAGCAGATCGACGCGTTCGGCCGGCAATCGGCAAGCGGCAAACCGCGCCAGCAGGTTGTCGCGGACCAGCTGAGCGTCCAGCGCGGTATCCTTGATCAGCAGTCGCGAACCCGGCACCCGCTCGAGAATCCTGGACCAGACTTCCACTGCCTCGTTCGAAATCTTGCTGATGCGGTTGAAGACACCGAACGTGACGAAGCCGTTCGCAATCGCCGGCGTCGGCGCCCGCGCAATCCCCGCCGGCAGCGGCGCCAGCGTCACAAAGCACGGCAGGTCAACGATGGTCTCCGCAAACAGATGCCGAACCGCGACAGGAATCGCGACCGGGTCTGAGAATAGATAATCGATCGTCGGCAGCCCGGTGCCGGTACCGTGGCCCCAGCCATGCGCCTGAACAGGTGCGGGCTTGCGCGCAAACACACCGAGGCGGTTTCCGCTGGTATGGCCGGACAGATCGATCAGGATATCGACGCCATCGGCGCGGATCTGAGCGGCGAGACGATCGTCGGACCATTGCGAGGCGTCGCGCCAGCGATCGGCGATCCCCTGAAATTCGCGGGTCGTCGCATCCGCTTTCGCTGAACACGCGTAGCACACGATCTCGAACTGTGCCCGATCATGGTGCTGCAAGACCGGCTTGAAAACGAACGCCGCCGAATGTGCGTGAAAATCCGACGAGACATAACCCAGCACCAGACGGCGATCCGGATCGCGGCTGTTATCATGCGGTCCCGCCGCTGCTGAGGCGATCTTCGCACCGATCTGCTCCCACCATACATGTCGCGCTTGCTGATGCTGCGCAACGCTGGCGTCGGCCACAAAATCGAGGGTGAATATCTTGCTGGAGATCGTGCTCTGATCAGGCTCGATGTCGAGAGCTCTGTCGAAACTGGCGAGGGCTTCGTCAACCCGGCCAAGTGCCGCGAGACATTGGCCGAGCAGGCTGTGGGCCTGAGAGAAGCCGGGATCGGTCGCGAGAGCCATCTCGCAATCGGCCAATGCTTCAGCAACTTGCCGGGTCAGGAGCAGGATGCTGGCCCGCCGGAGCCACCCATTCGCGTCATCGGGTGCCAGGGCGATTGCTCGATTGCAATCCGCCATGGCTTCGTCAAATCGCTGAAGTTCCCGCAATGCAACGGCGCGGGTCGACAGCGCCGAGGCATAGTCAGGCTTGATCGATAGCGCGCGGTTTAAGCTTGCGATAGCCTCGTCATAGGCGCGCAGACGGCAGAGCGCCCAACCCCGGCCGTTATGGGCTTCGGAAAGTTTTCCGTCGATTGCGAGCGCCTTGTCGTAGCTCTCGAGCGCTTCCTGGTAAAGTTCAAGGGCCGCGCTCGCGTTCCCGAGATTGGACAGGGCTAAGGCGTAGTTGGGTCGGAAGGCGAGGGCCTTTCGATAGCTCTCGCGGGCCTCATTGTGACGTTTGAGCCCGTTGAGCGCGACGCCCAGGCTCATATGAGCTTCGGCAGATCGCGGATCCACGGCAACCGCTCGGCTCAGCAGAACTTGCGCTTGCTGATAGTTTTTGGCTTCAGACTCCAAGACGCCCAGCAAATGAAGCGCGATGAATTGGTTGGGCGCGAGCTCCAGGAGTTCGCGATAGGCCGCCTTGGCCTCGCGGAGAAGTCCCGCTTTGTGCAGCTGGAGGGCGCGCGCGAGCAACGGCGTCACCTCGGCTTTTTGCCGTTTCTGAAGCCGGGCATTTTGAAATGCCCGCTGGCCTGCGCTGTTGCTCATGAATCAATTCCACCCGAATCTCCTGAAGAGATTAACATGGAAGGATTGTCCGGATTGCGCTGCGCTCTATCGGAGCTGCGACGGCACCAGCCTCACACAAGCTTCACGCCGGATCGACCCACTACCGCTCGAGATAGCCCAATTCCGCGCTCATGACCTTGCGAGCATATTCGCTGAAGGCATCAATCAACCGGGCGCGCGCGGCATAAGGCGGATAGAGCAATGCGATCGTAACGGGGACAGCCGGGTTGAAGGGGCGCGTGACCAGAGCCGCGCCAGAGCTTTCGTCATGCGCGGCAATCGGGTTGATAATGCTGATGCCGAGGCCCGCCGCGACCAGGGCACAGACCGACGCGCCCAGATCGGTCTCCGCAACAATGCGGCGCGCGACGCCCGCCTGCGCGAAGATCGTATCGATGCGATCGTATAGTGGGCTCCCCGTGGCGAAGGAAATGAAGGCCTCGTCGGCGAAATCGGCGGGACGCAACGTCTTCTTCTGCGCAAGACGATGCGCCTTCGGCATGATCGCGACGCAACGGGTCTTGAGCACCGGCTCGACATGCACCCCGGCAACCTCGCCGTAGAGCATCGCCAATCCGGTGTCGCAAAGCCCGGAACTGACCCAGTCGTGCACGGCGCTCGCCGTGCCGGATCGGATCGAGATCATCACATGCGGATAGTCCACCTTGAAGCGTGCCGCGATGCGCGTCAGCAGGCCGCCGGCCAGGCGCGGCATCGCCGCAACGCTTAACCGACCCATACCGAACGAGCGGATGCTGGCTGCGCTGGCCTCCAGTCCTGCCAAGGCGATGAAAGTCTTCTCGACCTCCTGGAAAAAGCGCGATCCGTCCACCGTCGGGCGGAGGCGGCCGCCACTGCGGTCGAACAGCGGGAATTGTGTGATCGCTTCCAGCTGTCCGATCAAGCGGCTGATCTGGGGTTGCGAGGTATGCATGCGCTGAGCCGCCTGCGTCATCGATCCCGTCACGAAGACCGCCCGAAAAGCCTCCACATGCTTCAGGCCCATGCGTCTGGTGGCCATATCAAATCCGTATAGGAGAGTATGAAACTGGAATTTCATCAGATCGGGCTTTTCGACGATAGTCCAGAGCATGAAGCCGTTCGTACGGAGCTGTCCTGTGGTTGCTCACCCGCCGTGGAGGGCGTCACCGACATTCGCGACAAGAGGGGACATATGAAAGCGACAATGATCAAGGCACTGGCCGCGGCGACCGTCGCTGGTGTTCTTCTTTCCAGCGAGGCCATGGCCCAGGGTGCGAGCAGGCTCGACAAGATCCGTGAGAGCGGCTCGATCACATTGGGGTACCCCGAGACCTCGGTGCCCTTCGCCTATCTCGACGGTAACCAGAAGCCGATCGGTTACACCGTGGAAATCTGTGAACAGGTGGTGCAGGCGATCAAGACGGCCCTCAAGCTCCCGAAGCTCGAGATTCGCTATAACCCCATAACCTCGGCGACACGGATTCAGCTGCTCGCCAACGGGACGATCGATCTCGAATGCGGCAACACGACCAACAATGTCGAGCGGCATAAACTCGTTGCCTTTGCTCCCACCACCTTCGTTGCGCAGGTTGTCCTCGTCGCGCGCAAGGATGGGGGGGTCGATGTCAACGAGCCGGCTTCGTTTCGCGGCAAGGCCATCGCCGCCCAAGCCGGCGGCCAGACTTTCAAGGTGATTACGCTGATCAACGCCAGGGACAATCTCGGCATCACGGTGGTGCCAGCCAAGGACACCGCCGAGACCTTCTTGTTGGTGTCGACGGGCCGTGTGGCCGGCACCGCCAACGATGACGGTCTCGCCTATGCCACGGTCGCATCGTCCAGAACGCCGGATGACTTCCTGATCGGTAGCAAGAGTCTCGAGACGGCGCCCTATGGTATCGTCCAACCCAAGGATGACCCTGCTTTCAAGAAGATGGTCGACGATGCCGTGATCGATCTGATGAAGAGCGGGCAGGTTGAGGCGCTCTACGACAAATATTTCAATTCACCGATCCCGCCGCATGGCCTCAACCTGAAATTTCCGATGAGCGCCGCCCTGAAGCGGGCGCTGGCCAACCCGACGGATTCCGGCGACCCGGCAGTCTACGAATGACGCGACAAGCGCTCTAGAGGTCTCGCAATGGCACATCAACACGACACGAGTCCGGCGGGCGCCGGGTTGCCACCCATCGACCTGCGCAGCGATACTGTCACCAAGCCGACCGAGGCGATGTATGGCCGCATGGCCTCTGCGCCGCTCGGCGATGACGGGCTGGACGGTGACCCGACGGTGCAAGAGCTGGAGGCCGTCACAGCTGCGGCGTTGGGCAAGGACGCCGGCCTGTTTGTGCCGAGCTGCACCATGGCCAATCTGCTGGCGACGCTGGCGCAGTCGCAGCGCAGCGAACAGATCGTGCTGGAATCGAATGCCCATATGTACACCTCGGAACGAGGGGCGGCGACGTTTACCGGGCAGTTCTATCTTGCAATAGCCGGCACCGCCGGAGCTATGGACCTGAATTTGTTGGAGGACGCCCTGCAGGGCGAAGGGCTCAAGCTCGGGACCGCTCTTGTCGCAATGGAAACCTCGCACAACAACGCGAGCGGCGCCGTATTGCCGCTGGATCATATGCAGGCCGTGCACGCCATGGCCTCAGCCCGCGGTGTGCCGGTGCATCTCGACGGCGCGCGGCTGTTCAACGCCGCCGTCGCCCTTGAAACGACGCCGGCCGAGGTTGCGAGACATTGCGACACGGTGTCTCTGTGTCTGTCGAAGGGCCTGAGCGCACCCGCCGGTGCCGTGCTCGCCGGGCCGCGCGCGGTGATCGACAGCAGTCGCAGGTTTCGCCGCATGCTCGGAGGCACGCAGCGCCAGATCGGCGTCCTCGCCGCGGCCGGCCTGGAGGCGGTTCAGGTCATGGGGCCGCGTCTGGCGGAGGATCACCGGCGTGCGCGAGCCCTGAGTGATGCGTTGAACGCGATGCATCCAAACATCAGCGCGACAATCCCGCAGACGAACATCGTGCAGGTTGATGTCTCTCTCTCCGGGCGCGACAGCGCCGTGTGGTCGGGGGCTCTCGAAAAGGCGGGCCTGCGGGCGAGGCCTTGGGGCAAGCATCGCTTGCGTTGTGTGACCCATCGCCATATCGATGATGCGGATATTGATCGTGCGGTCATGGCATTTCGCACCGTGGCTGCGGCTTTGGTTTAGACATCTGCCGATGTGAATCGGGTCTCTTGTAGCCCGGATGGAGCGAAGCGAAATCCGGGGCCGCTGCTTGCGACCGATAGGCTTTCCCGGATTGCGCTGCGCTCCATCCGGACTACGAGATCGTTACTACGTCAGCACGCCCACCACCGCCCCCATCAGACACGTCGTCAGCGTCCCCGACACGATCGACTTCAGCCCGAGCGCGTTGATTTCCTCGCGCCGTTCCGGCGCCATCACGCCGAGACCGCCGATCATGATGCCGAGGCTGGCGAAATTGGCGAAGCCGCACATCGCATACAGCATGATCAGGCGCGAGCGCGGATCGAACGTGCCGGGCGGCAGCTTCGAGAAGTCGACATAGGCGATCAGCTCGTTCAGCACGGTTTTCGTGCCCATCAGGCTACCGGCGGTGATCGCCTGGTCCCACGGCAATCCCATCAGCCAGCACACCGGCGCCATCACGAGGCCGAGCAGGCGCTGCAACGAGATCGCGGCGCCGCCGATATCCGGCAGCAGGCCGAGGATCGCATTGACGAGGTAGACCAGCGCCACCAGCACCAGCAGCATGGCGACGATGTTGATCAGCAGCTCGATCCCCGCGCCGGTCCCTTTCACGATCGCATCCATCGTGCCGGAGACTTCCATGTCGGGATCTTCCAGTGCGCCGCCGGTGCGCTTGTCGGATGTCTCGGGCACCATGATCAGGCTGACCAGGATCGCGGCCGGCGCACCCAGCACCGAGGCGATGACGAAATGCGCGGCTGCATCGGGAATGAGGGGAGCAAGGAGCGTCGCATACAGCACCAGCACCGTGCCGGCGATGCCGGCCATGCCGCCGGTCATTACAAGGAATAACTCGCTGCGGGTCATCTGCGCGAGATAAGGTCGCACGAACAGCGGCGCCTCGACCATGCCGAGAAAGATGTTGGCGGCGGTCGAGAGCCCGACCGCGCCGCCGACGCCGAGCGTCCGCTCGAGCAGCCAGGCCATGCCGCGCACCACCGGCGGCAGCACGCGCCAATAGAACAAGAGCGTCGTCAGCACGCTCATGACCAGCACGATCGGCAGCGCCTGGAACGCCAGGACGAAATCGGCACCCGGTGCTTTCAGGTCGAAGGGCAGGGGACCGCCGCCGACATAGCCGAACACGAAGGAGGAGCCGGCGCGCGAGGCCGCCGAGATCGCGCCCACGGCGTCGTTGATGGTACCGAAGGCGCGCGCGACGACGGGCACCTTCAGGAGAACGATCGCGGTGACGAAGGTAGCGATGAGGCCGATCGCCGCCTGGCGCAGCGAGGCCGCGCGGCGATTCTCGCTCAGGACCAAGGCGATCAACAGCAATGCGAAAATGCCGAGTGCCGATTGCAGCCGCAGCATGATGTCCCCAAACCCCGATGATTATGGCCACCCCTGCATTGCAAACGCAATGCCGGAAAATTGTCGGAGCGTCCCGCTGTTGACAAGCAGGTCCGCGTCAGCCACCCGGAGCACGTCGCCATCAGGAGCCGGATAGTCCGAACGTGACCGAAGAGGCGATGCCAAGCCAGCCAATATCGGGAAACCCGCCGGTCAGCGCCCGCGCGCTCCTCTCCCATCGCGCCTTCCTGTTCTTTCTGCTCTCGCGCAGCTTGTCGCGTTTCTCCAGCCAGATCGCGGCGGTCGCGATCGGCTGGCAGATTTACGATCTCACGGGCTCGGCCTTCGATCTCGGCATGGTCGGCCTCGTGCAATTCCTGCCCACCGCGCTGCTGGTGTTCGTCGCCGGCCATGCCGCCGACCGCTACGAGCGCAAGCGCGTGGTCCAGCTCTGCCAGCTCGTGGAAGCCGCGACCGCGCTCTATCTCGGCGTCATCACCTATCTCGGCTTGGTCAGCGAACTTCAGATTTTCGTGGCAACCTTCGTGCTCGGCATTGCCGGAGCCTTCGAAAGTCCGACCACTGCCGCGCTGCTGCCGGCGATCGCGCCGCAGGGCTCGCTCCAGCGCGCCACCGCCGTCTCCAGCGGTGCGGCGCAGGTCGCGACCATTACAGGGCCGGCGCTCGGCGGTTTTGCCTACGCGGTTGCGCCGCATCTCGCCTACGCGGTGATGGTGCTGTTCTGGATCTTCGGGATGATCCTGACCGGCTTCATCCGGCCGCGCCCGCAGGCGATCGCCAAGGATATGGCGGGAGCCGACGATATCTTCGCCGGCGTCCGCTTCATCCGCAGCAATCCGGCGATCCTCGGCACCATCTCGCTCGATCTGTTCGCGGTGCTGTTCGGCGGCGTCACCGCGCTGTTGCCGATCTATGCCCGAGATATCCTCCAGACCGGTCCGATGGGGCTCGGGATCCTGCGCGCCGCGCCCGCGGTCGGCGCGCTGCTGATGACCATGGTGCTGGCCCGACACGCCATTTCGCGGCATGTGGGCCTGCGCATGTTTCAGGCCGTGATCGTGTTCGGCGTCGCAACGATCGTGTTCGCACTGTCGTCCTGGATGTGGCTGTCGGTGCTCGCGCTCGCCGTTCTCGGCGCGGCCGATACGATCAGCGTCGTGATCCGCTTCTCGCTCGTGCAGCTCGCGACCCCCGACGAGATGCGCGGCCGGGTCGGTGCGGTGAACTTCCTCTTCATCAACGCCTCGAACCAGCTCGGCCAGTTCGAGAGCGGGGTTGCCGCCGCACTGTTCGGCGCCATGCCAGCTGCCGTGCTGGGCGGCGTCTGCACGGTCGCGGTGGCGCTGTTGTGGATGAAGCTGTTTCCGAGCCTGCGGCAGGTGGAGAGTTTGGAGTAGGGGAAGGCCTCGTGTCCCGGACGCGGTGCGGCACGAAGTGACGCGCTGCTGAGCCGGGACCCAGAACGCCAAGAACGAGGTCGCGGATGCGTGGGCCCCGGCTCAGCAGCGCGTCATTGCATGCCGCGCTGCGTCCGGGGCACGAGAGCGGCGTTCAACCCCGCCCGACGAACGGCATCTTGGTTGCCATGACGGTCATGGTCAGCACGTTGGCATCGAGCGGCAGGCCGGCCATGTAGGCGACGGCATCGCCGACCGCTTTCGCGTCCATGCGCGGCTCCTGCTTCGACGTGCCGTCGGGCTGCAGCACGCCGGGACCGTTGACCATGCGATCGGTCATGGGAGTCGCGGCATTGCCGATGTCAACCTGGCCGACTGCGATGTCGTACATGCGGCCGTCGAGGTTGGACGCCTTGGTGAGGCCGGTGATGGCGTGCTTGGTCGAAGTATAGGCCGCCGAGAACGGCCGCGGCGCATGCGCCGAGATCGAGCCGTTGTTGATGATGCGGCCGCCGCGCGGGCTCTGGTCCTTCATGATGCGGAAGGCGTGCTGGGTGCACAGGAACGGGCCTGTGAGGTTGGTGTTCACTACCGCCTGCCACTGCTCGAGGCTGAGATCCTCGAAATTCACCGGCGGTGCGCCCATGCCGGCATTGTTGAAGAGCACGTCGAGCCGGCCATAGGTGGCCTTCACCTTGTCGAACAGCGCGGCGATCGAGTCCGGCTTGGTCATGTCGGCGGTGACGCAGAGGCTTTTTCCCGCAGGACCGAGCTTGGCCGTCTCCTCGAGCATGTCGGGCCGGCGCCCGACCAGCACCACGGTGAAGCCGGTGTTCATCAGCGCCAGTGACGCCGCGCGCCCGACTCCGGTGCCGGCGCCCGTCACCACCGCGATCTTTTTCGCTTCACTCATCGTTTCCTGCCTTTTCTCTTGATCTGTCAGGTTTTGGAGTCTTTTTCGTTCTTGTAGGGCGGCCGCGGAATGTTCTGATGTGCGGCGCGCAAGGCCGCCGACCAGCGCGAGCGCAAATCGTGGAAATAGGGCTCCCCCGCCTCGATGCGGTGGTTGAGATCGGCCTCGCAGGCGTCGGCGCGCACGACCAGTACGTCGATCGGCAGGCCGACGCCGAGATTCGAGCGCATGGTCGAATCCATCGAGATCAGCCCGGTCTTCAGTGCCTCGTAGAGCTCGACGTCGTAATGCATGGCGCGGTCGAGCACCGGCTTGCCGTATTTGTGCTCGCCGATCTGCAGATAGGGTGTGTCGGTGGTGCATTCGATGAAATTGCCGGCGGTGTAGACCATGAACAGGCGCATGCGCGCGCCGCTAATCTGGCCGCCGAACAGGAAGGAGACGTCGAACGACACGTCCTCGGATCTCAGCGCCGGGCCCTCGGTCGCGTGCACGGCCCGGATCGCCCGGCCAATGCGCTGGGCGGCCTGGAACATGGTCGGCGCGTTCATCAGGGTCTCGATCTCACCCGTGTTGGGGTCTTCGAGGCCCTCGGTCAGCGTCGAGAGCACCGACTGGCTGACGGCGAGGTTGCCGGCGCTGGCGATCGCCATGATGCGGTCGCCGGGCTTGGAGAAGATGTGGAGCTTGCGGAAGGTCGAGACGTTGTCGAGGCCCGCATTGGTGCGGGTGTCGGCGATCATCACCAGACCGTCCCGAACCAGAATTCCGCAACAATAGGTCATTTCCAGTCCCCGAACGCGTTTGCGCGGAATTACTAGCCAATTTCAAGGGCCGCTCCAACCCCCGATTGCCGCGGGGCGGCAGGGTGGAAACCGACTGTGGGTGAGGGGCGCGCGCGGCGCGGCTCAGCTCTGCCGCTGGGACTGCGATTGCGACTGGCCGCCGCGGCCGGCCTGCTCGACCTTGACCGCCACCGACAGCGTCTCCGCGCCGCCGCCATAGCGGGTGCCGCGCACGGGCGCTGCGCCGAGATAATCCAGCCCGATCGCGACGCGGACATGGGCGTCGGTGGCGCAGATGCTGTTGGCGGGGTCGAAGCCGACCCAGCCGAGACCGTCGACATAGGCCTCCGCCCAGGCATGGCCCGCGTCCTGATGCACCGTGCCGTCTGAGCGCAGGAAGTGGCCGGAGACAAAGCGCGCCGGCACGCCCCCGCTGCGCGCGCAGGCGATGAAGATGTGCGCGTAGTCCTGGCAGACGCCGCGCTTGAGCGTGAACGCTTCCGCCGCCGACGTGCCGCTGTTGGTGGGGTCCTCGTCGAACGTCATGTGATCGCTGATTTGCGTCATCAGCGTGTGCAGGAAGCCGAGCATGTCGCTCTCGGCCTCGCTGCGCAGCTGGCGCGCGACCGCATTCATCGCCGGATTGACCGCGGTGAGGTCGGTGGCGCGCAAGAACATGCCGGCCGGAAAGCGCTCGTCGGCGCCGCGAAGAACGCCGCCGGTGTCGTGGGTCTCGATCAGGCCCTCGGCGGTGATCTTGATGTCGCCGACGGGTCCGCAGGACAGCACATGGGTGACGTTGCCGAACGCGTCCTCGTGGGTGTCGAGCTTGGTGTCGGTCGACACGTCGATCTGCCACTCCGCCACATATTGCCCGTCATGGCTGCCCGGCGTCATGCGCAGGATCTGGATCACGCTCGTAGCCTGCGGCTCGTAGCGATAGGTCGTGGTGTGCAGGATTCGCAGGCGCATGGTGGACCGTGATTTCTAAATGGTCATTCCGGGGCGATGCGTCAGCATCGAACCCGGAATCTCGAGATTCCGGGTCTGGTCCTACGGACCGTCCCGGAATGACAGAAGGTCAGATCAAATACTGCTTCGTGATGATTTCGCCCAGCCTGGAATTGTCCGAGATGAATTCCTGAATGAATTCATGCACGCCATGCTGGAAAATGTCGTTCATATTGCTGTGTTCCAGCCGGTTGCGGATGCCGCGGGCATGGCGCTGGGCCGGGCCCTGGCGGCCATAGGCGACCCCGATCTGATCGAGATTGCGCACGAGGTTGCCGTAGCAGCTCGCCAGTGAACGCGGCAGCGTGTCGTTGAGGATCAGGAGGTCCGCGATTAGCCAGGGTTTCAGCGTCTCGCGATAGACCCAGTGGTAGGCCGTCAGCGCCGAAACCGAGCGCAGGATCGAGGTCCACTGGTAGAAATCGAGAGGGCCACCGACGTGCTCCTCCTCGGGCAGCAGCACATGGTATTTCACGTCGAGAATACGTGCGGTGTTGTCGGCGCGTTCGAGATGCAGGCCCATCCGCGAAAACCAGTACGCGTCGTTGCGCAACATGGTCCGGTAGGCCGAGCCGTCGAAACGCAGCGAGGTCTCCTGCACGAAGCGCAGGAACTTTGCGAGATCCTCGCGCGTGGAGGTCCCTCTGCTCCAGACCTCCTGCAGTTCGATCCAGGCCGAGTTGATGGTGTCCCACATCTCGCTCGTCAGCGCTGTGCGAACCGAGCGCGAATTCAGCCGCGCCGCCTCGATGCAGTTCCTGATCGAGGACGGATTGTCCGCGGAGAACGAGAGATAGTCGACGACGTTGTGCTCGTTGGCTTCTTCATACTGCTGATAGAAGCTCGCGGCGACGCCGGCGGTCAAAAGCGCCGAGTCCCATTCGTTGGTCTTGCCGATATAGGCGGCGGGAAGCGCGGTGACGCGCAGCGTCGCATCGATGGTGCGCGCGAGATACTCGGCCCGTTCGACGTAACGGGCGAGCCAATAGAGGTTTTCGGCGGTACGCGACAGCATCTCTCTACTCGTCCAGGATCCAGGTATCTTTGGTGCCGCCGCCCTGGCTCGAATTCACCACCAGGGAGCCTTCCTTCAGGGCAACGCGTGTCAACCCGCCGGGCACGATCGTGGTGCTCTTGCTGCCGGTGAGCACGAACGGTCGCAGGTCCACGTGGCGCGGCGCAAGGCCGGATGCCGTGCAGGTCGGGCAGGTCGAGAGCGCCAGCGTCGGCTGCGCGATGAAGCCTTCGGGCTCGCGCTTGAGCTTTTCGCGGAAGGCTTCAATCGTCGCCTTGGTCGCGGCAGGTCCGATCAGCATGCCGTAGCCGCCGGAGCCGTGCACCTCCTTCACGACGAGTTCGTTCAAATTGTCCAGCACATAGGCGAGATCCTTCGGCTCGCGGCAGCGCCAGGTCTGCACGTTCTTCAGAATCGGCTCCTCGCCGAGATAGAATTTCACGATCTCCGGCATGTAGGAGTAGATCGCCTTGTCGTCGGCGATGCCGGTGCCGACGGCGTTGGCGAGCGTGATGTTGCCGGCCGCGTAGGCCGACATCAGCCCGGGCACGCCGAGCGCCGAGTCGGGGCGGAATGTGAGGGGGTCGAGGTAGTCGTCGTCGACGCGGCGGTAGATCACGTCAACACGCTTCACCCCTTCCGTCGTGCGCATGAACACTTCGTTGTTCTTGACGATGAGGTCGCGGCCCTCGACGAGTTCGATGCCGAGCTTGTCGGCGAGGAAGGAGTGCTCGTAATAGGCCGAGTTGTAGACGCCCGGCGTGAGGAGCGCGACGGTCGGCTCGCCGGAGGCGCTTTGCGGCGCCACCGAGCGCAAGGCGGACAGCAGCTCGTCCGGATAGCGTTCGACCGGCGCCACCCTGTGACGGGCGAACAGATCCGGAAACAGCCGCATCATGATCTCGCGGTTTTCCAGCATGTAGGACACGCCCGAAGGCGTGCGCGCATTGTCCTCCAGCACGATGAAGTCCTCGGCATCGACCCTGATGATATCGATGCCGGCGATGTGCACGTAGACGTCGTGCGGCACCTGCTGGCCATTCATCTCAGGACGGAACACCGGGTTCTGGAAGATCAGATCGGCGGGCACGATCTCGGCGCGCAGGATATCGCGGCCGTGATAGATGTCGCGCAGGAACATGTTGAGCGCGCGCACGCGCTGCTTCAGGCCCTTCTCCAGCAGCGACCATTCCTTGCCGGACATGATCCGCGGGATCACGTCGAAGGGGATCAGGCGCTCCGTGGATTCGGAGTCCCCGTAGACCGCGAAGGTAATGCCGATGCGGCGGAAGAGGAGCTCGGCCTCCTGGCGCCGATATTCGAGCGCCTCGGGAGGCGTCTCCTTGAGCCAGCGCGCCAGCTCCTGATAGGCGGGGCGAAGGTCCCCACCGGGAATGTTCATTTCATCAAACGCGACTGCCATAGATCCCGACTTGTCTCCGCAAGGCGTTGCGCCATTCGACAGGCCGCCAGGCCTTGGTGAAGACCGCAACGTCCTGGCCATGCGGCAAGAGTGCATGACTTTCATGCGGTAGCAAGGGCCGGGCCAGCGCGATAAGCATGGGGAGAGGACATTTGCCGGGGATGGCCGGCGGCTTGCCTGAAAAAATGGCTGAGGACTGCTTATTTCGGCAGCAAAACCGCGTGACTTCAACGCGTTACCTCGGCAAAGTCGCGCCGATAGGTGAGGGACTTGAGGTATGAGCGAGATCGTCACGGCGGGTATTCTGGTCATTGGGGACGAAATCCTGTCCGGCCGGACTAAGGACAAGAACATCGGCTTCATCGCCGAATACCTGACCAATATCGGCATCGACCTGAAGGAGGTCCGGGTCGTCTCCGACGACGAGCCCGACATCATTGCCGCGTTGGATGCATTGCGGCATCGCTACACCTATGTCTTCACCACAGGTGGCATCGGGCCGACCCATGACGACATCACCGCCGACAGCGTCGCCAAGGCGTTCGGCGTCGGCATCGACCATCACCCGGAGGTGGTCGCCCGTTTCCGCGAGCGCTGGAGCGAGCAGGACCTCAACGAGGCCCGCCTGCGCATGGCCCGGATTCCTGATGGTGCCGAGTTGATCCAGAGCGCGACCATCCTCGCCCCCGGCTTCAAGATCGGCAATGTCATCGTGATGGCGGGCGTGCCCTCGATCATGCAGGCGATGATGGACATTGTCTCGCCCAAGCTGAAATCGGGCGTGCGCATGCTCTCCGAATCGGTCCGCGCCAATGCGCG
>NZ_VSST01000116.1 GCF_019402665.1 Bradyrhizobium canariense
GCAATCCCCGGAATCCGCATACTCGGCAAGGACGTTAGCCGGATCGACGGTCTCGGCCCCTACCTCGCACTTAAGCTTATCGCTGAGTGCGGCGACGAACCTCTCCGCTTAGCCGACCGCAAAACACTTTACGTCTTGGCTCTGCTTGGCTTGGCGCCGAGCAACAAGATCTCCGGCGGCAAAGTGCTCTCGCGCGCACACGCCGCCCGGGGAATCGAGTCGCGGCGCTTCTGCGGCTTGCTGCGGCGACCGCGGAACGAACCGGTACAGCGCTAGGCGCCTTCTACAGACGGCGCTCAGTACGCATCGGCAAGGCAAAGGCAGTGACCGCAGTGCTGTTCTACAACGCGGTGCAACACGGGATGCACTATGTAGATTCGGGCGCGTCCTCCTACGAGACCCGACACCGTGCGCGAGTGATTGCCAATCTGCATCGGCGAGCCAAGGGCTTCGGAGTTGTACTCCAGCCCATGGACCCACCTCCCAGCATCGCCGTTTCTTAGGAAAGCGTGTTGGCTGGCGAACGCGATCGTCGCGACGTGGCACGGCGGCGAGCCCAGTGGACAAAGTACCAAGGTCGCGTCGAAGCTGAGCGGCTGGTCTTCATCGACGAGACCTGGACCCGACATGGCACCTTTGCGAGGATGGGCGCCGCGTGGGCGCAGACTTCCCGCCAGGGTTCCTCACGGCCACTGGAAAGACCATGACCTTCCTGGCGGCCCTGCGCCACGACCGGATCGATGCACCATGGTTCATCGAGGGGCCGATCGATGGGGTGAGCTTTCGCACCTATGTCGAGAGGGTTCTTCTGCCTGTCCTTCGGCCCGGCGATATCGTCGTCTTGGATAACCTCGGCAGCCATAGGAGCAAAGCAGTTCGCTAGCTCATCCGTTCGGCCGGAGCCAAGCTGTTCTTCCTGCGAAAATACTCACCCGACCTGAACCCGATCGAAGAGGTCTTTGCCAAGCTCAAGCACCTGCTCCGCAAGGCAATCGCACGAACCGTCGATTCGGTCTGCGCCGCCATCGGCGAGCTCCTTGACGCCTTCACGCCCGAAGAATGCGCCAACTATCTCAAAAATTCAGGGTATCGAACCTAATGCCATCACGCTTTAGAGCTGGGCGATTTGGCTTACAAGACCCAGCGTGTCATTGGCGATCCGCGACGTGTTGCCGTTCTCGCACCGGGACTATCATGCCGAGCTGATCCCGCCGCTCGAACGGTTCACGCCCCAACTGCAGCCCAGGCATTGCGTTTTAGTCGGTGTGGAAGTGCGCGGTTACTGGCAAGCCGGCGGCCAAAGTCCGGTGGAGGCAACGGCTGCGCCGTCCATTGCGGTGCAACAATGTTGCCTGTTCTTGAGGTGCTGCGCCGACGGCCTCAAGCGTCATCGCTCTGGCTCCGGAACCAGCATATTGGAAGCGCTTTCGGCGGGTGCGGAGCGCACGGCGCAGTACGAACGATTGGTGCATAACGCAGGATGACGAGGCTGCTCAACGAACTCCCGTCCACAGTTTGCGGACCACCCTCTTGCTGTCAAGCTTGTTGCGTCACGCGCGCCGCGATTCCCTATGGCAGCGCGCTCCAAGACGGCGAGATCATGTGCCTCGCGCATCGCTATCAGCTGACCTATGACGTGCAATTCCATCCGACCTTATCCAAGAAGCCAGATACTGCTTATGCACTTCTGCGACTTCCAGAGACTTCTGAGGGTGAGAACGACCAGCCGCGTCTTCGAACGGACTTCAGTCCGCCCCAAGAGCGGCTGGGCAATGGCTTGGTCGACGAGATTGGCACCAATGACGTGCACCGATCAACTTGGTGTGCCGGTCAGTCTGGCATGCTGAGATCGCAAGCAGCGAACGCGCGCGCTCAGCGTCCGCATCGGACGGCACTGCTTCACATGTGTGAACTCGCTAGACGACATTCGTGGGCGGCTGCTTGATCAGCTTGACACGCGCTACACTGCACCGGCCGTCGATGCTGACAGGCACCTCCCCCTCAAGGGTCGCGCGACGAACGACCCGACGCTGCTCGCCGTAATCGTTGGCGGCATAATGCATCGTGGCGCGGTTGTCCCACATAGCGACATCGCCCTGCTTCCAGTTCCAACGGATGGTATTTTCTGGCGCGGTGATATGAGACTCATATAGTTCTAATAGCCTTTGGCCGTCATATTTCGATAGATCAACAAAACGTCTCGCATAAGCGCCGAGCACCAGCGTGCGCTCGCCGGTCTCGGGATGCACACGTACGACGGGATGCTCGGTTTCGAAGCGCGCTCTGATAAGGGCTTCGTCATCGGGATTCCTATCGGCCTCGGTAGGTCGCATAACCACGTCGAGACTGTGAACAGCCCAGAGGTCGTCTGCAAGACGTTGCAGCGGCCGCGGCAAGTCGAGATATGCGGCTGCGGTGTTTGACCATACCGTGTCCCCGCCGATTGGTGGGATCACAACGCCTCGCAGTATCGAAATCTTGGGATAGGCATCCAAGCAGGACCAATCGATGTGCCAGAAGTTAGTCGGGAAAGGTGGGCATGCGGAATCAATCGCTATGATCGACATCGTCCCCTTACTAGCATCGTATGTCGGATTTGGCGCAGGCGTCCCAAAACGCATGGCAAAGCGCTCCTGCTCGATGTCGTCGAGATGACCCTGGTCGCGGAAGAAGATGACTTTGTGCTCAAGCAGCAGGCTGTTTATCGCAGCAATGGCCGGCGCCGGCAAAGCGCCCGATAGTTTGATACTCCTGATTTCAGCGCCGATGCGCGGCGTGAGTTTGACGACATCGGTATGCGGAATGACACTATCGATCAGAACCGTTTCACTCATTGCGGCATCCTCCAGGTTGCGGGTTCTTCGCCAGGCCAAGCTATTCAGCTGCGCCACGAAAGCCAATCACTCATAGTACCGCAAGCGATCCGGCGAATATTCGAACGGCTATCGGCAGGCCCTGAAGCATTTACTGAACGTTCGCAAGGGCGACCGACGTCCGAAATTTGCATTAGAATAGAAGCGCGATCGCGCTGAATGAAAGCAGTTTGGCTTCAGATCGAAACGGACTAAAGAACCGGGCCACCATCCTCGATAAGTGAAATTCTTCTTGTGCTGTATGAGAATGTCTTTGCCTGGCCCAAGTCGCCGTTGGAATCGATAAGTCCGATCGATCTATTCTCAGCAAAAGCGCGTCAGCTCGGCACTTTGCAAGCACTTGTAGAATTTTCGGCGTACATCCTTGATCCGGCTTCAAAGTCTGGTACTCTTGCGGGCTCGCGGCCGATGTGGCTTCGTTCATATCGCCTCCTGTTCGCTGGTGGTTAGTATTACATCTCTCTATCGCCACCGCATCTATCTCTTTTGGTAGGCTGATCTTACCCGATCGAGGTCGGCGCGATTGCACAGGTGGAAAATAGCCATTACGCGAATTCATGAGATGCTGACCGAATGGCTTGCCGGTGCATTCGAGCTCGGACGCCGGCTAAAAGACAGCGTGCATCCGCGCTGGCACGCGCCGACAAGTTTTGTCCGCCTCGTTGAGCAACTCCGTCTGCAGCGGCGTCGCGTCCCAGACACCGTCCGCAATGAAATGGTGCAGCTGGTCGTAGTTGCCCGTGGCAGGCGGTTCGCCATCGGCTGAACGCTCTTGCGATCGCCGACCGATCAGTCCCGCAACATACAGAGGACACATCTGCTGCCGAGTCTTATGACCCAGCCGATCCAAGAACGGCGTCAGCCAGCGTTCAAGTTCGTCTTCCGACCCCGCCGATGGTCAGCCCTCCATGAGCCGACCACTCATGAATCACTGAAAAATTGATTTGGGAAACCTATAAAGCATAGCAAAATCGACAATTTGCCAAAGTAGTGTTAGGGTCCAGCCTCAATTGAGCCAATATGGGACGAGAGCGGCGGGATAAACAACGGCCAAGGAATTCCGGGCTGCTTGTCATATCGGTTGGCGATGCGCCGGAAGTTCTTGAGCCTACAAAAGCAGCGTTCGATGACATTTCGGCTTTTGCACGCACGTTTGTTGAAGCAATAGACGATGACACGGTTAGATTTTTTTGGGGATTGCGTGCTTGCGCCATGAGGGCTCGCCGGCGCATCTCGGGTCGATGCCGCGGGGCGCGCGACGCGAAACGATTTCGCCGCGAAAGTTCCCATCGTGACAGCTTTCGAGGTCGGAAAGCGATCCTCATCGTGCTGCTCGAGACATCGATGATTTCGAAAGACTCCACTGGACCGACCCTTGCGCATCGTGATGCGAGGATGCGATGTAGCTCCTCCGCCGGCGCTCTCTTCGTGCGACCTACAGGTGCGAGCGGTCGGGCATATCTGCGACACCGGCCTTGCCTAAGACCTACCCGTTGAACGGCTGAATTGAGGTCGGTTTGAGCAATCGGAAGCTTCCATTTGCGACGACACGAGACGCAAATCCCGACAAAGATGCAAAATTTCTCTTTGTGACATCTGTGAACGCCACTTGCATGGCAACATAGTCAATGGGCTGCCGGAGGGCAGGCTCGATCGCCGTGCTGACCATGAAGCAAGCTCTAGCCCGCACTCACCACCGAATTGAGGCGTGGTCTCCACGAGTCCGCCGAGCTTAAGCCGAGGGCGGTCACTCAGCCGTAGATGGCTCGCCGGCATGCGCCGCTGTGTTAACCCGTCGAGGCCGCCTGACCTCAAACCAGCACGAAGCCGCAGTCAGCAATGTCGCGAGTCCAAGAGGATGAGATCTTGCGTCTCGTGCCCAGACTCGGCACGCGTTGAGGTATGGGAAGGGATGGTCCTTGACGCGAGCTTCTCGGTAAGGAGCGAAGCCCACCAATTGATCAAGCTTCCGGCGGCGTCACGGTGAAGCACTTGGCGCTTCTTGCCGTGCAGACCAACATGTACGACGTTTCAATCAGAAGCGCTAGAGTACCTGCGCGCTATTGCCTAAGCGACGCTTGCAATCACCGGGACAGCACTCCGTTCGCGGCGGTTCATGGCGAAGAGGCTGTTCACGCTTCAGCCGATGGCTGTTGACTTATACGCACCACCCTCGTCGCATGGCAGTATGCGATTTCTGTCCGAAAGCAAACGCGGGACGTGTTTCAGGTCCGCCAACATGTTGCGCAATTGACATTTCGACCGAAAACCCGAGGCGATCCGCATCGCTCGCGCTGGCCCAAATCATGCACGGCGATGAGAGCCAGCTCTGGTGCCTCGAAAGCACGACCTTTGCCCTCTGAGTGAACAGGTGTTCGCAGACGAGGCGACGCCAGAAAGGAGAGAGGAAAGCACATGCGCGACGAGATGAGTAATCCCCTTACGTCGACTAAGCTTGAAGAATATTTCAGCGAAGATTACTTCCATTTTGGGGATGTGGTCAATCCGCCGGAGAAAAGTGACCGGGAAGTAGAGGCAATTTGGCAGCTTCTTTCTCTTAGAGAAGGCAGCTCGGTTCTTGAACTTGGATGCGGCTACGGGCGGATTACCAACCGCTTGGCGGAAAAAGGAGCGCGAGTAGCCGGACTTGATATCTCGCCTGTCTTGCTAAAAAAAGCCGAAGCGGATGCCGCTGAACGCGGGGTAGATGTTGAGTATGTCCTTGGCGACATGCGCTCACTTCCCTGGCGAGATCGATTTGACGCTGCTTTTCTTTGGTACACGACGTTTGGCTATTTCGATGACGCGGACAATGAAAGAGTTCTTCTTGAAGCCGCATCTTCACTTCGAAAGGGCGGACGCCTCCTAATCGATCACAGCAATCGCTTCGCTTTGCTACGCCGCGACTGTTACGTTACCCAGCGAAACGACGATCTGAGAATCGATATAATGAGCAACGATGTGCTCACCGATCGTCGGATCTGCGAAAGGATCATCGTCCGCAATGGATGCGTTCGACGAGCGCATCTTTCTTACGGACAGTATGGGTTTTCACAATATGTTCGCATGTTGCGAAGTGCGGGACTCGAGACTATCGACGCTTATGGACAGGAGGGCGGAGCGTTTACATCCGATAGCCCGCGTCTCCTGGTTGTGGCCCGCAAATAATTCCAATGGCCGCAGTTGACCTGTGTCGAATTGCGAGGGGTGATGGTCGTAGGACGGTCGCTTCTTTGATCGTGCGGTTCATGCGCTCGACTCTGGCCATTGATCTAGGAATGCTTGATCTTAGTCAGCCGATGTTCAATGCCATTCTCTCGGCAGCGCATATCGAACATATGCATCGCGTATCTTGCTGTCGGGTCGTCCGCGTAGCGGCGGAAAGGTGATCTGGAGGCTATTGTCGGGGAAGACTGTGTGGGTGTTGTAGGGAACAGCGGAGATCAGAGCTTCCGAGAAGGCTGCGGCTGAGGTCTTTCCCGTCTTCCTGGCCAGTTGCACGAACACGAACCTGCTGGTGAGGTCGATCGCGACGTTCAGGTAGAGCTTGCCTTCGGCGGCTTGCAGTTCAGCGGTGTCGATATGGAAATAGCCGGTCAGATAAGCCTTGTTTTTTTCAGCCTGCTGCCCTCGACTTCCGACAATCGACTGATCCCATGGCGCTGGAGGCAGCGATGCACGGATGACCGCGTCAGATGCGGGATGGTTCGCTGTAGAGCATAGAGGTAATCGTCGAGCGGCAAGAGCGTATGCTGCCAGGAATTGGCCGAGGATCTTGCACACCGTGTCCTGGACCAATTTGGCCAAACACGCATGCCCTGCCGCCGGCCCCTGTTCGCGCGCATGGCGCGACCAAGAGCCGCGTCGTCCAC
>NZ_VSST01000117.1 GCF_019402665.1 Bradyrhizobium canariense
CGATTTAGGGGAGGCTCAGAGACCCTTACCTTCAGCCTTGCCTCACCCTTGCCGCAACAAACGGCGGGCCGCGAAGCCCGCCGTTTATTTTGGTCTTCAGCGTCGCCCGGGGCTGGCAGGGCGACAACCTAGAATAGAATGTTATAACCGGCGCCATGCCATGGCAAGGCAAATCGTTGGCGCTGCGATGTCGCAGCGAGCGCATGAGATATGCAGTGGTCGCGACATCGCGTTTCGATCAGCATCAAAGCAATTGCTTGGACGGCTAAAGCACTTTGTTCATTATTTCCTGCTCTCGCAACGCAACGCAACGCAGCGAGCGCTGCGCGCCTTGTCAGAACGCGCGTTTGCCTGCACGTATTCCCGCGTGCGTGCAGAAGTCGCGCTGACAAACATATGTTAATCCGTTTTCGCCCTTCACGCTGTTCCCATCACGTTACGAGTGCCGCATGCACCGTTCTCACGGCGCCACCAGCTCCACGCGCCGGTTGAGCGCACGGCCTGCGTCCGTTGCATTCGGGCCGACCGGCGCCAGCAATCCAACACCGGCAGTGCGCAACCGCGCCTGCGCGATGCGAAAACTCTTCACCAGCTCGGCTGCGACGGCTTCGGCGCGGCGCTTCGACAGGTCGAGATTGTACTCATCTGTGGACGCC
>NZ_VSST01000118.1 GCF_019402665.1 Bradyrhizobium canariense
GCGTCCACCCCATCATAAACTTGCGTTGCACTTCGTGTGAGGCCCGCTCTGTCCGTGATAGCGCGCGCTGGCGCAGCTCACCCAAGGTCCGCGATCACCTAGCCAGATATCCAAAGGGCATAGTAACGCGAGTAAGCTTCGCCACCTTGCTCCCAGGGAGCCGTGGGTTGGAATCCGATCCTTTCGTATAGACGATGCGAGGCCGTTAGCGCGTTGTTGCTTGACAAGCGTATGCGATCGTATCCTGCGCTGCGAGCAAAGCTGATAAGTGCATCTGAGATAGCTCGTGCGATCCCCCGGCCTCGGTAGGTTGGGGCGACAAACATGCGAACCATTTCGCACTGTCGATCGTCGAAACGCTTGATCGCACCGGTACCGATGATTTCGTTTTCGGCGATCACACACAAAAGGAGAGCTCGATCGGCGTACACAGTTTCCGCGTTGTCGAGGTCCGATAGCCGCGAATAAATGAAGTCCCGCACAAAACTGTCGGGGTGATCATGGAAATGCTCATGCCAAACAGCTTCAATGAGCCGCCGCGCCGCCGGCGCGTCGCCAAGTCGGAATGGCCGAATTGTCCAATTTGGTTCCAGGCGAGTGAGAACTGCCATGGGCATCCCCTCCCTTGATCATACGCCCTGACGTGCAAATCAAAAATCAAGCCGGCCGTAGAGTTCGTCGAATGGTACGCACACATGCTCATTGTAGGCGGCCCTCGATTGCAGCCGCTCATACCAGCGCTCAACGTTCGGCAAGTTCGGGCGCGGAAGGTCAAGGTTGAGATAGCGATAAAGATGGGTTCCTATCGGAATATCGGCGAGTGATAGCTGGTCTCCGAGCACGAAGCACCTGCCTTTCAACTGATGGTCGATGTGCTTCAGATAACGGCTGGTTTGTTCCAGAGCTTTGTCAACCGCAGCCAAATTGCGTTGCGCTTCGGGCGTCCGGTACCAACCCCAAAACACACCAACCATGAACGCCGGCTGCAACGCGGTTTGCGACCAATCCATCCATTGGTCTGCCTTCGCGCGCTCAGCCGGATTCGCCTTCCAGAACGACGTTTCGGAAGCGTATTTGGCCGCAAGATATCTCAAGATGGCGTGCGACTCCCAGACGACGACGCCGGAGTCATCAATTACTGGAAGGCGGCCATGCGGGTTCATGGCCAGGAATTCAGGCGTGTCGAGGCCCCCGAACGAGCCTCCAAGCTCGACATGCTTGTGCGCGATGCCGAGCTCACCGACCAGCCACATCACCTTCTGCAAGTTGAATGACGATTTACGGCCATAAATGGTGAGCATTGGCGCGGATCTCAATTGGGGATATTGGCTTACACTTAGAGCCCAGCAGTAAGCAGAAATGAAATGACGCTACAAGCTGCAATAGCTCCTTGCACTCGTTTTGGGTGATAAGGCACCTGTCAGGCTTGAATCACAGCTTTCCGCTGTGACTGCCAAGCTGACGTTCATGATGGGGTGGACGCCCCG
>NZ_VSST01000012.1 GCF_019402665.1 Bradyrhizobium canariense
GGGCAATAGTGCATCGCTCCCCGGGGAGAACTCGGCATAAGCCGTCAAACCACTGCGCAGGGAAGGCCGTGTGTTGGGCTTCACCTGTATGCCGCTGTGCAGCCTCTCGTAGCGCAACCTTCGCACAGTGGACCGTGGGTGCCAGCCGGCACCCGGTCTTCCCTGCGCCCTCTGGCAATTGGGGGCGACGCCAAAAGCCAAGCTCGGGCGAGACACGCCGCGGGGCTGCACACCCGTGTCTGCGACGTAGGACGAGAGTTGTTGGAGAGTGTCGACGCCGCCTCCTCAGTCATTGCGAGCGGAGCGAAGCAATCCAGCATCCCTCAGTGGAAAGGCTCTGGATAGCTTCGTCGCAAGGGCTCCTCGCAATGACGGAGGAGAGAGCGTGCCCGTCCACTACGACGACGCCAGCTTCCGCCGTCCGTAGATCGAATCCGCTCGCTTCTCGAACGCGATGGAAAATCGCGCGAACGCGGCGTCGAACATCGAGCCCATCAGGAGCGCCAGCATGCGGCTCTTGAACTCGTAGGCAAGGAAGAAGCCGACATCGCAAACGCTCTCGCCTTTGGGCTCGAACGTCCAACGGTTTTCCAGATTGCTGAAGGGACCTTGCAGATATTCGACCAGGATCTTCAGATTGGCACGGTCGAGCGTCACGCGGCTGGTGAAGGATTCCCTGACCAGCTTGAACGACACTGTCATGTCCGCGACCAGCACCTCGGTGCCGTCGGGTTTCGCCATACGCTGACGGACCTTCAGCGCGCTGCACAGCGGCACGAATTCCGGGTAGCGCTCGACGTCGGCGACCAGATCAAACATCTCGGACGCGCTGTGATCGACACGGCGCTTGCTCGAAAAATTGGGCATGGCGATTCAGCGGGCGCTTGCTGCCCGCGCGGCCTTCAGTTTCGCAAAATCCTCGCCGGCATGATGCGACGAACGGGTGAGCGGGCTCGCCGACACCATCAGGAAGCCCTTGGTGTAGGCGACCTTCTCGTAGGACGAAAACTCGTCCGGCGGCACGTAGCGCATCACGGCGTGATGCTTGCGGGTCGGCTGGAGATATTGCCCGATGGTCAGGAAATCGACGTCGGCCGAACGCAGATCGTCCATCACCTGCTGCACCTCGTGGCGCTCCTCGCCGAGGCCGACCATGATGCCGGACTTGGTGAAGATGGTGGGATCGAGCTCCTTGACCCGCTGCAGCAGCCGGATCGAATGGAAATAGCGCGCGCCCGGCCGCACCGTGAGATAGCACGACGGCACGGTCTCGAGATTGTGGTTGAACACGTCGGGCTTCGCCGTGACGACAACCTCCAGCGCCCCCTCCTTGCGCAGGAAATCGGGCGTCAGGATCTCGATCGTGGTCGAGGGGCACGCGGCGCGGATCGCGCGGATGGTCTGGGCGAAATGCTCGGCGCCGCCGTCGGTGAGATCGTCGCGGTCGACGGAGGTGATGACGACATGGGCAAGCCCGAGCTTGGCCACGGCCTCTCCGACGTTCTGCGGCTCGGCCGCGTCGAGCGCGTTCGGCATGCCGGTCTTGACGTTGCAGAATGCACAGGCGCGGGTGCAGGTGTCGCCCATGATCATGAAGGTCGCGTGCTTCTTGTCCCAGCACTCGCCGATATTCGGGCAGCCTGCCTCCTCGCACACCGTATGCAGGCCGTTGGCGCGCACGATGTTGCGGGTGTCGGCATAGCCGCGGGTGTTGGGCGCGCGTACGCGGATCCAGTCCGGCTTCGGCGGCGAAGCGGAATCGGGCCGATTCACCTTTTCGGGGTGACGTGGGCGCAGCGGGTTCGAGATGGTATCGACAATAACGACCATGGGGTGTCCGGTCTGACCAAGTCCTACCTAGTCGGTCTCGCCGGGCATCGCAACCCGGCTCGCCCCGCTTCAGGGAACATGGCAGATATGGGCAATATCCTGCTCTGTTCTCTGGCGATTCTCACCTCGAATGGCTCCAGTCTCGAAACCTTCCACACCCCGGCTCGGCAAAGCGCTGAAGCGTGCCTTTTTCGCACGCAGCGTGCACGAGGTCGCGCCCGACTTGATCGGTGCAACCATGCTGGTCGACGGCGTCGGCGGGATCATCGTCGAGGTCGAGGCCTATCATCATACCGAGCCGGCGGCGCACTCCTACAATGGCCTCACGCCGCGGAACCAGGTGATGTTCGGCCCGCCCGGCTTTGCCTATGTCTACCGCTCGTACGGCATCCACTGGTGCGTGAACTTCGTCTGCGAGGAAGAAGGCTCGGCCAGCGCCGTGCTGATCCGCGCGTTGGAGCCGACCCATGGTATCGCCGCGATGCGTCGGCGGCGCCATCTCCAGGATTTGCACGCGTTGTGCTCGGGCCCGGGCAAGCTGACCGAATCGCTCGGCATCACCATCGCGCACAATGCCTTGCCGCTGGACCGTCCGCCGATCGCGCTGCATGCGCGGACGGAGGACGTCGAGGTGGTGGCCGGCATCCGGATCGGCATCACAAAGGCGGCCGAGCTGCCCTGGCGCTATGGCGTCAGGGGTTCGAAGTTTTTGAGCAAGCCGTTTCCGAAATAAGCCTACGACGCCTGCTTGAGCCGCTCCAGCGCCTCAAGCAGCTTGGCCTTGCGGGCCAGCGCGGCCTCGCGCTTCTCGCGCTCCTCCTCGACGACCTCCTCGGCCGCGTTGGCGACGAATTTCTCGTTGGCCAGCTTGGACTCGGCGCGCTTGATGTCGGCGTCAGCCTTCCCGATCTCCTTGTCGAGACGCGTGCGCTCGGCGGCGACGTCGATCACGCCCTTCAGCGGCAGCGCGGCCACCTCGCCGCGCACCAGGAGCTGGACCGCGCCGTCGGGCGCACGGTCGGCGAAGGAGATATCCGACAGCCGCGCCATGCGCTTGATGACGTCGCTCCAGCGCGGCGCGCGCTCCTTCGTCTCGGCCGAGGCGCCTGCGAGCACCAGCGCCGTGAGGGTCGCCGGCGGGATGTTCATCTCGGCGCGCACCGAACGGATTTGGGTGACAAGGTCGATGACCCAGCCGATCTCGGCCTCGGCGGCGGGATCGGTGAAGTCGGCATGGTCGAAGATCGGCAGCACCCAAACCGGCGAGACGAGCGCATCGGTCGGCCCCGTCGTCGCCGCGAGCATCGCAAGCTGCTCCGGCGTCGGCCCGGCCGGCTTCAGCGGCCACGGCGCCAGCGCGAGCAGACCGTCGCGCTTGGCCGTCACCTCCCACAGCTCCTCGGTGATGAAGGGCATGAAGGGGTGCAGCAGTTTCAAGATCTCGTCGCGCGCCCATGCCACCATGGCGCGGGTCTCGGCCTTGGCAGGGCTGTCGGGGCCGAGCAGCACGGGTTTTGCGAGCTCGAGATACCAGTCGCAATAGACGTTCCAGACGAAGCGGTAGATGCTGCCGGCGGCGTCGTTGAAGCGATAGGCCTCGATCGCCTCGGTCACCTCGCGCGTGGTGTGCGCGCTCTCATGCGCGATCCAGCGGTTCAGCGTCTCCTTGACCTTGGCCGGCTCGAAACCCTCGGGCACGGCGCAATGGTTCATTTCGGCGAAGCGCGACGCATTCCAGAGCTTGGTCGCGAAATTGCGATAGCCCTCGACGCGGCTGGTGGCGAGCTTGATGTCGCGCCCCTGCGCGGCCATCGCCGCAAGCGTGAAGCGCAGCGCATCCGCACCATATTGGTCGATCAAGCTGAGCGGATCGATGACGTTGCCCTTCGACTTCGACATCTTGGCGCCCTTCTCGTCGCGGACGAGGGCGTGGATGTAGATCGTCGAGAACGGCACCTCCTTCATGAAGTGAAGGCCCATCATCATCATGCGGGCGACCCAGAAGAAGATGATGTCGAAGCCGGTCACCAGCGCGTTGGTGGGGTAGTAGCGCTGCACTTCCGGCGCGTCCGCGGGCCAGCCGAGGGTCGAGAACGGCCACAGCGCCGAGGAGAACCAGGTGTCGAGCACGTCCTCGTCGCGCGTGATGAAACCATCACGCTTGTTGCGGTCGAGCGCCATCTCGCGGCCCTGCTCGACCGTGATGACTTCCTGCTCGACGTAATAGCCAAGCGCGTGGCTGACGGCCTCCTCCTCGGTCTCGGCGACAAACACCTTGCCGTCGGGACCGTACCAGGCCGGGATCTGGTGACCCCACCAGAGCTGGCGCGAGATGCACCACGGCTGGATGTTCTCCATCCACTCGAAATAGGTTTTTTCCCAGTTCTTCGGCACGAACGTGGTTTCGCCGGAACGCACTGCCGCCATCGCGGGCTTCGCCAGCGTCTTGGCGTCGACATACCATTGGTCGGTCAGATAGGGCTCGATCACCGTGCCGGAGCGGTCGCCATGCGGCACCATGTGGGTGTGGGGCTCGATCCGCTCGACGAAGCCGAACGATTCCAACCGCTCGACAATGCGCTTGCGCGCAGCAAAGCGATCGAGCTTGTTGAACTCCTCGGCGAACTGCGAGGCACCTTCCGGCAGGTCGCGCAGATAATCCTCGTTCTCGAGGAGATCGAGGCAACCTTCCTTGTCGATGACACTGATCCGGGCGAGGCCATGGCGATTGCCGACTTCGAAATCGTTGAAGTCGTGCGCCGGTGTCACCTTGACCGCGCCCGAGCCCTTCTCCGGATCGGAATAATCGTCGGCGACAATCTGGATCTTGCGGCCGACCAGCGGCAGGATCACGTTCTTGCCGACCAGCTTCTGATAGCGCTCGTCGTCGGGATGCACGGCGACGCCGCTATCGCCGAGCATGGTCTCCGGGCGCGTGGTGGCAACGACGATGAAGCTCGAGGGATCCTCGGGGCTGAAAGTCTTGCCCTCGATCGGATAGCGCAGGTACCAGAGGCTACCCTTGACCTCGGTCTGCTGCACTTCGAGATCGGAGATAGCAGTGAGCAGCTTGGTGTCCCAGTTGACCAGCCGCTTGTCCTTGTAGATCAGGCCGTCGCGGTGCAGCTCGACGAAGACCTTGACCACGGCCTTGGAGAGGCCCTCGTCCATGGTGAAGCGTTCGCGCGACCAGTCGCAGGAGGCGCCGAGCCGCTTGAGTTGGTTGATGATGGTGTCGCCGCTCTCGGCCTTCCACTGCCAGACCCGCTCCAGAAACTTCTCGCGGCCCATCTCGCGACGGCTGGGCTGCTGGCGCTCCATCAGTTGCCGCTCGACAACCATCTGGGTGGCGATGCCGGCATGGTCGGTGCCGGGCTGCCACAGCACGTCGCGGCCGCGCATGCGCTCGAAGCGGCACAGGATGTCCTGGAGGGTGTTGTTGAGGGCGTGGCCCATGTGCAGCGAGCCCGTCACGTTCGGCGGCGGAATCACGATGGTAAAGGGCACTGCGTCGCGGCGGTCCGGGCGGCCGGCCTTGAACGCAAGGCTGTCCTCCCACACGACGGACATGCGGGCTTCGATATCGGCGGGCTGGTAATTTTTCTCGATCATGGCGCTGTTAGAAAGCCGCGCACGGGGTCCAAGTCAACGGACAAGTCAACGGAAAGGTCAAAGGAAAGCCAGGCGGCAGCAGGGCTTTCCGATCCGGTCGGGAGGCAGAATATGACCCACAAGCGGGGCTTTATGAGGGCTCTGCGGCCCGATCTACCTGCCGCCGCGCGATACCCGCTCGATTTCGGCCTTCACGATGCGTTCGACCAGGCCGGGCAAATTGTCGTCCAGCCAGGATTTCAGCATCGGACGCAGCATCTCCTTAACCAGATCCTCCAGCGTTCGCGCATTGCTGCTGAGCACCGTGTGGGCCAGGGAATTGAAGGCGGATTCGACCGCGGAGACCGTCGATTGCGCCAGGATCGGCTGTTGGAGCGGCAATGGCGGCGCATCGAAGTCCACCGGCGCATAGGATGCCGGCGTCGGACGCGGCGGCGGCGATTCGGCGAATTCGAGATCGTCGCGCGGCTCGACCTTGCGGAAGCTCGGCGGCGGCGGAGGCGGCGTCGGCTCCATCGCCAGCGCCATATCGTCAGTCAATTCCAGCACGTCGGGCTCAGGTTCGGGCTCCGGCTCGGGAGCACGGATTTCCGGCGCAGCCGTGGCCGTGTCGAGGCCCGCCAGCAGCGCGTCGATATCGTCCTGATTGTTGGATGCATCCGCCTCGGGCGCGGGGGCCGGCGGCGGCGCCGGCTTTGCGGCTGAAGGCGGTACGGGCTTCTCGGCGGCCGGTTTGGGCGGCACGACCTTGGATGGCGGAATATCGTTGATCGCCTGCGGCTTCGGTGGGGCGGCGGGGGCGGCAGCTTTCTCGGACTTGGCAGCATCCGCCGGCGGCGGCTTGGCCTCATCATCGGCAATGATGCGCCGGATCGAGGCCAGAATCTCCTCCATCGAGGGTTCTGTGACCTTTGCAGGCTGCGTCATCTCCGACTCCACATCATCAACGCCCTCGCATGCGTTGTTTTACACCAAGCACGACAGGATTGGCCGGTTCCGGATGGCTGGCCCGACATTTTCGTCACGGCAGCCCGACTTGTCCCCAGATGACGGCTCAACGTGCAGCGGTGCGCCCCTGCCCTCGGCACCTCATGCTTTACGCACACGGCATCGGATGCAGAGCGAATCGACCCGCATCTTCTTGGCAAGGCTATGTCAGGGATTTTGATGATTGCAAGCAAAGCACCGGTCGGCTTCGGCTATTCGCGAGGCCGACCGGATGACTACGGGACTCTAGCGTCCGTCTGGCGTGCGTACGCCGGCCCAGCTGTCGCGGACCTGCTGGTAGTGCACGCTGGGATCGTAGACCGTGGTGTTGAGACCAAGCACCTGCGGCGCCAGACGACCGACCGCGTTGAGCACCGAATAGGACGCCACCACGCGGTCATGCTGGGCAGTGACGAGCGCAACGCGCGCGTTCACCAGCGCTTGCTGCGCATTGAGCACGTCGAGGGTGGTGCGCTGCCCGGCCTTAGCCTCTTCGCGCACGCCGTTCAGCGCGATCTCGGACGCCGTGACCTGCGCCTGCGCGGACTGCACCTGCGCCTTGCCGGCTTCCAACTGGCCCCAGGCCTGCACGACGTTGGCGCGGGTCTGATCGCGGGTGGTTTCGAGATTCAGGCGCTGCTGCGCCAGGTTCTCTTTCGATTGGCGGATCAGCGCATATTCTGTGCCACCCTGATAGATCGGCACAGCGACTGTCGCGAGGGCGGACGCGGAACTCGTTCGGAAGATCGTCAGCTGCTGCTGGTAGGCTGTGCTGGCAGTAGCCGCGACCGTGACCGTCGGCAGCAAAGCGCCTTCGTTGATCTTGACCTGGAGGTAGTTGACGTCGATGCCATACATGGCAGCCGTAACGTTGGGATTCTCGACAAGGCTGAGACCAACGGCGGAGGCTATCGTCGCAGGAAGGAAGCGATCGACCGGCGAGCCGGGGGCGAGGGCCGCCGGCTCGTTGCCGATGATCCGGCGGAAGTTCGCGCGCGTCGTCGTGAGATTCGATTCGGCGGTCAGGGCCTGGGTCCTGCCGGCAGCCAGCTGCGCTTCGGATTGCGCGACGTCCGTGCGCGTCACCTCGCCGACATTGAAGCGATCGCGCGTTTGCTTGAGCGTCTGTTCGAGCACGCGCACGTTGCTGCGCTGAACTTCGAGCGTGGCCGAGTCGCGCAGAAAATCCATATAGGCCGTGGCAGCCTGCAGCAGGACCGTCTGCTCGAGCACACGCAATGCCTCGCGGGAACCCGACACCTGGCTCTCCGCAACGCGCGTCCTGTTGGCGGTCTGATTGCCGTTGTAGAGTGTCTGACTGACGCTCACGCTGGCGCTGTTGGGCTGAAGCAAGCCGGAGATCGACTTGGGGGTGGGGGGGACGACATTCTGCGTCGCCTGGACGTCCTGATATTGATACCCGCTGCCGAGGGTCACATTGACCTTGGGCCGATAGCCCGACAGCGCCTGCGGCACGTTCTCGTCGGTCGAGCGCACCTGGGCGCGCTGCGCGTTCAGCTGCGGATTGTTCTGATAGGCGCGCACCAGCGCAGCCTCGATCGTATCCGCCGAGGCAGGCGTCGGCCCGGCAAGCGCCAGCAGCAGGACCGAAACCGCTGCTCCGGTGAAGAACTTCACCCCATGCATCCAAAAATTCCGTTCATTCTAACGCCCGGCTCGTGCCCGCGAGCTGGGTTACCGTCTACGAGTGGAGTCGTTGCCCCGCCGCAACATAGGACGCGGTCAAGCGCGACGGAACTACCTGAGGGTGGTTCTCGGTGGAAACTCTTCACGTGCAGCATCCCGGCCACACTTCTGATTCAGAACGGGATTTTAACGGGCCAAAGCCGCTATCGGGCCGTCAGAACACGAAGGCGGCGGCTCGTTCCAGCCCGGGAAGGACCGGGGCCGCGGCATCGAACAGCGCCCGATGGCCGAATTCGCCGTGAGTATGGGTGACGATCATGGCTCGCGGCGGCCTGGATTCGGCCGAGACCCCCAACAGGCGCCCACCCTCCTTGAGCTGCCCGAGCAGCCCTGTCGGCGTCACCTCTGTGGCGCCGTTGAGGACGATCACATCATAGGGGCCAGCAGCGGCATCACCCTCGGTGCAGGCTGCGGCCTTGCAGGCCACGTTGGCGAGCCCGAGGGCGGCGAAGGCGTCCTTGGCCTTCGCGGCCAAGGCCGAATCGCATTCCGTCGCGGTGACCTGACGCGCAAGCTTGGCGGTCAGCGCAGCGAGATAGCCCGTGGCGCAGCCGACGACCAGCACGTTGTCATCCTCGCCGATCTCGGCGGCCTGGAGCAACTTGCCGGTCAGTTGCGGCTTGATCAGGAACCGCTTGGCGCCGCCCTCGCTGACGTCGAGATCGAGGTCGAGATACGCCAATGCCTGCCGGCTGGCCGGCACGAAGGCCTCGCGCGGAACCGTGAGCATGGCATCAAGAACACGACGGTCGGTGACGTCACTGGTGCGCACCTGGCCATCGACCATTTTTAGGCGCGCCGTCGAGAAAACGGACATTTGCGGACCCTGCAAGGCGGACGATGCCGCGGACGAAAGTTGGCGGCATCTTTGGAACAGGCCCTGCGAAAACGCAACATGGCTTTGGCCCGCGAAACGGGCCCTTCCGCAACTCGCAACGTCGAGGGTGAGCCGCCTATTCGATCGTGACTGCGAGGCGGCCGATCAATGCGGCGACTTCATCCAGCCGTGCCGAATCGTGGGTCTCGACCGCCCGCGCGAGACAGGCGAGGCATTCGTCATCGCTGAGTTCGGGGATGTCCGCCGGCAGAATGGAGGGAGCCAACGGGGAACGGTCGACCTGGATGTCTCGCATGGGAATCAGCTCCGTAAAGGACCGGCGCCTGGAAGCTCGATTTCAATTGAGTCGTTTTGGCGTCGCGGCGGAGGATGCGGGCTCGCCACGGTACACATCTAATTGAGAATTTGCCGCAACGAGATCGCATCCCAGATCAGAGTCTGGACGCAAACCATTGACGATGAAGCGGAATTTGGCTCCCCGGGCTGGATTCGAACCAGCGACCATCCGATTAACAGTCGGATGCTCTACCGCTGAGCTACCGAGGAAAAGGGCGAACCCGTCGTTCGCGCGCGGCTGCGTATAACAAAGCCGCTTGCGCTTGCAAAGGACGAATTCGCCATCTCGCACATTGCGGCGAGGAAGGGCGCGTGGCCCCTCCTCCGCCTGGCCTCAGGTCAAGTTACTCGGCGACGAACGAAGTGGTCTTGGTGCCGGAATCGTAGCGCAGCCGAAGCGCGGTGAACTTGCAGAGGTTGACGTTCTTCCAGAGCACGGTCTCGTCATAGTTCTGCCAGTCGACGCGGACGTTCCAGACGCATCCTTCGTCGTCATCGTCGAACTCGACATAGGTGCTCGCCTGGTTCTGCAAAACCTTGTCCAGCTCGTTGTCCCATTCGTCCATGCCATCGTCCGGGGCGTTGAAGCCCAGGAATTTGATGGCATAGCCGGTCTCGTTGACGACAGTGACGTTGCGCGCGTCAGCCGCGAACGACGGCGCGGCGGCAATCGATAGACCGATCGCGATCAGTGCAGACAGAAAATACTTCATATGAAATTCCCCCGATCGAAACGGGCTTTCGGTGCCTGACGTCGATCGGCGCAGGCGCCGCGGCAACCAATGGTGTTGCCTTGGAGGATTCGTCGGAGGCGCAATCGAAAGGTTCAAGACGCGATCGATCCGCCTCCGGCTCTCTGCACGACGCGAGACGCGCAGCGAGCCAATTCTTACCGATTCGAATTCTCCGCAGCAATGAACCGGCATTCATAGATCGGCGCGGCTTGTTGTCTCCGGCGCGGGCGCCGGCGCTGCGCGCTCAATATGATTCTTGTCGCAGGCACGGCTTCGCTTCCTCGCGACGCATCTCGCCCGAGCTTTGCTTTGTCTCGTCCACCCTCCTCCGTCAGAGGGCGCAGGGAAGACCGGGTGCCGGCTGGCACCCACGGTCCACTGTGCGAAGGTTGCGCTACGAGAGGCTGCACAGCGGCATACAGGTGAAGCCCAACACACGGCCTTCCCTGCGCAGTGGTTTGACGGCTTATGCCGTGCTCTCCCCGGGGAGCGATGCACTATTGCCCCCGTCGCCTTGCGGATGGCTGATGCGGATGCCCGGTCGGGCCGCCCACATCACCACAAGACTTGACGCACAGACCCCGGGCGTCAGGACGACACGGTTTTGCCGTACGCTGTCAGCACCGGTCGTGTGCGCGACGCCTTCGCTCACGGTTTTGCCGCCCTGCGAAGCCCTTCGCGCCGATGCTGCCCGCGTCCACCGCAGCTCACCCCACGTTTCGTGACGATCGCGATACGCCCCTCTGACCGGGATGAGGTGGCGGCTGAATACGCCAAAGCCGAATTTCGGTAAAGCGGAATATTTTTGCGCGAGCGGATTGACCCGTCGTTTGGGTGTTTTGCCCGTCGGGCAACGCAAGGGATTGAAGCCCGGATTGCTTCGCGAATCCGGGCTATCGGCTGTCGCCTCACGGCCGCCGACACACCGGGTCGATCTCGATCAGTGCGTCCTAGCAGCCGGCTGCCAAAAACTGCTCGTGAGGAACCCTCGCGGCATCAATTTCCGAATTCGGAGAAACAACATGATCTTGCGCGACGCAGCGATCTGCCCGATTAGGGAATCATGCGGTGAGGTCATTTGACACAGATATGACAATCGAAGGACGCATCTGCGGCCGGCATCCGAAGCACATCACCCCCGTCCACAGTCTTTCCGCAGCATACCCACAGGCATATCCACAGGCCGACTATGCCGGATTCGCGAGCCCGCGCGAGCCACTTGCTGCGCACAAACCCACAGGCCCGGTATGTCAGCCGCCGCCCTGATCGAACACGGTGCGGCAAGCCTCACTCAAGCTTGACCTGTTACGGCGCAGGCACGCCGTGATGGCCCGGACGTTGGGGATCTCGCCGGCGCAGAGCCGGTAGACGTCGGGGGTGCAGGCCCGGCGCTGCTCGGGCGTTCCCTGCTGAGCATGGGCGGCGGAGGCAAACAGCGTCAGGAACAGCCCGACCGTCGAGGCGCGACGCGCCCGGCTTTTCACACCCGCAAACCGCAAGAACCTCGCCTTCATGACCAGTCTCCCGTCTGCCTTGCCCGCCGGCCTGTGTTGGCCGGTGTGCGAAGGGGTAGGAGAAATAAACAGCGGACGATGTGACCTCCTTCACACTGCGGGCACCCGGCAGGAACCTAAGTTTCCCAACGGGATTTCATCAATCGCTAACCAATCGGGACCCGATTGGCCGATCGTTAAAATACGAACGATCGGCTCAACCGGGAAGCAAACCCGCTTTGCGATATTGCGCCATCCGCGGGCCGGAGGGTGTGATGAGCGAAGCCGAATTCAACTTACTGCTGGACGCCGTCCAGGACGCCATGATCCATGAAGATCTGGCGTTCGTGCCGGGGGAGGATTTCGTGCCGCGCTCGTGGACCTATTACGCGAAGCCCAAAGCTGCCAATGACAACGAGGGCGCGTGGCCCCTGCTACCTTTCCCGGACGGCTGGTACGCGGCCTGCTGAAGCCAATCTCGCCGTGAGCCGATGCGCCCGCGCTCTGCGGGCGTTTTGCTGTGGGCTCTACGCCGCGAAATCCGGCGCGACCGCGATCAAGTCTTGACGCGCTCCCCGTCGTCCTGCGGCGCCTGGTCGGGTACGGCCGAGGGAAAGATGCTGTCGTAGATCGCGCGGGCCTCGCGAATGAGGCGAGCCCGCTCCAGCTCGGATTTGGGGACAAATCGGACGATTTCGCTCACGTGCTCTCCAGCGCTCGATCGTTGGGATGCATCACTTCGCAGATGCGAAGACTATGCCAGCGGGCTGAATGGCGGGTTTCCGCGGGCCCCCAGGCAAACCCGGTGTGCGCAGCCGGCACGTATCGCCCCCGCAGGCTGATGGCAGCCGCGACACGATCGGATATTCGCTGAGATATCAGGAGGTTGTGATGGAGGCCACGTCGGGACTCGAACCCGAGTAAACGGTTTTGCAGACCGGCGCGTAACCACTCCGCCACGTGGCCCCAACGAGGGCGGAGCAATATAGGGGATCACGGGTTTAGGCAACCCCGACCGGGCAGCTACGCCTTCGCGCCGCCGAGATATTGGCCGAGAATCTCATCGGTCGCACCGGCCGCCACGATCCGCCCCTCCTCCAGCAGGATCGCGCGGTTGCAGGTGCTCTTGATCAGCTCGACGTCGTGCGAGGCGAGCACCAGAATGCCGGCGCGCACGACGATCTCGTCGAGCCGCTGCCGCGCCTTCTTGCGGAACTGCTGGTCGCCGACGCCGATCCATTCGTCGAGCAGCACGATCTCGCCCTCGACGGCGGTTGCGACCGCAAAGATCAGGCGCAGCATCATGCCGCTGGAATAGGTGCGCAGCGGCAAGTCGAGCCGTTCGCCGAGCCGGTGAATGCGGCGATCTCCGCGCGCCGGTCGTCGATCTCGGAGCGCCGCGCGCCGATCACGAGCCCGCGCCGCATGATGTTCTCGTAGCCGGTCGCTTCCTCGTCGAATCCGGCCGAGAGATCGAACAGCGGCTGGCAGCGGCCCAGCACGTCCACGCTGCCGGACGTCGGATGGTAGATGCCGGCGAGCACCCGCAGCAGCGTGGTCTTGCCGGCGCCATTGGCGCCGATGATGGCGACGCGGTCGCCGGCACGGATGTCGAGACTGACATCGTTCAACGCGGAGACGATGTGCGGGGTCGTCCGCCGCAGTGTCACCGCGTTGACGAACCGGCTGCGCAGCGAGCGGTCGCGGAACGACAGCACCGGAAATCTCACCGAGACGTTGCGAAGCGCGATATGAGCTGCGGGGGTCATATCTCGCGCCTCACAGCCAATACGCCACGCGATGGCGGTATTTCGCGTAGCAGCCGAGGCCGATGACGGCCACGACGGTCGCATAGATGACCCCGGGCAGCCATTGCTCCGCATCGGTCGGCTGTGAGAGCAGTGGCCTGCGCACCAGATCGAGCAGCGTCGCGAACGGATTGGCGCGGATCAGCCAATAAAACGCGGTGCCGCGCACGGTGTCCTCGGTCCAGATGATCGGCGTCAGGAAGAACACGAATTGCAGGCCGCTGACGATCGCCGAGCCGATGTCACGAAACCGCGCGCAGAGCATGCCGAGCGCGACCGAGCCGCCCAGCAGCACGACGAGCAGGATCGCAAAGCCCGGCACCGCGAGCAGCATGCTCCCATGCAGCGGCCACGGCATTACCAGATAGAGCAGTACGACGATCACCAGATGATGCGCGAAGATGAGGACGTTGCGCGCCATCATCTGGAGAACATGCACGATCAGCGGCGCCGGCACCGCCTTGATCAAATGGTTTGATGCCACGAAGATGTTGGAACCTTCCTGGAGCGTCGTCGCGATCAGCGTCCAGACGATCAGGCCAATGGCAAAGGGCGGCAGAAAGCTCGCAATGTCCTGCTTGAACAGTGCCGCATAGACCGTGCCGACGCTGGCAATCGTCGCGGCGAGCGTCAGCGTGATCCAGAGCGGGCCGATCACGGTGCGCCGGTAGCGCAGCGAAATGTCCATCAGGGCGAGCGTGCCCCAACGATCGAACCGCGCCGCCTGGGCAAGGATCTCCTTGGCTGCAAGCTGAATGCGACGGTCCCTTCCGTTTCCGGCGTTCCGATGGTGCGACAGGATAGCAGATCGCGGCCTGTTGGCCGATGGTCTCTATCCGCCCGCCTCTCGCGGGACAATCGGCCGGACGGATGATCCGGACCGGAGTCAGGCTCGCTTGACCCGCCGGACACCGCGCCGGCGGTCCTTCACCGGCGGCTTCGGCGCCAATTCGGGCATCTCGGTCTGGACCTCGCGGTAGCGGGTTAACATCCGTTCAAAGCTGGCATTCAGCGTCTCGGCGATGTCCGGGCGCTTCTCCAGAACGGAGAGGATCGTCGCTGCCGCTTCGATGGTCGACAGGCCGTCCTTCCGAGGCTCCTTGCGCAGGCGGCCGTAACGCGATGGCGCGGCCGGGTTGAGGATGACGCGCTGGCATTTCAGCATCCAGGGGTTGCGCCACCACAGGGCCTTGGCCTGGCTCCAGGTGCCGTCGAGCAGCACCACACCTTCGAGCTTGCCGAGGCGCGCGCGCTGGTTGTCCGCGCCCTCGCCTTTGCGGTTGAGCGCCAGGATTTCGCCCTCGGCCTCGAGATCGGCGGCGTGCGCCGAGCCGAGATAGAGCACGGCCCAGTGCGAGGCGTTCTCGATCGGTTGCCCCAGCGCCTTGGACAGGCTCGGCCAGGACAAGCCGACCCGCAGCGTGGCACCGGCGAAATGCTTCGCAAGCAGCCGCGCGGTGCCGAGCGCCCTGTCCTGCTCCTGCGGATGCTGAAGGATCAGGAGCGAGAGCCGGTTCTTGATGGGCGTGACGCTGTCGCAGATGCACAGCGGCATCGGCTTCTGGCAGTGCGGGCATTCGGGGATTGGATCGGCCGGCGCAGCGGCGGTGGGGTTCGACATGGTCGCCGCTATACGCTTTGCGGGGCTGTTCAACAACCCGCCTATTCCGCCGGCGCAGGCACCGGGCGCGGCTCGCGGCGCCGGCGCAGGCGGTCGATCAGCAGGTAGATCACGGGCGTGGTGTAGAGCGTCAGGATCTGCGAGACGAACAGCCCGCCGATGATGGTGATGCCGAGCGGGCGGCGCAGTTCCGTGCCGGGCCCGGTCGCGACCACCAGCGGAATGCCGGCGAACAATGCAGCCATGGTCGTCATCAGGATCGGACGGAAGCGTGCCTGGCAGGCCTCGAAGATCGCCTCCGCCGAAGACAGGCCGCGCTGGCGCTCGGCATCGAGCGCGAAATCCACCATCATGATGCCGTTCTTCTTGACGATGCCGATCAACAGGATGATGCCGACGAAGGCGATCACCGTCAGCGGCGTGTTGGTGATCTGCAAGGCCAGCAGCGCGCCGAGGCCCGCCGAGGGCAGCGTCGAGATGATCGTGAGCGGATGGGCGAGACTCTCATAGAGCACGCCGAGCACGATATACATCGCCACCAGCGCGCCGAGGATCAGGAGCGGCTGGCGGCCGCTGGTCTTGGCGAAATCGCCGGCGTTGCCGTCAAAACTGCCGCGGATGCCTTCCGGCATGTGCAATTCCTCGACCGCGCGCTGGATGTTCTGCGTTGCGGCCTGGATCTGCACGTCCGGCAACAGGTTGAACGACACCGTGGTCGATGGGAACGATTGCGAATGATAGACCGCGAGGGCGGCGAGCCCGCGCGTCGCATGTACCACGGCCGACAGCGGCACCTGCGCGTCGCCCGCGCCGGCGACATAGATGCGATCGAGGTTGGACGGGTCGACCTGGAATTTCGGGTCCATCTCCAGAACGGTCATGTACTGGTTGCGTTGGGTGTAGATGATCCCGATCTGCCGCTGCGAGAACGCGTTGTTGAGCGCGTTGTCGATATCTTGGACGCGGACGCCGAGCGCCGAGGCCTTCTGGCGATCGATCGACAAGGTCAATTGAAGCCCGCCGGGATCGCGGTCGCTGGAGACGTCGGTGATGCCTTCGACGCTCTCCATGCGCTTGGCCACGATCGGCGCCCACTTCTGCAACAGGCCGAGGTCGGTGCTGGTCAGCGTGTACTGGTAGTCGGAATCGCTCTGTCGTCCGCCGGCGCGCACGTCCTGGGCGGCGAACATGAACAGGCGGATGCCGGGCACCGGGTATAACGCCCGCCTGAGACGGTCGATCACCACCTGGGTCGAGACGTGGTCGCGCTCCTCCGGCGGCTTCAGGCTGATGAACATGGTGCCGCGATTGGAGGTCGCGCCACCCGGCCCGCCGCCGCTGCCGACGGTGGAGCCGATGCCGGCCACGGCCGGATCCTGCATCACGATGTCGGCGAGCCGCTGCTGCAGGCTGAGCATGGACTGGAACGAGATGTCGGCCGAGGCGCGCGTCGCCCCGATGACGAAGCCGGAATCGTCGGTCGGGAAATAGCCCTTGGGGACCTTGATGTAGAGCACCACGGTGAGGCCGATGGTGGCAAAGAACACCAGCAGCGTTAGCAGCGGATACTCCAGCACCGTGCGCAGGGTGCGGGTGTAGAAGGCGACGATGCGCGTCAGCGAGCCCTCGATGACACGATCGAACAGCGTGGCGGATCCCGACGTGGTCTGCCTGATATAGTGGGCACAGATCATCGGCGTCACCGTGAGCGACACCAGGGTCGAGACCAGGATCGCGAAGGTCAGCGTCAGCGAGAACTCGCGCAAGAGACGGCCGACGATGCCGTCCATGAAGATCAGCGGCGTGAAGGCCGCGATCAGCGACAGGCTGATCGACACCACGGTGAAGCCGATCTGCCGGGCGCCGTCCAATGCCGCCTGAAGCGGCCGCATGCCCTGTTCGAGATTGCGGTACATGTTCTCGATCATGACGATGGCGTCGTCGACCACGAAGCCGACGGAGATCGCCAGCGCCATCAGCGACAGATTGTCGATCGAGAAGCCCGCGACCCACATGCCGGCGCAGGTCCCGGCCAGCGCCAGCGGCACGGAGATTCCGGCCGCGATCGTCGGCGTCAGCCGTCGCAGGAATACGAACACGACGACCATCACGAGAATGGCGGTCGCGAACAAGGTCCACTGCATGTCGAGCACGCTGGCGCGGATCGTACTGGTGCGGTCGACCAAGGTGGAGACGTCGACGCCGGCCGGGATCCACTGCTTCAGCGCGGGGATCAGCTCCTTCACCCGGTCGACGGTCTCGATGACGTTGGCGTCGCCCTGCTTGGTGATCTGGATCAGCACCGCCGGCTGCTTGTTGAACCAAGCGATGGATCGGGCGTTACGGACGCCGTCCTCGATGTCGGCAACATCGGAGAGCCGGACGAAATTGCCGTTCGCGCTTTTGATGACGATGTCGCGGAACTCTTTCGCCGTCCGCATCTGCCTGTTGAGCGACAGCGTTTCGCTCTGGCGCTCGCCGTTGAAGATGCCGACCGGACCGAGCGGGTTGGCGTTGATAATCGCAGTTCGCACGTCGTCGGTGGCGATGCCGGCGTTCGACAGCGCGACGGGATTGAGCTGAATCCTGACCGCCGGCTGGTCGGCACCCGAGATCGTCACATTGCCCACCCCCGGCACCTGCGAGATGCGCTGCGCCAGCACGGTATCGGCGACGTCGTAGACCGCGCTGGCGGACAGCGTCTTCGAGGTCAGCGCCAGCACGAACACGGGGGCGCCTGCGGTATTGGCCTTGCGGAAGCGCGGCAGCGTCGGCAGATCGCTGGGTAGGTCGACCAGCGCGGCGTTGATCGCCGCCTGCACGTCGCGCGCGGCCTTGTCGATGTTGCGGCCGATGTCGAACTGGAGCTGGATGCTGGTCGTGCCGAGTGACGAGGTCGAGGTGATCTGGTTGATGCCCGCGATCTCGCCGAGCCGCCGCTCCAGCGGCGAGGCAACCGTCGCGGCCATCACGGACGGATCGGCGCCGGGACGGCTGGCGGACACGAAGACGGCGGGGAAATCGATGTTCGGAACCGAGGCGACGGGGAGGAACTCGTAAGCCACGATACCCAGCAGGAACAACCCGATCGACAGCAGCGTGGTCGCGACCGGGCGGCGGATGAAGGGCTCCGAGATCGATGCCATCACTGCATCCCCTCGGTCGCGCCCGCGACGGGCGGCCCGCCGGACTCCGCCGGCGGCAGCGCCTGCTCGAGGCGGCGGTTGATGCGGTCGAGGGCGAGGTAGATCACCGGCGTGGTGTAGAGCGTGAGCAATTGGCTGAGCAGCAGGCCGCCGATGATGGAGATGCCGAGCGGAAAGCGCAGCTCGGCGCCGGTGCCGCTCTCGATCGCCAGCGGCAGCGCGCCGAACAGCGCGGCCAGCGTCGTCATCATGATCGGACGGAAGCGCAGCAGACAAGCCTGCACGATCGCCTCGTTGGGCGACATCCCCTGCCTGCGCTCGGCCTCGAGCGCGAAGTCGATCATCATGATCGCGTTCTTCTTGACGATGCCCATCAACAGGATGATGCCGATCAGCCCGATCACGGAGAGATCCTGCCCGCACAGCATCAGCGCCAGGATCGCGCCGACGCCGGCCGACGGCAGCGTCGAGAGGATCGTGATCGGATGGATGTAGCTCTCGTAGAGCACGCCGAGCACGATATAGATCGTGATCACCGCGGCCAGCAGCAGCCAGGGCTGGCCGGCGAGTGCCTTGGCGAATTCGGCGGCGTCGCCGGCATAGACGCCGACGATGCTGTTGGGCATCTCAATCCGGGTCTGGATGGTCTTCACGGCCTCGACGGCATCGCCGAGCGCAGCGCCCGGGGCGAGGTTGAAGCTGAGCGAGATCGACGGGAACTGGGCCTGGTGCGAAATCGCGAGCGGCGCGGTGGTGCGGGTCAGCGTCGCCACGGCGGAGAGCGGCACCTGTGCGTTGGGCGCGCCGGCGGTCGCGCTCGCCCCGCCCGGCAGATAGAGCTTCGACAGGATCGAGGGATCGCGCTGGTACATCGGCAGCGCTTCCAGCACCACGCGATACTGGTTGGCCTGGCCGTAGATGGTCGATATCTGGCGCTGCGCGAACGCGTCGTTGAGCGTGTCGGTGATGCCCTGGAGGCTGACGCCGAGCTGGCCGGCGCGGGTGCGGTCGACCGTGAGCTGCGCCCGCAGACCGCCTTCCTGCGCCTCCGAGGAGACGTCGCGGAACAGCGGATCGCGCCGCATCTCGGCAACCAGCTTGCGCGCCCATTCCGACACCAGCGCGGCGTCGGTGCCGGTCAGCGTGTACTGGTATTGCGAGCGGCTCGACTGGGTCGATATCTGCACATCCTGCACCGGCTGGAAGTAGACGGTCATGCCGGGGATGGCTGCCACCCGCTCCTTCAGCCGCGTGATGACGACGCTGACATCGTCGCGCCGCTCGCCGCGGGGTTTCAGCGTCATGACCAGACGGCCGACATTAGTGGTCGGATTGACCGAGCCTGCCCCGATCACCGAGACCACGCCTGTTACATCGGGGTCGGCCTTGATGGCGTCGGCCGCGTCGGCCTGCCGCTTCTGCATCTCTGCGAACGACACGTCGGGACCCGCTTCCGTCACCGCCGTGATCGAGGCGGTGTCCTGCAGCGGCAGGAAGCCCTTTGGCGCGACGACATAGAGCGCCAGGGTCGCAATCAGTGTGGCGAGGGTCACGACCAGCGTCGCGCGCTGGCGCTCCAACACCCAGAGCAGCGTGCGGTGATAGAACCCCACGGTGCGGTCGATAAAGCGGCTGACCGCGGCAAGTCCCGGCACTGCCAGCTCTTCATGGGCATGCTTCAGCAGACGCGAGCACATCATCGGCGTCAGCGTCAGCGAGACCACGGCCGAGGTCACGACCGCGATCGTCAGCGTCAGCGCGAATTCGCGGAACATGCGGCCGACAAGGCCCGACATGAACAACAGCGGGATGAACACCGCAATCAGCGACACCGTCAGCGAGATCACGGTGAAGCCGATCTCGCTGGCGCCCTTCAGCGAAGCCTCCATCGCGCTATCGCCGTTTTCCATGTGGCGGACGATGTTCTCGATCATCACGATGGCGTCGTCGACGACAAAGCCGGTGCCGATGGTGAGCGCCATCAGCGACAGATTGTCGAGGCTGAAGCCGGCGAAATACATGATGCCGAAGCTGGTGATCAGCGAGAGTGGTAGCGCCACCCCGGCGATCAGCGTGGCCCTGAGCGAGCGCAGGAACAGCAGCACCACCAGCGTCACCAGCACCACGCTGAGGATCAGCGTGAACTGCACGTCGCGGACCGAGGCACGGATGGTGACGGTACGGTCGGAGACGATGGTGAGATTCACGCCGGCCGGAATAGCGCGCTGGACCTTTGGGATTTCCGCCCGGATCTGGCTGACGACGTCGATCACATTGGCGCCGGGCTGCCGCTGAATGTCGATGATGACCGCGGGCGAGCCTTGATACCAGCCGCCGGTGCGGTCGTTCTCGAGGCCATCGACGATCTGGGCGACGTCGGCAATCGTGACCGGCGAGCCGTTGCGGTAGGCGATGATGACAGGCTTGTAGGCGTCGGCGGCGGCGATCTGGTCATTGGCGGCGATGATGTAGGATTGCTGCGCGCCGTCGAGCGAGCCTTTCGGCCCCGAGACGTTGGCATTGGCAATCGCGGTGCGCAGGTCTTCCATGGCGATGCCATAGGCGGCGAGCCGCGCGAGATCCGCCTGGATGCGGACGGCCGGCTTCAGTCCGCCGAGCACAGAGACGCGTCCAACGCCGGAAATCTGGCTCAGCCGCTGCGCCAGAAGCGTGTCGGCGATGTCGCTCATCGCCCGTAGCGAGATGGTGTCGGAGCGCAGCGCCAACGTCATCACCGGCGCATCGGCCGGGTTCACCTTGGCGTAGGTCGGCGGATAAGGCAGCGTCTTGGGCAGCACGCCGGCCGCGGCATTGATCGCGGCCTGGACGTCCTGGGTCGCGCCGTCGATGTCGCGGTTGAGATCGAACTGGAGCGAGATCTGGCTGACGCCGAACGAGCTCGTCGAGTTCATCGCCGACAGCGACGGGATCTGGCCGAGTTGCCGCTCCAGCGGCGCGGTGATCAGCGAGGCGATCACGTCGGGACTCGCGCCGGGCAATTGCGTCGTCACCTGCACGGTCGGGAAATCGACCTGCGGCAGCGCAGACACCGGCAGCGCGAAATAGCCGAGCAGCCCGCCGATCAGAAGCGCGATGCCGAGCAACGAGGTCGCGATCGGCCGTCGGATGAAGGGTTCGGAGACGCCCATGGGATGCGCCTGCCGCTCAGGCGGCTGTCGTCGGGATCATGGCTGCTTGGCTCCACTTCCCGATGCACCCGGCCCTGGTGCCGGTCCGGTCTGGCCCTTCTGGTCGCCCTCGCTGCTCTTGCGCTTGGCGCGGAACTCGCCGTCCTTATCTTGTCCGTCCCTCTGGCCGTCTTTGGCGCCGTCCTTCTTCTGACCATCCGGTCCGCGCGAGCGCTTGCGTGGCGCGAGATCGGCCGACGGCGTCTGGTCGTCGCGGCCGATGACCACCTTGGAGCCATCGGACAGATTGGCAAAGCCTGTGGTGACGACCTTGTCTGTCGCCGACAGGCCGCTGGCGATGACGGCGTCATGCTCGTTCTGCTGCGTCACCGTCACCGGCTTGGCCGCAACCAAATTGTCCTCGCCGATGACATAGCTGAACGTGCCGATCGGTCCGCGCTGCACGGCCGAGGTCGGCACCACCAGTGCCTGCGTCAAGGTCTCGACCTTGAGGCGGACATTGACGAACTGGCCGGGCCAGAGCTGGTAATTGGCGTTCGGGAATTCGGCCTTGAGCCTGAGCGTGCCGGTGGTCTGGTCGACCTGGTTGTCGATGCCGGTGAGCTTGCCGGTGTCGATCACGGTGAGGCCGTCATTGCCGAACACGTCGACGGCGAGCGCGCCCTTCGACGCGGCGGCGTTGACCCGCATGATCTGCTGCTGGGGCAGGCTGAACCACACCGCGATCGGCTGCAATTGCGTGATCACCACGAGGCCGGTGGTGTCGGAGGCGTGGATGATGTTGCCCTGGTCGACCTGGCGCAGGCCGGCGCGGCCCGAGATCGGCGCCACGATCTTGGTGTAGCTCAGCGTCGCCGCCGCATTGTCGATCGCCGCCTGGTCAGCCTTGACCAGCGCCTCGGTCTGCGCGACCAGCGCGCGTTGGGTGTCGGCCTGCTGCTTGGATCCGGCGTTGGACGCGGCGAGCTGCTCGTAGCGCGTGAGGTCGATGCGCTGGTTGGCGAGCTGGGCCTGGTCCTGCGCCTTCTTGGCGACAGCCTGATCGTACGTCGCCTGGTAGAGCGCCGGGTCGATCTCGCCGACCACGTCGCCTTTCTTGACGTCCTGTCCCTCGGTGAAATTGACCGCGATCAGCTTGCCGTCGACTTGAGAGCGGACGGTCACGGTGTTGAGTGCGCGGATCGCGCCGACGCCGTCGAGATAGACGGGAACGTCCTGGATGCGGGGCGTCGCCGCCAGCACCGGTACCGGCAGATCCGGCCGTTGATTGCGGCCGTTCGCCTGCTGCGGCTGCTGATGCCAGGTGGTCCAGCCGTAGTAGCCGAGCCCGCCGAGGATCGCCAGCGTGATCAGGGTCATGACGAAGCCGCGCCCGCGCGACTTCTTCGCCGTTCCCTCCTTCGCGCCCTGCTTCGTATCCGGCTTAAAGAGCATTGACCGGTTTCTCCATCCTCGGCTCCCAGCCGCCGCCGAGCGCCTGATACAGGCTGACGATAGCAAGAAGGCGGGCAAGTTGCGCCTGCGACAGCGCGTCTTCCGCCTGGAACAGGGTCAGTTGGGTGTTGAGCACGGTGACGATGTCGGCGGTGCCGGCGCGCAATTGCTGCTCGGAGAGATCGAAGGCGCGGCGGGAGGCGTTGAGGACGTCACGCTGCAATTGCAGCCTGATCGTGGTCTGCTTGATCGAGAACAGCGCATTGTCGACATCGGCAAAAGACTGGATGATGGTCTTGCGGTAGGTCTGGAGCAGTTCGTCCTGCCGCGCCTTGGCAAACTCGAAATTGCCGAGGATCTTGCCGCCGTCGAAGATCGGCTGCGTCGCGCTGCCGACGAGCTGGAAGAACGCCGCATGCGGCTGGAATAGCGAGACCAGGGCCGAGCTCTGATAGCCGCCATTGCCGGTGAGCTGGATGGTCGGAAAGAACTGCGCGCGGGCATTGCCGACGTTCGCAGTGGCAGAAGCAAGTTGCGCCTCCTGCCGGCGAATGTCGGGCCGCTGCGTCAGGAGCTCGGACGGCAGGCCGGGCGTCACGCGGGGTATAGCGATCCGGTTCAGCGAGCCGCCGAGCACGCGCACGCTCTCCGGCGGCCGCGACACCAGGACTGCAAGCGCATTGACGTTTTGGTCGAGCGTCTGGCGCAGCGGCGGCACCAGGGCCTTCTGGTTTGCGAGCACGCTCTCCTGCTGCGCGACGTCGAGATCGGTGCCCGTGCCAGCCTTACGCCGTTCTTTGACGGCATCGAGGATGCGTTGCGCGCTCGCGATGTTGCGCTGTGAGGTCCGGATGCGATCCTGCGAGGCCAGCACCTGGAAATAGGCGTTAGCCACACCCGCAAGCGTCGTCAGCGCAACGACGTCGCGATCGAAACGGTTGGCATGCGCCGTTTCTTCCGCGGTCTGGAGTGCGTCCCGATTCTGACCCCAGAAATCGAGCTGGTAGCTCGCGCTCAGCGAAGCCTGGTAGTTGACGACCTCACGGCCGCCATTGGTGAGCCCCGAGGCGGAGGAGCCGGAGGTGCGCGAATAGGCCTCCTGCCCGGTGCCGGAAAGGCTCGGCAGCAGCGCCGCACCCGCTTGCCGCGCCTGCGCGTCGGCCTCGACGATGCGCGAAACGGCGGCGGCAATGTCGAGGTTGACGGTCTGCGCCTCTTCCATCAGCTGTGTCAGCTCCGCCGAGCGGAAGCTGCGCCACCAATCCAGAGACGGCGGCGCATCGCCCTTGCCGGCGTATTTGTACTGCGTGGGAACGTCGAGCGCGGGATCGGGAAGATCCTGCGTGAGCACGCAAGCGCCCGAGCCGGCGGCGAGGCAAGCGACCGCAAGCCAGCGCGCCGCACGTCGTGTCCGGGACGCGGAACCTAGAGACCGCCGCACCGCGATCGCAGGATCATCTTGTGTCAAATCCACCCCCCGCCGGGCAGATCGAGCCGCCGCCGCGAAGCCGGATTAACCGATTCGCGGCTGGACAGTCGGCGGGCGTTGGATAACTCGTTCACAGCGATGATGCTTTCTGCGGAACCGGACACCCATACTAGCCGGGTGCGGAACAGCGGGACAGTCCCGCAGGTGCGAAATGACCGCCAAAGCGCACCGCCATCAACACGAAGAAAGCACGAAATAGTGCTGTGTTGCAGCGCTTTTTCGCATTCCTATGCGGCCGTGGAGCCTGCTCAAGCTTACCAAGATTTCATGTGATAATGCCGCCACACCGACGCCAGTCCCTTCAATCCGCCTGCACCGCTCGCGATGCGGCTTCAGTCCGGTCTCGAAACCGAGGTGGGCCACTCTCGCGAGGCCGTCCATTGTCGAAACGAATGGGCATTCGTCGTGCAGAGATTTGACCGCCTCCCGCGTACCAGCCGCACTCTTCGAGGGCGATGTCTCAGATCCAATGGCGAAGGTGCGCTGGCGACGACCCTTATCTTCCATGTTTTGGCAGGGACCGGCCAGATCCTCCTACCGATATCCCGCAGCGTAGCACAGCAGCAGCATCGGCGATCTCTCCTCCCAAAAATTCACTGCTTCCGGGCACTTCCGCCGGTTTCGCCGCAGCGCAAAAGCCTTCCCCTTTGACCGCCCAAGCACTAGGTTCTGGCCAACCTGATCAACCCTTTGCCAGTGATTTCCCCTGACATGACCATCAAAAATGACGTTGTCGAAGCCATCGGCAACACCCCGCTGATCAAGCTCAAGCGCGCTTCCGAACTGACCGGCTGCACCATTCTGGGCAAGGCCGAGTTCATGAATCCCGGCCAGTCGGTGAAGGATCGCGCCGGCAAATGGATGATCCTGGAGGCCGAGAAGCGCGGCGAGCTCAAGCCCGGCGGTCTCGTCGTGGAATCGACCGCCGGCAATACCGGCATCGGCCTTGCGGTCGTGGCGAGCGCGCGCGGCTACCGCACGCTGATCGTGATCCCGGAAACGCAGAGCCAGGAGAAGAAGGATTTTCTGAAGCTGTGCGGCGCCGAGCTGCTGGAATCACCGGCACTGCCCTATTCCAATCCGAACAGCTACCAGCATGTCGGCCGCCGTCTTGCCGACGAGCTGCGTAAGACGGAGCCGAACGGCGTGCTGTTCGCCGACCAGTGGAACAACCTCGACAATGCGAAGGCGCATTACGAGTCCACAGGTCCTGAGATCTGGGAGCAGACCGGCGGCAAGGTCGACGGTTTCGTCTGCTCCGTCGGCAGCGGCGGCACGCTGGCCGGCACCAGCCGCTTCCTGAAAGAGAAGAGCAAGGACGTCAGGATCGCCTGCGCCGACCCGCACGGCGCCGGCATGTATGAATATTTCAGAACGGGCGACGCCAAGGCGACGCCGGGCGGCTCGATCACCGAGGGCATCGGCCTCAACCGGGCGACCGCAATCGTCGAGAGCGCAAAGGTCGACGACGCCTATCTCATTCCCGATGCCGAAGCGGTGACGGTGATCTACGAACTCCTCCAGCACGAAGGCCTGTGCCTCGGCGGCTCGACCGGCATCAACATCGCCGGCGCCACCCGCCTCGCAAAGCAGCTCGGACCGGGCAAGACGATCGTCACCGTGCTCTGCGATTCCGGCAGCCGTTACCAGTCAAAGCTGTTCAACGCCGACTTCATGCGCGCCAAGAACCTGCCGGTGCCGGAATGGCTGGAGAAGCGCAGCAACATCAAGCTGCCGTTCGTCTAGAACGTTCCGGAAGCCGGCCGTCTAACTCCAGGTCGGCCGCGACGATCCCTGCGACACCCGCGTGAGGCGCTCGTTCGATAGCGAGGGCTTGATCGCGCGCGTGCGCGGCGGGAGGGGAGCGCCGTAGGAGCCTTCGCTGTCGCCGCTCGGCCAGAACACGAGCGCGAGCATCAGCGCGAGGTTGACGAGCGCGCCGACCGCCGTTGCCTGATGCTCCTGCCCGATCGCCCAGGCCGGAAACCGGCCCGCGACGACATGGTCGACGATCACCAGCGCGAACCAGGCAGGCACCACGCAGACCGGATCCCAGCCGATGTCGCGGATGCGCACCGATTGCAACGTGAAGGTGACAACTCCGAAGAAGACGATCGCAGCGATCATCGCCGAGCTGCTGGTGAGATCTTCAGGCCGGATCGCGCCGGGCGAGGTGTTGCGCAGCACGGCCATTGCGATTGCAAAGCAGATCGCCGTCATCACGATCGCAAGCGCGACCGTGGCGAGGAAGAAATGCAATCGCCCGAGCCGGGCGTTCAAGCCGAAGACGAAACCGAGCATTGGCGTACCCTTTTAGCGCCATATGCCCAGAAATGGCTTTCGGAGCCATGAACCGGCACTATCGCGCGCCGGCGCATGGTTTCCGGACGACTAAGCTGGCCAGCGCAATTCGAGACTTCGCCCCACCCGAGAGGGTCAGGCGCCCTCGCCGCCTTCGGCAGCCGCGGCACAATAGTCGCGCCAGAACTGGCGATAGCCCGCCTCGACCCTGGCCGTGTAGATTTCGACATTGCCGGCGGGGGAGGCTGCGATCCGAGCCGGCAACTCGCTACGCAACTTCGCCAGGTGCGCCGGCTGCGCCGCATATTTGCAGGCGATCGCGGCATAGCCCTCGTCATCCTCGGCGACCCAGTCGTCGAGACCGACAGCAGCCACGATCGAACCGCCGGCACGCGACGAGGCGCCGTTGCCGAGCTTGGCCACGACCGGAACGCCCGCATAGAGCGATTCCCAGGTGCTGACGCCGCCGTTTTGCGGGAACGTGTCGAGCGATATGTCGACGTTTGCAAACGCCCGCAGGTGCTCGTGGCGCGGCGTCGAGCCCAGGCAGATGACATTCTCCTCGGCAACGCCCTGCGCCACGAACCGCGCGATCAGACTATCGCGCAGCATGGGATCGTCGAGCAGCGTATGCTTGATGACGATCTTCGAACCGGTCACCTCGCGCATCACGTTCGACCACACCCGGATGGCCTCGTCCGAGATCTTGTAGATGCGGTTGAACACGCCGAAGGTGACATGGCCGTTGCGGAGCATGGGCGGCTCCGATGCAGGTACATCCAAAATGGGATCGATCGTGATCAGGCACGGCAGGTCGTAGACCTTTTCAGCCAGCAGATGGCGCGCCGATTGCGGAATGAAGATGGGATCCGCGAGCACGTAGTCCATGGTCTGCAGGCCCGTGCCCGTAGCGTGTCCGAAACCCGAGACCTGGATCGGGGCCGGCTTGCGGGCGAAGACGTGGAGCCTGTTGCCGGTGGTGTGCCCGGACACGTCGATCAGGATATCGACCTTGTCCGCCTGGATGCGATCGGCGAGTTCGTCGTCCGAAAGCTGCCAGGCGTCGACCCAGACGTCCGCCGAGGACCTGAATGCGGCGGTCATCTCATCTCTTACCGGCGAGCACGAATAGCAGACGATCTCGAACCTGGCGTGATCATGATGGCGCAGCACCGGTAACAGAGCGAACGCTGCCGAGTGATGCCAAAACTCGGCAGCAACATAGCCAACCACGATCCGCCTGTCGGGATCGAGCTGCCGCGGGGCAAGAGTCCTTCGCGGCAATCTCGAGCCGATCGCGTCCCACCACTGTTTTCGCGCGGCCTGCTGAACCGCGAAATCGGCGTCGGAGAGATAGTCGAGGAAGAAGATCTTCCGCCCGATCAAGGAGGCATCCGGCACAATGGCCAACGCCGCATCGAGAAGCTCGATTGCTGATGCGATCTCTCCCTGGTTTGCAAAACAAGCGCTCAGCAGCGCCATTCCGATCGCGGAGCGTGGATATTCCTCCAGCAACGTCGTGCAGGCCAGAATTGCTTGCGCCGTGTTTCCCATGGCGAGCGCGACTTGCGCCTTCCCCTGCAGGGCCACCTCGAGCTTGGGCGCAAGCGCAAGGGCCGCGTCAAAATCTGACGCGGCCTGTTCCAACCTCGACGTCTCAAGATTGAGCCGCCCACGGTTCGCCAGAATCTTCGCCGAACCCGGCCTGATCGCGAGCGCCGCCTCCAGCGCGCCTTTGGCCTCGTCGAAGTGCTTGAGCTCGATATTGACCAGACCTTTGCCGACGAGCGCCTCCACGTTTCGCGGCTGAAACAACAGCGCGCGCTCGAAGCTCTGTTTGGCGCGATCAAGCTGGCGCAGCGCAAGCTCTGCCAGGCCGCGATTGCACAGCGCATCGGCATGATCGGGCTTCAGCCCGATCGCGCGATCGTACAATTCGATAGCCTGCTCGACGCGGTTTAGGTGCAACAAGGTATTGCCGAGATTGGCCAAGGCCATCGGGAAGCTCGGCTTCAACGCGATGGCCCTCTCCAGGGACGTACGCGCGTCCTCATATTCCCCAAGTGCGAAATGCGTGGCTCCCAAATCGGAAAAAGCCTGTGCGGAGCGTGGGTCGAGCGTCACGGCATATTTCAGTGCCTGTTTCGCTGCCTCGAACTGTCGGCTCGCGAATGCGCCCAAGCCAAGCAGGTGAATTCGGAAGCGACATATCCGATCAAGATCCGCTTGTCCGGGTCGAGCTTGCGGGGCGACAACACCCTTTGCGGCAATTTGGCGCCGATCGCTTCCCACCAATGTTTTCGCGCAGCCTGCTGGACCGCAAAATCCGCGTCGGGGAGATAGTCCAGCAAGAATATCTTGCGCCCGATCAAGTCCGCATAGTCAGGCGCGATTGCCAGCCCTGCATCGAGATGTTCGAGCGCCGTCGCGATGTCTCCCTGGCTCGCATAGCAGGAAGCCAGGAGCGCAATTCCGATGTCGGACCGCGGATGTTCCTCGAGCAACTTCTTGACGACCGCAATCGCCCCGGCCGTATTGCCCTTGAGAATGTTGACTTGCGCCTTCCCCTGCAAGGCCACTTCGAGCCTCGGTGAAAGCGCCAGCGCCGCATCGAAATCCGCGAGCGCCTGCTCCAGCCGCAACAGATCGAGATTGAGCCGTCCGCGCTGCGCCAGAATCTTCGGCGAATCCGGCTTGATCGCGAGCCCTGCCGCGATCGCCGCGGCCGCCTCTTCGTAGTGCCGGAGCTCGATGCACACCATGCCCTTGCCCGCGATCGCTTCCGCATGACGCGGTTGAAACGCGAGGGCGCGATCGAAACTCTCCTTGGCGCGCTGGAACTGCCCTTCGATCAGCTCCGCCATGCCACGATTGCAGAATGCATCGGCATAGTCCGGCTTCAGCCTGATAGCGCGTTCGTGCAGCTCGATAGCCTGCTCGGCGAAGCCCATGTGCAGCAGCGTATTGCCGAGATTGGTCAAGGCGATCGGAGAATTCGGCTTCAGCGCAATGGCTTTCTCCTGGCATGCGCGAGCGTCCTGAAACTTCTGGAGGGTGAAATACACTGCCCCGAGATTGCCATGGGCATCGGGCGAACGTGGATCGAGCACGGTCGCGCGCTCGAGCAATTGTTGCGCCTCATCGAGGCGCCCGCCATCATACGCGCGCAGGCCAAGCAGGTGCGCGGCGTCGAAATGATCCGGAACCTCCGTCAGAATCCGCCGGCAGAGTGTCTCGACCTCTGCGTATCTGCCCTGCCCGAGTGCCTGAACCGCGGCGGACATGAGCGCGTCCGCCTGCTTCCTCAATTTCTTTTGCAATCGCGCGTTCTGGAATGCGCGCGCGCCGGCGCTGCTCTGCAAAGTCTCTCTCCGGAGTATGGCCCGAAAAGAGGCTGGCCGATTCGCATGGTGCCAAGCTGGCGGATCGGTTAGACCAGCGACGCCACCGGATTGCAGGTGCTCAGCGCAGGATCTGGCTCAGGAACAGTTTTGTGCGGGCGTGCTGCGGGGCCGCGAAGAACTCGTTGGGCGTGTTGGCTTCGATGATCTGGCCCGCGTCCATGAACACCACGCGGTTGGCGACCTCGCGGGCAAAGCCCATCTCGTGGGTGACGACCAGCATGGTCATGCCCTCCTCGGCAAGGTCGACCATGGTGTCCAGCACCTCCTTGACCATTTCGGGGTCGAGCGCCGAGGTCGGCTCGTCGAACAGCATCACCTTCGGGTTCATCGTCAGCGCGCGGGCAATCGCAACGCGCTGCTGCTGACCACCGGACATCTGCCCCGGAAACTTGTTGGCCTGGTGCGGGATCTTGACCCGCTCCAGAAACTTCATCGCCGCCGCTTCGGCATCCTTCTTGGGGATGTTGCGCACCCAGATCGGCGCCAGCGTGCAATTGTCCAGCACGGACAGGTGAGGAAACAGGTTGAAGCTCTGGAACACCATGCCGACTTCGCGCCGCACCGCATCGACATGCTTCAGGTTCGGCCCGAGCTCGATGCCGTCAACGACGATCTCGCCTTCCTGAAACTCCTCGAGCGCGTTGATGCAGCGGATCAGCGTCGACTTGCCCGAGCCGGAGGGGCCGCAGATCACGATGCGCTCGCCCTTCTCGACCGCAAGGTCGATGTCGCGCAGCACGTGAAATTCGCCGTACCATTTGTTCAAGCCGGAAATTTTGACGATGGGGTCGGACATGGTGACCTCGATCAGTTGCGGCGGTGAGCGTTGAGGCGGTGCTCGACGAAGAGCGAGTAGCGTGACATTCCAAAGCAGAAGATGAAGTAGATGATCCCGGCGAAGGCGAACCCGGTGAACGCGGTCGACGGCGACGACCATTTCGGATCCGAGAACGACGCCCGCAGCGAGCCCAGCAGATCGAACAGCGCCACGATCGAGACCAGCGACGTGTCCTTGAACAGGGAGATGAAGCTGTTGACGAGGTTCGGAATGACGTGGCGCAGCGCCTGCGGCAGCACGATCAGCGAGGTCGTCTTCCACCAGGACAGCCCCAATGCCGCGGCCGCCTCGCCCTGCCCGCGCGGGATAGCAGCCAGCCCGCCACGGACGTTCTCAGCCTGATAGGCGCCCGTGAACAGCGAAATTCCAATCAGCGCACGCACCAACCCGTCGACTGTGAAATTGCCCGGCAGAAACAGCGGCAGCATGTAGGTGGCGAAGAACAGCACGGTGATCAGCGGCACGCCGCGCCAGAACTCGATGAAGGCGATCGAGAAGATCCGGATCAGCGGAATGGTCGAGCGGCGGCCAAGCGCCAGCGCAATGCCGATCGGCAGCGAGGTGACGATGCCCGTGACGGAGACCACCAGCGTCACCAGAAGTCCGCCCCACAGGTTCGTCTGCACGATCGGCAGTCCGCCGTGATCGAGCCCCATCAGCTTGATCACGATTGCGATGGCGGCGAAGGTGACGACGCTGGACGTCAGGGCCCGCCCCCCCGTGCGGAGGCCGCCGCCGAGAACGAAGGCGATCAGCGAGACGATCGCGGCGGTGATGGCGAAATCGGCCCAGACCGACTGGCCCGTCCCCTGCAGCTGGTCACGCAGCCAGGTCAGCGGAAAGATCAGCCAGTAGATCGCGGTCCCCACGAGCATGATGACATTGCCGACGACCCACAACAGCGGTGCGGCAGAGGATGTCTTGCCGAGACCGAGCAGAGCCTTGCCGGCGCCGATGATGCTGTCGTCGAACAGTTGCAGCAGGTCAGCGGTCCAGCTCAGGCCAAATCCCTTGATGCCGCCGCCATGCAGCAGAAAGAATGCGACCACTGGAAACGCAAAGAAGAACAGGCCTGCGTTCAATCCTTTCGACGGCAGTCGTGGAATGAGCAACGGCACCAACAGGACCACCGACAGGACGAGCGTGAGGTTGACCCGCCAGCGTTCGGCTTCGGGGTAGAAGCCGTAGATCAGTTGCGGCAGCTTGGCCTGGATGTAGGGCCAGCAGGCGCCGACCGTAAAGCCGGCGTTCTCGGCGAGGCAGGCCGTGCGATCCTTACCGGTCCAGACTGCATCGACCATCAGGAATCTGACGGAAGGAATGATGGTGAACCATAGCAGCAAGGCGCCGACGATCGTGAGCAGGATGTTGGTCGGCGAGTTGAACAGGCGCGTCCGCACCAGGCCGACGAAGCCCGTGGTCTTCACCGGCGCGGGACGCTCATCGAGAAGATCCTGGCGGACGAAGCTGGACGAGGTGATATCGCTCATGCGCCGAGACTCCGGCTGATGCGCCAACCGTAGACGCTCATGACGGCGCTGGTGATCAGCGAGATCAGGAGATAGACGCCCATCGTCATGGCGATGATCTCGATGGCCTGCCCGGTCTGGCTCAGCGACGTGCCAGCGAACACGGAGACAAGGTCAGGATAGCCGATCGCGACGGCCAGCGACGAATTCTTGGTGAGATTGAGGTACTGGTTGGTCAGCGGCGGAACGATGACGCGCATCGCCTGCGGCACGACCACCAGGCGCAGCGTGGTGCCGCGGCTCAGGCCCAGCGACGATCCCGCCTCCATCTGCCCGCTGTGGACGGAGAGGATGCCCGCGCGCACGATCTCGGCGATGAAGGCAGCCGTATAGGTCGACAAGGCCAATGTGAGCGCCACGAACTCCGGGATGATCCGCGAGCCGCCGGCGAAATTGAAGCCCTTGAGCTGCGGCAGCTCGAAGCTGAAGGGCAGACCCGCTACCAGAATGGTGACGAGCGGCAGTCCGAACAGCAGGCCCAGCACATAGGGCCAGATCCGGATCATCTGCCCCCGCTGGAACAGCGCCCGGCGCGCGTGGATGCGCAGCACCACCGAAGCCACGATGCCGAGCGCCAGCACCACAAGAAACGCCTCGAAGCCGCTCTCGCCGATCGGCCGGGGAATGACGAGACCGCGATTGCTGACGAAAGCGATGCCGAGCAGCGAAATGCTCTGTCGTGGATTAGGCAAGGCAGCAAGCACCGCCAGGTACCAGAACAGGATCTGGAACAGCACCGGCAGGTTGCGGATGATCTCGACATAGATTTCGCCAATGCGCGCGAGCAACCAGTTGGGTGACAGCCGGCACAGCGCGACAATGAAGCCGATCACGGTGGCAAACACGATGCCCACCACCGAGACCACGAGCGTATTGAGGAGCCCGACCAGGAACACGCGCAGGAACGTGTCCGAGCCGGTATACGAGATCAGCGTCTGATTGACGTCGAAACCGGCGTTGTTCGCGAGGAAGCCGAAGCCGGCCGCAATGTGCTGGTTCTCGAGGTTGGCGCGGGCGTTGGAGACGATTTCATAGGCAATCCAGCCCAGGACCGCAGCGAAGGCAAACTGGACGGCGATGCCGTTCCAGCCTGTCTTGCCCCCCAGGACGCGCCTGATCTTCAGCGCGATCTGGGGCGGGGGTTTGCGGGCCTCGATGCTCATCGCCGCGAGCGCGGGTCAGGCGGGGTCAGCGGATCGGCGGCGCGTATTGGAGACCGCCCTTATTCCAGAGATTGTTGAGTCCCCGATTGATACCAAGCGGCGAGCCTGCGCCGACGTTGCGGTCGAACACTTCGCCGTAATTGCCGACGGCTTTCACGATGCGCACCACCCAATCCTTGCTCAGGCCGAGCTGTTCACCGAAATTGCCGTCGGTGCCGAGGACGCGCTTCAGCTCCGGATTTTCCTGCTTCGCCTTCTCGTCGACGTTCTTCGCGGTCACGCCGAGCTCTTCGGCGGTGATCATGGCAAACAGCGTCCATTTCACGATGTCGAACCACTGGTCGTCGCCGTGGCGCACCATCGGTCCGAGCGGCTCCTTCGAGATGATTTCCGGGAGCACCATGTGATCGCCGGGATTGGCAAGCTTCAGGCGGTTGGCGTAAAGGCCCGACTGGTCGGTGGTGAAGACGTCGCAGCGCCCGGCCTCGTAGGCCTTGACCGTTTCGTCGTTGGTGCCGAACGCGATCACCTCGTACTTCATGTTGTTGGCCTTGAAGTAGTCGGCGAGATTCTGCTCCGTGGTGGTGCCGGTCTGGACGCAGACCGAGGCGCTGTTGAGCTCGAGCGCGGAGTTCACCTTGAGCGACTTCTTCACCATGAAGCCCTGCCCGTCATAATAGGTCACGCCGGTGAAGTTTGCGCCGAGCGAGGTGTCGCGCGAGATGGTCCAGGTGGTGTTGCGCGACAGCACGTCGACTTCGCCGGATTGCAGCGCCGTGAAGCGGTCCTTGGCGGAGAGCGGCACGTACTTGACCTTGGTCGGATCGTTGAAGATCGCCCCGGCGATCGCGCGGCAGACGTCGACATCAAGCCCGGTCCAGTTGCCCTTGTCGTCCGGCGAGGAGAAGCCGGGCAGGCCCTGACTGACGCCGCAGGACAGCATGCCGCGGTCCTTGACGGTCTTGAGCGTTTGCGCCTCGGCGGCTTGGGCCGTCAGGCCGGCGGCGAGGGCGAGAGTGAGAGCCAGGATTACGCGTTTCATGGGCTTGGGGCCTTTCAAAGTCGTCTCAAGGTCAGGAACGTTGTCTTTGCGATCGTCTCTGCCAGGGCTAGCCGTATCAGGACCAGCCCTGCAAGAGTCATGCTGGAAAACCTTGCCGATCACCCGCCGATCCCGGGAGGCCCTACCTTAATCCCCGCCGAAAGGCGCCCGCCGTTACGGCTGTGGCGCGTGGTCCGGTCAGGCGATGGATCGAAGGTCGCGGCAGGCCCCTCAACATGCGGCGACTGACTAGCACCTGCGATAACAGAACGGCTGGCGTGCCGGGTCAAGGGGTTGACGGGACTCTTCTGTGTTCTGTTATTAACGACAGCGGCCTTTCGGCCTGCCCGCGGGCGCAGCGCGCCTGGTGGAAACGCGCTTTTGAAAGCAGACGCATGGATTCCTCACACCCCTCCGAACAGCACGCCGAGACCCGGCTGGTCACCTCCGGCCGCGACACCAAGGCGCAGAAGGGGTTTGTCAATCCTCCGGTGTTCCACGGCTCGACCGTGCTCTATCCGACCGCCGAGGACCTGCACGCCCATCGCGGCGAGTTCACCTATGGTCGCCATGGTTCCCCCACCACCAAGGCGTTCCAGGAGACGCTGATGGCGCTGGAGGGGCCACAATGCGCCGGCGTCGGCATCGTGCCGTCGGGCCTGTCGGCGATCTCCACCACCCTGCTCTCGGTGCTGAAGGCCGGCGACCACATCCTGGTCTGCGACAACGTCTACCGGCCCTCGCGCAATTTCTGCAATGGCATGCTCACCCGCTACGGCATCGAGACCACCTACTTCGATCCGATGATCGGCGCCGGCATCGACAAGCTGTTCAGATCCAACACAAGCGCCGTCCTGGTCGAGGCGCCCGGCTCGCAGTCGTTCGAGATGCCCGACATCCGCGCCATCGCCGATGTCGCACATGCGCGCGGCGCGCTCGTCATCGACGACAACACCTGGGCGACGCCGCTTTATCACCGCTCGCTCGAACAGGGCGTCGACATCAGCATGCAGGCCGCCACCAAATATATCGGCGGCCATTCCGACATCATGTTCGGCACCATCTCGGCCAATGCCAGGGCATGGCCGCAGATCGCCGAAGGCATCCGCCTGCTCGGCGTCTGCGCCGGTCCCGATGACGTCTTCCTGGCGCTGCGCGGCCTGCGTACGCTGTCGGTGCGGCTGGCGCAGCATCATCGCTCCGGCCTCGACATGGCGCGCTGGCTCGCCAACCGGCCAGAGGTCGCGCGCGTGTTGCATCCGGCACTCGAGACCGATCCGGGCCATGCGATCTGGAAGCGCGACTTCACGGGCGCGTCGGGCCTATTCAGCATCGTGCTGAAGCCGGCGCCGCAGAAGGCGGTCGACACAATGCTCAACACGCTCAAGCTGTTCGGCATGGGCTTTTCCTGGGGCGGCTTCGAGAGCCTTGCGATTCCTTTCGACTGCGACGGCTATCGCACGGCGACCAAGTGGGCGCCGGGCGGCCCTACCCTGCGTCTGCACATCGGGCTGGAGAGCACTGACGACCTCAAGGCCGACCTCGATCGCGGCTTCGCTGCCCTCAAAGCGGCAATGTGAGCCTGTTCACAAGGCACTGCGCCTGCGCACGCGCCAACGCGCGCCGCAGGAACGTGTAGCCGCTGCAAACGTTGATGCCCCCTGCGCCAACAAATGGTTTGAACCTCAAGCATTTGGCGCTAGCCTCACCAATCGACTCCAATCCGGACTCGGAGCATGGGAACGTTGGTACTGCTCGATCTGATGGGCGGCGTGGCGCTGTTGCTGTGGGGCCTGCACATGGTCCACAGCGGGATTCTGCGTGCCTTTGGCCCGGACCTGCGACGGCTGCTCGGCAAGGCTCTTGGTAACCGCTTCAACGCGTTTGCTGCCGGTCTCGGGCTGACGGCGCTGCTCCAGAGCAGCACCGCGACTGCGCTGCTCACGAGCTCGTTCGCAGCCGAGGGCCTGCTCAGCCTTGTCACCGCGCTTGCCATCATGCTCGGCGCCAATGTCGGCACGACGTTGATCGTGCAGGTGCTGTCGTTCAACATCGCCGCCGTCGCGCCGGTCCTGTTCGTGCTCGGACTGGTCGCCTTCCGCGTGGGTCCGCGCTCGCGGATCAAGGATGTCGGCCGTGTCTCGATCGGTCTCGGACTGATGCTGCTGTCGCTGCACATCCTGCTCGACACGCTGGCCCCGGCCGAGAACGCACCGGGCGTCCGCGTCATGATGTCCTCCATCACGGGCGATCCCGTTCTGTGCATCCTGATCGCGGCGCTCGTCACCTGGGCGGTGCATTCGAGCGTCGCAAGCGTGCTGCTGATCATGTCACTCGCCTATTCGCAGTTCATCTCGCCTTACGCCGCGCTCGCACTGGTGCTTGGCGCCAATCTCGGCAGCGCCATCAATCCTGTGTTCGAAGGCGCCAGACGCGACGATCCCGCCAGCTATCGCCTGCCGGTGGGCAATCTCGTCAACCGCGTGATCGGAATCGCCCTCGTCCTGCCCTTCCTGGGCCCGATCGCCGAGCACATGCACGCTTGGCAACCCGATCTCGCCAGGATGACGGCGGCATTTCATATCGCCTTCAACGTCGGCACAGCCATCATCTTCATTGGCCTGCTCGACCCCATGTCGCGCCTGTTGACCCGGCTCTTGCCCGATCGCGTTCAGGAGGCCGATCCGGCCCGGCCGCGCTATCTCGACGAGACTGCGCTGGAATCGCCGTCGCTGGCGCTGGCCGATGCCGGCCGCGAAACCCTGCGCATGGGCGATCTCGTCGAAATCATGCTGCGCAAGGTGATGGCGGCGATGATGAGCGGTGACCGCGCGCTGGTCGACCAGGTCTCGAAGATGGACAACATCGTCGACGGCCTCGACGAAGCCATCAAGCTCTACGTGACCAAACTCATGCGGGGCAGTCTCGACGAGAGCGAGGGCCGGCGCGCGATGGAGATCATCTCCTTCGCCATCAATCTGGAACATATCGGCGACATCATCGACAAGAGCTTGAGCGAGCTGGCGACCAAGAAGATCAAGCGCCGCTTCCAGTTCTCGCCCGAGGGCGCCGAGGAGCTCGCCGCCTTCCACAAGCGCACGATGGATTCGCTGCGCATCGCCTTCGGCGTCTTCATGTCGGGCGACGCCAACGAGGCGCGCAAGCTGCTGGTGGAGAAGACGGCGCTGCGCAACACCGAGCTGGCCGCCGTCGAGCGCCACCTCGACCGCCTGCGCGAGGGCCGTCCCGAGACCATCGAAACCACGTCGCTGCATCTCGACGTGCTGCGGGACCTGCGCCGCATCCACTCGCATATCTGCTCGGTCGCCTATCCCGTGCTCGACGCAGCCGGCGAGCCCCATCGCAGGACCGAGACGGGGACCGCTGCCCTGCCCGCAACGGGCGCGGCGTCGGCCTTGCCGCGCTAGTCGCGTCGGATCAGCGCTCCAGCGTCTTTGACGCGCGGCCGCGGTTCTTCACGATCAGCATGATGTTGCGGATATAGATGATGGTCGCCAGCGCCTGGCCGAGGATAATGACGGGCTCGCGCTTGACGACGCCGTAGACCAGCGTCATCAGCCCGCCGCCCATGGAGCAGAACCAGAACGCCATCGGCACCACGCTGTTGCCGGCGCGCTCGCTCGCGATCCACTGCACCAGGAAGCGTGCCGTGAAGAACAGTTGCGCGACGAGGCCGAACGCGAGCCAGAAGTCGAACTTGGCCACGAAGACGTCGTAGAAATAATTGCTCAGCGCCTGACCGTATTGGATGATCATGCCGTCACCTCAGTCACATCCGGCGTCGGCTTCTTGCGGCGGATCAGCCACCACACGCCCCCGAGATCCATGATGCCGATCCACAGCCGGTCGAAGAAACCGTAGTTCGAAACGCCGGAGCGGCGCGGCCGGTCGATCACGTCGACATAGGCGATCTCGTAGCCCTCGCGGCGCACCAGTGCCGGCAGGAAGCGATGCAGCCCGTCGAAATAGGGCATCATCAGGAACACCTCGCGCCGGAACGCCTTCAGGCCGCAGCCGGTATCGCGCGTCCCGTCCTTCAGGATCGCGTTGCGGACGCCGTTGGCGATGCGCGACTGGAATTTCTTGAAGCCGGTATCCTTGCGGCCGACGCGTTGTCCGGCGGCAAGTCCAACCTTGCTTCCGTTCTCGACCGCCGCGATCAGGTCGGGCAGGAAAGCCGGATTGTTCTGGCCGTCGCCGTCGAGCGTCGCCACGATGGCACCGCGTGCCGCACGCACGCCGCTGCGCACGGCCGCGGACTGGCCGCCTGATCTGGCATGGCGCAGCTGGCGCAGATTGTCCCGCTGCTTCATGACCGCGCCGAGCCGTTCGCCGGTCGCGTCGCTCGAACCGTCATTGACGTAGATGATCTCATAGGTCCAGCGGCCGTCGAGCGCTGCGACGATCTCCTCGATCAGCGGCACGATGTTGTCGGCTTCGTTGCGCACGGGAACGACGATGGAAACCGAGGGCTGGAAAACCGAAGGCTGGGACGACAAATCGAAGCTCGTGGTTAGAATTGGCTTGGCTCGGGAACCGGCGGTCCCGGCAGGCAGCCGCTTTTATGGGGCGGATGCCCCGTGGGCAACCCTTTTGAGGCGGCCCGAGACCGCCCCTGCAAGAGGCACAATGGTGCCGTCGGCACGGATGGCAAAGCCGAGCCTGCGGGCCGCGAACCAGTAGCGCACCGCCAAGGCGCCGACCAAGCCGACCAAGGCGCCGGCCACAACGTCACTCGGGTGGTGCGCAAGCAGCACCAGTCGCGTCAGCAGGATCACGATCGCGTAAGTGAACATGAACACGCGCAGGCGCGGCCACAGCGCCGAGACCGCGAACGCCAGCGCGAACGCCGTCACCGCATGCCCCGACGGCAGGCTGGCATAGGCCCCGGTCCCCTCGAACGGGATGAAGTTGAACGGATTGGCCTTGCCGCCGACGAACGGACGTCCTCGACCGATGAGATATTTCAGGATCTCGGCGACGAATACGGACACGGCAACAGACAGGAACATGAACTGCAGCCGCGTGCCGAGGCCGAGCAGCAACGCGCGGCTTGTGCCGCGCAATCCCGCCGCAACCAGCGCCAGCACCACCAGCAGGCCCCCGAGCACCGAGAGCACATACTCGTCCTTGCCGAAATCAGTGAGGATGCGGATCGGCCACAGGCCCGGCGTGCCACGCGCCGGCATCAGCTGGATCTCGGTCAGGTCGAAAACGACCATCAGCGCGATGACCAGGGCTGCACCTGCCGCACTCAGCCACAGCGAATGCCGCGCCAGCTTTCGCGCGGCCTCGGCGCGGCGCGAATGCGAGGGCGTGCGCACGAGCTGTGCCAGGGCGCGCCCCGAGAGCGTGAGCAATTGCGCGGGATAGCTCGCGCGCGGCGCGATGTCGGTTGGTGCCGACATCCTACTCGGTGCCTTCCGAGCGGAAGATCGAGATCGAGATCGCACGCCCTTGCGAGAAATTGTAGCCGTCGATGCGCGTGCCGACCTTATAGCGCAACCCGATCGCCTCGGCGCGCTGCACGAAGCCGCGCTCCGAACGCTGCTCGATCAGCGCGAAACGGCAGCTTCCTTGCCGCAGGAAATCCGCCGCGCCCGAACCGTCGGTGAGCAGCGTCTGCGTACCCGTCAGGAAGACGAGGCTCGGCTCGTGATAGCCGGCCGCGGCCGCCTTCGGGCCGACGCAGGTGACGTTGCGAAGCGCGCGTGCGATCTCGATGCTCGGAAACAGCGGCGTCAGCGACGGCAGCACGATGCCGTAGACTGTTACCGCGAGCATCAGGGCTGCGACCAGCGCGTTGAGCAGCGAGCGCTCGGCGTGATTGTTGTCGTGAAGCCACCAGGCGAACAGGCCGAAGATCAGCGAGGCCGCGATGAACGGCCAGGCCACGAAAGCAGGCTGTCGAGTCAGCATCACCGCGCCGACGACCGCGATGATCGAGCCGCCAACAGGGATCGCGAACCACCAGGCCGAGCCGCGCATCAGCCAGGACCAGGACAGCACGCGCCGCTCGAGCGCGCCCGCGGTGAGGATCGCGATCGCAGGATACAGCGGCAGCACGTAATGGGGCAGCTTGGTCAGCACCACCTCGAACACGATCCAGGATGGGATCAGCCAGGCCAGCAGGAACTGCGCGCCGGGCTCGCGACGCGCGCGCCAGACCGCGGGCGCCGCCATCGCCGCGAGCGGCGCGCCGGGCCAGAACGTGATCCAGAACAGCGCCAGATACAGACCGGGCGGCGCGCCGTGGGATTCCTGCGCGCCCAACTTGCTCAGCATGTCGCCGCCGACGGAATCGGCGAAGAAGGCATCGCCCGCGCGCCAGAAGATCGCGACGAACCAGGGCAGCACCAGCACCAGCATCCACATCAGGCCCCAGAGCGGGCGCAACTTCCATAGCCAGGAGGCGTCGCGGTCCTGGATCGCGAGCGCGACAATGGTCAGGCCCGCGAACATCAGGATCAGCGGGCCCTTGATCAGGATGCCGACAGCGAGCGCGGTCCAGAAGATCGCGGGCCAGCTCCAGGGCGGACGCGTCTCGTCCTCGGCGCGCTGCCACGACAGATAGGCCCGCCCCATCGCGCCCATCGCGGCGACCACGCAGAACAGCAGCATGGCGTCGGTCTTCGCAAGCCGCGCCTCGACCCCGAGCAGCACGGAGGCGCACATCAGAAGTGCTGCAAGCACCGCGGCGCGCCGCGTGACGAAGCCGAGCGCCGTCCAGTAGGTCATGAGCACGGCACCGATCGCGCCGATCAGCGACGGCAGCCGGTAGACCCAGATCCGCAACTCGGCCTTCGGCAGACCGAGCGCCGACGCCGTCTCGACCGCAGCCGATTGCAGCCAGTAGATCCCGACCGGCTTCTTGTAGCGGACGTCCTCCTGGAAACGGATGTCGACATAATCGCCACTCTCGACCATCTGCTTGGTGGCCTGCGCAAAGCGCGCCTCGTCGCGGTCAACCGGCGGAATCGTGAAGAAGCCCGGCAGGAATAGCAGCAGCGCGCACAGCAACAGGAAGCTCACCGCGCGGACGTGGCTGGCGGTGGCGATGTCGAACATGAACACGAGCCGGCTGCCCGGATTCACCGGGGATTTCGGCTCGCGGGGAGCTCCAAAACGGGGTGCTGGGTAGGTTTCAGCCATCGGTTCCGCTTACGCTGAAACCGCCATCGCCACAACCGCTTGAGGCAGGGTCACTGAATTCGAATGACAACTGTGTCCGCGGCGCCAGTGGCATCGATCACGGTCAGCCGCGCAAAGCCCGGACCCGGCGGATCGATCAGCCGCTGACGGCGGCCGTCGATCTCGCCGAGCGCCATTCCGTTAACCATGACAGTCATGGGGAGAACGCCTCCGGCGACCTTGACCGGCATGGCTGCGCCCCCCTCGCCACCTGAGCGATCGACGTCGATCCGCGAACCGTTCAGCGGAAACTGGATGTGCAGAGCCTGCTCGCCCCCGGTCCGCACCAGATCCCCGACCGGGCGGAACCGCCTCAAAGGCAACGGCAGCTTGGCGTTGCTGGCAACGAGAGTTCCTTTCGGTGGCTTCGGCAACGGGAGAAGCGTCTTGCCGGTTCGGGCGAAGGCGTCGAACAGGATCGGCGCGGCGGCGACGCGCCCGATCAGGCCCGGAACCGGCGCGCCGTCGGGCCGGCCGACCCAGACGCCGATGGTCATGCGCCCGTCGAAGCCCATCGACCAGGCGTCGCGGTAGCCGTAGGAGGTGCCGGTCTTGAAGGCGATGCGGTTGTGAGCCGCGTTCTCCGGCGGCGGGGTGCCGAGCAGCACATTGCCGACTTGCCAGGCCGCGACCTGATCGAGCAGTCGCAGCGGCTCGCGCACGTCCCTGTCGCTCATGATCTCGCGCAGCGGCTTGGTGGTGCCGAGCCGGGCGAAGCCCGCATAGAGCTGGGCGAGGTCCTGCAGCGTCACACCGACGCCGCCAAGGCCCATGGCAAGTCCCGGCGCCTCGTCTTTGGGCAGCACCAGATTGCCGCCCGCCTGATGCAGCCGCGAGGCCAGCCGGCTCGCGCCGACGCGGTCGAGCAGGACGATCGCGGGCACGTTCAGCGACAGCTGCAGCGCCTTCTTCACGGGCACGGTGCCCTGGAACGTCATGTCGAAATTTTCCGGCGCGTAGGAGCCGAAGCGCACGGGCCGATCGTCGATCAGACTGTCGGGGTGAACAAAACCGTCCTCGAAAGCGAGCCCATAGATGAACGGCTTCAGCGTCGAGCCCGGCGAGCGGACCGCGCGGGTCATGTCGACCTGCCCTGCCCGGCGCTCGTCGAAATAATCCGCCGAGCCGACGCGTGCGAGCACGTCGCCGCTCTCATTGTCGACGACGATGATGCCGACCGAGATGTTCGGTCCCAGCGCAATGGCACGGTCGCGCGCCAGCGGCTCAAGCACCTTTTGCAGGTTGGCATCCAGCGTCAGCTTGATGACGGGCGCGTCCTTGACCGTCGCAAGCGCCGCATCGGAGGCATGCGGCGCCAGGATCGGCATTGGCCTGCGCAGCTTCGGCACGGGAACGGCCTTGGCCTGCTTGGCATCGTCGAGGCTGATCTGTTGCTCCTCGACCATGCGGTCGAGCACGCGGTCACGCGCTTTGCGCGCCGCATCGGGATAGCGATCGAGCCTACGGGTCTCCGGCGATTGCGGCAGCGCGACCAGCAATGCGGCTTCAGCCAGCGACAACCGCTTCGGCTCCTTGCCGAGATAGGCGGTCGAGGCAGCGCGGATGCCTTCGAGATTGCCGCCGTAGGGCGCGAGCGCGAGATAGAGGTCGAGGATCTGCTGCTTGCTCAAGCTGCGCTCGATCTCGATCGCACGCACCATCTGCCGCAGCTTTGCATGGAGCGAACGCTGCCGCCGCGGCTCCATCAGCCGCGCGAGCTGCATCGAGATGGTCGAGCCGCCCGAGACGATGTGGCCGCGGGTCGCAAGCTGAAACGCAGCGCGCCCTAGTGCCAGCGGGTCGATACCGTCATGCGCGTAAAAGCGCTGGTCCTCATAGGCGAGCAGCAGCTTCAGATAGGTCGGATCGACGTTCGTATTTGTCTCAACCGGCAGTCGCCAGCGCCCGTCCGCCATCGCATAGGCGCGCAGCAGCTTGCCGTTGCGATCGACAATGGTGGTGGAAACTTGGCGGGCTTCGTCGAAAGGCAGCGGACCGAGGGCGTAGACCCAGGCGACGAAACCGACGATGGTGAGAATGAGCGAGAATGCCAGCGCGGAGAGGACATGCAGGTCCAAGCTCCGCGCTCCGTCATGGCCGGGCTCGTCCCGGCCATCCACGTCCTTGCCCCTCGCACAAAAGTCCGTGGATGCCCGGGACAAGCCCGGGCATGACGGCGGAGCATGTGGCTCCTTGTCGCTCATCCCCTCACCACTCACTTCGCCGCCCGCACCTCGACGGTGCCCGTCCCGGTGCGGCCGTAGCGCGAGGGATTGTACATGTCCTCGACATAGGCCTGCGGCAGCACGTATTTGCCGGGCGAGACCACACGGACGACATAGGCCACCGTGAAGACCGCCTTGGAATCCGAGGCCCGGTCGACGGCCGCCGTGAAGCGGTCGTCGCGGAACTCGGTATCCTTGGGCTCCTGGCCGTCCTCGATCCAGCCCAGCGTGCCGCTGTCGCCCGACGACACCAGTTTCGGATTGTCGATCTCGAGGCCGGCCGAAAGATAATCGGACACCATGATGTGGCCGTACTCGGGCTTGGCCTCGGTGATCTTCAGCACCACGGCGAAGCGGTCGTTCTGCTTCACCTTGCTGATATCGGCGGGCTTGCCGTCGAGCGTGAAGAAACTGCGCTCGATCTTGAAGCCGTTCGATGCCGCGGGCTCCGGCGTCACCGGCGAACCCGACACAGAGACCACGGCCTGCACCGGCGCATCGCCCGTGTTGGTGATCTTCAGCGGCTTGCCCTCCAGGGTCGCCGCCTTGTAGCTGCGGTACAGCGCGGTCTTGACCGGCTGGCCGTCGACCTCCATCGACAGGTTCTCCTTGGCGAGCGCGCGTGCCGCCAGCACCAGCCACGCATTCTCCTGCGTGGAGGTATAGGGCGTCAGCCCGCGGGCAGTCTCGACCCTCGACACCGCCTGCGTCAGCGTCGCCTTCGGGGCATTGCCTTCGCTGGCAAGCGACACCAGCGCTGCGGCATCGCGAAGCTGCGAGCCGTAGTCGGTGCGGCCGAACTCCAGCACGGGTTTTGGCGCGAGACTGTCGAGCGCGGCACCGTAAACGCGCTCCGCGCGGTTGCGGTCACCGACCAGCGCGAGTGCCGCGGCGAGCTGCGATTTCGCGATGGGAGTTGCGAGGTTGCTTAGCTTGGTGTCGGCGAGATAGCGGAGGTCGCCGATTGGCGCCGCGCCGTTGCGCGCGAGCACATAGAGGCCGTAAGCGAGATCGCGGCCGCCGTCCTTCTCCGGCTCGTTGCCGTTGACGACCGAGTTGCGGATACGATCGAGCGCGGTCTTGAACAGCACATCCGGGACCACAAAGCCCTTTTCGCGGGCGCGGGTCAGGAAGTCGGTCACGTACGCGTCGAGCCACGCATCGTCGCCGCCCGCCGACCACAGTCCGAACGAGCCATTGGAGCCCTGGCGGGCCAAAAGCCGCTCGATCGCGTCGCGGATGCGCTGGTCGACTTCGGTGTCCATGGCGAGATGCGCGCCCGCGGCGAGATCGTTGACATAGAGCAACGGCATCGCACGGCTCGTGATCTGCTCCGAGCAGCCATAGGGATAGCGGTCGAGCGCTTTCAGGATCGTCGCCGCATCGAGCGCGGTCGACAGGCTCGCCGAGACCGAGACGCTGCCGGTGCCCGGTACGAGGTCGGCGAACATATCAGACGTCAGCGTCAGGCTCTCGCCCTTCGCCAGCGTCCGGATCGAGCGCCGCGCCAGCACCTGCGTCGCCGCCTTGACGTCGAGCGCATAGTGGCGCGCGAGTGCAAGCCCGTTCGGCCCCTTGATGTCGACGTCGAGCGTCGCCTGCCCCGCCGCCGTCGCGTCGATGGCGAGCGTGAACGAATTCCGCTGCTTGGCGGCGAGCTTGACCGTGGTTGCGGGATTGCCTGTCATCTTGACCGGGCCGCCCGTCTTCACGTTGATAACGTAGTCGCCCGCCTGCCCCTCGACATTGTCGATCTCGAGATTGACCGTGCCGTGGTCGCCGTTGAGCAGGAAGCGCGGCAGGGTCGTGGTCAGCACGACAGGATCGCGGATCACCACGTCCGTGTTGGCGCGACCGAGCTTGGTCGCGGTCCACGCCACCGCCATGACGCGCGCGGTGCCGGCGAACTCCGGAATGTCGAAGCTGATTTCCGCGGTGCCGTCAGCAGCAACCGTGACGATGCCCGAATAGAGCGCGAGCGGCTTCTGCGCAGGCGGCGAGCCCTGCAATTCGGCCGCGCCGGCGTCACCGCCGGACTTAATCTGACCGCGCGTGCCCGACATGCCGTCGATCAGTTGCCCATAGAGATCGCGGATCTCCGCGCTGAGGCGGCGCTGGCCGAGATAATAGTCGTCCGGCGCCGGCGGTTTGTAATTGGTGAGGTTGAGGATGCCGACGTCGACCGCGGCGATGACGATCTTGGCGTCCTCGCCCGGATTGAGCCCGTCGAGCTTGAGGGGGATCTTCAGCAACCCATTCGGCCGGATCAGCGCCGGCGGGGTCAGCTTCACCTGGAGCGTGCGGGTCTGTTTGTCGATACCGAACCATTTGAGTCCGATCGCCCGGCCTGGCATGCGTTGCGCGGCCGCATCGAGCGGACGGCGCAGCGTCGCCACCACATAGGCGCCAGTGCCCCAGTCCTTGCCGACCGGGAGCTTCACCTGGGCGGTGCCTTCCTTGACGTCGATGGTCTGCGTCGTCAGCAGGCGATCGCCGAGCACGTTGACCGTCAGCTTGCCGGCGCTGCGGACGTTGACCGACACGGTCATCATGTCGCCCGAGGCGTATTGCGGCTTGTCGATCGAGGTCTCCAGGAGGTCCGGCGTGTCGGCGCTGCCGTCGGAATACCAGCCGACGTCGAACTGTACGGAGGTCACGGGCCCGTCGGCATCGTTCGACTTCACGTCCAACCGGTAGCGGCCGGGCTTTGGGGTCAGCGAAATCCGCGACGGCTTGTCCGCGGCGACGGTCACGTCGCCGTCAGAGACGCGCGAGGTCGATTTGACCGGCTCGTACTCCCAGTAATTGCTCTGGCGATACCATTGGTAGCGCGACTCCATCTTCAGGAGCTCGTAGCGCAGGCCGTCGCGGCGTAGCCTCTCGCCCTCGGGCGAGACGAACACGATGTCGAACTCGGCCTTGTCGCCTTCGGCCACGTTCTTGTCGCCGAATAGCGGCTTGATGCCGATCATGGCGGCAGCAGGCGCGACCGGCAGCACGATCTTGCGTTCGACGGCGCGGCCGCCGGTCTCCACCATGCGAACGAAGATCTGCGCCTCCTGCGGCCGCGTCGAGGCCGGCTGCTTGTCGAGCGTGACCGGGAAGGTCGCAACGCCGTTGGCGTCAGCTTCGGGCAGGTTTTCCAGCGGCGTGCGCTCGTTCGAGGTGGTCTCCTCGTCGGCGACGCCGAACTGGTAACCGGCGAAGCCCGGCCGCTCGGACGCGGGCGCGACCAGCATGTCGCCTTCGAGCGCCAGCCCCGAGGCCGGCGCGCCATAGAGGAAATGACCGTCCGCCTTAAGCTCCACTGGAGCGTTAGCTTTGATCAGCTTGTCCTTGGAAGACAGGTCGAATTCGATCCGATCAGGGACGTAGTCCTCGACCATGAAAGTGGTCTCGCCGACCGAAGAGCCCTTCGGATCGGTGAAGGCGCGCACCCGCCAGGTCCCGGTCGGGACGGCCGAGTTGAGCGGCACGGACAAGGTGCGCCCGCCGGCGCCCTGGTCGGACAGCACGGCGCGGCGATATTCGACGCCGTCGGGACGCTCGATCACCAGGGTCATCGGCCCGCCGGTAACGGCGTTGCCCTGCCCGTCCCGCAACAGCGCGGTGAGATAGACGGTCTCGCTGGAGCGGTAGACGCCGCGCTCGGCATAGACGAAGGCGTCGGCGCCCACAGGCACGGCCCTGCCCGAAACGCCGCGGTCCGACAGGTCGAAGGCAGAGGATTTGAGGCTGAGGAAAGCATAGTCGGCCTTCTCACCGGTCACGGTGAGCATCGCCGGCGACAGGCCGCCCTCGCCGCGCGCAAGCCCCGCCTCGAACAGCAAATGGCCGCTCTCATCGGTCTTGCGGGTGGCCAGGATCTCGTTGTTGCGCGCGACCAGTCGCACCTCGGCTTTGCCGACGGGATCGGTCGAGGCCAGCGAATTCACGAAGACATGGATGCCGTCATTGCCGGAATAGGCCGTGACGCCGAGATCGGAGACGATGAACCATTGGGTGGCGAGCTGGTAATCGTCGTCCGAGCCCGGCCCCTTGGCTGCGGCCGTCATCACATAGACGCCGGGCTGGAGCTCGCCCAGCGCCTGGTCGACCGGGAACGCCGTGGTGACGTCCTGGTTGAGCGTCATCGCGGTCGCGAGCTCGCCGGTCCAGACTTTGACGCCGCGCTCGCCACCGAGATCGCTGAGCTGGTATTTCGACAGAGTCTTCTGGAAATCGCTGTCGACCACCGTGTTGATCAGATTGCGGTCGCCGATCCGGAACACGTTGATGTTGACGGCTGGCGTGTTGACGCTGACGACGGGAATGCCGCGCTGGCCCGTCCTCGGCAGCACATAGGCGCGGCTGGTGAAGCGCACGAAGGGCTTGCGGTCGCGCACATATACGTTGAACTCGGCCGATTTCGGCAGGCCTTCCTTCACGGTGGACGGCAGGCCGGCGCGCAGATTGATGTTGTAGCGCTCGCCGTGCTTGAGCCCATCGACGCAGAGCTGCTTGCCCTCGGCCGACAAAGCCGGCTTGTCCTGGCCCGCCAGCGCGAGGTACGGCGCGAAATCGGTGCGTTTTGCCAGCTCCTCCGAGAACTGGAAGCAGGCGCGCGGACTGGCGGAGTCCGAGTCCACGGTGTAGTCGAGCAACCGAAACCCGTGCTCGTCGCGCATCTTCTCGTACTGGCCCCGGACGTCGGCGACCTCGCGCATGTCGAGCGACAGCCGCAGTGCATCAAGCGCCGGCCGCCACAGCTTGCGTTCGGACAGCGACTTGCCGAGCACCGCGAGCGAATCGGCCTCCTCGCCCGCATTGCCGGCGCGCTGGTAGGCGATGTAGGCGGCAGTCGAGGCGCGCTCCAGCAGAAACGTCTGTTCGCTCGAGCTCTTGGGCGTGATCTGGAAGATGACTTTCGCCAGGCGCAGCCAGTTGCCGGCGTCCTCCGGCGTGGTCGCCGCGATCTGGCCGAGCACCGACAGGCCGGTGCGATAGTCGTTGCGCCGGAAGGCAGCATCGGCGTCGGTGCGTAAGCTCGCGCCGCTCTTGGCGACCGGCCCCGCCTCGCCCTTGATCTGCGCCTCCAGTTTGATCGCGGAATCGGCGAGGTCGTCCCGCTTGAAGGCTTTGTCGGCGGCCTGCGCTACGCTAAGGCCGAACGCCAGCGTGGCGCAGAGTGTGACGGCGCGAACAAGACCGATCATGGATGGACTCCCGGAAATCGCGGACGAACGCCGCTTGTCGCATGAAATGCGCGGAAAGGTGACCGACTCAAGGCGATGGAACCAAAGGTGCAAACCGTCGCATTCGCCATGACAAGGCACGCCCAGAGGAGACCGATCAAGCTACCGCCGCGCACGCCGTCCTGATGGCGCAGTAATACCCGACCAGTCGTCCGGCGGCCGTGTCCCGGAAGCTGGCCAGCGTTCCCGGCGATGTGATCCATCGTCCAGTCCGCTGCCGCTCAACCCGGCACCCTGACACCCCACCGTTCCGCTTTGTCGCGGCTTCGAGGAAAACGGTTCGGTTCAGGCTTGGCGAAAGACGATATTTTTCATAATGGCATGGTAGATGAACAGCCGGCCCCAACCAGGGCGGCTCAAGACGGTCCCGTAGCTCAACTGGATAGAGCATCAGATTTCTACTCTGAGGGTTGCAGGTTCGATTCCTGCCGGGATCGCCATATTCAGTCTCATCGGACGGGGACATCGTCCGGCGCACGCTGACTCGATACACCGGCGTTCACTGTAAGCCCGGTCTACGACGCGCGCCTGCAGAATCCACCGTCCTTCACGAACGCGTGGGTCGCCTCCCTCCGGGCTTTGATCCGGGCAAACGAACCCTATGTATCCGCCGAGCGACTTGCGCCCCGATAAGGACTTTGATGCCACTATCCGACTTGACGAGAATGGCGATCGCATCTGCGGTGGCGGTTGTGGCAATATCGTTCCTGGCAGTTGACGCGGGAGTCGTGAACTCCGGGGTGATCACAAAGCCCATCGCGACGGCGCGGGCCTCCATCGTGGACGCGGCGGCGAGTCAGCACGAACTCGCCTTCGCCGTTCAAGCCTGGGCACGTCGCGGCCACCAGAAGCCGGCCGTGGAAGAATGCCTGGCGATCGATTGAAACAGCGCAGTTTGTCGCCGCTCGTCTCGCGGATGTATGCGCAACGTAACAATCATGTTTGTTACAGGCCATTATTCCCCCGGATGAAGATCGTCCAAATCCAGCCGAACAGTGCGCTCAAGGCGGCGACCGATGCGGCGATTGCCGCGGTCCGAGTCCACCAGATCTGCCGCTCGTGCCGTTCGATATCCGCCTCGGATTTTTGATTATCTTTCCAGTTCAGCCATTCCTGGGCGAACCCGATCGTCATGACGGGCGCGGTTCCGATCGCAATCGCTCCTGCGGATGCCGCGTCGGTCTGGGCTAGGCGCGCTCGGACGTTGGCTGCACCCGTCTTTTCAAGCACCGCAAGCCATTGCTGGGACTGTTCGTCTGAAACATGCCACGTGCATTCCCTGTAAGGAAACGCTGTCGGTCGCTCTGTCATGGCCTTGCACCGCACTCACTCTTCAGTGTCGCCCTGATGTCGCGCCCACCATCCGGCGATCGCCGCCGCAAGATTCTTCCACGACTCGGTCGGCAGATCCGGCACCGCCACCCGGACGCTGTACCGATCCGTAGTCGCGTCGTGAAACCACTCGGTCGCCGCGAAATCGAAACCAAAGCTGCCGGCGTGGCGGATGGGGAAGCCTTCGCCGCCGAGGTCGCGGCTCATGTCCTCGGCCGCCTGCCGCGCGGTCGCCTCATCGAGGGAGCGCCTGCCGCGAAGCGTGACATAGAGGCCGTGGGTGAAATGCAGCTCGGCCGAGAGCGAACCGAGCTCGGCGGCGAAATATCGCGCCGTGTGGCGACCGTTGCGCAGGATCGCCGCGACGCGTTTTTTCGTCAGGGCCCAATAGCCCGCTGAGCCCACGAATGGCGGGAAGTGTGCCGGCAACGCCGCGCCACCGAGAAGCCGGACGGCATTGCCGGTTTCCGCCGCCAGGCTCTCGGACAGCAGCTGGCCTGCATTCAGGTCTTTCCGGCTCCAATGCACGAATACGGCAGAGCCGAGCCGGCCGTATTCCACCCCGAGCGAATCCAGCTTGTTGTGGCTTCGCACCAACACGACCGGAATGTCCAATCGCGCGGCCCATCTCAGAACGCGCCGGATGCGCCCCGATCTGCCGGCGAAACATGTCGTGTCGAAAATCAACAGGTCGAGCCCCGAACCGTCGCAACGCAAAGCCGCTTCGAACGCCGCGGCAGGGGCGCATGAATCCAGCAGGAGAAACCGTGGCGAGGCTGCCGCAGCAAACGCTTCGCCCAGCGGGAGGCTGGCGGTGACAAGCCGTAAATGGGGGACGAGGCTCTCGATCAGCTCCAGTGTCTCGCCGTAGGTGCCCGGCAGCACCACGACGTCTGCCTTGCCGATGATTCGTGCGGACGCGAGCAGCAGCGCGGAGATCGCGGCCATGCCGGATGCGGTATAGATCGCCTCGCTCCCGCAGCTCCGCTCGAGTTCGTAGAACGAGGGACCACGCACCTTGAGGTCCGCGCGCTGATAATCGTAGCTGAACACGAACGGACCGCTGCTGGGAGACGCCGCGTGCGACCAGGCGGTCTCCGTCGCCTTCCAGTCCTGGAGCGCATGCTCCGCGCGTAGCGCGGCGGCGAGCTGAAACTTGGAGACCACGACCTCGTCGACCGATTGCGGCCGAGCCAAATGCAGCGGGCTCCTCAGGCAATCGTTCAGCAGCCCGATTTCCCTGTGCTTTCGTTCGAGATAGGCCTCGGAGGTCTCCATGCGGATCTTGACGAAGGTGGTCTTGGCAATTGCGACGGCCTTTCAACGTTCGGCGAACGCATTGGCTCCAAACAGTCGGCCGCGCTCATCCTTGCAACGAAGACCGGTCCTCGCCGTTGACACTGCACAAGGAGAACATCATGAGCGAGATCAGAGAGCACATGAAGATCGTCGGCAAGGACGGCGCACATGTCGGCACCGTCGACCGCGTCGAGGGCAACCGCATCAAGCTGACGCGGAAGGACAGCCCGGAAGGTCACAAGGACCATCATCATTACATCGACACGAAATATGTCGGTGCCGTCGAAGGCGATGTCGTCAAGCTTTCGGTCAATGCCGACGCGGTGCCGAAGTCGGAAGCAGCCTGAGCCAGCAAGTCCCCTCGGGGACTTTTTGTTTGTTCACGGTCCTGCTCCGCTTCGTTCTCCGAAACGAAACGCGATCGGAAAATCGTCGCCCGAACGAGTCTTAACGTCGCGTTTCGACGGCTCGCGTCAGGCCTCGAGCGTCACGAGCACGGGCCGGAAGCGGTAGGCGTCGATCGCGGCGTTGGACAGCAGCAATCGTCGCCTCTCGCCACCCAACATCATGCGGTCGATCCTGTTCAGGATGAACCGGGCCGCGTCCCTGCGCTCGCCAGTAAGCAGGCCGGATTGGTCGAGATACTTCCAGGCAATCTCGAAGGACTGTGCGCGCAACTCGGGATCGGTCATAGCGGCTCAACGTCGGCGGGGAACCGACGTTCCATCGGCAAGACGCCCTCCCCCGGTCGCCCTTCATGATCTTCGCGCGAAAAGAATTGAGGGGGCGCGGAACGAACCTGCGATCAGCGCGTTCGATATCGAGTGGTGCCGATTTGCCAGCCCCGATCGGCTCTCGAGAACCCCGTGCTCGTCCCCCCGAGCACAGGGTTTTTCTTTGAATACGGATATTGTCGTAAGAGCGTGGGCTCAGTCCGTCCGCTCTTCGCGCCGGTCGCGGGCGAGTTGGTGCCAGGCCAGGGCCAGCTCGATGAGACGTTGCCGGTCGGGGCCATCGGCCGCCACGGCGCGCTTCATCGCCGCCTCGGCTTCGTGCTGTGGATCGTACTTGGTACACATGAAGCAATTCTAGCCGGACGATCTGGACAAGCGCGTGGCAATTTCGTCCGTATGATTGCGGGGTTAATGCCTCCCGACACGGATTTGCGACGCGATCCAGCTCACGCATCTGTCGAACGATCCGCCCCGATTGTGGGCTTGGTGCGTACCGATCTGTGAAGTGCGTCACAGCCGGCGCCCGGCGCCTCCGCTAAACAGTTCTCAGCGCTCCCAGAGAGGGAGAAGGCATGGGAGATATTCCCGTCATGACGCAAGAAGCCGCAGCCGAAATTGCCGTCCCGACGCGACGCGAAAGATCCGACCCGCTCGGCATCGCTTATCTTGCGACCATCGGCATCGTGATGCTGGCCTGGATCGCAGGCCTGGTCTGGGCCGCGATCGCGTTCTTCAGCTGGCTGGTGTCCTGACGCGCGGGCGATCCCCCTTGAATCAATTCCCGGCCAGCTGACGGCCAGCGCAAAACGAAAAGAGGCGGACTTTTCGCCCGCCTCATCGCTTCAGGTCTCGCCTGGAGTGCTCAGTAACACGCCCGGGGATCGGCCTGCACATACTGGCCGCTCGGATAGCGGTAGTAGCAGTTGCCCTGGGCCAAATAGTAGCCGGGGCGCGAAGCAGCCGTCGCGCCGGCGATCGCCCCGGTGGCACCGCCGATCACGGCGCCTGCGGCCGCGCCCGAGGCGTTGCCCGAGATCAGGCCCCCCAGCACGCCGCCGACGATAGCGCCGCCAAGCGCGCTCGCACCAGGATCCGCCGGCGGCGGCGGAGGCGGCGGTTCGTAGGCGACCGGCGGCGGGGTGTAGGCCACAGGCGCGTCATCGTAATAATCCTCCGAGATGTAGGCCGGAGGCCCTTCCATGCGCTGCGGATAATAATACCGCGCGCCGCCCACATCCCACCACCAGCCGGAGCGGCCGTCGTGGACTTCGTGGCGCCAGCGTCCGCCATCCCAGGCGAGATGGCCGCGATAGGTGTGTCCGCCCCAATCGCGCGCCGGTGCGGGACCCCTGGCGTAATTGCGTCCGGGCGGCGGACCGCCGGCATTGCGCGGACCAGAACCTGCATAGCCCGGACCGCCCGCGTGAGGCTGGCCGCCGGGCTGTAGCACGGGCCGGGCAGCCTGCTGCGGCGGCAGCCCCTTGCGCATGTTCTGCGGCGGCGCACCTGCGCTCGGCCCGGGCGATGGCTGGGCGGCGTCTCTCGGCGGCCGCGCGTCCTGAGCCTGCGCCGGGACGGCGAGCAATGACATGGCCGAAACCAAGGGAATGATGATCTTGATGCGACTGGACGCACTCATGCGTGCTTGCCCCCTACTCTCTCGATTGCCGTCGATGGCCGTGATGCCTGGCGCGATAGACGATTCGGCTCGCGCTGAGCTGATGCCGGCTGACATGACTGACCTGCTTTGGTCGGCCAAGTCCCGTTACAAATGATTAAGATCACGACATTTTTTCGTCCGCGCGGGCCGCTCTGGAGTGCCTCTAGCGGGCCGGCTCGATCACATTGCAGTTGCTTCGCCCGGACATCAGGCAGTCCTGCATCTTGCTCGCGGAGGTGAGATCGCGGGCGAGCCACCAGCCGACGCCGAGGATGACAATCGCGATGATCAAGCCGGCGATGGCGCCGCGGCGGTTGTCACCGGATTGAGGTTTTGGAGGGGATTTGAGCTTCGCGCCCGGTTTGGGCTTAGGCTCGGGCTTGGCTTCGGACTTGGACATGGCTGACCGATCACGGGGCGAGCGGGCTTTATCACCTCTGCGGCGTGGCGTCACATCCCGCCCAGCTTCTCCCGGTTAGCCCCGCGTCGGCCGGATCGCTTCCTTGCGCGAGGTTTCGGCGGCCGGGATCGCCTGCTGGGCCCGCGGTGCGCAGGTCGTGAGCACAAACGCAGTCTGGGTGCATTCCCAATCTGCACCCAGGACGGCACTTTCGATCGGCTGCGGGCTGGCGAAGAGCAGCGTGACACCAGCCAGGGTTGCCACCGCGACGGCGATTGCGAGCGCCTTCAGGCTCAGTCTTGAGATCGTCATGCCCGTGCTCCGCGTCTCATACCAGGCGGGACGCTAGGCGCCGCCCTGGTGCCCCTTATGAGGGGCATCACAATTCGGCAGTTTTTCGGGGCTACGAGAGATCGTCGGGGGCGGCGATTTTCGTCTACCTGATCGGCTGCGATTATAGGTGGCATCACGGCGCGCGCCGATGTACACGCATCTGCGTCGCGCGGCGCCCGCTATGCCCAGCCGACGTACCAACAGGCAGTGATGTAGGATCGAAAGCGAGGATGACAAGGTTCGCCGATGAGTGGATTTAGGGAACCAGGCTTCTCCGACCGGCAAAAGGCGGCACAGGAAGCACGCAAAAACCTTTTGAACAAATTCAAGTCGCAGCCGGGGCCGGATGATCCCGCGGTTGTGGCGAAGCGTGCGGAGCGCGAGGCCCTTGCGGCCAAGCGCGCCGAGGCAAAGGCTGCGCGCGAGACGGAAAAGGCCGAGCAGAAGCGCCTTCAAGAAGAGGCTGCCGCGCTCGAGGCCGCGCGGATCGCCCGCGAAGCCGAAGAAGCCGTCGCGAAGGCCGCCGAAGCCGAGGCCGATCAAAAGGCCAAGCGAGACGCCCGCTACGCCGCCCGCAAGGCGAAGCGCAAGTAACGTTCGCAAGTCACGTTCAATTGAATTTGGACTGAAACAATACTCCGGGGGCGGTCTACGTGACCGCCCCCGGATTTTTGGCGCGCGTCTGGCTGTCGCAAGCGCCGCCTCGACGATGGAAGATCAGTGCTTCTTCATCATCCCGTCGTCTTTCTTCATCCCGTCCTTCGACATCGTGTCCTTCTTCATGCCGTCGTCCTTGGACATGGTGTCCTTCTTCATGCCGTCCTTGGACATCGTGTCCTTTTTCATCATGCCGTCATCCTTGCCCATCTTGTCCTGGGCAAAGGCGGCCGGCGACAGCGCGAGGCCGAGCGAGAGAACGGCCGCCGAAACGCCGAGCGCGATGCGGGTACGAATGGTCATGACTGGTCTTCCCTTCGAGATGATGTTTGTCAGCGACGGACGCCGCTATCTGATCTCGACGGATTGCCACGGGGCGTTGTTACGCGACCGCTGATAAATTTCTGCGCCCCCGCCGCCCCTTCGTTGGACGGATGCAGAAACACCCAGAAGTGTGCAACGCAGCATGGTCGACACTTGCCGCGGCATTCGGTCTCGAACTATCAGACTAGAGAACATTGTCTGAAAGACCGGCTAGGATGGGCCTCAGCACGGTCTCAAAGACCCGCCCAAAATCACAGCAAGCAAGAACCGTCCAAGAAACGTCCAAAGGGAATCACACCATGCTCACGCGCCGCCACTTGATCGCGACCGCCGTCGCCGCACCCGCCATTCTCCGTTTCAGCACCGGCACCGCGCATGCCGCGACCACGCTGAAGATCTCGCATCAATTCCCGGGCGGCACCGTTGACAAGGGCGATTTCCGCGACCGGCTCTGCCGCATGTTCGCCGCCGAAGTCGCCAAGCGCAGCAACGGCGACATCGCCGCCGAAATCTATCCGAACTCCTCCCTGATCAAGACCAACGCGCAGTTCTCCGCGATGCGCAAGGGCGCGCTCGACATCAGCCTCTACCCGATGCCCTACGCCGGCGGCGAATTGCCGGAAACAAATATCGGCCTGATGCCGGGCCTCGTCACCACCTACGACCAGGGCATGCGCTGGAAGAAGGAGCCGGTCGGCAAGGCGTTGACCGACTTCCTCGCCGACAAGGGCATCATCCTGCTCAGCTGGGTGTGGCAGGCCGGCGGCGTCGCCAGCCGCTCCAAGCCGATCGTGGCCCCCGAAGATGCCAAGGGTCTCAAGGTGCGCGGCGGCTCGCGCGAGATGGACATGGTGCTGCAGACCGCCGGCGCATCCGTGCTGTCGGTGCCCTCGAACGAAATCTACGCAGCGATGCAGACGGGGGCCTGCGATGCCGGCATCACCTCCTCGACCAGCCTGATCTCGTTCCGCCTCGAAGAGGTCGCGAAATCGCTGACCTCGGGCGCAGGCGCGTCCTACTGGTTCATGCTCGAGCCGCTGATGATGTCGAAGGCGATCTTCGACAAGCTGCCGAAGAACCAGCAGGACGTCCTGCTCGCGGTCGGCACCGAGCTCGAAGCCTTCGGCCGCAAGGGCGCGCAGGACGACGACGTCGAGGTCGCCAAGGTCTACGAGAAGGCCGGCGCCAAGGTCTCGGCGCTCGATGCCGCGACCGTCGGCAAGTGGCGCGACATCGCCCGCGACACCGCATGGAAAGACTACGGCGCCAAGACCGCGACCTCGGCCAACCTGCTCAAGCTCGCGACCGACGTCGCCGCATGAGCCACGGTCCGCTTCCGGATCGTGACGACCAGGCCAACGCTGCCGCAAGGACTGGCCTTGCGGCGGCGATCGATCGCGGTCTCGCCATCCTCAACAACATCATCGTCGTGTTCGCCGCGATTGCGCTGATCGCCGCCTGCGCCATCCTGAGCTACAGCGTGCTCAGCCGCGCCTTGTTCAAGGCCGCCAATTACTGGCAGGACGAGGCTGCGGTGTTCCTGCTGGTCGGCGCCACCTTCATGACCGCCGCCTACGTACAGCAGAACCGCGGTCACATCGGCATCGAGGCCTTCGTCGGCCTGCTCTCGCCGCTGGCGAACCGGATCAGGCTGTGGCTGGTCGACGCCGTGACGCTTCTGTTCTGCGCTTTCTTCGCCTGGAAGTCGTGGACGCTGGCGCATGAAGCCTATGTCGACGGCCAGGTCTCGAACTCGATGTGGTCGCCGCCGCTGGCCATCCCCTATTCGCTGATGGCGTTCGGCATGAGCCTGCTCTGCGTCCAGATCTTCGTGCAGCTTGCGCTGCCTTTCGCTGGAGCCAGGCGTTCATGAGCGTTTTCGGTATCGGCCTCGCATACGGAATTGCGACGCTGGTCGTGATGTTTTCGGGCATGCCGATTGCGTTCGCGCTCGGCGCGGTCGCGGTCGTGTTCATGGGCATCTACATGCCCGCCGCCTCTCTCGATACGGTGACGCAGAACGTCTACGAGGAAATGGCCTCGATCACGCTGCTGTCGATCCCGCTCTTCATCCTGAAGGGCGCCGCGATCGGCAAGTCTCGCGCGGGCCAGGATCTCTATTCGGCTCTGCACGCCTGGCTGCACCGCGTCCCCGGCGGCCTCGGCGTCGCCAATGTGTTTGCCTGCGCGCTGTTTGCGGCGATGGCGGGCTCCTCGCCCGCGACCTGCTCGGCAATCGGCTCGGCTGGCATCCCCGAGATGCGCAAGCGCGGCTATTCCGGTGGTTTTGCCGCGGGCATCATCGCCGCCGGCGGCACGCTCGGCATTCTGCTCCCGCCGTCGATCACCATGATCCTGTTTGCGGTCGCCGCCGAAAAATCGCTGGGACGGCTGTTCCTCGCCGGCATCGGGCCCGGCCTGCTGCTGGTCTCGCTGTTCGGCGTCTACGCCGTGATCCGCTTCCGCCAGGAATACGCCGCGGCCGAAGCGATCTACAAGAACGGCGGGCCGGAAGCTGCGATCCTCGCCCGCGACGAGTACACGCTTGCGGAACGCTTCAGCGTGCTGCCACGCGTAATCCCCTTCGTGCTGCTGCTCACCGGCGTCATGATCGCGCTCTATGGCGGCTACGCCACGCCGTCGGAGACTGCCGGCCTCGGCGGTCTCCTGGCGCTGGCGCTGATCGCGGCGATCTACAGCGTGTGGCGGCCGAGCGACCTCGCCCCGATCCTGAAATCGACGATCCGGGAATCGACCATGCTGATGATGATCATCGGCATGTCGCTGCTCTATTCCTACGTGATGAGCTATCTGCACATCTCGCAATCGGCCGCCGAATCCGTCGTCGCGATGCATCTGCCGCGCTGGGGCCTCTTGTTCGCGATCCTCGTCATGGTCGTCGTGCTCGGCTTCTTCCTGCCGCCGGTCTCGATTATTCTCATGACCGCGCCGATCATCCTGCCGCCGCTCCGTGCCGCCAATTTCGACATCATCTGGTTCGGCGTCGTCATGACCATCGTGATGGAGATGGGACTGATCCATCCACCCGTCGGGCTCAACATCTTCGTCATCCGCAACGTCGCGCCGGACATTCCCCTGCGCGAGGTGATCTGGGGCACGCTTCCTTTCGTGCTCTTGATGATGCTCGCGGTGCTGCTGCTGTGCTTCGTGCCGGGCATCTCGACCGCACTGCCGGACCTGGTGATGGGGCCGGACGGGAGCAGGTAGCGGCAATCGCAAGTGCTGTAGGGTGGGCAAAGGCGCGCAGCGCCGTGCCCACCACCTCTCTGTGCTTCCGCGAAAAGTGGTGGGCACGCTTCGCTTTGCCCACCCTACCAGCGCGTCGATTACGACTCGCGCTTCCGCCGCGACTTCGGCGCGAGCGTGCCGCCACCCACCACCTGCAGCAGATCTTTGCGCACGGCTTCAATGTGACGCTCCAAAAACCGGCAGGCCTCCTCGATCTTCTGCGCGCGGCAGAGCGCGATCAGATGGGCATGCTCCTTCTCCGCCGTGCCCATCGCCTTGGTGTTGGAGAGCTGAAGCCGCGTGTAGCGGTCGCTGGTCTGGAGCAGTGACAGCACGATCGCCCGGGTGCGGGGCTGCGGCGCGTGGATGTAGAGCGCCATGTGGAAGTCGGCATTGAGCTGCCCCCATTCGCTGACGTTGCGGGCCTTGATCGCCTTCTCGAAGCTTTTGTGGATGTCGTCGAGCCCTGCGAAATCCTCCGCCGTGAACCGGGGAGCCGAGTGCGCCAGCAGCCGCGGCTCCAGGATCCGGCGCAGGTCGAAGACGTCGTTGATCTCGTCCAGTGACAGCTCGGAGACGATGGCGCCCTTCTGCGGAACGATCCGCACCAGGCCTTCCGCTTCGAGCTGAAACAGCGCCTCGCGCACGGGGATACGGCTGACGCCATAGGCCTCGCCGAGCGCATCCTGGCGCAGTTGCGATCCGGCCGGATAGGTCCCGTCGAGGATTGCTTGCCGGAGCTGGTCGACGATCGCAGCCGACAGGGTGCGATGCTTCAGAGGCAGTTTCATCCGATCTTCCGTCCCTCTCCGACTCGGCCGGCCGGAACGGTCCCTGTCTTGCATGTTGAGGTCATCGCGTCCCCGCAAAAAGCGCGTGCACGCCTTCGACGCAATCCGCGATTCCATTTGACAGCCAAAATGTATAAATTATACATTCGGCCATCGCACGACAAATCTTGCGGGCAATGGGGCCTCTTCATGATCGAGCAGACGATGCCGGCCACGCGCGCGTTCAGCGTTCGACGCATGGTCGTCCGCGCCTCCTGCGCCCTGCTCGCCGTCGAGCGGATCGCATTGATGGGCCTGATGTACCTGCTCACCGCCCTGATCCTGGTCAACGTCGTCACCCGCTACTCGCATTTCCCGATCTACTGGATCGACGAGTCCGCGGTCTATTGCGTGGTCTGGCTGACATTCGTCGGCGCCTCCGCGATGACGCGGCTGCGGCTCGATTTCGCGGTGACGATGCTGACGGAACGTCTTTCGCTCCGCGCCCAGAAGATCGCGAAGGTGATCTCGACCGGCCTCGTCGTCGTGTTCGGTCTCGCCCTGATCGTCACCTGCGTGCTTTGGATGGACCCGATTGGCCTCGCCCGCGCCGGCTTCGACGGGCGCAAGCTGGCGGCCCAGACCTTCAATTTCCTCTACACGGAGCATACCCAGACGCTGAACTGGCCGACCTGGGTGCTCTATCTGACGCTGCCGATCTTCGCGGTGTCGATGACCGTGCATGGTCTCGCCAATTTGCTGGAAGATCTCGAACTGGTCCCGCGCATCCCACCGAAGGGCTTTGCGCTCTCCGAGCTCGACGGGGTCAACTGATGATCACGTCGGCAGCCTTCCTCGCGATCATGCTGGTCGGCGTACCGATCGGTCTCTGCCTGTGTCTCGCCGGCCTGGTCTACATCGCCGCATCCGGCAATCCGGTGCTGTTCCAGTCCTATCCGCTCCAGCTGTTCGGCGGCGTCGACAGCTACGGCCTGATCGCGATCCCGCTCTTCATCCTGATCGGCGAGATCATGAACGGCGGCGGCATCACGCGGCGCATCGTCGACATGGCGATGGCCTTCGTCGGCTCGCTCAAGGGCGGCCTCGCCTACGTCAACATCCTCGCCAACATGTTCATCTCCTCGATCCTGGGGTCAGCGACCGCACAGGTCGCGATCATGGCCCAGATCATGGTGCCGGAGATGGAGAAGAAGGGCTACGACAAGACGTTTGCGGCGGGCTTGACCGCCTATGGCGGCATGCTCGGTCCGATCATTCCGCCCTCGGTGATGTTCGTGGTCTACAGCGTGCTCGCACAGGTCTCGGTCAGCGACATGCTGATCGCCGGCATCGTGCCCGGCGTGATCCTCACGGTGATGTTTTGTGTCGTCATTGCGCTGATGGGATACGTCTACAACTATCCGCGCGCCGACTATCAGACGCCGCGGCAGCGCGTGGCGACGATCCTGCGGACCTCGCCCACCCTACTGATCCCGATCGTCATCGTCGGCACCATCCTCGGCGGTCTCGCCAACGCGACGGAATCCGCCGCCGTCGGCGCCGTTGCCGCAGCCCTGGTCGGAAAGTTCTGGACCAGGGAGTTCGAATTCTCGCAGTTGCCGCAGATGATGCTGCGCAGCGCGATCTATTCGGCGATCGTGCTGTTCCTGGTGGCCGCCGCGGCGGTGTTCTCCTGGGTGCTGATCTTCGGCAAGGTGCCGCAGGAAACCGCCGCCTGGATCCAGACGGCCGCCAAGGACCCGATCAGCTTCATGCTGATCTGCAATGTCATCCTGCTGGTGATCGGCACCGTCATCGACGGCATTCCCGGCCTGATCATGACGGTGCCGATCTTGCTGCCTGTTGCAACCGACGTCTATCACATCGATCCCAGGCATTTCGGCGTCGTGGTGGTGATCAACCTCGTGCTCGGCCTGTTGTCGCCGCCGGTCGGGCTCTGCTTCTTCGTCGCGGCCGCTGTCACCGGCGCCAAGCCCGGCAAGATGTTCATGGTGACGCTGCCGTTCTTCGTCATCTCCTGCGTCCTGCTGGTGCTGCTCTCGCTCTATCCGTCACTCTCGCTGATCCTGATCAAATAGGCCCGTCCAAAAGGAAGCCCGACCATGCCGCTTTCACGCCGCCGCTTTCTCGCAGCCAGCGCCGCCGCATCGGTGTTCGCGCCGTCGTTGGCGCTCGCCCAGGCCAAGGAATTCCGTCTCGGCCTGATTACGCCGAACGGCCATTCCTGGAACAAGGCTGCGCTCAAATTCGGTGAAGATCTCAAGGCGGCGACCAACGGCCGCCTGACCCTGACCGTATTTCACTCCGGCCAGCTCGGCAACGAGCCCGCGATGATGCAGCAATTGCAGTCCGGCGCGCTCGACATGGGCTTCGTCCAGGCCGCAGAGCTCGGCTCGCGCGTGCCGCACATTGCAGCGATCAATGCGCCCTACATCGTCCGCTCGACGCCCGCAGTGGCGAAATTCGTACGGCATCCGGCGGCGGTGAAGCTGTTCGAGGTGCTGCCGCAGGAGACCGGAACGATCGGGCTCGGCTGGGGCATCACCGGCATGCGGGCGGTATTCTCCTCAAAGGACCTGACTTCGCTCGCCGACATCAAAGGCATGAAGCTGCGCATCAATCCGACGCCGGTCTATCGCGATTTCTATTCCTCGCTGGGTGCAGCTCCGACGCCGATCCCGACGCCGCAGGTGTTCGACGCGATGGCCAATGGCCAGGTCGACGGTCTCGAGGCTGATCTCGAATTCTCCTGGAACCAGCGCTTCGACAAGGTGTCGAAGGTGATCCTGCAGATGAACGCCGTCTTCATGCCGATGGCCGCAGTGCTCTCGGGCCGGGTCTGGCAGTCGCTCCCCGCCGCCGACCGCGAGCTGATCGCCAAGACCGTCAAGTCGACGCTGGATGCGCAGATCGACGAATTGGCCTCCAACGAGCCCGCGCTGATCGAGAATTTCCGCAATGCCCCGATCCCGATCCGCCAGGTGCCGGCCGGCGATACCGAAGCCGTCATTGCCGAGTTCGACAAGATCTGGCTGCCGAAGGCGCCCGTCCTCGCCGAGCTGCGCAAGGTCGGCGCCACGCTCTGACCCCAACCGCCATCCCCTTCCAAGAACCCCGGCGGATCCAGCCCCCCGCCGGCCAAATCCACTCGGAGTCAAATCATGAGCCGCCGCGTTTCCTGGGAGGGCGTCTTCCCGGCCGTCACCACGCAATTCCACGACGATCTCTCGCTCGACATCGACGCGACCGCGAAGGTGATGGACGGACTGATCCGTGATGGCGTCTCCGGCCTGATCGTCTGCGGCTCGGTCGGCGAGAACACCTCGCTGGAGCGCAAGGAGAAGGTCGCGATCATGGAGACGGCGAAATCCGTTGCGGCCGGCCGCGTGCCCGTGCTGTGCGGCATCGCCGAATTCACCACGGCCTTCGCAGTCGAAACCGCGAAGGAGGCCGCGCGCGTCGGCATCGACGGCGTGATGGTGATGCCGGCCCTGGTCTATTCGTCCAAGCCGCACGAGACCGCCGCGCATTTCCGCGCCGTCGCCACCGCGACGGACCTGCCGGTGATGCTCTACAACAATCCGCCGATCTACAAGAACGACGTCACCCCCGACATTCTGGCCACGCTCGCCGACGTCGAGACCGTCGTCTGCTTCAAGGATTCCTCGGGCGACACAAGGCGCTTCATCGACACCAGGAACATGGTCGGCGATCGCTTCGTGCTGTTCGCCGGCCTCGACGACGTCATCGTCGAGAGCATCGCCATGGGCGCCGTGGGGTGGGTGTCCGGCATGTCGAACGCCTTTCCGCGCGAGGGCGAGACGCTGTTTCGCCTGGCCAAGGCCGGACGCTATGCCGAGGCGATGCCGCTCTACGAATGGTTCATGCCGCTCTTGCATCTCGACGCACGCCCGGACCTCGTCCAGTGCATCAAGCTGTGCGAGCACATCATGGGCCGCGGCACCGCGCTGACCCGCCCGCCCCGCCTCGCGCTGCTGCCGCAGGAGAAGGCCGAGGTCGAGGCGATGATGGCCAAGGCGCTCAAGAGCCGGCCGCGCCTGCCCGATGTTGGGTTGAAGGCAGCCTGAGCGCACGTAGGGTGGGCAAAGCGAAGCGTGCCCACCACTGAGATCGAAATCGTGGAAAGATGGTGGGCACGGCGCTATGCGCCTTTGCCCACCCTACGAAGCTGCCCGCTTCTTCCTTGCATTCAGTGCGGACGCCACGCGGCTCACGGGCGGTTTGCCGAGCACGCGACTCATCTCGTTCGTGACAGCCAGCAGCTTCTCCATATCAACGCCGGTCCTGATTCCCATGCCCTCGAGCATGTAGACGACGTCCTCGGTCGCAACGTTGCCCGTCGCGCCCGGCGCGTAGGGGCAGCCGCCGAGGCCGCCGGCGGCGGCATCGATGACGTGGACGCCTTCCTCCATCCCCGCATACAGATTGGCGAGCGCCTGGCCGTAGGTGTCGTGGAAATGCATCGAGAGATTGGCGGGCGGGATGTTGGCGCTGACCGCGCGCAGCATCTCCTTGGCTTTATCAGGCGTGCCGACGCCGATGGTGTCGCCGAGCGAGATTTCGTAGCAGCCGAGCTCCCACAGCGTGGTGGCGAGATCGGCGACGGCTTTCGGCTTGATCTCGCCGTCGAAGGGACAGCCCAGCACGCAGGAGATATAGCCGCGTACCTTGACACCATCAGCCTTGGCGCGCGCCAGCACCGGCTTGAACCGTTCGATGGACTCCGCGACCGTGCAATTGATGTTGGCCCGCGAAAAGCCTTCGGAAACCGCGGCGAACACCGAGACGATCTTGGCGCCGGCCGCGCGCGCGGCGTCATAGCCCTTCTCGTTCGGCACCAGCACGTGGAATTCGGCACCGGTCAAATGGCTGACGCCGCGCAGCACGGCATCCGAGCTCGCCATCTGCGGGATCGCCTTGGGCGAGACGAAGGCGCCGACCTCGACCGTATTGAGGCCAGCCGCGACCAGCGCCTCGATGAAGGCGATCCGCGCCTCGACGCTGACCGCCGTCTTCTCGTTCTGCAGGCCGTCGCGGGGCCCCATTTCGATGATGCGGACGGGGTCGCTCATCTCATTCTCCGGAAGGCTCGACCACGGCGAGCTCGATGCCCTCCTGGACGATGTCGCCGACCTTGCATTTGATCGACTTCAGCACGCCGGCATAGGGCGCGCGCAGCGTCTGCTCCATCTTCATCACTTCCAGCGTCAGGATCGGCGCGCCCTTCTCGAGCTTGGCCCCCTCCTCCGCCAGCACGGCGACGACGGTGCCCGGCAAGGGCGCTGCGATCTTATCCGCGCCGGCCTGCTCCTCGGTCTCGCCGCCGAACGGATCGACCCAATGCAGGTCGAAGCGCCCGTTGCGCGTGCGCAAATACAGCTCATGACCGTCGATCACGGCCGCGACCGACGATTTGACGCCGTCGAGAGTCAGATCGAAGCCGCCGTCGCGAGGCGCAATCGCAAACGCCAGCTCGCGTTCGCCGATCACCAGTGTGGACGGGCCGCTGCCGTAGTTCAGCACAACCTTCTGCTCGGGTCCGTGGCCAACGCGGAACGTAAAGTTGCGCTGGCGGCGGCCGACCGGCATCCAGCCAAAGGTTTGCCAGGGCGAATTCGCGTCCGCCTGCGCAGCCTGCCGCTCGTTGTTGATCACAGCGGCCACGGCGGCGCAGAGCTCGAGCTCGCCGGGCGCCGGCGGTGCCTGCGTCAGGACCGCAAGCTCGCGTTCGATGAAGCCGGTGTCGATCGCGTTCGCTCTCACCTTCGGATGCGTCATCAGCGCCGACAGGAACGGGATGTTGCTGACGATCCCGCGGACGTCGGACTCTTCCAGCCCGCGGTTCAGCCGCTCGATCGCGACCTCCCGCGTCGGCGCCCAGGCGATCATCTTCGCTAGCATCGCATCGTAGTACGGCGAGACGGCGTCGCCCTCGCGATAGCCAGCGTCGATGCGCAGGCCGCCGGTTTCCGCGGGCAACCGCCAGGTCGAGATCTTGCCGACCGAAGGCATGAAGTTCTTGGTCGGGTTCTCCGCGTAGACCCGAGCCTCAACCGCATGTCCGTTGAGCTTGATCTGATCTTGTTTGAGCGGCAGCGCCTCGCCGAAGGCGACCCGCAACTGCCACTCGACCAGATCGATCCCGGTGATCAGCTCGGTCACGGGATGCTCGACCTGAAGGCGCGTGTTCATCTCGATGAAGAACACGTCCTTGCCGTCGGAGACGAACTCGATGGTGCCGGCGCCGACATAGTTGACGGCTCCGGCCGCCTTTCGCGCAGCGGCGCAGACCGTCTCGCGCTGGGCCGCATTGAGCGTCGGCGACGGCGCCTCCTCGATCACCTTCTGGTGCCGCCGCTGCAACGTGCATTCGCGCTCGAACAGCGAGAGCAGATTGCCATGGCTATCGCCGACGATCTGCACCTCGATATGGCGGGGGTTATCGACGTATTTTTCGATCAGCATGCGGTCGTCGCCGAACGCGGCTTTTGCTTCCCGCTTCGCGCTGACGATTGCAGGCGCAAGTTCATCCACGGAGCGAACGATGCGCATGCCACGGCCGCCGCCGCCGGCGGACGCCTTTACCAGAATGGGGAAACCGACTTTCTCGGCCGCCTTCGCCAGCGTCGCATCGTCCTGGGCCTCGCCGTGATAGCCGGGCACCAGCGGTACGCCGGCCTTCTCCATCAGCGCCTTGGAGCCGGACTTCGAGCCCATCGCGGTCATCATCGCGGCGGTCGGGCCGACGAAGACCAGGCCGGCGTCGAAGCACGCCTGCGCAAACTCGGCGTTCTCAGATAGGAAGCCGTAGCCGGGATGGACCGCCTCCGCGCCGGTCTTTCGCGCGGCCCCGATCAGCCGCTCGACATTGAGATAGCTGTCGCGAGCGCGTGCGGGTCCGAGCAGTACGGCCTCGTCGGCGAGCGCGACATGCATCGCCTCGCGGTCGGCCTCGGAATAGACCGCGACGGTGCGCAGGCCCATGGCGCGCGCGGTGCGGATCACCCGGCAGGCGATCTCGCCGCGGTTGGCGATCAGGAGCGTGCGAAAACGACGGTAGAGCTTTGAGCGGTCCATCGCATCACATCCTGAACAGGCCAAATTTCGTCGGCTCGATCGGCGCATTCGACGCGGCCGAGAGGCCAAGGCCGAGCACCAGCCTTGTATCGGCCGGGTCGATCACGCCGTCGTCCCAGAGCCGCGCGGTCGCGTAATACGGGTGCCCCTGGCTCTCATATTGCGCGCGGATCGGCTCGCGGAATTTATCTTCGTCTTCTTTCGACCAGCTGTCGCCCTTGGCCTCGATATTGTCGCGGCGGACCTGGCTCAGCACCATCGAGGCCTGCTCGCCGCCCATCACCGAGATGCGGGCGTTCGGCCACATCCAGAGGAAGCGCGGTGAGTAGGCGCGACCGCACATGCCGTAATTGCCGGCGCCATAGGAGCCGCCGATCACGACGGTGAATTTCGGCACCGACGCCGTCGCGACCGCCGTCACCAGCTTGGCGCCGTCACGCGCGATGCCGCCGGCCTCGTACTTCTTGCCGACCATGAAGCCGGTAATGTTCTGCAAAAACACCAGCGGAATGCCGCGCTGGCAGCACAGCTCGATGAAATGCGCCCCCTTCAGCGAACTTTCACTGAAGAGAATGCCGTTGTTGGCGATGATGCCAACCGGAAAACCCCAGATGTGAGCGAAGCCGCACACCAGCGTCGTGCCGTAGAGCTTCTTGAACTCGTCGAATTCGGAGCCATCAACCACGCGCGCAATGATGTCGCGCACGTCGAACGGCTTGCGCCCGTCGACGGGCACCACGCCGTAGATCTCCTCCGCCGCAAACAAGGGATCACGCGCCGGATGCATGTTGAGGTTCGGTCGCACCGATGGTTTCAGCGTGCCGACAATGCGGCGGGCGATGCCGATCGCGTGCGCGTCGTTCTGGGCGTAATGATCGGTCACGCCCGATTGCCGCGAATGCACGTCGGCGCCGCCGAGCTCTTCCGCGGTCACCACTTCGCCCGTCGCCGCTTTCACCAGCGGCGGCCCGCCGAGGAAGATGGTGCCTTGATTGCGCACGATGATGCTCTCGTCCGACATCGCGGGGACATAGGCGCCGCCGGCCGTGCAGGAGCCCATCACGATGGCAATCTGCGGGATGCCTTGCGACGACATCTGGGCCTGGTTGTAGAAGATGCGGCCGAAATGACGCTCGTCCGGAAAGATCTCGTCCTGCAGCGGCAGGAAGGCGCCGCCGGAATCCACCATGTAGACGCAGGGAAGATTGTTCTGCCGCGCCACGTCCTGCGCGCGCAGATGCTTCTTCACGGTCATGGGATAATAGGTGCCGCCCTTGATGGTGGCATCGTTGGCAACGATCACGCATTCGCGACCCGCGATGCGCCCGACCCCGGTGACAACGCTGGCCGAATGCACGTCGCCGCCATAGAGGCCATAGGCCGCGAGCGGCGACAGCTCCATGAACGCGGTGCCGGGATCGACCAAGAGGTCGACGCGCTCCCGCGCCAGCATCTTGCCGCGCGAGGTATGGCGGTTGCGCGAGACCTCACCGCCGCCGCCGGCGACCTGGCTCAGCTTTTCGCGCAGATCCGCGACGAGGCTGCGCATGGCCTCGGAATTGCGTGCAAAGTCCGACGAAGACGTATCGATGCTGGAATGGAGCGGCATGTTGATTCCAATTGCGTGAAGGTTTTAAGCCGTCTCAGCCATCAATTCGCGGCCGATCAGCATGCGGCGGACCTCGGAAGTCCCCGCGCCGATCTCGTAGAGCTTGGCGTCGCGCCAGAGCCGTCCGACCGGAAATTCGGAGGTGTAGCCGACCCCGCCAAGCGCCTGGATCGCCTCGCCCGCCATCCACGTCGCCTTCTCCGCGGAATAGAGGATCGCAGCCGCCGCATCCTTGCGCAAGCTGCGTGCGTGATCGGCGCGGTCGCAGGCACGCCCCACCGCATAGACATAGGCGCGCGTGGCCTGCCAGGTCGCGTACATGTCGGCGAGCTTGCCCTGCATGAGCTGGAAGTCGCCGATCGGCTGGCCGAACTGCTTGCGCTCGTGCATGTAGGGCACCACCGCGTCCATGCAGGCCGCCATGATCCCGAGCGGGCCGCCGGAGAGGACCGTGCGCTCATAGTCGAGGCCGGACATCAGCACCCCGACGCCCTCGCCGACCTTGCCAAGCACGTTCTCCTCCGGCACCTCGCATTCGTCGAAGAACAGTGGATAGGTGTTGGAGCCGCGCATGCCGAGCTTGTCGAGATGCTGGCCGTGGCTGAAGCCCTTGGCCCCCTTCTCGACCAGGAAGGCGGTCATGCCGCGCGGGCCCGCTTCCGGATCGGTCTTGGCATAGACCACCAGCACGTCGGCATCGCCGCCATTGGTGATCCACATCTTCGAGCCGTTGAGCACGTAGCGGTCGCCGCGCTTGTCGGCGCGCAGTTTCATGGACACAACGTCGGAGCCGGCGCCGGGCTCGGACATCGCGAGCGCGCCGACATACTCGCCGGAGATCAACTTCGGCAGATAACGCTCGCGCTGCGCATCACTGCCGTTGCGGCGGATCTGGTTGACGCAGAGATTGGAATGGGCACCGTAGGAGAGACCGACCGCGGCCGAGCCGCGCGAAATCTCCTCCATCGCGACGATATGGGCGAGATAGCCCATGTTGGAGCCGCCATATTGCTCCGGCGCGGTCATGCCAAGCAGGCCGAGGTCGCCGAGGCGCTTCCAGAGGTCCGCCGGGAACAGATTGGCTTTCTCGATATCGGCGGCACGCGGGGCGATCTCCGCCTCCACGAAGGCGCGCAGCGTGTCGCGCAGCATGCCGATATCTTCGCCCAGATCGAAATCGATGCTCGGAATATTCAAGGCGATTCCTCCGTCTTTTGGGGACCGAACCTAGCGGCATCGGGGCCCTTCTGCGGTCGAAAAGGTTGCATTTTCCGCCAAACTTGGCGAGGATTTTCCCAGAGGATTTCCGATGCCTTTTCAAGTCGCAACCGCGATCCCGCGCCGCGCCGTGACCCCAGCCGCCTTCGTCCGCGGGGTCGTTGCCGCTTACGAACGTTACGGCCGCGATCCGACCGAGGCGCTGAGCCGGGGTCAGGTAACGCCAGACCTTGTCAATTCTCCGGGTGGACGGGTCACGGCCGGCCAGTTCGAGGCGCTGGCGGGCCATGCCATGCGCGAGCTCGATGACGAGGCGCTCGGCTGGTTCTCGCGCCGGCTGCCCTTCGGCACCTACGGCATGCTGTGCCGCGCCTCGATCACCGCCCCGACGCTGGAGGTCGCGCTCAAGCGCTGGTGCCGGCACCATCGTCTGCTCACCGAGGACGTGCTGCTCGATCTCGCGGTCGGCAAGGAGACCGCAGTCGTGTCCATCCGTGAACTGCGCGACCTTGGATCTCTACGCGAATTCTGCCTGGTCACCCTGCTTCGCTATGTTCTTGGCTTTTCCTGCTGGGCCGTGGATTCCAGGATCGCGCTCCGCGCCGCGGAATTCCCGTACGCCGAGCCCGGCCATGTCTCGGTCTATCCCACCATCTTTTGCCGAAACATCCGCTTCGATGCGGACCGTGCTTCCATCACCTTCGACAAGCATTATCTGTCGCTGCCGCTCACCCGTAGCGCGGCGGACCTCGACAACATGCTCAAGGGCGCGCTGCGGCTGACAGTGCTCCCCTATCGGCGCGACCGGCTGCTGGTCGAGCGCGTTCGCCGCGTGCTCCGCAATGCGCGCGGACGCAGTCTCGGAGCCGAGGATGTCGCAAGCGAGCTGGCACTCTCTACCCGCACCATGCATCGGCGCCTGAGCGAGGAGGCGACCTCATTGCGCGATCTCAAGGAAGAGGCAAAATTCGAGCTCGCCAAGCAGGAGCTGATGCGCGGTCGCAGCCCGATCAAGCGGATCGCGGAGATCGCCGGCTTCCGCAACGAAAAGAGCTTTTCCCGCGCCTTCCGCAGCTGGACCGGTACCTCGCCGCGCGAGTTCCGCGGCCGGTATCGCTGACGCGCGGGCTGTCGTGCCGTTGCGGCCTCCGAGATCCAACTCGGAGGCCGCAACATTTCGAAACCGGTCTCGATCAGTTCGAGTTGGTCTGCCCGCCCGGGCGCAGCTTGGTGCGCGAGTGCGTCTGCTTCGGCTGGAAGGCCAGCGCGTCTGTCGACGTCTTCGCGCCGCCGCTCTGCGAGCACGAGCCGCCGATGCCGCCGGCCGCCGCCCGGCAGGCCTCCATCGTCGGATATCCGCAGCCATGCGCGGCCTGGGCGCCATTGGTGATGCAGTAGTCTTCTGCCTGGGCAGCCGGCGCGGTCATCATGAGAAACGCAGATGCAAACAGCGTCGCAGCGGATGCGACGAACGTCTTCGAGATCGAGGTCATGTTGTCTTTTCCTGCTTCAGGGTCCCACAAAAGAGGCCTCGGCATGCGATGCAGGCTGAGGTTCACACCTCGCATGTAGGCCGGCGCCAGGAACCGGCAATCACGGCTCGGCGCATTGCAGGACTTCCCAAATCACATGTCACAGTTAGGTGAGTTACTTATCTTTTTATCCGCCTTATCCGAACTTCTATCCCAGCAAGGGAATAACCCCCGCGCCTTCAGACGTTTGGATGTCGTTGTGCGAGCTACGTTCTGGGACAGTTGCCGCCGAACTATCCTGCCGCCGCGATCTTCTGCAACGGCAGCGGCACGTCCTTCGCTACGCCCAGCACCGGGAAGCTGCGGACGTTCTTCACGTTCGGCATCGCGGCGAAATGCAGGAGCTGCTGGCGCATGCTCTCGACGCTCGGCGCCACGCATTTGAGAAGATAGTCGGTGTCGCCCGAAATCCGCCAGCACTGCTGGATGCGCGGGATCGCGGCGATCGAGCTCTCGAACGCCGCCAGCACCGGCTGGGCCTGGCTGCCGAGCTGGATCGAGACGAACGACACCACCTCGTAGCCGAGCAGCCGCTCGTCGATGACGGCGCGCACCGCCCGGATCACGCCGCGGCTGAACAGCGATTTCAACCGCCTGACGCAGTTGGGCCCGGACACCCCGACGCGCAGCGCCAGCTCATTGTTGCGAACCCGCCCGTCCTGCTGCAACTCGGAGAGTATTTTCAGATCGACGCCGTCGAGCTGGTCACGCCCGGCCATACCCCCACCTCGCCATGAGCCTGTCTTGCGCGGCAGCGAAGCACGGAGCGGAATGGCTGCCAAGGGCAGGACGATGGGAAGAACCCGCGTGGTTGCCCGGGCTTATTCCGGCCAGCCGCGGGCTTTCACGCGGGGCTAAAAACAAGGATGCCCGGGACCCGGCTCCACCAAGGCTTCGCAGGGCATTCGGTGTTGGGCCGGCGAAGCTTCAGCGAAGACGGCAAGCCCGGGCATGACCAGAGTCTCGACGCGTGGCCCGCCCTCAATGCGTCCAAGGCTCGCCGCGGCGGAACGAGAAATTGTCGGCATAGGCGACCGGACGGCGCACCGATTCCTTTGGCTCGATCACCTGGTAGGCGATGCCCTTGCGCTCGCAATAGGCGACCGCCTCTTCCTTGCTGTGGAAGTGCAGCGTGATCTGCTGCTTCATGTCGCCGGACGAGGTCCAGCCCATCAGCGGCTCGACCGCGCGCGGCTGCTCGGGCTCATAGTCGAGCTGCCATTCCTTGGTTTTGGACCGGCCGGATTGCATCGCGTTCTTGGCGGGCTTGAAAATGCGTGCGGTCATGGATGGTCCGGGCCTCTTGTTCGTCTTTTCGTTCGATTTCGATGCGGCACGGTAGCAGTTGGTGGAAACCGCGGGCATAGTATAGAGACACCTTTAGGGAACTGATCCGTGATTCCGGCCCCCGGGATGCCTCGCCGACGGGTATAATCATTATGCTGCATCGTGACAATTGCGTACCCGCCTTCCGCGCCGGGATCTCGCCCGGCGGCCCTGCTTCGTTGACGCCCACCTGTCCGTCCCCTCCGAAAGCTCCCGTCGCATGTCCTTCCTGAACATCAACGCCACGCTCCCCGAAAAGGGCCGTGACCTCAGGCTCGACCTGTTTCGCGGTATTGCGAACTGGGCCATCTTCCTCGACCATATCCCCGACAACGTGGTGAACTGGATCACCACCCGCAATTACGGCTTTTCCGACGCCGCCGATCTGTTCGTCTTCATCTCCGGCTACACCGCCTCCTTCGTCTATGCACGGATGATGCTCGAGCGCGGCTTCCTGGTCGGCGCCACGAGGCTGACCAAGCGGGTCTGGCAGCTCTACGTCGCCCATATCATCCTGTTCGTGATCTACATCGCCTCGATCAGCTATCTGGCGCTGCGCTTCGGCGATTCCGAGATGATCAACGAGTTCAACGTCGCCGGCCTGGTCGACAATGCCACCGAGACGCTGCGCCAGGGCCTGTTCCTGCGCTTCAAGCCGCTCAATCTCGACGTGCTGCCACTCTACATTGTGCTGATGGGGCTGTTTCCGCCGGTGCTGTGGTTCATGCTGCGCAAGCCGGACCTGACGATGGCATTGTCCATCGTGCTTTGGCTGACCGCGCGCCATTTCGGCTTGAACCTGAACGCCTATCCGGCCGGACAGTGGTACTTCAACCCGTATTGCTGGCAGGTGCTGTTCGTGTTCGGCGCCTGGTGCGCAATGGGCGGCGCGCGGCGCTCGATGGCGCTGATCAATGCGCCGGTCACGCTCTGGCTCTGTCTCGGTTACATGCTGTTTGCGCTGGTCATGACCATGGCTGGCCGTTTCCCGACCCTCGGCGGCATGTTCCCGGAATGGCTGTTCTCGGCGTTCAACCCGAACGACAAGACCAACCTTGCGCCCTACCGCTTCATCCACTTCGTCGTGATCGTGATCCTGGTGATCCGCTTCGTGCCGAAGGACTGGCCGGGCCTGGAATGGAAAGGGTTCGATCCCATCATCGTATGCGGCCAGCAGTCGCTCGCCGTGTTCTGCGTCGGCGTGTTCCTGTCCTTCGTCGGTCATTTCGAGCTGTCGATGAGCTCGGGCTCGCTGTTCGCGCAGATCTTCGTCAGCGTCGCCGGCATCGCGATCATGACGACAGTGGCCTATTACATCTCCTGGTCGAAGAGGCAGGACAAGCCGCTGAAGCCGCCGCCGCCCAAGCCTGCCGCGGCAAAGGCCGCTTGAGGGGGCAGCGATACCGCGCCGGACGACAGCGACGCCGCTTCAGGCTGCCGCTTCGCTGTCGTACTCGGTGAATTTCTTGTAGATCCAGTCGCGGCCGTCGTGGCGGCGCCAGACCTTGCCGTAAACCAGCTGCCCGTTGATCGAGCGGCGCGGCACGAACACGGTCCAGAGATGCCAGATCTCGGTCCAGCTCGCCTGCGGACCGATGGTTCGGACGTTGCGATCGAAAGACATGATGCAGAACTCACAGGATACGAGCACTGCGACGAACTGTGATATCATGTGAGCACGAATTTCAGGCAGCCGTCGCGAGCCGGACCGATCTGATAACAGTCACGAAGACGGCCGCAACAACCGCTCGTCCTTAACCTAACCGATCAACCTTACTTCCTGTGCGCGCGCGGCAAGACCGGTTGAAAGCGGTCGCCGATTTTCCTAGACTGTGTGTGATTTGAGAATGAGCGCGTCGTTTTGAGGACGTGCGGTTATTTCCAGGCTGACGCAAATTTTTGAAAACTATTAATGGGCGGGGGCCACCACGATGAATTTGCAATGTGCATGTCTGCGCTTGGCGCTGCGTTCGACGCCGCCTGCTCTGCCCGCGAAGACGCCGGAGCAAGACCCGCGGAAGGCCGCCAACGACAATCAGCTGGCCTGGCCGTTCCTGCCGTTTCCGTTCGGCTGGTACGCGACGAACTGATGGTCGGAAAAGCGTAACGCCGCGCAAGCGGAATATCATCGCTTGGCGGCGCCCGTTAGGCATTGGGCGCTGAAATCCCCCAACACCTATACGTGCATGGCGACGACAAAAGGTTCGACAAAGTTTTACGATTTCCGCACCGCCCGATCTGCCCAATGGCTTGAAAAATCGCGCAGAAGTCGCGTTGGGCAGGGAATGAGCGCCGAGGGTTTGGAGGGCTTTGGCAGCTCCGGGCATCGGCACTGAACGCGCACCATGCTCGGCTGCTGCGCTCTCGCCTGGATCGCCTGGCGCCTCGCCGACGGGCTGTTGTTCTCTGGTGCGGTTCCGACCCACCTCCGGACTGGTCGGGGCAGCTGGATTCGAACCAACGACCTGCAGTACCCAAAACTGCCGCGCTACCAGGCTGCGCTATACCCCGAATGTCCGGCGAGCCCCGTCGATACACGCTTCCCAAAGCGCCAGCAAGCCTTCCAACGGCACCAGCAAGCTTCCCAAAAGACCTCAGGACGGGGGCAATAGCCCTGCCAATAGCCCCTTGACCCGCCTACTTGCTGCCGAACAGCGGGTGGCCGACGCGGTCGCCGGCGCGGATGCCATATTTCTGCGCCGTCCCTGCCACCACCTCCAGAACAGCCCGCGCGGGCCCCCTGGATGAGATGATTTTTGTCGACATCGGCTCGGTATTTTCGGCGATGCGCAGGATTCGGCCGTCGGCGCGAATGAAGATCATGTCGAGCGAGACATAGGTGTTCTTCATCCACATCGACACCTCTTGCTCGGGATTGAAGTCGAACAGCATGCCCTTGCCGTCCGCCAGTTCCTTGCGGTACATCAGGCCGGTCTGCTTCTCCTCCTCGGTCGTCGCGATCTCGACCGAGAACACCTGCACGCCGTTTTTGGTGACGATCTCGAGCGGCTGGAAACTGGCGGCGCGGACGGGGGCGCTCGCGACGGCACAGCCGGCGATGACGAGGATGGCGGCGAGCCAGCCCTTCGCAACGGCGAAGACGGCCTTTCGATCGAAATTCATGGATGGCTCTCGAGGCGTGGGACTGGACCAGTCCTTACGTGGCGATCGCCGGAAAAGCCAGAGGCGCGCCGGTCAGCCAGCGCGCCTCTGCTCACGATCGCGGGAATAGAATTAGTGGGACGAGACCGGCGATCCCGTCTCGGGATGGATCTCTGCCGCCATCATGCCCTTGGAGCCGGGCCCGAAGCGGACCAGCACATACTGGCCGGGCCGCAACTCGGTCATGCCGAAGCGGCGCAGCGTCTCCATGTGCACGAAGATGTCGGGCGTGCCCTCGCCGCAGGTCAGGAAGCCGAAACCGCGCAGCCGGTTGAACCATTTGACCTGGGCTCGCTCCAGCCCGCTGGTCGCCGTCACCGTGACATGGGTGCGCGGCGGCAGCATCTGCGCCGGATGGATCGCAGTCGACTCGTCCATCGAGACGACGCGGAACGCCTGGTAGCCCTTGGCCCGCTGGATGCACTCGACGACGATGCGGGCGCCCTCGTAGGCGGTCTGGAAGCCATCGCGCCTAAGCACGGTAACGTGCAGGAGCACGTCGGGCCAGCCATTGTCGGGAACGATGAAGCCGTAGCCCTTTGAGGCGTCGAACCATTTGATGACGCCGTGAACCTCGACGAGGTTGGCGCTGCTCTCACCAAGTCCGGTGAATGGACTGAGAGCGCTGTCGCGACCGCCACCGCCGTGTTCACCCACCGCGGGAACTCCGACCTTCTTGGACTCAAATCCGTCGGACGACCCCATAACCCCGGACCCCACACATGCCATGCAACCCGCCTGAATGGCGGCGCCGAATCACGCGTCTTTAGAGAATCTTCTCAACTCGACGCGACGCGAATCTTTCGACTCAAAAGATAACACTCCCGGTTGCGACGCATAGACAAAAAAGAGATTCGCCGGAACCTATGAACAGCTTGCACAGCCGCGAATCAAATTGCTGCCTCAATTACCGACAAAGGGCCCGAGCGTTTCGCCGATGTCGTGGCGGATCACGAGATCGGCGACGTCGTCCTGCTCGGTGGACTCGCGATTGATGATTACCAGGCGTGCACCTGCTTCCTTCGCCATCATCGGAAAGCCCGCGGCCGGCCATACCACCAGCGAGGAACCGATCGCGATGAAGAGGTCGCAGTCTTGCGACAGCGCGGTGGCGCGCTGCATTTCATCCTCGGGCATCGTCTGGCCGAAGGAGATCGTGGCGGTCTTCACCGGCTCGTCGCACACGGGACAGTTGGGCGCGGCGCCCTCCTCGTCGAAGCGGCGCTTCACCCAATCAAGCGGATAGGCCTGCCCGCATCCGATGCAGCGCGCATACGTGGTGTTGCCGTGAAGTTCGATGACGTGGTCGCTCGCGACGCCGGAGGCCTGGTGCAGATTGTCGATGTTCTGGGTGATGATCGCGGGAACCTTGCCGGCGCGGTAGAGTGAGGCGAGCGCGCGATGGCCGCGGCCGGGCCTGGCCGCCGCAAAGACCTCCTCCATCGCGAAGCGCCGGCGCCAGGATTCGTCGCGCGCCTCCTGGCTGGCGACGAACTCGTCGAACGGGATCGGGCGGTTGCGCGTCCAAATTCCGCCCGGCGAGCGGAAGTCGGGGATGCCGCATTCGGTCGAGATGCCGGCGCCGGTGAACGGCACGATCCGTTTGGCTTCGGCGATCATGTCGCCGAGACGCTCGACGCCGCTGCGAAGATCCGATGCAATCAACGCGGCCTCCCGTTTTGCTTTGCCGATTGGTTTGGCCGATTGGTTCTGCTGATCGGTTGGTGATTTGTTTTTGCGCTAGCTGCAACATGCGCAAGCGACAAGATTATTGACGCTGTTATCCACTGCCGCGCAAGGCACGGTCGGCAATTTTTTCCGACCCTCGCTTATCACAATCCTGCAATGCCTCCTCCCCATTGACGCCCCAATCAGAAGCGCCAATGCATGTGTTGACGCGACTCAACGTGATTGCGGCGGCAGTGCTTGAGTTCAGTAGGACACATACTCACGTGCAGAGGGGATTTGACATGACCGAGGACGAACAACGCAAAATCCGCGAACGCGAAGAGATCGCCGCCCGTGTCGCCGCCTTCCGTGCCACGCAGGAAAAATTCAAGCGCGAACGTGAAGAGTATTTCGTGTCGACGCTCGACAACGCGCGCAAGGTGGAACGGCCCTCGCTCTGGCCGTAACGACACCAGATCACCGAGCATGAAAAAAGCCCGGAGCATTGCTCCGGGCTTTTCATTTGTTCAGGCGTTACCAGTGACGGTAATAATGGTGGCGGCGGTAGTACGGTCCATCGCCGTAATAGGCGTACGGACCGGGGCCGTAAGCATAGGCCGGGCCGCCATAGTAGCCATAACCCGGGCCGTAGCCGTAGCCATAGCCGTAAGGATGCGACGCGGCGACGGCGCCCGCGGTGATGGCGCCGGCGGCGAGGCCGAATGCGAGGCCCGGACCGATACCGCGGCCGCGCGCCTCGGCGGGCGCAGGCGCCGCAACCGCGGTCAGGCCGACGGCTGCAACGGTAGCCAGAACTGCCAGTGTCTTCCTCATCATGAATCTCCTCCTTCGTATCTCGGATGGACAACGCCGGCGCGTTGCGATGGTTGCGCGCAAGCTTGTGGAACCGAGCTCGGAATAAATCCGGCCACGCATGGAACAGGCGCGCGTTCCGCGAATTGTTTGTGCAAGTGCGGATGCCTCTGCCATCCGGTTGAGGCAACAGCACGAAGACCCCGTCAGCATCACCAATGCTGGCGGGGTTTTCAGTTTCACGGACAGCAAATTGGCAACGCAGCCCAATTGCTGCCAGCGGGGAGCGCCTAGGAGGCTAAAGTGCCGATATCCACGCTGCTGGCCCGTATCCGGAGGCTCGTTCCCAAATCCGGCGATCAGCATTACGACGAGATCGTCCGCAGTTTCGGTGTCGGCACGCTGCGCCCGCCATCGACGCCGATGAGCGACGGCGAACTGGCGCGGGCTATTGCCGAGTTCCTTAAGGAGCAGCCGTCGAGCGAGTCCGTAGGCGTCCTCGGCCGGCGGCTCGACCCCACCACCCCGCTTTGAGGCGCGGCGCCTTCTTGTCCGGGAACATGCGCTTCGCGCGCACGTTGGCGTAGCCTTCAGGGAGAAAAGAGGCCGACATGCCCGTTTGGCTCGAAGTCCTGCTCAACCTGTCCGGCTATGCCGGCTTCGTGGCGCTCGCCTCGCGGGGCACCGCCTGCCCAGGCAATTGCGCCGACCATCAGATCTCCGGCGAGGACCGTTAATTCGTGTGCGGTGGCTGGCCCGCCGTGCGCATCAGCCTGTCGGCTTTGACCGCGACACGCGTCTCCTCGAGCTGTGGCCGCAGCGAGACGCTGATCACCACGAAAGCCAGACAGAACAGCGTGCCGACGATGGCAACGCGCCGATAGGTGTGGCGGTCGCCCTGATAAAAGCTCGGTTCTGAAAAAGGTGTCATGAATTCGTTCTTGGCAAAATTGCTTGTTGGCAAAGTCGTTTCCAGACGTCGCCAGACACACCTATCCCAAGCAGCGGCAAGCGCAATGCGATCGCGCTTTTAACCTAACCGAATACGGTTATCGGCTTCGCGGCAAGCTTCCGTTAGGAGTGCGCGAAGCGTCTCCAGAAGTCGGCGAGCCGCCTCAAGCCCGCGCGAAAGCCGAGGCTGCGGAGCTTCTGGCGATCCGCCATCCGGCTTTGTTCCAGCTTCGCCCGCCTTTCGTTCTCGAAGAGCGAATCGGAATCGCAGAAATCGACGCGAAGCAAATCTTAACATTTCGTTTGCACACAAACGAGCGCAGTCGCCAACGATCGCGCACTCACATCGCGTCTTGGGATTTCGACCGCGGCGACACCTGCGGCACCGACGGCCTGCCTTTGCGCAAGCGCGGATGCCGATCATACCAAAACACTTTCGCGATCTCGGCGAACATCTCAAGAAACCAGCACGCATCCATGTCGCGTCTCCTTCGCCTGATCTCGTAGCGAGGACACGCGGGAGGGACCGTGCGAAGCATCACGCTGGCTTGGTTTGGAAGCGCGTGTCCCGCATCGACACAGAAGGCACGGCTTGTTCTGCATCCGACTCCATTTCGTTCGCAAGGAACGAATCGGAGTCGAGAAATCAGCGCAAAACGATTCCTAACGATCGGTGAAGGTGGGGGAAGATGGCCCGTTATCATCAACGTAGTGCGACGCTCATCACGCCGCTCGCTTCGCCGTGCCCTTCCCCGACAGATCTTTCTCCGAAAAGCATTCGAGGATCTGGATGCGGAGTTCTTCCGCGGCCGGGCCGTCGAGTTTCCTGAGTTGATTCCAGAGCCTGATCACTTCGCGTTGTTTCTCGACAGTCATGGGCACCTCCAAATCAATGTCGCTGCCAAAAGGGATGCCCCACTAGAACAAAATAAGAACAAAAAGTCCAGCCCCTCCCCGCAAAATTCGCCGGCCACATCGCCTCAGGCTTCCGCGCGCCGCCGCGGTTGCTTTTTGGGTTTTCAACCTTAAGTGCGAGAACGCGGCCGGCGGCCAGGCGCTGAAATCCCATCGTCGCCAGCCAAGAAGACCCCATGCGAAAGCGCGGGGTTTTTCTTTTGGGGAACGCGCCATCGCCCTCCCCGTTAGTCATTCCGGAGCGAGGGACCGTGACCAGAAAATTCTACGCCGTCGAGGTGGTGCGTCAGATCGAGGAGACCGTGGAGATCATGGTCGAAGCGCCGGACCGGACCGCCGCACATGATGCAGCGCTCGCGCACCTGAAGGCGCGCGGCTCCGAATATCAGTGGCTCAATCCCAAATGCGATCTCGTCGTCTGGCGCGAGCGCAAGGTCGATACGCCGGCGATCATCGACGTGTCCGTGTCGCCGGACTAGCGGCCGGAACGAATTTTCCCGTCTCACGTTATCAAGCCGAATTCAGTGGTGCTGGCGGCACGTCGCGACGCGGGCGGCCAGCTTGAAGAACCCCGGTCCCTAAGCCCGGGGTTTTTCTTTAAGGCGGTCGCCATCCAAGCGGTGGCCCGAACAGCAAAGCAGCCACCCGGGCGTTACGCCGGGTGGCTGCTTTGAGAACTGTCGACGCTCGCCTCTTAGACCATCGCAGTCAGACCGGCAGATTGTCGGTCATCCCAGGCGGCACTTCGCCTTGCTTGGTCCGCTCGGCGAGAAGCTCCTTTTCGGCCTCGTACCAGAAGGTGTCCATCGTGCCCGCAGGCTCGCCGGCCTCTTTCCAGAGGTGATAGGCCCGATTTCGAATCTCTACTTCGCTGAGACCAGTCATGTGATTTCTCCCTCTCGGAAGCAAAGCCTGACGATCGCCCAGAGTTCCTTATTGGTTCAGCACAAGCAAGCAGTCATTGCAGCACTCCGCGGCAGCACTCCGCAAAAAGGAGCCGCCGCAACGAAAATGCGAACCCTTAGCGAGCCCTTAGACGGAGTCCTTGGCCACCTTCAGCGGCGAGGCCTTCACCGACTTGCTCGCCGGTTTCGCCGCGAACTGCATCGGCTCCTTGGTGAAGGGATTGACGCCCATGCGGGCTTCTGTCGCCGGCTTGTTCACCACCGACATCTTCACGAAGCCGGGAATGACGAACTCGCCGGACTCGTTGAGCTCCTTGTAGCCAACGGTCGCCATGTACTCGATGACCGACTTCACGTCGTTCTTCGACAGCTGCGTGCCCTCGGCAATTGCATCAATCAACTGAGTCTTGGTCATCTTCGCCATGTCTGAATTTCCTTCTGTGCGCGCGAGCAGGCTTTGCTCAGGACGCGGTCCAACCGCGCAACGCGCTTCTGATTCATGCCAACTTTCATGAAGTGACGGGGCTTAGAACCCATCGACGCCCAAAACGCAAGCAGGGGTTCTGCGGGGGGCCGGACGCCGTGGGAACGATGCCGCAGCCTTCGCCGTTTTCGCGTTGAACCATTTTCTCCCGGAGGCGTCTAACTCTTTGAAGTCCCCAAGCTTCACCCCCATCGGAGAGCCCCGCTTCCCCCAGGCGGGGCTTTCGCCTTTTCGGGGACCTGGCCGCGCAAAGCCGATCAGGCTGGCCCCCGAGGTCTGCGCCCGGGCCACACCGGTGACCGTCACAAGGCAGGTTCTCTTTTCCGGCCATCTCCTGCATAATGCGGCATGGCAAAAACAAAAGTGACCTTCAAAACCGTCCGCATTGCAGACAACGACTGGAAAATCCTGGCGGATTACCCGGACAGCGAACAGCGCGAAATCAAGGGCTTCACCAGCAAGGCAGACGCCGACGACTGGATCAACGGCGACCGCAAGATCGCGTGGCTCCGCTCCCAGGGATACGCCAAGTAAAGCGCGCATAAGTCACGCGTGTATCGCGTGACGCCCGTATGGGTACGAGGCGCGCTTCGTCCCTCCCCGCTCCAGATGTCCTTCCCGTGCCGGCGCATCGCCGAGCAGGCGGCAACGCCCGCGCGTCTATCGGCCTGACGGGGGCGCCTGGTCGATAAACCTGTGGCTGGGCATAGGCCGTTGAGACTTCAGTAACCTAACGCCTCCAAGCTCCTCTCAGTATCGTTGCGTTGGAGTACCCCACAGTGTTGGATTTTAACGAGCTGCGTGAACTCGCGGCCGATGTTCGCGTGTTCGTCGAAATTGCCGAAGACAAGGCCGAAGCGCTTCGGGCCGTCATCACGGCTTATGACGTGGTGCTCGCGATCTTCCCGTCCGGAGAGGGCATGGGCCTCCACGTCATCAAGGGCGGCGAGATCCTGGACCGGATTGCAAACTCACGAACCCATGCGAGCTACAGCCACACGGCCATTGCGGTTCCCGACCTGGAGCATGCGGAAGTGCTCAAGCACCTGACGGGCCCGACCGACCAGCGGCTTGCGGCGTAGGGCGTTTTCAAGTTCGCGCGAAGAAAACGCGTCACAACAATCCGGAGCGGTTCTGAGTCAATCAGAACCGAAAGTACCCTCGTTGCAGACGAGAATTTTTGCACTCCGGAACACCTTGTTTTAGGAACACGGTTTCTGCGCTCCCGTTGGCCCACACAACCAACCAGGAGTTTGAGATGAAGAAGCTCGTCATTGCGACCGCCGCCCTCGGCCTCATGTGCGGCTCCGCCTTTGCGCAGAACCAGACCGGCCCCGCCGCGCAGACCGACAACATGCAGAAGCCCGGTATGACCAACACGGACAAGGGCACGATGAGGAGCGGCACCACCGGCATGAGCCATGACGGCATGGGCAAGGGCGGAATGGTGAGGCCCGACGCCTCCGGCCAAGGCGGCTCCGGCCCCGGCAGCGACCAGGGCGGCACCAGGACCCGCAGCAACATGAAGTAAGCCGGTTTCCTGTACGGCTTGCTTCCCGGCCGCGTCGCTTCCCACAAGGCGGCGCGGCCATTTCATGACCCATCATGACGCGGATCTTTTTGGAACCTGTCGCCAATGCACGCCTCACAATCGTGCGCGCACCGGAACGGTCAGGTCTCGCCGCGAGTTGCCCCATCTCCAGCAAGGGAGATCGTCATGAGCGTTGAAGGTAAAGTGAAGGAAGGCGCCGGATTCATCAAAGAAGAGATGAACGAACACGGCAAATCCCGCGAGAGCCAGAAGAAGGCCCAGGAAGGTCGCGACTTGCGCAACGAAGGCCGGATCGAAGACGGCAAGCCGCCAAAGACGACCAAGCCCGGCACCGGTCACTAGGGCGTCTCGCGCGAAGCGAATATCGGTCGCGATAATTCTCTGGCCAGATTTTCGAGAACCGCCTCCGGCAATCGGGGGCGGTTTTTCGATTCACGCGCCGTCGCGTGCGGGACTCTCGCACATGAAGAAACATGTGGCTGGAAGCTCGACTGCGGCCATCCTTCGAGACGCCCGCCTGCGGCGGGCCCTCAGGATGAGGAATGAGTAGGCGGCAGCACTTCAACGGAGACGGATGCAGCTGAGCCTCATCCTGAGGGGGCCGCGAAGCGGTCGTCTCGAAGGATGAGGCGCTTGCTCAGGCGCCGCTGAGAAGCACCCGCATAGCAGGGCAACGCCGTCAATGGTCGTGCCTTCGATGACAGGCTCAGCAAAATGTATCCGCCTTGAGATGCATGTCTCATCGCCAGCGCATCCAGCAGCCATTCTATCGCATCAGCGCAACTGTTCCTTAATGGGTTTCTCGCCTAGATTGCGTATCAATAAACGTGGCGGGGCTTGGTGCGGATCTTCGCGGGTATACAGGCGATGCGCGGGGTCGCTGCGCTGTCGGTGGTCTGCGGACACGCAATCAGTGCGCGACCCGATAGGGTCGGCCCCGAGCTCGCCGAGGGCGCGCTGACGATTCTCGCGAGCGGCGTCGACATCTTCTTCGTGATCTCCGGCTTCATCATCGCGACCACGGCGACGGCACAACACAACCCGCTGGATTTCGCTTTCAGACGGGCGCTCCGAATTTTTCCGCTCTATTGGCTGGTGTTGCTGGCGGCGTTTATCAGCTCTTCCTGGATCGCGCTGGCGCCGGGCGACCGCCCCGCTCTCGACCTCGGAACCATCTTCGCATGGACATATCCGAATTGGTACCTCGGGCCGGCGTGGTCGCTGGCTTTCGAACTGCACTTCTATGTCGCCGTCGCGGTCGTCTTGGCGATCAAGCCGGACCGGCTGTTCGAGATCTTGTTCGCTGGATTCGGCCTGGTCATTCTTGCTCTCGTCTTCGGCCTTGAGTTCGGGATCTACTTTCATCCGCTGGTGCTGGAATTCGGTGCCGGCGTTGTCATCGCCTATCTCCAGAGAAGCGGACGATTGCGCTTTTCGCGCCACTTCCCAGCCGTTTCCGCGGGCCTGTTCGTGGCCGGCTGGTACTGGATTTTCGTGCACGGCGCGATCGACGCGCAGTTCGCGCGCGTCCTGACCTATGGCGTAGGTGCGGGATTGCTGATCCATGCTGTGATCGCTGTCGAGACCGAAGGACGATCCTTCTCACCGATCCTGCAATGGCTCGGCAAGATTTCGTACGCGCTGTATATCGTCCATTATCTGGTGGTGAAATGGATCGCCAGCTTTGACGGACTGTGGCGTCTGTCGATCGTCGGGACAATCATCGCCGGCATCCTGCTCTCCATCGGTCTCGCCGCCGCCTTGCATGTCGCGGTTGAGGCACCGATCCTCGATTGGGGGCGCAAGGCAAGTCGCAAGATAGGTCTCATGCGCAGACGCCGATCGCTGCCGGCCGTTCCGTGATCATCTCCCGACGCTGAATCGGGGCAAGTGCGGCCCTTGCTGCGTCATGGGTCAGCCACGAACAAATAAGGAACAAAAGGCGTCAGCCGGCATTGAACCTGAAAAGGAGAGATCGCCGTGACTGACAACAAGATGGCGGACAACACCCAAAAGGATCCGAAGGATTGGGTCTCCGGCGACGACCCGATGACCGGTGCCCAGGAATCTTACCTCAAGACCCTCGCCGAGCAGGCCCACAAGGAGCTGCCCAAGAAGGATCTGACCAAGGCAGAGGCCTCAGAGCTAATCGATACGATGCGGCAGAAGGCCGGGCTCGAGAAGTAGATATCTGGCATCACCGTCATTGTCAGGTCACTTCGGCGAACCGCGAATTGCCAGCTTGACGACCGTGAGGACGACGAAGGCGGGCGCCCCGTAAACGATGGCATTCACGGCCCAAGTGATGGCGATGCCCAGGAAAACGGAACTGCCGACAGCTCCCCAGAAAAGATAAGCTGCGGATATGCCCGGCATCTCCCATGCCATCACAGCGATGGAGTAGTCGGTGAGCTGCTCCATGACGAGCAGCACCGTCGAGACGGGCGCCCCGATTGCCAGTGCGGGGATGAGAACGGATTTCATTGTCTTCAAAGGCCCAACAGCCCCATCAGTATCGGAATCATAAAAAAGGCTGCCAGGCCGAGGAGGCCTCCTACGGCAACCTTCACCCAACGCCGTTGGATTTTCGGCTCGAGCCATGTCGCCAGTTTGACCCAGAGCGCATACGCCCATCCAGCAACAATCGAGCGGATAAGTGCGAACAGAAGCTCGCCTAGAATATTGGCCATGGCGGTTAGTCGCGTCATCTCCGCGAGGAGTTCATCTGCCAACGGCTAAACAAGCCTGTCCACCCGTGAGTGAGGTGGCCAAATTCCGCGGTTTTGGATCACCGTTCTGAGGGCCCGGTTAGCGCTGTGGAGGTGCTTCGCGTGAAGGGGCTCGTCTTCTAGCGCTTGATCTTCTGCGCACTCCCGCTCTTGCACATAGCAAGACTATTCCAGCGGCGCGCAGAGGCATCGGCACCGTCACCGTTGAAACCGCCCTTCGCTTCCTCGGCTTTGCAGCAGGCTTGCGAGAAGCCAGCCTGCAGGCAGAGCGTCATGCTGCCCGCAGCCTTTGCCGTGTCCGGAGCCGCACACCACGGCGCCACGAGTGAAGCAACCAAAAGTGCCGTTCTAAAACGCATCAATATCTCCCGGGAGCTTGCAATTGAGTCCCCCTTCGGTCGACCGGCGCGACGCCCCGACCTCCAGCGACCTGAAGAGTCTCCAACGATCGACTATCTGGAAAGTTGAGCGTTCTGACAACAGCGCCTTGTAGCTTTGTTTACGGCGGCTATTGTACAGGCGCTTCATTGGGAGATTTCATGAAAACAATTATCGCTGTTTCCGCATTGCTGCTGTCAACAATCGGCGCCCACGCCGCCTCGAACAGCACCCCTCATGCGCTCGATTGCATGGCAAAGAACGGCTTCACGCGTGACATGTGGGTTGCGAAGCGAGCCGGGACCAACGCCCAGGTTCAGTCCTACATCGCCTGCCGCGACGGCATCTCGGTTGAGAAGGCCAGAGCTGTCGGTAAGAAGGACGGCAACTTCGATACCTGGACGCCCAAGCGTTGAGTCATCACGGGGCCCGTCTTCCTTGGAGGCTGGGCTTAGGCCTCGAACGAACTGGCGCGCTGCCCATGTGACTCTAAAATTGCGGTGACGGTGCAGTCCAGCCCTTTCACCGGGATCATCGTGTCTCACTTGAGGCGCAGTCCAGCATTGCCATCGCAATTCATGCCCGTAGTTCGCGCGCTCGGCACGGCATCGTGACTGCTGACATCAGGGTGGCAGCAGCGGTGTGCGACGAGCCCCGCGATGCCGCTCAAATCTGCGGTCAACCAAAGGACATGCCATGAAGTTCGCCTCCACTCGCCTGATCGCCTCCGACATCAACATCATGGTCTCGTTCTATGAAATGGTCACCGGAGTTTCCGCCGAATGGCTCGCGCCGGTGTTCGCCAAGATCGTAACGCCGGGCGCCAACCTGGCAATCGGCGCTGCCGAGACGGTCGCGCTCTGGCAAGAAAACAGTGCCGAGCCCGGCGCAAACCGCACCGCCGTGATCGAGTTTCAGGTTGAAGACATCGATGCGGAGTATGAGCGCCTGAAAGACAAGGTCACCCTGGTTCATGAGCTGAAAACGATGCCATGGGGCAACAAGACGTTCCAGTTTCGTGACCCCGAAGGCACCGCAGTATCGCTCTTCATGCCGCCGATCGAGCAGGCCGGAAAGCGCCTCGCGGCGCAATAGGCCGCGGCAGCAGACCGGCCCGCATACGTTGCCGGTGGCGCGTGTGCGGCACTGGATTTGCGGTGAAAGTGCATTGAAGTCGCCGGCTGATTTGCTTCATCAGCGGGCTTCACCCTCACGCACACGTGCACCCACCCTTTGCCCCTCCCCCCAATTTCCTGCTATCTCCTTCTCCGCCGTCTCGGCCCAAAGCAAAACCCCATCCGTTCAAGGGAGCAACAACCATGCGATACCTCCACACCATGCTGCGCGTGCGCAATCTCGATGTCGCGCTGAAGTTTTACCAGGATGCGTTGGGGCTCAAGGAGGTGCGGCGGATCGAGAACGACAAGGGGCGTTTCACGCTGGTGTTCCTGTGCTCGTCGGACGATCTCGAGGCGCTCAAGAAGCAGCCATCGAGCCGCGGCGCGCCGCTGGTCGAGCTCACCTGGAATTGGGACGAGGAAAAATATGGCGAGGATCGCTTCTTCGGCCATCTCGCCTATGAGGTCGACGACATCTACGCGACCTGCGAGAAGCTGATGAAGGCGGGCGTCACTATCAACCGCCCGCCGCGCGACGGCAACATGGCCTTCGTCCGCTCGCCGGATCTGCACTCGATCGAGCTGTTGCAGAAGGGCGACCCGAAGCCGCCGCAGGAGCCGTGGTCGTCGATGCCGAACACCGGCCATTGGTAGGCTCGCCGCTGGAACAAGCCCGTGCCAGCAGCGTTCTCTCTTCGACAATGCAATTGGAGGAGGACGCGATGGGACGCGGAATTTTGTTGTGGATGCTGGGTGTGCCGATCCCGGTGATCATCTTGCTATGGCTGTTCTTCGGCCGCTGATCGCCTGACCAACTTGACCCTGCACGAAAGCTCCGCCTCAGGCGGAGCTTTTTGCATGCGGACCTTTTGCATGAGAGGATCGGCGCAATCGCGCGTCGCTCGCCGCAGTGGATTCCGCTATCACCCGCGCTTGTCGGGTGGAGCGCACGCGTCGTCCGGGACTGACGCTGCCGAAGCACCCCGGATTGCGCTTCGTTCCATCCGGGCTACGACACCAAGAAAAGCTTGGGGAGGATGATGTGCCGGACCAAAAGCTGACGATCTGGGGCCGCGCCAATTCGGTCAACGTGCAGAAGGTGCTGTGGTGCCTCGCCGAGCTCGGCCTGGCTTACGAGCGCATCGACGCCGGCATGGCCTTCGGCAAGACCCGCGAGGCCGACTATCTCGCGATGAACCCCAATGCGCGGATCCCGACGCTGGTCGAGGGCGACTTCACGCTGTGGGAATCCAATTCGATCATGCGCTATCTCTGCCTCGCGCACGGGCGCGGCACGCAAATCTATCCCGAGGCGCCGAAGCTGCGCGCCAGCGTCGACCGCTGGCTCGACTGGACGCTGTCGATGGTGCAGCCGGTCGACCGCCCGGTGTTCTGGGGCCTCGTGCGCACGCCGCCCGCCGAGCGCGACATGATCCAGCTGCAGAAGGATGCGGATGCCGCCGCCGAGGTCTGGGCCATCGCCGACCGTCTGCTCTCCACGCGTCCGTTCATGGACGGCGATGCGTTCACCCTCGCCGACATTGCGATCGGCGCCTATGCGCGGCGCTGGCTCGGCGTCGAGGGCATCACCCGGCCCGCGCAGCCGCATCTGACGCGCTGGCTCGCCGAGCTCGGCAAACGGCCCGGTTTTGCGCAATTTGTGGCACCGCCGATGTCGTGAGCGGTGATGCGGCCTAAACTCCGTTGAGAGCACGATGAATCCGCACTTCGCCGCGCGCCGCCGGGAGGTGGCGGCTACTGTGCATGGGGTTGTTTTCGCGTTTTTTGTTTAAGGCCAGCCGCGCTCGAACAGCAGCACGCAGAAAATCAGCACGAGCGTGACGGCCGCGGTGGCGAGCCGCGCGGTCCAGCTCAGGCCGCGGCCGACCCACCACAGCAGCGCGCAATACATCACGAACGGGACGATGATCTCGGGCCGCATGATGTCCGGCGGCATCGACGTCAGCGCCTGACCGTGGTCTCGATGCTGATCGAGCCGCCGATCTTGACGCAGGTGCCGGTGCTCTCGACCAGATGGAAGCCGCGGCCATAGGCGGCGCAAGAGCCCGCTTTCGCGCTCCCGCCGGCACCCTTCAGCGGCAAGTCCTTGCCGGCCTGTGGGCGCTCCGCAGGCGGGAGACGCAAGGCTTCCGCCGCGGCCGCGGACGTCGTCAGCAACGAGATCAGGATGAGGAGCGGCGCACGCATGCGGGCCGTTCTAGCCCGGACCGGCGCCGCGCGCCATCGGGGGTCGCTTCAGATGAACTTGATGCCGGCCGATTTGCCGCGGCGCCACACCACCTGGCAGCTCCGCCCGGTCCGCGCATCGCGTGCGAATGCCATCCGGATCACGCCCGGGAGCTGGCTCGCATCCTCGTCCAGCGTGATCTTGGCGCCCGTGGCGGAGATGTCCTGGACCAGGCATTGCCGCGCCGCGAACCCGCCCTCGAGCGTGATCCAGGCATGCTGCGACAGCGACTTGCGGGCTGCGCGCTTCTTGGGCGGTGGCATCGGCTTAAATTCTCCCCGTCCAGCGCTAGCTCAGGGAACCTAAGAAACCGTTGAATTTGCCCCGACTGATCCTGGGGCGGGAGGCTATCCACCGGTGCCAAAAGACCGTTCCCGAACGGCTTGCCCAGGGCGCCAAAGGCCATTATAGGTTCGCCCGCTGCAGCCGCCGGGCATGACTCGGGCGGCCAGCGGCCGTGCCGCGAAAAGCGGCGGGGCCCTGGGTTTGCTCCCTTCGTCTATCGGTTAGGACGCCACCCTTTCACGGTGGAGAGAGCGGTTCGATTCCGCTAGGGAGCGCCATCATCCGGACGTTTGGATGACGCGGCGAAATCTGCCGCCCTCGCAATGAACCTCCTTCCCCCTCGCCTCCGACCAATGTCCAGACGGAACCAGATGCAGGCCCATGGCGCAGCATAAATCTCCCTCGGACGACCAGGCCGGGATTGCCTCGCCGGCGCCGCCGCCATGGATCCACCGGACGGCAGCCTACGCGCCGGAACGGCGCGCCAGAATGCTGGAGCACATGGCGCGCGCCAGATCGCTGTCTCGGGCCACGGCTGCGCCGTCGCCTACGGCCGGCACGAACATTCTCGCTGACGCCTACGGCTACGCCGTGCTGTTCGGCATCATCGCACTCCTGTTTCAGTCGCGCGTTCCGCTCTACCTCGGCGCCTTCCTCTTCTTCAGCGATGGCGAGCGCATCGAACTCGCTCTTGGAAAGATCGGCATCCGTATCGAGCCCGGCACGATCGGGCCCGAAATCATCAAGGGCTTCGTATCCCTGTTCGGATGGTTCGCGCTGCTGGCATCGCTGAAAGCGTCCGTTCCCGCGTCGCTCTCGACATGGATGCTTCCGGATACATCGTGGTCCTTCCTCGCCGGAATCGCTCTTTTGTTCGCCATCGTCGAAGCAGTCGCAACGCGCGCGATGCAGCATTCATTGCCGTGGTTCGGATTTGAGAGAAGACCGAGCAGCGTGGCCTGCGCGACGATCAAGCTCGTCATGGCCCTTGGCGTGCTGGCCCTGCTGGTGCTGCTCGGATGACGCGATCGTGAGGTCACGGGACTGATAATCGCGGCGCTATGCCGCCTGTCTCGACCGGCGCATTTACCAAAAATTTACCCCTGCTCGTGAGCGCCGGTATCATTTGCTTAGAATTTGATTGCTACCGTGGAACTACGGAACCCTCCGAACCACGATTGGCGCCCATGTCCGTCGCAGAATTCCTCAGACAGCGTGCCGTGCAAGTCACCGTGAGTGGCAGCTACTCGCTGCCGCGTTGGTACGATTGCGAGGGCAAGCTCCGGACCTTCGCCTGCCGCACCAGCCGCGTCTCGCCGTTCCGCATGATGGTCGACGTTCCCGTGGTCGGCAAAGTCGGCGAGCGCGTGACCTCCTACTTCCAGGACTTTGGCGAATTCCAGTGCACCATCAGCGCGACGCTGAAATCGGGCTTCCTGATGGAGCTCGACATGACGCGGGCCCGGCGCGCCTGGATGTCGGAAAAGCTGACCTGGCTCGAGAAGAAGCAAAAGGACGCCAGTGTCCAGGAGCTGCGGAATGACGCGCGCTTCGTTCCGCAGGTCGCGCACACCTTCCTGACGCTCGCCGACGGCAACACCCATGCCTGCTTCATCATCGACGTCTCCACGGCCGGTGTCGCCATATCCTGCGAATACGATCCGCCAGTGGGAACTCCGCTTGCGGTCGGCGCTTGTGTCGGGCGCGTGATCCGCAAATTCGAAAACGGCTTTGCTGTCAAATTCGCGGAAAAGCAGTCGCGGGACGACGTCGTCCGGCTGATCGTCCGCTCGCCCATGCTGCAATCGGCCTGAACCGCCGGCCTCGCCGCCCTATCGCAGCCCTATTTCGAGATAAGCTTTTGAAGGTCCGCGCCTCGTGCCGGGCATCATTTGCAGACTTGCGATCGGGGGACCGAATGGCAGTCGACAAGATCACGGTCGATAAGATCACCTGGGACAAGGTCGGCCGGGTCACCGAGCCGGGACGCTACATGTACACCTTCGGCTGGCTCACCATCACCGCCGGCGATCTCGATATCTGGAAGCAATACCCGCAGGCAGCGTTCACGCTGATGGCGCAGCATTCCGAGCCGGACGCGTCCATCGGCGAGGAATTCCATCTCGGCGCTTTCGACGTGGCGCCCGACGCACCGCCGCCGTTCACCACGCATTGAGTCAAAGCGGGCTTGGGAGCGGCAGCCCTGCACGTGGTGCAGGCCGGGAAGGAACGCGGTGGCATAGCGGTTGCTTTATCATTGCCATGACCCACATCCCCGCCGTCGATCAGGCCTTCCTGCTGTTGCTCATCGTGCTCTGCCTCGGCACGTGCCTCATACGCGCCTTCTGGGAGGTGGAGCAACTCCGGGCCCGCCGGACCGCGTCGCCATCCCGCGCGACCAGGCGTGACTAGGCCGTCGCCCGGCCGTGCATAGCCCGCACGGGGCAATCCCGGCTCTGGACTTGCCGCGGCGACACGTTCATCGTGAATCGAAGAAACCTGCACATTGCCTTGATCTGACTTACCAATCGCGATCCGATGACAGGCGCGCGACCGTTGTCAGAAACGACGAGGTGGTTCTGTCATGCGATTGATTGCGCTCCATATTCTACACCTCGGCGACCGTCCTAATGAACGTAGGCTGTCGCGCTTGTTAAGCGACGCGACAGCAAGCGCATGACACAAGGTCGCATCGGGCAATGTGGATAAGCGGATCAAGGGAACCTATTTTCGGCGCCGATGTACCTGATTGAAGCTTTACCCACCGTCATCGGAACGGCCGCCATTGCCCCGGCGCTGCTAATGCTGTGGCTTGTCATTGCCGCCGAGGAACGCCCGGGACCGCCGGCCCAGGTCTGGACCGCGTTCCTGCTCGGCGCGGCCAGCATTTCGCTGCTGGGCCTGGCCCGCGCCCCTTTCGCCAAAATGGTCGCGGCTCCGGACAACCCGTGGGCGGCGCTGGCCATGCATTCGATCTTCGGCGTCGCGCTGCCGGAGGAAGCGGTCAAGGTGATCGCGATCGTGCTGGTCGCCTCGACCAAGCGGCGGACCTTCGCCAATCCGATGGACACCGTGGTCTATGGCGCTGCGGTCGGCCTGGGCTTCGCCGCCTACGAGAACCTCGCCTATCTCGTCCAGCACGCGGAGATGTGGCGCTCGCTGGCTGCATTGCGCAGCGTGCTGACCGTGCCATTCCACGGCGCGCTCGGCATCATCGCCGGCGCCTATCTGACCATCGCGCGCGCCGGCACGGCGCTGGGTGCGAACCGCCATCATCGCGACTGGGCCCGTCTCTCCAGCCGGCTGCTGATCTTCGCAGGCCCGCTCGCCCTGCATTCGGCGTTCGACTTCCCGCTGCTCACACTCCAGCGCATGCCGGATCTCGATCCGACGCTGCGGATGTGGTTGGGCGGCGCGAGCCTGCTGATCGGCTTCAGCTCGATCGCCTTCGCCATCCGCCTGGTGCGGCGCGTCGCGCGCCATCACGCGCCCCGGACCGAGGTCGCGCGCGAGCGCCTCAGCCAGCTCCGCCGGATGTGGGCGCTGCTGCTCGCGGGCGGCGGCGTCGGCTTTCTCGGGCTCGCCTTCGTGCTGACCTCAATCCATCACTGGCTCATCAACCCCGAGCGCAATCTGACCCTGGCCCTGATCCCGATCGGCCTGGTCTCGATCCTGCTCGGCCTCGCACTTCTGATCGTCACGACCGCGATCTATGTTCTCGGGCGCAACCGCATCCGCACCAGCGGCGAAGGTTTTTCGTCGGCGCACGGCGGCGGCTGAGCCGCGGGATGGCAAGCGCGGTGTGCACGTACTAGACTGGATCGAGCACACACCTGTCGATCCGGAGCCCGCCCATGACATCGCCTGAGGATTTTTCCCGGCTGCAATCCGCCATGAGCCGGACGGTCAAGGCACATTGGAAGGCCTTCCTGTTCGAAGGCATCCTGCTTGCAGTGCTCGGCGTTGCCGCGTTGATCCTGCCGCCGCTCGCAAGCCTTGCGATTGCGATCTTCCTCGGCTGGATGTTCCTGATCAGCGGCATCGGCGGATTGATCGCCACCTATTGGGCGCGCAGCACGCCGGGCTTCTGGTGGTCGCTGATCTCGGCCGCGCTCGCGGTGCTCGCAGGCATGCTGCTGCTGGCGCGACCGATGCAGGCCGTGCTGACGCTGACCATCGTGCTCGGCGCCTATTTCCTCGCCGAGGGCATCGCCACCATCATGTACGCGCTGGAGCACCGCCGCGAGCCGGGCGGCCGCTGGTCGTGGCTTCTTATCTCGGGCCTCGTCGATATCGCGATCTCGTTCATGGTGATCACGGGATTGCCGAGCTCGGCGGAATGGGCGATCGGCATCCTCGTCGGCATCAACCTGCTGTTCGGTGGCGCCACGCTGATCGGCATGGCGCTGGCGGCACGCAAAAGCAACAGTTGAGGCGCCCCGTGATCCTCACCTCGCTTAGGGGGTGACAACCCGCCGATCGCGCGGTATATGACTGGCCATGATCACCGTCACCACCAGCTTTTATTGGTATTTTAGCTACGACAGCTCGCTGGCGGTGGGAGGATCACGCTCAATCTGACAAATTGCAGCATCTAGTCCGAACAGCCGCCAGACCTGGCGGCTTTTTTATTGGCCGGCAGGGTCTCAAAATGACAAGGAGCCCGCCGTGCTGAGCACGACCGACGATCTTCGTATCCGCGAACTGAAAGAACTGAGCACGCCTGAAGAGGTGATGCGGGAAGTCCCGCGTACGCTCACCGCGACGCGCGTGGTGATGGCGGCACGCAACGCCATCCACGCGATCCTCAATGGCCAGGACGACCGGCTTCTGGTCGTGGTCGGCCCCTGCTCGGTGCATGATCCCAGGGCCGCGCTCGAATACGCCGAGCGCCTCGCGAGCTTGCGCGAAGAGCTTGCCGATCAACTTGAAATCGTGATGCGGGTCTATTTCGAGAAGCCACGCACCACGGTCGGCTGGAAGGGCCTGATCAACGATCCTGATCTGGACGGCAGCTTCGACATCAACAAGGGCCTGCGGCTGGCGCGCAACGTGCTCTCGGCCGTGAATAATCTCGGCCTGCCCGCCGGCACCGAATTCCTCGACATGACGACGCCGCAATACATTGCCGACCTCGTGTCCTGGGCCGCGATCGGCGCGCGCACGACCGAAAGCCAGATCCATCGCGAGCTGGCCTCGGGGCTGTCCTGCCCTGTGGGGTTCAAGAACGGCACCGACGGCAATGTGCGCATCGCGGCGGACGCGGTGAAGTCGGCCTCGAATCCGCATCATTTCATGGCGGTGACCAAGCTCGGCCGCTCGGCGATCGCCTCAACCGCGGGCAACGAGGATTGTCACATCATCCTGCGCGGCGGCAGCACGCCGAATTACAATGCGGCAAGCGTCGCAGCGGCCTGCAACGATCTGGCGAAAGCGAGCGTCGCACCGCTCGTGATGGTCGATGCGAGCCACGCCAATTCGAGCAAGAAGCCGGAAAACCAGCCGCTCGTGACAGCCGACATCGCCGGCCAGATTTCCGGCGGCGAGAACCGCATCATGGGGGTGATGGTCGAGAGCAATCTCGTCGCCGGACGCCAGGACGTGGTGGCGGGGAAGCCGCTCACCTATGGCCAGAGCATCACGGACGGATGCATCGACTGGGCGACCACGGCAACCGTGCTCAAACAGCTCGCTGACGCGGTCGAGATCCGGCGCAACACCAAACGCGCAGGGCTGCACGAGCGCTCCGCCTGACCGAACGATCGCGGGCGGGGTGAGGCTGTCGCACCCTGCCCGCTGCTCCGGCGCCTAGCAGCCGCGGCAGATGCTCTTGATCTTCTTGTCGAGCGCCTGATTTTCCTTGCTGAGGGGATCGTTCGGGTCGCTCAGGTTCTTCTCGCTGGGCACGTCGCCGACGCGCGGCTGGCGATGGCCCACGGGTGCCTGCGGCAGCGATCCGGACGCCGCGCCGCCCGATGTCGATCCCTTCGTGCCGCCGGTCTGCGCGACCGCCGCGCCGCCGAGCAAGACCGCGAGCGATACTGCCACCATGATCTTCTTCATGTCTCTCCCTCCATTCCTCGAGCCAGAATCTCCATCACGACCAATCAGGTCTCGGGCGGATAGAGGTGAACGTCGCCGCAATAATCCACGATACGATAGCGCGTTTCCGATGCCGCATCACCCGCATCAGGTGCGGTATTTTGCATCGGCAACACGTAATTCGGTCCCACCGGCGACTTGCCGGCGCCGCCGGGAATGTCGATGACATAGTCGGGCTGACACAGTCCCGACACCCGTCCGCGCAGCTGCCGCATCAAATCCTGCCCCTCGGCGAGCGTCGTTCGCAGATGCGCCGTGCCGGGCGCGAGATCGCCGTGATGCAGATAATAGGGCTTGATCCGGCATTCGACGAAAGCTCGCATCAAATCCGACAGAGCGGTCGCGTTGTCATTGACGCCGCGCAAAAGCACGGACTGGCTTACCATGGGAATTCCGGCATCGACCAGCCGCGCGCAGGCGGCACGCGCGGGCCCCGTCAGTTCGCGCGCATGGTTGGCATGCAGCGCCACCCAGGTGGTGGCGCCTTCGACCTTGAGCGCCCCGACCATCTCCTCGCTGATGCGCGCGGGCTCGGCCACGGGCACGCGGGTGTGAAGGCGGATGATCTTGACGTGATCGATTCCGGCAAGATCCGCCATGATCTCGCTCATCCGCCGCGGCGACAACATCAGGGGATCGCCCCCGGTCAGGATCACCTCCCAGATCTCGCTGTGCGATCGGATGTAGTCGATCGCGGCGCGATAGGCGCCGTCCGAGAGCGCGTTCTCCTTGCCGGGTCCAACCATCTCGCGGCGGAAGCAGAAGCGGCAATAGACCGCGCAGACGTGAACGAGCTTGAACAGCACACGGTCGGGATAGCGATGCACGATCCCGGGAACCGGCGAGTACGGATGATCGCCGATCGGATCTGCGTTCTCGCCCGGCTGCATCTCGAGCTCCGCGGCAGTCGGAACGAATTGCCGCGCGATGGGATCGTCGGGATCGGACCTGTCGATCAGATCGACCAGCGCCGGCGTGATCGCAACCGCATAGCGTGCGGCAACGCGATCGAGCACCGGCAGCGCTGTGGCTGATACCAGCTGCTCGGCGACAAGTTCGGCCGGCTCGCGCAATGTGCGCGCAAGATTGCTCTTCATCATGTCTCGCTTAACGCTTCATTTGCAGGCGGCGTCCAGACCACCTGATCAATTCGCGATGCGCCGCTCGCCAGCATCACCAGCCGGTCGAAACCGAGCGCGACGCCGCTCGCCTCCGGCATCGCCGCGACCGCGGCCAGAAAGTCCTCGTCCAGCGGATAGGCTTCGCCGTAGCGGCGTTGCTTCTCCGCCATGGATTGCGTGAAGCGCTTGCGCTGCTCCTCGACGTCGGTCAGTTCGCCAAAGCCGTTGGCGAGCTCGACACCGCAGGCGTAGATCTCGAACCGCTCGGCAACGCGGGGATCGCCTGCCTTCATGCGCGCCAGTGCCGCCTCTGGAGATGGGTATTCGAACAGAATGGTCAAATGCCCCTGCCCCAGATGCGGCTCGACATGCTCGACCAGAACCTTGCTGAAGATGTCGGACCAGGTGTCGTCCTCGGCCACACGGACCTTGCCGGCAGCGGCCCGGGCAAGCGCGGCGCGGTCGCCTTCGCCACCGGAAATGGTCGCAAGCAGGTCGATTCCCGCAAACTGCTCGAAGGCGCCGGCCACCGTCACAAGTTCAGGCTCGGCGAAGGGATCGGCGGTCCGGCCGCGGAAGGCGAAGGTGCCAATCCCGGTCGCTTGGGCGGCGCGGCCGATGAGGACGACGCAGTCGGCCATGATGGCGTCATAGGGGGCGCCTGCCCGGTACCATTCCAGCATGGTGAATTCGGGCAAATGCAGGTCGCCGCGCTCGCGGTCCCGGAACACCCGGGCGAACTCGAAAATCCGGGTCTCCCCGGCCGCCAGCAGCTTCTTGCAGGCGAATTCCGGCGAAGTCCGCAAATATCGGCTCACACGGCTGCCGTCGGGTCGCACGATCTCGGTCCGGGGGGCGTGCAGGTGGGTCTCGTTGCCCGGAGAGACCTGGAGAACGGAGGTTTCGACCTCGACAAAGCCCTGCTCGGCGAAAAATCCCCGTAGAGCCCCGGTGATTGCTCCCCTGGCCTGCAGGAAGGGCCGGCGGTCGAGATGCCGCGAGGGGGACCAGAACGGCGACATCGGCTTGTCCCCCGCCATTAACCGGCCGTCCCGCAGGCCAGCAAAATGCTGGCATCCAACGGCAAAACCAGTATGTTGCGGCCCGAAACGGGTGCCGCGGTCTGATTTGGGGCCCCAGGTCCCCCATCAATTTGACCACGTCCTGGCCCGAGCCGGGCCAAGCAAGCAGGAAATACAGCTTTGAGAGTCATCGCCAGTTCTATTCGCAAGGGCAACGTGATCGAGCAAGACGGCAAGCTATATGTCGTCGTGACCGCCGAGAACATCCATCCCGGCAAGGGCACCCCGGTCAGCCAGATCGAAATGCGCCGAATCTCGGACGGGGTAAAGATCTCCGAGCGCTACAAGACCACCGACCAGGTCGAGAAGGCCACGATCGAAGAGCGCAACTATACCTTCCTGTACGAAGATGGTGACGGCTATCACTTCATGAACCCGGAGACCTATGACCAGGTCCAGGTCTCCAAGGACGTGATCGGCGACGCGGCGGCCTATCTTCAGGAGAGCATGACGGTCAAGCTGTCGCTGCACGGCGCCAATCCCGTATCGATCGCCCTGCCGCAGCGCGTGACGCTGGAAGTGGTCGAGACGGAGCCCGTGACCAAAGGCCAGACCGCCTCCTCGTCCTACAAGCCCGCCGTGCTCTCGAACGGCCTGCGCACCACGGTGCCGCCGCACATCGCCGTCGGCACCCGAATCGTCGTGATGACCGAAGACGGCTCCTACTCCGAGCGCGCCAAGGACTGACGGGGCCAACGCGAGCGCAACAGGTGCCGCCGGGGGGCGAGACAGTGGTTGGGAAAGGTTTCCACTTCGTCTCGCAACTTCTGGCGTCGCTTTCGCTCCTCATTGCCTCTCCGCTCACTGCGGATGAATTCCGCAGCCCCTCGCTCACGGCGCTGCGCGTCGATTGGCGCGCGGCGCTCGATCAGCTGCGCACCGAAATCAACGCCCATCCCCGGGTCGCGGACGATTTCATCTTCGCGCCCCGTCGTTCGATGCCGCGCTATGATCCGCGCACGATGCCGGCGCTGGTGCAGCTCAACGCGATCTCCTCGCAATTCTTCACCGGCATCTCCCGCAGCTCCGTGCCCGTGCTGCTGCCGTTCGACGCTGCTGCGTATTTCGAAGCACGGCGCAATGGTGCGCCAGCGACCGTCGCGCTGTCGCGCTACCAGGCCGACTTCAATTCCGTCGACATGTTCGATGCCGGCCCCGCCGGCTACAGCGCGACCTTTTCGTTCGAGCCTGGTACCGGAGACGGCATGCCGAGCCGGGTCTTCGCAAGACCGGTCGAGGTGCAGATCACGGGTTCGGCGCTCGTCTATGACATTGCCGATCCCTCGGGCGGCAAGGGCGAGCCGGTCAAACCGCTCGCAGCGCTCTACCCGGACCTGCGCAAATTCATCCGGGAAGGCTATGTGCGCTACGCTTTCACCCGTTTCGGCGTCGCCTATGTGGTGTCGATCCAATGCCTCGACAGCGTCGCCAAGCCGCGGCGGCTTGCCTGCAAGGAGGCCTATCCGGTCGCCGAGCGCTTCCTGAAGGCGCTGCGCGTGGCGGGCGGCCAGCGCATGCGGCCGCTCACGGACATCGCTTCCAACATTCTCGATCGTCCCGCGGCGCGTTCCCCGGACTTCACCTATCGGCCGAGCGGCGACATCATCCCGAACACCGGTTATCGCAAGCAGGGCGGCCATCCCGACGTGATGGCCTACGCACAGATCCGCTTTCCTCTCGAGAAGGCGCCCGCTTTCGTACACTCGCAATCCTATGCCAAGCGCGACAAGATGGAGAGCACGACCGCTTACCCCTGGCGCGACAACTTCTGCGAATCCCGCAGTTTCGAGGTCTGGCAATGCGGCGGCGGTTATGGCCATCAGGGCGAGGACATCCGCGCGGCTGAGTGCCCATCGCCTGGTGAAGGCCGCCAAGCCTGTGATCCCAAGCAGCGCGCCATCGTCGCCGTGCGCGATGCGAGGGTCATACGCGCTTCCAAGGACCAGGCCGTGACGCTGCAAATCAACAGCCGGACCGAGCACATCCGTTTCCGCTACATGCATATGAACCCGCAGGCGCTGAACGCCGATGGCCTGCTCAATGGTCGCATCGTATCGGAGGGTGAGAAGATCGGCGTGGTCTCGAACTATCTCGATCATCCCGCCGGCACCTCGATGCACCTGCATTTCGACGTGCAGGTGTTCACCCGCGACGGCTGGATCTGGGTCAGTCCTTACGTCACGTTGGTCTCGGCGTACGAGCGTCTGATCCATGCCCGCGGCCGCGAGGTCGGCCCGGAGATCGCCGGCACGCCGCAGCCCGTGGCACATGCGCTGCCGGAGGACGTGCTCAAGCCGGACCTGCGCGAGGGATCGGGCGGCGACGAGAATTGACGCTGCTTGCGCCATCTAGACAGCCAACCAAACTGTCTGATGACGGTCCTATGACAGCGAATTGCACGCACACCGCCTGACCGGCCCGGCCTCCTTATGACGGAGCCTTCTCTGGCCTCGAAATTGTCTGGCCTCAGAATTGCTTTCCTCCCCGCGGGTAAACAGGATGAAGGGAAGGCACATGCGTTGTCTCACTATAGTGGCCGTTCTGGCCGTCGCGTTCGGCGTGCCGGCTCATGCGCAGGAATTGAGCGGGACCTTGAAGAAGATCAAGGACACCGGCGCGATCACACTCGGCGTGCGCGACAGCGCGGTGCCCTTCAGCTATATCGACGAGAAGCAGAAGACCGTCGGCTACGCCATCGACATCTGCATGAAGATCGTCGAGGAGATCAAGGCCGAGCTCAAGCTGGACAAGCTCGCGGTCAACGAGAACCTGGTCACCTCGTCCAGCCGCATTCCGCTGATGGCGAACGGCACCGTCGATCTCGAATGCGGCTCGACGACCAACAACGCCGATCGCCAGAAACAAGTGTGGTTCACCAACACGCATTTCCTCACGGCGAGCCGCTTCGTGTCCAAGAAGACTTCGAAGCTCGACCAAATCGACGATCTCAAGGGCAAGGCCGTCGTCTCGGTCTCGGGCACCACCAACATCACGCAGCTCAACAAGGCCAATGCGGCCCGCTCGCTCGACATCACCGTGATGAACGCAAAGGATGTCCCCGAAGGGTTCCTGATGGTCGAGACCGACCGGGCCGTGGCCTTCGTCATGGACGACATCCAGCTGGCGGCGATGATCGCCTCCTCGAAGGATCCGTCGCTGTACGCGATCAGCACCGGCGCGTTCTCCGATCCGGAGCCTTACGGCATCATGCTGCGCAAGGACGACGCGCCGTTCAAGGCGGTGGTCGATCGCGCGACCGCAAAACTCTACAAGAGCCCGGAGATCGAGCAGATCTACAACAAATGGTTCATGGAGCCGGTGCCGCCGCGCGGCCTGAACTTTCACGTACCCATGCCGGTGTCGATGAAGAAGTCGTTCGAGCATCCGTCGGACAATCCTGATCCAGCATCCTACGGCGGCTGACGAGAGAGCACGCTGGTAACGTAGCCCGGATGAGCGAAGCGACATCCGGGACTCACGCGACGACTGCCCCGGGTGTCGCTTCGCTCACCCGGGCTACGGATCAATCCAGCAACGTCGTGAGTTGCGCGCCCTCGTCCGCCACGAACACCGCGATCAATTCTGCCGGCTCCGTGGTACTCGCATTGGCCGAGACCAGATGGGTCGAGCCGGGCGGCTCGAAGAAGGACTGGCCGACGCCGAACGTCTCGACCGGGCCGCCGCCGAGCTGGGAGCGGATCTCGCCCTTGGTGATGTAGGCGGTGACGGATCCTGCGTGACGATGCGGCCGCGAGAACCCGCCGGGGCCGTAGAACACGCGCACGATCGTGACGCGCTTGCCGGGCACGTTCGGCAGCGGGTAGGAGCCGATCGGTTCGACCTTGTCGAGCGGCGAGCTTTCGGCGGCGGTGGCGCAGAGCGGCGAGAGTGCGCCGGAAATGGTGTCCATCGTCACCGGCAGCGCTTTGCCGATCGCAAGCGCGCAGGCAAGCCCGCCGACGACGGCGATCGCCATCGAACGCGATGACGCCGGGCGCGGCGCGGTGGGAACACTCATTGCTGTCATCGTGATCTCCCTTCGTTGCAATCAGGACGCTGCGGCATTGGCTTCGACGGGCCGCGTCGCCGGCGTCCAGCGAAACGCCGCACCGAAACGGTTCCAGACGTTGATCGAGGCGACCGCCGAGGTCAGGTACGTCAGCTCAGTCTCGGAGAATTCACGGCTCGCCTCGGCGTACACGTCTTCGCCGACGCCGTCGGGCAGGCAGGTCAGCGCCTCGGCCCAGGCCAGCGCGGCACGTTCGCGCGCGGAAAAGATCGGCGCCTCGCGCCAGGCCACGACCAAATTGAGCTTGTCGACGGGCACGCCGATCCGCTCCGAAAGCAGGATGTGATGCTGCAGGCAGAAGGCGCAGCCGTTGATCTGCGATGCCCGCAGCTTGACCAGTTCGAGAAGCTGCTTGTCGAGGCCGGCCTTGGCCGCGACCTGGCCGAGCGCCAGCACCAGCTCATACGCGTCGGGCGCGATCCTCTTGAAATCCTCGTATTCGCTGCGGGCGTGTGACATTGCCGTTCACCTCGTGGTATTGTAAGAGTGCTGAGACATTATAAGAGCACTTACATGTTGCGCAAGCCGCCTGATATCACGAGATCGCAACCGCGGCGGAAGGCCCCCACGTCTGCCCCGGCGGTGCGCGTGCCAGCCCCAGGGGAAGGCAAGCGCGGCGAGCAGGGCTATCTCGGCTATCTGCTGCGCCAAGCCCACGCCGCGGTCCGTCTGACGATGGAGCGGTCGCTGGCCGATCTCGGTGTCACCTCACCGCAATTCGCGGTGCTGACCATGCTCAACGCCTATCCGGGCCTCTCGGGCGCCGACATTGCCCGCCTCACCTTTCTGACGCCCCAGACCGTCGGCGTCATCATCCGCAATCTCGAACGTGACGGTGCGATTGTGATGACGCCGCATCCCGTCCACGGCCGCATCCAGCAATGGACACTGACGCCGCGCGGCGCGACGCTTTTGAAAGCGTGCCGGGAAAGGGTGATCGCGTTGGAGAAGCGGCTGGCCGCCGGGCTCGATGCCAAGGCCGAGGCAAGCATTCGCCGGTGGCTCGCAGGCATCGCGGCCGATTTGCAGGAGGACTAGCCGAAGCGCGTTCGCCGCTGACGGGCGCTAGTCGCCGCCTCCTCCGTCGCCGCAGCCGCCACCGTCCGAATCCGAGAAGTCACTGACGGTACCGTCGCCTTGAATACCGCGCCCAAAGTTCTCCGCGAGGATCATCAGGATGACGACGAACAACCCGGCGCCGAACGGCCAGGGATTAGCGCGGATGATGTCGAACAGCTCCTGCATTCACGCATTGTGCGCAGACGGAAGCGAATCGACCGTAAAGCGACAGGCCCAAAACTGGGGGTATCCGACCCGCTGCAGGCGCGCCCTATTTCCCCTTCAACGCTTTCTTAACCTCGCCATCGGGCCAGGTCTCGCCCGCGGCAATCACCCGGACGCGGCTTTGATCGGTGTCATTCACCAGCTCATGCGAACTCACCCGGTCGCAGCTTCGCTCCAGGCGCAGGTCGGTTTCGGGCTTCCAGCTCAGCGTGGTCGCGAGATCGCCGGGAAAGATCTGCCATTGCGATCCGTCGTCGAGTTCGACGACATGACTTTCCGCATGCGCGCGTATCTTCATTCCACCCCGAATTATCGATGAACGGACTGCGTGCGACGGCAGGCCCCGGCCATCGGCCGGGGCCCCACTCCATCAGTCGTTGTCGTGATGAATCACGGTCTTGCTGCGATTGCCGAATTCATCTTCCTTCTTGATCACCGTGGTGCGATCGGCAGGTTCACGCTCCTTGATGACGGTGGTGCGGTCGCGATCGCGGTCCCGCTCACGATATTCGTGAGACTGTCCGACCGTCACGCCGGCACCGACCGGACCGACGTGAACGCCGACTTCGTCGGCAAAAGCAGGCGCAGCGATGGCGGTGACCATGGCCGCGGCAAACAGATATTTCCTCATCTTCTTCTCCTCCAAATTGGTGCTGGGGGAATGCGGGAGTGCGACAGTTTGTTCCGGGGAACGCGGGGCCCGCGTCTGTTCCTCCAGTTCCAGGAACCGGTCACAGCCGCCATGTTTCCCGCTAGAATGCATCCATGAAACACGCTGATTCTATATCCTCTCGCAGCCGCCGCGCTCTGCTTCGATCGACGCTCGGAGCAGCCGCCCTCATCGCATTCCCAACGCGCATCCTGGCCGCGCCTCCGGGCTTCGAGGAATGGCGTGAGGGTTTTCGCGCTCGTGCAATGGCCAAGGGCATCTCGGCTGCGACATGGCAGCGCGCGATGGCGCGGGTCGAGCCCGACATGAGCGTCTTCAAGCAAATGCGCAACCAGCCCGAATTCCACGAGCAGGTCTGGCAATACATCAATCGCCGCGTCTCCGACTGGCGCATCATCAACGGCAAGATCGCGCTGAAGAACAACGAGGCGCTGCTCGCGCGCATCGAGCGCGATTTCGGCGTCGGGCGCGGTACGCTGCTGGCGCTGTGGGGCGTCGAGTCCGCCTATGGCGATCCGCTGGTGCAGCAGAACCACATGACGCCGGTGTTTCCCTCGCTCGCCGCCCTCGCCTGGAACGAGCCGCGCCGAAAAGCCTATTGGGAAACCGAGCTGATCAACGCGCTGCGCATTGTCGACAAGGGCTGGAGCACGCCGGAGCAGATGCAGGGATCCTGGGCCGGCGCAATGGGGCATTCGCAATGGATGCCGGAAGTCTGGCTCAATGTCGGCATCGACTATGACGGCGACGGCAAGGTGTCGCCGTTCGGCAAGCCCGACGACGCGTTGGGCTCGACCGCAAAATATCTCGTCAATCGCGGCAAATGGCACCGCGGCGAGCATTGGGGCTACGAGGTGCGCACGCCCGGTGAGATGAGCGGCAGCCGGACCTATGCGGCTTGGCAGGCGGCCGGCGTCACCCGCGCCGACGGCCAGCCGTTTCCGCAAGCCTCCGCATCCGCGCAGATGTGGACGCCGGTTGCGGGCGGGCCGACATTTCTGCTGGGACCGAATTTCAACGCGGTGAAGAGCTACAATCCCTCGATGAACTATGCGCTGGCGATCTGCCATCTCGGCGACCGCTGCCTCGGCGCCCCGCCTTTCATCCAGCCATTCCCCGGCTCCGAGCGCGCATTGACGCTCGCCGAGGTGCAGGAGATGCAGACGCGCCTGACCAAGGCGGGTTTCGATACCGGCGGCACCGATGGCCGTGTCGGCAACGACACCATGAAAGCGATCAAGGACTTTCAGCAGCGCGCGGGCATCACGCCTGCGGACGGCTATGGCGGGCTGAAGGTGCTGGCGAAGCTGCGCCAGGGGTCTTAGTTATGGCTCCATCCGGGCTACGACGCGATCGCTAGTGCCGGTACTGCGGCTCTTCCGCATCGAGCTGGCGGCGGATTGCGGCAAGATGCAGCCGCGCGGATTCGGAATCGCCCTCGCGCATCTGCCTGTAGGTTTCGGCCGCAATCGCGGGATCGACCGGCAGCACCTGTCGCCCGGTCGACATCGCCAACACCTGCACCTCGGCGGCGCGTTCGAGATAATAAAGATCGTCCCAGGCCTCCGCGATGGTCGGCGCCAGCACCATCACGCCGTGATGCTTCATGAAGATGATGTCGGCATCCCCCACGGCCGACGCGATGCGTGCGCCTTCGCGGTTGTCGAGTGCGAGGCCGTTGTAGTCGCGGTCCACGGCCGTTCGACCGTAGAATTTCAGCGCGGTCTGGCCGGCCCAGATCAGCGGATCCCCCTCGGTCATCGACAGCGCCGTGGCGTAGGGCATGTGGGTGTGGAAGGCGACCTTGGCGCGCGGCAGGCGCTTGTGCATCTCGGCATGGATGTAGAACGCGGTCGCCTCGGGCACGCCCTCGCCCTCGAGCACATTGCCGTGGAAGTCGCAGATCAGAAGTTTTGACGCGGTCAGCTCGCGGAAGGCGTAGCCGTAAGGGTTGACCAGGAAGAGATCGTCATGGCCCGGCACCACGGCCGAGAAGTGGTTGCAGATGCCCTCCTCAAAGCCGTTGCGCGCCGCCATCCTAAAGCAGGCGGCAAGATCCTCGCGCGCGCTGCGGATCGCGTCGCTCGCGAGATCCGGACGGTTCGATCGAAACGTTGCTGGCGTGGATGACGAAGAGTGAAGGCTGTGCGCCATGGCGGAAGGACACCTCTGTCGATCGGACGACGCCCGCGTTGTACAGGTCCGACGCCTGCGCGTCAGCCCCCGCGGGCGCCACCCTGCCCTTCGCAGCCCGCGCGGCGGGCTATTGCCGCCGCGGCACGCCGCCAGCATTCATGCCGCCGTCGATGACGAGCTCGCTGCCGGTGACGTAGCGCGAGGCATCGGAGGCCAGATACAGCACGCCAGAGGCAATTTCCGCAGCCTGACCGGCGCGGCCGAGCGGCGTTACGACGCGCGCACGCTCCTCGGGATCGATCGGCGCATTGCCCTGGTTGCCGGTCGCGCCCGTCGGGATCTTGCCCCAAATCGGCGTGTCGATGATGCCGGGATGGACGGAGTTGACGCGGATGCCGTCACAGGCCGCCGCGCACTCCATCGCGATCGACTTTGCGAACAGCCGCACGCCGCCCTTGGTCGCTGAATAGGCCGACAGCCCGGGCGCGCCGCGCAGGCCCGCAAGCGAGGACATCATGACGATCGAGCCGCCGCCGGTCTTGCGCATCAGGGGCAGGCAATGCTTGACCGAGAGGAAGACGCCGTCGAGGTTGATCGCGTTCTGCTTGCGCCAATCGCTGAGCGTCATGTCGACGATCGAGGGCACGGCAATGCCGGTGCCGGCGTTGGAGACGAGAATATCGAGCCGGCCAAAGCGCTTCGCGATCTCGGCTGTGATCTCGATCCAGCGCTCTTCGCTGGTGACGTCCTGCTCCAGGAAAATCGCCTTGCCACCGGCCTTGGTGATGCTATTGGCGAGCTCGGGGCCGCGCAGCTCGTCGATGTCGGTGGCGATGACGGTGGCGCCCTCGCGCGCGAACATCTCGACGACGGCCTCGCCGATGCCAGAGGCGCCGCCGGTCACCAGCGCGACCTTGCCCTCAACCTGCCCTGCCATGTTCACTCCCTTTTTTGCTATTCGTTTTTTGTTGTTTGCCGGACCTATCTAATCATGGATGGTCCCTGGTCGGGTAGCGCGACGTCGACGACGCGGAATTGCACACGCTCGGCGCCTTGGTAGCGATCGAGCGACAATGATCCCGCGACATGCAATTGCTGGCCGCGATTGGCAACGAGCGCATTGCCGAGCTTCTGTCCGATCGAACGGAACGCGATGCCGTTGACGATGGCGCCGTCGCCCGACTTGAAGCGTAGCCTCAAATGTGCCTGTCCCACCTCGTCGGCATAGACGAGCTGGTGCGCCGGCAGCGCCAACACGACTTCCGGATTGCCGCTGCCGAAGGGACCGGCGCGGTTGAGCGTCGTTGCAAGCTCGGTCGTCACCGCGCGCGCGGAGACCGCGCCGTCGATGTAGAGCTCGTTGACGTGGCGCGCCTCGGCAACGTCGCGGGCCAACGCATGCTCGAGGTAGGCGCGAAATTCGGCGAGCTTTTCCTTGCGCAGCGTGACGCCCGCGGCCATGGCGTGGCCGCCGCCCTTGAGCAGAATGCCGTCGGCGACCGCCTGGCGCACTGCCTTGCCGAGATCGACGCCGGCAATCGAGCGGCCGGAGCCGGTGCCGATGCCGCCGGGCTCCAGCGCGATCGCGAAGGCGGGCCGCGAGAACTTCTCCTTCAACCGGGACGCAACGAGACCGACCACGCCGGGATGCCAGCCTTCGGAGGCCGTCACGATCACGCCGATCTTGTCCTCGAGCCCGATCGAGGCGAGCGCCTCGGCTTCGGCCTGCGCTTCGGCCGCCTGCTCGATGATACGGCGCTCGCTATTGAGGCGGTCGAGCTCGGCGGCGATCCGCGCGGCCTCGACGCTGTCACCCTCCAAAAGCAGCCGCACGCCGAGATCGGCGCGGCCGATGCGGCCGCCGGCATTGATGCGCGGCCCCAGCATGAAGCCGAGATGCCAGGCCTCCGGCGGGCCGTTGAGCCGCGCCACGTCCATCAGCGCGGTGTGGCCGACATGGTCGCGCCGCCGCATTGCGATCAGGCCTTTGGCGACGAACGCGCGGTTGAGACCGATCAGCGGCGCGACGTCGGCAACCGTGCCGAGCGCAACGTGATGCAGCATGCCGAGCAAATCCGGCTCGGGCATCTCCGCGGTCCAGAAGCCGCGCTGGCGTAATTCACGATTGACCGCGACCAACGTCACCAGCACGAGGCCGACGGCGGCGAGATGGCCGAGGCCGGAGAGATCGTCGAGCCGGTTCGGATTGACCAGCGCATCGACCAGCGGCAGCTCCGTGCCGGCCTGGTGATGGTCGATCACGACGACGGACATGCCGAGACGTTTTGCTTCGGCGAGCGGCTCGATGCTGGTGGTGCCGCAATCGACGGTGACGAGCAGCGTGGCGCCCTTTTCGGCCAGCGCACGCACGGCTTCCGTGTTGGGCCCGTAGCCCTCGAAGATGCGGTCGGGAATGTGGATCAGCGGGTCAAGCCCGCAATGGCGCAGATGCCAGGTCAGCAGCGCCGCCGAGGTCGCGCCGTCGACATCGTAATCGCCGAAGATCGCTACCTTCTCGCCGTTCCCTGCGGCATCCGCGATCCGCTTCGCGGCGGCTTCCATCTCCGTCACCGTGAACGGGTCCGGTAGGAGCTTGCGGATGGTTGGATCGAGGAAATCGGCGACGGCATCGCTGTCGACACCGCGACCTGCCAGCACCCGCGCCAGCAGCTCGGGCAGTTGGTGGCGCTGCACGATGGCAAGCGCCTTCGCCGCCCCGCGCGCATCCAGCCGGTCACGCCAGAGCTTGTCGGTGAGCGAGCGCGCCACTCCCAGGAACGCCTGGGGCGCTTCGACGGGCAAGGCGGTGGCGGGCGGCGTCATGAACAGCGGTCGGTTTGAGGAACCTGGGAGCCGGAGGTATTGCATCGCCCGGCCGACGGAACGATTGGCCCGCAATCCCCCGGGATTTGCAATGTCTGCGCCGCACAAAGCGGTGGATTGCCGCTTTGCTGCGCGGACTGACTATCATTTGAGCATTCCGCAAAACAGCAAATTAAGCAGGCGTTAGGCGGAATCTTCGAAAAAGAATTGTATTCGATCTGTCAGTGATTGTTCCGGGTTCGTTGCAGATCAGACCTCATTGCCAAGGGAAGCCCCCGATGTCTGCTGCGCTGGGTCTCAAAGCCAAGCCGATCGCAAATGAATCCGCCGAGGATGATTCCGACATCTCCGCGCTGATCAACCGCCTTACGGCGGAGGTCAACCAGATCGCGGTCGATAAGACCAAGTCGATCCAGCAGATCACCAACCAGATGAAGATGCTGGCACTGAACGCGCTGATCGAAAGCTCGCGTGCCGGCGCACAGGGCGCGGGCTTCGCCGTGGTGGCGCAGGAGGTCCGTGGCGTCGGCCAGCAGGTCGAGACCATCGCCCGCGAGCTCGAAAGCCAATTGACGAAACGGACTGGCGATCTCGTCTCCTCGATCGACCGGATGAGCCAGCGCTCGCGCGGCGAGCGCATGGTCGATTTGTCGCTCAACGCCATCGAGCTCATCGACCGCAACCTCTATGAACGGACCTGCGACGTGCGCTGGTGGGCGACCGATTCCGCGTTGGTCGATTGCGCGGCCTCGCCCGACGGCGCGGCCGTGTCCCATGCCTCGCAGCGTCTCGGCGTGATCTTGGGGGCCTACACCGTCTATCTCGACCTCTGGCTCTGCGACCTCGATGGCAACGTCATCGCCAACGGCCGCGCCGACCGGTTTCACGCCGTCGGCCAGAACGTCACCCACACCAAATGGTTTCGCGAGGCCAAGACCCTGCGCTCCGGCGACGACTATGTCGCCGGCGACGTCGAGAACCAGCCGCTGCTCGGCAATGCCCAGGTCGCGACCTATTGCGCCAGCGTCCGCGCCGGTGGACAGGCCAACGGCGCGCCGATCGGGGTGCTCGCCATCCATTTCGACTGGGAGGCACAGGCCCGCGCCATCGTGCAAGGCGTGCGTGTCGGCGACAGCGACAAGGCGCGCGTGCTGCTGGTCGACTCCAATCTTCGCGTGATCGCCGCTTCCGACGGACAAGGCATTCTCAGCGAACGCATCTCGCTGTCGCTCAATGGCCAGCGTTCCGGCTTCTGTCAGGACGGCTCGGGCACGCTGGTCGCGTTCCATGCCACCCCGGGCTACGAGACCTATCGGGGTCTGGGCTGGTATGGCGTGATCGTCTGCGGGGCGTAAAGCTGAAGGCGGCCTGCCTATCCAACTCAAAACTCTGAAAACAACCCCATGCACAGTAGCCATCTGGTTGTTTTCATGACGGTTTTTTTCGCCGTTTCACGCCGGCAAAACACCGGCACGCATGCCATCATGGCGTCGTTCGCGGTCCAGACTCAGAGCGCTAGGTTCTGGTGATATCGTCTTCGACGGGCTGCACCGTCGCAATTCCAAGCGTTTGCGACGGACGCTCCCCGAACATTGCCAGGTAATATTGCGAAAACCGGCCGAGCTCGTAAAAGCCCTGTTGCATGGCGACGGCTGTCACGGTGGTCGAGCCAGGTGCGCTCTGGTGCAGGATCGAATGAACAGCGCAGAGACGCTTGTGCCTGAGGAAGGTGACCGGACCGAGACCGAATACCTCCTGAAAGGCGCGGTGGAGGGTGCGCCGCGATACGCCGAGCGCCGCGCAAATTTCCGACACGTGCACCGGACGGGTGCCGGCGTCGTCGAGAAACTCCTCGACCTTGCGGATCAGCCGGCGTGCGGAAGGGAGCCAGCCATTCCCGTCGGGTGGCAGCGACGACGCGACGTTGGCAGCCATGCATTCGGCGATCGATCGTTTCCAGAAATCGGCAGTTGATAGCGTCAGCCCATATTTGTTGTCGCGCAGGTGCGACATGATCCGGACCAGGCGGCGCGAGGCGATCGCGCCGGTCTCGATGTGCGCGCGGAAATGACCGCGGCTGCGCCAGGTGTCGGGATCGCTTAGCCGTGCTTCTCCGCCGAACAGCGTCGCGACCTCGTTGATGTCGAATCGCATGGCGGCGTAGGCGGAGCCGCCGTGAAAAACACCGTCATGTTCGAGCCGCGGCGGAATGACGAGCACATCATTGAGCTGCATGTCGAACGACCAGTGGGCGACGCGCTCTTCGGCCGCGAGCAGCATCCCGATGATCAGTCTGTCGTCGCTGGAAACCCGCTGCGTGCGCATGCCGACGTTGAAAGCACCAATGCTGAGCGAGAAGTCGCCGATGCCGACATGGGATAAAGTTCCGCGCAACCGACCGCGGCCGAGTTGCATCACATCGACATGCGAGCCGTGGACGGCCTGCTGAAGACCTTCGAAACCATCCAGCTTGCGCGAATCAACCAGAAGGAATTGCCCCATGGCTGTACCGTGTTACTGAAGCGCGACAATTCTGCGGCACGCGATAGCGAAGTACCACTACAACGCGAGGTGGGTACGACAAGCTGACTTCGCGTTTTCAGGCAAGTCATCGCCGAATTTGTCGCAAGATTTGCTCTCAAATGCCTCTGCACTGAAGGATCTGAGCCATGGGGCATTAGGTCTCACTGTCCGGGCAGACTGGCACAAATTGCACATCACAGCCGTCCAATCTTCGGGTATCATTTGCAACCTTAGCGATATTAAGCGGAAGCGTTCTGCGGGTGGCAGAGCGCACGCGGCATGGATTTGCCGCGTGTTCGAAGACGTGCGTGCAAAGGAAAGAGATGTGGACGCAATGCAGCGTCCTCCTCTGCCCGGAGCGCCAAAAAAGTGGGGGACCAGACAATGCGTCCAATGGGCCGGACAAGGAGCCATCGTCGAAGTCTGCCAGAGGTAGCGCAGTAGCATCGGGTGGAATGCGGGTATCGGAGCTTCCACCATGTTGCGAGCGGATCTGGATCACTGCGAGTGGTTGCCGGATGATTTGAAGACCGGCGAGATGGTCTTCATTCCCGGCGGAACCTTTCGCATGGGATCCGACCATCATTATCCCGAGGAAGCGCCGAGCCATCGCGTCGCTGTCGACGGCTTCTGGATCGACCGCACGCCCGTGACTAACCGGCAGTTCAAGCAGTTCGTCAACGCAACCGGCCATGTCACCGAGGCGCAGGTCGTTCCGGATCCGAAGGACTATCCGGGCGCGCTGGCGAAGATGCTCTACGCGGGATCGCTGGTGTTCTCCCCGCCGCCGCGCATCACCGATCTCACCGACTGGAGCCAGTGGTGGACTTTCCTGCGCGGCGCCAACTGGCGCCATCCCTATGGTCCCGGCAGCAACATCAAGGACCTCGACGACCATCCGGTCGTTCACGTCTCCTTTAGCGATGCGGCAGCGTATGCCCACTGGGCCGGCAAGGACTTGCCGACGGAGGCGGAGTGGGAGTTCGCCGCGCGTGGCGGCCTCGAGGCGGAGGAATACGCCTGGGGCGATGCGCTGGTGCCGGGCGGCAAGCACATGGCCAATATCTGGCAGGGCAACTTCCCCGTCCAGAATCTCGGCGAGGATGGGTACGAGCGTACCTCGCCGGTCATGGCCTTCCCGCCGAACGGCTACGGTCTCTACGACATGATCGGCAACGTCTGGGAGTGGACCTCCGACTGGTGGTCGTCGAAGCACGCCGCCGACGCTGCAAAGCCCTGCTGCATCCCCAAAAATCCCCGCGGCGGCGGTGAGCACACAAGCTACGACCCTCGCCTCCCCGACATCCAGATTCCGCGCAGGGTCCTCAAGGGCGGCTCGCATCTTTGCGCGCCGAACTATTGCCGCCGATATCGCCCGGCTGCGCGGCACGCCGAGCCGGTCGATACCTCGACCGGCCATGTCGGGTTCCGCTGCGTGGTGCGAATGCCGTCTGTAACCGAACGCCAACGAGAAGGACGTGCTGCAATCTAGCGAGCGCCGCTGGCGGATGCCGGCGTCAGCGGTGCGCTCCGTGCGTCGGACTATTTCGATACGCAACTTTATCTATCGGCGATTGGACAGACGTCTTCAGCATTTTTGGACAAGGCAGGCCGGTTACAGGCAAGAGCCTGCCCCATTTCCCCGGTAAGAGTCGCCTCATCGCTTTCGCGACGCGGGCGCCGTCGATCCTGAAAGGCTCGCGCTCGCAACGTGCCGAGGAGATAGGCCATGAAGATCGTCGTGATCGGCGGGACCGGATTGATCGGATCCAAGCTCGTAACGAAGCTCAAGCAACAAGGCCACGACGCTGTTGCGGCTTCGCCGAAGTCAGGCGTGAACGCCGTGACCGGGGAAGGCCTCGCAGCAGTGCTGGCGGGTGCGGATGTCGTGGTTGACGTTGCCAACGCGCCGTCCTGGGAGCCTGCCGCCGTGCTTGAATTCTTCGAGCGTTCGAGCAAAAACCTCGCTGCGACCGAGGCGGCTGCGGCCGTGAAGCATCATGTGGCGCTCTCGATCGTCGGGACCGAGCGCTCGCCCGACATCGCCTATTTTCGTGCCAAGCTGGCGCAGGAGACCATCGTCAAGGCATCTCCGGTCCCCTATTCGATCGTCCGCGCCACCCAGTTCTTCGAATTCCTCAGCGCCATCGGTGACATGGGTGCGGCCGAGGGCCGGATCGTCGTTCCCACGGCATTGTTTCAACCCATCGCGGCCGACGACGTGGCTGATCGCCTCGCAGAGGTCGCGATGGGCCAGCCGCTCAACGGCACGATCGATATCGCAGGACCTGAGAAGGCGCCCTTCAACGAATTCATCGCACGGCGCCTGAAGGCGTCCGGCGACGCTCGACCCGTGGTGGGAGACCCAAAGGCGCCGTACTACGGCGCTCCCATCGACGACACATCGCTGAACCCTCTCGGCGAGGCGCGGCTCGGCAAAACGTCGCTCGCAACATGGCTCGCGAGGCTTTGAGGAGACTCCCATGCGCAAATTGCTGATCGCAACCGCTGTCTATGCCGCATCATTCCTGACGGCCCATGCCGCCGAGACGGCGGCCCCCACGGCCAAGGTGACCGTCGTGTTCGACCAGGCGCTGCCCAATGTCCCGGGGAAGAGCATGAAAGGCGTGCTGGTCGAGTATGGTCCCGGAGGCTCCTCGCCGGCCCACATCCACGCGCCCTCGGCTTTCATCTACGCCACCGTCCTGGAAGGCGCGATCCGCAGTCAGGTCAATGACGGCCCCGCCAAGGTCTTTCACAAGGGCGAGAACTTCTCTGAAAAACCCGGCGACCGTCATGCCGTCAGCGCCAATGCCAGCGACACCGAACCCGCAAAATTGCTGGCTGTCTTCGTGGTGGATACGGCCGACAAGGAGCTGACGATGCCGATCCCGAAATAGCGCACAATCGGCGAGCGGCGTTGCCACCTCGAGGCGTTCGTTCATCCGGGGCTGCCCACGAATGCCACCGGCGTGCCTTTCGAGACACGGCCGGCGACGCGCTCGGCATCCCAATTGGTCAGACGCACGCAGCCGTGAGATTCCGCCTTGGAAATCTTCTCCGGCGAAGGCGTGCCGTGAATGCCGTAGCCCTCGGCAGACAGGTTGATCCAGACCGTGCCGACCGGATTGTTCGGGCCGGGCTTGATGGTGAAGGGCTTGCGGGAATGGACGCCCTTGAAACGATAAGCGGGATTGTAGCGATAGTACGGATTTCGGCTGACTTCCGTGACCTTGAGCGTGCCTGAAGGCGACGGCTTCTCTTCGCTGCCGACCGTCGCGGGATAAAATCCGATCAGCGCATTCGATTTGTCGAACAGTTTTACAGTCTGCCTGACCTTGTCGACCTCGATCCTGTCGGCCTTGGTGGAGATGCCCTCGCCTGCGCCTGATGTGTCCACCACGACGATGGTGTCGCCGGCGCGATCGAAATGGCGCCCGGAGTTGAGCGCGGCCAGGAGCTGCTCGCTCATGTGAAATTTCTCGGCCAGGGCCTCGCGCGCACTGGTGAAGCCTAGCTTTGTAAGCTCCATCATGTCCTCCATCTTCGACGGCAGCTTTTTCAGGAAAGGACCCGCCACGTCCTGCTCGGTGATGGCATAGGTCATCGTCACCGGCCGGTCGTCCGCCCGTAACGCGGTCCAGACATCGTCCGTCACGGTGTCCGAAACCGGCAGCTGCCGCGCTTCGGCATAGGCCCGCAACGCCTTTTTGGCGTTCTCGCCGAACCTGCCGTCGATCTCGCCGGGCGAGAAGTGCGCGCGGTCCAGCAGGACCTGCAACCGGACACCCGCCGCGGTCGGCTTATCGTTCGACAGGGTTTTCTTCGACGGCTCAGCGACCTTGATGGCAGCGGCGTCGATCTCCGCGGCGAACGCCGGCGGCGCAGCCAGAGCGAAGACCAGAAAGATGCAAATCTGCCCCGCTTTTCCGAGCGACATCGCCGGGTCCTTTCACGTTTCCGACGGTTCAGTGATCAACTCCCGAGCCGCGGCGGCAGCCAGTTTGCGGTACTGGTCTTCGTACTGCCTCGCCATTCGGCTCGCGGAAAAGCGCTCCTCGAAGCGGGCGCGCACCTTCCTTCGATCCAGCTTGCCCAATTCGCCGACTGCCCTGACGGCCTGCTCCTCGTTCTCGACGATGAAGCCTGTCAATCCGTGCTCGACGACTTCGGGGACAGAGCCGGAGCGATAGGCGATCACCGGGGTTCCGCATGCCATCGCTTCGATCATGACCAGCCCAAACGGCTCCGGCCAGTCGATCGGAAACAACAGCGCAGCGGCTTCGGCAAGGAAGGGCTGTTTCTCCGCGTCATCGACTTCACCAACAAGCTGGATGTTCTTACCGTCGATGTTGGGCTCGATGTGCTTCCTGAAGTAGGCTGTCTCGGCGCGGGGGACCTTCGCGGCGATGCGGAGGGGCATCTGGACCGCACGTGCGATGCGAATGGCGTCTTCCGGACCTTTGTCTGCGGTGAGACGCCCGAGAAACGCCAAATAGGACCCCTGTTCGTAGGACGGACGAAACAGGTTGGACGGCAGCCCGTGCTGGATGGTTCCGATCCATTTCGCATCGGGAAGCGGCAGGCGCTGATGATCGGAAATCGACACAAAGCATGCTTCAGGGAATTGCCTGGCTACGTCGGGTAGCCCGGGCAAGTCGAGGCGACCGTGCATGGTCGTGAGGAACGGCACGCCGAGACGGCTGAGCAACGGCAACGACAGCCAGTCGACATGCGCGTGGATCACGTCGAACTCCTTCGCACGCCTTGCAATCGCCTCCATCAGCATGGCGCTCGCGGCCGTCGGGTCCGCCCCCTTCCGCCCGAGACGCAGCGCGCGTGGCCAAACCGGATGAAGCGCACCATTCGTCCTGGAATCGCCGCTCGCAAACAGCGTGACCTCGTGGCCGAGCTCGACCAGCCCATCCACCAGCCAGGCCACTACCCGCTCGGTGCCGCCGTAAAGTTTCGGAGGGACGCTTTCGGCGAGGGGAGCAATCTGAGCGATGCGCATGAGAGGCTACCCGTTAAACCGCCGCACGCACGACCAGAATGATCGCGGCGGACAGAAGGTTCGAAATCGCGAGCAGCGTCCAATTCGGCCTGGCACTTGCGGCCGCGACCCGGCAGACGAGCCCTTCCATGAGCCTCAACATTCGTCGTCAGGAAGCCGATCGAGGAAGGCAATCCCGAATTGCGTGAGTTCTTCGGCATCGCTCCCGCGCGCTTTCCATCTCCCTTGCAGATGACGCTCAAGCAGGCAGCGACGACTATCCGCGGCATCGACGTGGCGATGCCGGGCGCGGTAAACGGACCAAGCAATATCCACCGCCGTTCGTAGCGGGTCGTCGTCGACCATGTTCCAACTCCGAGATTGGAGACGTTCATGCGACGGCAACTCGTTACGAGGACGGAAGTTTCCACTTCTTCCCGGAAAGTCCGAAACTGCGCGGCCACCGCAGACACAAGCAGGCGCCCACCTCCCCGTCGGAGAAATCAGGCGACGCGACGCACGGCCATCTCCGCGGCGAGCAACACCGCGGCACGACTGGCACCGACTGATGCAATGCCTTGGCCGGCGATGTCGTAGGCAGTGCCGTGCGCCGGCGTGCAGATCGGAAATGGAAAGCCGCCGAGCAACGTCACGCCGCGATCAAAGCCCATCAGCTTCATCGCGATCTGGCCCTGGTCGTGATACATCGTCAGCACTGCATCGAAGGCGCCGCTTTTGGCGCGCAGGAACACGGTGTCGGCCGGGAACGGCCCTTCGGCGGCAATGCCCTCGCGCTGGCCGGCCGCGACCACGGGTGCGATGACATCGATCTCCTCGCGGCCGAAATTACCGCCGTCGCCGGCATGCGGATTGAGACCGGCGACCGCGATGCGCGGCCGGGCGAAGCCGGCATTGCGCATGCAGGCATCAGTCAGCTTGAGCGCGCGATGGATACGTTCGCCGGACAGTCGCGCGGCGACGTCCTTGAGCGGGATGTGGGACGTCACGCGGGCATTCCAGAGCCGGTCCAGCACATTGAACTCGCTTGCGGGAGTTTTGAGTCCGACCACTTCGGCGGAGAACGCGATCTCATCGTCATACTCGGCGCGGGCCAGCCGCATCGCCTGCTTGTTGAACGGCGTAAAGCAGGCGGCATCGACCCGGCCGTCGCGGCCGAGTTCGAGCGCGTGCTTGTAGTTGGCAAGCGCGAACTTGCCGCCGGCGAGGCTCGCGATCCCCTGCTGGACCTCGCCGGGATCGAGGTGCCCGAGATCGACGAAGAGCGTCTCGCCCTCCGCCGCGCGCAAATCGGCCCCCTGCTCCACCATGGTCAGCTCCGGCTTGACGCCGGCAATCCGCGCGCCCTGGTCGAAGACGCGCCGGTCGCCGATCACGACGATCCGGCCGCGGGCGCGGATGTCGTCCTGCACCACGAGCTTTGCGGTCAATTCCGGGCTGATGCCAGCGGGATCTCCCATTGCCAGTGCAATGAGCGGCTTTGCGGTCATATGATCACCTTCTCTCGAGCGGTCTCTCGAGCTGTGTTCTGGACTGTCGTCTCGTGGATCGACGGCGCAGGCTTGCGCAGCAAGCGCGCAAGCTGCAGCACGAGCGGAAGCAGCAACAGCACGATGCCCGCCACGATCAGGCATGTCACCAGCTTGTTGGCGAAGAATATCCCGAGCGATCCCTTGGACATCAGCATCGACTGCCGGAACGCGTCCTCGGCCTTGTCGCCGATGACGATCGCGAGCACGAGTGGCGCCAGCGGATAGAACAGCTTCTTGAAGAGATAGCCGACGATCCCGAAGCCGAGCATCATGACGACATCGAGATAGGAGTTCGACACCGAATAGGCGCCGACAACGCAGATGATCACGATCAGCGGCGCGATGATCACGAAGGGAATCCGCATCAGCGCCGCAAAGACCGGCACGGTCAGCAGCACCAGCACAACGGCGACGATGTTGCCGACATACATCGACGCAATCATGCCCCAGACAAAGTCCTTTTGGTCGACGAACAGCATCGGCCCGGGATTGAGGCCCCAGATCATGAGCCCGCCCATCATGACGGCCGCGGTGGCCGAGCCGGGAATGCCGAGCGAGAGCATGGGCAAAAGCGCGCTGGTGCCGGCGGCATGATCGGCCGTCTCCGGCGAGATGATGCCTTCGACCTCTCCCGTGCCGAAGTATCGGCCACGGCGCGAGAAGCGTCGGGCGATGCCGTAGCTCATGAACGACGCCGCAGTCGGGCCGCCAGGCGTGATCCCCATCCAGCATCCGATGGCCGCGCTCCGCAGCAGCGCAACGCTATGTCGCGGCAGGCGGCCGACGGCACGAAACACCTCGCGCCACTCTATCTTCGACGAGACTGCGCGGGCATGAAACTCTTCCTCGACGGCGACGAGCAGCTCGCCGATGCCGAACAGGCCCATCACCGCGACGACGAAGTTCACGCCCTTGACCAGCTCGTCGACGCCCATCGTGAGGCGCACGCTGCCGGAGACAGTGTCGATGCCGATGGCGGCAATGGCGAAGCCGATCGCCAGTGCGACGACGGTCTTGATCGGCGCCGCCCCGCCCATGCCGACGAAGCTGGCGAAGGCCAGGAAATAGACTGCAAAATATTCCGCCGGCCCGAAGGCGAGTGCGACCTGCGCGACCCACGATGCGAGGAAGGTGATCAGGATGACGCCGATCAGCGCGCCGAATGCCGCCGAGCCAAAGGCGGTGGCGAGCGCTGTCGTCGGACGTCCATCGCGCGCCATCGGGTAGCCGTCGAAGGTGGTGGCGACAGACGACGGCTCGCCCGGGATGTTGAACAGGATCGAGGTCACGGACCCGCCGAACAGCGCGCCCCAATACATGCTGGAGAGCAGGATGATGGCAGAGACCGGCTGCATGCCGAAGGTCAGCGGCAGCAGCAGCGACACCCCGTTCGGAGCACCCAGCCCAGGCAGCACGCCGACGAGAATGCCGAGCAGCACGCCGATCACCATCAGCGCCAGATGCGGCAGCGTGATCGCGATGCCAAAGCCGTGAAGGAGTTCTCCGAGGTTGTCCATCGGCCTCTCCGTCAGAAGCCGAACGCCGCGGCGAGCGCGCCGTGCGGCAAGCTCACCTGGAACATGCGCTCGAACACGACGTAGAGCGCGAGCGCTGTCGCCGCCGCCATGCCAAGCGCGCGCGGCACGGATTGTTGTCTGGGGATCGCCAGCACCGCGAAGATGTACAGGGCTGAGGCGACGTACATCCCGGCCAACGGAATCGCAGCCACGAAAATCGCGGCCGGCACGAACAGGCCGGCAAGCCGGCGCAGCTCGATCGATGTGATGGCGATGGGGACGTTCGCCAGTGACGCAACCGGCATCAAACCGCGCACCAGGTTGTAGAAGCTCCCGAGCACGATGATGATCCCGGTCAGGAACGGGAACGTGCCGGCGTCCACGCCCGCGCTTGACCAGCCGATGCCGTTATCGAGACTGGAGACGACGACGGCCACACCAAAGCTGCCGGTGAGAACGGCGGTCGCAAGTTCGAGGGCGCGGCGCGAGATCATGGGCCGCTCCAGCGAAGCGCCAGATGTTTGCTCAGTCCTCGTCCTGAGGAGCGCGCTTTGGCGCGCGTCTCGAAGGACGGCTCCGGACGACATCCCATCCCCGGCCATCCTTCGAGACGCCCGCCTGCGGCGGGCTCCTCAGGATGAGGACGGTGGTTGAACTCGGCTGCGCGATCGAACGCCATCGGCCGCCTCACTTGACCAACCAGCCCTGCTCGCCCGCGACCTGCTTGACGTGCTCGAGGTCCTCCTTGATGAACTTGTCGAGTTCGGCGCCAGTCAGGAACGTGTCGACCTGGGAGGTTTTCTCGATGTAGTCCTTCCAGTCCGGCGTCGCCTGCACCTTCTTCATGAGGTCGACATAGAACGCGGCCTGGTCCGGGGTGACCTTGCCGGGGAGCCACACCGTCCGCGGTTGCTCATATTGCTTGATGTCGAGGCCCTGCTCGACGCAGGTCGGAACGTCGCCCCAGCCTTCGGTCGCGGTGACCTTGGCGCCCTGCGGCAGCCGCTTCGGGCTGAAAACGCAAAGCGGTCGTTGCGTTCCACCGCGCCATTGCCCGAGACTTTCGCTGGGATTGTTGACGTGGGAGTCGAGGTGTCCGCCGGCGAGCTGCACGGCAGTCTCTGCGCCGCTCTTGAAGGGGATGTAGGTCAGCTTGATGTGGCCGGCTTTCTCGATCATGCGGGTCAGCACCTCGTCGGTATCCTTCGACTGCGCGCCACCCATCTTGAATTCGCCCGAGGCGGCCGCCTTCAGATAGTCGCCCGCCGTCTTGTAGGGCGCGTCCTGCTTGACCCAGAGCAGGAACTCGTCCTGCGCCATCGCCGCGATCGCAGTGAGATCGGTGTAGTTGAAGGCGACCTTGGAGACGAGCGGCTGCTGCCAGGCATTCGACGTGCCGAAGATCACCTTGTAGGGATCGCCGGCGGACGCCTTGCCGTAGACATAGCCTTCCGCGCCGCTGCCGCCCCCTTTGTTGACGACGACGATCGGCTGCTCCACCAGCTTGTGCTTGGTGATGATGTTCTGCACGGCGCGCGCGAGATTGTCGGTGCCGCCGCCGGGCCCGGCGGTCGCTACGAACTCGATCGGCTTTTGCGGTTGCCAGGCACTGAGCGCCGGCATCGTGCCGGCGAGCACAATTGCGGCGGCGGAGAGCAGAAGTGTTGACGTCCGACCCATGATGTCCTCCAGCTGATTTTTGTATCTTGTTGTTTTCGACGTCCGGTCAGGCGACGCGTTCCTCGCGTCTTCCTGATGCCAGGACGATTGCGCCTTCTTTTTCGAGCGCTTCGATCTGCTTCTGGTCGAACCCGTGCTCGACCAGCACCTCGCTTGTATGCTCACCGTAGACCGGCGCGCCCGTGCGCACTTTGCCCGGGGTCTCCGAAAACTTGACCGGCAAGCCGATCGTCTTCACGGGTCCGAGCGTGGAATGCTCGACCTCGACGACCATCTCGCGCGCCAGCGTCTGCGGATCGCGAAGCGCCTCCAGCATGTCGTGCACGGGTCCGCACGGCACGCCCTTCTCGTCCAGCGCAGCGAGCCAGTGCGCCCGCGTCCGGGTGCGAAAGCGCTCGCTCAGGACAGCTTCGAGCTCCTTCAGATTGGCCATGCGGTCGGCCCCGGTGACGAAGCGCGGATCGGAGGCGAGTTCGCTCGCACCGAGGGCTTCCAGCATCAACAGCCAGTGCTTCTTGTTGGCGCCGCCGACCACCAGCCAGCCGTCCGAGGCCTCGAAGGCCTGGTACGGCGCGTTGAGCGGATGGGCCGAACCCATCGCACGCGGCGCAGTGCCAGCGGCCAGCGCTATCGTGGATTGCCAGTAGGTCTGCACCAGCGCGGCCTCATAGAGCGAGGTCTCGACCCACTGCCCTTCGCCGGTCTTGAGACGGTGCGTGTAGGCCGCGAGGATGCCCATGCTCGCCAGCAGGCCGGCGGTGATGTCGGACAGCGGCGGGCCGCATTTCACCGGCGGACCATCGGGACGTTCGCCGGTAAAGCTCATGATGCCGCTCATCGCCTGGGCGACCAGATCGAAGCCGCGGCGGTGCTTGTAGGGTCCGGTGCGGCCGAAGCCCGACAGCGAGCAATAGATCAGCGTTGGATGCTGCTTGTGCAGGTCTTCGTAGCCGAAGCCGAGGCGCTCCATGGCGCCCGGCGCAAAATTCTCGACCAGCACGTCGGCGCCCGCGATCAGCCGCCGCAACACCTGCTTGCCGCCCTCGGTCTTCAGATCCAGCACGATGCCACGCTTGTTGCGGTTCATCATCAGGAAGGAGGCCGCCTCGTCGCCAATCTTCGGCGGCACCGAATGGCGGGTGTCGTCACCGTTCGGCGATTTCTCGATCTTGATCACGTCGGCGCCCATGTCGGCCAGCATCAAAGTGCAGGTCGGCCCCGCCATGACATGGGTGAGATCGATGACCTTGAGGCCGGCAAGCGGCCCCGAACGGCCGGAGGTTGATTGCGAGCGATCGCTTTGCATCGGGGCGTCCTATTGGCCGCGCCATTGCGGCGCGCGCTTGGTGAGGAAAGCATCGAGCCCTTCGCGAAAATCCTGGCTCGTGTAGCACATCAGGATGAGGTCCTCGCCCTCGTCCGGCGTCAGCCGCCTTTGCAGACGCGCCACGGCCTGTTTGGTCGCATTCAGCGTCAGCGGCGCGTGGCTGGCAAGCAATCGGGCAACCTCGTCGGCGCGCCTGTCGAGCGCGGTAAGATCCTCGACGACCTCGCCGAGCAGCCCGACACTGGCCGCCTCCGTCGCGTCGACGAGGCGCGCGGTGAAGATCAGATCCTTGACGCGGGCAGCGCCGATCAGCGCGGTGAGACGACTGACATTGGACATCGACAGGCAATTGCCGAGCGTGCGGGCAATAGGAAAGCCGATTTTCGCGCTTTGGGTGCCGATGCGGAGATCACAGGCCGCGGCGATGCCCGCGCCGCCGCCGGTGCAGAACCCGTTGATCGCTGCTATCGTCGGCACGCGGCATTGCTCGAGCGTGGTCAGGACCCGATCGATGCGGTTTTCGTAGTCGATCGCGTCCTGCGGCGACTTGAAATCGCGGAACTGATTGATGTCGGTGCCCGCGGCAAAGGCCTTGTCGCCGGCCCCGCGCAGCACCAGCACCTTGATCGCGTGATCGTCGTTGATCTCCTCGCAGATCGCGGCGAGCCGCTCGTACATCGCGAAGGTGAAGGCATTGCGCGCCTGCGGGCGGTTGAAGGTGATCCGCCCGATACCGTCCTGGCGCTCGAAAACGAGGTCTTCCGCCACCACCTGCTGGTCCATTTCCTCATGTCCTTCTGCTTTTCTACATTTTTGAATGCAAAATGATCGATTTACAAGCTGGAACTTGCATTAATTCGCATATAGCTTCATTTTTGCATTCAAATGGACTTCAGACCCATGCTCCATGAGGAAGTCGTCGGCCGCATCCGGGCCATCCTGCTCGACGGCGAAATCCCGCCCGGCGCGCGGATTCCCGAGCGCGAGCTGTGCGAGCGGCTTCAGATATCGCGCACGCCGCTACGCGAGGCGCTCAAGGTGCTCGCCGCCGAAGGGCTCGTGCAGCTTTTGCCGCATCGCGGTTCGCGCGCCGCAAAACTGACCGACAAGGACATGCGCGACCTCTTCGAGGTCTGCCAGGGTCTCGAGGCGCTCGCCGGCGAGCTCGCCTGCGAGCGCATCATGGACGCCGAGATCGCCGCGATCGCCGCCGCGCACGCGGACATGGTGCGGCATTATCGCGAGCGCGATCTCATCCAGTACTATCGCGGCAACCGCGCCATTCACGAAGGCATCGTCGCTGCGGCCGGAAACCCGGTGCTTGCAGGGCTGTATGCGTCGGTGACCGCGCGCATCCGGCGCGCGCGTTATGTCACGCCGATGACGCCCGAGCGCTGGGCGGTCGCCGTGAAGGAGCACGATGCCATCCTGAACGCACTGCAGAGGCGCGACGGCGTCGGCCTCGCCCATATCCTGCGCGCGCATCTACGCCACAAGCGCGAAGAGGTTTTGCAGGCGGGCTTTGCTGAAACGGAAGGCAGTGACCTGGTGCCGCGGATTGCGTGAGACGGCATTCGCGACGCAGAAAGAAACTCGCGGCCCCCTACAACGCGCGGTCAAGAGACACAATCGCGACACAATCATTGATTGCATTCAGCCGTGCGGTCGGATCGTGCTGACGCGAGGCGATCGGCGCGGGCCGAATGTAACGCGCAAACAATTGCGCAAAACAAAAGACAAAAGCGGAGGAAACGCATGACAATCGATGTCTCACGTCGATCCTTGTTCGCTCTCGGGGCTGGCCTTGGTGCCAGCGCAATGCTCGGCAGCAGCGCGATGGCGCGCGCTCCCAAGCTCGGCACCCAGACGCCTTACTGGCACCGCTTCGTTCTCGGCGATGCCGAAGTCACCATCGTCTCCGACGGACCGCTGCCGCTCGGCGACCCCTCCGGGACCTTCACCGGCGTTCCCAAGGAAGAGGTGAAGAAGATGCTTGTCGACAATTTCCTGTCGCCGGACAATGTCGTGCTCGAACAGAACTCGCCGATCGTCAACACCGGCGACAAGCTCATTCTGTTCGATACCGGCATGGGCAGCTCGAAGATGTTCGGCGCCACCACCGGCCGGCAGCAGAAGAGCATGACCGAGGCAGGCATCAAGCCTGGGGACATCGATGCGGTGGTCTGCTCGCATGCGCATATCGACCACATCGGCGGCATCGTGGACGACGGCGGCAAGCCGCTGTTTCCGAACGCGCAGATCTACATCTCGCAGACCGATTTCGACTTCTGGACCGACGAAGGCAAGCTCGGCAGCGACGCCAAGGATTTCGTCGTTCACGCCCGCAAGAACCTGCTGCCGGTGCGCGACCGCATCGTGTTCTTCAAGGATGGCCAGGAATTCCTGCCCGGCGTTCAGGCGATCGCAGCGCCCGGTCACACCGTCGGCCATACCATCTTCATGGTCTCGTCGGCCGGCAAGTCCTTCGCCTTCATGGGCGACCTCTCGCACCATCCCGTTCTGCTGCTCGAGCGGCCGCGGATGGAATTCTCCTACGACACCGACCCGAAGCAGGCGGCCGAGTCGCGCGTCAAGCTGCTGACTATGCTTGCGGCGAACAAGACGCCCGTGATGTCCTATCACTTCGCCTGGCCGGGCTATGGCCATGTTGCCAAGGCCGGCGAAGGATTCCACTATTATCCCGAACCGATGCAGATGACGTTGTAATCGGCGGATCAGGTCCGGGTGGCGCACGCGCCGCCCGGGCCGTCCGAACGATCACCGCTGTCCGGCTGACCGGCAAGCAATTGCAATCCGCAATGTCTCCGGCGGCGTTGGCAGGCGGACATTTTGGTGTTATTGAACTACAGCTACTAATTGCAGATCGCATTTATTGACGTGAATTGTTTGGGAGCGTCAATGTCCCGCGAGAACGATGGTTTTGTCTTCCATCGTGACCGGCTCCAATGGGTCCCGGATGTTGTCTATCGGGCCGTCAACTTCTTTGTCACATGGGACAAACTGCCGACCCTGCTCGGAGCTGCCAATCTCTCGGCGTTCCGCGACCGGCTGCGTGAGCACAATCTGCACCATACCGGCTACGGCACGACATCGCCTCGCTGGAGCACGGGCAATGACCGCTGGCGTTCCGCCGACGGCTCGTTCAACAGCCTCGACCATCCGCGCATGGGGATGGCTGGCGCCCGGTTCGGACGCAATTTCGCGCTGCCCGAATGTGTACCGGGCAGCCTGGACGACCTGCTCGAACCCAGTCCGCGCTTGATCTCGGAGGAATTGCTGGCGCGCCGCGAATTCATTCCCGCGACCAGCCTCAATCTGCTGGCCGCCGCCTGGATCCAGTTCGAAACCCATAATTGGTTCAGCCATGGGTCCCCTAAGTCGGGAAACGAGTTCAAGATTCCGCTGAAGCCAAACGACGAATGGCCAGCGGATCAGCGGATCGACGGCTGCATGAAGATCCGTCGGACCGTTTGCGACGAGACGCCACGTGAACCATGGCTCGGCGCGACTCCCACGTTCCGCAACCTCAACTCGCACTGGTGGGACGCCGGACAGATCTACGGCAGCGACCGCGCGAGGCAGATGCAGATCCGTTCCGGGGCAGATGGGAAGATCGCTGTCGGCGATGATGGGATGCTTCCAGCCGATCCAGTCCATCCGGGCGCCGATCTCACCGGCTTCAATGACAATTGGTGGGTGGGGCTCAGCCTGCTGCACAACCTCTTTGCACGCGAGCACAATGTCATCTGCGACGGCTTGAAGACGCGGTATCCGACCTGGAACGACGAGGCGCTATTCCAGCATGCGCGCCTGATCAACGCAGCCCTGATCGCCAAGATCCACACCGTCGAATGGACGCCAGGCATCCTCGGCCATCCCGCACTGGACTTCAGCATGCACGCCAACTGGTCGGGGATCCCGTGCCGGGTGCTGCGCGCGGTGCTCGGCAAGGACAGCGAAGCCGCCTTTGGTATCATCGGCTCTCCGACGGATCAGCACAGCGCGCCGTACGCGATGACGGAGGAATTCACCGCCGTGTACCGCCTGCACCCGCTGATCCCCGAAAAGATGGATGTACGGCGGCTCGATAGCGCAGAGATTACCCCTAGCGATTTGGTCCATATGCAGGGCCCCGCCTCCCGCAAGTTCATGCAGACTCACGGCTTCGCCAACCTGCTCCACTCCTTCGGCACCGCTCATCCCGGCGCCATTCGCCTCCACAATTTTCCCAACTTCCTGCGCCAGTTCACGAAAGACGGCCAGCCGTTGCTGGACGTGGCCGCCATCGATATCATGCGCGATCGCGAGCGCGGCGTGCCGCGCTACAATCGGTTTCGCGAACTGGTCGGCAAGAAGCGGGTCAACACATTCGAGGAAATCACCAGCATCCCCGGCGCGGCCAGGAAGATGCGCGCGATCTACAAGGGCGACGTCGATCGCGTTGATCTGATGGTCGGACTATTGGCCGAGGACCTGCCGGATGGTTTTGGCTTCAGCGATACCGCCTTCCGCATTTTCATCCTGATGGCATCGCGGCGTCTCAAGAGCGACCGGTTCTTCACCGATGACTACCGGGCGGAAGTCTACACCAATTTCGGTCTGGACTGGATCCACAACAACGGAATGAAATCGGTGCTGCTGCGGCATGTGCCGCAACTCGGACCGGCGCTCGAGGGCGTCAACAACGCCTTCGCCCCGTGGAACGTGCTGCGAGGCTGAGCCTTGGCCCTCTGCAAAGTCGCAGCCACCTTAGCACCCGAGCTTGTCGGCGATTCCGCCAAAATCCCTGGCGACGATGTCCCAATTGCCGGTGGCCTCGAAATCGACCTTCTGGAGCGGACCGTATTCGGTCGGTCGCGCCACGAAAGCCGTCTTCAGCCCGTTCTTCTGCGCGGCAGCGAGATCGCCGTTGTGGGCGGCGACCATCATCACCTCTTCCGGCTTGAGGCCGAGCAGGCGCGCGGCGCCGAGATAGGTTTCGGGATCGGGCTTGTAGTGCTCGAACAGCTCGGCCGACATGATGAGGTCCCAGGGAAGCCCTGCGAACTTCGCCATGTTGGTGAGCAGCGCGACATTGCCGTTTGACAGCGGCGAGATCACGAATTTCGTCTTCAGCCGCGTCAGGCCCGCGACACTGTCGGGCCACGGATACAGGCGGTGCCAGCCCCTGGTGAGGTGATCGAGATCGGCTTCGGTCAGGCCTGGAATCGAAAATTGCGCGACCAGCTTTTCCAGCGAGCGGCGATGCAGATCATCGAGCATGACATAGCCGCGCTCGGGATGTTTGCGCACGTCATCCATCGAGGCCATGTACATGCCGCGCCAGCCGTCGACGAGTGCGGTCCAGTCGGCGGAGATGCCGCGGCCCTTCGCCCACCACATGAAGTCCGTGATCAGGCTGGTGCGCCAGTCGACGACTGTGCCGAACACGTCGAAGACGAGGGCTTTGACGGCGGAGAGATCGGATGTCGTGGTCATGTTTCGCTTCGCGGATTTTCCGCGCCCCGGCTGGCTTCGTCTCAGATGAAAGGCTTTAAAGCATGATCCTTTCCGTGCAACAATAGCGCTAGTCCCGCACATCAAACACGCGCAAGATGAACAAAGTGACGGGTCTCAACCAGTCGGGGTGCAGCGCATCTGTCATGACCACCATCCCTGTTGCATGTATATTGCTTGAGGATGCCCGCCTTCCGGACGAGGCATCTTTAATCGAGACGTTACGCGTTCGTCATCCTGGCTTGCGGTGGGACCGCAGCCCAGTCGCACCAAGTAACGATACCGACGGTCCGATGTTCATCCGCGTCGGCGATCATCTCATGACCATCCTCTTGATGCCCGCACCCATGCCCTACGATCAGCAGCTATGGCAGCGAGCCTCCTGGGTATGGCCGGAGGCTTTCCACGCCGCCGGCCGCCACCGCGCGCACCTCGTCGTCGCGACAATGGGCTCCGCCGAAGACAACTCAGAAACGAAAGCGCTTGGGTTCGCCGAGAGTGTGCGCCTTACGACTGCCTTTGTCGGCGCCGTGCTTGAAGCACTTCCCGGCTGTCTCGGCGTCGTCTAGCGCGGCAATGTGGGCCGCTCGCCCGAGATGTGGCTCGAGCAGTCACGCCGCTCGTTCGAGCCGTTTCCGGATCATCCGTTCGGATCGTGGATGGAAATCATTCCCTTCCGTTCCGGAGAGACCGTCGGAGCCTATACGGTCGGACTGTCCGCATTCATCGGACGCGAGATCGAATTTGAGGTGGACGGACTCGACCAACGCGGCGTCACGCTTCGTGTTGCCAACGCTTCGTCCTATTTGATTGCAAATGGCCTCGACAAAAACATCGAGAGCGGGACGGTGTACAAAGACGATGACGAGAACATCGGTCACGTTGCGGTGCTCCACCGCAACTCGCGCTTTCGGATCGGGCCGGTCATTTCGTTCTTTTCTCTTCAAGACCGAGCTGGAAGGCTCAAGACCTACCAGATCATTCCGTCATCTCTCGCGCGAAATCACCCGCTTCTGATCATGCTGGGCAAGGTCGGGCTTTTCGATCCGGCGAAGTCAGAGAACCTGATAGAGCTGCGGCCAGATCACTACGTATCGGAAGCTCGCCTGGAAATCCTCGATGGCGGCGTATCGCAAGAGCTGTCCAAAATGCTCGCGACCGACGCCTATGCCGAGGCGGACACGAATGCGCGCCGCGCGCTCGCGAGCGGAGACATTGCGTCAGCGAGGGCTTTTTTGCTGCCTTGGGCTGAGGAAGTTGGTGAGCTCCAAAAAGCGCTCCAACTCGCTCTGACCTTGCGCGATGCGTTCTTGTTCATGCCGGCCGCGCCGCGCAGCCCTTAGTAGACAGGCGATGGATCATGTCCATCCTGGTGCTGTATGCGACGACGTCCGGCTAAATTCGCCGAACGAACGCAGGCGGACGTCGCTGACACTAGTCCAAATGGAACTTCGCCAGTTCGCGATGCTCGGCCTTGATGTAGCGCACGGTGCCGGTGACGGAACGCATCACCACCGTCTCGGTCTCGATCACGCCGTCCTTGCGGAATTTGACGCCTGACAGCAGCGAGCCCGTGGTGACGCCGGTGGCGGCAAACAGGCAGTCGCCGCGCGCCATGTCCTCGATGCCGTAGATCATCTTGGGATCGTTGACGCCCATCTTGGCGGCGCGTTCGCGCTTCTCTTCGGAGTCGAGGATGAGACGGCACTGCATCTGGCCGCCGATGCAGCGCAGCGCCACGGCCGCGAGCACGCCTTCCGGCGCGCCGCCGGTGCCGAGATACATGTCGACGCCGGTATTGTCGGGGTCGGCGCAGTGGATCACGCCGGCGACGTCGCCGTCGGTGATCAGGCGCACGGCGGCGCCGGTCGAGCGTACGCTCTCGATGATGCTGGCATGGCGCGGCCGGTCGAGCACGAGAACGGTGATGCCGTCAGGCTTGACGCCCTTGGCCTTGGCGAGGCGGTGGACGTTTTCGGCCGGTGTCGCATCGAGCTCGACGACGCCCTTGTCATAGCCGGGACCGATCGCGAGCTTCTGCATGTAGACGTCGGGCGCGTGCAGCAGCGTGCCGCCGTCGGCCATCGCCATGGTGGCGATCGAGCCCGGCATGTTCTTGGCGCACAGCGTGGTGCCTTCGAGCGGATCGACGGCGATGTCGACCTGCGGGCCGGCGTTCATGCCGACCTTCTCGCCGATGAAGAGCATCGGCGCCTCGTCGCGCTCACCCTCGCCAATGACGATGGTGCCCTCGATCGGGAGCTTGTTGAGCTCGCGCCGCATCGCGTCCACCGCGGCCTGGTCGGCCGCCTTCTCGTTGCCGTGCCCGCGCAGACGCGCCGAAGACACCGCCGCCCGCTCCGTCACACGCACGATCTCCAGCGTGAGAATGCGCTCGAGCAACGCTTGCGGCGGGACTGAAATATGGGTCGACATCGGCTCACTCCTTCGAAACAGTTTTGGACGGACATCTCCGTCGCATCAACTCGTAACACCCACAGTTCGTTCGAACCGTGTCTTATTCTTGGAGCATGACCTTTCCGGAAAACCGCTTCACACTTTTCCGGGTCATGCTCAGTTCTTCTCGATCCTGATGACCTGGGGTCGCCCACTGATCACCTTGTCCTTCTGCACGGCCGCGAGCGCGCGGCGCACGGCGTCCTCGTGCGTGGCATAGGTGATGAGGATGACGGGCACCGGGACCGCCTTGCCGTCTGCCGGCGCAGCGCCGCCATTGGGATGGCGCTGCACGATCGACTCGATCGAAATCTTCTGCTCCGCAAGCCGCGTCGCGATCGCAGCCGCGGTGCCCGGGAAATCGCGTGCCAGAAGTCGGATGTAGTAGCCGCCCTCATGGCGCTCCATCGGCGCCTTCTTGGTATCGCGCAGCTGCGAAATCGGCCGGCCGAACGGATTGGCGCGAATGCCGCGCGCGACGTCGGCGATGTCGGCCACGACGGCGGATGCGGTCGCAGCGCCGCCGGCACCGGGGCCGACCAGCGTGATCGGCGGGATGCCCTCGCCATCAATCGTGACCGCATTGGTGACACCCATCACCTGTGCGATCGACGAGGATTTCGGAACCATGGTCGGATGCACGCGCTGCTCGATGCCCTTGGCGGTGCGAACCGCGACGCCGAGGAGCTTGAGCCGGTAACCGAGATCGTCAGCGGCACGGAGATCTTCCGGCGCGATGGAGGAGATACCTTCGACATACACCGCGCTTTGAGCAACTTTCGTGCCGAAAGCGAGGCTGGCGAGAATGGCGAGCTTTTGCGCGGTATCGTGGCCGTCGACGTCGAAGGACGGATTGGCCTCGGCATAGCCGAGCCGTTGCGCGTCCTTCAGGCATTCGGCGAAGGACAGGCCCTCCTGCTCCATCCGGGTCAAGATGTAATTGCAGGTGCCGTTGAGGATGCCGTAGACCCGGTTGATGCCGGTTCCGGCAAGGCCTTCGCGTAACGTCTTGATGACAGGGATCGCAGCGCCGACGGCTGCCTCGAAATTCAGCGCGCCGCCGTGCTTTTCGGCGGCCTTTGCCAGCTTGAGGCCGTGCTTTGCCAGCAACGCCTTGTTGGCGGTGACGACGGATTTACCGGCAGCGAGCGCGGCCTCGACCGCCGACAAGGCGGGATCGCCGGAGCCCCCCATCAGCTCGACGAAGCAGTCGATGCCGGGATGCGTGGCGAGGGCAAGCGGATCCTTGACCCACTCGACGCCGCGCAGATCGACGCCGCGTTTCTTGGCCTTCGAGCGCGCGGTGACGGCGACGACGCGGATGCCGCGGCCGCTGCGGCCGGCAAGCACGCGCGCCTGCGTTTCAATCAGACGGACAACTTCGGCGCCCACGGTGCCGAGCCCCGCTATGCCCACTTTCAGGGGTGCAACCATGATGCCTTGGAAAACCTGCGGAAGAGAACTTAACGCCGAGTGGCGAGCGGAACGACGTTGTGCAACGTTTCGATGCCGCTTTCAAGGAAGCGGCGCACGCCGCGCGCGGCCTGCCTGATCCGTTGCTCGTTTTCCACCATGGCGATACGGACATATCCTTCACCATGCTCGCCGAAGCCGACGCCGGGCGAGACCGCGACACCGGATTTCTCCACCATCAGGGTCGCGAACTGCATGCTGCCGACGCTGCGGAAGGCTTCCGGCAGTGGCACCCAGGCGAACATCGACGCCTCCGGCGGCGGGATCTCCCAGCCGGCACGGCCGAACGATTCCACCAGCGCGTCGCGCCGCTTGCGGTAGGTGTCGCGCATCTCCTTGATGCAATCGTCCGGTCCGTTCAGCGCGGCGGTCGCTGCGACCTGGATCGGCGTGAACGCACCGTAGTCGAGATAGGATTTGACGCGGCCGAGTGCCGCAATCACGCGCTCGTTGCCGACCGCGAAGCCCATGCGCCAGCCAGCCATCGAATAGGTCTTCGACATCGAGGTGAACTCGACGGCGACGTCCATCGCGCCCGGCACCTGGAGCACCGAGGGCGGCGGGTTGCTTTCGTCGAAATAAACCTCGGCATAAGCGAGATCGGACAGGATCAGGATCTCGTGCTTCTTCGCGAACGCGACCAGGTCCTTGTAGAAGTCGAGGCTCGCAACATAGGCGGTCGGGTTCGAAGGATAGCAGACGACGAGCGCCAGCGGCTTCGGGATCGAATGCACGATCGCTCGCTCGACCGCCTCGAAGAATTGCGGCGTCGGCTCTGAGGGCACCGAGCGGATCACGCCGCCCGCCATCAAGAAGCCGAAGGCGTGAATCGGGTAGCTCGGATTGGGACAGAGGATGACGTCGCCGGGCGCGGTGATCGCCTGCGCCACGTTGGCAAACCCCTCCTTGGAGCCGAGCGTCGCCACCACCTGGGTGTCGGGATTGAGCTTCACGCCGAAACGGCGGGCGTAGTAGCCGGCCTGGGCCCGGCGCAGCCCGGGGATGCCGCGGGAGGCCGAGTAGCGGTCGGTGCGCGGCTTGCCCAGCGTCTCCTTCAGCTTCTCCAGCACATGCGCCGGCGCCGGCAGGTCCGGATTGCCCATGCCGAGGTCGATGATGTCGGCGCCGGCATTCCGCGCGGCTGCCTTGGCCCGGTTGACCTGTTCGAATACGTAAGGCGGAAGGCGGCGGATGCGGTAAAACTCTTCCATGGCTCTCTCGGCTCCGGGCAACCGGTCAGGACAGAATCGACAGGCCATAAAGACCAGGCGGAAGGCGCCCGCGTCCTTCGCGAAAATTACTCAAGATCAAATACTTAGAGCAATTATCGACGACGTTGACTGAAGTCGTTCGCCCTGACTCTCGGCTGAACTAAGGTCTTTTAGCACGGCGAGGCGGAGGCGCCAGCGATTACCTTGCAGGGCCCTATTTCGCGTCCTTGGTGGCGACCGCCTGACGGTCGCGCGCGGCAGCAAGCTCGGCCTCGATCTTGGCGCGTTGGTCCGGCGGGATGACCGCCTGATCGCGATCCGGAGGCAGATCGTGCACCGGCAGATAGCTCCCGGCCTCCCTGGGATGCGCTTGCGCATCGGAAGGCGTCATATCCGCAAGCTGACTCGAGCAGCCGCCTAGGGCGAGCGCCACCATCAGCAGCGCGCCACAGATCCGCCGCGACTTTTGCAGGTCCCTCAACGCCAACACTAGGGAAATCCCCACTTCGTCCCAAAGCACGGCCCCGGGCAACCTTACCCAAGCCCGCGCCCAAGCTCAAACCATTGCTGCCCAAATGGTGCGAGCGAGAAAATAGCCCAGATACCCACCAAGCCGAGCGGTGCGGCTCGATTGTGACGGAACCAAGAAAATTTGTCGCACTGCAACACATCTTCGCGAGTGTTTAACGCCAAACATGCGAGCTTCGCGGTGACGAATACGGAATGAATCGTTACTGTTCTGCTCATGAGTATGGCCACGATCGATACGCCCAAACCCGAGACGAAGTTCGATGCGGAAACCTTCGCGATGAATGTCGCGCGGGCGATGGAGAGCGGCGGCAAGGCGCTCGCCGCATACCTGAAGCCGCGCGAAAGCGGCGAGGTGCAGGATCGTCCGCCGGCCGAGCTAGCCGAGGTCGTCAAGACCTTCACCGCCGTCGCCGAATACTGGCTGTCGGATACGTCGCGGTCTTCCGCACTCCAGACCAAGCTCGCCAAGGACTATCTCGACCTCTGGGGCTCGGCGGCGCGCCGCATGGCCGGTCAGGACGCCCCGCCCGCGATCGCGCCCTCGCCGCGCGACAAGCGCTTTGCCGATCCGGAATGGAAGTCGAACCAGTTCTTCGATTTCGTGATGCAGCTTTATCTGCTCACGACCAAATTTGCGCAGGAGCTTGTGCGCGACGCCGAGGGGCTCGATCCGCAGACACGCCGCAAGGCCGAGTTCTACGTCCAGCAGCTCACCAACGCGATGTCGCCGTCCAACTTCGTGCTAACCAATCCGGAAGTGCTGCGCGCGACGGTGGCCAGCAGCGGCGAAAATCTCGCGCGCGGGCTGAAGATGCTGGCCGAGGACATCGCCGCCGGCAAGGGCACGCTGAAGATCCGTCAGTCCGATCCGGACAATCTCGTCGTCGGCGTGAACATGGCGACGACGCCCGGCAAGGTGATCTACCAGAACGAGATGATGCAGCTGATCCAGTATGCGCCGGCGACGGAGAACGTGCTGCGGACGCCGCTCCTGATCATCCCGCCCTGGATCAACAAGTTCTACATCCTCGACCTCAAGCCGGAGAAATCCTACATCAAGTGGTGCGTCGATCAGGGCATCACCGTGTTCGTGATCTCATGGGTCAATCCCGACAAGCGGCTCGGTGCCAAGAGCTGGGAAGACTACATGAAGGAAGGCCCGCTCACGGCGATGGACGTGATCGAGAAGGTCACCGGCGAGATGAAGGTGCACACCGCCGGCTATTGCGTCGGCGGCACCATGCTCGCGACCACGCTGGCCTGGCTCGCCGAGAAGCGCCGCCAGCGTGTGGCGTCCGCGACATTCTTCGCGGCACAGGTCGACTTCACCCATGCCGGTGATTTGCTCGTGTTCGTCGACGAGGAGCAGATCGCATCCCTCGAGCAGGACATGAAGGCGGCCGGCGTGCTCGAAGGCTCGAAGATGGCGATGGCCTTCAACATGCTGCGCTCCAACGATTTGATCTGGTCCTATGTCATCAGCAATTACCTCAAGGGCCAACAGCCGAGCGCGTTCGACCTGCTGCACTGGAATTCGGACGCGACGCGCATGACCGCGTCGAACCATTCGTACTATCTGCGCAATTGCTATCTTGAGAACCGGCTCTCGACCGGCACGTTGGTGCTGGACAACACCTTGCTCGATCTCTCCAAGGTCATGGTGCCGATCTACAATCTCGCAACCCGCGAGGACCATATCGCGCCGGCAGAATCGGTGCTGTACGGCTCCCAGTTCTTCGGCGGTCCGGTGAAATACGTATTGTCCGGCTCGGGCCACATCGCCGGCGTGGTCAATCCGCCCGCCTCGAACAAATACCAGTACTGGACCAACGACAACGTGAAGTCCGCCAATGTCGCCGAGTGGATGAAGGGCGCGGTCGAGCACAAGGGCTCGTGGTGGCCGGACTGGCGGCAATGGCTGGGCGCACTCGATCCCGAGGAAGTCCCGGCCCGCACGGTCGGCAGCGAGGCGTTTCCCCCGATCGAGGACGCGCCCGGCAGCTATGTCAGGGTTCGCGCATAGCAGAATCTTCCGCGCTTTCGTATAAGCTCCACGCCTGCGGCAGAAATTGATGAGGGGACCGGGTTATGACGCGTGAATTGTTCTGGCTGACACTGACGGTGGTCCTGACCGGAATCCTCTGGATTCCCTACACCATCAACCGCTGCCAGATTCGCGGCCTCGGTGGCGCGATGGCCAATCCCTCGCGCACCGACAAGCCGCAGTCGGAATGGGCGAACCGTCTGATGTTCGCGCATGACAATGCCGTCGAGAACCTCGTGCTGTTCGCGCCGCTGGTGCTGATCCTGAACGCGATCGACTATTCCTCGAAATGGACGGTGCTTGCTTGCGCCGTCTATTTCTGGTCCCGCGTCGCGCATCTGATCGTCTATGCGCTCGGGATCCCGGTGTTCCGCACATTGGCCTTCACCGTCGGCTTCATCGCGCAGGCCGTGCTGGCCGTCGCGATCTTCAAGGTGGTTTGAGATCAGGCCTTGTAGTCTGAAATCAGGCCTTGCGAACGACGAGATGCAGCATGTTCGCCGGCGTCTCGTCGAAGCTCTGGATCACGTTCCTGTCCGACGACAGCGTGATCCATGGACCTGCGCTGGCGTAGGTCGCCTCGAGCCATTCCGGCGACGCATAATTGTAATAGCGCCCGAGACTGTCCCGGCCATCGCCCTCGCCCATCTTGTAGCTGGCGTAGAACACGCCTGACGGCCTGAGCGCGCGACGAATCTGCGCCAGGATGCCGGCGAGTTCGTCGCGCGGTACGTGCAGGAGACAGGCGCTGGCCCAGACGCCGTCATAGGCCTCGTGCGCGTCAAGCTGGTCGAACCGCATCGCCTCGACGGCATGACCGAGCCGCTGCGACGCGATCTCGGCCATTTCAGGCGAGCCGTCGGTGGCGCGCACCGAAAAACCTTCGGCCAGCATCACCGCCGAATGATTGCCGGCGCCACAGCCGAGCTCGAGGATCGAGCCGCCGGACGGCAGCAGAGCGAGAAAGCCTCGCAGCCGCGTCGAGGGCGCCTTCGCCCAGTCCGCATAGGACCTGGCGTTGCTCCGATAGAATTGCAGAGTCCCTTGGTCCACGGCGGCCACTCCGATCAGGGAAACAGCGCGATCTGCTCCAGTCCAGCGGTCTCGGGAAATCCGAACATCAGGTTCATGTTCTGGATCGCCTGACCGGCCGAGCCCTTCACCAGATTATCAAGCACCGAAATCACGATGGCGCGGTTCTTGATCCGGTCGGCGATGACACCGATCTGGACATAGTTCGAGCCGCGTACGTTCTGGGTCTGCGGTAGCACGCCCTTCTTGACGACATGCACGAACGGCTCGTTCGCGTAGGCTTTCTCGAGGGCGGCCCGCAAATCGTCCGGCGTCGCGCCATTGAGCTTGACGTAGGACGTGCAGAGCTCGCCCCGCGACATCGGTATGAGATGCGGCGTGAAATTGACGGTCACGCTCGCGCCCGCCGCGACGCCGATCTCTTGTTCGATCTCCGGCGCATGCCGGTGCGTGCCGACCGAATACGGCGAAATCCCCTCGCCCGCCTCGCTGAATAGCGTGTTCTGTTTCAGGCCGCGTCCGGCGCCGGTGACGCCTGACTTGGCGTCGATCAGGATGTCATCGACGTCGATCAGATTTGCTTTCGCCAGCGGCACCAGCGCCAACAACGCTGCCGTCGGATAGCAGCCGGGACAGGCGACCAGCCGCGCCGCGGCAATCTTCTCCCGATAGAATTCGGTCAGGCCGTAAACGGCTTCGCCCTGCAACTCGAGTGCCTGATGTTCGTGGCCGTACCACTGCGCGTAGGTGTCCTTGTCGCGCAGCCGGAAATCGGCGGACATGTCGAGGACCTTGATCTTCGGGTTGGCCTTCAGCACGGCCGCGATGATCTGCTGCGTGGTGCCGTGCGGCAGCCCGCAGAACACCGCATCGAGCTTGCTCCAGTCGACCTCTTCCCATTCCACGAGTTGGGGCAAATCCAGCATGAAGAAATGCGGAAACACCTCGCCCATCGATTTGCCGGCGTGGGTGTTGGCGGTGAGCGCGACGATCTCGGCATTCGGATGCCGCGCCAACAGGCGCACCGCATCGGCCCCGGTGTAACCGGAGGCGCCGAGAATGCCGATCTTCTTCGAGCTCATCACGCGTTCCTTTCAGGCGTCACTGGATCGTCTTGCCGGGCCGAAAGTTGCAGCATCGCTTCGTCCGCCGGGCTGGCCTCGCGAGCAACGCTCGATCGGCTACTCGTCGGCAAGGCCCAACATCAGTCGCATGTTCTGCACGGCCGCGCCGGAGGCGCCCTTGCCGAGATTGTCGAGCCGGGCGACCAGCACCGCCTGGTGATGTTTGTCGCTGGCGAAGACGTAGAGCTCGAGCATATTGGTCTCGTTGAGCGCTTCCGGCTCAAGCTTGCCGCCCTTGGTCGCTTCGTTCTGAAGCGGCATCGCCGAGACGTATTTCGAGCCGGCGTAACGCTTTGCCAGCGCGGCGTGGAGATCGGCGCCGCTGGGCTTGCCGGGCAGCGTGTCGAGCTGGAGCGGCACCGAGACCAGCATGCCCTGCCGGAAATTGCCGACGGAAGGGATGAAGATCGGCCGCCGGGTCAGGTTCGAATAGAGCTGCATCTCCGGCAGATGCTTGTGTTCGAAGCCGAGGCCGTAGAGTTCGAAGGACGGCGCGCTGCCGTCCTCGAAAGTCGCGATCATCGACTTGCCGCCGCCGGAATAGCCGCTCACGGCATTGACGGTGACGGGATAGTCCGCAGGCAGCAGGCCGGCATCGACGATCGGTCGCAGCAGCGCGATCGCGCCGGTCGGATAGCAGCCGGGATTGGAGACCTTCTTCGCAGCCTTGATCTTGCCAGCCTGATCCGGCGTCAGTTCCGGAAAGCCATAGGCCCAGTCGGGCGCGACCCGGTACGCGGTCGAGGCATCCAGCACCTTCGGCCCCGACGGCCCCATGCTGTCGATCAGCGCAACCGTTTCCCTGGCAGCATCGTCCGGCAGGCAGAGGATGACGAGGTCGACCTCCTCCATCAGCGCCTTCTTGGCGGCGGGATCCTTGCGCTTGTCCTCGGCGATGGTCTTCACGACCACGTCGTCCTGGAGCTTCAGCCGCTCGTTGATGCCGAGCCCGGTGGTGCCGGAGCCGCCGTCGACGAAGACGGTGGCGGGCTTCGTCGCAGCGCCGGCCTTGGGGGCGTTTTTGGTGTCAACGAGGCTGGCTTCAGAAAAGGTCATGGCGCGCTCCTTTCGAGCATGTTGGTTTCGGGTGCGAAGGCCTCCGGCCTCACGTCCTGCATCAGTTGCGAGATTTCCCTGGCGTCGGCACCGGCTTGCGCGCCGAGCGCATTGGCGATCGCCGTATAGTCGGCGTCGGACTTGTGCTGGTTGAGCTTGAAGCTGCCTTCGACCTCTTCAACCGCCATGACCAGCCCTACGATTCCCTTCTTCAACGCTTCCAGCCTGCCGGCCGTCATCTTGCCCGACGTCCATGGCGTCTTCGGCAACAGCCAGTTTTCGAACTTCTCGCTGAGCGTGTCGATCTGCACCGCCAGCTCGTCATCCGACAGAAGCCGCACCGGCCCGCTGAGATGCACCGACTGGTACAGCCAGGTCGGCACCTGATCCGGCGAGACGTACCAGTCCGGCGACACGTAGGCATCGGGGCCGTTGACCGCGAGCAGCCAGGAGCTCGTCCCGTCCGCAAGCTTTAGCAGCGGATTGTGACGGGCGACATGAAAGGCAGCCTGCGGGGTGCCGTCCGCGGCATAGGTCAGATAGAACGGAATTGGCGAGGCGACCGGCTTGTGGCCGTCGAAGGCGCACACGGTGCCGAAGCCGCGCGTGTCGGCAAATTTCAGGCTCGCGGCGCGGTCTTGCTTGAAAAAGGGTGGCGTGTACATCGTTGTCTCCTGCTGGGCCTCCTTGGGGGCCGCCGGATCAGATCGCGCTGACAGGAGAGAGAATGCCGCGGATCGGATCCAGCGGCAAAGACGATGATCTCAAACGCGATCGACCGCCCAAACCGCTAAAGAGCGGCGGCGGCGGGCGAACAAAATGGTCGCGGCGCTGATCATGGCGGGCGGCTATAAGGCCAGATCGGCGAGCCGTCAAGGTATTGGAACCGGTCATTCCGGGCTGCCGTAGCCAAGAGAGGGGGCCGGTGCGCTCGATCGGCTGGCCTGCACTCGCCGTCGCTACCACCTGGCCATGCCGAGCCGGCTGAAGAGAATCTCCCAAAAGGAACCTGCGCGGGTTAGCTCGTATAAATGGGCGCTTGCCTGGCCGTTTCCAAGATTGGACGCCTTGCTGTACCACTTGATCGCCTGCCGGGTGTCCTTGGACACGCCCGTGCCGCTCTCATACGCCCACCCCAGATTGTATTGGGCCAACCCGTCGTTCTGATCAGCGGCCTTGCGCAGCAAGGATATACCCTTGGCGAGATCCTGCGGCACGCCTTCGCCTTTGATGTGCAAGAGGCCCAGACGTGTTTGCGCGAACGTCAAGCCCTGGTCAGCCGCCTTCGAAAACAGATCGAAAGCCAAAGAGAAGTCTTGGGGAACGCCGCGTCCGTCCCAGTACATAGCTGCAAGTCGGGATTGGCTAAAAGCGTTCCCCTGATCCGCCGCCTTGGCGTACCAGTCGGCCGCCTGCTTCTCGTCGCGAGCTGTACCCAGGCCCATCTCATAGACGTACGCAAGATTCTCCTGGCCGTAGGCATCGCCCTGTTCGGCAGACAGGCGAAACCATTTGATGGCCTCCGCGCTATTGCGCTTAGTCCCACTTCCGTTCCGGTACATCGCTCCCAGATAGAATTGCGCACGTGCGCTTCCGATTTCAGCCAGCGGCTTCAAGCGCTCCATCGCGCGTTCAAAATCATGCGCAAGATATGCGCTCACGCCGTCCTTGAAGTCGGCGCTGACGTCGATGACCGAGGATCCGCCTTTCGAGGTCACGCCGATCAGCCCGTACTTGAACTCGTCAAGCTTATCGAACCCTTTCTCGATTGCCGGAGCAAACTCTGCCGGACAGACCGGCGCATCGAGTGTAAGGCGAAGAACTGCGTTGGAACGAATGGTTCGGCCATCGAGGTCAATGGTACCACTTACGTCAATCCGGCCGTGAACGTCTCCGTAGCCTGTCCTGCCCTCGAAAGTCGCCGAATAGACGACCGGCGCCGGTTTTTCGTAGAAGAAAGTGTTTTCGGGAATCGTGAGCGAAGCGGCCTCGCGGTATTCCATCGGCCGACAAACAAACGGCCGCCCGCTCGCCTGGCGCGCAACCAACCGCAAGAGCGATTGCCTTGGATCCGTCAAAGGCAACATCCTGACGCGCGTGGGCCGATCAACTTCGAGGGCTTTGCTGATCTGAAATGTTGACGTGATGGCGTAGTTGTCCGTCAGCTCGCGCGGATTGGGGTAAGTATAATCACCGGTGCCGGTCAGGCCGGCCTGCTCGATCAGCCGGCTGGCGGCCATCCGCCGATCCGCATCATCCAAGCCCTGCGCGACCACGCGTCCTAATTGTGCACCGACGCCTGTCCCGGACAGGATCGACCGGACCTCGCGCTTCCCGTCCTTGCCAAGGACGTAGTCCGTTTCCGCGGCCAGCCGGAAGCGCGCCGGCTCGGTCATGGGGATGCGGCCCAAGGCACCTCTGTCGATGTTGAGGACCGGCTTGCCCGCAAGCTCCGGCGGCAGCGATCCGAAGGCAAAGAGAGAGGCTGTCGGATCGAGGTACTGGTCAATCTCCGGGACGTAAGCGATCGCGTGGTCAAAATTTGGCGTCGCCACTTCGGTGAGCGTGTACCTTGCGTCCGAGTTCACCGCGACCAGATTGGCTTCTATGCCCTGGGCGGCGAGCAGCGCCTTGAACAGTGTCGCATGCGCCTTGCAGTCGCCATAGCGCGACGCAAGCACGGCCGAGGCGGGCTGAGACGTCCAGCCGCCGTCCTCGAGGCCAATGCCGACGTAGCGGATATTACGGGCCACCCAATTGTAGATGCGCTCGATCTTCGCGCGTGCGCCGATGGCGTCGCCGACGATCTCCTGCGAAAGTCGTGTAATCCTCTCATCCGGTCGCGCCATGGGGGCGTTGCGGGAGTTCAGCGTCGCCGCGAAAGCGGAATAGTCAGCAAACGTGCTCACCTCGAAACGCTCTGCACCCGCGAGAGTCTCCTCGTCGATCTGCCGGGGTCTCGGCGCGTCTTGCCGGAAACGCACCCGATGGATGATCCGATCGTTCACTCTCTCTTCATGGTGCTCGACGTTGCGCAATGCTATCCGCAGCGGCCTGGATGCCGGTCCGTCAACGGTCACTTCGAGTAACTCGGGTGGCTGGTTAGCCGGCTCGCTCCAAAAGCGCGCAAACTCACCCGGAAATCTCGGCTGCTTGGCCTTGTAGACCAGACGCCCGCGGATGCTGTCGCCGGGAGCAACATGCGGAAAGGCGATGATCCTGTCGCGCACCTCGTCGAAATAGGGCGATGAGGAATCTGTCGATGCCGGTTGATCGCGAATGGCGCGCTGATCCACCGCGACCACGCCGCCGTCTGCCTTGAGAGTGGCAAGCTCGATTGACGTCAAATCGTCAAAATAGCTGTTGTATTGAAAACGTTGCTGCGCGATGGCTGCTGCGCCCTTCTCGTCGAGCGCCTTGATTTCGAACTCGAAGACCTCGGTGCTGAGCCCGTTCTCATCGAAGCTAACGGCATCGCGGGCCACCGTTCGGCGCCAGCCCGGGTCGATCCAGCCGGGTCTACCGTCGCTATCCGGTGACTCGGCGGCACGCAATTTCATGCACGGCGACGAGAGCAGCAATGCTGCCAGAAAAGCTGAACAAATTCGTACGATCATATGCTGAGCGCTCGGCCCTCAGGTCGGCAGCTCAACTAGCAGGTGAAAATTACCAGCCGCACTCTCGGAAAGAACAACTTTTAAGTTTCTCCACGACCCTTCCAATCCGTGCGTCTTGTCACACCACCCGCCAGAGCCATTCCATGATCTTGGCGATCACGTCGCCGAACAGCAGCAGCGCCGCCGACCAGATCAGCGCCGAGACGAAATTGGCGGCCTGGAAGCTCCAATAGGGCATCTCGAAAATGCCGGCTGCAAGCGGCACGGAGGCACGCAAGGGGCCGAAGAAGCGGCCGATGAAGATGCTCGGCACGCCCCAGCTGCGCACGAAAGCCTCACCCCTGGGCAGGAGTTCCGGATAGCGCGAGAGCGGCCACATCTGGGCGACATGCTCCTTGTAGCGATAGCCGAACCAGTAGGAGACCCAGTCCCCGAGTGCTGCGCCGATGCCGCCGGCGATCCAGACCGGGTAGAAGCTGATGCCGCTCACCCCGATCAGCGCGCCGATCGCGACCAGCGCGCCCCAGGCCGGGATCAGCAGCGAGATGAACGCGAGTGACTCCCCGAAGGCGAGCACGAACACGATGGGAGCTGCCCACGTCTGATGAGCGCGCACGAAATCGGCCAGCGCGTGCGCAAACTGCTCCATTCAAAATAGCCTTTCCGCCCTGCCCGAAGGTGCTGCTCGATGAAAAGGACTGGTAAGCCAAGGACTTGTGTGACATCAAGTCACAAAGTCAGGTCCAGACCGGACCGGACCGTCACATTGCCGGGAACTGGTGGGGCTGCGGCGTAAAATTGCCGGGATTGGCTCCCAACCACACCGCCCGGCCCGCCCTGCGATAACCTTTCAAGGTCAGAAGTGGCATAGTCGGCCCAACCGATTCGCCGCTCATGCGGCCCTCAAAGCGCATAAAGATATATGTCCAAGCAGTTGAAGCCCAAAGCAAAAGACGATTTTTTCGGCGGCGATGAGCCGAAGCCCCGCGCAGCCAAGGCCGCCCCGCGCGCGGGCGGCGCCGAGGCCGACTACACGGCAGCCGACATCGAGGTCCTCGAAGGTCTGGAACCGGTGCGCCGCCGGCCCGGCATGTATATCGGCGGCACCGACGAGAAGGCGCTGCATCACCTCTTCGCCGAAGTTATCGACAACTCGATGGACGAGGCGCTGGCGGGGCACGCGACCTTCATCGGAGTCGAGTTGAGCGCGGACGGCTTTTTGACCGTCACAGACAACGGCCGCGGCATCCCGGTCGATCCGCATCCAAAATTTCCGAAGAAGTCGGCGCTCGAAGTCATCATGTGCACGCTGCACTCGGGCGGCAAGTTCGACTCCAAGGTCTACGAGACCTCGGGCGGCCTGCACGGCGTCGGCATCTCCGTGGTGAACGCCCTCTCCTCGCTGCTCGAGGTCGAGGTCGCGCGCAGCCAGAAACTGTATCGCATGACGTTCGAGCGCGGGCACCCGAAGGGCAAGCTCGAGGATCTCGGCAAGATCAACAACCGCCGCGGAACCCGCGTGCGCTTCAAGCCGGACACCGACATCTTCGGTGCCAAGGCCGCGTTCAAGCCGCAGCGCCTGTTCAAGATGACGCGTTCGAAGGCGTATCTGTTCGGCGGCGTCGAGATCCGCTGGAATTGTGCGCCCGAACTGCTCAAGGGCGTCGACGACGTGCCGGCGGAAGCGACGTTCCACTTTCCCGGTGGCCTCAAGGACTATCTGGCGGCGGCGATCCATGCCGACACGCTGGTGCATCCCGACATCTTCTCCGGCAAGTCGGGCCGCAACGGCGCGCATGGCGCCTGCGAATGGGCGGTGGCCTGGACCGCGGATGCCGACGGCTTCCTCTCCTCCTACACCAACACCGTGCCGACGCCTGACGGCGGCACGCACGAATCCGGCCTGCGCAGCGCGCTGCTGCGCGGCCTCAAGGACCACGCCGAACGCGTCGGCCAGGGCAAGCGCGCGTCGTCCATTACGTCTGAAGACGTGATGGTGGGTGCAGCCGTGATGCTCTCGGTGTTCGTGCGCGAGCCTGAATTCCAGGGCCAGACCAAGGACCGCCTTGCCACGGCCGAAGCGCAGCGCATCGTCGAACAGGCGATGAAGGATCCGTTCGACCATTGGCTGTCGGGCAATCCGAACCAGGCCAACAGGCTGCTCGACTTCGTGGTCGACCGCGCCGAGGAGCGGCTGCGCCGCCGGCAAGAGAAGGAGACCGCGCGCAAGACCGCCGGCAAGAAGCTGCGTCTGCCCGGGAAGCTCGCCGATTGCAGCGATGCCGGTCTGGACGGCTCGGAACTCTTCATCGTCGAGGGAGACTCGGCCGGTGGCAGCGCCAAGCAGGCGCGCGACCGCAAGACCCAGGCTGTGCTGCCGCTGCGCGGCAAGATCCTCAACGTCGCGTCCGCCGGCAAGGACAAGCTGACGGCAAACACGCAGCTCGCCGACCTCGTGCAGGCGATCGGCTGCGGGATGCTCGCGCAGTATCGCGAAGAGGATTTGCGCTACCAGCGCATCATCATCATGACGGACGCCGATGTCGACGGTGCCCACATCGCTTCGCTGCTGATCACCTTCTTCTATCGGCAGATGCCGCGGCTGATCGACGAAGGCCACCTCTTCCTCGCCGTGCCGCCGCTCTACAAGCTGACCAACGGCACGAAGTCGGTCTACGCCCGCGATGACGCGCACAAGGCGGCGCTGATCAAGAGCGAGTTCAACGCCAACGCCAAGGTCGAGGTCAATCGCTTCAAAGGCCTCGGCGAAATGATGCCGGCGCAGCTCAAGGAAACCACCATGGATCCGGCCAAGCGGACCATGCTGAAAGTGGTTCTGCTCGCCGACGACCGCGACACCACGGCGGATTCGGTGGAGCGCTTGATGGGCACCAAGGCCGAAGCGCGCTTCGCGTTCATCTCGGACAAGGCCGAATTCGCCAATGACGATTTGCTGGACGTCTGATCCGCAAGCGCTACCCGGTCGTATCCCATCCAGAGCCCCGGCATGAAGCCCGGGGCTCTTTTGTTTTTGGGGACGACAACCGCTCTTTCCCGCCGATCCTGCCCGCCGATCCTGCCCGACCATCCTGCCAACGGTCCGCCTCGATTTCGGTGATTCCCTGCCTCGTCGCATCGCGACTCGGCCAACGACTCACCCAGTCAGGCTGATGCAGGATTGCCTCCGTTTCGGACAAAGCCGGATTCACTAACGAGAAGTTACCAAGATACAAATCGCAAAATTCGGCGTATCACTTTGATAATGCAGGATTATTGTATACTTCGACAGCGACACTCGGAATCCTTGCCGTGCGGCGTTTCCCGGCAACTGTGCCTGCTCTGCAACAGCATTTCGGAGAGAAGCAGGTATAGTCCGGGACATCAGATGACACGGACTTCAGTGCGCTCGCGCCTGCCAGACAGACCAAAGCTTGGGGATTTTAAGATGAAGAAGATTTTGCTCGCACTGACCGCGGTTGCCGCGATGACCGGTTCGGCCTCGGCCGCTGACCTTGGCGCCCGTCCCTACGTGAAGGCCCCGATGGCAGCGCCTGTCGCCAGCTGGACCGGCTTCTATCTCTTCGGCGGCGCCGGCGGCGGCCTCTCGGCCGCTGACCAGCGCGTGCAGACCACGGTCGGCGCAGTTCCCCTGACGATCGATCAGCGCCAGGGTGGCTCGGGCTGGTTCGGCACCGTCGGTCTCGGCTACGACTGGCAGTTCAGCGGCACCTGGGTCGCCGGCGTATTCGCTGACGGTCAGTTCGGCAGCATCCGTGCTACCATCCAGGATCCGATCGCTGGCATCACTGGCAACCAGAAGCTGGAAGATTCCTGGGCCGCTGGTGTCCGCCTCGGCTGGCTGGTCGCTCCGAACGTTCTCTCCTACGTCAACGGCGGTTACTCGGGCGCTCACTTCGGCCAGACCAACTTCATGACCCTGGCCGGCGTGCCCGCCGGTATCCATCTCAACAGCTACAACCGCAATGGCTGGTTCGTCGGCGGCGGCGTCGAGAACAACCTGAACATCTTCGGCATCCAGTCGCCCGGCTGGTTCATGAAGACCGAATATCGCTCGGCCTTCTACAACGCCAAGACCCAGAACGAACTGTTCGATGCTGGCAACGTCCTTGTGGGCCGCGACATCCGCGCCAACACCTGGAACCAGACGATCTCGACTTCGCTGGTCTACCGCTTCAACTGGACCGGTCCGGTCGTCGCGAAGTACTGATCTGATCTGACCTAATCTTCAGACGTCAAAGCCCCGGCATCGCCGGGGCTTTTTCGTTGTACGGTGCTTCAGCGGACCTTGCGTGGACATGCATTCACCCTGCGGCCTGCATCAGCAGCCATTGTATCCCGACCACGGCTACGGCTAGTCTCCCGGCAAGTTTTCGGGCCGCGGCTATCGTCATGCTGCGGCACGACAGAGCGGACCAATGGGGAGGAATGCATGCGCAGATTTCTGCTTGTAGCAGGCCTGTTTGCCCTTGCCGTCGGGCTGCTCTGGATCGGGCAGGGCACGGGCACCGTCGCGTGGCCGCGATCGAGCTTCATGGTCAACCAGTTGCAATGGGCCGGCTATGGCGCAGCCATGGCCGGCTTCGGGCTGGTGCTGATCTGGCAGAGCAACCAATAAAAGAAACCAGGGAATAGCAGCATGACATCCAGTCGGTTCGATCTCCGCGGCAAGGTCGCGATCGTCACGGGAGGCAATGGCGGCATCGGGCTCGGCATGGCCCGTGGCCTCGCCGACGCCGGCGCCAACATCGCCGTGGTCGGACGCAACGAAGCCAAATCTACCGCCGCCGTTGCCGATCTCAGTCAACGCGGCGTGAAGGCGATCAGTGTTCCCACCGACGTCACCGACAAGGCGGCCATCGCCGCGATGGTCGAGCGTGTCGTCGGGGACCTCGGCCGCATCGACATCCTCATCAACAATGCCGGCATGAGCATCCGCAAGCCGCCGCACGAGCTCGAGCTCGACGAGTGGAATACGGTGATCAACACCAACCTCACCAGCGCCTTCCTGTGCTCGAAGCTGGCCTATCCGGCGCTGAAGGCGTCCGGCAACGGCAAGGTGATCAACATCGGCTCGATGATGTCGATCTTCGGCGCGAGCTTCGCGACGGCCTACGCGGCGAGCAAGGGCGGCATCGTTCAGTACACGCGCGCCTGCGCCAACGCATGGGCGCCCGACAACATCCAGGTCAATGCCATCCTGCCGGGCTGGATCGACACTGACCTGACCCGCGGTGCGCGGCAGCAGGTATCGGGATTGCACGAGCGGGTGCTGGCACGCACGCCTGCGGGGCGGTGGGGCGACATCGACGATTTCGCCGGCATTACCGTGTTCCTTGCCTCGTCCGCCTCTAACTTCGTCACCGGCACCGCGATCCCCGTCGATGGCGGGTTCTCGGTGATGGCGTAGATCGTACGCGATAAACCTGCACACAAAAAAGAAGCCCCGGACAATGCCGGGGCTTTTGAATTTGGGTAGTGATCGTCTTTTATGGCTGCTTGGTCGTTCGTTGACCCACTCAGTAGCGGGCGATGACTGGCGCGTCGAACTTGTAGCTGGCGCGCACGACGGCCCACTGGATGTCGCGCGGCTTGGCATCGAAGCTGTAGTTGCCCGACGTGCCGCCAAGTTGATAGGTCTGGCTGGCGAAGGCTGCGTAGTTGTATTCGAGGCCGACGATCCAGTTGCGGGTGATGCCGTATTCCCAGCCGGCACCGACGGTCCAGCCGTTGGCCCAATGGGTTTGACCGCCGGAACCGGTGGCCGGACCGACCGTATCGGTGACCGACAGACGGTTGTTCACGCCGGCATAGCCGCCTTTGATGTAGAACAGGTTGTTCTGCACGGCGAAGCCCGCGCGACCGACGACGGTGGCAAGCACATTGGCGCGCCAATCAAAGACGTTGCCGCCCGGAGCAAATGCCGTGTTCACGACCGTGCCCTTGTTGTCGAGGCCGGAGATCGTGCCTTCCATACCGAAGACGTAGTTGTTGGCCTGCCAGTTGTAGCCGATCTGGGCGCCGCCCATGATGCCGGCGCTGCGCTGACGGTAGCCCTGCCCCAGGGTCAGATCGCCGAACGGCGCGCCGGTCCCGTTGTTGATGAACTGCTCGTTGGTCCATGCGCCGCCGATGTGGCCGCCGACATAGAAGCCGGTCCAGTTGAACATCGACTCCATATAGGCCGGCGCCTTCGTGTAGCGCGCGCCGAGATCGGCGGCGGAAGCGGCGCCCGTCGAAACCAGAGCGGTCGTGCAGGCGAAGGCGGCAATCAACTTGGTACGCATGGTACACCCCGTGTCCTTTGATGGGTGCACGCTCACACGCAGGTCTTACTCAAATTTGAATCAAGACAGTTAAGACGCCGGATTGGCAAGCAGCGCGCCTTCAATCCATCTGAACTGTTGTACGCAGGCAACGCCCTGAGCGCGATTTAACGCCGCGTTATCCCTACCGGGTCCTTGCGCTACCGTGCCGCCGCAGCCTTCGACTGCACGTGCTCGGGCCGGACGCCAAGCGCGATCAGGCGCGCCGGAATGCCCTGGAGCCACGGCAGCGCGGTGATCAGGCGCACGATGAGCGGCACTTTCAACGGCCGGTCGCCGCCTCGCAAGGCGCCGCTGATGATGTTGTTCTGCACGATCATCTGCATTCGCTGCGTCATCTTCACCGGGAATTCGCGGCGACGGCGCACGGCGTCGAGCTCGTTCTCCGACGGACAGCCGTGCTGCAGCTTGTCCGCCAGCAAATTTGCGGTCGCGACCGCATCCTGCACGGCGATATTGACGCCGACGCCGCCGACCGGCGACATCGCATGGGCGGCGTCGCCGATGAGAAGCAGGCCCGGCTGCGTCCAGCGCTTCAGGCGGTTGATCGCAACGGTCAGCAGCTTGAAATCGTCGAAGCTCTTCACGTCGGCAATGCCGTTCTTCAGGATCGGCGCCATGCGGACGACCTCGTCAAGCAGCGCCTGCAATCCCCTCGCCTTCACCGCGTCATATTGTCCCTTGGCGATGACATAGGCGCACTGCCAATAGTCGCCGCGGTCGAAGGTGATCATCATCTTGCCGGGCTCGACGCGCGCGAACACGTTCTCGGTCTCGTTCGCCTTGCGGCCGACCCGAAACCACAGCACGTCCATTGGCGCGCCGATCTCCTCGACCTCGAGGCCGGAATGCTCTCGCACGGTCGAATGCCGGCCGTCACAGGCGATGGTGAGATCGGCTTCGATGTCCACGATGCCATCAGGCGTATTCGCCCGCACGCCGGCGATGGTCTCGCCGCGGCGGATCAGATCGACGGCCTCCGTGTTCATCATCACCTTCAGCGAGGCGAAGCGCTGGCCGGCCTCGCGCAGGAAGTTCAGGAAATCCCATTGCGGCATGAAGGCGATGAAGGGGTACTTGGTGCGGAGGCGGCTGAGATCGGCGATGCGAACGGGGGTACCGCCGAACAGGCCGTCCATCTTCTGCAAGCGCTGATGCGGCAGCTTCAGAAATCCGTCGATCAGGCCGAGCTCGTCCATCACCTGGAGTGTCGAGGGATGCACGGTGTCGCCGCGGAAGTCGCGGAAGAAATCCGCATGCTTCTCCAGAACCACGACATCGATGCCGGCGCGCCCGAGGAGATAGCCGAGCATCATGCCGGCCGGTCCGCCGCCGACGATGCAGCACCGCACTTTCAACGAAGAGCCCTGGGGATGCTGCGAGGTATCGGGTTTCACGGCCGGGCCCTCATTTACGGGTCAAGGTTTCTGTGCAGTGCAACAAGCAAGATTCATTTGCCGCGATTGTGAATGGCCGTTGGCCTCGCCGCCAATTCCGACTCATTCAGGAAATTGCAGTGCAGACAATCCTCATACTGCTCGGCGTCTGGATCCTGATCAACGTACTTTTCGTCTTGATCATGATCGCACCGCGCAGGCCGCCGCTTGCGCCGGTGCGCATCGAACAGAACGGTTATCCGTACGAGGAGTAGGAGAAGTTCCTGCTGCGCCGCGTCATCATCTCGATCGCGATGGGCGCGTTCTTCTTGCCGACTCCGCCCTTGATCGAGGCCGTCAAGCGCTTCATCAGGAAGCGCCGCGAATAGCTACGGCGGACGCGTCCTGCTCGACACCTCAATTGTTGCTGCGGTTCGCGCTGCGGAAGCTCTTGATCTCCGACACGCTGCCGTCGCGATAGGTCAGCTCCACCGAGATGAACTGCGTTGCCGGCGCGAGCTTCATGTAGAGCGGCATGCCGGCGCTGATCGCGCTGGGATCGCGCATGTCGCAGCCCGGCATCTTCAAGACCTGGTTCGGAACGGCGGTGTCGATGCCGATGCGCACCTCGCGGATGGCGCAGCGGTAGGACACGAGGTGCGTGTAGTAGACCAGCAGCCCGTTGAACTCGCGGAATGACAGCCAGCTCGTCGCGGTCATGTCGAGGATCTTGCGCTGGTCGCGGATCAGCGCGGCTTCGGGATCGAACCTGATCGGGAACGGGCCCTGCATGTCACCGGACTGGTCGACATAGCGGACCTCGATGGTGCCGGCTTGCGCGTCCGGCGGCAATTCGATCGACGGGTTCGGCATTCTCTTGCGCGTGCGCGGGTCGAGCGTATCGATGAAGCCGGTTTCGCGGAAGTCGCCATTGCCGGCCATGCGCCAGGAAACGCCGAGGGTCGGATCGGCAAAGGAGAACACCACGCTCCAGCCGCCATTGTGGCGCGAGAAGCTCGCGATCGGCGCGTTGGTGGTCTCCTCCTTCGGCACGCGCGGCACCGACACCGGTGGCAGCGCCGCGAGCTTCTGCGCCGGTGGATCGGCCGGGCGCGCGGCGGCATCCTTGGCGATGCCGCTGAGGAAGACGTCGTCGACCATCTGATCGAAATAGACCGGCACTTGCCTGTGCTTGACGGTGTCGGCCATCTCGCTGACGAGACGTCGCGTACGCTGCGCCACTTGCACCAGGTTCTCGCCGGGCTGGAGCAGCTCCTTGGCGAAGGTGCGCGTGAACACCGAATTGGGGTTGGCGTCGTCGTTGGAGAGGCGGTCGAGCGCGGTCTGGCGCGGGCCCGCCGAGAAGACCGAGAACACGCCTTCGGGCAGCTGTACCATCGGGGCAAGCCCGCCACCACCGGAGACGGCGCGGGTACCCTTGCGCTCGAACGGGTTGTTGCGGCAGGCGTCGAACACCAGGATCGAGGTTCGCGCCTTCTTGTTCTGGAGGCGCTCGACGATGCGATCGGCCAGGATGGAGGCGTCACGCACCAGCTCTTCCTGCCCTTCCGTGGCCGCCGGCACGTCCGTCGGCAGCAGGTAGTTCTGGCCTGCGATTTCGAAGCCGTGGCCGGCATAGAAGAAGAACGCGGTGTCGCCGGGCTCGATCGTCCGATCGAACGCGAGCAGCGTCTCCGAAAATTGCTGCCGGCTCTGGTTTTCGGCGACCATCACCGAGAAGCCGAGCTGCTTTAGCGTATCGCCCATGGTGCGGGCGTCGTTGACCGCCTTGAGCAGCTTCGGAACGTTCCTGTAGTCGTTGTTGCCGACGACGAGCGCAACGCGCTTCTCGGCACAGGCGGGAAGCGCGAAACCGCTGAGGCCGGCCGCGAGGCCAAGCGCTGCCAGTACTCTGAAAAGCCGACGCGTCATCGAAAATCCCTCAAGAACGGCCCACGCCGGTTCCTTCGAACAGCGGTTCATGGGAACCGCGTCGTTGATGTGATAGTCGGCCCAGCCATAGCGCTGGTTCAACAGCCCTGAGGACTCAGGTTCTGTCGTCTAGCCTATGGCAGATCCCGCTGGAATCTGCTTTTTCTCAATCAATTCTTGTGGGCAATTCCGCTGGAAGCGAGGGACCGCCGTGTATCGCTGGTGCACCGACGAGGTCGAGCCGCACGACCGCTTCGACTTTTGGCGCGAGGTGCGCGCCAAGGGCCTGTTCGGCGTCACCGCCGAACTCGAGCGCGAACGCCGCGCGGACTTCTTCGGCGAATTCTCGCTGCGCCAGCTTGGCGGAGCCGGCCTCGTCGAACTGAAGGCCTCGCACTACACGGTCGAGCGCAGCCTGACCGACATCGCTCACGCGCCGGGCGACAGCATCTGCGTCTATCAGCAGCTCGGCAGCGGCGGCTGGTTCGGCGGCATGGGCGGCAGCGACTTCACGATCGCCAATGGCAGCTTCGCCACCAGCCACACCGACTTGCCCTATCGCACCACGCCGATGGGCGCAGGAGGCTTCCACCTGCGGATCCTGAAGATTCCCGTGATCGGCCTCTCCACGCAGGACAAGCGCATGCGCGAGCTTGCGCCCCGGACGTTCGACGATTCCACCCTGGCGCCCCTGCTTGGCGCCTGCTTCGCCGATCTCGGTGCGGTTGCCGCAGGTGACGACGGCGCCGCCGATGCCGCTTCCCTCGTCCAGGCTTTAGCCCATCTGGCGTTGATCGAGCGCGGCATCCTGCGGTCCAGCGGCCGCCTCGGGCAGGCCGCGCTGCGGACCGCCCGGCTCTCGCACGCACGGCGCCTGATCGCGCGCCACCTGCAAGACCCAAATCTGGCGCCGACCATGGTGGCCGACCTGCTCGGCATCTCCGTGCGTCACCTGCACATGCTGTTCGAAAGCGCGGCCAAGAGTTTCTCGCAAACCGTGACGGAGGAACGCCTGAACCGGAGCCGCCGCTTGATGCGCGAAGCCCCGGACCGGTTGATCGCCGACATCGCGACCTCCTGCGGCTTCGACAGCCTCGCGACCTATTACCGGGTCTTCAACGCCGCCTACGGGATGGCCCCCGGCGACTTCCGGGCCCAAGGTTCGGAAGGGCGTTAGCCGACGTTTGGACAGCTCCGGCCGATCGCCGGATTGGGCGGAAAACCGCAGCCTCGCCCGCTATTTGGGCGAAAACCTCAGGTTTTTTAGGGCCTTCCCGCGCCTGCTCCATTGACTTTGGCCGATTCCCGCCTATGTTCCGTGGCGACGCGGCTCAGATCGAAG
>NZ_VSST01000119.1 GCF_019402665.1 Bradyrhizobium canariense
AAGCCGCGGCCGGCCTCGCCCGCGCGTGCCGCCTCGATGGTGGCATTGAGCGCCAGCAGATTGGTCTGGCCGGCGATGGTGTTGATCAGCTCGACCACGTCGCCAATGCGAGCCGCCGCCTTGGACAATTCGCCGACACGGTCCGTTGTGGTGCGGGCCTGGGTCACCGCCTCGCTCGCGACCCGCGCCGATTCCTGCACCTGGCGGCTGATCTCGGTGATCGAGGACGACAGCTCTTCGGTCGCAGACGCCACCGATTGCACGTTGGTCGAGGCTTCCTCCGAGGCTGCTGCAACCACGGTCGTGAGCTGTTGCGTGCGCTCGGCGGTCGAGGTCAGCGTCGTGGCCGACGCTTCGAGTTCGGTCGAGGCCGACGACACCGTGCCGACAATCTCGCCGACGGCGCCTTCGAAACTGTCGGCAAGCCTGCGCATCTCGGCCTTGCGCTGCTCGGCCGCCATCTGGTCCTGCCGCATCTTGGCTTCCGCTTCCTCGCGCGCCTTCTGCTCGGATACGGTCTTGAATTTTTCGACGGCACCGGCAACGCCGCCGACCTCGTCCTTGCGGCCGAGGCCCGGCAGCACCACAGCGAAGTCGCCGCCCGCGAGCTTCTCCATCGCGACAGTCAGGGCGCGCATCGGACGGGCAATGCTGAAGATCGAGAAGACGCACGCGCCGATCAGGACCAGCGCGACCAGCACGCCTGCGACGAATGACGTCCGCGCAACGGACGCAGCCTCTGTTTCCGCCGCCGTGCGCGCCTCTGCACTCTCATGCTTGGCGAAGTTCGTGATCTCGTCGGCCAGTTCCGATATTTCCGCGTTGGTCGGCATCAGCATCTCCTTGCGGATGCGGATGATTTCAGCGGTCAGCTTTGCCAATTGCGTCGCCGCTTCGCCGTCCTTCCTCGACTCGAGCGCGAGCTCCTGCTTACGGATCGCCTCGATCTGCTGCTCGCCTTTCTGGAAATTGCCAATCAACACGGTCAGGCGGTCGATACGTTTGTGGTTCTCCGGCGATTGCGAGAGCCCTGCCATTTCACCGGAAAACTTAAGGGCAGCCGTCTGGCGGTCGTTGAAATAGCTGGCGGCCTTCTGCAACTCGGCAGGCGAGGACGAGGTCAGGATGTCGCGAATGCCGATCTGCATGCCCCGCACCGACGCCTTCGCTTCCGCGGCGTTTTGCGCGATCGCCTGCTGTCCCGATGCGCTATTGTTGAGCTTCTGGACCTCGGCACTTCCGCTCATCTGGAGGAGGATCATCAGCGCAACGAGCGCGAGGGTCAGCGCCGAGGTGATGGCGAGTTTGGTGGCAATTCGCAGATTCTGAATGAACATCGTCGAAAACATCCCCGGGATACGCATTGTCGCGGCGAAGCGCGCGAACAGCCTTGGAGGCTAGTCTGCGAGCTTTCCATTAACGTTAAGCGCGAGGCGATGCCGCTTGAGTAGAAATACTGAATATGTCGCTCAATTGCCGGATTATCGCAACCATCCCGCGCAATCGAAACACGCCTCGCGAATTGCCGCGTCACGTGCGTTAACGTCGATCCCAGTGCGCGGGCGCGTCGTCGCTCAGCAGACGAACCCGATCTCGCGTTCCGCTTGCGCTGCGCGATGCCGCGTCACGCTGCGCGCACGGTATCGAGGAAGTTGCCGACTTCGAGCTTGAGACGGTTGCTGTCGCCAGAGAGCGACTGGGCCGCCGCCAGCACCTGCGACGACGCCGAGCCGGTCTCGCTCGCCCCGCGCTGCACGTCGGTGATGTTGGCCGAGACCTGATGGGTGCCTTCCGCCGCCTGCTGCACGTTGCGGGAGATTTCCTGTGTCGCCGCGCCCTGCTCTTCCACGGCCGCCGCGATCGTGGAGGAAATCTCCGAGAGCTTCTCGATAGTGCCGCTGATGTCCTTGATTGCGCCGACCGAATGCTCGGTCGCGGTCTGGATGCTGGCGATCTGCTGCCCGATCTCACCGGTGGCCTTCGCGGTCTGTTCGGCGAGTGCCTTGACCTCGGAGGCGACAACCGCAAAGCCGCGACCCGCTTCGCCGGCGCGCGCGGCCTCGATGGTCGCGTTGAGCGCCAGGAGATTGGTCTGACCTGCGATCGTGCTGATCAGCTCGACCACGGCGCCGATCCGCGTCGCCGCCTTGGACAATTCGCCGACACGCTCGGTGGTGACACGCGCCTGGCCGACAGCTTCGTGGGCCACGCGGGCCGATTCCTGCACCTGCCTGCTGATCTCGGTGATAGAGGACGACAGCTCCTCGGTCGCCGACGCCACCGCCTGTACGTTGGCGGACGCCTCCTCGGAGGCCGCAGCAACCATGGTCGTGAGCTGCTGCCCACGCTCCGCAGTCGATGTGAGCGTCGACGCCGAGGCTTCCAGCTCGGTCGCTGCCGAGGACACGGTGTCGACGATCTCCCCGATCGCGGCTTCGAAGCCGTCGGCCAGCTTCCGCATTTCCACCTTGCGCTGCTCGGCTGCCCGCTTCTCGGCCGCAGCGTGATCGCCGCGCATGCGTTCGACTTCGAGGCCGTTTTGCTTGAAGACTTCAACGGTCCGTGCCATCTCGCCGACCTCGTCACCTCGGCGGGTGCCTGGTACGACCGTCGTGAAGTCGCCATTGGCGAGCCCACCCATCGCAACCGAAATGGCTGAAAGCGGCTTGAGGATCCGGCCAAAGGTGATCCAGAAACTGAGGCCAGCGAGCATCACCGAGGCGCAGAGCAACACGACCGTGAAAGCGAAATTACGAGTGCTGACTTCTGCCTGCATCGTGGCTTCGCGATCAGCGGCCGCGCCAATGGCTTCACCGAGCTTCAGCACCGCATTGATGCCGGCAGTGGCCCGCGTAAAGTACTCGGGTCCCGTGATCTTGTAGTCCCCGGCTTCGCCACCGGCGAGCACAAGCGCCCGCGTTTCACCGTAGAGTCCAAAATAGGACTTCTCGACCTCCGTCATCGCCTCGCCGATCTGCAGGGCGAGGTCCGAGCGCAGCCGCACCGGCAATACGGTGTCCCATGCGAGCTCGACCTTGGCCCGCAGCGCCGAAAGGCGCTCATAGCCCTCCATCCCGAGCTTCGCACGCGCACCGACGACACCGGCCAGCAGGGCCCGCTCCCTTCCGGCATTCTCGGCCATCTGAGCTGTCAGATGTCGCAAGCCGATGAGCTGCGCCAGCCTTGCCACGGGCGGGCTGGTGAGAGTTTCGAGCGTCAGCCGCAAGCGGTTGCTCGCGACGTCGATCACCTCCGTAATCGTTGGCGCGAAGCCATCGACGAGGTCAGGTTCGCGTTCGACGCGCGGGCGCGACATTCCCACGTCGGCCTTCTCACGCAAGAGACGCAGCGCCTCGAATTTCGTCGCTGCGTCCGCAATCTGTCTTTGCCCCGCCGCCATTTCGGGAATCGCGCTGATATCGAGGATGGCTTGCCGAAAGGCCTCGTCGGCCGTCGCGCGCGCCTTTGCGATTTCGGCACGGCGCTCGGGGCTGACGACATCAGGAGACTTCAGCACGGCGTTGGTCAGCCCGCGTTCAATCGCCCAATGTCCTGCGCTGCGCAGCAGCAGCTGGGCAACTGCATTGACCTTCAGGAATGCCCCGGACTCTCGCCTCTTGAGGATGGCCTCATAGGCGATGAATCCGGCCGAGGCCAACCCCAGCAAGACCAGGGCAGAGATGATGATCGGCAAGATCGTGCCGATCCGAACATGTCCGAGCCGACTCCACGCGCTGGCGGCCTGAGTTCGGGCCTGATGATGTGCAGGGCTCAACATGGTACGTTTCCCCCGAAGGAAACACGCAGCCAAGTCCTTGCCGGCTGCATGGACGTTGATCGCCCTTGCCGGAGAATCTAGTCCTCGTGTTTTCGCATTCTGGTTAACGGGAGGGTTCGGAGAAATACTGAGATTTCAGCCCAAATAGTTGAAATCGAAGGGGTAATTTCGCGAGCAGGTTGTAAATTTCAGCTTGAGGTCGCCGCTGTTTGTTTTTGCAGCCGACGTTCGCCGAAGGCCTGCGCGAGACGTTCGCGGCGACGATCGGATGCAAAAACGCCCCGCCTAAGGAGGCAGGGCGTCTTCCGAGCTGTCCGGAACGAGGTTCTTAGGCGGCGCGCACGGTGTCGAGGAATTTGCCGACCTCGAGCTTGAGGCGGTTGCTGTCGCCGGACAGCGACTGTGCCGCTGCCAGCACCTGCGAGGATGCCGATCCAGTTTCGCCCGCGCCGCGCTGCACGTCGGTGATGTTGGACGAGACCTGATGGGTGCCTTCCGCCGCCTGCTGCACGTTGCGCGAGATCTCCTGCGTCGCCGCGCCCTGCTCCTCGACGGCCGCAGCGATCGTAGACGATATCTCGGACAGCTTTTCGATGGTGTTGCTGATGGCGCTGATGGCGGCGACCGAGTCCTGCGTCGCCGCCTGGATGCCCGAAATCTGCTGGCCGATTTCGCCGGTCGCCTTTGCGGTCTGCTCGGCCAGCGCCTTCACTTCGGAAGCCACCACGGCAAAGCCGCGGCCGGCCTCGCC
>NZ_VSST01000120.1 GCF_019402665.1 Bradyrhizobium canariense
CGCGTGATCATCTCGACCTATCAGGCCGCGAGCGGCGCCGGCGCCGCCGCCATGGACGAGCTGGTCGAGTCCACCCGCGCCAACCTCAACGGGCAGGTCTATACGCCGAAAGTGATGCCGCACCCCTATGCCTTCAACCTCTTCAACCACAACACCGCGGTCGATCCCGAGACCGGCTACAATGATGAGGAGACCAAGGTCATCAACGAGACCCGCAAGATCTTCGAGGACGACAAGATCGCGATCGGTGTCACCTGCGTCCGCGTGCCGGTGCTGCGGGCTCATTGCGAGGCCATCACCTTCGAATGCGAAAAGCCAATCACCGAGGACCAGGTCCGCGCCATCATGGCGCAGGCACCCGGCGTGAAGATCGTCGACGACCGTGCCAAGAACAACTTCCCGATGCCGATCGACGCCTCGGGTCAGGACGACGTCCTGGTCGGCCGCATCCGCAAGGACCTCAGCGATCCCTCCGGCCATTCGATCTCGATGTTCGTGGCGGCGGATCAGCTGCTCAAGGGCGCGGCGCTGAACGCAGTGCAGATCGCGGAGCTGTTGCCAGGCAACAACGCGGTGGGCTCTTGGCGTGTCGTCGATGTTGCGGAAGAAAAGTCGCGTACTTGCGCGGCGGCTTCGCCCTGCAGGGAATCTTCGCTTTCCTCAACTGACAGCAGTTCGTCGAGTGTGCTGTTCGTTACCTCGATCGACGAACTGCTTAATGGCGATGCCGCCAATGCCGTCCTCGCCGCCGCCGGTTACAACTTCCGGCGGGCTCCAGCTTTTGTTGCGCCAATCCTCGCCCAGCTCATCATCCGACTTCAGCTCGTCTCAAGCTGAAATCCGTATTCTTCATGGACGACTACCTATCTTGAAGACGGCGACTGGGCCGTGCCTACCCGCACGATCGCCATCATCTATCTTCAAAGGCGCCGTTGCCCACCGCGAGGGCTATGCCGCCGCTGGGATCGCGGGCACTGCGTCCATATCGTCTATCATGCGGATCGCCTGTGGACAGGGCCGCACCCCCGTCTAAAGCATGCCCGGATGGCGCGGCTTGGACCCGAAGAGAATTCATCGAAACCTCCGGATTAGTGAGCTGGTGCGCACGCTCCAATTCACTGGTGATGTCGCCGCCGAGCTGCTCGATGATCCCGCTCAGCTAGGTCGTCAGTTCCTCGACCTGTTGGGGCTCGTGTCCTGACGCGCGACAAAGCCATGCAGGTTAACAGGCATGGTAATCCTTTCTTAATAGCGTTGGTGCGCTCCCTACGAGCCGTTCAAGCCCTACGGAGATCAAGTCGTGTAGGGATGCTCAGAAAAGTGGGGCAGCGGCGAGGCGGCGAGTTGTCGTGCGAGGTCGTGTGCAATGTCGTGTTCGCAACATATCGGCGGATACCAAACAAATGCGGGTTGGCTTTCGGAGAGGAGACACGCGTTGCGCTTCGCTTGCGTGCAGTTGGCCGCGTAGCGGCCCGTGCGCAGAAGTGTCAGGCGATTGGCCCGACATTTGCTCCGCTGCTTGCCAACGGCGTGCGGCTCACCTGCTTTGTCGCGATGTCCGCTGCAGAACGTGGATCTCTACCGACCAAAGGCCATGACATGAAGAATTCCAGGTCCCTGACAATCAAGGTGCTAGGCACGGCCACTTTTGCCCTGGCTTTGATCACGCGTACAGCGCTGGCGGTCGAGTCCAAAACGGAAAATGGCCGGGATCCTAGCTCCCGGGGCGCTCCTGTGAACAGGAGCGTTCTTGCCTAGATCACACCCACCCGCGAACGACCGGCGAGCTTCATACTTCAGAACGGCCTGCAAGTCGTGGTGATCCCGGACCACCGCACGCCCGTGGTCACGGAGATGATCTGGTACAAGGTCGGCTCGGCGGACGAGACGCCGGGCAAGTCCGGGCTCGCGCACTTCCTCGAGCACCTGATGTTCAAGGGCACATCGAAGCATCCGGTCGGCGAATTCTCCCAGACCGTGCTCCGCGTCGGCGGCAACGAGAACGCCTCGAC
>NZ_VSST01000121.1 GCF_019402665.1 Bradyrhizobium canariense
TTGGCTCTGACTCATATGTGGAACGGCCCGGGCTGCAAGATCTTTCTCTGGTTGAACAAGGGATGACGGTGCGGTCATATGTTCGGCCTGTGCACGCGGCGCCTGGCCGCTGGCCACGATGATATCCGCGGAAGCAATCGCCCAATCAATTTCTCGCGCTCGAAGCGCAGTGAGTCAGGCGGTCTGATTGCTACCGGGAATGACGTCATTCGGGGTTCATCCAGATTTGCACCTTGCCTCCTCGGCAGCGTTCTTCTTCCGCCGGAGAGCTCTTGAGATTAGGATTTCAGCATTGCGGCCGGCGCCTGATAGTTGCCGCCTCTGACCAGCAAGGCCCAGATCGTGCGCGCAATCTTATTAGCGAGCGCGACCGATACGACCTTGACCGGCCGTCTTTGCAGCATGGTCCGAATCCAGAGTGGGACTTTCAAGCCTCGCTTAGCAAGCTTGATGATAGAGGTCGCACCAACGATCAGGAGCGTCCGTAGTTGCCGATTTCCGCGCTTTGATATCGCGCCGAGCCTTTCTTTCCCGCCGCTCGACTGTGCCCTCGGTGTGAGCCCCGTCCAAGCCGCAAAATTTCGTGCAGTCGCAAAATCGCGAGCATCCACGACGGATGTCCGAACGGTAGCGGCGATGAGAGGACCGACACCCGGAATGCTCATCAGACGCCTTGCATCAGGGTCCTTTCTGACGGCAACCAAAATCTCTCTGTCGAGCTTCTCTATGCGGGTTGTAAGCAGCTCAATCTGTTCAGCGAATAGGATCAGGGCAAAGCGGGCGGCGCCGGGAATCCTATTGTCTTTTTCGTCCCGGAGAAGCACCAGGAGTTTTGCGATGCTTGCCATGCCTGTGCCAGCGATAATGCCCAATTCGGCCATATGGGCACGCAGGGCATTTGCAGTCTGGCTGCGCTGCTTCATCAGCATCTCTCGCGTTCGCAAAATCATGCTGGCTGCTTGTTGTTCGGCAGTCTTCACGGGCACGAACCGCATTGTCGGGCGGTTCACCGCCTCACAAATGGCTTCAGCATCCGCCGCGTCGGTCTTGTTTCGTTTGACGTAAGGCTTCACGTAGGCTGGCGGCATCATGCGGACAGAGTGGCCCAACGCCGCTATCTCGCGTGCCCAGTGATGGGCACTCGCACAGGCCTCCATACCTACCACGCAAGCTGGAAGGCTCCGAAAGAAGGGCAGAACCTGCGATCGCCGCAATGTGCGACGAACCAAGACTTTCCCGTTTTCGGCGATGCCGTGAACTTGAAAGATCGACTTGGCCAAATCCAAACCCACTGTGATAATCTTCTCCATGGAACGGTCCTTCGTTTGTGGCGCCTCTCTACGCGACCACGTTAGGCACTTTTGATGCCGGTTCGAAGGGCCGTTCCACACCATCACTTTTGATG
>NZ_VSST01000122.1 GCF_019402665.1 Bradyrhizobium canariense
CTCAAGGATGAGCCGGGATGCGCGACACATACGCCAAAACCGAATTTCGGTAAAGCGGAATATATTTGCGTGAGCGGATTGACAGAGGAGCGACACAGGCGCGGTCGCGTAGCCCGGATGGAGCGCAGCGTAATCCGGGAAGGTGCGAAACGCAGCGCGAGCGGCCCTGGATTGCGCGGAGCCTGTCATCGGGCGGCGCTTCGCGCCGACCCGTTGGCTCCATCCAGGCTACTTGACTACCTGCTATCCGCCGAAATCCCGCGGGCTGAACGGCAGATCCATCACCTTCCATTCCCCGTATTTGTCGGCCGGCAGCATCTTGTAGGGCTGGCAGGCCTGAAGCGCGCTCATGGCGGACTTCACGAGCGCCACGCCCTTTGCGGATGGCGGGGCTTCGATCAGGATCGGCTCGCGCGCCAGTGTGCCGTCGGTCGCGAGCACCGTGCGCAGCTTGATGTTGACGGTGTCGGTCGGCGCGACCCCCGCCGGCAGCTTGGCGCAGCTTCGCAAGTGACGACGCAGCTCGGCGATGATTTCGGCCGGCAGCTTGGCCGCGATTGAATCCTTGGCATCGCCGCCATCGTCCTTGGGGGCGTCTTTCGACAGCTCCGTCGGCAATTCCGGCGGCAGGCCCAGCATGACGCCGTACTTGACGGTGACGTCGGGCTCCGGCGCCTGATAGGCCGGGGGCGGCGCGGCCTCTGGCTGCTGCATCGCTTGTGGCAGGAGCTGTGGCGCCGGGGGCTGAGGTGGCTGCGGAGTCGCCTGAGGCGGCGGCGACTGCGATGGCTGAGGCTGTGGCTGTTGAGGCTGCGGTTGCGTCTGCGCATTTGCCTCGCGCTGCTGCTGCGGCGTCTGTGAAGGCTGTGGCTGCGGCTGTTTCTGCTGCGGCGGTTCAGGCGAGGCCTGCTGCTTTGAGGCTTGCTGCTTCGAGGATTGTGCCGCGGCCTGCTGCTTCGCCTCGGGCTTTGGCGCGGTTGCCGCCTTGTCCTTGTCGGTGAAATCCAGTTTCGGTAGTTTCAGGTCAGGGATCGGCTCCGGCGGCTTCGCCTTGAGTTTTTCTTCGGCCTTCTCCTCGGCCTTGGCCTCCTCCTGCTTCACCTGCTCCGGCGTCACGATGCTGACGGAAACCGATTCGGGCGGGTTGGCGTGAAACGGATGGACTTCGCTGATCACGATGATCAGCGCGACCAGCGTCAGATGGGCGATCGCCGACGCTGCAATGTCCGTCCGTATGATCTTCCGCAGTTCCATCGCCTGACTTCAGGTTGCCAAGCTGGTCCTAGCATACGGCAGCCCCCTCTCAATCCCATTTTGGCGCGAAGCCGAAATCGGTCAGGCGGCCCCTGGGACTGGCCAGCGCAGCGATCTGGGCCATCTCGTCATCCGAAAGCTCGAAATCGAAGATCTCGATGTTTTCCGACAGGCGTTCGACGCGCGAGGTGCGCGGGATCGCAGCGACATTCTGTTGCACCAGCCAGCGCAGGCAGACCTGCGCCGGCGTCTTGTGATGCAGACGCCCGATCTCGGCGAGCGTCTGGTCGGTCTTGATCCGCCCCCTGGCGATCGGGCTGTAGGCGACCAGCGCGAGCCCGTGCTGATCGCAGGCAGCCCTCACCTTCGCCTGGTCGAGATAAGGGTGGTATTCGACCTGGTTGCAGGCCAGCGGCTCCGGCGACAACGCCACCGCCTGCTCGATCAGCGCAACAGTGAAATTGGAGACGCCGATGTGGCGGGTCAGGCCCATGCGCTTGGCATGCGACAGCGCGCCCAGCGTCTCCTCCAGCGGCACGTGCGAATTGGGCCAGTGCAACAGCAAGAGATCGACGGAGGGAAGCCGCATGCGCACCAGACTCTCCTTGACCGAGCGTTCGAGATCGTGAGGCGCGAAATGGTTGGTCCAGACCTTCGTCGTCAGGAAGATGTCGTCGCGGCGCACGCCGGAGGCGCGCAAGCCGTCGCCGACCTCGCGCTCATTGTCGTAGACCTGTGCGGTATCGATGTGGCGATAGCCGAGCCGCAGTGCCTGCTCGACCACACGCGCGCACATGCGCCCGCTCAGCTCCCAGGTTCCCAGCCCGATGGCCGGTATTCTTGCGCCATTGGTCTCGACGAACAGCATGAGGAATCCTCTCTGTCGCGGTCGCCCCAAATCATGATCCAGGCGTCATTATGAACCCGGCTGGCAACGCTGCCAACGGGCGGCACCGACCGCCGGGCCGGATCTTGCGCGCAATGCTAACGGGAGGTTCGCGCCAGACCTTGACGCCAAGCCTCGACGACAGGCCTTCAGCTCAGGCTTTGGCGAGCGCCTGGAACACGGTCTCGGGCGCATGCGCGATCACGGCGAGCAGCGCGCGGGCGGGTCCCCGCGGGGCGCGCTTGCCCTGCTCCCAGTTGCGGATGGTCTCGACGGGAACGCCGAGTTTAGCCGCGAACTCCATCTGGGTCAGGCAGGCGCGGCGACGCAAATCGCGCACGGCGAGCGAGCTGGCTTCGGCCGGCGCTGCGCTGGCCGCAGGCTGGATTGGCAAGGGCTGGATCGGAAAGGGCTGGATTGGAAACGGCTGGACCGGAAACTCCTGCCCATCCCGCAACTCGACGATCCGTCCGTCCGCCTTCAGCCGCACACGCATGCTCATTCCCCCAAGCGGGAACGATGATGCGGCAGCTCGCTTAAGTTCGGATTAAAGATGATGGCCAGTAGCCCGGATGGAGCGCAGCGCGATCCGGGGCATCTCTCGAGCCGACGCAGCGGCCCTGGATTACGCTTCGCTCCATCCAGGCTACGGATTTCAACAGCTCCTACCTCAGCCCGAACCATAAGGTCGCGATGCCGAGGAAGGAGAAGAAGCCGACGACGTCGGTGACCGTTGTCACGAACGTGCCTGACGCCACCGCCGGATCGGCTCGCACACGTTCGAGCGCCATCGGGATCAGGATGCCTCCGAGCGCGCCGGCGAAGAGGTTCACGATGATGGCGAGCCCGATGACCATGCCGAGGCCCGGGATCCTGAACCAGGCCACCGCCGCGATTCCCGTGATCACGGCAAAGGCGAGACCGTTGACGAGGCCGACCAGGCCCTCGCGCACCACCACGCGCCAGGCATTGGAGGAGCCGAGCTCGCGCGTCGCCAGCGCCCGCACCGCGACCGTCATGGTCTGGGTCGCGGCATTGCCGCCCTGGCTCGCGACGATCGGCGCCAGCACGGCGAGCGCTACCATCTTCTCAAGCTGCCCCTCGAACAGGCCAAGCACGGAGGACGCCAAGAAGGCGGTGGCGAGATTGACCAGCAGCCAGTTGAACCGTGCGCGTGCAATGGTGAACACGGTGTCGGACAGCTCTTCGTCGCTGTTGACGCCGCCGAGCGCCTTGAGGTCCTCGTCCGCCTCTTCCTCGATGACGTCGACGACGTCGTCGACGGTGATGACGCCGACGAGGCGGTCCTGGGTGTCGAGCACCGGGGCTGCGACGAGATTGTACTTGCCGAACATGCGCGCCACCTCCTCCTGGTCCTCCAGGACGGAGACGCGGCGGCGATCCTCGTCGGTCAGCTCGGCAAGCGCCACCGGGCGGCGGGCGCGCAGCAGCACGTCGAGCGAGACCGCGCCCTGCCAATGCTGCTCCTTGTCGACGACGTAGATCTCGTAGAAGCGGTCAGGCAAATCCGGCGTCTCGCGCATGTAGTCGATCGCCTGCCCCACGGTAAAATCCTGGGGCACGGCGATGAACTCGGTCTGCATCCGGCGGCCGGCGGAGTTTTCCGGATAAAGCAGGCTGCGCTCGAGCACGACGCGCTCCTTGAGCGGCAGCTTCTCGAGGATCTCCTCCTGATCGGCCTGATCGAGCGTTTCCAGCAGCTCGACCGCGTCGTCGGATTCGAGCTCGAGCACACCTTCCGCGACCGTCTGCGGCGGCAGTTCCTCGAGGATCTCCTCGCGCACGCCCTCGTCGAGCTCGTTCAGCGCGGAGAAGTCGAAATCGCGCCCCGTCAGTTCGACCAGGCGGACCCGATCGTCAGGCTCGAGAGCCCCGATGAGATCGCCGAGATCGGCCTCGTGCAGTTCGGCAACGCAGGCGCGCAGCGCGGCGCTGTCGCCGGCCTCGATCGCATGGGCAATTTCCGCGACGAATTCGTGACGAATCTCGCCGTCTTCATTGCGCATCGGCACGTGGTCGAGTACCGATTCCGCAGCAGACGCGGCACCGTCCAGATGTTCATCCATGGCGCGCCTCGCCGTTCGACAGGTTGAAACGAGTGGTCTGAGCTGACGGTTCAGGCAATACCCACAAGGCAACTCTGAGCGCAATGACAAAGATGCTTCGATTGAGGTGGACCTCGATGTCGGCAGGCGCAGCGCTCGCCGCCCTCGCCGGCACCGCCTCGACTGAAGCCGCCGAGTGCCCGCGCAAGGACGCGCTCGGCACCTCCCGCATTCTGAGCGTCGACGCCAAGACCACGCCGCGCGTGGGCTTGAAGAGCTTTCCGCAGACGTTGCCGCTCGCCGATCACGAGGTCGTGCTGACCTTCGACGACGGACCGCATTCGCCGACGACGTCGAAGGTATTGGCGGCACTGGCGCAGGAATGCGTGCGCGCGACTTTCTTCCTGATCGGCCTGCACGCCTCCGAACACCCCGACATGGTCAAGCACATCGCCCGCGAGGGCCACAGCATCGGTCACCACACTTTCTCGCATCCGTTCATGGCGCGGATCCCGTTCGACAAGGCGAAGAGCGAGATCGATCGCGGCATTGCCGCCGTCGAGATGGCGCTGCACGGCACGCCGACGACGACACCCGCGACCCCGTTCTTCCGCTTCCCCTATTTCGAAGCCACGCAAGCCGAGCTCGACCTGCTCCAGTCCCGCGGCATCGTGGTGTTCGGGGCTGACCTGTGGGCCAGCGACTGGAACGAGATGACGCCGGAGCAGGAATTGAAGCTCGTCACCGAGCGCCTAGCCGCCGCCGGCAAGGGTATCATCCTGTTCCACGATCCCAAGGCGCGCACGGCCGCGATCATGCCGGCCTTCCTGCGGTATCTGAGGGAGAACGGGTATCGGGTGGTTCACATCGTGCCGGCGGGCACATCACAGAAGAGCGCCGACGCCCGTTGATGCCGGAATGTCACGCCGGCGCAAAATGGGGTGATTTTGGCCCTATTAACAGTCTGTTCATGCTAAGCCATGCAAGTATCAAGGGGACTTGTCGCGGCAGAGTCCTGGGTTACGGTTCCTTGCGCCTGAACCGTTTGCAGATGTCTCCGACCTACTATGGCGGCAATCGCGTAAGAGGGCAGACCGGGTTCATGATCGGAAGTAGCGTTGTTGCTCGGACGCGATCGTGGATCGTCCTTTGCCTTGGCGGATTCCTAGGCGGATTTTTGGGTGTCCTGACCATCGGCTCGCCGGCCATTGCGGCCGACTGCCCCGGCCGTCCGGACGCACTCGGCACGTCCCGCACCCTCGTGGTCGATCCGCACGAGCATCCCCGCATCGGCACCATGCAGTACCGCGAGACGCTGCCGCTGAAGGATCATGAAGTCGTCCTGACCTTCGACGACGGTCCGTTGCCGAAATATTCCAACCAGGTGCTGCAGATCCTCGCCGACGAGTGCATCAAGGCGACCTTCTTCATCATCGGCGAACAGGCCAAGGCGAACCCGGACGGCGTGCGCAAGCTGGTCGCCGCGGGCCATACCGTCGGCACGCACAGCATGACGCATCCGCTCACAATGGACCGGATGCCGCTCGACAAGGCCGAGGCGCAGATCAATGGCGGCATCGAGTGGACATCGGCCGCAATGACCGATCCGTCCAAGCTCGCGCCGTTTTTCCGCATTCCCGGCCTGATGCGCGCCGACGGCGTCGAGAACCTTCTGATCTCGCGCGGGATCCAGGTCTGGAGCGCCGATTTCCCGGCCGACGACTGGCGCCATGTGTCCTCCGATCGCGTCTATCAGCTCGCGATCCAGCGGCTCGAGGCCAAGGGCAAGGGCATCCTGCTGCTGCACGACATCCAGGCCCGCACGGTGGCGGCCCTGCCGAAGATCATCCGCGACCTCAAGGCGCGCGGCTATCGCATCGTGCACGTGGTGCCCGCGACCGCCGAGCAGCCGGCGACGCCGACCACGCCGGTGGAATGGCTGCTGCATCCGCCGACCGAGACCACACCGATCGCGCGCTGGCCCGCCGTGCCGAATTTCGTGTTCGCGCAGACCAAGACGCTTCCGGCGCCCTCGCTGGCCGACCTCAACGCGCAGACCGCGCATCAACCGCTGCTGCCGCGCAAGACCATGGCGCTCGCCAATGTCGCGGCCACCCTGCCCGTGCCCGCCCGCGATCTCTTTGCAATCCCCGAGGGCTCTGTCGAGGTGCTGCTGTCGACGACGTTGTCGCGGCGCGTCGCGACACGCCTGGCAATGGCGGCCGAGACGCCCCGTGCGGCCAAGGGCAAAGCCGGCAAGGCGCGCGCTGCCCGCACCGCGCGCGCTGCTCACGGCACACCGAAGCATGCCGCAGAGACCGAGGGCACTGCCCCCAAGAGCACTGCGCCCAAGAGCGCCGCGCCAAAGAGCACTGCGCCGCGCCCGACCCGTGTGGCGAGCCTGAAGAAGCGCGCGCAGTAGAGCCTACTGTCGCATGATGTTGGCGACGCAGAGCAACACGATCAGCGCCAGGAAGAACAGGTCCATATAGGACTTGACCTCGCCGTCGCGCCGCAGCCGGGCGACGTCAACCACGACCTGCCTGCGCGCGTTCGTTCCGCCCGCGCCGTCATTGATCGGGCCCTGCAGCCGCTTGGTCTCAGCCTCCAGCCGCTCGATCTTCTGGTAGAAGTAGAAGGCCCGCAGCGTCGAAGCTGCGCGCATGCCGGTATAGATCAGCACCAGAATCGCGATGATCGCCCGGTTCTGGTATTTCTCCATTAAATTCAGGCTGAAATAGACCATCGCCATGAATGCGAAGTTGGTCACGAAGCGGTAGACGAAGCTTAGAAAGACCATGCGGGCTCAAGCCTTGAAGGGTGGTGCAACCGGACCGTGTTGCGAATGCGGGGATCAGGGGGCCAGACCGGAATAGCCGGCCCGAATGCCATGCAGGCCGGTCTACGCCAACTTTGTTTCACCAAAGATGCTATTGCCCCGGCAATGCCGCCTTTTAGCCACGCCCGGCCATAATGCAAGCCGGAGCACGGCCGCCGGCCCCTTCCGCGCCTGCTGGCTGCAACGGCTCCATGGAGATTTGGCGGAAGTCCCGATAGACTGGCGCCGCCACATATGGGGTCTGCCGATGCCGAAGAAGGGAATCACCGGCCACGACGACTGGGTTCTGACCGAGGCGCTGGCGACCGCGCTGGTCGCGCTGGAGCAGCTCGACACCAAGCACCAGCCGAGCGCGCATATGGACGACATCCGCAAGATGCTCTCGAACGGCAAGGAGCCGGCGGCGGTGAGCCTGCATCTCGCCCAGGCCAAATGCCGGCTGTTTCCCGACCTCGATCCGCTGGAGATCTACCGGGAATACGGCATCGGCGAGGAATATGGCTGAGGGCGCGTTGACGGCCGGACTTAAGGCCCGCCGGCGACCGATCCCGCGATCACCATGACCAGCGCGGCCAAGTCGATCTTGCCGTTGACGATCAGCTCCTCCGAGGCTTTCGCATCGTCCGCGCGTTCGACCTTCAGCAATTGCGGCCGGTTGGCCGCCTGCCGCTGCAGCTCCGCGACGATGGCTTCCGTGAGTTTCTCTTCCAGCATGGGCTTCGTCCTCAGGCCGCCATCGCACGACAGGATTGCGCGCAGGAGCGGCACATGGCGACGCACTCGTCCATGCCGCCGACCCGCTCGCAATCCTCGGCGCATTCGCTGCAAATTTCCGCGCATTCGCCGCATGTGTGCCGGTGATGCGGCGTGTTGATCAGCATGAAATGCGCCGCTGTCCGGCACATTTCGGCGCACGCCATCATCAGGCGGAAATGCTTGGGCTCGACGTGCTTGCCGCCGGTCTCGAGACAATGGTTCATCGCGGTGCCGAGGCAGGTCTGGTAGCAGCTCATGCAGAGCGCGATGCAGCGCGTCATGTCTTCGGATTGAGCCATCCGGTTTCTCCAGTGCTCGCCCCCTGCCCCGGTCAACCAGGGGGATGTTGTGATCGTTCCTGCCGTCGTGCCGATTGTGACGTCGGGGGAACTTCGCGCAGCTAGCCGTAGCGCCTCGCGCGCACCGCCCGGTAGCGGGCGTCGGTCTGCGGCTTGATGAACAGCGCCGCCACGCTCGGATGGCGTTTGCGTATCTCGGTCTCGATCGCGACGACGCATCGCTCGATGTCGTCGGCGCGCTTGTCATCCGCAAATTCGATGCTGAGGGCCGCAACGACCTCGACCGGCGACAGCTGCACCGTCAGAAGGCCGTTGGCCCTGAGCACGCCGGGCGAACGCCTTGCGATGTCGAGGACCGATCGCGCAAGCTCCGGATCGGCAGGCTCGCCGATCAGCAGGCTCTTGCTCTCGCGCGCGAGACCGATCGACACGATCGCCAGCAATATCCCGATCAGGATCGAACCGATCCCATCCCAGACCGGCTGGCTCAGCACTACGGCGGCCGCAGTGGCCGCCGCAGCAATGGCGATGCCGACCAGCGCCGCGCTGTCCTCGAGCAGCACCATGAATGCCGGAGGATCCTTGCTGCGAACGAAGGCCTGATAATATCCGAACCGCTGGCCGTCGGAGCTGAAGCGCCGCAGGGCAACCAGCCAGGAGCCGCCTTCAAACAGGAACGACAGCCCAAGCACCACGAAGCTGACGATCGGACTTTCGATCGGCTCGGGTGCGGCGACATGCAGAATGCCCTGATACAGCGAGACACCGGCGCCCAGCGCGAAGATCAGCAGCGCAACGATGAAGCTCCAGAAATACAGCTCGCGCCCATAGCCGAGCGGATGGGATTCGTCGGGCGAACGGCTCGCGCGCCGATAGCCGTAGAGCAGCAGGATCTCGTTGGTGGTGTCGACGAGCGAATGCACCGCCTCGCTCGTCATGGCCGAACTTCCTGTCCACGCGGCGGCGCCGATCTTCGTGACCGCGACCAGGACGTTGCCGAAGAGCGCCGCATAGACCGCGGTCTTCGAGGATGATTCTGTTGCCAATGTCCGATACCCCGCTCCTCATGCCAGCCGCCGCGGCAGGCTGTGGTGGATCGTGCAGGCGGCGACCGCGGCGTGGCCGAACGCGACCGAGATCTGGTGCAGGTCGGTGACGATGTCGCCGATGCCGTAGAGGCCGTCGACCGAGCTGCGCTGATGATCGTCGACTTTCAGGTAACCCTCCCCGGTATGTTGGGCCCCCAGATTCGTCGCGAGATGCGAGCGCACCTCCGCACCCATCACGGGATAGACCGTGTCGAATTGCGCCGTCCGGCCGTCGGCGAAGACGGCTTCGACGCCGTCGTCTCTCCGCCTCAGGCGCAGGCCGGGCGCGACGACGATCTCGACACCCGATTCATTCAGCTCCGGTGCCGCGGCCTTCCCGTCATCCTCGCCCGTTGCCAGCAACGTCACGTCGCGCGAGTAGCCGCGCATGAAGAGCGCCTTGCCGGCGGCACGGTGAAGCGGACCGACGATGCCGATGCGACGGCCGATCGCCTCGTAGGCGTCGCAAACGGGGCAGTAGCGCAACAGCCCGTCTGCGACCGCCGCGCGCCATTCGTCGAACGGCGGATGGGCGTCGACGATGCCGCTGGCAAGGATGACGGTAGCAGCCGTATCCGCGCCGCCGTTCCAGATCGCCTGAAAACCCTGGTCGTCTCGCCGCAAGGCGGTGACTTCGGCGGCCACCCGCGTGACCGCGAGCTCGCCCAGTTGCGCGGACATGCGCGCGAGCAGGTCGGTGCCGGACAGGCCGTGGACGAAGCCCGGCACATTGTGACTGCGCGGGATCAGCGCCGCCCGGCTCGCGCCCGCGTCCACGACACAGACGCGGCGCCGAAATCGCGCGAGATAGATCGCGGCCATCAGCCCGGCGGGGCCGCCGCCGACGATCAGGCAATCATACGGCTGATCATTCGCCGTCATTTGGGGTTTGGATCCGACAGGCCCGCACCGGGCGCGCGAAGCTGTCCGCTCCGCGCCAGCCGGACCGCATTGCCGAGCGCGCGCGCGACGTTCTTCACCTCCGTCTGGAATGCCCTGTCGTCATCGAGGTCGCGGTGCGAGGTGGCGTATGGCTCCATGTAGCCAACATAGCCATCGAGCTCGGCGAAGCGGCCCGCCGAGATCAGCTGCATATCGGTCAACCAATCCGACAAGGCCCGGCGCACGCCCTCGGCACCGACCGCATCGCCGTGAACGACGAGGCCAAAATGACGGCCGGCGAGATGGCGCGGATAAGACCAGCCCTTCAGCTCCAGCGCCTTGGCTTCGTCCGCCTTCTTGCCGTGGGTCGAGGTCGGATCGGGATTGCCGCCGTCGGCGCAGACCATGCGATCCATCATCGCCTTGAGCCCGGCGGGCACGTGATACCAGTTCACCGGCGTCACGATCAGGATGCCGTGGGCCGCGATCCAGAGCGGATAGATATCGTTCATCCAGTCGTCGGTCTGCCCCAGCGAATAGTTCGGATAACAGCTGCACGGCCAGTGGCAGAGCGGCATCGCGGTTCCGACGCAGGATTTGCAGGGATGGATCGTCTTGCCGAACTCCGAAGCCAGGCGCGATAGATCGAGGACGTCGACGGCAAGCCCAAGCTCGGCAAAGACCGGCTCGGCGAGCTCGACCAGACGCCAGGTCTTGGACATCTCGCCGGGACAGGTGTGCTCGCTACGGGCCGAGCCGTTGATGATGAGGATGCGCGGCGTCTCGTCCGCGTCGTCATGGCGTCGCTGCGCCGCCAGGATCTTCGCGCGCGCATCGAGCCAGTCGACGGCGATGTCGTAATCGGGATCGGAGAATCCTGCGCCCGCCTTTCGCGTCAGCGGGGCCTTGCGTGAATTGCTGTAGGCATCCCAGGCCGCGCCGACGATGGCGTCGAGCTCGCGCTGGAGCGGTGCAAAGGCGGGATCGACGAACCGGCTCCGGTAGCGGCGCTCGAAGGCCTCGCGCGAGAGCTTGACGGGCGGCATCCCCTTGCGAATGTCGGCTTCCGTCATGCTGGCTCCTCGCGAGGTCGGTACAGTCCGACCAACCCGGGGCGCAGCGCGCGGTTCCTTCTCGCTCTCCTCTCGTCGCCCTACTGGCGGACAACTTCCGGCGGCACATCGAACTGCGCGATGCGCTGGTCCAGCCGCCACAGTTCGATGCGGTGCACCAGCACGAGCGAGGCGGCCTCGCGCTTGGCCTGCTCATCATTGTCGCAGACCAGGTTGATGCATCCAAACACATGCCCGTCCGGATCGATCTGGAACGCGCGGTAGTGCTTGATGCTCCGCATCGTCACCCTCCCCGTCTCGGGTATACGGGTTCGCTCAGCCAGTCCGTCAGGTTGGAGGTCACCTCGTTCTGCTTGGCGCGCCGAAGCAGCATGTCACGCTCCTTGCCGGGCGGCAGGCTGCGCGCGCGCTCGCGAGCGGCTTCGGCGAATGCCACCAACCGCTCCTGGAGCGATTGGGTCTGTTTCCTGCGGTTGCGTTTCGCGGTCATTGTACTTTCACAAAGCCCTTCAGATGGAAGGAATTGGGAGGAATTGGCCCCGGCGGGAGGTCGGCGCCGGGGCCAGAGTTTCGTGCCGGTCGGGGCGGCCCAGCCCGGCAGCGTTCACAGCTTCGGCCGCAACCGCAGGTTCCGGCATTTCAATAAGTTAACGGTGCGTGATTTTGCCGATGCGAAACGAAACGGCGAAGCATCACCCGGTCGCGGCCATTCGCAGCAAGGCGCAGCGCGAAGGCATTTCGCTCAAGCCCGTCAACCGCTCGCCTTACAACAGGCGATCCAAAGCAGCGAAGCGGCGCTGAGCGAGGCACCCATCCCGGCGCATGCTAGCGTTTGATGTCGTCGGCTCCTATTCCGACGGCACGCGGTGTCTGAGATCCTGCTGTTCCCGGTTGTCGCGAAGGGCCTTGAGCTCCGAGCGCAACATCGCGCTTTCCATCACCACCCGGCGCACCTCGCGCGTGGCGTCATCAAGCTGATCCGCGACCGCTCTGCGCTGCGCCCGGAGGGCGCGGCTCGCTTCGATCGCGCGCTCAGCGCGGGCAAGCAGGACGTCGTTCATCGAACGACGATAGAAGATTCGGGATGAAACCGCCTTCACGTAAGTTACGTCAATTACTCAAAATCAGCCATCCGCTCAAAAAACATCCGCGAACGCTAACCTGGATCAAGTATCTCGGAACAGCCGAGAAGACGCTTAGGCCCGTCGATAGAGTTGCAAATAGCTCGGCGAGAACAGCGCCGCGTCCTTGAGCGCATCGAGATCGGTGATGGTCAGCGTGCGATCGCGCAGCACGATCAGGCCGGAGGCACGCAGCTCCTGAACCGTGCGGTTGAGATGGACCACCGACAGGCCGGTGGCGTCCGCAAGATCCATCTGCGTCACCGGCATCACGCAGGAATTGCCCTCGACCATCCCGACAGGACGCAGCCGCTCGATGATCTCGCAGAACAGATGGGCCACGCGTTCAAAGGCCACCCGGCGGCCGAGATTGATGGCCCATTCGCGCTGGATCGCGTTGTTGACGAGCGTCTCGCACCAGAATGCTTCCGCCAGCGCGCGGTCGGCAGCCACGAGACCTTCGAACCGCGCGCGCTTGATTTCGGTGTAGACGACCGGCGTCATCGCCGCTATGGAATGATCCATCACCGACAACAGGAACGCGTGCGCGTCGCAACTTTCGCCGGGAAAGAGAAAATTGACAATTTGGCGCCGGCCGTCCTCCAGCGTCTTGTAGCGGCAGAGCCAGCCCGACAGCACGAGGCGCACGCTGTCGACCGGATCGCCCTCCGAGATCAGATCCTCGCCCGCCCCTGCACGCTGGATTCCTTCGAGCATTGCGTATTCGAGCGAGGTGCGGGCCTCCATCGACAACGGCCTCAGCACGTTTAGCCGGCGAATGACCGGGTCCACCTGGCTGCGATCTAGCGTCGACAAGGGCATCAGTTGGCCACCGCCGGTGTATGAAACGCCCGCTTGCTGAGGGGCATGGTGATCGTGCATTCCAGTCCCCTCGGATTGAATGCCAACCTGGTCTGCCCCTTGAACTCGAACGCGAGTGTGCGCTCCAGAAGCTCGGCCCCAAATCCTTTGTGCGGCGGCGGCGCAACCGGCGGCCCACCGCGCTCCCGCCACTCGAACACCAGCTCCGCCGGGTCGGTGCCCTGCTCGAGGCGCCAGGAAATCTCGATGCGACCAGTCGGCCGGCTCAGGGCGCCGTATTTGAGCGCGTTGGTCGCCAATTCGTGAATGGCAAGGGCGAAGGTTTCCGCGGCCTTCGACTGAAAACGCACCGTGGGGCCGCTGACCCGTACCTGCTCACCTTCCCTGGCATTATAGGCCAGCAGCTCCTCGACCGCGAGGTATTCGAGATCAACGCCGCCCTCGGGATCGCGGGTCACCAACGCCTGGGTTCGGGCGAATGCGTTGAGCCGGCCATCGAGATGGGACGCAAACTCCTCGACCGTCGAACTGCTATCGGCCGTGCGACGGGCGATCGAGCGGACCACGCCGAGCGTGTTACGGACCCGATGCTGGAGCTCGGCCAGCAGCAGGCGCTGCCGCTCCTCGGCGCGGGTAATGGCGGTGATGTCGACGAAGGTGATCACGACCCCCGCGATGAAGTTGTCGATGCTGCGATAGGGCAGGATGCGCACGATGTAGCGCGTGCCGCTGTCCGGATCCCTCAGCTCGCGCTCGGCGATGGCAAGCGTCCGCAGCACGCCGCGAATGTCGTCATAGAGCTCCTCGATCGGGATGCGGGCCTTGATGTGCGCGATGGGGCGGCCTCTGTCGGTTTCGACGAGATGCAGAACCTGCGTAATCGCCGGCGTGAAGTTCATCACGCGCAAATCGTTGTCGAGGAATACGGTCGCGATCTGCGTGCTCTCCAGGAAATTCTCGAGGTCGCTGGTGGCGCGCGTCAATTCCTGGACGCGGTGAGCCAGCTCGCCGTTGACGGTGGTCAATTCCTCGTTGACCGACTGCAGTTCCTCGCGTGAGGTTTCCAGTTCTTCGTTTGCGGACTGAAGCTCTTCATTGAGCGACTGGTATTCCTCGTTCGAGGACTTCAGCTCCTCGTTGGTGCTTTCGAGCTCTTCGATGGTTGCCTGAAGGCGCTCCCGCGTCGCCCGCAACTCGCCCTCGATACGCTCGACATGCTCGGTCTGCACCAACGCATTGGGCTTGCCTTCGTCGGCATCGATGGCGCGCACCGGGCCGTCCTTGAACAGGACGACGAAATTGCGATCGCCACTGCCGCCCTCTTGGATCGGCTCCACCGTGATGTCGACGGGAATGTGCTGGCCGTTGGCGCCGAGCTGAACCTGCTCGGCATGGGCCGGCTCGTTCGTCTCCGACGCGCGGCTGAGCACCGCGCGCAGGTCCAGGCGGAGATCGCGGTGGACGAGTTGGAGCAGATCGAGCGTGGCGGCGCCTGCCGTCGGCTCGATGTAGCGTCCGGTGCGCCCGGAGAAGTGCAGGACCTGAAAGTTGCTGTCGGCAATGACATAGGCGGGCGCATAGCGCTCCGCGATCCGCTGCGCGCGACGCTCCAGCCCAATGTCGGGGCGGAAGGAGCGCGCTGGCGCTATCTCGAGGTTTGCCTTCCCCGCGGCGGTCGTGATCGGAAATTCCGGCGGCAGCCGCGTTCCGGTCTCGAGCTTCTTGAAGATGCGGGCGCGGCGGTCGACCGGTACGAACAGTTTTGGATGCCGCGTCACGTTCTCGGAATTGCCGAGGAACAGGTAACGATCCGGCAGAAGCGCGAAGTGAAAGAGCGGGATCACCCGGTTCTGCAATTCGGCATTCAGATAGATCAGCAGGTTGCGGCAGGAGACGAGATCGAGCTTCGAGAACGGTGCGTCCTTGATGACGTTGTGCTGCGAGAAGATGCACATCTCGCGCAGCTCCTTGACCACGCAATAGGTATCACCCTCGCGCACGAACCAGCGCGCCAGGCGCTCGCCGGTCATCTCCGCTTCGATCTTGGTGCGATAGCGGCCGACGCGCGCAGCCGCCAGCGCCCGTCCGTCGATGTCGGTCGCGAAGATCTGAACCTGCGGTGGCGAGTCCATTTTGGCCATGTACTCGCGCAGGAGGATAGCGATCGAATAGGCCTCCTCCCCGGTGGCACAGCCGAGCACCCAGACGCGAACCTGCTGGCTCGCGTCCTTGCCTTCGAAGAGCCTCGGGACGATCTGGCTCTCCAGCACCTCGAATTCGCGGTTGTCGCGGAAGAATTCGGTGACGCCGATCAAGAGGTCGTTGAAGAGGTGCTGCGCCTCGTCCTGGTCGTTGCGCAGGAAATCGACATAAGCGGAAATGTCGCCGATCTGGACCACCTGCATCCGCCGCTGCACGCGACGCAGGAAGGTGTTCTGCTTGTAGCCGTGGAAATCATTGCCGGTCTTGCTGCGCAGGATGTCGGCGATGCGCGACAGCGAGGTCGCTGCAGCGGCCAGCACCTCGTCGAACCCCTGCTTCTCCTCCAGCCGGCGCAGATGACGGGCATAGACCTGAATGTGCTCGGCGATGTCTTCGGCGGTCAGCACGTAGTCGGCGATCGCGGCCGGCGTATCGGCGTCCTTCAGATGATCCGCCTCGTCGCTCGCGCCTTTTTCGGCGATGGCAAGGCCACCGTGGTCCTTCAGTGTCGCGGTACCCAGTGTGCCATCGCCGCCGATGCCGGACAGGATCACGCCGATCGATTGCTCGGCGCGTTCTTCCGCCAACGACACCAGGAAGCTGTCGATCGTGGCCCGCTCGCCGGGCGCCTGCTCGGCCGGGCGGACGCCGAAGCGACCGCCGTGGATCGTCGTGATCATCGCGGGCGGGCACAGATAAATCGTGCCACCCTCGATGGTCTGGTCATTGCCGACGTCGGAAATCTTGCCACCGTGGGAATTTCGCACGATCTGGCGCAGCCGCGGCTCGTCGAGGGCCTCATGATGCTGGAACGCCAGCACGACGGCCTGGTCGGCGCCCACGGTCAGCTTGGAAAAGAACCGCTCGACGCTATCCAGAGCTGTCGGCGCGGCGCCCACCCCGATGATCAGCGGAGACCTGGTCTGGCGCTCTCTTTCGACCGGCTGGTCGCCGATTTCATGCATGGTCTCGATAGCCTCATTCAGTGACGGGAACCAGAGGACGCCCGCTCGCCGGAAATAGCAGAATTGATATTATCCCAACAGGCGCAAGGCGGAAACGTCACGCTGCGTTCCGTACGGCGAGCATTGGGTGTTCGGCATGGAGCTTAGGCGGCCTGCCAACGCCCCCTGGATCACTCCGGACCGACTTGCTGCCGGAGATAGCTAATCCGCTGCTCGATCAGGATGCGGTGGCGGAGCCATTCCGTCAGGGTCTGCTTCAGCACCTCGACCAACCGCTCCGCCTGGCCGGCGTCGTGGCCACCGGCACTGAGTTCACGGATCCGATCCTCCTGATCGCGGATGCGCTGCGAACCCTCCTCGATATCCCGATCGGCTTTGATCAGATGGCGGCGCTCGGTATCGAGCTGCTCGGTCCATTCGGCGAGGGAAATGGTCATGGCGACCTCCTCAGGCCTCCCGCTTGCGAACCGGAGGATCGAGCGACTTTAGCACGACCCTCCGGATCATGTCGGCATATTCGCGATATTCGGCAGCCCGCGCCTGGTACATCTCGGCAACCGCAGGCCGGCCGTTGCGCCGTCCGTCCGAGGCCATGCGCTGCACCAACTCAGCCCGCTCCTCAATGATGCGCAGTGCGACCCGCAGGGCTTCATCCACTTGCCCCTCCTGCTCTTTTGCGAGGATGTCGGCGGCAAAGGCATGGCCCACCTGGCAACGGAAGCGCATCGGGTGCGATTCCTTCATCTCGGACAGCACGCCCCCGCAGGCCGGACAGGTCAGCGCAACCGGATCGGCCATCGAGACGAGACTGTCACTGCCGATCCGCTCGCCCGCCGCGATCTCGACCTCGAGCCGGATCTCGGGCGGGATCGGCAGCGCGGCACCCGCAACCTCCCTGGCGAGATCCGACAGAACGTCGCCCATGCCGGCGCCAGGGACGCAAAGATCGATGATGGTCGCCTCCAGGGCGCTTCTTGGCATTTCATCGGCGATGGCGTCCGAGGGGTCCTGAACCACCGAGGTTCCGCCGCAACGCTTGATGGCGTTGAGACCGGCCGCACCGTCGGACAACAGGCCGCTGAGGAGCACACCGATGACGCGCGGGCCGTAGTTGATGGCGGCCGAGCGGAACAGGGCGTCGATGGCCGGCCGGACCATGTTCTCGCGCGGACCGCGCCCGAGGAACACGTGATCCTCGGATAGCAGCAGATGATGGTCCGGTGCGGCCAGATAAACCTGGCCGGGCTCGATCTTCATGCCATTTTCGGCCTGCCGGACCGGGAGCGGGCCGGCGCTGCTGGCGACCGTCGAGAGAATGCCGATGCCCTGCGCCGGGATGTGCAGCACGATGAACACCGCCGCGGGCAGATCGGGCGGGAGACGGCCGAGGATCTGCTTCAGCGGCGCGGTCGCGCCGGCCGAGCCACCTATGACGATGATGTCGCGGTTGCTCATGGAACCCACTATCGGTTGTATCGTTATACCAAGGCGGGTCACCGCCCAATGTTCCTATGGAAGGCAAGGGATGGAAGGTACCATGGCGATTTCGGCTGGATCGTCAGGTCCACGGTCGCCGCTCAGCGGGCGGCGCATCTTCATTGTCGAGGACGAATATTTTCTCGCCGATGACATCGGCAAGGCATGTCAGGCGCTCGGTGCAGAGGTCGCGGGGCCGGTCGGTGATCTCGATGACGCGCTCAGTATCCTGCGTGACGGCGGCATCCTGGATGCCGCTGTGCTCGACGTGAACATCCGCAGTGAAATGATCTTTCCTGTGGCGCGCGAACTGAAGGCAAGGAACATACCTTTCATTTTTACGACCGGATACGACAAGGTCGCGATCAGTCCGGAATTCCACGACGTGCCCATCCTGGAGAAACCGATCGATCTGCCTGCGATGGCGCAGCGGCTGGCGGCGCTCATCTCCGATCCGAACGGTTGAGCCGGACGGCGATCAGAACAGATGCGCGAAAGCGAGCCAAGCGGTCACCGCCAGGCACAAAAGCACCGCAGCATAGGGCAATGCGATCCGCAAACAGCAGCCCTCCCCGGTATCAGCCCATCATCATCCAGACGATCGCCGCCATCATCACCAGAAAACCCGTGATTGCCGTTGCGACAAAGGCCTGTTCGACGCGATCCATCGGCATCGCAGCCCCCTTTTTCCAGCCGAACCAGTCTGAGGGCTCGGGGAGCTTTGCGCATTAGGCTATGTGAATCGGCGTGCTCCTTTGTGTCTGTCTGCGGGATCGGCCGCACCGCCCAGCAGAGATTGCGAGAGCATCGTTCTACGACTTCGCCGTGCCCGGCTCCGCCATCTTGCGATGTTGCTTGGCCAACATCTCGTTCGGCGTGACGTTGGCGATTGTGGTCTGGATCTTGTTCTTCATTCCGGTCACGATG
>NZ_VSST01000123.1 GCF_019402665.1 Bradyrhizobium canariense
TTGTGTGCCGCGATCGGAATGATGGATCAGCCCGGGACCTGGTCTTTGCGCCTTGATCGCCATTCGTAATGCGGCGAGCGGCAGTTCTGCGCGCAGATGGTCGTCCATGGCCCAGCCCACGATACGGCGGCTGTACAGATCCATGACGGCCGCCAGATACAACCAGCCCTGGTCGGTCCAGACAAAGGTGATGTCAGCGAGCCAGACCTGATTGCGCATGGCGGCCGAGAAGTTCCGGCCGAGCAGGTTCGGCGCGATCGGGAAGCCATGCCCGCTGTCGGTGGTGCGGCATCGTCGCGGCCCGGCCGAGATGGCTCGAATGCCATGATGGCGCATCTGCCGCTCGATCCGGCCACGGCTTGCATGATGTCCCTGGGCTTTGAGTTCGACATGAATGCGCGGGCTGCCATAGCGGCCATGGCTATCGCGATGAACCCGCTGGATGCCTTCCAGCAGCGCTCGGTTAGCCAAGGCCCGGAGGCTTTCCGGGCGCGACCGCCAGGCATAGTAGCCCGCGGGCGAGACGCCGAGCACACGGCACATGACCTTGACCGGATAGTCCGTGCGGCGATCCTCGATAAAACGGAACCTCATGTCCGGGGTCCAGCAAAGATCGCGATCGACTTTTTTAAAATGTCGCGCTCCAAGCGCAGCTGTTCGTTTTCCCGCTGCAACCGCGCAATCACGTCAGCTTGGTCCGCCGACGGCACCGCCGCTTGCGATGTGGGCGCCACGGCGCTGCCGCCGGCTCTCGCCGTGCCCTGCTCCGCCACCCATCGGCTCAGCACGGAGCCGTCAAGCCCGAGCTCCTTCGATACCGACTTCGCCGAGCGGCCGCTCGACAAAACCAGATCAACTGCCTGCCGCTTGTACTCGTCCGAATAAGAACGTCGCTGCCGTTTCGTCATCTGACACCTCTTGCTGTCTAAGCTATAGGTGTCCACCGATTTAGGGGAGGCTCA
>NZ_VSST01000124.1 GCF_019402665.1 Bradyrhizobium canariense
TCCGGGGCGGTTTTGTTTTGGGTGTCGCGAAGTGCTCAGGCGGCCGAGCTGACGTCGCTCTTGGGATGACTGGCTTCGTACTGGTCGCGCAGCTTGTCTTCATAAGCGATCAGCTTGCGAGCCTCCTTGAGCGCCCGGTAGAGGTCGCCGCTCATGATGTTGTTGTTGATGCCCTCGATGATCGGCCAGGAGCTCGGCACCGCGGTGACAATGTCACGCACGAGGTTGAAATAGGTGCCGTGCTGGGTCTGCGGGTCCGGCGAGATGTACATGAGCTGCACCGCCAGATAGACGAGCTTGGCCGGCGTATCGGCGGTCTCCGGCGTGAGGATGTCGCGCTCGCGCAGGATCGGCACATTCTCGCCGTCGATCAGGAGCCGCGCGCGCTGGTCCGTGTTGGTGATCACGGAATTGCCGACGATGATGCGTTCGTGTGGTTTGAGCTCGACCTTGAGAGCCATGCCTGTTCTCCATCAACCCTTTTGTAACGAGCCTCGTGCGTGCCCCCGCTGACGGCTGCCGGCTCTGATTTGGGTCCGATCCTTGCTCAATGTGGTTAACGGGTTGTAAACGCCGGCCGTCGTCGCGGGAACATGAATGATTTCAATGCGTTGATTCCATCGAAATTTCGGACTGGGGATTTCGGACCGGGCTTCGAAGGCGCGACGCAGACAAACCCGGAGTTTCATTTCACGGATTGTTAGAGGCTTGGACGCAACCGTCCGCCGGTCGTTTGATCAATTTCGGTCAGACAGGACGCGTAGCTACCAGAAAGGTAACAGTATGTCCGGTATCGTTCTCTCCTCCTCGGTTCGCCAGAACCTGCTCTCCCTCCAGTCCACCGCCGATCTGCTCGCCACCACCCAGTCCCGTTTGTCGACTGGCAAGAAGGTGAACTCGGCGCTCGACAACCCCACCAACTTCTTCACGGCGCAGTCGCTCGACAACCGCGCCAGCGACATCAACAATCTGCTCGATGGTATTGCCAACGGCGTGCAGGTGCTGCAGGCCGCCAACACCGGCATCACCTCGCTCCAGAAGCTGCTGGACTCTGCCAAGTCGATCGCCAACCAGGCGCTCCAGACAACGGTCGGCTATTCGACCAAGTCGAACGTCTCGACCACGATCGCGGGCGCGACTTCTTCCGACCTGCGCGGTACCACGACCTACACCAGCGCGACCGCGCAATCCAACGTGCTGTTCTCCGGCGCTGCCGGCGGCGTCACGGCGGCGACCGGGACGACTACGCTTGGCGGTACGGCCGCTGCCTATATCGGAACCGCTGCGGTCAACGACAACAACGGCGGCGGTGCGGCGGCCATCACCACGAGCACGCTGCTCTACGGCGACGGTTCGACTGCTGCAAAGAGCGGTCTGGGCCTGATTGGCGTCACCCAGTTCACCGACGGCACGACTCTTACCGTCGACGGCCACAGCATCACCTTCAAGTCCGGCGATGCGCCGGGCGTCACGGGGTCCACCAATAGCCTGCCGACCGGCTACGGCGTGGATAGCGGTGGTACCGGCAGCGTCGCGACTGACGGCAGTGGCAACTCGATTATCTATCTCGGCAGCGATACGACCAACTCGACCGCGACGGTCGGCGACATCCTGAAGGCGGTCGACCTTGCGGCGGGCACCCGCGGTGCCACGATCGCGGCCGGCGTTGCCACCATCAACGCCAACAACACCAGCCAGACCGCGGCTTCCATCACCGCCGGCAAGATCACGCTGGACAGCTCGACCGGCGCCGATCTCAGCGTCACCGGCAAGGCGGACGTGTTGAAGGCGCTCGGTCTGACCACCGCGACCGGCTCCGGCAACACCACCATCGGTGCGGCCCGCACAACCGTCTCGACCGGCCTTGGTTCGCTGATCACCGACGGTTCGACCCTGAACGTCAACGGCAAGACCATCACGTTCAAGAACGGCGGTACGCCGGCTGCGGCCAACGTGCCGACCGGCTCTGGCGTCACCGGCAACGTCGTCACCGACGGCAGCGGCAACTCGACCGTGTACCTCAACAAGGGCACCGTCGCCGACATCCTGACCGCGGTCGACCTCGCCACCGGCGTGCAGAGCGCGGCCAACGCCAGCGGTGCGGCGACGCTGACCACCGCAGCCGGCCAGACCGCGTCCTCCCTGGTCGCCGGTTCGCTGCACGTCTCGACCGGCGCCAACTCGGACCTGTCGATCACCGGCACGGGCAATGCGCTGTCCTCGCTCGGCCTGACCGGTGCGACCGGCACCGGCACCGCCTTCACGGCAAGCCGTTCTGCGGCGTCGGGCGGCGTTTCGGGCAAGACCTTGACCTTCTCCGCCTTCAACGGCGGCACGGCGGTCAACGTCACCTTCGGCGACGGCACTGGCGGCACGGTCAAGACGCTCGATCAGCTCAACACGGCTCTTCAGGCCAACAACCTGTCGGCCACGATCGACGCCAACGGTAGGCTGACGGTTTCGGCGACCAACGACTTTGCGTCGTCGACGATCGGATCTGCCGCTGCTGGCGGTACCATCGGCGGCACGCTCACCACGGCGCTGACCTTCTCGAACGCGACTGCGCCGGTTGCGGATGCTGTTGCCCAGGCCACCCGTACCAACCTGGTGTCCCAGTACAACAACATCCTGACGCAGATCGACACGACCTCGCTGGATGCTTCGTTCAACGGCGTCAACCTGCTCAACGGCGACCAGCTCAAGCTGGTGTTCGACGAGACCGGCAAGTCCAACCTCAACATCACCGGCGTGACCTTCAACTCGAAGGGCCTGGGTCTGGCCGGCCTGGTGCAGGGAACCGACTTTATCGACAACTCCGCGACCAACAAGGTGCTCACCAATCTGAACTCGGCCTCGAGCACTCTGCGGTCGGAAGCTTCGACCCTCGGTTCGAACCTCTCCATCGTGCAGGTGCGTCAGGACTTCAACAAGAACCTGATCAACGTGCTGCAGACCGGTTCGTCCAACCTGACGCTGGCCGACACCAACGAGGAAGCGGCCAACAGCCAGGCGCTGTCGACCCGTCAGTCGATCGCGGTCTCCGCGCTGTCGCTGGCCAACCAGTCGCAGCAGAGCGTGCTCCAGCTGCTCCGCTAATAGCGGCTGACATCGCAATCAAGTCATGGCGGCGGGGCTTCGGCCCCGCCGTTTTCTTTTGCGCGGTCCGATCGAGCAGTGGTCCGGCCGCACTGAAAAAGTAACTGTTGGTTATGGTTAACGGGGAGCAAACGCCGCAAAAAGGCGAGGAGTTTCAGATCGATCGTCGCCGATCTCGGCGTGCGTCCGCAGCCTTATGGTGAACCGGCGCTTACGCTGCGGGAACGGGTTTCACCTTTTGTTAGCCATGTCCCCTCAGGCTGTGCGCGTCACTCGATCCGAAGCGATCGAACGAAGACGCGTAAACCAGAAGGGTAAGAGTTATGTCCGGTATTGTTCTCTCTGCGTCGGTTCGCCAGAACCTGCTCTCGCTCCAGTCCACCGCCGACCTCCTCGCCACCACCCAGTCCCGCCTCTCGACTGGCAAGAAGGTGAACTCGGCGCTCGACAACCCCACCAACTTCTTCACGGCACAGTCGCTCGACAACCGCGCCAGCGACATCAACAATCTGCTCGATGGCATTGCCAACGGCGTGCAGGTGCTCCAGGCCGCCAACACCGGCATCACCTCGCTGTCGAAGTTGCTCGACTCCGCCAAGTCGATCGCTAACCAGGCGCTGCAGACCACCGTCGGCTACTCCAGCAAGTCGAACGTCTCGACCACGATTGCGGGTGCGACCGCTTCCGATCTGCGCGGCACCACGACCTACACCAGTGCGACCGCGCAATCCAACGTGCTGTTCTCCGGCGCTGCCGGCGGCGCCACGGCGGCAACCGGTACGACCACGCTCGGCGGTACGGCCGCTGCCTATGTCGGAACCACCGCGGTCAACGACAACAACGGCGGCGGTGCGGCGGCCATCACCACGAGCACGCTGCTCTACGGCGACGGTTCGACTGCTGCAAAGAGCGGTCTGGGCCTGATTGGCGTCACCCAGTTCACCGACGGCACGACCCTCACCGTCGACGGCCACTCCATCACCTTCAAGTCCGGTGATGCGCCGGGCGTCACGGGGTCCACCAACAGCCTGCCGACCGGCTACGGCTTGGATAGCGGTGGTACCAGCAGCGTCGCGACTGACGGCAGTGGCAACTCGATTATCTATCTCGGCAGCAATGCGACGAACTCGACCGCGACGGTCGGCGACGTCCTGAAGGCGATCGATCTTGCGGCAGGCACCCGCGGTGCCACGATCGCGGCCGGCGTTGCCACCATCAACGCCAACAACACCAGCCAGACCGCGGCTTCCATCACCGCCGGCAAGATCACGCTGGACAGCTCGACCGGCGCCGATCTCAGC
>NZ_VSST01000125.1 GCF_019402665.1 Bradyrhizobium canariense
CTGTCCACTTCTGGTGAGCTTGGAAGACGCCGACGAGCCAATCGAACGTGCCGGGTTCGATAGTCGCCGGCACGATGTCGCTTAGACCTCGTGAGTGCCAACTGTCGAACGCCGGCAACAGAACTTTCTCTACCCGCTCGACGGCACTTGCGTAATCGCAGCCCAGAGCTTCAGGGTTTAAATCGCAGCCCTGTCGACGAGACCAGGTTGGGGGTTCAAAGTAGTAGGCTATTTTATTCTTCGCCAATATTTTGCGGCGACAATACCGAGGTAGACGCGGTGCCTTCCCAAGCGATATCACACCAGGCATAAAAGATCTTCCCCCTGCTTAAGATCTCCTTTTCCGATCGACGCTGCGAAGTGATCCATAGTCGCCTTCGACCAAACTGGCTGGCGCAGGCGCCCTGTTCCGCGAAAGCCGATTGGTGGGGGTGCGTCTCCTCGGCTGATCGCGCGCATGAGTTCGCTTGTGTCTCCAAAGTCAAGGTAGGCGGCGGCCATGTCCGCCCTCATCATCGTGGGCCAGGTTCTAGCGAGGGGGTAGCGGGCAGGTAGTGCGGTGCGCGGCGAGCCTAAGCGGTTTGATCTGATTGCTGAATGCCCGTGGTGTAACATGTGCTGATTTCACTGACGAACGAGACGCGATCTGATCGATCCAGATTGCTCTCTGCCCCTGGTCGGGGGGGAGCGCGAGTTCGGATCGCGGATTAAGCGGAGTTTTACGGCCAAAGAGTTTGCACCTCTACTGCGCAGCGCAGCCGGGCGGGAAAAGGCCGGATTGGCGTGTGAAAAGGAAGCCTTCGGTGTGTAGTTCTCCAAGAACGCCAATGTCGCTCGCGAAAGAAAAGGGGAACAGTTGCGGCGCTCCGTTGGCAGGGGCCGGTAGCAGGCAGGCAACTGCTTTGGATGATAGATCAATAGCCAATCCGACAGGTCCGATGGGAGACTTGTATCGAAGCCTTCGGATCGCTTTCGAGCGTCGGAATTTTAACGTGCGGGTTGAACACAGCAGGCTATGATCGCGGGGGGCTGAGTACTGTTGGCCGTCCATTGCTCGAGTGGTTCAATTATTGCTCATGTATAGGGACTGAATAGTTGCAGATATCCGTGAGCTGCAGGCCTCCCGTGATGCGCTTGAACCGGATGGACGATGCAAGGCGGAATGCAACCCGAACTGCGGCGGGATCGGTAAATAGGGACTAAGACTACTTTTCTGCGCGCCGACGAATTCAAGCGACGAAACGAGGTCCTCTGGTCAAGCCCTGGCGAGTTCTCCCGCTTGCGCGCGTGCGGCTGCGCCGCAACGGGCTCTTGTGAACCGAGCCGCGCTGCGTCTCGGCCATCCGGCTTCGATCCCTCGCGC
>NZ_VSST01000126.1 GCF_019402665.1 Bradyrhizobium canariense
CCTATCCCTTCCTTCGACGCGTTGCGTTCTCCTTTGCCACCGGCGCGGCACTCGCGCTCGCTACCGTCTCGCCGTCGCAGGCGGCTGCAAAGATCCAGCACTTGACGTCGCCGGGCGGCATCGAGGCCTGGTTCGTGCAGGATGCGACCGTACCGCTGATCGCCATGGAATATTCCTTTGCCGGCGGCTCGGCCCAGGATCCCAAGGACAAATCGGGCGTCGCCAATCTGGTCGGCGATCTCCTCGACGAAGGCTCCGGCGATCTCGATTCCAAGACCTTCCATGAGCGGCTCGATCGCCGCGCCATCGAGCTCTCCTTCTCCGCCACCCGCGACACGTTCCGCGGCAGCCTGCGCATGCTGCGCGACAACAAGGACGAGGCCTTCGACCTGCTGCGGAGCGCGCTGACCTCGCCGCATTTCGAAACCGCCGATGTCGAACGCATTCGCTCGCAGGTAATCTCGGGCCTGCGCCGCGAGACCACCAACCCGACCTCGCTGGCGAGCCGCAAATTCCTGGAAGTCGCCTTCGGCGAACATCCCTACGGCCGGCAGTCCAACGGCAACCTCGACAGCGTTCCGACCATCACGATCGCCGACATGAAGGACTATGTCGGCCGCGTGCTCGCCAAGGACACGCTGAAGATCGCGGTGGTTGGCGACGTTGATCCCGATACGCTCGGTAAGCTGCTCGACCACACGTTTGGCAGCCTGCCCGCCAAGGCCAATCTCGTGCCGGTCCCCGACGTCGAGGCCGCCAAGCCGCCGCAACGCGCCTTCGTGACGCTCGACGTTCCCCAGACCGTGATCACCTTCGGCGGCCCGGGGTGAAGCGCAGCGATCCGAACTTCATGGCGGCCTATGTCGTCAACCACATCCTCGGCGGCGGCGGGTTGTCCTCGCGGCTTTATCGCGAGGTGCGCGAGAAGCGCGGGCTGGCCTATTCGGTGTTCGAATCGCTGCTCTGGATGGAGCATTCGGCGGTCTTCATCGGCAATACCGGCACCCGCGCCGACCGCGCAGGCGACACCATCGACGCCATCGACAAGGAAGTGCGTCGGATCGCCGAGGAAGGCCCGACGCAGAAGGAGCTCGATGAGGCCAAGTCCTACCTCAAGGGCTCGCAGATGCTGGCGCTCGATACCTCCTCGAAGCTCGCGCAGGCGCTGCTGCAATATCAGCAGGACAAGCTGCCGATCGACTACATCGAGA
>NZ_VSST01000127.1 GCF_019402665.1 Bradyrhizobium canariense
AAGTGACACAAGTGACACGCGGTCATGAGGTGGGAAATCCCGATACCTGCCACATTGCGTCAACCGATTCCCTGCCAAAGGCTGCCGGGAGAGCCGTGGTTCACCAAGCCGTGGTAGGGGGATGATACAGGGGTACCCTCGCCGAACCCTCCTGTCAGCCCGCCTGAGGTTCTCCATGCCTAAGTTTCCGCATTGACGCCAGAGCAGCAGGCCGCAGCCGTGAAGCTCCGCGAGACCGATCTCTCCTTCCGCAAGGTCGCTCTGGCCCCGTCCGGTGGCACTTATGGCTGCCACGAACCCGGTGGTTAACTTGCAGTCAGGCGCCAGAACACTCGTCTCCAAGAAAACCGTCGATACCCGACTACGGGTCCGGGCTTTACGCCAGCGCATTAAGGAGAACCCGCGACGTGATCCAATTCGCTTCCACCATTTGCCACTTCATGACTCAGTCGTCGCTGCCATCCTTGATGATGTGGAGATCGAACAAGCTCACGAGGTGCATGAAAAGCAAGCTTACGAACTCACTGATAAAGAGCGCGACAGAAGGACTGATTCCATCCTTGCAGCAGTCCTTGAGTTCGTGGTGAAGGATGACACAGGGATCGTTCGGCGGGCGGTCAAGAATAAGCGCCAAGCTGTTAAGCAGCCCGGTTCGCGAAAATAGTGTAACGCGTTACGCGTACGCTCATTTAATTTGGGTAAAACTCCGAGAACCCATTGGCGGGACGTTTGTCATGAAAACGCGCAAGCCCTTACTCGATCACACAAACAAACCCATAATCACCCCGCGCGAGCAAGCCGCCATTGAGGCTGAGCAGATTGAGCGCGCGCGCGAAGTTAAATGCCGCGCCAAACTCGCGTTGGTAGGACCGCCGCGACCCAATCCCAAGCCAGAAGGTCGAAAAGACCATTGGCGGGGGGAGTATGTCGGTGCGACTTGGCGCGGCCACAAAATTCATATCAAAAAACATAAGTGGGACTGATGAGATGCTCAAGTACACGATCACCGTTAAGCCGGTACAGTTAGGACCATCCCTCACCGAGCAGGAATGGGCTGAGACCTTGCGTCGTTATCAGCAAGCCAGGGCCGAAGAGTTGAAATCAACTTCGCCTGATGATGAGCGCTATGGCTGGCCATCATACACTAAGTGGCGCGGCGAGGATTTGTTATGATGCGTAGTATTGCAGTGATTGTTGACGGTGTGTGGCAGTGGCCACAGGTCAACGATGATGTGAACCACTCTGTCGATGCAAGGAAGAATTCTCATGTGAGCAACCCGTCAAGCGGAGAGGTCGATCACATTGTTGTGCTTCTGAGCCAGGTGGTGCAGATGACACAGTCTCTGTCGGAGCAAGATCAGAGAAGAGTGAGGGATTTCGTTCACTCAGCCTCGGCCATGCTATCAGCGACGACTTACCTTCCCAAATCAGATCAACGACTATTCGAAGCTGCCTTGCGAGATGTCGCAGCGAGAAAGTATGGATGATCGGTATGTCGCTTCAAAATGCACATCATATCTCGATTGAGGAACGCATCCTGCGCATCGCTGAAACCCTGATCGCAGAAGAGATGCAAAGGCGCGAACTGGAGAGCTTACATTTTACGCTGGGATCAGCGATTCAGCGTTTTGCGATGATGCGATGCAAATCATAAGGAAGGCTGAGCAATGAGGCTGCAAGCCGGTGCCGTGCATTCCATGCGGCTTGTCGAGCGCGACCTAGCAGTTGATGGCGAGCATGCCAACAGTCAATTGCTAGGGCCGCTGCTATTCAGTTCGGATCGCGCTGTTTTTCTTATTTTCCCAGCGAACCTCCAGCGGCATCTAGGGGCCAGGGGGGGGCGTATCAAAACAATAGCCCGTTTTGGATCACGGATCGCGTGCCAGTCCATACCTTATAAATAGTCATATCCTTTGAGAAGGAGTCAATCATGCTACAGCGAGGCCGCAGATCAGCGGCTAACGTAGTCTCCCTCAACGTCAGCGGCCAGCCCGCACGATTAACGGCGCCGTCATATCTCAGCAAACCCGAGAGAGCACTGTTCGTCGAGTTGGTCGGCTCGTGTGACCCGAGGCACTTCGTCGAGTCCGACGTGCCGCTGCTCAACAGCTTCATTCAAGCAACCTTGGTGGCCCGCTCAGGTCCCGGCAAGAACATCGAGGGATGGCAGATGGCCGTCAAGATACAGGCGATGCTTGCAACCCGATTGCGATTGGCTCCGCAGGCGAGGACCGATCCTCAGAAGGTGGCCCGGCAGGCAGCCCGACAGGCCGATCAGGGACGCAAGCCGCCATGGGCCGGGATGAGGAATCCTGGTGAAGAATGAGCTGGAAGAGCGACTCGGTGCCGCGATCGTCCGCAACGCGTACCTTCACTCGCTGCTGCCGAAAGATTTTTCCGAATCCCTCACGCTCGATCAGATCGACACCATCGAGTTGCTAGAGCTTGAGATCTTGGCCAACATCCGCACCATGGAGGCCATGTTGAAGGAGACGGCTGATACCTAGTGAGCAAAACAGAGGCATACTTTTCATGAAGTCCGCGCGCTAAGGCATGAGCTAGAGCGGCGAGCGAAACGAGGCTTCTGAACACGATGTTTCATCCCGGCCTGAGTAGGCTGAGTCGAGCGCAAGCGGTCAAACTCGCGATGTCGGCTCATCGGGGTAAAGCGGACCTCGCAACTGCGCGCGCCCAAGTCCGAAAATGACCCATTGCCGAAATCAGGGGCGTTGAGGCAAACTCCTCGACGGTTGACCAACGTCCACGCGGCACCATGGATATCGGCACCCGCGTGATAGAAACCGCGCCCCCCGCACCCTGGTCGTCACCGTCTCAATCGGAAGTCCCTCCATTGAGGCGCCGACGGAGCTTCCCGATGATCTCGCGCAGGCTGTCCGCATATTCCTCGATGATGCGTCGAGCCTCCTCCGCGCGCGAAGGCTTGGGCTCTGGCGCTTCTTTACCCGGGCTTGGCTTGTCAGACGGGTTCATGGCCAGCTGTTCGCAGAGACACAAACGCGGCCGTTGAGATGAATTGCGGAATCCGAGGCAAAG
>NZ_VSST01000128.1 GCF_019402665.1 Bradyrhizobium canariense
CCCTACGCGGTAGGCCGCAGCGCGCTGATCTTTCCAGTTAACCGTTAGAGCTCGTCGGACTCCTCGGTTTTCGGCTTCATCGTCGCAGCGAGCACTTGGCGGCGTTTTTCGATGATGCTAGGGTCCTCTTTGTGGATTGCGATCAGCTCTTTGAGGTTCTCGATCCCCTCATCGGTGAACGCCATCACCCCATCTTCACCGACGCCCACGACCCATAGCTGGCCATCCTCGGGGTCCATTTCTTCGGCGACCTCGAACAGCCATTCCTCGTCTTCTCCAAGCATCTCGGCGACATGGCCGAGGGTAAACACGTGGCTGACTTTGTTGACGGGCCCCATCAAGCCGCCTGCGCCGCGAGGCCTTGCTGTTGCGCAATCTTCCAGTTCCAGGGCAGCAGCTCATCGAGCCTGTGGGCGGGGTGGATGGCGATGCGAGCGAGTACATCGGCAAGCCAGACCTGAGGATCGACGTCGTTCATCTTCGCAGAGACGATGAGGCTATACATGGCGGCGGCACGACGCCCTCCGCGGTCGGACCCGCAGAATAACCAAGACTTTCTGCCCAATGCGATGCCGCGCAGCGCTCTTTCGGCGGCGTTGTTCGAGAGACAGACGCGGCCATCGTCGAGGAAGCGCGTGAAGGAGCCCCAGCGCTTGAACATGTAGTTCATGGCCTTGGCCAGATCGTGACCGCGGGAGAGCTTGGCGCACTGCTCACGCATATAGGCTTCCAGATCGGCAACCAACGGAGCGCTCTGCGCCTGGCGGACAGCCTCTCGGTGGTCGGCGCCTTGGCCATTGATCGTGCGCTCGATTGCGAAGAGGGCGTCGATGCGACGCACGATCTCGATCGCAATCGGCGAGAGGGCGATCTCCTTCTTGCCAGCAGCCTTACGTCGCGCGTTTTCCTCAAGATCCGCCATGGCGAAGAACGGGCGCCGGGCATGCACCCAACAGGCCGCCTCCCTGATAGGCCCAGGACTTCGCGGGGGCTCGTAGAGTTTGGTGTATCCGCCGAAGGCGTCGGCCTGCAGGATACCGCTATAGTTGGCCAGATGCGCCTGCGGATGCTCGCCCCTTCGATCGCGCGAGTAATAGAACATTGCCGCCGGCGGATCTGAGCCGCCGAAGGGGCGGTCGTCCTTTACATAGACCCAGCATCGAGCGACATCGCACTTGCCCAAGGCCAGCACGGGCACGGTGGTGTCGTCGCCGTGGAGGCGTTCGGATGCCATGACGTGGGCTTCCAACAGACGCAACAGCGGCTCCAATACCGTGCAGCACGCTCCGACGGCGTCGGCTGCGGTCGACAGACTGATCGGCACGCCTTCCAACGCGTAACGCTCGGTTTGCCGGTTCAGAGGCTGATGCTGGCCGAACTTCTCATAGAGCAGCATGGCCAGCAGGCTCGGCCCCGCCCACCCTCGCGGGATCACATGGAATGGCGCCGGTGCCTGGCTGATCTTCTCGCAGTCGCGGCAAGAGAACTTCTCGCGCACCGTCTCGATTACCTTCCACTGACGCGGCACCGATTCCAGCGTTCGGGTCACATCTTCGCCGAGCTTGCGCAAGCGATTGCCGCCGCAGCATTCGCACGCCGTCGGCGGATCGATCACCACCCGCTCGCGCGGAAGGTGGTCTGGGAACGTGTTGCGCTCAGCGCGCTTGCGCGTAAATCCGTCAACCGTAGTCGTTTTGGCGACTGCCTGCTCCGCCGCCAATTCGTCTTCCGTCGCGTTAGCTTCCAATTCTTCGAAGGTAAGCGCCAGCTGGTCGATCAACCGCGCCGAGCGCTCCGATTTCTGGCCGTAAACCTGGCGCTCGAGCTTCGCTATCCGCAAGGTCTGCTGCACAATCAGCGCGGCGTCCTCCGACGCCTTTGCCCGCGCTACCGCCAGCTCCGCTTTCAGCGCGGCGTTTTCTTCGGCAAGAGCGGCGCGATCAGCATCCATGAGACGAAGTGAATCATAGTTTTAGTGATTTGCGGCACCCCAAAATACGCGGGTTTCCACATTTTTCTTCGCTCATCCCGCCCTTGTCGGCCGCCACGTCAGTTGTGGATTGCGCCAATCGATCCCTTCGAGCATGTACGCCATCTGCGCCGCCGAGATCGACACCGCGTCACCTGACGCCGAAGGCCAGATGAACTTTCCGCGATCCAAGCGTTTCGCATAGAGCGACAGCCCGATCCCGTCATGCCAGAGGATCTTTGCCAAATCGCCACGCCGGCCTCGGAAGATATAGAGATCTCCGGCGTGGGGATCCCGCTTCAGGCTCTCCTGAACCTGCAAAGCCAGACCCTGCATGCCGCGACGCATGTCGGTGTGGCCGGTTGCGATCCAGACTCTGACGCCACCCGGTATCGGGATCATCGCCGGCTCAGAACATCAAGGACCCGCCCCAACGCGTCAGCATCGACGTTCTCGTCAACGCTGACACGCTTGCCGCCACCGAGTTCGATCTCGATCAGGCCCCGGCGCCTCCGGGGCGAAATCACCGCTGGGGCTTCAATCGATGGAACGCTTTCGGTCGCACCCGGGGTGAGCTGAACAGGGACAAGCTTCGGTCCCGCCGAAACGACACTCGCCAGGCGCGCCCGCCGCCGCCACGTGAACACCAAACTCGTCGAAATGCCGTGCCGCCGCGCGATCTCCGTCACAACCGCGCCGGGCGCCAGCGTCTCTTCGATGATCCGCATCTTATCGTCGCGAGACCAGCGACGACGACGCTCAACCCCGCCCAGGACCTCTACCCGCATCTACCGACCTTAAGGCTAGCCTTAAAGCTAGATCCTCGTCGGATACCTGCAACTCAACAAGGCGGCCCACCCCGGAGGAATACGC
>NZ_VSST01000013.1:0-65000 GCF_019402665.1 Bradyrhizobium canariense
CCGATTTAGGGGAGGCTCAACTCTGGATTGCTTCGCTGCGCTCGCAATGACGGGGAGGCAACAGCTACGCCGCCGCCACCGTCAGATTCGCGCCGTCCACTTGCACCACCTTCACACGCGTGCCTGCCGGCGTATCGGGGCCTGCGACGCGCCAGACGGTGTCGCCAATGCGCATGGTGCCGTTGCCGTCGACGATCGGCTTCTCCAGCGTGAACTCGCGGCCCAAGAGCGCCTCGGAGCGCTTGTTGAGGAAGGGGCTGGCGGCAATTGCATCCGGCTTCGGCCGGGCGAGGCGGCGCCATACCGGCACGGCGGCGGCGGCGAAGATCGCGAACATCACGAGCTGGATCTGCCAGGATATCGCTACTCCGAACGAGATCAGCCCGACCAGCAGCGCGGCGAGTCCGAGCCAGAACAGGAAGACTCCCGGCGCCAGCACCTCCAGCGCCATCAGGATGAAGCCGAAGATCAGCCAGTTCCAGGTGCCGAGCGATACGAACATGTCGGTCATGACACGACCTCTTTGAAATGACGCATGCCCTTATCGGAAAACCGGTGTCCACTTTTCCGGGGCATGCGCTTTACCCCTGACGCGGCGGCACCGCGGGTGGCGTGCTGCCGGTCGTCGGCACCGAGCCGCGGCGGGCGGCAGCGGCCGCGGACGCCGCGCTTTCACCGAACGTTGCCTTTGCAATCTCGCCGATGCCGGCGAGCGAGCCCAGCATGCTCATGGCTTCGACCGGAAGCATGATGACCTTCTGGTTCGGCGATTCAGCCAGTTGCCCGAACGCCTTGATATACTTGTCGGCGATAAAATAGTTCAGCGCCGCGACGTCGCCCTTGGCGATGGCTTCACTGACCATCTGCGTCGCCTTGGCCTCAGCTTCCGCCGACCGCTCGCGTGCTTCGGCGTCGCGGAAGGCGGCCTCGCGGCGACCTTCTGCCTGGAGAATTTGGCCCTGCTTGGCACCCTCGGCGCGCAGGATCTCGGACTGGCGTGCACCTTCAGCCTGAAGGATGTCGGCGCGTTTGACGCGCTCGGCCTTCATCTGTCGGCCCATGGCTTCGACGAGGTCCGCCGGCGGCACGATGTCCTTGATCTCGATACGATTGACCTTAAGGCCCCAGGGCGAGACGGCGGCATCGACCACACGCAGCAGGCGCTCGTTGATTTCGTCGCGATGCGACAACACCTGGTCGAGATCCATCGACCCCATCACCGAACGGATGTTAGTCATGGTCAGCACGGTGACGGCTTGGGTCAGGTTTGAGACCTCGTAGCTCGCCTTGGCGGCGTCGAACACCTGAAAGAAGGCGACGCCGTCGACCGTCACGGTGGCGTTGTCCTTGGTGATCACCTCTTGCTCGGGAATGTCGATCACCTGCTCCATCATGTTGATCTTGCGTCCGACGCGATCGAAATAGGGCACGATCAGATTGAGCCCGGGGCTCAGCGTCTGGGTGTATTTGCCGAACCGCTCGATGGTCCAGTCATAGCCCTGCGGCACCGTCTTTACGCCGGCCACCAGCGTGACGATGACGAGCAAAACCAGGACAATCGCGAAAATGTCGAAACCGCTCATATTTCCTCCAAGGCGGAAAAGATTGTCGGAAAAGGCCCTTTTCCGCGCTGTCATTGGTCGGGATCACGACCCCAAGGGTTCAGTAAAGCGTATCCAGTGTTCAGCGGTCGTAGATGATTTCGGCATCGGCAGGATTCTACACAAGACGCCGGGAGAGGGAATGGTCGCGATTATGTATTTGCGAGGCGCTCTTGAAAGCGTGCAGGCACGGACCTAGCGACGACGTTAACGAATCCGGCCATGCCGGCGGTCGCAGCCAAATCCTACTCGATGACTTCGTTCGCGGTTGCGAGCAGGCTTGGCGAAAGCGTGACGCCGATCGCCCTGGCCGTCTTCAAGTTGATCGCCAGCTCGAACGTGGTTGGATTTTGGACCGGCAGGTCGGCCGCCCGCGCCCCCTTCAGGATGCGATCGATATAGGAGGCGGCGCGGCGGAGCTGCTCGGCGCTGTCGGTGCTGTAGGACATCAAGCCACCCTCGTCGACGAAGGTACGGCTCCAGAACACCGCCGGCACGCGCGCTTCATTGATGGCCGCCAGCAGAAGCGCACGGTTGGACAGGGTGAAGAAGTCCGGCAGCACCAGCAGGCCGCCGTCGTTCCGCGAAGCCAGGGCGACGATCGAGACCGTGTCATGGATCGGCGCCGGCTCCACCGTCACATCGAGCGCGCGGCCAGCGTCCTCGATCGTACCCAGCATCAGCGGCGCGAACGGCGCGGTGGCGGGATTGTAGACCACGAAGACACGGGACGGTCTTGGCACGACCTGCGTCAGCATCTCGAGCCATTTTCCGGCCAGCGGGCCGTCGTAATCGGTGAAGCCGGTGACATTGCCGCCGGGATGGGCGAGATTCTGGACAAAGCCCTGGCTGACCGGATCGGTGACGACGGCGAAAACGATCGGGATCGTCGTCGTGCGCCGGCGCAGCTCCTCGAGCGAGGGCGTACCGACCGCAAGCAGGATGTCGGGCTTGAGCGCCACGAGTTCGTCAGCGAATTGCGCGATCCGTGCGCGGTCGCCGCCGCCGTTGCGCCAATCGGTCTTGAGGTTGTCGCGCTCCTTCCAGCCATGGCCGGCAAGCGCCTGGACCAGGACCGCGCTACGCGTCTGCCCGATCGCATCGTCGGCCGCCGTGACCGAGAGCACGCCGAGCCGGCGCGTCGGCTGCTGCGCCAGCACTGAGGCCGGCAGCGCAGCGGCCACCCCAAGAAGCGCCAGAACCTCGCGGCGGTTCATGGGGCGCTCCTCGGATCCAGGCTCACTCTATCCAGCCCTGGAGTTCGCGCAGCACCAGCGTTCGGATCACATCCATGCCGGGGTTGCTGTCGTTGAGGCAGGGGATCGCGGAAAACTGCTCGCCACCATTGTGCTCGAAGATCTCGGCATTCTCCTGCGCGATCTCCTCCAGCGTCTCGAGGCAGTCGGCGGAAAAACCCGGCGTGATCACCGCGATGCGGCGCACGCCCTCTTTCGCCAGACGCTCCATGGTCTTGTCGGTGTAGGGCTGCAGCCACTCGTCGAATCCGAAGCGCGACTGGAAGGTCAGCAGCAACTTTGTCTCGTCCATCCCCAGCCGGCGGCGCAGCGCCTCCGTCGTGGCCACGCATTGGTCCTGATAGGGATCGCCCTTGTCGACATAGGCCTTCGGCATGCCGTGGAAGGAGGCGACGATCAGCTCCGGCTTGAACGGCAGGCTCGCCAGATGCGTCTCGACCGAGGTGGCGAGCGCCTCGATATAGGCTTCGTCCTCGTAATAAGGCGGCGTCACCCGCAGCGTCGGCTGCGCGCGCAGCCGCGCAAGCACGCGAAACACCTCGTCGCAGACGGTGGCCGACGTCGCAGCCGAATATTGCGGATAGAGGGGTACGGCAAGAATGCGATCGCAGCCCTTCGCAATCAGCGCATCGACGCCCGACTTGATCGAGGGGTTACCGTAGCGCATCGCCCATTCCACCGTCACCTGCTCGCGGTCCGACAGCATGGCTCCGAGCTTGTCGCTCTGCGAGCGCGTGATGGTCTTGAGCGGCGACTCGTTCTTCTCGGTGTTCCAGATCTTGAGATAGTCGCGCGCCTTGGCGCGGGGGCGGGTGCGCAGGATGATGCCGTTCAGCACCAGCTTCCAGATCAAGCCCTGATCCTCGATGACACGGGCGTCCGAGAGGAACTCCTTCAGATAGACCCGCACGCCGCGCGCGTCGGCGGTATCGGGCGTGCCGAGATTGACCAGGAGCACGCCGACGCGCGAGGGGGCGGGCTGCGTGGCCGGCATCGCGGTCTTGAGAGGGGCTAGGGTTGTCATGCCTCGTTGGGTCGCGCGTTGCCCCGAGCTTGTCAAGATCAGGCCGGTTTCGCTAGGGTCGCACCGAGGCGGGGGAGGAAAGATGACACTCGCGGAATGGTGCGTCTTCGGAGCATTGCTGCTCTATTTGGTGACGATCGTCTCGGTCAAATGGATCAGGTTTCGCGGGTTCGACAATTCACGCCCGCGCGATCCCGCCTTCTACGAAGACGCCATCGCGCAGCGCGCGCTCGGCGCGCACCAGAACGGCATCGAGACCTTTCCGTTCTTCGCCTTCGCCGTGCTGCTCGCCGAATACAGGGATTCGCCGCAGCGCCTGATCGACGAGCTCGCGGTACTGTTCCTGATCGTACGGATCGCCTACGTGCTGACCTATCTCGGCAACCGCCCGACGCTGCGCTCGATCCTCTGGAGCATCGGCTTTGCGATCAATCTCGGGATATTCTTCATGCCGGCGTTGAAGCAGTTTCTGCCGGTGTGACTCTTTTTCTTCCTTCTCCCCTTGTGGGAGAAGGTGGGGCGAAGCGCCGGATGAGGGGTTCTATCCGCGAACGCAGCTGCAAGAGGATCGCTCGCGGAGACAACCCCTCACCCGTCTCGCCGCTACGCGGCGAGCCACCCTCTCCCACAAGGGGCGAGGGAAAAACTCAAAAACACGTCGTCCGTTCGGCCGCGACGTAACCCAACAACAGGCCTGCGCCGAACAGCAGCACGAGGCCGGCGGCGGCGAATTCGATGCCGCGCATGAACAGTGCGCCGCTGCCGTCGCGTCCGGCGCTCAGGCGGGCGACGATGTCCTTGGCGGAGACGGCGACCACCGCAATGGCCGCGACCGTGATCGCGGTGCCGAGCCCCATCAGCAAGGTCGCGGCGATGCCGGCCCAGAACAGGCCCTGGGCCAGCGCGAACACCAGCACCAGGATCGCGCCCGAACAGGGACGGATGCCGACGGTCAGGATCGCGGCAAAGCCGCGCCCCCAGCCACCGGGGCCGGCGAGCTCGCTCGGGGTGGGGCCGTGGGAATGGCCGCAATGCTCGTCATGGACGTGGTTATGCTGGTGGTGATGATGGGCGTGCGCATGGTGATGGTCGTGATCATGGTCATGCGGCACGCCCGCGATCGCCGGCACCGGTTGAACCGCCTGCAGCGCACGGATGAAAGTGCGGCCCTTGACCCAGACCAGGCGCAGACCGAACAGCGCGATCAACGCGTAGCTCGCGATCTCGATCACGCCCTCCGCCTTGCACATGGTCTTGGCGGTCGCATTCAGCACCCAGGCCGAGATGCCGACGATCAGGATCGCCACCAGCGACTGCATCAACGCCGAGGCAAACGACAGCGCGATGCCCCGCCGGGCGGTCTCGCGATTGGCGACGAGATAGGAGGCGATCACCGCCTTGCCGTGGCCCGGGCCGGCCGCGTGGAAAATGCCATAGGCAAAGGAAATGAACAGCAGCGTCCACACCGCGGAGCCATCGGACTTCGCGGCGCGGATGGTCGCCGACATCTGCCGATAGAATTCCGACTGTTTTGCCAACAGCCAGCCGATCAAGCCGCCGGCCTCGGGCTGGGCAGCTTGTGGCGAACGCGGCGCGCCGAACGGGTTCTGCGCGAGGAGATCGTGGAGCGCCGCATCGGTCACGCCCACGACGAGAAGAACGCCGGCGCAGACAGCGAGCCCGCGTGCCATGGGCGTGAGTTGCCGCTTCACGGGCAATCCACCGTGATCTTGTTGGCGAACATCATGCCGAAATTGGAATTCTCGCCGTTCATGAAGGTCTGCTCGTTGAGCTTCTGCGCACTCGCGGTGCCGTCGCTCGGCCGCTCCAGCTTCATCTGGCAGCCGGCGGGCGCGCCGACCAGCTTGACCGGATTGTCCTTGGCCATCTGGAAGTCGATGAAGAAGGAGCGGTCGAACACTTCGAGCATCAATTGCTTGGGCTTGACCGGGTTCTTCAGCGGCAGCGTGAAGTGCAGGGTCAGCACGCTATCCTTGTAGTCGAGGAAATAGTCGACCGGCTCCTGGAATCGCTCCTTCTTGCCGTCGGCTCGCGCGAAGGTGAAGTAGGCATATTCCTTCAGCGACTCGACATTGGTCTGCGCCAGCGGCCCCAGCTCCTCGCGGGTGTAGGCGCCCTTGGTCTTGCTCTCGAGCCCCTGCACCGCATAGGCCGAGAACATGTCGTCAAACGTCCAGGCGTGGCGCACGCCGGTGATGCTGCCGTCCGCGGCATAGAGCAACTCGCTGGTCGCAGTGATCCAGACATGCGGATGCGCCCGCGCCGCGCCTGCCGCGAGCGACAGGGCGACACCGAGCAGCAGCCCCAACAGGGCCCGCATGCCCATCAGGCCGCCTTCGGAGCGTCGAGCAGGCCGCGGCGACGCAAGAGCGCGTCGGGCTCCGGCGGGCGGCCGCGGAAGGCCTCATAGGCGGCTTCCGGATCGACCGATCCGCCGCTCGAGTAGATGTCATCGTGCAGGCGTTTTGCGACGGCGGGATCGAAGATGTCGCCGGCTTCCTCGAACGCGCCGAAGGCGTCGGCATCCATCACCTCCGACCACATGTAGCTGTAATAGCCGGCGGCATAGTGATCGCCGGTGAAGATGTGACCGAATTGCGTGGGACGGTGACGCAGCGAGATCTCCTCGGGCATGCCGATCTTTTCCAGCTCGCGTCTCTCGAAGGCGCGGACATCCTGCGCGGCGGAGGCCGGCTGGGTGTGGAATTCGAGATCGATCAGCGCCGAGGAGACGAACTCGACGGTGGCAAAACCCTGGTTGAATTTTCGCGCGGCCAGGAACCGTTGCAGCAGATCGTCCGGCAGCGGCTCGCCGGTCTGGTAGTGGCGGGCGAATTGCTGCAGCACCTCGGGCCGCTCCTGCCAGTGCTCGTAGAGCTGCGACGGCAACTCGACGAAATCGGTGAACACGGAGGTGCCCGACAGCGACGGATAGGTCACGTTGGAGAGCATGCCGTGCAGGCCGTGGCCGAACTCGTGGAACAGGGTGCGGGCGTCGTCCGGCGACAGCAGCGAGGGTTCCCCATCCGCGCCCTTTGAGAAGTTGCAGATGTTGAGGATCAGGGGTGCGACCTCGCCGTCGAGCTTCTGCTGGTCGCGCAGCGAGGTCATCCAGGCGCCGGAGCGCTTCGACGGCCGGGCGAAGTAGTCGCCATAGAACAGCGCCTTGTGCTTGCCGTCCTGCCCCTTTATCTCCCAAACCCGGACGTCCGGATGCCAGACCGGCACGTTCTTGCGCTCCTCGAAGGTGACGCCGAACAGGCGCGTGGCACAGTCGAAGGCGGCGGCGATCATGTGATCGAGCGCCAGATACGGCTTGATCGCGGCGTCGTCGAAATTGGCGCGCTGAAGGCGGAGCTTTTCGGCATAGAAGCGCCAGTCCCAGGGGGCGAGCTTGAAATTGCCACCCTCCTCCGTGATCAGCGCCTGCATGTCGTCGCGATCGGCGAGCGCCCGCGCCCGCGCCGGCTTCCAGACCCGCTCCAGAAGGCCGCGCACGGCTTCCGGCGTCTTGGCCATGGAATCCTCGAGCCGGTACGCCGCGAAGGTCGGGTAGCCCAGGAGATTGGCGCTTTCCTCGCGCAGCTTCAGGACCTCGACGATGGTCGCGTTGTTGTCGTTGGCGTTGCCGTTGTCGCCCCGCGCGGTGAAGGCCTTGTAGACCTTCTCGCGCAGGTCACGCCGGGCCGAGCTCTTCAGGAACTGTTCGACCGAGGAGCGCGACAGGGTGACGATGGCCTTGCCGGCCATGCCGCGTTCTTCCGCCGCAGCCTTGGCACTGGCGACAAAACTCTCCGGCAGGCCCTGGCGGTCGGCTTCGCCGAGCTCCATGAACCATTCCTGCTCGTCGCCGAGCAGATGATGACTGAAGCTGGTGCCGAGCTGGGCGAGTCTCTCGTTGATCTCCGCCATCCGCGTCTTGGCCTCTTCGGAGAGGCCGGCGCCGGAACGGTGGAAGCGGGTGTAGGTACGCTCGAGCAGGCGGAGCTGTTCCGGTGTCAGACCGAGATTGGCGCGGTTCTCGTGCAGCTGGGCGATGCGGCCAAACAGCACGGCGTTCATCATGATGGGATTCCAGTGCCGCGCCATCCGCAAGGAAACCTCCTTGTCGATCTCCAGGATGGCCGGGTTGGAATGCGCCGAGACGAGGTCGTAAAAGACTGACGCAACCTTGCTGAGCAGCTTGCCCGAGCGCTCCAGCGCCGTGATGGTGTTGGCGAAGTCGGGCGCAGTCGGGTCGTTGGTGATCGCAGCGATCTCGGCGGAGTGGTCCGCGAAGGCCTGCTCGAAGGCCGGGAGGAAGTGCTCCGGCCTGATCTCGTCGAAGGGCGGGGTCGCAAATGGCGTCACCCAGGCCTTCAGCAGCGGGTTGGTCTCGGAGTCCGTAGTTTGGCGGGTTTCTGACATTACAAGTCCCGATTTGTGGCTCGATTGTTGCGGCCAGCTATAGCACGCGATGGGGCTTTTTTGGGCCATTTGCCCTTGCTCCCGGCTGCCTTTTCGGGGAGATTGCGGCCCTTCAAAGCCTAGGACCCCTGAGCTCATGAACGCGACTTCCTCGTCTTCCCGTCGGATCGTCTGGCCGAGCGTCATCACCGTCATCAGCGCCGCCATCCTGATCGGCGCCGAGGTGTTCGGCGCGGCGTTTGCCGGCGGCTGGGCGCTCGCGATCCTGTTCGGGCTGGGCGAGCAGGGCACGCACATCCTTCAGGCCGCGCTGTTCGCGCTCGGCGTGCTCGTCATGACTGCCTTCATCCGCGCCGCTCAGCGCGTCGAGCCGTTCACGAAGCGCGGCTGAAGCGCGCACGCGCGCGAGTGACGCGCGCCGCACAGAAAACTTAACGCGCGTTCATCTTCCGCGTCGCTCGCGCAACACTGCGCAAGCAGATGTTAGGCAATTCTGTTCGCAGCCTAAAAAATCTCTTGCGAAGCAGAGTCAAAACACTTATGTGCGGATTGCCCAATTTCGCACGTGCCTGTGGTCGTGTGTCAGTCGGTAGGTATCCGGACAAGAGGCCGGACAGCCGCCAAGGGGCGAAGAAGCCGAGGGGCTCTTCGGAAGTGTGGAAGTCGGAAGGCTCATAGCCGGAAGACGAAAGCAAACCCGGAGCGTCCAGCATCTCTCTCAAAGAGATGCCTTGTCGAAGGTGACTTTGCTCTTTGCAACCGTGACTGGCAGCCGGAGGCGAACCGGCGCACCCCGCTCTCAACGGGGGACGCGACTTAAAGCAACGACGGATCGGGCTTTTTTGGTCTCTACCGGCAGTCCAACGCCGGCGCGGGCTACTGAAAAGGCTTGTCCTTCATTGCCAGGTGTGCGGGCGGGAACATTCCCAACCAATCCACGGCAGCACAGTCTGATCTGAGTCTTTGGCTCGTCGCGCCTCCATCGCGCGATCTGGCCGGAGCGCTCTTATCCGACGTCATTTTTTGAACGGATCCCCGTCGCTGGGCCGTTTGGGAGAGTGCTATGACCGACCGTATCCAGGAATTCCTGCGCAACCGCCGCAGCGAGGGCCTCGACACCGAACCGTGCCTCGTCGTCGACCTCGAAGTCGTGCGCGACAATTACCAGACCTTTGCCAAGGCGCTGCCCGACAGCCGCGTGTTCTATGCGGTCAAGGCGAACCCGGCGCCGGAAGTGCTGGCTTTGCTCGCCTCCATGGGCTCCTGCTTCGACACCGCCACGGTCGCCGAGATCGAGATGGCGTTGGCCGCCGGTGCGACGCCCGACCGCATCTCCTTCGGCAACACGATCAAGAAGGAGCGCGACATCGCGCGTGCCTTCGCGCTCGGCATTCGGCTGTTCGCGGTCGATTGCGCCGCCGAAGTCGAGAAGGTCGCCCGTGCCGCTCCCGGCGCAAAGGTGTTCTGCCGCATCCTCTATGACTGCGCCGGCGCCGAATGGCCGCTGTCGCGCAAGTTCGGCTGCGACCCGGAGATGGCCGTCGACGTGCTCGACGTTGCCAAGCGTCTGGGCCTGGAGCCGTGCGGCATCTCCTTCCATGTCGGGTCGCAGCAGCGCAAGGTGAAGGCGTGGGACCGTGCGCTGGCGATGGCCTCGCAGGTGTTCCGCGACTGCGCGGAGCGCGGTATCAACCTGACCATGGTCAACATGGGCGGCGGTTTCCCGACCAAGTACCTGAAGGACGTGCCGCCGGTGGTCACCTACGGGCGCTCGATCTTCCGCGCGCTGCGCAAGCACTTCGGCAACCAGATTCCGGAGACCATCATCGAGCCGGGCCGCGGCATGGTGGGCAACGCCGGCATCATCGAGTCCGAGGTCGTGCTCATCTCCAAGAAGAGCGACGAGGACGAGGTGCGCTGGGTCTATCTGGACATCGGCAAGTTCGGCGGTCTCGCCGAGACCATGGACGAGTCGATCCGTTACGCCATCCGCACCCCGCATGACGGTGCGGACATGACACCGTGCGTGCTCGCTGGGCCAACCTGCGACAGCGCCGACGTGCTGTACGAGAAGAACCCGTATCCGCTTCCGGTGACGCTCGAGATCGGCGACAAGCTGCTGATCGAAGGCACCGGGGCCTATACGTCGACCTACTCGGCGGTGGCGTTCAACGGCATCCCGCCGCTGAAGACCTACCATATCTGATCGCCTCTCTTTCCGAGGCCTGACGAACCCGGGAGCCGGCTTGCCGGCTCCTCCCTGACATTTCGATCTGACGACGCCTTGGACCGGCGTGCTTTGCGCACGTCGGTTTCAAGCGGGGACTGACGCGCCATGACTGCTCTTCGGAAGACACAGGTTGACTCCACCTCGAAAGCCGCTCCGTTCGCGATCCGTGCGGAGCGTGCTGGCGACGTTGCGATGCGTGAAGCGCTGCTCGATGCGTCCTTTGGCGATAACCGCCATGGCCGCACCTGCCAGCGCCTGCGCGACGGACGCGCACCCGCAGCCGGCCTTGCGCTGGCCGCGATGCGCGAGGGGAAGCTCGTGGGAACCGTGCGGCTGTGGCACGTCAGCGCCGGAGGCAGGCCCGCTCTGGTCCTCGGACCGCTGGCGGTGGACCCTGCTTGCCGCGAGCTCGGGATCGGCGCCGCGCTGATGCAACAAGCGCTGGCTGCCGCCCGGGCGCGCGGGCATGCCGCCGTGATCCTGCTTGGCGATGCCCCTTATTACGCCCGCTTCGGCTTCTCAGCCGCCAACACCGGCGAGCTGTCGCTGCCCGGTCCGTTCGAGCGCGACCGCCTGCTGGCGATCGAATTCGAAGCGGGTGCGCTGGATGGCGCCGCCGGGATGATCGTCCCGACTGGCGCGGCCCTACCCAAACGGAGGCTAGTTCGCGGCCTCGAGGCGCGCGCGGCGTAAGGGATTGCCATGATCGCGATGACCAAAGCCGCGGCGAGCGGAGATGCTCGCGCGACCCTTTGCTTTAGGGTTGCGCGGGCCTGAGAAACGCCCTTTAACCCGCCAAACGCCCCCTTCAGTCGAGGCCCAAGACCATGTCCCGTCGCCTGATCTCCACCGGCTCTCCGCTTGAGAAGACCGTCGGCTACAGCCGCGCCGTGATCGACGGCGAGTTCGCCTTCGTCGCGGGCACCACCGGCTATGACTACACGACGATGGCCATGCCGGCCGATGTCACGAGCCAGTCACGCAACTGCTTCAAGACCATCGAAGCCGCCCTGCAGGAGGGCGGATTCGAGATGGCCGATATCGTCCGCGCGACCTATTACGTCACCGACGCTAGCTATATCGATGCCCATTTCGCCGTCTGCGGCGAGGTTCTCGGTGACATCAGGCCGGCCGCGACCTTGGTGGTCGTCAGCGGCCTCGCCAAGCCCGAGATGAAGGTCGAGATCGAAGTCACCGCCAAGCGCCGTAGCGCTTGATCCACCCACCCTTTGTCCGCCAGCACGTTCCGGAGAAACCATCCCATGAGCCCCGCCTCGCAGATCTACGCGAAGATCACTGGTCCCATCATCATGGTCGGCTTCGGCTCCATCGGGAAAGGCACGTTGCCGCTGATCGAGCGGCATCTCGATTACGACAAGTCGCGCGTCACCGTGATCGATCCCAAGGACGAGGGCCGCAAGGCGCATTGCGAGAAGCACAATGTGCGTTTCATCCAGAAGGCCGTGACCAGGGACAATTATCGCGAGTTGCTGACCCCGCTGCTCACTGAGGGCGGCGGCCAGGGCTTTTGCGTCAATCTCTCGGTCGATACCGGTTCCACCGACATCATGGAGCTCTGCAACGAGCTCGGCGCTCTCTATATCGACACCGTCAACGAGCCCTGGCTCGGCTTCTATTTCGACTCCTCGAAAGGCCCGGAAGCGCGCTCCAATTACGCCCTTCGCGAAGCGACGCTGGCTGCCAAGAAGGCGCGCCCTGCAGGCTCGACGACGGCGGTCTCCTGCTGTGGCGCCAATCCCGGCATGGTCTCGTTTTTCGTGAAGCAGGCGCTGCTCAATGTCGCCGCCGATCTGAAGCTCAATGCCCCCAAGCCGAAAACCAAAGCCGAATGGGCGGACTTGATGCGACAGGCCGGCATCAAGGGCATCCACATCGCTGAACGCGACACCCAGCGCTCCAAGAAGCCGAAAGAGCCGGATGTCTTCGTCAACACCTGGTCGGTGGAAGGTTTTCTGTCGGAAGGCGTGCAGCCATCAGAACTCGGCTGGGGCACCCATGAAAAATGGATGCCCGAAAATGCGCGGACTCACGAAGCCGGCTGTGGCGCTGCCATCTATCTGATGCAGCCCGGCGCCAACACGCGCGTGCGCACCTGGTGCCCGACCCGCGGCGCGCAGTATGGCTTCCTCGTCACCCACAACGAGTCGATCTCGATCGCCGACTATTTCACCGTGCGCGACGCATCGGGGACGGCGGTGTACCGTCCGACCTGCCACTATGCCTATCATCCGGCTGACGACGCCGTGCTGTCACTGCATGAAATGTTCGGCCGCGCCGCGAAGATGCAGGAGAAGCACCACATCCTCGACGAGAACGAGATCGTCGACGGTATCGACGAACTCGGCGTGCTGCTGTTCGGCCATGACAACAATGCCTATTGGTACGGCTCGCAGCTCTCCATCGAAGAGACCCGCAAGCTCGCGCCCTACCAGAACGCCACTGGCCTGCAAGTGACCTCCGCCGTGCTCGGCGGCATGGTGTGGGCGCTCGAAAACCCGAAGGAAGGCATCGTCGAAGCCGACGAGATGGATTTCGATCGCCTGCTGGAAATTCAGCTGCCGTATCTCGGCCCGGTGAAGGGGTTTTATACCGACTGGACGCCGCTGACGGATCGTCCGGGACTGTTTCCGGAGGATATCGATACGTCAGATCCGTGGCAGTTCCGGAACGTTCTGGTGCGGTGAGAGCCGTCACCCAACTCTCCGCTCGTCATTCCGAGGCGCGCCACTTGGCGCGAGCCCGGAATGACAGGGGAGCCTACTTCCTCTCAATCGGCGGCGCGATCTTCTCGGCTGGCGCTGGCGGCAATGCTGGTTTAGCCGCACCGGCAGCCCCTTGCGTCTGTGGGTCGGGTCGCGCCGGCTCTGGGGCGGGCGTGGTCGGCCGGTCGCCGCCGGGCTTGGCTTCCGCGGGCTTGTTCTGATCGTCGGACGGCGTGCCCTGAAGGGGTTGCGTCGCCTGGGCCGTCTGCATCCGGGTCTCGGCGCGGATTTGCGCCAGCGACATGCCTGACACCACGACGCCTGCCGCGAACAGCGAGCAGGCAACCATCAGGTCGAGCTTCAGTCTGCGCTTGTCATATTGGCCGGGCATGTCGATCACCGCCTTTGTCCAGGGGATCAACGAAATCGCCGGTCTGCGGTTCCCTGCCCGTGACGGCCGGAACTCGACGCCTGCGCGCTCAATCCGTGGTGCTGACTTCCCAGGTGGCGTGGCGGACGCCGGGCAGGTGCTGGAGATCGGTCGCCACCGCATTCAGCTCGTTCGGATCGACGGCGCTCGCGACCAGCTTTGCCACGATCTCGATCAGATCGTCCCCAGTCTCGACCATTTCGATATCGGCCACCAGATATTTTGCGCCCTCGAGCTTCTCGACCAGGCGGTCGCGCATGTCGGGCAAGGCGTCCGGTGCGACCGCGAGTTTGAAGTAATAGGTCGCCTCGGAGGTCTTCTCGTTCAGCGGAATGCGGTTGATGGCGTTGACCAATGGCCGCAACATGGTGTTGCCGGCAATCACGAACACCGTCAGCGCCGCCGCCTGGGCAATCATGTCGGCGCCCGCGCAGGAGCCGACCGCGGCCGAAGCCCATAGCGTCGCCGCGGTATTGAGCCCGCGCACGTCCATCCCCTGCTTCATGATGACGCCGGCGCCGAGAAAGCCGATGCCCGAGACGACGTAGGAGATCACCCGCACCGCGCCGTCGGCGCCGGTCAGGTGCATGGCGAGATCGACGAAAGCGGCGGCGCCGACCGCGACCAGCACGTTCGTACGCAGGCCCGCGGTGCGCTGGCGGTACTGCCGCTCGGCACCGATCAGCGTGCCCAGCACGAAGGCCGTGAACAGACTGACCAGCGTGTCCGCAAAGTCAGCGATCTGGAAGGTCGTCAGAAACCGCATGGCCCCATCTACGGCCGGAACAATGACAGATCAAAGCTCCAGCAGCCCGCCATCCCCATTTTCGTCGGCGAACGCCAGCAGCGTCCCCTTGGCGTTCCAGGCGAGCGCGGCCACCGGCGGCGTGCCATTGCGGCGGACAAGGATCTCGGCGCCGTCCTCCAGACGCACCATCAGCACGGTGCCGTCGCTATAGCCGGCGGCGAAGATGTCGTTCCTGGGATGGCATGCGACGACCGACACGCGCGCCTGGAGCGGCGCGAGCATCGCGGGCTCCTTGCCCATCGGGCCGTCCTTGCTGGCAAACGGCCACAGGATCACCGTGTCGGCGCCCGAGGTCGCCAGCGCCTTGCCGCCCGCGCTCCACGACATCGAGCGGACGCGGCCGGGATAGCCGGTCATACGCATGTGCCTGTTGTCGGCAAGCCGCCACCCGTGCAGCGCGGATTCGTGCATCGTGGTGACCAGGAATTTGTTGTCCGGGCTGAAGGTGACGCCGAGATGCGAGCCAGCCCAGGGCAGGAATTCGGCCGATCCCGCCATGTTGGGAAACCACAGCGTCGCGCCGTTGTAATGGGCGATCGCGAGACGCTGGCCCTTCGGCGCAAACGCGAGGCCGCCAACGGTTGAGGGCACCTCAAGCGACTTCTCCTCGCTCTTGCCGCTCTTGAAGAAAGCGGTCTTGCCGGCCGACCAGGCGTAGGCACCGTCCGGATGCAGCGCCACCGCATCGATCCAGCGCCGCTTCGGGTCGGTCGCAAGCAGCGTCACTTCGCCCTTGGCGTCGAGCGACACGACTTTTCCATCGTCGCCGCCCATCACGAGGCGCTTGCCGTCGGAGGCGGCGGAGAGAATGCCGCCGCTGTGCACCGCGACCTTGCTGATCTCGCCCTGGCCATCCACGAACGCGACAGTCTCCTCGCCGCCGACGAAGGCGGCGCGGGGCCCAAGGAAATGCACGGAGGTCACGACCATCCCGAGCGCGAGCGGCTTGACGCGCTCGGTGACGGAGACGATCGAGGCGGAATCGGCGGGCGGCGTAAACTCTTTCATCACGAGACGATGCAGCTCTCAAAACCCTGGCGAATGAGATCTTGCGGCAATTCGCGGCCGATGAAGACGAGGCGGCTCTCGCGCGGCTCGCCGTCCTTCCACTTCCGCTGGTGGTTGCCCTCCAGCATCATGTGGACGCCCTGGAAGACGTAACGGTCGTCGTCGTCGTGGAAGGCGAGGATGCCCTTGGAGCGCAGGATCTTGCCGCCCTCCACCTGCACCAGATTCTGGAGCCAGGGCATGAACACGTTGGGATCGAGCGGCTTGTCGGTCTTGAGCGACAGCGATTGCATATCCTCGTCGTGATAGTGCTTCAGGCCGTGGCCGTGATCATGATCGTGATGATGGTCGTGGCCGTGGTGATGATGATCATGGTCGTGGTCATGATCATCGGCATTCAGGAAGTCCGGCTCGATGTCGAGGATGCGATCGAGGTCGAAGGCGCCGCGGTCGAGCACGTCGGCCAAAGCCACCGAGCAGCGCTCGGTGCGGTGCAGCTTCGCATAGGGGTTGATGGCACGGATGCGGGCCTCGACCTCGGCAAGCTCGCCCTTGGTGACGAGATCGGTCTTGTTCAGCACGATGACGTCGGCAAAGGCGATCTGGTTCTTGGCCTCGGGCGCGTCCTTGAGACGGTCGGACAGCCATTTTGCGTCCGCAACCGTGACCACCGCATCGAGACGCGCGTTCTTCTGCACGTCCTCGTCGACGAAGAAGGTCTGGGCCACCGGTGCCGGATCGGCAAGACCGGTGGTCTCGACGATGATGGCGTCGAACTTGCCCTTGCGCTTCATCAGGCCTTCCATGATGCGCACGAGATCGCCACGCACGGTGCAGCAGATGCAGCCGTTGTTCATCTCGAACACTTCCTCATCGGCGCCGATGATGAGGTCGTTGTCGATGCCGATCTCGCCGAATTCGTTGACGATGACGGCGTACTTCTTGCCGTGGTTTTCCGACAGGATGCGGTTCAACAGCGTGGTCTTGCCGGCACCGAGATAGCCGGTCAGGACGGTCACGGGAATTTTTGGGGCGGTCGCTTCAGACATAACAACTCCGGACTTCGGGCTTTTCGCGCGACGCGAGGCGGGGTGGCCCCTGCCCTAGTGGTCAAGCGCGCTGGTCAGGGCCTTTATATTGTGCCTGACCATATCAATGTAAGTGGGTGCAGGCCCCTTTTCGCCGGTCAAACCGTCCGAAATCAGGGTCCCGCCGACTTTTGAGCCGGTCTCCGCCGCGATCCGCCGGATCAGCCGGTCGTCGCTGATATTTTCCAGGAACACGGCTGGGATTTTCTGGGCCTTGATCTGGCCGATGATGGTGGCGATGTCCCGCGCGCTGGGCTCGGTTTCCGTGGAGACGCCGAGCGGCGCGATGAATTGGACGCCGTATTCGGCGGCGAAATAGCCGAAGGCGTCATGGGTCGAGATCACCTTGCGCCGCTCCTGCGGGATTTTGGCCACGGCATCGCGGACCTCGCGGTCAAGCGTTTCGAGCTTTTCCAGATAGGCCTTGGCCTGGGCGCGGAAGAGCTCCGCGTCATCAGGGTCGGCCGCGGCCAGCGCATTGGCGATGTCGGTGACGTAGATTTTGGCGTTGGGAACGGACTGCCAGCCATGCGGGTCGGCGGCCGAACCGAGCTTGAGCGGCGCGATGCCGGCGCTCGCGGTGATCACCTGCGCCTTGGATCCGGAGGACTGCACGAGGCGCGGCAGCCAGCCCTCGAGACCAAGGCCGTTGACGATGACCAGCTTTGCGTCCGCGATCCGCTTCGCATCGCTGGGCGCGGGCGTGTAGACGTGGACGTCGCTGTCGGCCCCGACCAGCGTCGTCAGATTGATCCGGTCGCCGCCGACATTACGGACGAAATCGGCGAGGATCGAGAAGCTCGCGACGACCTTCAGCTGCTCCGCAGCGTGCAGCGGCGAGGCGATCAGCAAGAGCACACAAAGCAGGATGCGCCGCATCGCTGTCACGCTTCCAGATGCCGGCCGGGAAACAGCTGCCTGACGACGCCGCCGACCCGGCCGAACAGGACGGAGACGGTGTAGAGCGCGCTCGCCACCAGAATGATCGCAGGGCCCGAGGGCACACGGGTCTGGAACGACAGCACAAGACCTGCATAGCCGGAGACGGCGGCAGCGACGACCGCGATGCAGATCATGACGGTGAGATCGCGCGACCAGAACCGCGCGATGCCGGCCGGCAGGATCATCAGGCCGACCGCGAGCAGCGTGCCGAGCGCCTGAAAGCCGTTGACGAGGTTGATCACGACCAGCGCAAGGAAAGCGAGATGCGCAGGCCCGCCAGCCCGGCTCACGGTGCGCAAGAACAAGGGATCGACGCTCTCGATCACCAGCGGGCGATAGATCACGGCGAGCACCAGCAGCGTCACCGTGGCGTTGAAGGCGACGACCAGCAGCGTCTGATCGTCCATCGCGAGGATATTGCCGAACAGCACGTGCAGCAGGTCGATATTGGTGCCCTTGATCGAGACGATGGTCACGCCCAGTGCCAGCGAGGCCAGATAGAAGGTCGCGAGCGAGGCATCCTCCTTCAACCCGGTCGAGCGTGCGACGAGGCCTGCGAGGATCGCGACGGCAAAACCCGCGATCAGGCCGCCGGCCGTCATCGCGAACAGGTTGAGACCGGAAAGCAGGAAACCGACAGCGGCGCCGGGGAGGATGGCATGCGCCATGGCGTCGCCGACCAGGCTCATTCGCCGCAACATCAGGAACACGCCGATCGGCGCGCCCGCGAGCGACAGCGCGATGACGGCCGCGAGCGCACGTCGCATGAACTCGAATTCGGTGAACGGGCCGATCAGCGCGTCATAGAGCATCGGATATCAAGCCGCCCGTGAGCGGGCATCATCGGCCGAGCAGGCGGCGGCGCTGTCGTCGAAGGCTTCGCACATCCGCATCGCGACCATAAGGTTTTCCGGCGTCAGCACCTCTGCCGTCGGGCCCCACGCCACGGGCCCGCGCGCCAGCACCAGCGTCTCGCTGAAATGGGTGCGCACCATCTCCATGTCGTGCAGCGCGGCGAGGACGGTGCGGCCCTCGCCATGCCAGTGCTTCACCAGCGCCAGCAGATCGGCCGTGGTCTTGCTGTCGATGGCGTTGAAGGGCTCGTCCAGCACGATCAGCCGCGCGTCCTGGAGCAGCACGCGCGCAAACAGCACGCGCTGCATCTGGCCGCCCGAGAGTGTGCCGATCGGGCGGTTTTCGAAACCGTTGAGACCGACGGAAGCGATCGCGCGGAGGATCTTTTCGCGCGCCGCCTTGCCGATGCCGCCGAACAGGCCGGTCCCGCGCCATAGCCCGGTGGCAACGAAGTCCAGCACCGAAATCGGGAAGCTGCGGTCGATCTCCGCACTCTGCGGCAGATAGGCGATATCGCGGCTGTCGAGCCCGCCGAGATGGATGCTGCCGTCGAGTGGTCTGAGGATGCCGACAATGCCGCGCAGCAGTGTCGACTTGCCGGCCCCGTTCGGGCCGATCACGGCCAGCAACGCGCCCGGGGCGACCTCACCATTGAGGTGGTGCACGGCCGGGTGACGGTCATAGCCGAGCGTAACGTTGTGGAAATGCAGCGCCGCCATGGTCACCTCATCGCCAGGAAGACCACGCCCCAGAGCACGGCACAGACCGAGAGCGCGGCCGCGAGGCGGGCGGCCATCGTCATGCGCAGGATCGACCAATGCGCCGCCTGAGCCGGATGCGGAGAGGCCGCACCATGGATGTGTGCGTGGGTATGATCGTGTCCATGCGAATGCCCGTGGTCACGGGAATGATCATGGGAATGGCCATGAGCATGATCGTGATGATGGGCTTGGGACGCGGCGGGAACCATGCCGAAACGTTATATTATAACATTACCTCTGTCCACGCCGGGCTCTAGGGCTTCCCGATCACCATGGCGATGGCGGCGGCGACGAACGGGAACGGCACCGAAACCGCACAGCGGAACCAGACGAAACGGGCCGGCATGAACGGAATTTCCCACAAAATCACCCGCTGGAAGGCAAACAGCGCCCAAGCGACGACATAGGCGACCACCTGCGGTACCCCACCGCCCGATTTCAGCGCCACCGTACCGATCGAGAACCCGATCACCGGGCCGCCGGGGGTCGCGGCCCCGGCGACCACGGCAGTCGCGACCCCGAGCCAACCGCTGTCCGGGCCGAGCCAGCCGCTGATCACCTCCTGCGGGATGATGGCGGCGATGTAGCCGGAGCCGATCACCCCCAGCGCGATCCGGGGCACGATGTTGATGAAGTCCATGGAGCCTTCGCGCAGCGAGGCCTTGAACACCGGTGGGCCGCGGCGAAAGGCGATCAGGCCGACGCCGAACACCGAGCCCCACAACAGGATGTCGATTAGAAGCGCGGCGCTCAATTCTCGTCGTCCTTCAGGGCTGGCTTCGGATAGAGCCGGACATAGACGAAGCGGCCGAGCGCGCCTGCGAGCACCGGCAACGGCAGCGAGATGACGATGCGCCACAGCGTGAAGTCGGTACCCATGATCGGGATTTCCCAAGCCACCGCCCGGCCATAGCCGATCAAGGTCCAGCTCACGACCATGGCGATGGTGGCACCGAAATCGGCACCGACCGCCAGCAGCGCACTCGCCACGGGATAGGCGGTGAAGGGACCGCCGGGCAGGATCGCGCCGAAGGCAGTGCCGATCAGAAGGCCTTTCAGGCCCGATTTCGGCCCGAGCGCGCGCGAGACTTTTTCGTGCGGCAGGATTTCCGAGATGAAGGCGCCGAGCAGGCACCCGGCCAGCACGCGCGGCAGGATGCCGCCGAACAGCGAGAGATCGTGGGTCAGGATCTCGAGAACACCGTCGGTGCCGTCACGCCGCCAGACCAGACCCGCGCTCACCGCCACCAGCGCTGCGATGATGATGGTCGACCAGCCGATCGGCTTGCGCACGCGCCCCGGCCGTGGCTCGGAGTCCGCGTCCTCGGCGGGCGCCGGGTCTTTCGGGGAGGGTTCTGACAACGGGCGCGTTCGGCTCGAGGGTGATGCCCGTCCTGATTAAGGGCGCCGCAGATGCGATGCAAACAGTACGATGACGGGAGCGATGCGCACCTCGCGCAGGGCCATGCGGGGCCGAATTCCGCACAGCAAAAAGGCGGCCGCACGTGCGACCGCCTTCCGTTGTTTCCGTCATTCCGGGGCGGCGAAGCCGAACCCGGAATCTCGAGATTCCGGGTCTGGTGCTAGCGCACCATCCCGGAATGGTGGCGTAAAATCTTACGCCTTGTCGAACAGGGACTCGACGTATTCCCAGTTCACGAGGTTCTCGACGAACGCCTTGAGATAGTCCGGACGGCGGTTGCGATAGTCGATGTAGTAGGAGTGCTCCCAGACGTCGCAGCCGAGGATCGGGGTGGCGCCGTGCACCAGCGGATTCTCGCCGTTCGGGGTCTTGGATATCTCGAGCTTGCCGTTCTTGACTTGGAGCCAGCACCAGCCGGAGCCGAACTGGCCGACGCCGGCCGCCTGGAAGTCGGTCTTGAACTTCTCGAAGCCGCCGAGATCCTCGTTGATCTTCTTCTCGATCTTGCCCGGCAGCTTGGTGCCGCCGCCATTGGGCTTCATCCAGCTCCAGAAATGGATGTGGTTGTAGTGCTGGCCGGCATTGTTGAACACCGCGGGGTTCTTGCCGAACGAGCCCTTGACGATCTCCTCAAGGGACTTGCCTTCCCATTCGGTGCCCTTGAGCGCGTTGTTGCCGTTGGTGACATAGGCCTGATGATGCTTGTCGTGGTGGAATTCGAGCGTTTCCTTCGACATGAATTGCCCGAGGGCGTCATAGGCGTAGGGGAGTGGGGGCAGCGTAAAGGTCATGGGTGTTGTCCGCGACTGATGGGGGAACGAGACTTAACGGTCACCCCTTATAGAAGGTTCCGTGGCCGTTAAATACCGCGAATTTTCCAGAAGGCATGGTGCGGCGGCTTGGCCGGATTGCATAAAATCGTCGCAAGGATGTCGGTCGTTTCAACCGGGCCGTAAAATATCGTTGCCTTTGAGGTGCTTATGGCAGAACGAAACGCACCCACGGCGCGGAGATGCGAAAGAGAGAGCGATGAGCATCGAGATCGACATTTTGAACGGCGACGCCTCATGGCCGATCGCACAGCCCCTGCTCAGCGCCGTCTGGGGACGCGACGCCGTCGAGAAGCCCTCCTGGGCTCACGTCAAATGGGCCAATGCCGATTTGCGCGTGCTGATCGAGACGCCCGAGGATGGTCTCGTCTGCCATGTCGGCATCTATTTCCGCACCGTCACCTGGAACGGGCAGAAGGTTCACATCGGCGGCATCGGCGGCGTCTGCACGCGGGAGGACCGGCGCGGCCGCGGCTATGCCACCATGGCGATCGACGCCGCGCTGCATACCATGCGTGCCAACGAGGCGGTCCGCTTCGCGCTGCTGTTCTGCGAGCCGCACAATGTCGCGTTCTACCAGAACCGCAGCTGGCTCCCCTTCAAGGGCGAGGTCTATTGCGAGCAGCCGGAGGGGCGGATCCGCTTCACCCACATGGCGCCCTATGTCTGCAACATCGTCAGCGCGCCGACGCTGGGCACCATCGACCTCTGCGGCCTGCCCTGGTGAGCCCTGCGTGAAGCGAGGCTGGCGCCGGCGCCGCACGCCATATAATATGTCGGTCATCATCCAATATTCCGCGCGGTGACACATGACGATCGACGCCTCGATAGACGCCGTGCCGCCGCCTGCCCCGGTCGCCTCCCCCATCGCCGGCTTGCTGACGGCACCGATCCTGCCCACACTGCTGCGGCTTGCGATCCCCAACATGATCGCGATGGTCGGCAGCACGCTGGTTGCGGTCGCCGAGACCTCCTATATCGGCCGGCTCGGCACCATCCCGCTCGCAGCGATCGCGCTGGCGTTTCCGTTCGCCATGCTGACGCAGATGATGAGCGCGGGCGCGATGGGCGGCGGCGTCTCGTCTGCGATCAGCCGCGCGCTCGGCGCAGGCGACCGGACCCGTGCGGCGACGCTGGCGCTGCATGCCGCCATCATCGGCCTCTGCGGCGGGCTTTTCTTCACGGTGACGATGCTCGTCTTCGGCCGCTCGTTCTTTACGCTGCTGGGCGGGCGCGAGCGCGTGCTCGAGGAAGCCAGCGGCTATTCGCAAATGCTGTTCTCCGGCGCGGTCGCGATCTGGCTCGTCAACACGTTGGCCTCGGTGATCCGCGGCACCGGCGACATGCGTCTGCCCTCGATGGCGCTGATCGGGACGAGCGTGCTCCAGATCGCGCTCGGCGGCACGCTGGGGCTCGGCCTGTTCGGCGTGCCGCAATTCGGCATGCCCGGCGTCGCCGCCGGTCAGTTGATCGCGTTCACCTGTGCTGCGATCTTTTTCCTCTGGTATCTCTGGTCCGGCCGCAGCCGGCTGCCGCTGGATTTCCGCGCCTTCCATTTCGATCGCGCGTTGTTCTTCGACATCCTCAAGGTCGGCGCGGTCGCCTGCCTGTCGCCGCTCCAGACCGTGCTCACCATTTTGATCTTCACCAAGATCCTGGCGACCTTCGGCACCGAGATGTTGGCCGGTTACGGCATCGGCTCGCGACTGGAATTCTTGCTGATCCCGATCACCTTCGCCTTCGGCATCGCATCGGTGCCGATGGTCGGCATGGCGATGGGCGCCGGACAGGTGAAACGCGCGCGGCGCGTGGCCTGGACCGCGGCCGCGGCCTCGGGAATTACGGTCGGCCTGATCGGCCTCGTCATCGCGCTCGATCCGTCTCTGTGGGTTTCGCTCTTCACCAGGGATGCCGGCGTCGCCGCCGCCGCGCACAGCTACTTCCACTGGGCGGGCCCGACCTTTGTGTTCTTCGGCATGGGCGTGTCGCTGTATTTCTCCTCGCAAGGCGCGGCGCGGGTCGGCGGTCCCGTGCTCGCCTCCACCGCGCGGCTTCTGATCGTCGCGATCGGGGGCGGCGGCCTCATGTTGGCACAGGCTCCAGCCTGGACCCTGTTCGCGCTGGTCGGCGGCGCCATGGCGGTATTCGGGCTGTCGACCGCGGCCTCGGTCGCCTTCGTGCGCTGGGGCAAATGAGCCCAGGTCGTTGCACGCAGGCAAATAAACCCAGGAATGTGATTCCATCCAGCGTTGCACTATCCTGCTAGGCTGCTATGGAGGCGCTCCACTTCGGGGCTCTCTCCATGACTTCCAGATTCGCTGCTCTCATCGTCCTTCTGGCTGCGCTCCTCGGCGCGACTGCCGCCCATGCGCAGAGCGCCGACGGGACCTGGCTGACCCAGGCCGGCGATGCCCGCGTCAAGATCGGCAAATGCGGCAGCGGCATTTGCGGCAATGTCGTCTGGCTGCGTGAACCCCACGACACCGCGACCGGCCAGCCCGCCACCGACAGCAAGAATCCCAATCCCGCCCTCGCCAGGCGCCCGATGATCGGCTTGCCATTGTTCAGCGGCATGCAGCCTTCCGGGCCGAACAAATGGTCGGGCCAGATCTACAATGCCGACGACGGCAGCACCTATGCGAGCAGCGTGACCGTGATATCAGCGGATTCGCTGCGGGTCGAAGGCTGCGTCGGCGCGCTCTGCGGCGGCGAAACCTGGACGCGGGCGGGGCGCTAGCGCTTCACGCCGTCATCGCCTTCAGCGCCGTCGCCGCCGAGGCGTAGCCGCCCCGCGCACCGTCGATGAAATGGACGTGGTCGCTGCGGAGCGCCGACGGGGTGAAGCAGGTCATCATTGCGGCGTCCTGCTGGTGGAGACCGTAACGCACGATGCCATCGCGCGCGGCAGCTGCGAGACGATCGCTGAGCGCGCGTTCGAGCTCCGGCGTACAGTCGAGGATCATGCGCAGGCCGTCGTCATATTTCCGGAAATCGGAGTTCTCCACGACCTGTCGTGTATAGAGCTTCGGCACGAAGCCGCCGACCTTGATGTCGAAGCGCATGATCAGATAGACGAAAAGCGTGTAGGCCAGCACGCGGGCGCGGCGCCCGAGCAGCGGACCTCCGCGCATGGTGCGCGCCTCATATTCCAGCCCCTGCGGCGGCCATGTCAGCGGTGGCCCCTGCGGCGGCACGGGCCGACCGGCATCCGGGCTGCGCTCGACGAGGTGGATGATGTCCTCGATCACGTTGCGGAATGCCGAGGGATCGGCGCCCTGGGCCGGCATGACCAGCACGGACAGGATCAGGCCGCGCGCAGCCGGAATCACCTCGAAGCGGCAGGACAGGCCGGAGAGATCGGGCTGCGTGCCCGCGGGCGCTTCGATGATCGCAAACTCGCCGCGCTTCATCGCTGCGTCCGCCCAGGCGAGCCCGCCGCCAGAAAACATCGCATAGGACAAATTGGCCGACGGGCCGAAGCGCGCGACGCGCACGTCGAGGCCCTGCGCGCGAATGGCGCTCACCGGCACCAGCGCGACGCGCATCCGCAAATCGAGATCTTCCCGCACCCAGGTCGCGGTCGCAGCCAAAGCCTCGCGGGCCAGTTCGAGATCATTAGGCGCGACCGCAAAACTCGCGCCGTCTCCGCCGAACACGAAGGGAAATTCGCGTCCCTCCAATGCGTTCGTCACCGCCGCGATCACGGCGGCACCGGCCATGTTCACCGCCTTGTAGCGCTGCGCCGCGATGGCCTTGGTGGAATCCACGATGTCGGCAACGCCGATGCTCCAGTCGTCGGGCAGCGGCGAATACAAAGCGGGGTCCATCAGGCTGGTGAAGCCGCGAAAGACCGGAATGCCGCTATAGAACGCTGATGTCATCGGATGATGCCGGATAGTTGGGACGCACGTCCAAAGAGACATACGTGGAAGAACCGATTCGGGTTCGCCGGGGGGCGCCCTTGCAACCATTGGCCGAAATGGACCCGGACAACAAGATGAGGGCGCGCTGCAATGCCACAGAAGGTCATTGATCGGCATCAAACAGTTGGCCGTAAATGGCGTCTAGTCTCGATGATCTCACACGGTTGCGCGGGAACATCGACGTGTCCGACTTCGACAGGAAGGACTCCATCGCTCCGGTAAGCCGGCGCACTGGCCGTGATCCGATCAGCGCGGTGAAGATGCCGGAAAGCCTGACCGCGGCCGTCGATAGCTGGGCGGAAACCCATCACCTGTCGCGCTCCGATGCCATTCGTACGCTGGTCGAGCTGGGCCTAAAGGTCGCGCCCCCGGCACTCCCGCCAGGGCACCCGCTCGCCTCGGATGCCACCAGGATCGAAGAGCTTGCAGTGCATGAACTCGAGGCGCTGCTCGATCCTGCCCTGTCTGAAGACGAACGCGAGCGCCGGATCCGCCGCCTGACCGACGGCCCGCCGGAGTTCTCACACGAACGGATTGACCTGCCGAAGCACCGGACCTGAACGTCTAGTGCAACTTCTCGACCTCGCGCTTGCGTAGCGCGGATGAGGGTACGTCATGGCAGCCGACCAGACGCACGAATTTCTGCGGATACATTTCGTAACCGTGATCACCTGAATTTTGATGAGACATCGGTTGGCAGTGAACGGTCTGGCAGTGGACGTCGCTTTGCTGTGCGGAAGATGGCTTTGCCGACGCCTTGTCCGGGCTCGCAGCGGTCATGGACTGCTCCCTGTCGATTAGGGCAGATCGATTGACGTAAGCCAATCAATTGCGCGGCATCTTAGGACCAAATCCGGATGATGTCATTGCGCCGGATCAATGCAATTGTGGCAGTAGAGTTCCGCCTACGCCGTGTTGCCCGCGTCGACCGTGAACACGCTACCCGTCACGTTGCGCCCGCCCTCGCCCAGCAGATATTCCACCATGCGCGCGACGTCGTCGGTCTCCGGCAGGCGCCGCAGCGCGCTGCGGCCGGCGATGCGCTTTCGGCTATCGTCGGAGAGATTGTGCGTCAGCTCGGTGTCGATGAAACCGGGCGCGATCGCGTTCACGGTGATGCCGAGCTTGCCGACCTCGCGCGCAAGCGAACGGGTGAAGCCGGTAGCGGCGGCCTTGGTCGCACCGTAAACGGAGAGGCCGTTATAGCCGGTGGTCGCGATGATCGACGAGATGTTGATGATGCGGCCGGCACCGTCGGCCATCATCTGCCGTGCGACATATTTGGTGAGAATGATCGGTGACAGCACGTTGAGCTGCACCAGCGCCTCGATCTCGGAATTGTGCATGGTCGCGAGCAGGCCTTCGGTGCCGAGGCCGGCATTGTTGACGAGGCCGTAGATCGGGCCGAATTCATCGCGCACGAGTTTTGCGAAAGCGGGAATCGCGTCGATCACGGCGAGGTCGCAGGCGCGGAAATGCAGGCGCCCCTCCGACCCGGCAATCGCCGCCTTGAGCGCGTCGCTCTCGCGCCGCGCCGCCGCGATCACGTTGTAGCCGCCATCAACAAGCCGCTGGCCGATTGCAAGGCCGATGCCGCGGCTACCACCCGTGACGAGAACATTATGCATCGGTGCGCGCCAGTTTGCCGGCCGGGGTGACGTCGAGCGCCTCGACGAAGCGGATCACCGCCGGCACCTTGTGGGACGCGAGCTGCGCGCGGCACTGATCCAGGATCTGGTCGCGGATCTCTTTCGCGCGCGCCGTATCGGTACCGTCGGCGAGGATCGCGTCGGCGACGACGATGCCGCCGGTGATCGGGCTCTTGCGTGACTTCGCCCGCGACATCCGTACGTCGGGATGACGGTTGATCACCGCCTCGATCTCTTCGGGGTGAACCTTCAGCCCACCGATATTGATGATGCCGCCGCGGCGGCCGACGAAATAGTAGCGGTCGCCGCGCAATTCGACGATATCGCCGCTATCGACATACCCGTCCGCATCGGTGAGCGCGGCCGCGTCGCGGCCGATATAGGCGTGCGCTGTGCGGGTCGAACGGATGCGTAGCGAGCCGTCGACGACCTTCATTTCGACGCCGTTGCGGTTGCCGAGATAGTCCGCCGGAAAGCCTTCCAGCCCGTCATTGACGGCAAAGCCGACGCCGGCCTCGGTTGATGCATAGGCATGGCCGACGGAGGAATTCGGGAACGCCGCCTTCAGGCCGTCCAGCACCGCCTGGTCGGCGATCTCGCCGGAGAGGCGGACATAGCGCGGCGCGAACTGCGCGGCCGAGCCGCTCATCAACAATTTGCGCCAGTGCGAGGGCGTGCCGGAGATATGGGAGACGCCGCGCGCGTTCAGCCGCGTGACGTGATCGCCGAGCGCCTCATGCGGATCGGACAGCACCATCGAGCCGCCCGAGAGGACGGCGCGGAGGAATATCTGCAGGCCGCCATAGCGGCGGATGTCGTAGAACGTCGCCCATATTGGCGCGGGTCCGCGCGCCGGGCCTTCGGCGACGATGGCGCCGGTGAGTGCTTCCAGCGTATGGCCGACGATTTTCGGCACGCCCGACGTGCCCGAAGTGAGCATCAGCCACTCCGTGGCACATTCGGTCCTGGCCGGCGCAGTGGCTTGAAGCGGCAGTTGTGCGGTGACGACCAGCGGCACGCCGGTCTCGGCCCAGCGATCGGGCTCGTCGGTGACGACGGCATCGATCCCGGCATCCGCCATCAGCGCATCGAGATGCGCGGGGTTGAGATCGGGCGGGCATAGCAGCATGCGGCGGGCAATACCGTCGAGCTCGATCATGGCAAGACCCGATCGGAGCTGGTCGGACAATTTCAGCAGCACGGCGCGGCCGGACAGCTCGCCCAGGCGGCCAGCCAGGACCGTCTGCGACAGGATATCCGTCAGCGACACGACATCCTGCGCGTCCGACAGCGTGCGTCCGGTCAGCTCCGCGCCAAGATGGTCGCGGAGCGCAAAGATCTCACGCGGGGACATTTTCGTAGGCCCGCACGAAATCGCCCACGGTGGCAGGGAACGCTGCGTCCTCGGAAATGGTGAAAGGGTCGACGCCGGTCTCGTCCTCGAGGCGCGCCACCAGGATGGCGAAGGCGAGCGAGTCGAAGCCCGTCTCGTGCAGGGACAGATCGTCCGAGAGTGCGGGAAGCGCGACGTGCTGTTCCTTGGCGATCTGCTGGATCGCTTCGATGACCTTAGACCGTACCGACATGGCTGGCTCGCTTCTGTTGTCGTTCGTGTTCCGGCGGCTCTTGATGACCGCCTCCCTTGGCCGCTTGTTTACCCGACAGAAGTAAATGGCTTCTTGGACAATTCGGATAAAATTGGACCTATCTGGCGGATTTTCGCGCGGCTAGAGCCGGATCGTACCCTCGTTGATTTGCGCATATGTCTCTGCGTCCAGCGCGACATAGGCGCCGGTTTTCGGGTCCAGCATGAACAGCGGATCGGAGACCGCGCCCGGATCAAATCCCTCGCGCGCGAGCTCGGCCTTTTTTTGCTTGAACGTCTCGGTCGCATCGAGCTCGCGCGAGATGCGTATGAAGACGGGGTGAGCATAGGCCGGCAGGCGCTGTGCGAGATGGGCGGGCAGCGCCTCGACAGCAAAGCCCTCGTTCACCACGATCGCGCTCATGCCGGCGCGGCCATCGGTGCCGGGGATGTTGACGCCGTAGGTGGTGGCGTCGATCACGCCGGTGAAATCGCGAACGGCGTCATTGACCTCCGAGGTCGCGACGTTCTCGCCCTTCCAGCGGAAGGTGTCGCCAATGCGGTCGACGAAGTGGAAGAATCCCTTCTCGTCGAGCCGCATCAGGTCGCCGGTGCGGAACCAGGAATCGCCCTTGGCAAAGACATCGCGCAGGATCTTCTTCTCGGTCTCGCTCGCCTCGGTGTAGCCCTCGAAGCGGCCGCCGCCCTCATCCGCCGTGCCGATGCGGCCTATGGCTTCGCCGGGCTCGCCGCGCGCGCAGGCGATGCAAAACCCCTCTGCATTGCGCAGCGGCGCGCCGTTATCGGGATCGAGCTTGACGAGACCGGCAGGGAAACGATGCGCGAGCAGCGGCGGAACGCGGCCGATCGCGCCGGGCTGGCCCTCGACGTTGAACAGCGAGAAATTGCCTTCCGTCGCCGCGTAGAATTCGAGGATGCGCGGAATGGCGAAACGCGCCTGAAAATCGTCCCAGATATCACCGCGCAGGCCGTTGCCGCAGACGAGCCGCAGGCGATGCCGGTTCTCGTATTCCGACGGCGGCGCCTTGAGCAGGTAGCGACAGAGCTCGCCGATATACTGAAACAGCGTACAGTCGTGGCGCACAATGTCGGGCCAGAAATTCGAGGCCGAGAATTTTTCCGCGATCACCACCGCACCGCCGGCAGCGAGCATGCTGCATGGCGCGACGATGCCGCCGACCGAGTGGAACAGCGGCAGGCAATCGTAGAGCCGATCCTGCGGCGTCGCGCCGGTGAGGCCGGCGAACCAAAAGCCCCAATTGAGGATGCGGCGGTGGCTGATGCTGGCGGCTTTCGGCAGGCCGGTCGTCCCGGACGTGTAGATCAGCAGGGCCCGGTCGTCGATGGTGACGTCGCCACGCTCGTCCGGCGAAAGCGGCCCGTCGTCGAGGGCGGCAAGCGCGACATCGATCGCACGTTCGCTGCGGGCATCGCCATGAGTCCAGACCTTTGCTTCCGTGTTCAGGGGTGGCGACGCGCCGTCTAGCGCATCCTTGAGCTCGTGCGCGACAATGATGTGAGCGGGCCTTGCGACACCGATGCAATGCGCGAGCGACCGGCCGACGAGCTTGGTGTTGATCAGCGCGACCACGCCACCGACCCGGCTGATGCCGAGCCAGGCCGCGACATAGTCGATGCCGTTCGGCATGATCAGCGCGACACTGTCGCCCTTGGCCACACCGGCCGAGCGCGCCCACCGCGCATAGCGATTGATGCGTTTCGAAAGCCCCTCATAGTCGAGGCTCGCGTCATCGGTGGCCAGCGCAATGCGATCGGGCTGGCGCTGCGCCCAATCATCGACGACGTCGGCGAACAGCCGGCCCGGCAACGTCTCGATCCGTGCGGTGAGCTCGATCGCCTTCAGCCAGATTTTCGAAGCCGAAGGTGCGCGCGCGGCTTTCGGTTGCTCGATGACGCCGGTTGTCATGCCGTTCATTCTTTCGGAACGTGTCTGCTGGTTCCGAGAGCTTAGCTCGCACGCCCTGCCCAGGTGTTAAGAGACAAGGTAAAACCGGGTTAGTGCGCGATTAACTCTAGTCATCCTTTACCAAACCGGTGGGATGGGCGTGCGCAGCCACAGCCTTTGCAGTATCTCATCGTGCGTGGAAGCTTCCCCTCTCGCCTTGTTGGAGAGGGTGGCTCGCCGCATAGCGGCGAGACGGGTGAGGGGGCACTCTCCGCGAGTTCACGTGCGGAGAGTGACCCCTCATCCGGCGCTTCGCGCCACCTTCTCCCACAACAAGGGGAGAAGGAAGAAGAGCGGGATGCATGCATTGATCAACAAGCGACATTTCCTTCAGGCTGCAGCCTCTGCCGCAACCGTGCTCGCCACGCCACGCGCCTTTGCGATCGGCAATCCCTCCTATCCCTCGCGCAGCGTGAAATGGGTGGTACCCTATGCGCCGGGTGGGGCCACCGACGTGCTGTCGCGGCTGCTCTGCCAGCGCCTCTCCGACCGGCTCGGCCAGACCTTCGTCGTCGAGAACAAGCCCGGCGCCGGCAGCAATATCGGGACACAGGCGGTGATTACGTCCGCCCCCGATGGTCACACCCTGCTGTTGACCTCGACCGCCAACGCCATCAACGCCTCGTTCGACCCGGCGCTGCCGTATGATTTCGCCAAGGGCATCGCGCCGGTCGCCGGCGTCGCGCGAATTCCGCTGGTGCTGGTCGTCAACAACGACCTGCCGGTGAACAGCGTCGCCGACTTCATCGCCTACGCCAAGACCAATCCCGGCAAGATGTCGATTGCCTCTTCCGGCATCGGCACCTCGCTGCATCTCTCCGGCGAGCTGTTCAAGTCGCTGGCCGGCGTGCAGTTCATCCACGTGCCCTATCGCGGCTCGGCTCCCGGATTGACCGACGTGATGAGCGGCCAGATTCAGGGCATGTTCGACAACGTCACTTCATCCTTCGAGCTCGTGCGCGCCGGCAAGCTGCGCGCACTCGGCGTCACCACGCGCGAGCGTTCGGAGATTTTGCCGGACGCGCCGCCGATCGCGGACACGCTCAGCGGCTACGAGACGAGTTCATTCTACGGTGTCGGCGCTCCACACGACACGCCGCGCGAGATCATCGACCTGCTCAATCGCGAAATCGACGCCGCGCTGTCCGATGCGGAGATCAAGTCCCGCATCGCCGGGCTCGGCGCGATCCCGCTGCACGGCAATGCCAGCGAATTCGGCGGCATGCTGACGGCGGAGACCGACCGTTGGCGCAAGGTGGTGGAGCTGTCAGGCATCCGGAAGCAATAGCAAGCGGGCCTCGCGACGCTAGGTGACCTCGGGGAAACGGGCTATTCTTTCTGCCGGCGTTGTTCTGGCTGCGAAAGGAAAGCGACCCGTGGCTCTCGATCCCTTAGAGTTTCCCGTCCGGGCCGCGCCTTTCGAGCAGCCGCTGACAAATTTTGCTCACCGAGTGAAGGGCGGACAGGCCAGGCTGGTCGCGATCGGCTCGTCGACCACGGCGGGCGAAGGGGGTATTGCGCCCTATCCGCAGCGGCTGCTGTCGGACCTTCGGATAAAATTTCCAAACGTCGCAATCGAGGTGATCAACCGCGGCGTCGGCGGCGAAGATGCTCGTTTGGAGTTGAATCGGTTCGAGCATGACGTCTTCGATCTGAAGCCCGATCTGGTGATCTGGCAGGTCGGTACCAATTCAGTGTGGCAATCCGCCGGTCCCTCGTTCGAGGACACCACGCAAGCGATCCGCGAGGGTGTTGACCGGCTGCTCGACGCCAAGCAGATCGATGTGATCCTGATGGACCTTCAATATGTGCCGGCGCTGCTGACACCGGCCAAGGCCAGGAAGGCGAGCGCCATGGTCGAGGCGATCAGCCAGATCGCGCAGGAGAAGCGCGTCAACGTCTTCGGCCGTTTCGCGCTGATGAAGCGCTGGCATGATGTCGCCGAGATTTCGTTCGACCGCACGGTCGACCCAGGCGACGACGACAGGCTGCACGCAAGCGACTGGACCACGGACAAGATGACGTGGCAATTGACCAACGCAATCGTCGACGCTGTCAACATGGCGCCGCGCTCCTAAAGGCACGCGGCGGCTCATCCGCGATGCCCCATGGACCGCCGGGACGTAATTGCCCAGCGCTAGCCGCCTCGCTGATGGCGTAAGCGCTGCGGCGGTGCGTTGAACGGATAATACGGATTGAGATCGCAGCTGGCGGAGCGGCCTGAAGCGGTAGCTCGGCACTGAGGCACGGAGGTGAAGGAGCAATCGTACCACTCCCCGCCACCCCCGTTCGCACCGGAATAGACGTGCATGCAGACGGGATAGCGCGGATCGAAGGTCTGTGCATGCGATGGCGCGGCCGTGAGCAGGGCACCGACGGTCATGATCAGGCCGAATAAGCGACGCATGAAAATTCCCCCTGAAGGCCGCATTGCGGATCGCTAGTGCACGTTCTTGTGGCGCCGGCGCGGCGGCGGCGGGGGTTGGTCGAACGCGTAGTAGGGATTGACGTCGCAGCTTGCCGAGCGGCCCGAAGCCGTGGCGCGGCACTGCGGCAGCGAGGTGAAGGAGCAGTCGAAATAGTCGCCGCCACCACCGCCAAAACCGCCGGGCATGTAGACGTGCATGCAGACCGGGTAACGCGGATCGTAGGTCTGGGCGCTGGCATCTGCCGCCGCGAACAGCGTGACAATTGCGGTGAGGGTCAGGATCGGCAGGCGCATCGGACATTCCTCGAATCGGTGGCAACGGCACGCGTTATGTCATTTCGATATGGCACAACTGCGCGGCAGAAGCGATTGTTCCTATTTCATACCTCTCCGGCTTGTGACACGCGACGAAATGAGTGAGACACAGCGCCGCAAAGATGCGGAAGCGGAAAGCACCCAGTTTTCCGGCCTGCGCGGAACGCATAACTCGCTGCAGCTCTCCTTCGACAAAGGTCGCAAAGCATCCAGCGCAGGAATCCGTTCGCTGGCCCAAGCGAACGTACTAGTCTTTCTATCACAACGCCGGCCCGGACCGACGACGTTCCAGGGCAATGAACAAGCAAATGGGCTGAAGGAAACGCACTTGCGCTCTCGGGCGCGACTCCGCTGTGCGCGGGGAGAAGATGCGCTGGCCAGGGCTGTGGTGTCAGGGCATGCAAGAGAGCTTCTCGTCTCCGTTCATCCGCTATCCGATCGGCACCTCACTGCTGATGGCGGGCATCCTGTTCGTAGGCCTCGTGGCCTATCCTCTGCTGCCGGTTGCACCGCTGCCCCAGGTCGACTTTCCGACCATTCAGCTCTCGGCCTCGCTCCCCGGCGGCAGCCCCGAGACCATGGCCTCTTCCGTGGCGCAGCCGCTCGAACGCCAGCTCGCACAGATCCCCGGCATCACGCAGATGACGTCGACCAGCTCGCTGGGTTCGGCGTCGATCACGATCCAGTTCGACCTCAACCGGAAGATCGACGCCGCCGCCAACGATGTGCAGGCAGCGATCAATGCAGCGAGCGGCCAATTGCCGAAGAACCTGCCCTCGCCTCCCACCTATCGCAAGGTCAACCCGGCGGATTCGCCGGTGATGATCCTGTCCGCGACGTCCGACACGCTGCCGCTGACCGTCGTCAGCGACCGCACCGATGCGCAGCTCGCGCAACAGATCAGCCAGTTATCCGGCGTCGCCCAAGTGTTCGTCGGCGGACAGCAGAAACCCTCGGTACGCATACAGATCGATCCGGCCAAGCTCGTCGCCAAGGGCCTGTCGCTGGAAGACGTGCGCGCCCAGATCGCGGCTGCGACCACCGACAGCCCGAAGGGCAGCATCGACGGGGCCAAGCGCGCCTACACGATCTACGCCAACGACCAGCTCACCCAGGCCCAGCATTGGCAGGACGTCATCGTCGCCTATCGCAACGGCGCTCCATTGCGGATCCGCGACATCGGTGAGGCCGTGGCAGGGCCGGAGGACATGAAGACGGCGGCCTGGGCCGACGGCAAGCGCGGCGTGTTCCTCGTCATCTTCAAGCAACCCGGCGCCAACGTCATCGAGACCGTCGATCGCATCAAGGCGCAGCTGCCGCGGCTGATCGCGGCCATCCCGCCCGCGATCTCGATCAAGATCATCAGCGACCGCACCATCACCATCCGCGCCGCCGTCGAGGACGTACAGATCACGCTCATGACCACTATCGCGCTCGTGGTGATGGTGATCTTCATCTTCCTCCGCAGCTTCTGGGCGACGATCATCCCGAGCATCACTGTGCCGCTAGCGCTACTGGGAGCCTGCTCGCTGATGTGGGTCTTCGGCTATTCGCTGGATAACCTCTCCTTGATGGCGCTGACGATCGCGGTCGGCTTCGTGGTGGACGACGCCATTGTGATGCTGGAGAACATCACCCGTTACGTCGAGCAGGGCGAGAGGCCGCTTGCTGCGGCCTACAAGGGCGCGGCCGAAATCGGCTTTACGATCGTCTCGATCAGCATATCTCTGATCGCGGTGCTGATCCCGTTGCTCCTGATGGGCGGCATCATCGGCCGGCTGTTCCGCGAATTCGCGGTCACGCTGGCGATGGCGATCCTTGTTTCTCTGGTGGTGTCGCTGACCCTGACGCCGATGATGGCCTCGCGCTTCCTGCGCGCCAACCACGAGGCTCGGCACGGCCGCTTTTACCAGTGGAGCGAGCGGATGTTCGAAAGGGTGCTCGGCGCCTACGAACGCGGGCTCGACGTCGCGCTGCGCCACAGTTTCGTCACCCTTTGCATCTTCTTCGCGACCGTAGCACTCTCGATCTACCTCTTCATCCTGATCCCGAAGGGTTTCTTCCCGCAGCAGGACAACGGCTTCCTCACAGCCGTGTCCGAGATGCCCCAGGACATCTCCTTTGCCGAGATGAAACGGCGCCAGGTGGAGCTCAACACCATCGTGCAGGCCGACCCCGCCGTCGCTTCGATCGCGATGTTCATCGGCGGCGGCGGTACGGCACTGAACTCGGGGCGCATGTACATCACCTTGAAACCGCTGGAGGAGCGCGATGCCGGCGCACAGCAGATCATCGCGCGGCTGCGGCCCAAGATCGCCAAGGTGGAGGGCGCCAAGCTCTATATGCAGGCCTCGCAGGACGTTCGTCTCGGCGGCCGCGCCACCCGCACTCAGTTCGAATTCACGCTCCAGGACGCTAACCTCGCCGAACTGAACGAATGGGCGCCGAAAATCCTCGATGCGATGAAGACGCTGCCGCAACTGCGCGACGTCGCGACCGACCAGCAAACCGAAGGCACGACGGTTCAACTCAGGATCAATCGCGACACCGCCGCACGCTACGGCATTCAGCCGCAGCTGATCGACGACACCCTCTATGACGCGTTCGGCCAGCGTCAGGTCGCGCAATATTTTACCCAGACCAACAGCTATCACATCGTCCTGGAGATCACACCAGACCTGCAAGGCCAGCTCGGTACGCTCGACAAGATCTACCTCAAATCACCGCTTACCGGCGACGAGGTGCCGCTCTCGGTGTTCTGCAACTGGACCAATGTGCCCGTGCGACCGCTTGCGATCTCGCATCAAGGCCAATTTCCGTCGGTGACAATCAGCTTTAATCTCGCCGAGGGCGTGGCGCTGGGACAGGCGACCGACGCGGTGCTGCACGCGGTCCGCGAGATGCGCGCGCCGCCGGCGCTGGCAACAAGTTTTCAGGGTACCGCGCAGGCATTCCAGCAATCGCTCGGCACCGTGCCGTTGCTGATCCTCGCCGCACTGGTCGTGGTCTATTTGATTCTGGGCGTGCTCTACGAGAGCTACGTCCATCCTCTGACCATCCTGTCCACGTTGCCCTCGGCTGGCGTCGGCGCCGTCGCGATCCTGATGATCTTCGGCTTCGACTTCAGTCTCATTGCCCTGATCGGGGTCATTCTCCTGATCGGCATCGTCAAGAAGAACGGCATCATGATGGTGGATTTCGCCATCGCGGCCGAACGCGAGCAGCATCTCACCCCGGAGCAATCGATCCGCCAGGCGGCGCTGCTGCGCTTTCGCCCGATCATGATGACAACGATGGCCGCCCTGCTAGGCGGCGTGCCGCTGATGCTCGGAAGCGGCACCGGCTCCGAAATCCGCCAACCGCTCGGTTATGCGATGGTCGGCGGCCTTCTCGTGAGCCAGGCGCTGACGCTGTTCACGACCCCGGTCGTCTACCTCTACCTCGACCGCTTCTCCGACCTGCTCTCGCGCTGGATGGAGAAGAAGCCGCAAGCCACCGTCGCGTGCGATGAGCGGAAGGATCACGCGGCGGAATGAGCGCGGCGGCACATATGGCCTGCGCCGGCTACCCGCCGAGCCCCTGCAATACCAGCCGGTTCAACCTTGCCGCAAACGCAGCAGGGTCCTCCGGCAGTTCTCCGTCCAGGATCTGCGCCTGTTCGAGCAGGAGCAGGCTAAGATCGTCGACCGCCTTCGAGCCGGCCTGAGCCTTCGTGATCGCCGTGACCAGCGGATGGCGCAGGTTGATCTCGAGGATCGGCTTGGTGCGCATGCCACGGTTCTGCTGAGACAGGATGCGCTCGAGCTCGCGGCTCGGGCCCTGGCTGTCGGCGACGAGGCAGGAAGCGGAGCTGGTCAGACGCGTCGAGGCCTTGACGTCGCTGACGCGCTCGCCGAGCGCGGCCTTGATCACCGCGATGGTGGCGGCCTCGTCGGCGGCCGGCTCGTCCTTGTTCGCCTCGTCGGCCTCGTCGACGCGCGGGATCAGGTCGAGATTGAGATCGCCCTGGCTCAGCGACTTCAGCGGCTTGCCGTCAAACTCCGAGGGCATCGAGGTCCAGAAGGCGTCGACGGGATCGGACAGCAGCAGCACTTCGATGCCGCGCGCAGTCGCCGCCTCGAGCCGGGGGTTCGACTTCAGCCGCTCGATACTGTCGCCGACGAGGTAATAGATCTCGGTCTGGTTCGGCTTGAAATCGGCGATGACGTCCTTGAGCGAGCGCTTCTCGCCCGAGGTCGTGGTGAAACGCGACAGCGCGAGCAGCTTTTCGCGGCGCTCGAAATCCTCGTAGATGCCTTCCTTCAGCACCGCGCCGAAGGCCTCCCAGATTTTCGCGAAGTTCTCCGGATCCTTCTCCGCAAGGCTTTCGAGCTCGGACAGTACGCGGGTCGCTACGGCCTTGCGGATCTGCGCGAGTTGCGGATTGTTCTGAAGCATCTCGCGGGAGATGTTGAGCGGGAGATCCTCGCTGTCGACGACGCCGCGGATGAAGCGGAGATAGCCCGGCAGCAGATCGGCATCGTCGGTGATGAACACGCGGCGGACATAGAGCTTGACGCGCCCCTTGCGGTTTGGCTCGAACAGGTCGAACGGCTTTGTCGATGGCGCGAACAGCAGCACGGCGTAGGAGTAACGCCCCTCCGCGCGATAATGCAGCGTCATCGCGGGATCGTCGAAGGCGGAGGCGATCTGCTGATAGGCCTTCTTGTAGTCTTCCGGCGTGAGCTCGGATTTCGAGCGCTGCCATAGCGCGCTCGCAGAATTGATCTGACGCGGCTCACCCTCTTCGGGCACGAGCTCGATGGGGAAGAGAATGTTGTCGGAATAAGCGCCGACGATACGCTCGATCTCGTAGGCTTCGAGATATTTCTTCGCTTCGTCCTTGAGATGCAGGACGATCTCGGTGCCGCGCTGCACGCGGGCCGCATCCTCCTCGCTGGCACGCGCGATCTCGAAGCCCGAGCCGCCCGAGGACGTCCAGGTCCAGACGTCGCTCTCGCCGGCGCGGCGGCTCACCACGACGATCTTGTCGGCGACCATGAAGGCGGAATAGAAGCCGACGCCGAACTGGCCGATCAGGCCCAGACCATCCTTGGCCTCCTTGAGCTTCGACACGAAGGCCTTGGTGCCGGAGCGGGCGATGGTGCCGAGGTGGTCGATCAGCTCCTGCCGCTCCATGCCGATGCCATTGTCGGCGATCGCAAGCGTTCCGGCCGTCTTGTTCGGAATGATCCGGATCTTGAGCGCGTCGCCGTCACCCAGCAGCGCCGGAGTAGCGATAGCCTCATAGCGCAGCTTGTCGCAGGCGTCCGATGCGTTCGAGACGAGCTCGCGCAGGAAGATGTCGGTCTCGGAATAGACGGAGTGCACCATCAGGTGCAGAAGCTCGGAAACCTCGGCCTGGAAGGGCTGCGTATGCACAGCCGTGTCTGACGTCGTCATGCGTTTACCCGGTCAATCGAAAGGGGAAGAAACCCGGGATATAACGCGAGGGGGCAGGGGATCAAGTGGACGGCAGCAATCGCCCTCCGGACGGAGGGCGACTTGTCCGTGGCAAATGCCGGTCAGGTCACGCAGCGGCCGGGCTGGAGCAGTTTTGCGACCTCGGTCAGGGAGCTGACCATCGGCTCGCAGGCGATCGTCGGCTTTTTGCGGCTCTGCTTCTGGTCCGGGAGCAACACCGGCGGCTTGGCGTTACCGGCCTCGATCACTGCGGGGACCCGCAACAGCACCGACGTGTCGGCCAGATCGTTCAGCCGCATCGACACGGTGCGGGTCGGAACCTCAGCCTGCTTGATGTCGGCCAGCCGGTCGGCTTTGCTGGCGCGATTGACGTTATGGCCCGGCTTGTCAGCGACCGCCTGCCAGCGGTCGGCCAGATCATGGCCGGAGGCCAGCTGCACGGCGCCCACCTGGACAGCGCCAAGCGTCGCGGCGATCGCGACCGCGCCTAAAAATACCTTTTGAATCTGTGACATGGCTGTCGGTCCCTCGCCCCATGGCGATCGCGGGAACAACGCGAGGAGAGGACCCAGAGTTCTCAGTCGTTAAGATCACTTAACCGTGTGCGAAAGGGCACTGTCCCCGCGAAAAAAATTTCGCAACCGCCTGGAACGACTTTCGCGGACGGGAGTCGTCTCAACAGCCGGCTATTCCCCCCTGCCCCATAAGCCGGTGACGTAGGGCGCGACTGTGGTGATGCCAGTCGCGCCTTACTTTTGTCTGGAGTTCAGTTCGCCTTCCCCGCCAGCCAATCCCGACCCTCGGCATAGAGCTTCTCGACCTCAGGCCCGGTCAGGCCCGGCATGTCGCGCTTGACCTTGTAGCCGATCAGCTCCTGCATGTAGGCGAGGTGGCGGTAGCCTTCCGGGAGCGCGGCAAGGGCTTTCTGGTCGAGCTGAAGTGTCGCGGCGGGATCGACCGGGTCGATCCGGTCCTTCTCGTAGATCGGCTGGCGGCGGACGATGCCCCATTTTCCCTGCCGCTTCTCCAGGAAATCGTAGAAGCGCCCGGTGCAGACCACGTCGCAGGGCACGTCGTGCACCGGCGCGCGCTGCGAGATGGTCATCTTGGTCTGCGCGATGGCGCGCGCCCCCTCGAGGTCGATACTGGTGCCGCCGAGGAAATGCAGGATGCGCACGCCCTTGGCGAACCCTTCCTGGCTGACCCGCATGAAATCCCGCGCCGGCCCCTGAAACCAGGTGGCGGACATCCAGCCTTCCTCGTGCCAGACGGTGGCAAAGCGCTCCCAGTCGCCGGCATCGCGCCACACCGCCCAGTTCTCGACGAGGTCGCGGATGGCGAGACGATCGAGGAGTTGCTGGTCCATGAACACGTCTCCGATGGCACCGCGGCTGCAACGCGGCCGCTGCACGAGGTATGAGCGGCGAATTCGATGGCCGTCAAGCGTGGCAACCCGGTCAACGAAAATCCGGCGCACCTTGCGGCACGCCGGATCGGGATTTCGTCAAATGCCGGGCGCAGGCGCTTCCTTACGCCGCCGGCACTTTCGGCGCGCGGTTGCGCGAGTTGCGCTGGAAGAACAGCGCCTGGCTCGCCACCGCCGACACCATAGCCGGCTGGAATGGCTTTGAGATCAGGAACGCCGGCTCGGGACGCTCGCCGGTGAGGAAGCGCTCAGGGTATGCCGTGATGAACACTACCGGCACCTCGAAGGTGCGGAGCAGCTCGTTGACGGCGTCGAGGCCCGACGAACCATCGGCGAGCTGGATGTCGGCGAGGATCAGGCCGGGTCGCTTGTTCTTTGCCAGCGCGACCGCATCGGCGTGGGTGCGGGCGACGCCGACGACATTGTGGCCGAGGTTCTTCACCAGGCTTTCGAGGTCCATGGCGATGAAGGTCTCATCCTCGATGATCAGCACGTCGGTGGCGATCTCGGCGGCCATCTCACGCCCTGCGGCATCCGCAAGCCGGCGCGTCTCGCCGACGTCGGTGCCGAGAATGTAGCCGACCTCTTCTTCCGAGAATCCCTCGAGCGAGAGCAGCAGGAAGGCTTGCCGCGGCAACGGCGTGATGTTGGACAGCCGTCGCTCCGGGGGCATCGGCAGGTTCGTCACTTCCGAATCGTCGTTGACGGAAACGGAATTCCAGATTTGGGTGAACAGCCGGAAGAGGCCGGCGCGCGGCCCGTGGCTCTCGTCGAGCACCGACGGATCCCCCAGCATGGCTTCCAACATGGCTGCGACATAGGCGTCACCGGAGGACTGGCTGCCCGTCAGGGCGCGTGCATACCGGCGCAACAACGGCAAGTGTTCAGCAACGAGCTGTGAACGGGACATCCCCACTCCATATCATCTTCGGGCCGACCTTGACGTGCAGGCGTTAGGCGGGGGGCCCGGGTTCCCCTGCTGGGCTGATTACGCCTCAGACTGAGAAAAGTTCCGCATGGGGGCGGAACTTTTTCTCGCAACTCGCATTGAGCCTATCCAGGGAACGGCTCCCGGTTGAGAGAACTTCTCGATTTTACAGCTACTTAACTCGGGGAAACGTGGAACAGGTCATGAAAGATCTCAAGTCTCAAGCCAGCAAAAGCACGACCCCCGGCAAGGGAGGGCTCACTCCGGAGATTCAGTCCCGGATCGGGCACCAGCTGCGCGCCATGTACGACGACGTGGTGCGGCAGGGGGTTCCGGACCGGTTCGCGGAACTGATCAAGAAACTTGATGCGCCGGGAGCGACACCCCAAGTGGAAAATGGTGGCGGCTCCAACGACAACAACAATGGGAGGGATTGATGCCTCTCACGGACTCCCTGCGTAACGACATCCTGGCGGCCGTGCCCAGTCTGCGCGCGTTCGCCATCTCGCTCAGCGGCAATGCCGATCGCGCCGACGATCTTGTCCAGGAGACGCTGTTGCGCGCGCTCGCCAACATCGACTCGTTCCAGCCCGGCTCCAATCTGCCGGCGTGGCTGTTCACGATCCTGCGCAACCTGTTCCGCTCCGACTATCGCAAGCGGCGGCGGGAAGTCGAGGATGCCGAAGGCAACTATGCCAAGACGCTGAAGACGCAGCCCTCGCAGAACGCCCATCTCGAGTTCGAGGAATTCCGCACGGCGCTCGACAAGCTTCCGCAGGACCAGCGTGAAGCGCTGATCCTCGTCGGCGCCTCCGGCTTCTCCTATGAGGATGCGGCCTCGATCTGCGGCTGCGCGGTGGGCACGATCAAGAGCCGCGTCAACCGCGCGCGCTCCAAGCTCGCGGCGCTGCTCTATGTCGACGGCGCGGAGGATTTCGGGCCCGACGAGACCATTCGCGCCGTGATCGGCGGCAGCGGCGGCTGACGGCGGGCGTTATTCGGATTGAGACCGCGATGAAGGCGGCCGCTTCCGCGGCCGTCTTCGTATGTCTGACGTGATCGCGTCTGAAACGTGATGCGGGGCGTGCGCCGCCTCGATCACCGGTCCACGCCTGATTACTTGTCCACGAAGGTCACGGTCTCGGCCACGCTCGCACGCGACGTGCGGTAGCTGTTGACCTTATGGGCGTTGTCGGCATAGCCGAACGAAATGCCGCAAACGATGCGGCGATCATCAGGCAGATTGAAATGGCGGCGGATCAGGCCGGAGTGGCGCGCGAGCGCCGCCTGCGGAATCGTACCGAGCCCGAGCGCCTGCGCGGCCAGCATGAAGTTCGAGACATAGGCGCCGCAATCGATCGCACCGTAGATGCCGAGCGGCTCGTCGGTGTGGATGATGGCCACATGCGGCGCACCGAAGAAATTGTAGTTCTCTAGCGCCTGCTTCGCGTACGCCGTCTTGTCTCCGCGCACGATGCCGAGCGTGTTGTAGAGCTGAAAACCGCTCTCGCGGCGGCGTTCGAGGTACGCGCCGAGATATTCGCGTGGCGGCGGGAAATCATAGTCGTCCCCGAGACCGCCCGAAGCCTCCTTATAAATCAGATTGCGGAAACGCTCCTTGGCCTCGCCGCTGGCGATGACGATCTGCCAGGGCTGGCTGTTGCACCAGGACGCCGTGCGCTGCGCGGTGGTCAGCAAATGTTCGATCGTCGCGCGATCGACCTCCTTGGCCAGGAAGGCACGGACCGAGTAGCGCTCGTTGAGCAGCTCTTCGAGCACGCCGATGCGGTCGTCTTGCTTTACTTGTGCGTCCATGGATCAACTCGCGCCTTCTCTACGTAAGGTGGGCAAAGGCGCATAGCGCCGTGCCCACCGACAGACTTACCTCGGCGCATCTGCATATGGTGGGCACGCTTCGCTTTGCCCACCCTACAAGATACAGCGAGAGGCTAGATCACCGTCCCTTGGTCGGAATCTTGTTATACGGCACGTCCTTGTCGACGCGGATGTCGCCCGGCAATCCCAGCACGCGCTCGGCGATGATGTTGCGCAAGATCTCGTCTGTGCCGCCCGCGATACGCATCGAGGGCGAGGACAGCAGCATCTGCTGAAACTGGCCCTGCACGGTTTCCTCGTCGCTGCCTGTAAGAACGCCGGCCGCGCCCTGGAGGTCCATGGCATAGGTCGCGATGTCCTGCAGCATCATGCCGGACACGAGCTTGCCGATCGAATTCTCCGGCCCCGGCCGTTCACCCTTGGACAGCGCCGAGATCGCTCGGTAGCTGGTGTATTTCAACCCGCTCGACTTCACGGCCCAGCTCGCAAGTTTTGAGCGCACGGCGGGATCGTCGATGGCGAGGCCATCCTCCATCATCAGATTGGAGCAGAACTCGAACATCTCGGGCACGCCGGTCGCAAGCCGCGAGCCGATCGACATCCGCTCGTTCATCAACGTGGTCAGCGACACGCTCCAGCCCTCGCCGACGGCGCCGAGGCGCTGGCTGTCGGGAATGACGACGTCGGTGAAATAGACCTCGTTGAACTCCTGCATGCCGTTGGCCTGCTTGATCGGCCGCACCTCGACGCCAGGGCTCTTCATGTCCAGGAAGAACATGGTGAGACCCTTGTGCTTGGGCACATTGGGATCGGTGCGCGCGATCAAAAGTCCGTAGTCGGAATAGTGCGCGCCGGAGGTCCAGATCTTCTGGCCGTTGACGACCCAATTGTCGCCCTTCTTCTCCGCGCGCGTGCGCAAGCCCGCGACGTCGGAGCCCGCCGACGGCTCGGAGAACAGCTGGCACCAGATCTCCTCGCCTGCGGCCAGCTTCGGCAAATGGCGCCGCTTGGCGTCCTCGCTGCCAAAAGCCATCACGGTTGGGCCGCACATGCCCTCGCCGATCTGGAACGGCTGCGTCAGCTTGCCATAGACGCCTTCCTCCTGCTGCCAGATCACCCGCTCGATCGGCGTTGCACCCCGGCCGCCATATTCCTTGGGCCAATGTAGGCAGGCCCAATTGCCTTCGGCCTTCTTCTTCTGCCAGGCCTTGCCGACATCGACGATGTCGTGGTTGGCGAGCCGGATACGGCCGAGCGAGGATTTTGACAGCTCGGCCAAAAACTCCTTCGGCGCGTTGGCCTCGACCCATTTGCGCGCGGTCTCGCGGAATGCGGCTTCCTGCGGGGTGTCGTCGAAATTCATGGCGGACCTCTTCGTTCTTGCTCTGTCTTAGTCCCTCATGGTGAGGAGGCGCGCAGCGCCGTCTCAAACCACGAGGCCCCAGTCGGGCCTGCATCCTTCGAGACGCCGCGTTCCGCGGCTCCTCAGGATGAGGATCATCAACCTCTTCCCTTCGTCGGGATCTTGTTGAACGGCACGTCCTTGTCCACCCGGATGTCGCCGGGCAGGCCCAACACCCGCTCGGCGATGATGTTGCGCATGATCTCGTCGGTGCCGCCTTCGACACGCGTGCCCGGCGCGCGCAGCAGCATCGCCTGGAAACGGCCGGCGAGTTCGGAATCTTCAGGACCGCTGATCACACCGGCGGCGCCTTGCAGATCCAGCGCATAGGTCGCGACATCCTGGATCATCGAGCCCGCGACCAGCTTGCCGATGGAATTTTCCGGCCCCGGGCGCTCGCCCTTAGACAGCGCGGAGATCGCGCGCATGCTGGTGTAGCGCAACCCGCTCGCCTTCACCGCCCAGCTCGCCAGCTTCGCGCGCACCGCGCGGTCCTCGATTGCCGGGCCATCGTCCAGCATCAGGCTGGAGCAATATTCGAACAGCTCGGGGAAGCCTGTCGAGACGGCCGCGCCGATCGCGCTGCGCTCGTTCATCAGCGTGGTCAGCGAGACGTTCCAGCCGTCACCGACCTCGCCGAGGCGCTGATGATCGGGAATGCGAACATTGGTGAAATAGACCTCGTTGAAGTCGGAAGCGCCGCTGGCCTGCTTGATCGGCCGCACCTCGACGCCGGGGCTCTTCATGTCCAGGAAGAACATGGTCAGGCCCTTGTGCTTGGGCACGGTCGGATCGGTGCGGGTGAGCAAAATGCCGTAATCGGAATAGTGCGCGCCCGACGTCCAGATCTTCTGGCCGTTGATGACCCACTCGTCGCCGTCTTTCTCCGCGCGCGTGCGCAGGCCCGCAACGTCGGAGCCGCCCGCGGGCTCGGAGAACAGCTGGCACCAGACCTTTTCGCCGGAGGCGAGCGGCGGCAGATAGGCGCGCTTGTGCTCCTCGCGCGCGAACGCCATCATGGTCGGCCCGCACATGCCGTGGCCGATGATGAACATGCGGGATAGCTGGCCGAACGGCCCCTCTTCCTGCTGCCAGATCACACGCTCGATCGGCGACGAGCCGCGGCCGCCATACTCCTTCGGCCAGTGCAGGCAGGCCCAGCCGGCATCGGCCTTCTTCTTTTGCCAGGCCTTTGCCACTTCCAGAATGTTGGCGTTCTTCAATTGCGTGCGGCCGAGCGAAGACTTGCGAAGCTCCTCCTCGTACTGCTTCGGTGCATTGGCCGCGATCCAGGCGCGAGCAGTGGCGCGAAATTCAGCTTCCTGCGGGGTATCGTCGAAGTTCATGGTTCTATTCTCTCTGTCATTCCGGGGCGCGCGAAGCGCGAACCCGGAATCTCGACGTTATTCACTCATCTCTGGATTCTCGGATGTGCAATTGCACATCATAGTTCGCCGCTCTGCGGCGCCCCTGAATGACGATAACGTCACGCCGCGTTCTTCTTGCGCATACGGTCGATCAACTGGTCTTCCCAATAGGACAGGCTGCCGAGCCCGAGCGCCATGGCGTTGGCACGGCGGTAGTACATGTGGCAGTCGAACTCCCAGGTGAAACCCATGCCGCCGTGAACCTGGATGTTGTTCTTGGCGCAGTGCTGGAACGCCTGCGTCGCGCTGATGCGCGCGGCTGCAGCCGCTTCCGGCAATTCGGATGCATTGGTCGAGAGCGCCCAAGCGCCGTAATAGCTGTTGGAACGTGCCAGCGTCGCCGACACGTACATGTCTGCCAGCATGTGCTTGACGGCCTGGAACGAGCCGATCTGTCGGCCGAAGGCGATGCGGTCGAGCGCGTAGTCGCGGCCCATCTCCAGCGCGCGGTCGGAGCCGCCCACCTGCTCGAACGCGCAGAGCACCGCGGCGCGATCGAGCACTTGAGTCAAGATGCTCCAGCCTTCGCCGGCCGCGCCTAGCGGCTCTGCCTTGCAATCCCTGAAAGTGATCTCGGCCTGTCCGCGGGTCGGATCGAGGTTGGTCAGGCTTTTCACCTCGACGCCGCCGTCCTTGAGATCGACGATGAATAAGGAGATGTCGCCGTCGCGCCCGCTCGATCCCGTGCGTGCCGCGACCACCGCGAAGTCGGCGATCGCGCCATCGGGGACCGGCTTCTTGACACCGTTGAGCACGCCGTTCGCAGCCGTCAGCTTGACGTTCTTCGGCGACGGATTGCCCTTGCCCTCGAACAGCGCCAGCGTTCCGATCGCCTCGCCCGAGGCAATTGCCGGCAACCATTTCTTCTTCTGCGCGTCGCTGCCGGCGATCAGCAGCGCTTCGGCTGCGAGATAGACGGTGGAGGAAAACGGCACCGGTGCGTTCGCCCGGCCCATCTCTTCAGCGATCACGCAAAGTTCGAGATGACCGGCGCCCGCGCCGCCAAAATCCTCGGGAATGGCGACACCGAGAAAACCCATCTCGGCGAGGCTCTTCCACAGCTCCTTGTCGTATGGCGCCTTGCCGTCGAGAACCATGCGCACAGCTTTGGGTGGGCACTTCTCGGTGAGGAATTTGCGCGCCTGATCGCGGAGCTGCTTTTGGTCGTCGGAGAAATCGAAGTTCATGGCGCGTATCCGTGTTGATGATGTCGATTACTTGAGAATGATGACGTCCCGGTCGAGCTTGTCGGCATAAAGCCGCTCCACCAGGGCGGCACGGCGCTCCAGGCCGGCGCGCTGGTTGATGTAGCCCTTGTCGGTGAGCTCGTTGCCGTCGATCGAGGGCGGTTCCGCCATCAGCATGGCGCGCGCGATGATACGGCTGCTGGCGCCTTCGCACTCCTTGTTGTGAGCCTCCAGCCCGCGCCTGAAGCAGGCGATCACCTCGGGATGCTTCACTGCGTCTCCGAAGCTGAGATCGGGATTGCCGACGAGCTGGCGGCAGGCATGCAGATTCGGCCAGGCCAGCAGGCCGATGAAGGCGCGATCCTGCCCCGCGACCAGCGCATCATGCACGACCGGCGTCGCGGCGGCGATCGCATCGGTGCGCAGCGAGCCGACATGGACGAAGGTGCCGGTGGTCAGCTTGAAATCCTCGACCACGCGCCCGGCAAAGATGATTCCCTTCACCGGATCGGAATCGTCGACGAAGATGCCGGCGTCACCGATGCAATAAAAACCTTCCTCGTCGAACATTTTCTTCGTCAGGTCAGGCTGGCCGAAATATCCCGGCGTGACGTTGACGCCGCGCAGACGCAGCTCGTATTTCGAGCCGCAAGGCACCATCTTCAACTCGACGCCGGGGAACGGCAGGCCGATCAGGCCGACGCGCTCGGTGTCCCAATAGGTGCCGGTCGAGGTCGGCGCGGTCTCGGTCGAGCCCCAGCCGGTGTAGAACACGATGCGCTCGCCAGTGGTCTTCACGGCCAAAGCCTGCATGCGGTCGTAGAGATCATCCGGCAGTCGTGCGCCGCCATAGGCCATGATCGAGAGGTTCTTGAAGAAGGACCGGCACAGCGCCTCGTCCTTCTCCATGGCCGCGGCGAGCGCGGCATAGCCGGCGGGCACGTTGGCGTAATAGGTCGGCGAGATCTCGCGCAGATTGCGCAGCGTCTCATCGAACTGGCCCGGCATCGGCCGGCCGTCGTCGATATAGAGTGTGCCGCCGTCGACCAGGATCGGGTGGAACGCCGCATTGCCGCCCATCGTGTGGTTCCAGGGCATCCAGTCCAGCATGGTCGAGATCGGACCGCCGGGATCGCGCGGCCGCACCTGCATCATCATCGCCGCATTGGCGCACATCATCGCTTGCGTGTTGATGACGGCCTTGGGCATGCCGGTCGAGCCTGACGTGAACAGCAGTTTGCCGACGGTCTCAGGCGTGATCTTTGCAATCGACGTTTCGACATCGGCAGTCACGGCCGTCGCCGCGAGCGCGGCAAAGCTGACGCTCTCGATGTCCTCGCAGGGTCGCAAGACGTGAACGACGGTGACGCCGGTGAGATCGAGCGCTTTCAGCGCCTTCTCGAAGGTCGGGCCGTCCTGCACCATCACCACGCCGGGCTTGATCAGGTCGAACAAATATTTCAGCTTGACGTGATCATGGCTCATTAAGGAGTAGGCCGGCGAGACCGGCGCGGCGGGGACGCGAGCCTGCATCGCGGCCTGCGTCATCAGCGCGTGCTCGATCGAATTGCCGGAGAGGATCGTGACCGGGCGGCCGTCGAGCGCGAGATTGAGCAGGCCTTGCGTCAGCGCATCCACGGTGCGCTTGGCCTCCCCATAGGACACCTTACGCCATTCGCGGTTCGGGCCGCCGCGCTGGGCAAGCCAGATCCGCTCGGGCGCTTCCTTCGCCCATTTTGCCAGCGAAGCCGGGATATGCTTCTCGTAGGTCTGCAGCGGGATGCGCGACTTCAGCACCACCGTGCCGTCGTCGCGGCGCTCGACATCGATGTCGCGCGCAAGCCACTTGACCTTGCGAAAGGCGGGCTTCGTCATCACCGCCGCCGCGCTTCCACTCATTGTGCGTCTCCCGGAATTTCTCGTCCTTTACGGATCTTCATTGTCAGCGCCTGATATAGACAGGCTTTCGCTTCTCAAGGAAGGCCCTGATGCCTTCCGAAAACTCCTCGGAGCGGCTGCACAGGACCTGGTTGCGATCCTCCATCGCGATCACGGCTTCCAGCGATCCGGCATCGACGCTCATGTTGAGACATTCCTTGGACAGGCGTAAGCCCACGGGCGAGGCCGTGATCATCGCGTCGACATAGGGTTCGGCGGCATCATCGAGCTTGTCCTCCTCGACGACCTCGGAGACCAGCCCGACCGCGAGCGCCCGTTCGGCGCCGATGAAGCGCCCTGTGAGAATCAGCTCCGAGGCCACGGAGACACCGACCAGGCGCGGTAGGAAATAGCTGGTGCCGATGTCGCAGCCGCCAAGGCCGAGCTTGATGAAAGCGCAGTTCATCCGCGCCGATCTCGTCGCGATGCGAATGTCGGAGGCGAGCGCCAGCGCAAAGCCGCCGCCGGCCGCCGCGCCCTGTACCAGCGCGAGGATCGGCTGCGGACAGCGCCGCATCAGCATCACGATGTCGGCGATGCGCCGCTGCGAGTCCAGCGACTCCGTGACACCGGGCGGCTCCTGCTGGCCGGCACGACGCGCCATCGCCGCCTTGAGATCGAGCCCTGCGCAAAAATTCTTGCCGGCGCCCTTCAGCACCACGACGCGCGTGTCGCGGTTGCGCTGAAGGCCCTGGAAGTAGACATTGAGCGCGTCGATCAGCGCAGGATCGAGCGCGTTGAGGTGTTCGGGACGATTGAGCGTCACGGTGTCGACGCCGTCGTTGTGCTCGATCAGCAGCGGTTGGGACATGAGGCGCCTCGTGCTTGCCGCCATTCGCGGTGCCGATTGCTGCGCCCTCTCCCCTTGTGGGAGAGGGCATGTACGCTGTGAGCTCGGAATTCGCCTGGGTGAGGGGTCTGTCTCCGTGGATAGAGACCCCTCATCCGGCGCGCTACGCGCGCCACCTTCTCCCACAAGGGGAGAAGGAAAAAGAGCCCTAACGCGGCGCCATGCGGATCGCGCCGTCGAGGCGAATTGTCTCGCCATTGAGCATCGGGTTCTCGACGATGTGCACGGCGAGCGAGCCGTATTCATTGGCGTCGCCGAGTCGCGCGGGATGCGGCACCTGGGCACCGAGGCTCTTGCGGGCCTCTTCGTTCAAGCCCATCAGCAGCGGCGTCAGGAACAGGCCGGGCGCGATGGTGTTGACGCGGATCTTCTGGCTCGCTAGATCGCGCGCCGCCGGCAGGGTAAGGCCAACGACACCGCCCTTCGACGCCGCATAAGCGATCTGGCCGATCTGGCCTTCGTAAGCCGCGACCGACGCCGTGTTGACGATGACGCCGCGCTCTTCACCGACCGGCTCGATCGTGACGAGGCGCTCGGCGAACAGACGCAGGCAGTTGAAGGTGCCGATCAAATTGACGTTGATGATGCGCGCGAATTTTTCCAGCGGGTAGACGCCGTCGCGGCCGACGATGCGCTGCGATCCGCCGATGCCGGCGCAGTTCATCAGCACGCGCGCGACGCCGTGCGCAGCTTCCGCCTTGGCGATCGCCGCCTTGATCTGCTCCTCGCTGGTGACATCGGCGTGGAGCGCGATGCCCTTCACTTCGGCGGCGACCTTCTCAGCGTTTTCCTTACTCTGGTCGATCACGCCGATCTTGGCGCCCTTGGCGGCCATGGCGCGGGCGGTCGCGGCACCAAGGCCCGACCCGCCGCCGGTGATAAGAACGGCTACGTCTTTCAACTGCATCGCAAATACCTTTCCTCTACCTTTTCCTTGGGCGTTTCTTCTCTAGACTTCTGCGTTCTGGCCAGATCATCCGGCCGCGGCAGCTTCCTCGCCTTGCGTGAGGATGCCGCCGCAGATCAGCGTTTCCATGTGCTTGATATATTGCCGGCAGACGTCGTCGGTGACCGGGCCGACGCCGGTCGCGCGTGACATCGCGTGCCGGCCGAAGAACAAATGATCGCAGGCGCCGATCAGGCTGGTGTAGAACAACACCGGATCGGTGGCGCGGAATTCGCCCTGACTGACGCCTTCGGCTAGCAGGCGGCGATGGAAATCCAGCAGCGGCGCGACGAAGAATTTCGAGACTTCGTCCGCGGAGCCCGCGACGCTCTCGTGCAGCAGATAGTGAATCAACCGGTTCATGTAGGGAAACCGGTGATAGGCGCGGATGATGCCGCCGATGTGCAGCTTCAGCTTCGCGGTCGGCGTGATCGGCTGCGCCAGCAGATATTCGAGATTGGACAGTTCCGTCCCCGCGTCGCGCTCGAGCAGCGCCAACAGTAGGCCGTCCTTGTTGCCGAAGTGATATTTGACCAGCGCCGCGTTGGCGCCGGACTTCTGGGCGATGTCGCTCAGCGAAATCTCGATCGAGGAGCGTTCGATCATCAGCTCGCTCGCGGCCACGAGCAATTTCTCTGCCGTGGAATTCTTTCCGCTGGGGAGCCTGTTCGGTACGCTGGTAGTCACGGAGATCCCCGATTTAGCGCGAGAGCCGCCGCAGATAAGCCCAAGCAGCGCCTCTCCACAAGAGTTAATTGATCGATTGACTAAACGACCAGTCGCCCCTTAAATCCGCCCCGACAACCAACCATTCAGAATAATCCAGGGAGAAACCGACATGGCCGAGGCTTACATCGTCGCCGCTGCGCGTACCGCCGGTGGGCGCAAGGGGGGCCGCCTCGCCGGATGGCATCCGGCCGATCTCGCCGCGAAGGTGCTGGACGAGCTGGTCGACCGCACCAAGGTCGATCCTGCGCTGGTCGAGGACGTGATCATGGGCTGCGTCATGCAGGTCGGCGAGCAGTCCAACAACGTCGCGCGCAACGCGATTATGGCCTCGAAGCTGCCGGAGAGCGTGCCGGGCACCTCGATCGACCGCCAGTGCGGCTCCTCGCAGCAGGCGCTGCACTTCGCAGCCCAGGCCGTGATGTCCGGCGCGATGGACGTGGTGATCGCCGCCGGCGTGGAATCGATGACGCGCGTACCGATGGGCCTGTCGTCGCAGCTTCCCGCCAAGAACGGCTTTGGCAATTACAAGAGCCCGGGCATCGAGCAGCGTTATCCGAACATCGTGTTCAGCCAGTTCACCGGCGCCGAGATGATGGCCGAGAAGTACGGCCTCTCCAAGGATGAGCTCGACGAGTACTCCTACAACAGCCATCAGCGCGCGATCGCGGCAACCCAGGCCGGCCACTTCAAGAAGGAGATCGTGCCGCTCGAGATCACCCGCGCCGACGGCTCCAAGGACACCCACCACATCGACGAAGGCATCCGCTTCGACGCCACGCTCGACGGCATCAAGGGCGTCAAGCTGATCGCCGAGAACGGCAAGCTTTCCGCGGCCAGCGCCAGCCAGATCTGCGACGGCGCTTCCGGCGTGATGGTGGTGAACGAGCGTGGCCTGAAGCAGCTTGGCCTGAAGCCGCTGGCGCGCGTCCACCACATGACCATGATGGGCGGCGATCCCGTGATCATGCTCGATGCTCCGCTGCACGCCACCAAGCGCGCGCTGGAAAAGGCCGGCATGACGATCGACGATATCGACCTGTTCGAAGTCAACGAGGCCTTTGCTTCGGTACCGACGGGGTGGTTGAAGACCACCGGCGCCGATCCGGAACGTCTCAACGTCAATGGCGGCGCCATCGCGCTCGGCCATCCGCTCGGCTGCTCCGGCACCAAGCTGATGACGACGCTGGTGCATGCCCTGCATCAGCGCGGCAAGCGCTACGGCCTGCAGACCATGTGCGAAGGTGGCGGCATGGCGAACGTGACGATCGTGGAGCGGCTGTAAGCCGTTACTCGCCAATAGTGTCGTCCCGTATGCCTTAGGACCGCGCTTATGACTCACCCCTCCATCTACGCCCGCGCCACACCCGACAAGATCGCCTATCAGATGGCCGGGACCGGCAAGGCGATCACCTATCGCGAGCTCGACGAGCTTTCGAACCAGGGGGCGCACCTGTTCCGCTCGCTCGGGCTGAAGGCCGGCGACCACATCGCGCTGCTGATGGAGAACCGCCTCGCCTTCATGGAGATCTGCTGGGCGGCGCAACGCAGCGGGCTCTATTACACCGCGATCAGCCGCTATTTGAAGCAGGACGAGATCGACTACATCATCGCCGATTGCGGCGCCAAGGTCGTGATCACGACGCCGAAATGCGCCGACCAAATCAAGGCCCTGATCAAGGGTGCGCCCGGCGAGCCGGTCTTCTACATGATGGACGAGCCACTGTCAGGCTTCCGCTCCTACGACAAGGAAGCGGCCGCCCAGCCAACAACGCCGATCGCCGACGAGGTCGCCGGCTATGACATGCTATATTCGTCGGGCACCACGGGCCGACCCAAGGGCATCAAGAAGGCGTTCGAGGGCAAGCCGATCGACGAGCCGAACGCGTTTCTGCGTGTGCTCTGCGCCAGCATGTGCGGCATGAACGCCGAGACTATTTATCTCTCACCGGCTCCGCTTTATCACGCCGCTCCCTTGCGCTTCAACATGATGGCGATCCTGCTCGGCGGCACTTCCATCATCATGGAGCACTTTGACGCCGAAGATTTCCTGAAGCTGGTCGAAAAGTACAAGGTGACCCACGCGCAGCTCGTGCCGACCATGTTCGTGCGCATGCTGAAGCTGCCGGACGAGGTCCGCAACCGCTACGACGTCTCGACACTGAAGGGCGCGATCCACGCCGCCGCCCCCTGCCCGGTCGAGGTCAAGGCCAAGATGATCGAATGGTGGGGGCCGATCCTGATCGAGTATTACGCGGGCTCCGAAGGCAACGGCGTCACCGTCTGCAACTCGAAAGAATGGCTGGAGCACCGCGGCAGCGTCGGCCGCGCCGTGGTCGGCAAGATCAAGATTCTCGACGAGAACGACAAGGAGCAGCCAACGGGCGAGATCGGCACGGTCTATTTCGCCGATGCGCCGGTTTTCACCTATCACAACGATCCCGAGAAGACGAAGAAGGCCTACAACGCAAAAGGCTGGTCGACGCTCGGCGACGTCGGTTATCTCGATAAAGACGGCTTTCTCTTTCTCACCGACCGCAAGTCCTACATGATCATCTCGGGCGGCGTGAACATCTACCCGCAGGAGACCGAGGACGTACTCATCACCCACCCTGAGGTCGCCGACGTCGCCGTGTTCGGTGTGCCGAACGAGGAGATGGGCGAAGAGGTCAAGGCAGTGGTGCAGCCGCACGATCCCAAGCGCGCCGGCAGCGAGCTCGAGGCCGATTTGATCGCCTACTGCAAGAGCCGCCTCTCGACGATCAAATGCCCGCGCTCGATCGATTTCGAAGCCGAGCTGCCGCGGACGCCGACCGGCAAGCTGGTGAAGCGGCATTTGCGCGACAAATATTGGCCGAAGGCGGCGGCGAAGATTTAGCCCGCGGCGGCATCGCCTCAATCGAACAAGCTCGGCGTGTGGTTCACCAGCGCGCCTTCGATCTCGAGCATCTTCAGCTTCGTCACCACGCCGCCATTCGCGGAGAAGCCGCCGGGCTTGTTGCCGGCCGCCAGCACGCGATGGCAGGGCACGACGATCGGGCACGGGTTGCGGCCGAGCGCCTGGCCGACGTCACGCGACAGCTCGACGCCGCCGAGCTGCCTGGCGATGTCGCCATAGGTGACGGTCTTGCCTGGCGGAATGGTGCGGGCGATGGCGTAGACGCCGCGGTTGAAGTCGGGCACGCCGTCGAGATCGAGCGGAATGTCGGTGAGGTCATCCGGCTCGCCCGCGAGCAGTTTTGTGATGCGGTCGATCGCCTGCTGCACTTCGGCAGTCGGCTCGGCTTCGCTGGCGTCAGCATGCCGCTGGCTGATGCGGGTGCGGATCTTCTGCTCACCACCCATCGGCAATTGCGTGCCGTTGATGCCGCGCGGACCCCAGGCAATGGCGCAAAGGCCGATCTTGCTATCGAACAGGGCAAAATGCTGGTCGGTCATGGCTTGGTCCCTGGCTTGCGTTCCCTTGCATGCCCCCAATGTGAACTGAGCTCAAATCTAAGCTTGGAAATAGTTGCGATCCACCCGGTTTCCGGGAATCTTGCACAGGAGTTCCGCCTCCCCTTTCGCGAGCCCGCAAATGCAAAGTCTCCACGTCAACGGATACGACATGCCCTATCTCGACGTGGGCGAAGACCGGGGCCGACCACCGCTGGTTTGCGTGCATGGTTCGCTCAACGACTTCCGTGTCTGGGGCTGCGTGCTCGGGCCGCTATCCCAGCGGCACCGGCTGATCTGCGTCAGCCTGCGGCATTTCTTCCCGGCGCGATGGGATGGCGTCGGCGACACCTATTCGATCGCCCAGCATGTCGACGACGTCATCGCCTTCATTGAGGAACTCGACCTTGGCCCGATCGATTTGATGGGCCATTCCCGCGGCGGGCACATCTGCTTCCGCGTGGCGCAGCGGCGGCCGGAGCTGCTCCGGCGGTTGGTGCTGGCCGAGCCCGGCGGGGAGCTCGATGCGAGCCTCGACCCCGATTATGCCGGCGACCCCTCGCCACTGCTGGCGCGGTTCACGGCCTCGGCCGAGAAGATCGCGGCCGGCGACATCGACGGCGGCCTTGCCGTCTTCGTCGACACGCTGGAAGGGCCCGGCACCTGGCCGCGGCTGCCGGCGCTGGTGAAGCAGAATCTGCGCGACAACGCCTTCACGCTGATCGGCCAGGTCCGCGACAACCGCCCGCCGTTCTCGAAGGCGGACGCGGAGTCCATCGGGATGCCGACGCTATTCATCCTGGGCGCGCGGACCAAGGGCCTGCTGCCGAAAGTGCTGCATGCGCTGGCGGCGCATGTGCCGTATTCCAGGACAGCGGTCATCCCGAACGCGACGCACCCGATGTTCGAGCAGGCGCCGCAGAAATACTCCGAAGTGGTGCTGGATTTTCTGGCGGGCTGATCATGCAGACATTTCGCGTCAATGGTTACGACATGGCCTATCTCGAAGTCGGCGAGGGCCATCCGCTGGTCTGCGTGCACGGCACGCTCGGCGATTTCCGCACCTGGTATCCAGTGCTCGGCCCGCTGTCGAAATCGCATCGCGTGATCTCGGTCAGCCTGCGGCATTTCTTTCCCGAGCATTGGGACGCCGTCGGCGACGATTACAAGATGGCCCAGCACGTCGCTGACGTGATCGCTTTCATCGAGCAGGTCAAACCCGCGCCGGTCGATTTGATGGGCCATTCGCGCGGCGGCCACATCGCGTTTCGCGTGGCGCAGTCGCGGCCCGATCTGTTGCGCAAGCTGGTGCTGGCAGAGCCCGGCGGCGATCTCGATGCAAGCCTGCCGGTGCCCGCCGGCACGCCCACACATCCGCCGCTGGCCGCGCGCACAGCGCGCTCGGTCGAGATGATCCGTGCCGGCGACATCGAAGGTGCGCTGCAGAACTTCTATGAAGGCATCGAAGGCGACGGCTCGTGGCGGCGCGTGCCGGCGGCGGCCAAGCAGCAATTGCGCGACAACGCGATCACCTTGCTCGGCCAGATCAACGAGCAGCGCAGGCCCTACACGCTCGCGGATGCGCAAGCGATCACGACCCCGACGCTCCTGATCGGCGGCGGCGCGACGACGGGGAGCCTGTCGGTGATGTGGCGCGTGCTGGCCGAGCACATCGCTGGGGCGAAGACGGCCGTGATCCCCAATGCCGGGCACTGGATGTTCGAGCAGGCGCCGCTGGAGTTCGGCGCGGCGATGAAAGCGTTCCTGGCGGAGTAGGTGCCTCACCCCTCTTTTTCTTTTTCCTCGAAAACAACCCCATGCACAGTAGCCGACCCTAGCAATATCAAGGGCTTGGCGAAGCGCAAAAAACGAGGTCGGACGCCCACTTGGCCGCGCTTGACGCCCTCGCCCTCGCGCCGTACGTTTGAATACGGAATTCCGTATTCCCTGTTGCCGTTCTGGGAGCTGCCGGCGTGATCCCCCTCGACCCGCTTCCGAACTTGATCGACCAGGTCTATGCGCGGATCCTGGAGGCGATCTCCGACCGCACGCTGCAGCCCGGCCAGCGCATCCGGCAGAACGAGCTCGCCGACAGGCTCGGCGTGTCGCGCCAGCCGGTGTCGCATGCGCTACACCTGCTGCACCGGCAGGGGCTCGTCGCGGAAAGCGGCCGGCGCGGTTTTGAAGTCACCCAGCTCGATCCCGCACGCATCCGCCAGCTCTACGAGGTGCGCGGAGCCATCGATGCCCTGGCGGCGCGGCTTGCCGGCGAGCGCGCCGCAAGCGATGCGGCGGGACGCGCGCGGCTGGAGGCGGCGCTCGCCGCCGGACGCGGGATCGACGGCAAGACCGCGCTCGCCGAGCTGATTGCGCTCGACGTCGCGTTTCATCGCGCGATCTATCGGCTCGCCGGCAATCCCGTGATCGAGGAGACGATCACGCCGCAATGGCCGCATATGCGCCGCTCGATGGCGACGGTGCTGTCCGAACTCGACTATCGCGGCAGCGCCTGGGCCGAGCATGCCGACATTGCCGGACACATTCTCGCGGGCGACGCGAAGGCGGCCGAGCGTGCGGCGCTTGCGCACGCGCAGACGGCGGGACGAATGACCGAAGAGAGATTGAGGGCGACGGAAGAGGCGGCGTAACCGCACACGCTGTCGTTCCGGGGCGATGCGCAGCATCGAGCCCGGAATCCATCGGACGGCCTATGCTGCGGAGATTCCGGGTTCGCGACTTCGTCGCGCTCCGGAATGACAAGAAACAAACCAAAGGAGGACGCGCCATGAAACTGTCCCAGGAGCAATTGGAGTTCTTCCACCGCGAGGGCTGGCTGTTCCTGCCGGAATTGTTCAGCCCGGAGGAGGTCGATCTCCTCGCGCGCGAGGCGGTTGCCATCTATGACGCGAACCGGCCGGAAGTCTGGCGCGAGAAGAGCGGCGCGCCGCGCACCGCCTTTGCCGCGCATCTCTACAACGAGGCGTTCGGCATTCTGGGTGCGCATCCGCGCATGATCGACCCGGTCGAGCAATTGTTCGGCGAGCAGGTCTACATGCACCAGTTCAAGATCAACGCAAAATCCGCCTTCACCGGCGACGTCTGGCAATGGCACCAGGATTACGGCACCTGGAAGCGCGACGACGGCATGCCGGAGCCGCGCGCGATGAACATCGCGATCTTCCTCGACGAGGTGATGCCGATCAACGGCCCGCTGATGCTGGTGCCGCAGAGCCAGAACGCCGGCGACCTCAAGGCCTCGCACGACCTCGCGACGACTTCGTATCCGCTGTGGACGCTGGACGAGGAGACCGTGACGCGGCTGGTCAAGCAGGGCGGCATCGTGGCGCCGACGGGAAAGCCCGGCGGCATGCTGATGTTCCACGGCAATCTCGTGCATGGCTCGGCCGGCAACATCACGCCCTACCCGCGCAAGATCGTGTACCTGACGCTGAACGCGGTTTCGAACTACATCCGCACACCGACGCGGCCGGAGTACATCGCGCATCGCGACTTCGCACCGATTAAGACGGTGGACGACGACGCGCTGGTGCGGCTCGCCCGTGCGCCGCGACAGGCGGCGGAGTAAGCGTCATTCCGGGGCGGCGCGTAGCGTCGAGCCCGGAATCCATCAGGCCGCAGAAGTCGCGGATGGATGGATTCCGGGCTCGCGCTTCGCGCGCCCCGGAATGACGAGCTTCAATCGTTGCGCTTAGGACAAGCCCCATGAACCTCTTCCGCCTCCTCCAGGCTCGCGCTTCCGCCGGCAAGCCCGTCCGTGTGGCGCTGATCGGCGCCGGCAAATTCGGCTCGATGTTTCTGGCGCAGGTGCCGCACACGCCGGGGCTCGTGGTTCCCATCATTGTCGACATCGACCGGGATCGTGCGCGCGAGGCCTGCCGCACGGTCGGGTGGGACGAGGCCCGCATCGCCGCCACCGTCTTCACCGATGACGGCGCGCGCGCGATTGCGGGCGGCGCGATGGACGCGGTGGTGGAGGCGACCGGCAATCCGGCCGCCGGCATCAAGCATGCGCGTGCCGCGATCGCGGCGGGCAAGCATATCGTGATGGTCAATGTCGAGGCCGACGTGCTGGCGGGCCCGCTGCTCGCCGAGGAAGCCCGCAAAGCCGGCGTGGTCTATTCGCTCGCCTATGGCGACCAGCCGGCGCTGACCGCGGAGATGGTGGATTGGGCCCGCGCCACCGGTTTTCACGTGGTAGCCGCCGGCAAAGGGACAAAATATCTGCCGGCCTATCACGACGTGACGCCTGACAGCGTCTGGCAGCATTACGGGTTGACCGCGGGCGAGGCGCAATCGGCCGGGATGAATCCGCAGATGTTCAACTCCTTCCTCGACGGCACCAAATCGGCGATCGAGATGGCCGCGATTGCGAACGCCTGCGGACTGGACGTGCCTGCGGAGGGTCTGCTGTTCCCACCCTGCGGTGTCGACGACCTCCCGCATATCATGCGGCCGCGCAGCAAGGGCGGCGTGCTGGAGCGATCGGGCGTCGTGGAGGTGGTCTCCTCGCTCGAGCGCGACGGAAGGCCGGTGTTTCGCGATCTGCGCTGGGGCGTTTACGTCGTGCTGGAGGCGCCGAACGACTACGCCGCCGACTGCTTCAGGCAATACGGCCTCAAGACCGATGGCAGCGGACGGTACGCGGCGATGTACAAGCCCTATCATCTGATCGGCCTCGAGCTGAACATCTCGGTGCTGTCGGCGGCACTGCGGGGCGAGCCGACCGGGCGGCCCCACGGCTTCCGCGGCGATGTCGCCGCCGTGGCAAAGCGCAATCTGCGCGCCGGCGAGATGCTGGACGGCGAAGGCGGCTACACGGTGTGGGGCAAGCTCGTGCCGGCAGCCGCGAGCATCAAGGCCGGCGCGCTGCCGATCGGGCTGGCGCATCGCGTGAGGCTGAAGCACGACGTCGCCCATGGCGAGATCGTGCGCTGGAGTGACGTCGAATTTGACGCGGGCAACGAGACGATCAGGACGCGGCGGGCGATGGAGGCGGCGTTTGCAAGCGCAGAGCAGGCCGCGCACTCATAGATCGAGATTCATTGATGCGGCCTACTCCGCTGTCCGACGCTTTGCGGACTCAAGCTGAAGATCGACTCAGGGAAGCTATGGGAAGAAGCGACATCCTGAGTTACGAATCGCTTTGCCGGCACACCGAGCTGTACAGCACTTCGACGGGACGGAAACGCACCAATTCCACGCGATCGAGAAAGCCGGTGGTTGGTTCCCAGCTTGATAGGAGAGCCATGAGAGCCGGCCCCGGGTCGGGCAAAGCTGCCGATAACGTCACGTGCGGCACCCAAGCTCCCGGTCGATAATGCGCATCAACTTTAAGATCGGGAAGTGCGGTTTGTATGGCCTGATGCCGCGCAAGCAAATCGCGCGTCACGATCGGCACGGCCCATAGAACGGTGCCGTTACCCGGGAAAGCCCCCAATCCGCTCAAGCTCATCGGGAGGGCCTCCCAATTTCGAGAGGTATCTTCTAGCGCGGTGTGTAGCCTCTTGAGGGGGGTCTCGTCCGGGTAGATCGCCAGGGTAATATGCGGCGCGTACCCAAGTTGGTAGCGATCGGCATCGATTCCGCTGGTCGCAAGCTTGCGCCACATTGCCTCGATAGGAACAGCGCTGATGGGGTCTAAGCAGAGTGTAATGGCGAACGGCATGGGCGCAATACTAACAGCGCCTAGGCGCGCACAGCAACTCGCTCAGTGCTCGCCCAATTCTGTATCCATCTGGCCGCTGCTTTCCCGACACGTCCCCAAGCACATCGGAGGGCCAATGACACCTACGGCCGCACTTCGAAGTAAGTCTTGCCGCCTCGTTCGAATCCTGCTCGCTCGTAGAAGCGCAGGGTCGTCTCACGCTTGGACCCCGTCGCCAAGTGGACCTTATAGCAGTCGGCCTGCGATGCAATCTCAAGCGCATAGGTGAGAACCCGTCGCCCGAGCCCTGATTTGCGATGGTCGGCGTGGGTGACTACATTCTCAATGACGCCATATGATCGGCCGCTCCGAGACAGATTGGGCACAATTGCGAGCGTACACGACGATAGAAGCTTTTCACCTGCTTGCACCACGATCACAGTCATAAACCCCGATGAAAGCAGATTGGACCAGACGCGCTCAGCCGTAGCTGGCTCCAGTTGAGCTTCGTGCGGATGGAGGTGCCCGTAAAGGTTCAGAACTTCCGAGAGATCGTGTTCTGTTGCACGACGGATAATGGCTTCTTTCATGTGCTAGTCCCTTGGATCAATACGAATGGGGCTTCATGCGGCAAAGAATACCAGATGGGGTGCCAAGGGCGAACGCTGAGGCGCAGACGCGCGGGACGCCGAGTTCTGCCGCCGACTGTCGCAAAACGACGATTGCGCGTAGCATCGAATGTCGCTCTACTCCGTGACATCGCAAGACTGTTCCCACTTGGACCTCGGCGTGACAGAGCTAATTATCTTTGATTCGGACGGCGTTTTGGTCGATAGCGAGACCATTGCGGTGACCGTCTTGGCCAAAGCAGCATCGGAGGAAGGAGCCGCGATTAGTGTGGAGGAGGCTATCCGGTCTTTCCGAGGGCTAAAGATGACGGATTGCGTACGAGCAATTGAGCGCCGGTTGGGTCGAGACGTTCGTGAAACCTTCATTGACGACGTCAGACGAGCAACCGCATTTGCGTTTGATGCCGAACTGAAGCCGATCGACGGAATCCATGCGGCATTAGCTGAAATTACCGATCCCATTTGTGTAGCGTCAAACGGGCCGATGGCGAAGCTCACGCACACACTGGGACTGGCGAAACTGCTGGGCCGCTTCGAGGGGCGCATATTTAGCGCTTACGAGGTGGGTTCGTGGAAGCCAGATCCAGGCCTGTTCCTGCACGCGGCGCAAACGATGGGCGTTCACCCTTCACGCTGCATCGTCGTTGAGGACTCGGTGTCCGGAGTTCAGGCAGCAAAGGCCGCAGGGATGCGGGTCTTAGGTTTTACCGGCGGCGATCCGGAAACTGGACTGCAACTGGGAGCAATCTGCGGAAACCTTTTCCATCGAATGAGTGACCTTCCGGCTTTGCTGCAAGATCGTGTTGGATGATCGCTAAATGGGCTACCTCCGGTATGGGTCAAAACCGGCCTCGAACCATGCCGCGATGGGTCAGCTAAGGGCCACCAGTATTTCTCTAATCGACAGCAGATCCGTCTTCGTTAGCCTGTAAGTCCGCGCGCTAACCTCCGCTATTGAGGAGGTGAAGGGCCTGTGTATGAAGACCGGCAGTTGCCGAAGCTAAGACCGGGCCACCCTCCTCAGCTCGCCCGCCATCGATCCGCGTCACCACTCCCCCGCCTTTTCGATGATCGGGATCAACGCGACGATATCGTGGGGCTGCAGCGAAGGTTCGACGGCGAGGTCGATACGGCCAGCAGCGAGCATTGCCGTAGCATAGCATTCGCCCCCGTAGCGGGTCATCCGGACCGAAGCGGAAAGGCGATCAAAGCCCTGCTTGAGCTCACCATGATAGTGCTCAGGCGAAGTCGTATGCAGGATAGCCCGCGACAGGGTGCCGACGTCTCGCGTGGACAGTCGTTGGCGCTTGCCTGCACGTTCGCACCAGGCCCCATCGGAAGTGGCCCAGAAACGCTCACTCGTGAAGGGCTGGCTCATCATTCCCAGTTCGGCTCGGCCATCGACGGTGAGACCGATCAGCGTGCCCCAGACAGGAAGGCCGCAGATGAAGGGACGAGTCCCATCCACCGGGTCCAAGACCCAGCGGTAAGAGCCACTTCCGGTTAGACCGAATTCTTCGCCCAGAATGGCATGGTCGGGATATTCGGTTTCGATCACTGCTCGAATCGCAATCTCGGCTTCCCGGTCAGCCTCGGTCACCGGGTCAAAGTAAGCCTCCCCAGTTTTGGAATCGGCGGCAAGGTCGGTTCGGAAGCGCGGCAAGGTTTCGCGATCGGCGATATCTGCCAATCGATGAAGGAAATCGGCGCCCGGCAGTTTCGGCATCAAATATCTCCATTGCACGCTCAGCGCCATCGTATCCGGATGGCGTCGAACTACACCCTATAAACACGTATAAAACAGGACGGTGGTGATCTTGAAGGTCGGCGCCGGGACCCGCTAGACCAGGGTGAGACCAAACGAAAATGGCACCGTTAAGATGGGCTGCGATGTCTCAAACGGGTCAAAAGCCGCTATTGCACTTTGGGCGGATACGCCCGCTATGCGGCCAACAGCAGCCACGCTAAATCTCTTCGACCCGGAGCGGCACAACTGTCTCCGCTGCATGATTTCTCCCGGGCCAATTCCCCCAAACGACTTTAGCGTCGAAATTCCTACCGTGGCAGCGAACGTTTATCACATCGCCCACGATGGGCGCGGGCCCCTGAAAATAGTTCTCATCGCGACCAAACTCCTTCTCGGTCACAAGGTCTCCCGATTTCAGGAGAATTCGTTTGACCCAGTACGGCACGCCGCAATCCTTTTCTCAGCCACCAGCGTCCATAAATTCCCTCATATGAAGCACGCAGCGTGCCTGTCTGCACCGGTCAAACGGCGACTTCTAAATTTCCGGCGCAGTTGATCGACGCAAACAGAAGAACGGCCGGATCGCGAACGACAAAACAATCCACCAAAAGCCAGACTTGAAGCCGTTCGAACCGGCTCGGCCGGGGGACCGCTCCGGGTCACAATCTGACCTGCGCAACCGTCCCGGAATATCGGCTTTGGTTGTGCGTCAGGGAAGCAGTCGCTCTTGCTTCGCCTGCCTGAACCACTTCCGGAACATGTCCTCGGTATCCATCATCTCGGTGAAGCCGGCGCGGTTGATCTTCACGGTCGAGACGATCGAGGGCGGACCGGATTCAGTGTGGCCGTAGCGCAGGCTGTAATCGGCGTATTGGAATGAGAGGCCGACGAATTCCACTAGCGCTGGCGATGCAAGGTCGTGCTTGCGCCGCAGCGCATCCCAGGGGGCGACCCAGGATGGAGACTCCCTGGTGAGCGACAGCGGGACCGGCTTGCCCGGCTTCATCTCCAGCGCATCGGCGACCGCAGGCCAGATGTTCTCCCAGGTAAAGACGTCGCCATTGGTCACGTTGAAGGCTTCGTTGCGCGCGGCCTCGGCCTCGCCCGACCAGGCGATGGCGCGGGCGAGGAGGTCGACATCGACAGCCTGCGCCACCCGCGCGGCGCCGCCGGGGTAATCCAGCGGCCTGCCCTGCTCGCGCAGCATCGCGGCATAGACGCCGAGCGGCGGGATCAGGTCCATGGCGCCGCCCATGGCGAGGCCGACGATCAGCACCGGCCGCAGGATGCTCCAATGCCAAGCCTTGCCGGCTTGCAGTTCGCGCAAGAAGTTTTCCTGCGCCCAGTAGAAATTGGGCTGCTCGTACATTTCGGAACGGCCTTCGCGAGCCGGCACGGTCAGGGGGCGAACGTGGACGCCATAGGCCTTGGTGCCCTGCAACAGGGCGACATGCTTGAGGCCGGGTGAGACCGGCTCGAGCGCACCCATCAGATTGCGCAGCATCAAATCGTTGGTCTTGATCTGCTGCGGGTCGCGCCAGCCGTCGACGAGCTGCGGCGCCTCGTAGAGCGCAGCGTAGATCAGATGCGTCGCGCCGCTCAGTTCCGAGGCGGCGCGGCCGCAATCCGCTGCGCTGGTCAGGTCGATCGGGACATGACGGGCGCCGTAGCGGTCGCGCGGCCTCCGCCGGGACAGGGCAATGACATCGCACCCGCTCGAGATGCCGAAGTGTCGCAACGCGGCATTGCCGACGAGACCGCTCGCTCCGGCGACCACGATCGTCTTGCCCGTCATGCGCGAGCCTCCCTGGTTTTTGCGCGATGGAATAGCAGATCGCGTGCCAGCCCGACTTGCGTCAGGCTGGCGTTCGCACCTGCGAGGCGCCCATGAGGCTTGAGACATCAGACTTGATTCCGGCGAAGCGCCCGGTCATCCTCGCTCGCGGAACCGCAACGATCGGAATTCCATCTACGAGTGCCCGCAAGGGCCGTTCGGAAACGCCACAACGTCTCAACAGAAAACGTCGAGCGTCGACGAAGACAAGACGACACCAAGATCGTTCCCTGGTCGAAGCATCGACTTAGCGGAGGGAAGCGCATG
>NZ_VSST01000013.1:70000-192847 GCF_019402665.1 Bradyrhizobium canariense
TAACGGAGTCTCTGTTGATGTCCTTTCCTCCAGGTACTTAGATGTTTCAGTTCCCTGGGTTTGCTTGAAACCTCCTATGTATTCAGAAGTCTCATACCTTCTTTTGATAACCGGAAATCCAAAACCTCTTCGATCGAAATCTAAAGGCTTAGGCATCTCACATTTCTGTTCGAACCCCACACCACAATCTTTCGACTGAGGTCTTGGAGTTCCGGCTATCGAAGGTGGGTTTCCCCATTCGGAAATCCATGGATCAAAGCTTCTTCGCAGCTCCCCACGGCTTATCGCAGCGTAGCACGTCCTTCATCGCCTCTCAGCGCCAAGGCATCCACCGAACACCCTTAAGGCACTTGATTGCTCTCATTATCAATGTCCACACACTCGGCAGAATGTTGTCTGCAGAATTGCCAAGAAACCTAAGTCTCTAAGGCACGCGCCCTCGATGAACGCTATCTGCAGCCGGACAATGATTAGAAAGACCAGCTTGCTTCGTAAGATCGTTCCGATAGCGAGGCGGTCAAGCTTCGCTAAAAGGATCATTTACAACTCGCGTGTCCTTCAGACGCAGCCTTGTGAGCTACCCTGGAAGACGCACGAGCGCCGAAATGATCCGGAGATAATGAAGTATCGCGCAACAATTACTTGTTGCCCGATCCAACTCGGATCGATCTCCTCTTTACGATGTCAGAAATCACGCAGCTTACTGTCCATCCGGACTAGTAAGTGCGAAGTGATGTTTCGCGGACGACGGTATGAGTAGTCGGTGATCAAACCATCTGGTGGAGCCAGACGGGATCGAACCGACGACCTCATGCTTGCAAAGCACGCGCTCTCCCAGCTGAGCTATGGCCCCGTAACCAGAAGACGAATGCTCACTCGATGAGTGTGGTGGGCCTGGGAAGACTTGAACTTCCGACCTCACGCTTATCAAGCGCGCGCTCTAACCAACTGAGCTACAAGCCCCTAACGCATATCCAGTCAAGGACCAGGGATTCTGCAAGGTTGCAGCCCCAGCGCGTGTTCGTCCGCGAAGAAAGAGAAACGAAGACGGCGAAATCCCGCCAATGCAGCTCAACGATCCTGACGACCGTTGGCCACTGATGTTTCTAAAACGGTTCGATAGAAGCAAGCTTCTGAAGAACCATCCTTAGAAAGGAGGTGATCCAGCCGCAGGTTCCCCTACGGCTACCTTGTTACGACTTCACCCCAGTCGCTGACCCTACCGTGGCCGGCTGCCTCCATTGCTGGTTAGCGCACCGTCTTCAGGTAAAACCAACTCCCATGGTGTGACGGGCGGTGTGTACAAGGCCCGGGAACGTATTCACCGTGGCGTGCTGATCCACGATTACTAGCGATTCCAACTTCATGGGCTCGAGTTGCAGAGCCCAATCCGAACTGAGACGGCTTTTTGAGATTTGCGAAGGGTTGCCCCTTAGCGTCCCATTGTCACCGCCATTGTAGCACGTGTGTAGCCCAGCCCGTAAGGGCCATGAGGACTTGACGTCATCCCCACCTTCCTCGCGGCTTATCACCGGCAGTCTCCTTAGAGTGCTCAACTAAATGGTAGCAACTAAGGACGGGGGTTGCGCTCGTTGCGGGACTTAACCCAACATCTCACGACACGAGCTGACGACAGCCATGCAGCACCTGTGTTCCAGGCTCCGAAGAGAAGGTCACATCTCTGCGACCGGTCCTGGACATGTCAAGGGCTGGTAAGGTTCTGCGCGTTGCGTCGAATTAAACCACATGCTCCACCGCTTGTGCGGGCCCCCGTCAATTCCTTTGAGTTTTAATCTTGCGACCGTACTCCCCAGGCGGAATGCTTAAAGCGTTAGCTGCGCCACTAGTGAGTAAACCCACTAACGGCTGGCATTCATCGTTTACGGCGTGGACTACCAGGGTATCTAATCCTGTTTGCTCCCCACGCTTTCGTGCCTCAGCGTCAGTATCGGGCCAGTGAGCCGCCTTCGCCACTGGTGTTCTTGCGAATATCTACGAATTTCACCTCTACACTCGCAGTTCCACTCACCTCTCCCGAACTCAAGATCCTCAGTATCAAAGGCAGTTCTGGAGTTGAGCTCCAGGATTTCACCCCTGACTTAAAGACCCGCCTACGCACCCTTTACGCCCAGTGATTCCGAGCAACGCTAGCCCCCTTCGTATTACCGCGGCTGCTGGCACGAAGTTAGCCGGGGCTTATTCTTGCGGTACCGTCATTATCTTCCCGCACAAAAGAGCTTTACAACCCTAGGGCCTTCATCACTCACGCGGCATGGCTGGATCAGGCTTGCGCCCATTGTCCAATATTCCCCACTGCTGCCTCCCGTAGGAGTTTGGGCCGTGTCTCAGTCCCAATGTGGCTGATCATCCTCTCAGACCAGCTACTGATCGTCGCCTTGGTGAGCCATTACCTCACCAACTAGCTAATCAGACGCGGGCCAATCTTTCGGCGATAAATCTTTCCCCGTAAGGGCTTATCCGGTATTAGCACAAGTTTCCCTGTGTTGTTCCGAACCAAAAGGTATGTTCCCACGCGTTACTCACCCGTCTGCCGCTGACGTATTGCTACGCCCGCTCGACTTGCATGTGTTAAGCCTGCCGCCAGCGTTCGCTCTGAGCCAGGATCAAACTCTCAAGTTGGACTTGAACTTTGAACCGGCTGATCACAACGTTTTGACGAGGTCCCACCATTTTTCATCGACCGAAGTCGATGAGCTGCCCGCGATTCACATCGCTGGCAACGATGGTGTAACCTTAAAACGTGTACCGCCGAAGTCTTTCGTCCGGTCCCGATCCAAAAAGCCGAAGCTCTTTAAATGCGAGACCCGCAAGGACTCCGCCGTCCACGTTTCTCTTTCTTCATCTTCACTTGTCAAACAGCCCGGGACCAGGAGGCCCCAACCTTCCAGAGAGGAAGGGTTCCGACACCCTTACCGACGATGGATGAACTCCAATCGACTTACGTCGACTGTTGTGTCACTCAACAAGGTGAGGAGCATCAGTGGCGCGTTCGCTCGCCTTGGTCAGTGACCCGGCGGCGCCGCGCTCAGTGGTCGGGTTATAGGCCCCACCCATCGGGGTTGTCAACGCCGATTGTCAGAAAATCGTCGCACGGTGGATTATTCAAAAAATACACGTAATTACAGCTGGTTAGAAAGGCGCCGAGCGGATGGATCGGGCCGACGCTGAGAAAAAACCCAAAAAAAGATTGGGCCTGAGCGGGCTCCGGAAGCGGCTTGGACGTGACTTGGACGTGACTTGGCGCGGCTTGGCGCGGCTTGGCCGCGGCTTGGGGCGCCCGCCCCTGGAAGGCCCTCGGCCCCCCTGCCGTTCCGGAAACTTTTCCATATTAGGCGCCGTACTTGAGCCACAATCCCCCGGCGTTCTGGTACAGACGAAGCTTGAATCGCATGGATGCCAGTGGGGGCTGCCGGCGGTTTGTGTGGGGTCAGAGGAAGGCGATCATCCGATGAAGCAGCCTTCTTCAGACATTCGAGACACATCGAGAGATCTTTTTCCGCTTAGCTGTTCGTAATTTCGGCCGGTCCGTCATCTGGGCCTTCTGACCGCGGACGCCTATGCGGCTTGCCTTTTCCAGAGACGCCCCAGAGAGGGCGGCGTAAGGAGGGGCTCGAAACAGGACTGTCCGGAACGGGCTGCTCGAAATCGGGCTCTCGGGTCGTTGATTGGGGGACTTGGGTTGAACCACAGGACGTCACGCGGCGCTTACGGGCGTGAGACCGGGATCATCGATCTCGGCCACGAGCCGCCGCTGTCCGTCGATGGTTCCGAAGCCGCTGTCATCGATCGGCGCCGCGTCTCGGTGCAATGGTTCAGCGGGACTATTCTAACCGGACTTTGCGGCGCAGCCCTGATCGGCGGCGCCGTTTTCGCTTCGCTCGACGGCGAGATGACCTTCGCCAAGGTGCCGGAGCGCGTCGAAGGCGCGCTGCGCGGCGCATTCGGCGCAGCCGACCGCGCCGCCACGCTGCACAAGAGCGACCGCCTGCCGCCGCCGAACGAAGCCACGGCCTCGCGCAACATCGTGCGCGTCTCGACCGTCGCCCGCGTCGGCAACCGCGACGTGATGCGGGTGCGTCCCTTCATCCGGATTGCCGGCAATCTGTCGATGACGACGAGCGACCTGTCGGCGAAGATCCCGCCGTTCAACGCCCAGCGCCTTCTCACCGATGTCGGCTCCGATCCGAAGACGGCATCCGAGGATCCGAACAATCCGGAGGCCGTCGAACCCGACGCCGAGGTATCCTTCGTCACCAAGGACCTCTCCCAGGTGCTGCCGAAAGCCAAGATTACCGCAGTGGTGGCGCTGGACGACATCCTGATGCGGGTCCGCGATGCCGCCAACTGGCGCGGCAATGGCGGGGTGCGCTATGCCGCGCTCTCCAATGCTGCGGCCGACGTCTCCGGCGCGACCGCCCCGTCCGAGATCAGAAGCGCCTACGCCACCGAAGTGTCGCCGTCCGATCCGTACGCCGGCTTCGAGACGCGCGTGGTGCCGGAAAACGTCACGCTGCTGCCGAAGACCAAGGAACAGATCACCGGCGGCAATCCCAACGGCGAACGCGTCCACGTGGTCAAGAAGGGCGACAGCGTCGCCGGCGTGCTGCGCGATCTCGGCGCCACGGCCGAGGAGATCAAGGCGATCACCGCGACGCTTGGGCCGCGCGGCCGCGACGGCGGCCTGAAGGAAGGCGAGAAGCTGCGCATCCTGATGGCGCCCGCAAGCCCCGGCGCCCGTCTGCAGCCCTACCGCGTCGTCATCGCCAACGAGACCATGGTCGAGGCGATCGCGGCGCTGTCCGATCTCGGCAAATACGTCGCCGTCGACGTCTCCAGCATGAATACCGTCGCCGACGCGGCGGCGAACGCCAACAGCGACGACGATGACGACGATGACGGCACGGGCGTGCGGCTCTACCAGAGCATCTACGAGACCGCGATGCGCAACAAAGTGCCGATGCCCGTCATCGACGACATGATCAAGATCTACTCCTACGACGTCGATTTCCAGCGCAAGGTGGCGCCGGGCGATTCATTCGACGTGTTCTACGCCGGCGAAGACGAAGGCGTGACCGCTAGCGAAAAGAACGACGTGCTGTTCGCTTCGCTCACGCTCGGCGGCGAAACCAAGAAATACTACCGCTACCAGAGCCCCGACGACGGCGTCGTCGACTACTATGACGAGACCGGCAAGAGCGCGAAGAAGTTCCTGGTGCGCAAGCCGGTCAACAACGCCATCATGCGCTCCGGCTTCGGCGGCCGCCGTCACCCCATCCTCGGCTTTGTGAAGATGCACACCGGCGTCGACTGGGCCACCTCCTACGGCACGCCGATCTTCGCCTCCGGCAACGGCGTGATCGAGAAGGCCGGCCCCGAGGGCGGCTACGGCAAATACATCCGCATCAAGCACAACAACGGCTACGAGACCGCCTATGGCCATATGTCGGCCTTCGCCAAGGGCATGGAGCCCGGCAAGAAGGTGCGGCAGGGCCAGGTGATCGGCTTCGTCGGTTCGACCGGCGCGTCGACCGGCCCGCACGTCCACTACGAAATCCTGGTCAACGGCCGCTTCGTCGATCCGCTGCGTGTGAAATTGCCGCGCGGCCGCTCACTGGAAGGCCCGATGCTGGCCGGCTTCGAGAAGGAGCGCGACCGGCTCGACGGCATGATGAGCGGCCGCGCCGGCGCCATCGCCCGGATGTCGGACGCAACCGGCGGACCGTTGCAGGTCACCAACCGGTAAAGCCGGCGAACCGGCCGAGATCGGCCGGTCATCTTCAAACACGATCCGGATTTGACGTCGATGCGCGAGGCCCGCTTGGCGCCATCACAACGTCAAGTTTCGTTTGCCAAAGCGGCGTGGGGAGCGAATACTTTCCAAAAAACAGGAGGTCTCGCCATGAAGAACAGGCTCGCCTGCGCAGCCTTCGTCGCTGCGATTGTCTCCGCCACCAGCGTTTCGGCCGAAAACTGGGAGGTCACCCGGCTCGTCCCCGGCTCGGCGTTCCACGGCGTGCACGGGCTTGCGATCGACAAGGCCGGCCATCTGTTTGCCGGCAGCGTCGCGGGCGCGGCGCTCTACGAGGTCGACATCGCCGGCGGTATCGCCAAGGTTGCAATCCCCGCCCCGATCGGAATGGCCGACGACATCGCATTCGCCCCCGACGGCACCATGGCCTGGACCGGATTTCTGGCCGGCGATCTTTATTCGCGCAAGGGCGACGGCCCGATCACGAAGCTCGCTTCCGGCCTTCCCGGCATCAACTCGCTCGCCTTCCGCAAGGACGGCAGGCTCTACGCCACCACCGTCTTTCTCGGCGACACGCTCTATGAGATCGACGTCGAGGGCGTCAAACCGCCGCGCCAGATCATGGAGAAGATGGGCGGCCTCAACGGCTTCGAGTTCGGTCCCGACGACAAGCTCTACGGTCCGCTCTGGTTCAAGGGACAGGTCGCAAAGGTCGACGTCGACAAGGCCGAGCTGACCGTCGTCGCGGACGGCTTCAAGGTCCCGGCCGCGGTGAACTTCGATTCCAAGGGCAATCTCTGGGTGGTCGACACCGCGCTCGGCCAGCTCGTTCAGGTCGATCCCAAGTCGGGCACCAAGACCATGGTCGCGCAGTTGAAGCCGTCGCTGGACAATCTCGCGATCGACGGCAAGGACCGGATCTACGTCTCCAACATGGCCGACAACGGCATCCAGGAGGTCGATCCGGCGACCGGCCAGGCGCGGCAGGTCATCATTGGCAAGCTCGCCTTGCCCGGCGGCATCGGCGTCACGTCAGAGAACGGCAAGGACACGATCCACGTCGCCGACGTGTTCGCCTATCGCACAGTGGACGGTGCTACTGGCGAGGTCACCGAGAAGGCCCGCATGCACGCTGCCGGCGTCGCGCTCGAATATCCGATGAGCGCAACGGCGAAGGGCAACGACGTGGTCCTGTCGAGCTGGTTCACCGGCACGGTGCAGGTGATCGACGGCAAGACCGGCGCCACCCGGGACATGCTGCACGGCTTCAAGGCGCCGCACGACGCGATCGTGCTCGCGGACGGCAGCATTCTGGTGGCCGAGCTCGGCACCAAATCGCTGGTCCGCGTCAGCGGCGAGCACGGCAAGGACCGCACCACACTGATCGGCGGCCTCGAGGGCCCGGTCGGGCTCGTCGCGGGATCGCGTGGCGAGGTTTATGTCACCGAAGCCTTTTCCGGCGTCGTCTCGATGATCGAGAGCAACGGCGAAAAGACGGTGGTCGCCAAGGACCTGAAAATGCCCGAAGGGATCGCACGCGCCGGCGACGGCAAGCTGATCGTGGCGGAGGTCGGCGCCAAGCGATTGATCGAGATCGCACCTGAGAGCGGCACGGTCACCGAGATCGCGGCCAATCTCCCGATCGGCCTGGTGGGCGCGCCCGGAGGACTGCCAACGCATATTCCGACGGGCGTCGGCATCGGGGAATCCGGCACGATCTATTTCTCGTCTGACATCGAGAACGCGATCTACAAGGTCACGAAGAAATAAGTCCCCGCGCTCAAAAATGTGGATTGGATTGCATATGCCGGTAGGGCCCCACCGTAAAGATTGCACGACCTAGACAAACCACACTCCGGCTGCAGCAAAATCGTCAATAACCCACAAAGAAACCGCCCCGGAGAGATTGAACTCTCCGGGGCGGCTTGTTGCTTCAGGCTTCGAATGCCGGCGCTCAGTTCAACTTCCGCTTCGACACCGGCGCCTCGAACTGGGCGATCTCCGCGGTCTGCGGCGCCTTGCCGTTGAAGGTCAGCACGTTGCCTTCGGACGAGATCGCAACGCTGTCACCGTCCTTGACGTCGCCGGCCAGGATCATCTCGGCGAGCGGATCCTGGACGTGACGCTGGATCACGCGCTTGAGCGGCCGTGCGCCGTAGGCGGGATCCCAGCCCTTGGCGGCGAGCCAGTCGCGGCCCGCGGCGTCGAGCGTCAGCACGATCTTGCGATCTGTCAAAAGCTTTTGCAGCCGCGCGAACTGGATCTCGACGATCCGGCCCATCTCGCTTCTCTGCAAGCGATGGAACAGGATGATCTCGTCGACGCGATTGAGGAATTCGGGGCGGAAATGTCCCCGCACCATTCCCATCACCTGCTCGCGCACGGCCGAGGTGTCCTCGCCCTCCGGCTGGTTCACCAGAAACTCCGAACCAAGGTTCGAGGTCATGATGATCAGCGTGTTGCGGAAATCGACGGTGCGGCCCTGGCCGTCGGTGAGGCGGCCGTCGTCGAGCACCTGCAACAGGACGTTGAAGACGTCGGGATGCGCCTTCTCGATCTCGTCGAACAGCACGACCTGATAGGGCCGGCGCCGCACCGCTTCGGTCAGCGCACCGCCCTCGTCATAGCCGACATAGCCCGGAGGCGCGCCGATCAACCGCGAGACCGAGTGCTTCTCCATGTATTCGGACATGTCGAGGCGGACCATCGCGGTCTCGTCGTTGAACAGATATTCGGCGAGCGCTTTCGTCAGTTCGGTCTTGCCGACGCCGGTGGGCCCGAGGAACATGAACGAGCCGGTCGGCCGGTTCGGATCCTGCAGCCCCGCGCGCGAACGGCGCACCGCGGTCGCGACCGCACGCACGGCCTCGGCCTGGCCGACGACGCGCTTGCCGAGCGAGTCCTCCATCCTCAGGAGCTTGTCCTTCTCGCCTTCCAGCATCTTGTCGACGGGCACGCCGGTCCAGCGCGAGACCACCTGCGCGATGTGGTTGGCGGTGACCGCCTCCTCCATCATCTCGCCGGAGTTCTCCTTGGCCTCGATCTCTGCAAGCTGCTTTTCGAGCTCGGGGATCCGGCCATAGGCCAGCTCGCCGGCCTTCTGGAATTCACCGCGCCGCTGTGCGTTGGCAAGTTCGACCCGCAAGCCGTCGAGCTCGGCCTTCAGCTTCTGGGCGTCGGAGAGCTTGTTCTTCTCCGCGCTCCAGCGTGCGGTGAGCGCCGCGGACTTCTCCTCGAGGTCGGCCAGCTCCTTCTCCAGCGTCTGCAGGCGGCTCTTCGAACCGGCATCGCTCTCTTTCTTCAATGCTTCCTGTTCGATCTTCAGCCGGATGATCTCCCGATCCATCGAATCCAGCTCTTCCGGCTTGGAATCGACCTGCATCTTCAGCCGCGCCGCCGCCTCATCCATGAGGTCGATGGCCTTGTCCGGCAGGAAGCGGTCGGTGATGTAGCGGTTGGACAGCGTCGTGGCGGCGACCAGCGCGGAATCGGTGATCCGCACGCCATGGTGCTGCTCGTACTTGTCCTTCAGCCCGCGCAGAATCGAGATCGTATCCTCGACCGAGGGCTCGCTGACGAAGATTGGCTGGAAACGCCGCGCCAACGCCGCGTCCTTTTCGACGTGCTTCTGGTACTCGTCGAGCGTGGTCGCGCCGATGCAGTGCAGCTCGCCGCGGGCGAGCGCAGGCTTGAGCAGGTTGGACGCGTCCATCGCGCCGTCGCCCTTGCCGGCGCCTATCAGCGTGTGCATCTCGTCGATGAACAGGACGAAATTGCCCTCGCTCCCGGTCACCTCCTGGAGCACGGCCTTCAGCCGCTCCTCGAATTCGCCGCGATATTTTGCACCGGCGATCAGCGAGCCGAGGTCGAGCGACAGCAGCTTCTTGTCCTTCAGGCTCTCCGGCACGTCGCCGTTGACGATGCGCAGCGCCAGACCCTCGGCGATGGCGGTCTTGCCGACGCCGGGCTCTCCGATCAGGACGGGATTGTTCTTGGTCCGGCGCGACAGCACCTGGATCGTGCGGCGGATCTCCTCGTCGCGGCCGATGACCGGATCGAGCTTGCCGTCGCGCGCCGCCTGGGTGAGGTCGCGGGCATATTTCTTCAGCGCGTCGTAGGCGTTCTCGGCCGTCGCGGAATCCGCGGTGCGGCCCTTGCGCAGCGCTTCGATCGCCGCGTTGAGGTTTTGCGGGGTGACGCCGCCCTTGGCCAGGATCGCACCCGCCTCGCTGGTCTTCTCCAGCGCGAGGCCGAGCAGCAACCGCTCGACCGTGACAAAGCTGTCGCCGGCCTTCTCGCCGGCCTTCTCAGCCGCGTCGAAGGTGCGGGCGAGCTCGGGCGCCAGATAGATCTGGCCGGCTCCGCCGCCAGAGACCTTCGGCACCTTGTTCAGGGCGTCCTCGGTCGCCTTCAGGATTGCGCGGGAATTGCCGCCGGCGCGGTCGATCAGGCCGGCAGCGAGGCCTTCATTGTCGTCCAGCAGCACTTTCAGGACGTGCAGGGTCGAAAACTGCTGGTGCCCTTCGCGCACCGCAAGCGACTGCGCAGACTGGACGAAGCCCCTGGAGCGTTCGGTATATTTCTCGATGTTCATTCTTCTCTGTCCCTCGGCCTGCCCCTGGAGCCCTCTAAGGCACTCCAAACGGCATCTTCATTGGGTTTCCGATGACCGCATTGACGTTTCTCAACCGGCAACGGTCGTTATCAGCCGGCGCTGGCGCCGGCCTGACCCAGATGTGGGAAGCGAGGCCTCGGACCGGAAGAGGCGAGTTCACAATTTCGTGCGCGGATCCGCCCGCTTGGCGCCGTTGGGCCGAATCCCCTAAGTAGCGGCATGACACCGAGCGCAACGACAGCCAACCAGATCGCCGAGATCACCGGCCTCTACCGCTATCCGATCAAGGGCCTGACGCCGGAGCCCCTGCCCCGCGTCTCCCTGCAGACCGGCCAGACACTGCCCGCCGACCGCCGCTATGCCATCGAGAACGGCCCCAGCGGCTTCGATCCGGAAGAGCCGCAGTGGAAGCCGAAGATCCAGTTCCTGATGCTGGCGCGCAATGAGCGGCTGGCTTCGCTCGACGGCCGGTTCGAGGACGCGACCCATCGCCTGACCATCCGCAAGGACGGCCAGATCGTCGCCAGCGGCGATCTTGAGACCGCCGCCGGGCGCGCCGCCATCGAGAACTATTTCAGCGAAAACTTTCAGCCGGAGCTGAAGGGCCCGCCCAAGGTCCTGTCCGGCCGCGACCACAGCTTTTCCGACGTCGCCCGCAAGGTCGTGTCCATCATCAATCTCGACAGCGTCCGCGCACTCGAGACCATGCTCGGCAGCGCCGCCGTCCACCCGCTGCGCTTCCGCGCCAATCTCTACGTGAAGGGCTGGCCGGCCTGGTCCGAGCTCGACCTCGTCGGCCAGACGCTGGCGATCGGACAGGCCCGGCTGGAAGTGGTCAAGCGCATCAAGCGCTGCCCGGCCACCAATGTCGATCCTCAGACCGCCAGGCGCGATCTCGAAATCCCGGCCACGCTCTCGAGCAATCTCGGCCACATGGACTGCGGCATCTATGCCGAGGTGATCGCCGACGGCGACATCGGCGTGGGCGACGCGGTTGCGGTGGAACAGCCGAAGCTGGTGTGACGGGGCGCTTTCTCGGCAAACTCCGTCATTGCGAGGAGCGAAGCGACGAAGCAATCCAGACTGTCTCCGCGAGGGATTCTGGATTGCTTCGCTGCGCTCGCAATGACGCACCTCAATTCGGCATCACATAGGCGTAGATCCGGCCGCGCGAGATCGGCGCTTCGCGGACGCGGTTGCCGTTGTTGCCGGAGATCATGATCGGATTGCCCTGCGCGTCGACGCCGGTGATGATGCCGACATGACCGCCCCGGCCGCCGCGCGACATGACCGCGATGGCGCCGACCTGAGGACCGGAGACACGCGTGCCGTAATGCGCGAACGAGTTCGCCAAGTCGGAGCCGGTGCCACGGTGACCGGTTTTCTCAAGCACCATGTTCATGAACCGCGCGCACCACAGGCTACCGCGGCCGGTCGGATTGCCGCCGACATAGCGGCGTGCCTCGGACACGAGGCCCGACCCGCCGCCGAAGCCGCCGCTGCTCGTCGCGGTATTGGCCACGCCGCCAACATTCGCGTTAGTGGTCATCCCACCGCCACGCCTCATGGTTCGACGGCTGGCGCGCGTGGTCATCCCACCGCTATCGCTGGTAACCATTCCAGCGTTGCCGCTCTTGGCCATTCCACCGCCGCCGCTCATAGCCATTCCACCGCTGCCGCTCGTGGCGATGCCGCCGCTATTGGCGTTCGGGTCATAGCTGGCGAAGGTGTTGCCGAAGCCGCTCGCCTGCAATTGCGCCGCGCCGCGCTCGAAGCGCGAACTGCGTGCATGCCGGTAATGATGATGTCTGCTGGCGTGATGCGCGTAAGCGTGCCGCTCTGCGCTATGACGATGAGGTCGTGCTGACGCCGGAGAGATGAGCGCGGCGACCGCCGCGAAGGAAACAGCCAGCGCGACGACACAGCGCGACAGGCGAGACGCAAACAACTCGAACATTCTTCATCCTTCGTTGACACCCCCACTTCCCAATCGGCCCGTGCGGTGGCCGACATCCGCGGGCTGTATCAGTATCCTGATGTGGCGAGAACAAGACGCGGTCGCGGAGATTTTGGACGATGATTAAGATGATTAATAAGTGTTAGGTTCGTATGCGCTAACCGCAGGACGGCATTCCAATGTCGCAGCCACCTCTGGGAGAAAACCGGATGCCTCACGCCCTCACGAAGGACAATTGCCGCCTCTATTTCGAACAAGCAGGCACGGGCACGCCAATACTTTTTCTGCACGAATTCGCCGCCGACTACACCAATTGGGAGCCGCAGATGCGCTACTTCTCGCGCGGCCATCGCTGCATCACCTATTCCGCGCGCGGCTACACGCCATCGGACGTGCCTGATGGCGAGGTCTACGGCTACACGCATTTCTACACCGATGCGCTCGCGGTGCTCGATCATCTGAAGATCGATCGCGCGCACTTCGTCGGCCTCTCGATGGGCGCCTATTCATCGCTCCAGATCGGGCTCAACGCGCCCCAACGTGCCCTGTCGATGACGCTCGCCGGCGTCGGCTCAGGCTCGGAGATCGAGAACCTCGACGCCTGGCGCCAGCAGTGCCGCGCCAACGCGGAGCAATTCGAGATGCTCGGCTCGGCCGAAGTCGCAAAGGTCACGCGCGAGGCGCCGAGCCGGATTCCCTTCCTGGTGAAGGACCCGCGCGGCCACGCCGATTTCTACGCCGCCCTGGCGCGGCACGACGCCAAGGGATCGGCGCGGACGATGCGCGGCTTCCAGGCCGGCCGTCCCTCGATCTTTACGATGACAGACGCGATCAGAGCCGCCACGACGCCGGCACTCATCATCTGCGGCGACGAGGACGATCCGTGCGTCGGCGCAAGCCTGTTCCTGAAGAAGCACCTGCCTGCGGCAGGGCTCGCCATGTTTCCGAAGTCCGGCCACGTGCTCAATCTCGAAGAGCCCGCGCTGTTCAACGAAACGGTGGAACGGTTCGTCACGCTGGTAGAAGCGGGACGATGGCCGGCGCGCGATGCGCGGTCGTTGCCGGCGCATTAGCGCGAAGACGTCATCACAGGCTCCGTCGCGTAGCCCGGATGGAGCGAAAGCGTAATCCGGGGCCTTCGCCTCCGCGGATAGAATCCCGGATTGCGCTACGCTTCATCCGGGCTACGGGAATCCTATTTCCTGCCGCCTCGCGTCAGCAAGAACACGCCCTGCTCGCCGAACAGATTCCACACCCACCAGGGCATCCGCAGCCGCAGCGGGCGGCCGTAGAGGTCGAGCGCCTCGGCACGTTCCATCTTGACGTCGATCGCGTCGCAGAGCTCGACGAAATCCTTGATGGTGCAGAAATGGATGTTGGCGGTGTCATACCAGCTTGCCGGCAGATTCTCCGTGCGCGGCATGTGGCCGCCGATCAGGAGCTGGAGCCGCATCTTCCAGAAGCCGAAATTCGGGAACGACACGATGGCGCGGCGGCCGATGCGCAGCAAATTCTCCAGCACCACTTTCGGCTGCCGGGTCGCCTGCAACGTCTGCGACAGGATCACGTAGTCGAAGGCGTCATCGGGATAATTCACGAGATCGGTGTCGGCATCGCCCTGCACCACCGCAAGACCCTTGGCGACGCAGCGGTTGACGCCCTCGCGTGACAGCTCGATGCCGCGGCCGTCGATGCCGCGGGTCTCCAGCAGCTGGAGCAGGTCGCCCTCGCCACAGCCGACGTCGAGCACCTTCGAGCCCGGCTTGACCATCTCGGCCACCAGCACATGGTCGGCGCGAAAATCGCCGGGCTGCCCGGTCGCAAGGCCGCCCAGCGGCAGCGCTTCCTGTACAGACATGACTAGCCGTCCTTGTTAAGCAGTCTTGGCAGTGAGCCCGCGCGCCTTGCCTGCCGACTGCAGGAAGGCACGGGCAATGTCGAAGAACTCGGGCACGTCGAGCAGGAACGCGTCGTGACCGCGATCGGTCTCGATCTCGGCGAAGGACACCCGCGCGCTCGACGCATTCAGGGCGTGCACCAGCGCGCGCGATTCCGAGGTCGGGAACAGCCAGTCGCTGGTGAAAGAAACCACGCAGAAGCGGGTCTGGATTCCCGCGAACGCCTTCGCCAGCACGCCGCCATGGTCGCCGGCGATGTCGAAATAATCCATCGCGCGGGTCAGATAGAGATAGGAGTTGGCGTCGAAGCGCTCGACAAAGGATGAGCCCTGGTAGCGCAGATAGGACTCGACCTGGAAGTCGGCGTCGAACGAGAAGGTCGGCAGCTCGCGGTCCTGCATGCGCCGGCCGAATTTTCGATGCAGCGCGGCGTCCGAAAGATAGGTGATGTGCGCCGCCATCCTAGCGACAGCGAGCCCGCGATGCGGATGGATGCCGTGATCGGCATAGCCGCCTTGGTGCCAGTCGGGATCGGCCATCACCGCCTGACGGCCAAGCTCGTGGAACGCGATGTTCTGCGCCGAATGTCGTGTCGAGCAGGCAATCGCCAGCGCGGAGAATACCCGAGTCGGATACGCCGCAGTCCATTGCAGCACTTGCATGCCGCCCATCGAGCCGCCGACGACTGCGAACAGCGTGTCGATGCCGAGCCGGTCGATCAGCATCGCCTGCGCGCGCACCATGTCGGGGATGGTGATGACGGGGAAATCGAGGCCCCAAACCTTGCCCGTCGCGGGATTGATCGAAGCCGGACCGGTCGAGCCCATGCAGCCGCCGATCACGTTGGAGCAGATGATAAAATACTCGCTGGGATCGAGCGGTCGGCCGGGGCCGACCAAGGTCTCCCACCAGCCGGGCTTGCCGGTGACAGGGTGCACATTGGCGACGTGCTGGTCGCCGGTCAGCGCATGGCAGATCAGGATCGCATTGGAGCGATCGGCATTGAGCTCGCCGTAGGTTTGGTAGGCGATCTGGAACGGGCTGAGATCGACACCGCAATCGAGCTGCAGCGGCTGCTTCGTGCCGAACTGCGCAACCTGCGAGCTCGGACGATCCACCTCGTGCGACCGCTCGTCGGCAGTGATCGCGGGACTGGGAATTGACTGGACGCCAACCATCTGACGATCGACCTCGTTTGCGATCGTAGAAGTGACCGCATTGACATCAGGCCATGAAAAACCCGGCCTGAACGATAGGTTCGGCCGGGATCGAAAGGGTCCCCGGCCTGTTTAGCGAGTTTTTTAACGTGGCTGCAAGCCGGCCGGCTCAAATGACCACGGAACGGATAAAAACTACCGTCTTGGACGGTTTTCGTCAAGTCGCGGCCCGGATCGACCAAATTCGCCTGCCGCGCCGCCGGCGGAAAGGGCCCGATTTCCCTTTGCATTTCTCTTTGCTTTCGCAGCCCCGACTGCCTAATCAGGACATCCATCGTAGCGGTGACGGCTCGACTGATCCGCATTGGAACGCCCCTCAACAGCACCTGTCAGACATGTCCCAACGTCCGCCCGCGCCACCATCGCTCCAGGAATTGCGCAAGGAGATCGACGCGATCGACGAGGGCATGCATCGCCTGCTGATGCAGCGCGGCGACATCATCGACCGCCTGATCCAGGTGAAGCAGACCCAGGAGGTCGGCTCGGCGTTCCGTCCCGCGCGCGAGGCCGCCATGATGCGTGACCTCGTCCAGCGCCATCGCGGCATCCTGCCGCTCGACACGGTCGAGAGCATCTGGCGCGTGATCATCGCGACGTTCACTTACGTCCAGGCGCCATTCTCGGTGCACGCCGACATCTCGGCAAGCGAGCCGGCCATGCGCGATTCCGCGCGATTCCATTTCGGCTTCACCGTGCCTTACGTCGCGCATTTCAGCGCGCAGGCGGCGGTCGAGGCCGTCGCGAAATCCAAGGGCGACCTTGCGCTGGTCTCGGCAACCTCGAGCCGCACGCCGTGGTGGCTGTCGCTGGAAGAAGCCGGCGCGCCAAAGATCATCGCGCGGCTACCCTTTGTCGAGCGCGCCGACCATCCGGCGGCGTTGCCGGTGTTCGCGGTCTCGCGCGTCGCCGACAGCGCCCTGGTGACGGAGGTCGAGACCTTCAGCGTACGCGTGTCAGGGTGGAACGCCGAAGTTGCGCGCGCCCTGTCGCCGCTCGCCGAGATCGTGGCGGTGCCCGACACCGCCTTCGACGGCGCCGCGCTGCTGGTCTCGGTCACCGCGACGAGCAGCCTCGACAAGATCAAGGCTGCCCTGATCGAAGCGGGGGCCTCGGTGCGCTCCACGGCCCTCGTCGGCAGCCACGCAACGCGCTATACGGTGCCCCCGACCGGGCCGAAATCGTAAGTCGCGAACCGCTTAAGCCACTCCGGAGTTGAAGATGTCCCGCCCAGTGCCGAATCCCGGCATTCTCGATATTGCGCCCTATACGCCCGGCAAGACTCCGGTGGCGGAGCCCGGTCGCAAGGTGTTCAAGCTCTCGGCCAACGAGACGCCGTTCGGGCCCTCGCCGAAGGCGATCGAGGCGTTCAAGAACGTGGCGGATCACCTGGAAGACTATCCGGAAGGGACCTCGCGCGTGCTGCGCGAAGCGATCGGGCGCACCTTCGGGCTCGACCCCAACCGCATCATCTGCGGCGCCGGCTCGGACGAGATCCTCAATCTGCTCGCCCACACCTATCTCAGCCATGGCGACGAGGCGATCTCGACCACGCACGGCTTCCTGGTCTACCCGATCGCAACCATGGCGGTCGGCGCCAGGAACGTCGTCGCGGCGGAGAAGAACCTCACCGCGGATGTAGACGCCATCCTGAAAGCCGTCACGCCGCGCACAAAACTGGTCTGGCTCGCCAACCCCAACAACCCGACCGGCACCTATCTGCCGTTCGACGAGGTCAAGCGCCTGCGCGCCGGCCTGCCCTCGCACGTGCTGCTGGTGCTGGACGCAGCCTATTGCGACTACGTCTCGCGCAACGATTACGAGATGGGGATCGAGCTGGTGGCGACCACCGAGAACACGGTCGTGACCCACACGTTCTCCAAGATCCATGGTCTTGCGGCGCTGCGGATCGGCTGGATGTTCGGCCCCGAACACATCATCGACGCGGTCAACCGCATCCGCGGTCCCTTCAACGTGTCGACGCCGGCGATGTACGCTGCCGTTGCCGCGATCGAGGACACCGCGCATCAGGCGATGTCGAAGCAGTTCACCGAGACCTGGCGCAACTGGCTGACCGAGGAGATCGGCAAGCTCGGCCTGAAGGTGACGCCGAGCGTCGCCAATTTCGTGCTGATCCATTTCCCGACGGAGGGAAAGACCTCGGACGCAGCCGACGCCTTCCTCACCAAGCGCGGGCTGGTGCTGCGCGGCTTGAAGAACTACGGCCTGCCGCATTCGTTGCGCATGACCATCGGCACCGAGGAGGCCAACCGCCTCGTCGTCGAGGGCCTGCGCGACTTCATGGCCGGAACATGAGCGCGACCTCGCACTTCGAGCGCGTCGCGCTGATCGGCTTCGGCTTGATCGGCGGCTCGATCGCGCGCGCTGCGAAGCTCCAGGGCTTGGCTGGCGAGATCGTTACCACCGCGCGCTCGGAGAAGACGCGCGCACGCGTGATGGAGCTCGGCATTGTCGATCAGGTCGTGGCGACCAATGCGGAAGCGGTGAAGGATGCCGATCTCGTCATCCTCTGCATTCCCGTCGGCGCCTGCGGGCCGGTGGCGCAGGAAATCGCCGCCTATCTCAAGCCCGGCGCGATCATCTCCGACGTCGGCTCGGTCAAGGGCGCCATCGTCAGGGATATGGCGCCGCATCTGCCGAAAGGCATCCATTTCGTGCCGGCGCATCCCGTCGCAGGCACCGAGCATTCGGGCCCCGATTCGGGCTTCGCCGAGCTCTTCATCAACCGCTGGTGCATCCTCACCCCACCGGAGGGCGTCGATGCGGCTGCCACCGATCGCCTGCGTGCGTTCTGGGCGGCGATGGGTGCCAAGGTCGAAATCATGACGCCGGATCATCATGATCTCGTGCTCGCGATCACCAGCCATCTGCCGCATCTGATCGCCTACACCATCGTCGGCACCGCCGACGAACTGGCGCAGGTGACGGAGTCCGAGGTCATCAAGTTCTCCGCCGGCGGCTTTCGCGATTTCACCCGCATCGCCGCCTCCGATCCGACGATGTGGCGCGACGTCTTCCTCGCCAACAAGGAAGCCGTGCTGGAGATGCTCGGCACCTTCACCGAGGATCTGGCAAAGCTCACCCGCGCGATCCGCCGCGGCGACGGCGAGGCGCTGTTCGACCACTTCACCCGCACCCGCGCCATCCGCCGCGGCATTGTCGAGATCGGCCAGGATTCGGCGGCGCCCGACTTCGGCCGGCCGCATGCGCAGCTCGGCAACAAGCCGTAGCACTGAAGTAGCCCGGATGGAGCGCAAGCGTAATCCGGGACCTCCGTCGCTTGAGGCAAGATTCCCGGATTGCGCTTCGCTCCATCCGGGCTACGAGCCCGCGTGGCTCCGTGACTAGAACGGATAGTAGCGGATCTGCGTCATGACCACGTTGTCGTCCGTCTTCGGGGCGCCGCCGACGCCGGCGAATGCGAACCGCTGCGTGTAGGAATATTGCAGGCCGGCTTTGAGCGTACCGAAATTGCCCTGGTAGATGGTGTCGTAGATCCCGGCCGTGATCTGCCGGACCTCCCTGGTGTTTCCGTTGCAGGTCGCGGCCGGCGAATTCTCGGTCAAGCAGCCGGTGTTGTTGTAGAGCGGATTGCCGTAGCCGAAGGGCACCGTTCCAACATTGGCGAAATTCGCCTTGGCCTTTTCGAGGCCTGCATAGGAGTAGACATCGAGGCTGGGCGTCGCGTGCCAGATCAGGCCGACGGCGGCCGCCGTGATCGTCAGCGGGAGGATGGTGCCGTCCTGCGCCACCGCCGCGTCGGGGAACGGCGTTGCCGTGAAGCGGCCCAGCACGCCGTGCGAGCCATAGAGCTGAAGATCGAGGGTTTTCGGAATCAGTTCGGCGAAGATGTGTCCCCCGAAGCTTCCGGTGTCGTAGGTGTGGTTGGCGTTGTTGAAGCGATCGAACAGCTGGCGGTAGAGCGCCCACGCCTCGACATGCAGCTTGGTGGGCCCGAGCCGTGGGTCCCAGGCTGCCTTGACGGTGACGTCGGGCACCTGATTCAGACTGACATTGTTGAGGTTGTTGAAGAAGCTGCCGCCGGGACCGGTCAGATTGACCTGAAGGTTCGGGTTCAGCACGCCCTGGGGTCCAATGGCGGGTGTGCCGACAGCCGGGACGTTGCCGCCGAAGAACGCGGTCTGGGCATTCTCGACCGACGCAGCCAGCTTGAACTCCGGTCCGATGTCCTGCCAGACGCGCAGCCCGGGCTGCCGTGCCGCAAGAAATCCCGGGACGGATTCGAAGTCGATCACGCCGGGCGCATCGACGCCGCGAGGATCGATGCCCGACTTGGTCGGCGCGTTGAGCGACCAGGATTGCCCGGCGAGGAAGTGAAGACCGAGATCGGTGCGGTCCAGTTCCAGGCTGAGCTGCCGCATGCGCGGATTGAATGAGTTGGTCGCCACCGAGTTCGCCGTCTGAGCCGCACCTTCGAAATCGATCTCGCCGTAACCAGCGAGGTGCGTGTCGGCATCGGCATTGCCTTCGGCCAACACCGAGAACCTGCTCTGGCGCGCGGAGAAGCGCGTTTCCGGGATGTTGAAATTGCGGCTCTGCTGATAGGGGATGAAGTTGTAGACCGAGCCGGTATCGGAAGCGAGATTGCGTGAGCGGTAGATGCCGGTGAGATCGACCCAGCCTCCGAATGTCAACGTCACGCCCTTGTAGCAGACCTTGCCGGCCGCACATGGATCGGCGGCGAGCGCCTTGTAACTTGCTGGTAACTGAACGGCCTTCGCCTGCGCTTCAACCTGCCGCGTCTTGCGCGCCTCGGAGTCCACGCGCTGCTGGAGCTCCTTCAGCTTCGCCTTCAGCGACTGGATTTCGGTTGTGACATTGTCGTCGGCACGCGCCTGCCCTGAACAGGCAGCGAGAATACCCAGCATCAGTCCGCAATTGATGATCCGCACTTGAAGCTTCCTCCATTTGGGAAGCGGATTGGATTCCGCGCGCCGTCTCCGGCGCCTGCATGCTTCCCTGGTGTGGAGTGATTTGAATGCGGCTGCGGTTATTCGCGGCGAGGTGCATCTTCTGCATCACGTTTTCCTGACGATCCTGTTCGGAATATTTTCGTTGGCCGCCGATCCGTACGCGCGACTGTCGCGATTGTCCAAGGCAACGTTCAAGGTAATGCGCATTGGGCCCGGCCGGGACATGACCGGGCCCAGTTCGCGACGGGCAAGTGGTGGATGGCGACTATTTGCCCCTGCTCGCGCGCATCACCGTGGGGCGCGGTGATTTCCGCGAGGGGACGAATGCCATCGTCTCCCGCGTCGTGGGATTCGAGATGTTGCGATCACCATTAGGATACATCGAGGCGTATGCGGCCGGCTCCTGCGACTGCCATTCCCACTGCGCGAACGCGGGCGTCGCGAGCGTGGTCGAGATGGCGATAGCGGCAATGAACAGCCTGGACTTCGTCATGATATCTCTCCTGCCTGGGCGACCGCCTCAACGTGCGGCCGACATGGAGAGAGAGCGGACTTTGCGGCTCCGCATTCCCGGCGGGTCATCACGATCCGGCGAAGCGGCCGTGAGTTCAGCTCGTAACCTGCATGGAGGGAGTTACGACAGCTGAGGGCGATGAATGGAGACAGGCAACTCTGAATTCATCCTACTGCTTCGCGCTGCGATCAAACTTTCCCGGCTTGAACAGATCGAGGTCGATGGCCTGTCCCATCGCCAGATATCCGGTGCGGTTGGGATGAAGCTTGTCGCCGGCGCCGCCGGTCGTGCTTTCGGGAACGAACTCCGGCTTGAGGCCACCCGAGGCCGGATCGAGCGTCGCACGATCAAAATCTATCACGCCGTCGAATGTCCCCGAGCTACGGATGAATGCGTTGAGCGCTTTGCGCTTGTCATCCTGCTCGGGGAAACCATGTGCCGCGCTGGTGCTGCCCAATGCCGAAACGACGGTGGCGCCAATGATCCGGGCTTGCGGCCATTTCGCACGTAGCCTCGCGACACCATCCTTCATCGCGGCGATGACTTGGTCGGCCGTGAAATTGCCGTTCTTGCTGAAATCGTTGATGCCTTCCAGCCAGATCAGGCTGGATATGCCGGACAGCGACAGCACGTCGCGATCGAGCCGCTGGCCCGAAGCGGGGCCGCCCGCGTACGGTTTGTCGGGACCATATTCGGCGGGGCCTGCGATTTGGTTGCCACCGATGCCGCCATTCACGACGGCGACCTTGTTGCCGTAGACCGCCTTCAGGCGACGCGACAGCACGTTGGGCCAGCGATCGTCGCCATTCATGGTCGAGGCGGTCCCGTCGGTAATCGAATCCCCAAACGCCATGATGGCGAAGGCATCGGCAGGCGCAATCATCTCGATCGCATCGAGGAAGAACCAGGACGCGGTCGCATAGGGGAAGGAAGCCTCGTCTTCGAGGGCGCCCTTTGCGCCGGCGCCGGGCGCACTGACATAGGAGGTGGTTAGCGCTTTGGCGTGCCAGGTCATCGGACCGCTCTGGCCGGCGACATGAAAACTGACCGCAAGCCGGCGGCCGACCAGGTCATCCGGTCGCTTTGCAAACGGCAGCGCGATCGCATCGCTCCAGACCGAATTGCCCGGAGACACCGTAACGGAAGTCGTGCCGGCGAACGTAACCGGGGTGTTGGAGCCGCCGATCAATGCGGCACTGCCCGATTGCAGGCCGACATAAACGCCGTCAAACGTAACGGGTTTGGTGCCGAAGGCGTTGCTGAGCCGGATGCGGGCCTGCCGGCCCCAGATATCCGGCCGCACGATCAGGCGAAAGGTCTGGTCCCGCGCACCGGCTGCAGGCTCGGGAAACGCGAATTTCTGTTCGGGCTGGGCAGACGGATTGCCCACGGGGTATGGGCCCTGAACCGCGCCCGTCCAGGACACCACCCAGTGTTCGCCGTCCTTGGCGCTTGCGGTCTGAAGCGAGGCGACGAGCAGCGATGCTGCCACGAGACAATTCAACGCGTTCATTGCTTCCCCCGAACCCCAGATAATTGGGCGCGACCCTAGAGCCGGCTAGTTGGCCTTCAATAGGGCGGCAGAACGCTTCCTGTCCAGACGCCGCTGACGCACTCCTCGGCCGACGCCGGAGAGGGCCTCGCGGTTTGCGTCACCGGCACCAACAAGAGGCCCTTCGGAAGCGATCTGTTCACAGCTTCGAGCGCGTCAGGCGGACCAAGCTGTCCGCCCGGCAGATTGATGAATTCACGAACTAGTAAAGCGGCGGGATCTGGCCGACTTTGACCGGGCCGAGCAGCACAGCGCCGTCGACGAATTTCAGCGGGAAGCTGCGAGCTTTCTTGCCTTCCAGCGTGCTCTCGGTGCCGATCGAATTGATGCCGGCGGCAACGCCGGCATTGGCGTTCTGCTTGATGACCTTGCCGAGGCCGGGAACGGCGCGGTCGAGCGCGCCGAACAGATTGTTGAGGTCCTGCGACTTCACGCCGGGCGCGACGCGATCGAGGGTTGCCTGCGGCACTCCCTCCTCCAGCATCTTCTCGATGCCGAGCGCGGGGATCACGCGCTCGAGGCCCGTCACCGTCATCTGCAATTCGCCGTCGAGACGGCCGTTGGCCGAGAGCCCGAGCGTGCCGGCCGCAACCGCGATCATCTCGCCCTGCTGGATGCGGGACTGCACGATTTCGATATGGCCGCCGGCGGCCTGGATCTCACGGAAGCGCTGCGGCCACGGCTTTGGCGTGAGGTCGGACAGTCCGGTGATCTTCGCCCGCGTGTCGGCCTCGAACGGCTCGGCAAGCAGCGGATGAACGCCCTGGATGCTGCCCTGCGCGATCTGGAGCACGGTCTCGATCACGGGATGATCGGACGGCGATCCATCCGCGAGGCGTCCGTGCAGTTCGACCTGTTTCGCGCGTGCGAGCGGCACCTGCACGCTGCCGTCGACACGATTGACGGTCGGCTCCTCGAACACGATGGAGGCGCGCTCCGGCACGGCGGGCAGACCGAACACGCTGCTGCGACCCTTGCTCCAGTTCACGATGAAGGTGCTTTGCGTGACGCCGTCAGTGAGCGTCGCGGGAGCGGTGAATTCGGCGATGACGCGCTTGGGATCGTAGACCTGGGCGACGACCAGGATGTTGTCGAGCTTCGCCGTGAACGGCGTCTTGCTGGCGTTCTGCGACACCAGTGCGACACTGGCGCCCGAACACTGGACCTCGAAGCGGAAGGGGAAGCCCGCGATCGAGCGCTTGGCGCAATCATAGATGCGGCCGGATTTGGCCTCCTGCGCGCGCCAGGCGTCGGCGGCGATTTCGGCCTGCGACGCCGCATAGAACCAGAAGCCGCTCCACGCCACCGCGAGGATCAGGAGGATGACAGGGGCGATGAAAAGGCCCCAACGGGAGCGCCGGCCTGCGGCAACGGTCATATCGGACATGCGGCGACCCTTTGATCCCTGATTTTGTCAAATGTAAGCGAGGTAAGTCTGCGACGAAAGGCGGAGAATTCGCTTCGCTTGAGGGCGCGGTTCTGGTAGCCGTGCCCGAAATGTCGGAAATCACCCTTCCCTCCGTCACCACTGCCAAAGGCGACCTCTGGGTGTTCGGCTACGGCTCGCTGATGTGGCGGCCGGGCTTCGAATTCGAGGAGCGCGTCCCGGCGCGGCTGGTCGGCGAGCATCGCGCGCTCTGTGTCTATTCCTTCGTCCACCGTGGCACGCCGGAGAAGCCGGGTCTGGTGCTCGGCCTCGACCGCGGCGGCGCCTGCCGCGGCATCGCCTTCCGCGTCGCCGAAAAGAACCGCGCCGACGTCGTCGCCTATTTGCGCGCGCGCGAGCAGGTGACGTCGGTCTATCGCGAAGTCATGCGTTCGGTCTGGCTGGAGAACGACGCGCGGCAGCGCGTCTCCGCGCTCGCCTATGTCGTCGACCGCGGCCATGTGCAATATGCCGGCCGGCTGTCGCTCACCGACCAGCATCGGCACGTGCTCCAGGGCCACGGCCAGTCGGGCGCCAACCGCGACTACGTGACCGCGACGGTGAAGGCGATCGAGGCCGAAGGTTTTCGCGATGCGCCATTGCATCAGCTTGCCATGATGCTGCATGGTGATGCGCATTCTCAGCACGCGCCGGCTCCGGTGGACGATCGGGAAAACCGCTAGCTCTCCGACGGCGCATAGCTCGGCGCCGAGCCGATCAGCTGCTCCTGCTCCTTGCGACCCGCTTCGACCAGGCGGCCGGTCGCGTCTTCGATCGCCGTTTGCACACGGGAAAGATACTCGTCCTTGGGCAAGCCCGGCGGCAGCGGATCGAGGAACTCCACCACCAGCGTGCCAGGATAGCGCATGAAGGTGCGGCGCGGCCAGAACAGGCCGGAATTGAGCGCGATCGGCAGGCACGGCGCGCCGCAGGACGAATAGATCTGCGCGAAGCCGCTCTTGTAGTCCGGTGGCGCGCCTGGGGCGCGGCGCGTGCCTTCGGGAAAGATCACAAGCTGCCCGCCGCTGCGCACCGCCTCCCGCGCACGCCGCGTCATGTCCAGCAGCGCCTTGACGCCGGCGTTGCGGTCGATCGCGATCATCCCGGTCTTGACCAGGAACTGACCGAACACCGGGATCTGCATGAGCTGACGTTTGAGGATAAAAATCGGACGGTCGAAAAAACCCGGCAGGACGAACGTCTCCCAGAACGACTGGTGCTTCGCCACGACGACCAATGGTCCCGTCGGAATCTTTTCGAGGCCGCGGAATTCCACCTTGATGTTGCAGACCGCCCGCATCAGGAACAGCGTCGCCTTCGCCCACCATTGCGCGACCCTCAGCATGGCGCGCGGCGGCAATGCGAAGGTCGGCAGCGCCACGATCGCGAGGCACACCAGCACGGTGTAGAACAGCACGTTGAACACGAGCGATCGCAGGAAAATCAAGAACATCAAGGATCCGATCAATTGCCGATCAGTTACCGATCAATTGGCCTGTGCGGTGGCGGGCCGCTTCGGCTGCAGCCCGGAAGGCTGCTCCGACATCTCGGGCGAAAGGTCAATCCCGAAATCCTCCAGCCGCACCCTGAGCTCGGCCGCGATGTACTTGACATATTCCGACAGCAGCAGCCGCAAGGTGGACGCTGAGGTCCACCACGGCTCCTCGCGCCATTTGTCGCCGACCACCACGAACGGGATCAGTGTCGTCTCCGGCATCGCATGCGAGAATTCCACCAGCGCGCGCGGCATGTGATAGTTCGAGGTGACCACGATCAGCGATTTGAAGCCGCGCCCCGCGGCCCAGCGCCGCGCTTCCGCGGCATTGCCGCGGGTCGAGACCGCGGTGCGGTCGAGATCGACGCAGCAACGCATGAAGGACTGGTTCTCCGGCAGCGTCCGGGAGATGTCGCTCGCCGTCGAGGTCGGGTGCACGCCGGAGATCAGGAGCCTCCTGCCGTAACCTGCAGCGAGCAGCTCCATCGCATCCGACACCCGCGAGGAGCCGCCGGTCAGCACCACGATGCCGTCCGCCTTGCGGTCCGGCGCGATTTCGGCGCCGCGCAATTGCGACAGAAACGCGATGAAGCCCGCCGCCGCGCCAACGAAGGCGAGCGCGATCGTCGACATCACGGCCGCGCGCAGCCAGCCGCGCGGCAGTTTCGGCGATCGATCGTCGGTCGGCGCGGTCATGCGATGTCGGTGATCCCTTCCCAGAGGTGATTTTAGGACGTTTTGAGGCGAAGTGGAGTCCGGTTTGTCGGCCTCAATCGACATCATTCAGCGTCGCGAACAGCGTCTGGCGCGAGGCGACCGCGGTGATGGCGCCGATCAGCACGGCCTGCACCGCGAGCACGATGTAGCCGGACGGCCGCAGCGAGAAGGTGCCGAGCAGCGCGGCGAACTGGTCGCCGACGGGGGTGCCGGAAAACCAGCCTGCAATCGACTCGGAGAAGCCGAACACCAGCATGGCGGCGCCGCCGCCGATCACGCCGCCCTCCAGCCCCAGCCTGAGGAAATGACGCAGGAAGCGGTTGGCGATATAGCGGTCGCCGGCGCCGACGAAATGCAGCACCTCGACGATCGGACGGTTCGCCGCCATCGCGCCCCGGGTCGCAAACGACACCGAGATGATGGTGGCGACGATGACGAGCGCGAGAATGCCGAGGCCGGCGAGCACGGTGGCGTTGGTCATCGAGCGCATGCGCTCGATCCAGGCGCGGTGATCGTCGACGCTGGCGCTTGGCGCCACCTGGGTCACGCGGGCGCGCAAGGCGCCGAGATCGAGCGCCGTACCGGGCTGCACGCGTGCGATGATCATGCGCGGCACCGGCAGATCGTCCATCGACAGCCCGGTGCCGAGCCAGGGCTCGAGCAGCTTGCCGCTCTCGTCCTTCGTGAACGGCTTGACCTCGACGATGCCGGCTTGCGCGCGCATGGCCTCGGTCACCGCCGCGGTGTCACGTTCGAGATCGCGGCCCGTCTGCGGGCGGACCTGGATGGTGATCTCGCTCGCGACGTCCGACTGCCATTCGGCGGCGGAGGCGCTCACCAGTAGCACCGTGCCGGTCGTCATCGACGCCAGGAAGGTCATGATGGCGACGACGGCGACCAGCGCGCGGCCGTGGATCGAGGCGCGCGGCACGATCGGCGACATGTTGCGCGCCCTAGCCGGAAGCGGCGGCCCCTCCTGTCCGAGATCGACCAGCACGCCGCGCTCGTCGGGCCTACTCATAGACGTGCAGCCGTCCCTGGTGCAGCACGAAGCGTCGCGCCTCGTACTGGTCCATCAGGGCGATATCGTGGGTGGCGATGATGACGGCGGTGCCTGACTTGTTGAGCTCGATGAACAGCCGCAGCAGGCGGCGACCGAGCGTCGGATCGACGCTGCCGGTCGGCTCGTCGGCCAGCAGCAGTTGCGGTCGCGAGATCACCGCGCGCGCGATCGCCGCGCGCTGCTTCTCGCCGCCGGACAGGATCGGCGGCAGCGCGTCCATGCGTTCGCCGAGCCCGACCCATTTCAGGAGGTCGATGACCTCCTTGCGGTAGCTCGATTCGCTGCGGCCCATGACGCGGAACGGCAGCGCGACGTTCTCATAGGTCGTCATGTGGTCGAGCAGGCGGAAATCCTGGAGCACGATACCGATGCGCTTGCGCAAGTTTGCGATTTCGTCCTTGCCGAGCTGCGAGATGTCGTGACCGAACAGATTGACGAGGCCCCGCGTCGGTCGATGCGAGAGGAACAACAGGCGCAGCAATGAGGTCTTGCCGGCGCCGGACGGGCCAGTGAGAAACTGGAAAGAATGCGCCGGGATCTGGAAGTTGAGGTCGCGCAGGACCTCGGACCCCAGGCCGTAACGCAATCCGACATTTTCGAACCGAACCAAGCTCAGCTCCGTTCGAGAGAGACCGCGGGCCGCACGGCTGTGCTCCGCTCCGCGCGATCAACGGGTTTTGCGGCCGTTATGGTTTCCGGTTCGTTAACGGTCGTCCTGTAGCATAATTGGTAGCATCTTTCCCTCTCGGTTCTCCGCGACCGTGTCACCGTCAAGACTTGTCCATGCATCAAGGCTCGTCCATGCATATCGTCTGCCCTCATTGTACGACATCCTACGCCATCAAGCCCGCGAGCCTTGGGGCGAACGGCCGGACCGTGCGCTGTTCCCGTTGCAAGGAAACCTGGGTCGCCCATGCCGAGGATGCCATCGAGGAGGCATCTGTCCCGGCCATGGCCGCAGCCAGCCGGGCCGACGACCAGTCCGATCTCGCCGAGCAGTGGAACTCATTTGCCCAGGACGACGGCGCAGCTGACGCGCCTGTCGTTGACAGCCCCTCGATCGCCAGCGACTGGCCGGACCAGGAGACCAGCGACACCGAAGACGAATGGTCGGCGGCTGCCCGGTCCGTCGAGGAGGAAGTCGTCGGCGAACAGCACCAGTCCTGGTTCCAAGGCCTGTTCGGCCGTCGCCGCGGCGCCCGAGTGCGCCGTCAAGTCGCCACCGCGGCCCCGCGAAAATCCCATTTCGGCCTGCCAACCGCCTGCGCCGCCATGGGCGCGCTAGTGCTGGCGCTGGTGATCTGGCGCGGCGATATGGTGCGACTGCTGCCGCAGACGGCCGCCTTCTACAGGATGGTCGGCCTCGAAGTTAACCTGCGCGCACTGGCCTTCAAGGACGTCAAGCTCTCCAGCGAGACCGTGGACGGTAAGCAGGTGCTGGTGATCGAGGGCGTGATCGTGGGCCAGGGCAAGAAGCCGCTCGACATTCCCCGGTTGCGCTTCGCGGTGCGCGACGCGCAAGGCGCGGAAATCTACGCCTGGAACACCGTTCTGGAACAGACCGTGCTACAGCCCGGCGAGCGCGCCTTCTTCCGCTCGCGCCTGGCCTCGCCGCCCCCGGAGGGCCGCAATATCGACGTTCGCTTCTTCAACCGGCGCGACATCGCCGGCGGCAGCGTATAATCGATTTCGCAGGTCAAGGTTCGTCTCATGTCCAAAATCCTGATCGCCGACGACGAGGATTCGATGCGCCAGCTGGTGGCACGCGCCATCGCCATGGACGGGCACGAGATCGTCACCGCACAAGACGGCGCCGAGGCGCTGGAGATCCTGACCCGCGCGGGCGGCCAGTTCGACCTGCTGCTCACCGACATCCAGATGCCGGTGATGGATGGCATCGCGCTGGCGCTTTCCGTCGCACGCGATTTCCCCGATTTGACCATTCTGCTGATGACCGGCTTTGCCGACCAGCGCGAGCGCGCCTCGAATCTCAATGCGCTGGTGCATGACGTCGTGACCAAGCCGTTCTCGGTCGCCGACATCCGCACGGCGGTGGCGGATGCGCTGGCGGCGAAGAAGGGGTAGCAGGCGGGGTCGTAGCTTGTAGCCCGGATGAGCGCAGCGACGTGCGGGACCGGCGGCCCCGGATATCGCTTCGCTCATCCGGGCTACGAAAGCTGCGACAGCCTCAAAAATCCTTCAGCAGCCGCTCGATATAGTCGAGTTCGATCTGCGGGCGCGAGCTATCCCCCAAGCGGCGGCGGAGCTCCTCGAGGATGCGCCGGACTCGCTGGGCGTCGATCTCGCCGGGGATCTTGACCGTGTAGTCGTCGCTCAGATCGCGGCCGTGAAGGGGGCGGCCGAGCGGATCGGTCTGATTGCCGCCGCTCTGCTGGCGGCCGGGCCGGTTGCCGGGACCATCGCCCTGCCCGTCGCCATCGCCCTGCTGCATCGCCTCGGCCATCTTCTGCGCGCCCTTGCGCAAGGCCTCGAGCGCTTTCCCCTGCGCGTCCACGGCACCATCCGAATTGCCTTCGCCGAGCTGCGAGCCGGCATCGCCCATGGCCCCGTCGGCGGCGTCCAGACTGCCGTCGTCATCGCCCTGGTCGCCGTCCTGATCGCCATCCTGGCCCGGCTGTCCCTGCTGACCCTTTTGCCCCTTCTGGCCCTGGCTCTTCTGGCCCTTTTGCCCCTTCTGCGTGAGGCCGCGCTTGGCGAGTTCGTCCTGCAGCTTCTTCAGGCGATCCCGCAGCGACTGCTGATCCTGCTGGAGGTCCGACATCGACTGGTCGCCCTGCTGCTTGCCGCGCGAGCGCTCACGCCGGGAATCCTGGCCCTGCTTGAAAGTCTTGTCGCGCAATTGCTGCTGCTTGCGGATCATGTCGCTGAGCTCGTTGAGCGCCTGCTCCATGTCGCTGTCGCCGGATTGCCCGGGCTGCGCCATCTGGAGATTTTCCATGATCTGCGCGAGCTGCTCGAGCATGCGCTGAGCCGCTTCTTTGTTGCCTTCGCGCGCCGCCTTCTCGATTTGCTTCAGCAATTCGTCGAGGTCGCGCTGCGTGATGACGGAACGATCGCGATTGGAGGATTGGCTCTTTTCCGTCGCGCGCTTGTAGTCCTCGAGCTTCTGAATCGCATCGGATTGATTGTTGAGGCTCTTGCCGGATTCCTTCTGCCTGAGGCTGTCGCCGGAATCCTGCATCGCCTTTTCAGCGCCATCGAGCAGGGCATCGACATCCTGATCCTGCTGGGCAGCCACGGGCGAGACGCCTCCCAACAGGAAGGCGAGGCAGGCGATCGAGATCGCCTTCAAGACTGGCACGCGTGCTAGCTTCCGCATTTACGGTCTCGCGTCGACTGGTTGGCACCGTCGTTGCCCGGCTTCGCCCGGTTGTTCGCCGACTTGCGATAGGCCTGAAGCTGCTCGCGCAACGCGTCCTGCTGCTTCGCCAGCTCTTCGAGCTGCTCGGGCGTGGCGTTCTGGGTCTTTTGTTTCAGCTCGACAGACTTGTCGAGGATGAGCTGAACCTCTGCCGGGAAAGGCTGCCGCGGTCCAAGCGGATTCTGCTCGGCGCGCCGGGCGAGATCGCGCACCTTGCCGGCCATCGCCTCGCGAAGCTTTTGCGTCAGCGCCTTGATCTCGTCCTCGCTGGCGCCGCGTTCCAGCGCCCGCTTGAGCGCGTCCTGGGCCGAGCGCAGCGCGGCGTTGACGCTGCCGGCGACACCGTCGTCCTCGATGGTGACCGCGAACGCCCACATGCTACCCACCACATCGCGCAGCGCGTCGTCGGTGCGGGCGGCTTCCAGCTGCAGCGCCAGGCTGCGCAGGCCGAGATAGCAGCCCGCATCCGGCGTGAACAATTCGGGCGCGATCATCAGCGCGTCGAGCGCGGCGTAGACATCCGAATTCTTGTTGGCGTCGAGCGCGAGGATGCGGCGCTGTTCGACCAGCGCGCGCGCGAGCGAGTTGGTGAACAGTCGCTCGGGCAGGCGCATGTTGAAGGGCTCGCTCCGGGCCTCGTTGCCGGCCTCGTCCTTGGCGGTGAGGGTCAGCGTGACATCGGCGCCGGCATAGGGATCCTCGCTGAGATCCTTCACCGTCTGGCCGACGCCGTTGCGGGTGCGCGCATTCGGCAGCACGAGCGGGAATTGCGGAGGCTGGAATAGCGGCCGCGCGGCAGCCTTGGTGTCGGCCTCCTTGCTGCCATCCTTGACACCATCTTTGGCGTCGGCGGGACGCAGGCCGATTTGTGCGTCGGCGCCGGTGACGCCGTAATCGTCCTCGACCTTGTAGGTGAGCTGGAGTCCGCCACGGGCCTGGCGCTCGGGATCCTTGGCCAGCGCGATCGTCGGCGCACGATCCGGCGTTGCCGCAAACGCCCATTGCGGCTGGCCAGAGGGCGCACGGACATGCGCGGTGCCGTCGCCGCTGATGGTAAAATGCTTCTCGTTGGTGCCCTTGGGCGCAGCTTCGGTAGGCGCGACCTCCTTGAGGCCGCCGGAGACGGCAACATCCAGGCTGCCGCCGGAGGAGCGAACGATCAGGGTCGAACCAGCGGGAACGGCAAGCGGGCCGCTGGCCGGCAGCGCCGCGGCCTCCTTGTTCGCGGCCGACAGGATGACCGGAGGCTTGCCGGTGTAGAGCGGCGGCGTGACCCAGGCATCGACGCGAACATTCGCCGGGGCCAGCATGCCGTTCAAGTGGAAGGCGGCTCCGAGCCGCATCGCACGCTCGTCGCCGGCGGCGAAGAACGTCGCAACCAGCATCACCATGACCAGCGCGCGCAGCGCCCAGGGATCATGCAGAGCGAGCCGGGGCCTCGGCAGACCGGCGCGGATGCGCTTGATCGAAGCCAACGTGCGCTCACGCTGCGCCCGCCACAATGCCTGCGCAACCGGGTCCTGCGAGCTCAGCGTGTCCGTCAGCGTGGTGGCCGGCCGATGACGGATGCCGGAGCCGCGATCGAGCCGGGCCAGCGCCTCCTCGCGGCTCGGCCAGCGAAAGCGACTCAACGGGAACAGGACGGCAATCGCGATGCCGGCGAAAACCACGAGCCCGATAGCGCGGGCAATGAAGGGCAGCGCCAGCCAGAGGCCGGCCCAGGACACCACAAGGAACAGGCCGACGACAGTGAGAAGCCGCGCCAAATTCGGCCAGGCACGCTCCCACGCGATGGCATAAGTGGCCCGCTGCAGGGCTTGCGCCAGCTTCAGCCGCGACAGAGCGTCGCCATCGCGGATCGGGTCTGACGGGTCGGGGGTGACGCCGTTCAATCAACTCTCCAGGTTGCCCGGTAGAGAAGCGTACCACAACGGCAGCACTGAGGCATCCGTTCCTGTACGGGAGACACCCCTTTTCCCGCATAACACGAGGACGTGACTGACCCGCCGCAACCCCGTAATTTCCGCGCCGCCAGCCAAGAAAAACGCAAGAGAAGCAAAGGAAACGCCATGGACAAGAAGATGCATGACAAGGGCCTGGAAGTCCGCAAAGCGGTGCTGGGCGAGGCCTATGTCAACAACGCCCTGAAGACCGTCGACGATTTCAACCGTCCGTTCCAGGAGATGCTCAACGAATATTGCTGGGGCACCGTGTGGGGCCGCGAGGAGCTGCCGCGCAAGACCCGCAGCATGCTCAACATCGCGATGATCGCGATCCTCAATCGTCAGCACGAATTCCGCGCGCATCTGAAGGGCGCCCTCACCAACGGCGTCAGCCGCGACGAGATCCGCGAGATCCTGATGCAGGTCGCAATCTATGGTGGCATGCCGGCCGCGGTCGACAGTTTTCGAATCGCGCGCGAGGTGTTCGCGGAGATCGACGGCAAGGCGTGAGCGGTGCCGGCGTGAGGGACGGGGACGCGACGTCCCTCTCCCACGTCGTCCTGGCGAAAGCCAGGACCCATAGCCCCCGGCAGGTGTGGTTACGGGGACTCGGAGTTGCCACTTCGCGCCACAACCTCTCCCTGGGGTAATGGGTCCTGGCTTTCGCCAGGACGACACCGAGGATGGATGCGCGCGATCAACAACAACGAACATTCAACACAAGGAAACACCATGGACATCGGATTCATCGGCCTCGGAAACATGGGTTTCCCGATGGCGCGGCGGCTGATCGAGGCCGGCAACCGGCTCGTCGTGTTCGACACGCGCCGGGAGGCCGTCGACAAGCTGGTGGCGCGCGGCGCCATCGCGGCGATGTCGCCGAAGGAGGTCGCCGACCAGGTCGAGACGGTCATGGCGAGCCTGCCTTCGCTGCAGGCGTCGCTCGCGGTTGCGACGGGACCGGACGGCGTGATCGAGGGAAGCCGCGTCAAACGCTTCATCGATCTCTCCACCGTCGGCTCGGCGATGGCAGTGAAGATTCACGGTCTGCTCGCCAAGCATGACATCGTGCAGATCGACTGCCCCGTCTCCGGCGGCGTCGGCGGCGCCGAGAAGGGCACGCTCGCGGTGATGGTCTCGGGGCCGAAGACCGAGTTCGAGCTGCTCAAGCCCGCGCTCGACATCATCGGAAAGGTGTTCTTCATCGGCGAGAAGCCCGGCGCGGCGCAGACCATGAAGCTCGCCAACAACTTCTTGTCGGCCACCGCGATCGTGGCGACCTCGGAAGCGGTGGTGATGGGCGTCAAGGCAGGGCTCGATCCTGCCGTGATGATCGACGTCATCAATGCCGGCTCCGGCATGAACACCGCAAGCCGCGACAAGTTTCCGCGCGCGGTGCTGCCGCGCAGCTTCGACTTCGGCTTCGCCACGGGACTGATGGTGAAGGACGTGCGGCTGGCGCTGGAGGAGATGAAGCAGCTCGGCCTGTCGATGGAGGTCGCAGATGCGGTCGGGCGGTTGTGGGAGACGGTCATCAGCGCGGAAGGCGCCGAGTCCGATTTCACCGCGGCGATCAAGCCGATCGAGAAGAAGGCGGGCGTCGTGGTTGGCGGCAGGCCACCCAGCTAGCGCCAACACGAGAACGCAGCGCCGACGACCGGCGCTGCGCTGTCCTCCTTGGATCGATCTGCTACGTGCGGCGTCTGCCAAGGTCCGGAAGGTCGATCGGCTGCTCCAGTTGCAGGGAGGCCGAGCCCCCGCTGCATTTGATGTACTTCTCGTCGCACCTGCGCATGCACCGTCTCTCGCTCGAGCATTTCGCAGAGGTGTTGTTGCAGCTGACCCATGTGATGTCGCACCGCGTGACCCGGGCCGACGCGACGCCGGAAAGTCCGAGCAGGAAGGCCACGCTGCAAGCTACGAAAAGCATGCGAAGCAGGCCAGCGCCGGCGAGTGAACCGTTCATTCCAATCTCCTGTGTTGGCCGGGCACGTCTGCGCCTGCGGCCGAGTGTTTGACGAAGACGCAGTTCAAGCCTTGGCGAGATAGGGGATCGTGCCGGCCAAGTCCGTATCGTCGATCAACTGGAAGCGGCTCTCGCTGCCGCCCCTGCGCGCTGCCGCGAAGCGGCCGTAGGCGGGATCAGCGACGAAGGACTCCGCTGCCTTCGCGGTTGGAAACGACATGATCGCGATCAGCGATGTGTCGAGAGGGGCACCTTCAAGGGTTTTCACATTGCCGCTGCGGGAAAGATACTTGCCGCCATGCTTGTGCACCAACTCGTGGACGGACGCTGCGTAGTCCGGCACCCACTTTCCGTCAGTCACTTTGATGTCCGCGATCAGATACGCTGTCATATCGTGTCTCCTGGCTCGAGTTCAGCTCCGCGTTGATACAGGCGGGCATCATTTGGGTGCCAGAACACGGCGCGGGCTCGCCAGTACGGGAACTGTAGCGGGGCGATACAAATACTGAATTGCGCCGCCCTGGATCAGCTCGCCAGCTTGCGTTCCTTGGCGAACGGGCTGAGGCCCAGCCAGCTTTGCATGGCCGCGGCAAGCTGCCGGTCGCCGGTGAGCAGCATCCGCCGGCTTGCGACGGCCGCGCGCACGGTATCGAGTCCCATCCAGATCGCCGTCATGGTGCGCAGATCAACCGACACGTAAAGGTCGACGTCGAAACCGGGATCAATCGAGCAGAGGTCGACGCCGTCGTCGGGATCGACGATCAGCCACCACAATCGCTGCGTCGAAGGCATTTCCGGATAGGCGAACTGCAGCACGCTGCGGCGGGTCGGCATCGGGGTCGTGTTCAGATTCCGCCGCATGTCCCACATCAACAGCTGGACATCGAGATGCTGAAGCGACAGATGCGACTCGATGCGGCGCTGGCCCCAGATCCCGAACGCCTCGACGATGGGGCCGAGTTCGCGTCCGGCGGCGGTCAGCTGATACTCGATCACGCCGCGCTCGGAAGTCGACGGCTGGCGGATCACGATGCCTGCAGCTTCGAGTTCCTTCAGGCGCTGGGAAAGCAGCGCAGGCGACATGCGGGGAACGCCGCGGCGCAACTCGTTGAACCGGGTCGAGCCGGCGACGAGTTCACGTAGCAGTACGACGGTCCAGCGCGTGCATAATATCTCGGCCGCCATCGCGACCGGACAGAACTGCCTGTAGCTGCCGATGGTCATGCGGGCCTCCGTGACAAGCGAAGGCGCAAGCTTAGGGCCGCGGCGCGCGGCTTCCTAGTTCAGTTTCTGTATCAGCAGCGATTCATTCTCTGAACTGGCCGCGGACCGTGGTGAGCGTCTATTCGACCGGCATTGGCAAGCCGGCCGCCGCAATTACGGCCCCGGACACAGGAGATTACTATGAAGAAATACGATTCAGCGGCTTCCAGATTGCTCGTTTCGGTTCGCAGCGCCGCGATTTGCACCCTCGGCCTGGGCGTCGGCGTCATGCCGGCGTCCGCAGCCAATCTGACGAGGAGCATCGAGGTCAGCAGTGCTGCGGCCGAGGTGTGGTCCGTCATCGGCCCGTTCTGCGCGATCAAGGATTGGCTGCCGCCGGTGGGGCAGTGCATTGCGGACGGCAAGTCGCCGCCAACTCGGACGCTCGTCACCAGGGACGGCAAGGCTTCGTTCGTGGAGACGCAGACTGCGCGGAACGACAAAGACTACAGCTATTCCTACGCGTTTCTGTCGAGCCCATTGCCGGTGAGCCAGTACAAGTCGACCATCAAGGTCACGGCAAAGGGTGAAGGCGCGTCGGTGGTGACATGGACCGGCATCTACACGCCCGACCCGGGGCGGGAGAAGGAAGCGGTCGATGCCCTCGGCGGCGTCTATGATTCCGGCCTCGCCGCGATCAGGGACCGGTTCAAGAAGTAGGTGTCAATGCCGAGATGGGCGCAGCGGCAGCTGCGCTCATCGTGGACGATCACACACTCACAACCACGGCGCCGGCGTATCCATCGCGATCAGTTGCTCGACCTCGATGCGCGGACGCACGACCGCGTACTGGTCGCCCTTCACCAGCACCTCGGGCACCAGCGGCCTCGTATTGTAGGTGCCGGCCTGCACTGCGCCATAGGCGCCGGCGGTCATGATGGCGATCAGGTCGCCGGGCTTTGGCGTCGGCAGCGTGCGGTCGAGCGCGAGGTAGTCGCCGGTCTCGCAGACCGGGCCGACGACGTCGGCCATGATGGTCGCGGCCCCCTTCGCAGGCTGCGTCACCGGCAGGATGTCGTGATGGGCCTCGTACAGCGTCGGACGGATCAGATCGTTCATGGCGGCGTCGATGATGACGAAATTCTTGCCGTCGCCGTGCTTCACATAGATCACCTTGGCGACCAGGATGCCGGCGTTGCCGACGATCATGCGGCCCGGTTCGAACATCAGCGTGCAGCCGAGATTGTGGCTGACGCGCTTGATCATGGCGGCATAGGCGTCGGGCGCCGGCGGCGCCTCGCGGTCCATGTAATAGGGAATGCCGAGGCCGCCGCCGAAATCCACATGCGAGATGTTGTGGCCGTCGGCGCGCAGCGTCTGCACGAATTCGGAGAGGATGCGGAACGCGATCTCCATCTTGGAGAGGTCAGTGATCTGGCTGCCGATATGCACGTCGGTGCCTGTGACCTCGATGCCCGGCAGCTTCGCGGCGCGGGCATAGACCTCGCGGGCATGCGTAATCGGGATGCCGAACTTGTTCTCGGACTTGCCGGTCGAGATCTTTGCATGCGTGCCGGCATCGACGTCAGGATTGACACGGATCGAGATCCGCGCGGTCTTGCCCGTCTCGGTCGCAAGGCGCGACAGCAGCTCGAGCTCGGGCTCGGATTCGACGTTGAGGCAGAGGATGTCGGCGGCCAGCGCGGCGCGCAGCTCGGCTTCCGTCTTGCCGACGCCGGAGAACAGGATCTTATTGGCGGGAATGCCGGCGGCCAGCGCGCGCTTCAATTCGCCGCCGGAGACCACGTCCGCGCCGGCGCCGAGCCTGGCCAGCGTGCGCAGTACCGACTGGTTGGAATTCGCCTTCATGGCGTAGCAGACCAGCACCTTCTCGCCGGCGAAAGCGTCGGTGAAAACCCGATAGTGCCGCTCGAGCGTCGCGGTCGAATAGCAATAGAACGGCGTGCCGACGGTTGCGGCCAGCTCGGACAGATTCACCGCCTCGGCGTGCAGCACGCCGTTGCGATAGTCAAAATGGTTCATGGCGTTGGCTCAGTTGCCCCAGCCTATCGGCTGGGTCTTTCGTCCAGCAGCGGGTCGAGGATGAACGGTCTCTTTTTGCCCTTGGTCGCCGCCGGTGCGGCGTCCGCGCCATAGGTGGGATTGAACACGCTCGGCGTCCTCTCGGCTTCGGTCTCGGTGTCGGTCGGTGGCGCGATGTTCGCCGTGGACGCGCTGGAGGCGGTCGGCGGCAGATCCAGCGGGCCCTTGCGGCCACAGCCGGCAAGCGCGAGCGCCGTCAGGCTCAAGACAATGATGGCCCACCCCGAGCCGGCCGGGCGAAACTTTGACGTCACGACGAAATCCCCACTACGCGCGGCGCACCATACAGAGATTGGCGCGCTCTGGCGAGACCCGGATGATCATGAAACATAAGCGAAATTTTGCCCCTCAGCCCAATTTTCGCTCTTTTTCCAGCCGCCTCAGCCAGGCCTTGGCCTGCGATGCCACGTTCTTCGGTGCGGTGCCGCCGAAGCTGGTCCGGCTCTTCACCGACGATTCGACCGAGAGCACGCCGAGCACGTCTTTCGTGATCTTCGCTTCGATTGCCTGCATCTCCTTGAGCGGGAGCTCGTGCAGCGCCACGCCGCCCTCGGCGGCTTTCGCGACGATGCGGCCGGTGACGTGGTGGGCCTCGCGGAACGGCATCTTCAGCGTCCGCACCAGCCAGTCGGCAAGATCGGTCGCGGTGGCGTAGCCCTCGCCTGCAGCAAGCTTCATCTTCGCTTCATCAGGCACGAGATCCCGGACCATGCCGGTCATGGCGCGGATCGCGAGCGACAGCGCGGCGAAGCCTTCCATGGCGCCCTGCTTGTCCTCCTGCATGTCCTTTTGATAGGCGAGCGGCAGGCCTTTCATCACGATCAGCAACCCATTGAGCGCGCCGATCACGCGGCCGGTCTTGGCGCGCACCAGCTCGGCGGCGTCAGGATTGCGCTTCTGCGGCATGATCGAGGATCCCGTGGTGAACTTGTCGCTGAGGCGGATCATGCCGACCAGCGGCGAGGTCCAGATCACGATCTCCTCGGCGAAGCGCGACATGTGCACGGCGCAGATCGAGGCCGCCGACAGCGTCTCCAGCACGAAGTCGCGATCGGAGACCGCATCGAGCGAGTTGGCCATCGGACGATCAAAACCGAGCGCCTTCGCCGTGGCGTGACGATCGATCGGGAACGAGGTACCGGCGAGCGCCGCAGCTCCGAGCGGGGATTCGTTCAGCCGCTTGCGCGCGTCCTGGAAACGGCCGCGATCGCGCGCGGCCATCTCGACATAGGCGAGCAGATGGTGGCCGAAGGTCACCGGCTGCGCGGTCTGCAGGTGCGTGAAGCCGGGCATGACCGTCCCGGCATGCTCCAGCGCGCGCTCGACCAGCGCCTGCTGGAACGCGGCGAGTGAGGCGTCGGTCTCATCGAGGACATCGCGGACATAGAGACGGAAATCGGTCGCGACCTGGTCGTTGCGCGAGCGCGCGGTGTGGAGGCGGCCGGCGGCGGGGCCGATCAGCTCGGACAGCCGGCTCTCCACATTCATGTGAATGTCCTCGAGCGCGCGCTTGAATTCGAAGCCGCCCTTGCCGATCTCTGACAAAATCGTGTCTAGACCCTTGCCGATATTTTTCGCATCAGAGGCCGTGATGATGCCCTGCGCGGCCAGCATCGCGGCGTGGGCCTTGGACGCGGCAATGTCCTGGGCAAAGAGGTGACGATCGACGTCGATGGAGACGTTGATCTCTTCCATGATCTCGTCGGGGCGTTCCGAGAACCGGCCGCCCCACATCTTGTTGCTCATGATCCCCTGCTCACGCCTTGCCTGTCGCCGCCGCACGTTTGCTGACGGCTGCCAGCCGTATTAAGAGGCCTCTGATAGCCATATCTGCGACCGGATGACAAACGATATGCTCGACCCCAATGACAGGCTCGACCAAAGATCAGCACGGTCGGCCACGCGCCGGATCCCCGTCGTCATCGCCACCGTGGTGGTCGGGGGCCTGGCTGGCTTTGCCGCGCTGTACGGGCTGGGCCTGGGCCGGGCCCCATCCGGCGATCCCGCCTGCCGGGCAGCGGTGAACACCGCACAGAAGATCGCCCCGCTCGCCCATGGCGAGGTAGCGGCGCTGACCATGGCGACCGCACCGCTGAAGCTGCCGGACCTGGCCTTCGAGGACGCCGACGGCAAGCCAAAGAAGCTGTCGGATTTCCGCGGAAAGACGCTGCTGGTCAACCTCTGGGCCACCTGGTGCGTGCCATGTCGAAAAGAGATGCCGGCGCTGGACGAGCTCCAGGGCAAGCTGTCAGGCCCGAATTTCGAGGTGGTGGCGATCAATATCGATACCCGCGACCCCGAGAAGCCCAAGGCGTTCCTGAAAGAGGCCAATCTTATCAGGCTCGGCTATTTCAACGATCAGAAAGCCAAGGTTTTTCAGGATCTTAAGGCGATAGGCCGGGCCTTGGGCATGCCCACCTCAGTGCTGGTCGATCCCCAAGGCTGCGAGATCGCGACGATCGCGGGGCCGGCGGAATGGGCGAGCGAGGATGCGCTCAAGCTGATCCGGGCTGCGACGGGCAAAGCCGCCGCGTCGTTCTAAGCGATGATGTTTAGGCGGTGACGTTGATGTTGCCGCCGACGCCGGCGCCGACATTGGCGAGCGAGGGCTGTCCGGCGCCGAGCAGCGTCAGGACGGTGGATTTCTCCGCATCCGCGTTCTGCTTCATCAGCGTCGCCGAGATATTCGACTGCAGCGCGCCTTGCTGAGAGGCCAGCATGCTGCTGACCATCGCCATCATGTCCATTACGCAAACCCTCGTACCGCGCGTAACCTAGAGGCGAGCGGTTAACGGGACATGAATTGTCACGAAGCGCTGTAGGGGGCTTTGTCCGTGTTCCGGACGCGGGCGGCACGAAGTGACGCACCGCAGAGCCGGGGCACGAGACCGGCTTATCTCGTCGGAACCGGCTTGGCGCCGCGATAGTCATAGAAACCGCGTTGGGTCTTGCGACCGAGCCAGCCCGCCTCGACGTATTTCACCAGCAACGGGCACGGGCGGTACTTGGAGTCGGCGAGGCCCTCATGCAGCACCTGCATGATCGACAGGCAGGTATCGAGACCGATGAAATCGGCGAGCTCCAGCGGGCCCATCGGATGGTGCGCCCCGAGCTTCATCGCCGCGTCGATCGCCTCCACGTTGCCCACGCCTTCGTACAGCGTGTAAATCGCCTCGTTGATCATCGGCAGCAGGATGCGGTTGACGATGAAGGCCGGGAAATCCTCGGAGACCGCGACCTGTTTGCCGAGCTTGCCGACGAATTCCTTTGACGCCTCGAAGGTCTGGTCGTCCGTGGCGATACCGCGGATCAGCTCCACCAGCTCCATCAACGGCACCGGATTCATGAAGTGAATGCCGATGAAGCGTTCGGGCCGGTCGGTGGCGGCGGCGAGCCGCGTGATCGAGATCGAGGAGGTATCGGAGGCAACGATCGCCTCCGGCTTCAACACGGCACAGAGGTCGTGGAAAATCTTGCGCTTGACCTCTTCCTTCTCGACCGCGGTCTCGATCACGAGATCGCAGTCCGCGAGATCGTCCAGCTTCTCGCCGGCCACGATACGCGCCATCGCCTTGGCTTTGTCGTCCTCGCTGACGGCCTTCTTGGAGACCTGGCGCGTCAAATTGCCGTTGATCGTGGCCATGCCTGACTTGAGGCGGTCGGTCGAAATATCGTTGAGCACCACGTCGAAGCCGGCCAGCGCAGCGACATGCGCGATGCCATTGCCCATCTGCCCCGCGCCGATCACGCCGACCTTCTTGATTACTGCCGCCATAATGTCATCCACCGGAACGGCGCGCTATCAACCGCGCCTGCCTATCCCCCGAGCCGGGAGATCCGATTTAATCAGAACCCGGCCTCGAAACCTAGATTGGATCGCTTCGAAGGCGTGTCCCACGCCAAAGAAAACGCCTCAAAAAGCAACACCGGCCGGAGTTTATAGCTCCGGCCGGTGTTTTAGCGCGTTTTACTTGCCGAGCTTGCCGAGTTCGGCGGTCAGCTCCGGAACCGCCTGATAGAGGTCGGCGACCAGGCCGTAATCGGCAACCTGGAAAATCGGCGCGTCCTCGTCCTTGTTGATCGCGACGATCACCTTGGAGTCCTTCATGCCGGCCAGATGCTGGATCGCGCCGGAAATGCCGACCGCGACATAGAGCTCGGGGGCCACGACCTTGCCGGTCTGGCCGACCTGCCAGTCGTTCGGCGCATAGCCCGCATCCACCGCGGCACGCGAAGCGCCGACACCGGCGCCGAGCTTGTCGGCGAGCGGCTCGATGTACTTTGCGAAGTTCTCGCGGCTCTGCATGGCGCGGCCACCGGAGACGATGATCTTGGCCGAGGTCAGCTCGGGACGGTCGCTCTTTGCGACTTCCTCGCCGACAAAGGACGACAGGCCCGGATCGGCCGCCGCCGCGACACTCTCGACCGACGCGCTGCCGCCTTCGCCCGCTGCGGCGAAGGTGGAGGTGCGCACAGTAATGACCTTCTTGGCGTCCTTCGACTTCACCGTCTGGATGGCGTTGCCGGCGTAGATCGGACGCTCATAGGTGTCGGGGGCGACCACCTTGGTGATTTCCGAGACCTGCATGACGTCAAGCAGGGCCGCGACGCGCGGCATCACGTTCTTGAAGCGCGAGGTCGCGGGCGCGACGATGGCGTCGTAGCCGGGAGCCAGCGAGACGATCAGCGCGGCCAGTGGCTCGGCCAGATCGTGCGCGTAAAGCGCGCCGTCGGCGAGCAGCACCTTCTTCACACCGGCAAGCTTTGCGGCCGCGTCCGCCGCGGCCTTCGCATTCTCGCCGGCCACCAGAACCTCGACATCCGCGCCGAGCGCGGCCGCTGCGGTCAGGGCCTTGTTGGTCGCATCCTTGAGCGACGCATTGTCGTGTTCGGCAATCAGAAGCGTCGTCATCAGAGCACCCCGGCTTCGTTCTTGAGTTTCGACACCAGCTCGGCGACGTCCTTGACCTTGACGCCCGCCTTGCGGCCCGCCGGCTCGGTCGTGTTGAGAACCTCTAGGCGCGCGGTGAGATCGACGCCGTAATCGGCGGCGGTCTTGTCCGCTATCGGCTTCTTTTTGGCCTTCATGATGTTGGGCAGCGAGGCGTAGCGCGGCTCGTTGAGACGGAGATCGGTGGTCACGATCGCCGGTCCCTTCAGCTTCACGGTCTGCAAGCCGCCGTCGACTTCGCGGGTGACCTTGAAGTCGCTTCCTTCAACCTCGAGCTTCGAGGCGAAGGTCGCCTGCGACCAGCCGAGCAGCGCGGCCAGCATCTGGCCGGTCTGATTGCTGTCGTCGTCAATCGCCTGCTTGCCGAGAATGATCAGGCCCGGCTGCTCTTCGTCCGCAATCTTCTTCAGGATCTTGGCGACGGCGAGCGGCTCGACCGCGCCCTCGGCCTTCACCAGGATGCCGCGATCGGCGCCCATGGCGAGACCGGTGCGGATCGTTTCCGACGCCTGCGCCGGTCCGATGGAGACCACCACGACTTCGGTCGCCTTGCCGGCTTCCTTCAGGCGCAGCGCTTCTTCGACCGCAATTTCGTCGAACGGGTTCATGGACATTTTGACGTTGGCGAGTTCAACACCCGATCCATCGCTCTTGACGCGGACCTTGACGTTGTAATCGACCACCCGCTTTACCGGCACCAAGACCTTCATCGATCCTCTTTCACTCAATCTGGGAGGGGGTTATCAACTGGCGCGGAACCTAAAGGCCTGATCCGGCCCGGTCAACGCGCGAAGGGGTCTAATTTTGGCGCCCAGAAATGCGCGGCCCAATGGGTCAGCGGTTCTGGCCCGGAACCCAGAGCACGTCACCGGCGCCGTCATCGTTGGCGGCGCGGCTCGCCACGAACAGGAAGTCCGACAGGCGGTTCATATATTGGATGCCAGCGGCACCAACGGGCTCGTCCGGCCGGGCCGCCAGTTCCACCATCACACGTTCCGCCCTGCGGCAAATCGTACGGGCGACATGGAGGTAGGCGGCGGCTGGCGTGCCGCCCGGCAGCACGAAGGAGGTCAGGGGAGCCAGCTTGTCGTTGAGCGCGTCGATGTCGCGCTCAAGCCGCTCGACCTGGCTCGCCACCACCCGCAGCCGCTCCGCCTTGCCCTCGCGTTCGGGCACTGCGAGGTCCGCGCCGAGGTCGAACAGATCGTTCTGGATGCGGCCAAGCATCGCGTCGAGCTCGGGCGCATCCCTGGTGTGAAGCCGGACCACGCCGATCGCAGCATTGGTCTCGTCGACCGTGCCATAGGCCTCGATGCGCAGATCGCATTTCGGCCGGCGTTCGCCCGAGCCGAGCGCTGTCGTGCCGTCGTCACCGGTTTTCGTATAGATGCGGTTGAGCACGACCATGTTAACGCCCCATCGCCCACACGGCGACCATCGCGATGACGATCGCCACGAACTGAAGCAGCACGCGCCAGCGCATCAGCTTCTGCGAAGTATTGGGCGAGCCGCCGCGCATCATGTTGATGAGGCCGAGCAGCAGCACCAACGCCACGGCGCCGGCCGCAATCGGCAGGATAAAAGTACTCAGGAGAGATGCCATTCGAGGGTAGATAACACCCTGCGCGCCGGTCCGCCATGGCGTTCCCGATCTGGCTTTTAAGTCAATAATATCAGAAGCTAGCTGGATGATCTCCGATTTGCGCGCGTCGTCTGTCTTCTTCGCCTCTCCCCGCTTGTGGGGAGAGGCCGCAATGCGCGCGCAGCGCGGCTTACGGGTGAGGGAGAATCTCCACGAGCTCAACGGTCACCGTCCCCGCGGAGAGCCCCCCTCACCCCAACCCTCTCCCGGCAGGCGGGGAGAGGGAGCAGGACAGAGCCAGCCGTGAAAGCCGTCCGCACCATCTACCTTGTCGTAATGGACGCGTTCTACACGTTCCTCGCCGATGACGGCTGGGCGATCGCGAGCCATATCGCGCTGTCGACGCTGATGGCGCTATTCCCGTTCCTGATCGTCCTGACATCGCTCGCCGGCTTCTTCGGCTCCAAGGAACTCGCCGATCAGGCCGCAAGCCTGATGCTTCAGGTCTGGCCCAAGCAGGTCGCGGATTCGATCTCGGGGGAAGTCCACGACGTGCTGACCACGACCCGCACCGGCCTATTCACCATCGGTGCGGTGCTGTCGGTCTACTTCGCCTCCAACGGCGTCGAGGCGCTACGGGTCGCGCTCAACCGCGCCTATGCGGTGGTGGAGATGCGGCCCTGGTACTGGCTACGGCTGGAATCGATCGCCTACACGCTGATTGCGGCCTTCACCGCGCTCGCCATGGCATTCCTGATCGTGCTCGGGCCGCTGCTCATCGAGGCCGCGCGTGCGCACATTCCGCTGTTCGTTGAATCCAACGAGAGGATCCTCACCTGGCTGCGCTACGGCATCACCGTCGCCGCGTTGGTGGTGGCGCTGATCATCCTGCATACCTGGCTGCCGGCGGGACGGCGCCGGTTCCTCCAGATCCTGCCCGGCATCGTCTTCACCATCGTGGCGTCGCTGATCTCGGGCATCGTGTTCGGCCAGTACCTCGCGCGCTTCGCCAACAATTACGTGACGATGTATGCGGGGCTCGCCTCGGTGATTATCGCGCTGGTGTTCCTGTACTTCATCGCCGCGATCTTCGTTTTCGGCGGCGAGCTCAACGCCGCGATCATCAAGTCGCGGCTTCCTCACGGCGTGTCGCTGCAAGCAGCGCAGTCGCTAGCGCCCGCGGAGACACAGGCTTGACCAGAAAGGCGTCGGCGCCGGCCTCGCGTGAGGCGACTTCGTCTTCGCCGCGACCTGACACCCCGATGATGGGGATCTGAGCCAGCGGCGTCGCCATGGTGCGGATCCGCCTGATCGCCTCGACGCCATTAATGCCCGGCAGCACCATATCCATCAGCACCGCGTCGAAGGCGCCCTGCGCGAGCCGGTTCACCGCGTCCTCGCCGCGCCCGATGAACTCGGCATGATGACCGAGCTCGGTCAGGATGGTGTTGAGCACGACGCGGCCGAACGGATTGTCCTCGACGCTGAGCAAGCGCAGCGCCGGGACCGCATCCATCTCGGCTTCGCCCTTCGACTTGCGGGACTTGCCCGATCCCGTGGCACACACCGACATCGTCAACGTGAAGGTGGCGCCGCCGCCGGGCCGAGGGGCGACCGTGATGTCGCCGCCCATCGCGCGCGCCAGTTGCTTCACCGACGACAGACCCAGGCCGGCGCCGCCAAAGCGCGAGGCAATGGTGACATTGGCTTGGGTAAACGGCCGGAACAAGCGCTTGATCTCGGCCATGGTGAGGCCGATGCCGCTGTCGGACACGGCGAAGGCGACACCGACGCTGCCTTTGCCCTTTGCTTTGCCTTTGCTCTTGGTCTTGCTCTTGACGGAACGCCAAGGCGCGACCGTGAGCGCCACGCCGCCGTGCTCGGTGAATTTCACGGCATTGTCGATCAGGTTCTCGAGCGCGGCGCGCAGGCGGACGGGATCCCCGACCACCAGCCCCGGCAGCTTCTCCGAGATATCGACCTCGGCCTGGAGACCCTTGGCCGCGGCGCGACCGGCCAGCGAATCGCCGGCGTTGCGGGCGAGGGTCCGCAGGTCGAACAAATCCTGCCGCAGCGAGCTTCCACCTCCGACGCTTTTGCCGGTCCCCTTGCCGGTTCTGGCGGCATCGACGAACAGGGTGGCAAGGTTCGCCAGATGCTCGGCACCGGCCTTGATCGTGTCGGCCCAGCGTCTTTCCCGTTCGCCGAGATCCGAAGTCGCGAGCAAGTCGCTGATCGCGAGAATGCCGGTCAGGGGGGTGCGGACCTCATGGGCGAAGGCGGCAAGCGCGGCCTGGACGACGTCCGGCTCGGCCCGCTTGATGCTGCGCTTGCGCAACCGGGCGGTCGGCCCGGAGCGCTTCCGAGCCACTCGCTTGGACGTCCCCGTAGTGCGCGCTCCGCGCGTTTTCGCCGCCATAACTCCCCTTCGAAGTATCCCCCTTCGAACCCGGACCGTGAGGTGAGCATGGCACGGCGGAACACCCGGAGTCACGGCGGCGTTTGGCTAACCCCCAGAGAAACTTAACCTAATCCCACCAGCTGGCGGATACCGGCCGGCATGGCGCCGGCAGCGCGCAATTCACGTAGGCCGGTCGAGCTGGTTGATTTCGACAGCTTCCGGCCGGCCTCGTCACGAAGTAGCCCATGGTGACGGTAGACGGGTTCGGGCAGGCGGAGCAGAACCTGAAGCAGACGGTGGACCGAAGTGGCGTGGAACAGGTCCTGGCCCCGCACGATCTCGCTGACGTCCTGGAGCGCATCGTCGACAACGACGGACAGATGGTAGCTGGTCGGCGTCTCCTTGCGGGCCAGAATGACGTCCCCCCAGGCTTCTGGCCGCGCCGGGACGACGCCACGCTCACCATCGGGCCCCACGCCCAGTTCGTTCCAGCTCAGGCCGGCGGCGCGGCGGCAGGCGGCCGCCACGTCGAGCCGAAGCGCATAAGGCGCGCCGGTGTCGATGAGGCGGTCACGCTCGTTGGCGAACAGCGATCTGGCGGCGCCGGGATAGAGCGGCGCGCCATCGGGATCGCGCGGCCACGGCCCATCCGCTTCACGCGCCGCAACCTGCCTTGCGATCTCGGCGCGGCTTTCGAAGGCGGGATAGACCAGGCCGAGCGCCGAGAGCCTGTCCAGTGCCGCGCGATACGCGTCGAGATGCTCCGACTGCCGCCGCACCGGCGTCTCCCAGGCAATGCCGAGCCAGGCGAGGTCTTCGTAGATCGCAGTCTCATATTCCGGCCGGCAACGCGTCGCGTCGATGTCCTCAATGCGGAGCAGCAACCGCCCGCCAGTCTCTCGCGCGCGGTCGGAATTCAACAGCGCTGAATAGGCGTGGCCGAGATGCAGGTAGCCGTTCGGACTGGGGGCAAATCGGAAAACGGGTGGCGACATATGCACAAATCTCGTCATGGCCGGACTTACCCGATCATCCATCTCCAACACTCTGTTACGATAGGAGATGGATGCGCGGGTCAAGCCCGCGCATGACAAGTTGAGCAAGCGATGACCATCCACCTCGAGACCCAGTCCGACCTCGAAGAAGCCGTCCACTCGCTGGTCAAGCGCGATCCGCGCCTCAAGCCCGTGCTCGCAATCGCCGGCATGCCGGCGTTGCGGCGGCGCGAGCCGGGCTTTGCGGGGCTTGCCCATATCGTCTGCGGGCAGCAGCTCTCCACAGCCAGCGCCGCGGCGATCTGGGGGCGGCTGTCGGCGGCTTTCGATCCATTCGACCATGACGCGGTCCGCCGCGCCCGCACCGACCGGCTGGGGCGGCTCGGCCTGTCCGCAGCCAAGATCAAGACGCTGAAACATCTCGCGCGCGAGATCACCGCACAGCGGCTGAACCTCGACGTGCTCGCCGAAGAAGATGCCGATGCCGCGCATCACACGCTGATCGCACTGCCCGGCATCGGACCCTGGACTGCGGACGTCTATCTGCTGTTCTGCCTCGGCCATGGCGACGCCTGGCCGGCCGGCGATCTCGCCGTCCAGGAAGGCATCCGCATCGGGCTCGGCTTGCAGGCGCGGCCGACGGAGAAGCAGATGGCGCCGCTCGCCGAACCCTGGCGTCCCCTGCGTGGTGCGGCGGCGCATCTGTGGTGGAGCTATTATCGCGCGGTGAAAAAACGCGAAGGCGTGCTCGCCGGATCAGCTTAGCCCCGCAGCCTAACGCGATCGGTCCGGGCGCAATCGGCGACGAAGTCGACCACGGCCCGCACCGCCGGCAGCTCGACGAGGTCGGGATGGGCCAGCAGCCACAGGTCCGCCACGCTGGCGAGCTTCTGCGGCGCGACGCGCACGAGATCGGGATAACTTTCGGCGACAAAGCACGACAGGGCGGAGATTCCGAGTCCGGCGCGGACCGCCGCCAGCATGTCGCCCTGCGACGAGCAGCGCATCACCACCCCGGCCTGACGCGTGACGACGTCGCTCCAGCGCGCAAGCTGGATGTTGGAGGTCTGGTCGGCGAAACCGATGACGCTGTGCCCCTTCCACTCGCCGCGCCGTTCCGGCAAGGACCGCCCGCCGGCGTAGTCCCGCGAGGCGTAGAACCCGGTGCCGAGACGGCCGATCTTGCGGCCGACCAGATTTTCCTCGCCGCTGTCGAAGGGCCGCAGCACCACGTCCGCCTCGCGCCGGCGCACGCTCGCCGGAAACGGATGGGTGATGATCTCGAGCTGGACGTGATCATGCGCGCGCAGGAAAGCAGGCAGGCACGGCATCAGCCAATGCGACGCCAGCGTCGCCCCGATCGACAGCTTGACGGTCCCGCGCGCCTTATGCCCTCCGGCCGAGACTGCCGTCTCCGCCCGCAGCGCGGCCGCCGCCATCGCCTCGGCGTGCTCGCGCAATGTCCGTCCATCCGCGGTCAGCGCCAGGCCGTCGGCGGCGCGTGCCACCAGCCTGGTGCCGAGCTGGGCTTCCAGCGCCGCGATCTTGCGACTGACGGTGGGATGGCTGCTGTGCAGCCGGCGTGCCGCGCCGGTGAAGCTGCCGGTTTCGGCTACGGCGACGAAGGTCTTGCAAAGGTCCCAGTCCATAAGCGGCCTCTGTTCAAATCTGAATAGTCGTCCGTTCAATATTGAACGATCGGAGGCCGCACTCCAACCCCTATAATGGCGTCAAATGAAACATGGGCGGCAACTCGCCCGCGACGACCAACAGGGAAACGCCTCGTCATCCGCCTGCCGGCGGGCTGCGTTTCCGGGAGGACATCATGGCGCTGCCCGCTCTCTTGAAGGATTCGCTCGAGCTGCCCGTGGTCGGCTCTCCGCTCTTCCTCGTCTCCGGTCCCGAGCTGGTGATCGCCCAGTGCAAGGCCGGTGTCGTCGGCTCGTTTCCGGCGCTCAATGCCCGTCCGGTGGAAAAGCTCGACGAGTGGCTGAACCGCATCGAGGACGAACTCGGCGAATACAAGTCGCGCAATCCCGGCAAGAAGGTCGCGCCCTACGCCGTCAACCAGATCTGCCACGCCTCCAACGACCGGCTGACGAAGGACATGGAGACCTGTGTGAAGCACAGGGCGCCCATCATCATCACCTCGCTACGGCCGCCCGCCGAACTCGTCGAGGCCGCGCATTCCTACGGCGGCCTCGTTTTCCACGACGTCGTCAACGTCAAGCACGCGCGCAAGGCCGCCGAGCAAGGCGTCGACGGCCTGATTCTGGTCTGCGCAGGCGCTGGAGGACATGCAGGAACGCTCTCGCCTTTCGCGCTGGTACGTGAGGTCAAGCAATGGTTCGACGGCGCGATCCTGCTGTCGGGCGCAATCAGCGACGGATTCGCAATCGCTTCCGCGCTGACACTGGGCGCCGACCTCGCCTATATGGGCACGCGCTTCATCGCGACGAAGGAAGCCAACGCTGACGAAGCCTACAAATCCGCCCTGACCCAGCACGCTGCGCACGACATCGTCTACACCAACCTCTTCACCGGCGTGCACGGCAACTATCTCGGCCCTTCGATCGCCGCGGCCGGGCTCGATCCGGACAATCTGCCGGCCGCCGACAAGACGAAGATGAACTTCGGCTCCGGCGGCAACATGAAGTCCAAGGCGTGGCGCGACATCTGGGGCTCCGGCCAGGGTATCGGCCAGATCGCCGACGCGCCGCCGGTCGCCGAGCTCGTCGACCGGATGAAACAGGAATTCGACCAGGCCCGACAGGATTTTCTGATGCGCGTCAGCGCCTGACGTCTCGGACCGACAATAAAACGGGAGGACACCATGAAGCTCGCAGCCGCACTGATCGGCATGTCGCTGCTGACGCTCGCTGGCGGCAGCGCCCACGCCGAAGGCAGCGACGAGATCCGCATCGGGCAGACCCTGCCCTACAGCGGTCCGGCCTCTGGCTTCGGCGCGATCGGACGGACGCAGGAAGCGTTCTTCGAGAAGGTCAATGCCGAAGGTGGCATCAACGGCCGCAAGGTCAAGTTCATCACGCTGGACGACGCATATTCGCCGCCGAAGACCGTCGAGCAGACCCGCAAGCTGGTGGAGCAAGAGGAGGTGCTGATGATGTTCGGCTCGCTCGGCACCGCCACCAATAGCGCCGTGCAGCGCTATCTCAACGCCAAGAAGGTGCCGCAGCTATTCGTGCTCTCCGGCGCCACCAAATGGGCCGATCCACAGAAGAACCCGTGGACGATGCCGGGCATGGCGGCCTACGAATCCGAGGGCGTGGTCTACGCCAAATATATTTTGCAGGCCAAGCCCGACGCCAAGATCGCGATCCTGTCGCAGAACGATGATTTCGGCCGCGATTATGTGGCGGGGTTCAAGCGAGCGCTCGGGCCCAAGGCCGCAAGCATGATCATCGCGGAGGCGAGCTACGAGACCAGCGCGCCGACGATCAGTTCGCAGCTCTCGACGCTGAAGGCGTCAGGCGCCAACGTGCTGTTCGGCGTCGTGCTCGGCAAGTTCACCTCGCAGATGGTCAAGGGCGTGGCCGAGATCGGCTGGAAGCCGGAGCTGTTCTTCGTGCCGACCTCGGCGTCGTCGATCTCGTTTCTGGAGCCGGCGGGCCTCGACAACGCCGTTGGTCTGATCTCGTCGAGCAACCAGAAGGACACGATGGATCCGCAATGGGCCGACGATCCCGGCGTGAAGGAATACTTCGCCTTCATGAAGCGCTACATGCCGACCGCGGACCTCTCCAACTCCAACTACGCCGCGGGCTATCACTATGCCACGCTGCTGATGACGGTGCTGAAGGCGTGCAAGGATGATATCAGCCGCGACAACATCATGCGCCAGGCGGCCTCGTTGAAGGACGTGACGTTGCCGCTGCTGCTGCCGGGAATGGCTGTTGCGACCGGCCCCGACGACTATCTGCCGTTCCAGCAGCTTCAGCTCCGGCGCTTCAATGGCAAGAGCTGGGTCAGCTTCGGCGACGTGCTGGATGATCGCTAGACGAGCGGAATGAGGAGACGCCATGATCATCAGCGGCGAACGCCAGATCAGCTACGACGACATTCGGGCCCGGATCAAGCGGGCGATGAGCGGCTTCCGCGCCCTGGGGCTTGCCGAGGCCGCGCCGGTCGCGATGATGCTACGCAACGATTTCGCCCTCTTCGAGGTGGTTGCGGCCTCCGCCGCGCTGGGCAGTCCGGTGGTGCCGATCAACTGGCATCTGAAAGCCGAGGAGGTCCGTTACATTCTGGCCGACAGCGGGGCGAAGATCCTGGTCTGCCATGCCGATTTGCTGCCGCAGATCCGTGAAGGCATACCTGCCGATGTCCTTCTCCTGGTCGTCGCGACCCCGCCCGAACCCGCAGCGACCTTCTCGATCCCTCGGGAGCTGACCGAGATCCCGGTGGGACTGACCGATTGGGACCGCTGGCGCGACGACCATCCGCAAGCGCAGGAGCCGCCGCGGCGCGCGGCAGCAATGATCTACACATCGGGGACAACGGGCATGCCGAAGGGCGTGCGGCGCATGCCGATACAGCCCGAACAGGCGGCCGCCTCGGAACGTGTGGGCGGGATCGCCTACGGCATCAAGCCGCGGGAAGACCAAATCGTGCTGATCAACGGGCCGATGTATCACTCGGCGCCGCATTCCTACGGCATGCTGGCGTTCCGCAGCGGTTGCACCATCATCCTCCAGGCGCGGTTCGATCCCGAGGAGCTGCTGGCGCTGATCGAGCGCCACCGCGTCACGCACATTCACATGGTACCGACCATGTTCGTCCGGCTGCTGCGGTTGCCCGAAGCGGTCAGGCAACGTTACGACCTGTCGTCCCTGCGTTTCGTCGTGCACGGCGCCGCGCCCTGCCCGCCAGACGTCAAGCGCGCTATGATCGACTGGTGGGGACCGGTCATCAACGAATATTTCGGCTCGACGGAGACCGGGATCCCGGTGTGGCACTCGGCCGAGGAAGCCCTGAAGAAGCCCGGCACGGTCGGCCGCGCCATCGAAGGCGGCATCGTCAGGATCTTCCGCGATGACGGCAGCCAGTGCGGTGCCAACGAAGTCGGCGAAATCTACATGCGCCAGACGGCAGTGCCCGATTTCGACTATCACGGCAGGTCGCAGGCACGGGCCGAGGCCGGTCGTGACGGCCTCGTCAGCGTCGGCGACGTCGGTTACCTCGACGCGGACGGCTATCTGTTCCTGTGCGACCGCAAGCGCGACATGGTGATCTCCGGCGGCGTCAACATCTATCCCGCGGAGATCGAGAACGTGCTGATCGGAATGCCCGGCGTGCGCGACTGTGCCGTGTTCGGCATCCCGGACGCGGAATTCGGCGAACGGCTGTGCGCCTTTGTCGAGCCTGAATCCGATGCCGAGCTCTCGGCCGACGCTGTCCGATCGTTCCTGCGCGAGCGGCTTGCCAATTTCAAGGTGCCAAAGGACGTCGAATTCCGCGACGCTCTGCCGCGCGAGGCAACGGGAAAGATTTTCAAGCGCAAACTGCGGGAGCCCTATTGGGCGGCGTGAAAGCAGGCGACGCGTCCGAGAGAGCGCGACGGTATAAACGGGAACGAGTGGCAATCGTTCCTGGGCCTCTTCAATATCGACCAGTTTGAAGACCCGCGCTTCCGTCGCAAATGGCAGAGCAACCAATTCGAATCTCGTCTGTTGTCGACCGGCACAATCACTGCCGGAGGATAAACTATGTCACGTCTAGTTTCGCTCGCTGCAGCTGTCCTGCTGCTCGGATCAATGCCCGTAAGCGCACAGTCGCAAAAGGCACAAAGCGGCCCGGGCAACAACGCCGTCAACAGCTCTGATCACAACAACTCCAACGCACCGGTTGCAGGCCGCAACAGCTTCACCGAGGGACAGGCGAAGTCGAAGATCGAGGGCGCGGGCTATTCCAATGTTTCCGGCCTGCAAAAGGACGACAATGGCGTCTGGCGCGGCAAGGCCGACAAGGCCGGGACCAAGGCGGACGTGAGCGTCGACTTCCAGGGCAACGTGAACCCCGCCAAGTAAGGAGGATCAAACATGACCACCACCATTTCTCGACTCTATGACACCTATCCGGATGCGGAACGTGCGGTCAGGCGTCTGGAGGCCGCGGGCGTGCCGCACTCCGACATCAGCATCGTCGCGAACAATTCCGATAATTGGTACGGCTCCTCCACCGCCAAGGTCGACCGCGATCGCGACGGCGTCGACGATCGCGCCGAAGGCGCCGGCACGGGTGCCGGCATCGGCGCTGGAATCGGCAGCGCGGCGGGCCTGCTTGCAGGACTCGGCTTGCTGGCCATTCCGGGGCTCGGACCGGTAGTTGCCGCCGGATGGCTGGCTTCGACCGCAGTTGGTGCCGCGGCCGGCGCCGCGACGGGCGGCATCGTTGGCGCGCTGACCGAAGCCGGCGTCTCCAAGGATGATGCGTCGCGCTACGCGGAAGGCGTCCGTCGTGGCGGAACGCTGGTATCGGCCCGGGTACCCGACCAGGACCGCACGCGTCTCGATGCCCTTCTGCACGAGAAGGCCGTGAACCTGCAGGAACGGAGCACCGCCTGGCAGAAGTCCGGCTGGAATGGCTTCGATGCCGCAAGCCCACCGCTGTCTCCTGACGATATCGGCCGTGAGCGCGAGCTGTACGGCACTGGGATGCGGGGTAGGTAGGGATGTTCGCTCGCCGCTACGCGAGCGGCTGTGAATCCCAAGAGCGCGAGGGAGGCTCCACCAAGGTGGAGCCTTTTTCGCGTGCCCCTCCTTGAAACCACGAGGGTGCCGCAGGTCTCTCTCAACGGGTGCATTCCGCTGAAGCAGGGGCACATGTTCTCACTGCTCGGGTAATCGGCTATTGGCCGTCTGCGAAACAGTATAGCTTTCGACCCTAGAGGAAACGCCGCGAAGACGGCACGAGGTCGCGCATGCTGGACAGGACGAAGGATATTGCCGCATCCGCGCAAGCCTGGCTCGATGAATTTGAGCGCACGCTTGGCGCACCCGATGGCGCTGGGCTGGATCGTCTGTTCCTCGCCGACTGCTATTGGCGCGACGCGCTGGCATTCAGCTGGAACCTGCAAACGATCGCCGGCGGCGGCTCGATCGAGCGGGAGCTGACAACGCTCGCCGCAAAGGTCGCGCCGGGCAGCTTCAAGATCGCGCCGAACCGCCCGCCACCGCGCTGGGTGACGCGTGCCGGGACCAACAATATCGAAGCGATCTTCAATTTCGAAACCGCACTGGGGCGCGGCAGCGGCATCGTCAGGCTTGTGCCCGACGCCAACGACGGCGACCGCCTGAAAGCGTGGACGCTCCTCACCGCGCTCGACGAGCTTAAGGGCTTCGAGGAGCAGCTCGGCACCTCGCGGCCGCGCGGCCAGGCCTATTCACGCGACTTCCGTGGACCGAACTGGCTCGACCTGCGCAGCGCCTCGCGCGACTACACCGATCGCGATCCCACCGTGCTGGTGGTCGGCGGCGGCCAGGCCGGGCTCGCAATTGCGGCGCGGCTGAAGCAGTTGAAGATCGACACACTGATCGTCGATCGCGAGGCACGGATCGGGGACAATTGGCGCAAGCGCTATCACGCGCTGACCCTGCACAACCAGGTGCAGGTCAATCATTTGCCCTACATGCCGTTTCCGCCGAGCTGGCCGACCTATATCCCCAAGGACAAGCTCGCCAACTGGTTCGAAGCTTACGTCGACGCGATGGAGCTGAACTTCTGGACCGGCACCGAATTCGAGGGCGGCGCCTACGACGATGCGAAAGGCCACTGGACGGTCACACTGCGGCACACCGCCGGCAGTGAGCGTATCATGCACCCCCGCCATGTGGTGATGGCAACCGGCGTCAGCGGCATCGCCAATGTGCCTGTTATTCCGACCCTCGAAAACTTCAAGGGCACGCTGCTGCATTCGAGCCGCTACGAGGACGGCGAGAGCTGGACGGGCAAACGCGCCATCGTCATCGGCACCGGCAATAGCGGTCACGATATCGCGCAGGATCTTCACTCCAGTGGCGCCGACGTGACGCTGGTGCAGCGTTCACCTACGCTCGTCACCAATATCGAGCCGTCGGCCCAACTCGCTTATGCGACCTACAATGAGGGCACGCTCGAGGACAATGATCTGATCGCCACCTCGATGCCGACGCCGCTGGCGAAGAAGACCCATGTGATGCTGACGGAGCAGTCGAAGGAGCTCGACAAGGAGCTGCTCGACGGATTGCGGCGCGTCGGCTTCAAACTCGATTTCGGCGAGGCCGGCACCGGTTGGCAGTTCAAATATCTCACCCGTGGCGGCGGCTATTATTTCAATGTCGGCTGCTCCAACCTCATCGTCGAGGGTGCGATCAAGCTCAGGCAGTTTTCCGACATCGAGGGCTTCGTCACCGAGGGCGTCCGGATGAAGGACGGCGCAAGCCTTTCGGCCGAATTGATCGTGCTCTCGACCGGTTACAAGACGCAGGAATATCTGGTGCGGAAACTGTTCGGCGGCCGCGTCGCCGAGCGAGTCGGCCCGATCTGGGGTTTTGGCGACGGCCTCGAGCTGCGCAACATGTATGCGCGCACCAGGCAACCCGGCCTCTGGTTCATCGCCGGCAGCCTCGCACAATGCCGGATCAACTCGAAATATCTCGCGCTGCAGATCAAGGCGATCGAGGAAGGGATTTTGGGGCGTGAGGCGGGCACGGCTTAAGCCTCGTCATTGCGAGCGCAGCGAAGCAATCCAGAATCTTTCCGCAGAGACAGTCTGGATTGCTTCGCTGCGCTCGCAATGACAGTGTGGAGACGATCGCGCATCGCCGATACGAATAAGAGGAGAACACCCATGCCAGCCATTCTCGGCACCGGCGAGCACCGCTACCGCGTCGTTGAGAACTTCGCAAAGCTGCCGGACGGATGGCAGCTCACCGACGTCGCCTCGGTCGCAGTCGACAGCAAGGACCGCGTCTACGTCTTCAACCGCGGGGCCCATCCGATGGTGGTGCTGGACCGCGACGGCAATTTCTTGCGCAGTTGGGGCGAAGGCCTGTTCTCGCGCGCCCATGGCCTGCATATCGATGCCGACGACAATCTCTATTGCACCGATGACGGCGACCACACCGTGCGCAAGTGCACCACCGACGGCAAGGTGCTGCTGACGATCGGCATCCCCGAAAAACCGTCGCCGTTCATGAGCGGCGATCCGTTCCACCGCTGTACCCACACTGCACTGTCGCCGAAGGGCGAAATCTACGTCTCCGACGGCTATGGCAATGCGCGCGTGCACAAGTTCACGCCCGATGGCACACTGATGACAAGCTGGGGCGAGCCCGGCACCGATCCCGGCCAGTTCAACATCGTGCACAACATCGCCACCGACGCAGACGGCTTTGTCTATGTCGCCGACCGCGAGAACCACCGCGTGCAGGTGTTCGACGGCAACGGCAGGTACGAGACGCAGTGGAACAATCTGCACCGCCCCTGTGCGCTGTGCTGTTGCGGTGGGGCTAAGAGCCCGACCTTCGTCATCGGGGAACTCGGCCCTGGCCTGGCCGTCAACCGCAAGGTGCCCAATCTCGGCCCGCGGTTGTCGATCGTGGACGCCAAGGGTAACCGCATCGCGCGGCTCGGCGGCGAGTCAGGCCCGGGCGTTGCCAGCGGGAAATTCCTGGCACCGCACGGCATCGCGCTGGATTCGAAGGGTGACATCTATGTCGGCGAGGTCGGCGTCACCGACTGGAAGACCAGCTTTCCGGACGAGGAGATGCCGGCCGTGCTGCGCGCGACGCGGTGCTTGCAGAAGCTGGAGCGGGTGCGGGAGTAGCTGCCTCGGCACATCCCCGTCGCGCTGTCAGGACGGCGCGGCCTCCATAGCCTCGGACCTGGAAATCACGGTGTTTTGCGCGGTTTGCCACCCCCCGGCCGCATTGCTTGTGCCGGAATAAGTCGCTCAACGGGCTTCACAATCCCGTCACGCTGCATGTAGTATGTCAGTACGTGCTGCTTCGCAGCGTACATTGGAGGCCAGGAGCGTTACTTGAACGCACATGTCTCGCAAGGCCATTGGCCGGTGTTGGTGCTGAATGCGGACTTCCGGCCGCTGAGTTACTACCCACTGTCTTTGTGGTCGTGGCAGGACGCGATCAAGGCGGTATTCCTCGACCGCGTCAACATCGTCGCGCATTACGATCAGGCGGTCCATAGTCCCACGCTGCAAATGCAGCTGCCGAGCGTCGTCTCGCTCAAATCGTTCGTCAAGCCGACCACGCACCCTGCCTTCACCCGATTTAACGTCTTCCTGCGCGATCGTTTCGCCTGCCAATATTGCGGCTCGCCCGAAGACCTCACCTTCGACCACATCATCCCGCGCAGCAAAGGCGGCCAGACCACCTGGGAGAACGTGGTCGCGGCGTGCTCGCCCTGCAATCTGCGCAAAGGTAATCTGACGCCGGTGCAGGCCAAGATGTTTCCACGCCAGCACGCGTTCGCGCCGACGGTGCACCAGCTCCACCGCAACGGCCGGCTGTTCCCACCGAACTATCTGCACGACAGCTGGCTGGACTATCTCTACTGGGATACGGAGCTGGATCCGTAGCGTCGGCGTGCAGGCCCGCGGCAGTCCATCGTTGACTCGCGCCGCTCAACGCCGGGACAGATCAGCGAGCTTCGCTATCTGCGCGCCTGCTCCAAATCGATCTGGTAGACGGAAATCCGGTCGATCTCGAATGCGACGGTAGGCGGCGACTCCGCGTCGACAGGTCCGACCCCGAGAAAGAATTTCGATCCGATCGCGAGATTGACGATCATGTACATGGGATCGTCGAATCCGATCGGCACCTTGATGTCGGACACCGGCCTGCGGTCGATGAAATAGACCAGGCGATCCTCCTCCCACAGCACACCGTAAGTGTGGAATGCGCTCGAAGCGTCGCCGACCGCGAAGTCGAAGCCGCAGGACTGGATCTTCTGGGTCGAGGGAATCCGCCAATGCGTCGTCATCACGAGATCACCCGGCTTTTCGCCGCGGCCTTCCAGCACGTCGACCTCCGGCGGCCAGCCGCCGTCATCCGCCAGCATCCAGAACGCCGGCCACACCGCGTGTCCGACCGGCACCTTGGCGCGGATCTCGAAATAGCCGTGCTTCTGCGCGAACGTGCCCTGGGTCGTGAGGATCCCGGAGATGTACTCGTTGTTGAACAGCACCGGCTTTAACCCCGGCGGCGTACGGCTGGCGACGATCGACAGCACGCCGTCCTTGACCTTGAACGGATCGAGCCCGAGCGGCGCCAAGGCGCGCCCGGCGTAGCGCGGATCGACATAGATCTGTTGCTCGCCATTGGCGCTGGTCTTGCGCTTGAAGTCGGAGCCGTCGCCGCCCCAGTAGCGCGCCTCCGGCCAGGCCGCACCACCGGCGTAGTGCGACACCCAGCGTCCGTTCGCCAGCGGATGCTCGTCAAAATCCTCGTTGAAGGTCCGGCGCAGCGGCAAGAAGACCAGCGAGGCCGGATTGACCGTCTCCAGCCGGCGGCACTCGATGGTGGAGGGATCAGTCGTGACCTGCAGCGACATGCTCACCGGGGCAGCATCGAGATCGTCCTGCGCGATGCCCGGCGCAGGCACAATGCAGAGACCGATCGCAGCCAGAGCGCCCCTCGTCAAACGCTCCATCATCACCGCACTTCGAAGATGCCAGAGGAAAGGCTGAGGTTAGCTCGCTCATGTCGGGACGGGCAAGAGCAGGCCCGCGACCGCGCGCCAATTCGGGAGCGCCGCTTGCACACGCGATCCAGATTTTCGTGCACTTACAAAATGGGACGCCTAGGGCGCGGAAGGCGAGCGGCAGGCTCCTGCCGGGGACGGAACTCGGAGCGCCGGCATCCGTTCAGAGTTGAGGCCGGATGTCGCGCGGGCGCCAGTTGTCCGCGACAGACATATCCCGGTCCCGCCACAGCACGAGGGGAGAATAGTCATGGCCACAAGCGAGACGGATCACGTCTACAAGATCCTGGAACTGGTCGGATCGTCCGAGACCTCGATCGAGGATGCGATCAAGAACGCGGTCAGCCGTGCCGCCAAGACCGTTCGCGAGATGAAATGGTTCGAGGTGGTGCAAACGCGCGGCCATATCGAGAAGGGCGCCGTGCGCCACTACCAGGTGACGCTACGCGTCGGCTTCACGCTGGATGAGTGAGGCAGAAAGCCCGGGCGAAGCCGACACCTGAGGCCAGCCTGGTTAGCTCGACAATAGCCCGTCAGTTGTCGAGGACTGTTCCGACCGGAAGCGCACAATCCGCGCGGATGTTGCAACAGCCCGTTAAGGCCAAAGTGAGAGGTTTGCGCCGAAATGGAGCAAGCCTGATGACCACGGGCCGAGAACTCGGAAAGACGCGCCTTCCGCTCTGGGCGGCGGGTTTCGTCATCCTGACCTGCTTCGCCATCCTCGGCTTGAGCGGCTGGCGCGAATGGGAAACCCGCAACGCCGAACTCAGGAACGCCGAGATCGATGTCGCCAATCTGGCGCATTCGCTGATCCAGCACGCGGACGACACGTTCGAACTCGTTGATACGATCCTCGTAGGCCTGGTCCATCGGCTCGAACTCGACGGGACGGGTCCGGACACGATCACCAAGCTTCAGGCCTATCTGCCGACACGGAAATCATCGGACCGCATCCGCGGCATCTTCGTTTATGACGCGACCGGGCAGTGGCTGGCTACGACCGAGCACCTCGATTTCTCCAAGCTCAACAACAGCGACCGCGAATATTTCCAGCGTCATCGTGACTCGCCCGAGATGGGCACGTTGATCGGATCGCCCGTGAAGAGCCGAGCCGGGGGCCAATGGGTCGTCACCGCGTCCCGCCGGATCAACGATGCGGACGGCGGCTTCGCCGGCGTTGCCCTGCTCACGATCGACGTCAGCTATTTCGTTACGTTCTACGAGCGGTTTGACATCGGTACGAACGGCTCGGCATCGCTGCTCAACGATAGCGGCATCATGCTGGCGCGCAGCCGCGACGAGAGCGGCGCCTTTGTCGGACGCGACCTGTCCAATGCGCCCTTATTCAAGGGATGGGAAAGCCGTCCCGCCGCAGCAGTCTACTACTTCAAGTCGCCGCTCGATGGCGTCCAGCGGCTGAGCTATTACCAACGCAGCAGCCGCTATCCCCTGATGGTGTTGGCGAGCAAGTCGCGGGACGACGTGCTGGCGCCCTGGCGGCAAGCCGCGGCTGCGCGCAGCACCTTCGTCCTAGGCCTCGTGCTGCTGATCGCGGTGATTGGCTTCTACCTGGTCCGTCAACTCGTGCAGCGGCAGCGCATGGCCCAGGCCCTCGTCGTCAACGAAGCAAACTTCCGCCTGTTGGCCGAGCAATCCAGCGACATGGTGACCCGGATCGGGCTCGACAACCGGCTGCTCTACGTTTCCCCCTCCTGCGTACGCATCACGGGCTGGTCCTCTGACGAACTGCTGGCCACCTCGGCCCTGGCCGGCATTCACGCCGACGACATCGAGCGGGTTGAGCAGGCCATCGCCGCGCTTAAGAATGGCGAGGCCGAGGAGGCGCGGTTCGTCTATCGCCAGCGTCATCGCGACAAGGGCGAGATCTGGGCGGAGGCGGCGTTGCACGTGACCCTGGCATCGGACAGCGGCGAGATCGACGGCGTCGTCGCGGTGGTGCGCGACATGACCGAGCAGAAGGACCTTCAGGACAAGCTCGCCTCGCTTGCGACGACCGACGGCCTCACCGGGCTCGCCAATCGACGCGCATTCGACGAGCGCCTCGCTGATGAATGGGCGCGGGCCCGGCGCGACGGCTCGCAGCTCTCGCTCCTGTTGATCGATGTCGATCATTTCAAGAAATTCAACGACCAATATGGCCATCTGGCGGGTGACGGATGCCTGCGCGCGCTGGCCCGGATCCTATCAGCGCACACCAAGCGCCCGGCCGATCTCGCGGCGCGCTATGGTGGCGAAGAATTCGCCGTGCTGTTGCCGAACACCGGTCCCGAGGGCTGCGCCGAGGTCGGCGATGGGATTCGCCAGGCCCTGCAAGATCTCGCCATGCTGCATGCGCAAAGTCCCCCCTCCCGCCTGGTGACTGCAAGCATTGGCGGCGCGACGAGCCTTCCATCCCAAACCACGACGGACTGCAGCACGCTGGTCGCCGCCGCCGACCGCGCGCTGTACGCCGCCAAGGACAACGGCCGTGACCGGCTGGTGATGTCGGGACAGGTCGTCCCCTGGCCCGCCAGGAGCGCGTGACGGATCGACCGTTGCCCCGGATTTGTCGCCCGCGCTCCAGCGCGGTATGGCTTGGATCACGGCCGGATGGTCGGCCAATCCGAGAGTGCTGCTGTGACTGGTAAAATCAAACTCGTCCTCTTCGACATGGACAATGTCCTCTGCGACTACGACAGGGCAAAGCGTGTCGCATGGCTGGCGAAGCTTGCGGGGACCACGAGCGAATCCGTCCACAAGGCGATCTGGGACAGCGGCTTCGAGCTGCTCGGCGATTCCGGCACTCTCGACGCCGCGGACTATTTGCGGGGCTTCGGCGACCGCATCGGCTATCCGCTGTCACTGGACGAGTGGATCGAGGCGCGACGCCGTTCGATGCAGGCCGATCGTGCGATGCTGGAGATTGCCGGCAGCTTGCGGCAAACCATCGACATTGCCGTCCTGACCAACAACACCACGCTGGTCGCCGACCATATCGCTGCGCTGCTGCCGGAATTGCCGCCGCTGTTCGGCTCCCGAATCTATGCCTCGGCCCGGTTCAAGACGGCGAAGCCGGACCCGCGCTGCTTCCGCCTTTGTCTGTCGGAGCTCGACGTCAAACCGGAGAGCGTCCTGTTCGTCGACGATCTCATGCCCAATGTCGCCGGCGCGCGAGAGGCGGGTCTGTTCGCGCATCACCACACCTCGGTTGAGGCTTTCAGGCAGGCCCTTTCGGAGCACGGCCTGCTTCAAGCATGAATGCGTGCTCCGCATTTCTCGGCGTCAGGCGTCAGGCGAGATGGCACGCCACGAAGTGCCCGCCCGCTCCTTCCTTCAGCTCCGGTGCGCTTTCTGCGCAACGCGGCTGGGCGATGGGACAGCGGGTGTGAAAGTGGCAGCCCGACGGCGGCTTCATCGGGCTCGGAACGTCGCCCTTGAGGCGGATGCGCTCGCGCTTGAGCTTGGGATCGGGCACCGGCACCGCTGATAACAGCGCCCTCGTGTAGGGATGCTGCGGATTGCGGTAGAGGTCGCTGGCCTTGGCGAGCTCGACGATACGGCCAAGATACATCACCGCGACGCGGTCGGAGATGTGCTCGACCACCGACAAATCGTGCGCGACGAAGAGATAGGTGAGGTTCAGCTCGGCCTGGAGATCTTCCAGCAAGTTGATGACCTGCGCCTGGATCGAGACGTCGAGCGCAGACACCGGTTCGTCGCAGACGATCAGTTTCGGCTCGACTGCGAGCGCACGCGCGATCACGATGCGTTGGCGCTGACCGCCGGAGAATTCATGCGGATAGCGACGCATGTGCTCGGCCTTGAGCCCGACCTTCACCAGCAGGCTCGCGACGCGATCTTCACGCTCCTTGGCCGATGAGCCGAGCTTATGGATGACGAGGGCTTCGCCGAGGATGGCGCCGACCGTCATGCGCGGATTGAGAGAGGCGAACGGATCCTGGAACACAAGCTGCATGTTCCGCCGCATCGCGCGCAAATCGTTGCCGCCGAGCTGGCGGACATCCTGACCGTCGAAAACGACCTCGCCGTCGGTCGGCTCGATCAGGCGCAGCACGCAGCGTCCGGTCGTCGACTTGCCGCAGCCGGATTCGCCGACGAGGCCGAGCGTCTCGCCGCGGTTGACCGAGAACGAGACCCCATCGACGGCATAAACGCTGCCGACCTGACGCGACAGCAGGCCGCCGTGCACGGGGAAATATTTCTTCAGGCCGCTGACGCGGAGCAAGGGCTCGGTCATGCTGTGCCTCCCAACTGCGTATCTCCCAGATGGCAGGCCATGCGGTGGCCTGGCGCGATCTCGCGCAGCAGCGGCTCCCTCTCGGTGCAGACGCTCATGGCGTGGCGGCAGCGTGGAGCGAAGCGGCAGCCGACCGGCGGATTGATCAGGATCGGCACCGAGCCGCCGATCGCCTCCAGCCGCACCTTGTGCTCGCTGTCGAGATCGATGCGCGGGATCGAGCGGATCAGTCCCTGGGTATAGGGATGGCCGGGATTACCGAAGAGCTCGTCGACAGACGCCTCCTCCACGACCTTGCCGGCATACATCACGACGACGCGTTGCGCGGTCTCGGCGACGACGCCCATGGCATGGGTGATCAGCATCACCGCCATGCCGAAACGTTCCTTCATGTCCTGGAGCAGATCGAGGATCTGCGCCTGAATGGTGACGTCGAGGGCCGTGGTGGGCTCGTCGGCGATGATCAGCTTCGGCTTGCAGGCAAGCGCCATCGCGATCATCACGCGCTGGCGCATGCCGCCGGAGAACTGATGGGGATAGTTGTGCACGCGGCCTTCGGCATTGGGTATCTGCACCAGCTTGAGCATCTCGATGGTGCGCTCGAGCGCCTGTTTCCTGGTGACGTTCTCATGGCGGCGCAGGCTTTCGGCGATCTGCTCGCCGATGGTGAGCACCGGATTGAGCGAGGTCATCGGCTCCTGGAAGATGAAGCCGATCTCCTTGGCGCGGATCTCGTCGAGCTGACTGCTCGTCAGCGGCACGAGATCGCGGCCTTCGAAAATGATCTCGCCTGCCGCGATGCGACCCGGCGGCATCGCGATCAGCTTCAGGATCGACATCGCGGTGACGGTCTTGCCGCAGCCGGATTCGCCGACGACGCAGAGCGTCTCGCCGCGGTTAATGGAGATATCGACACCGTCGACGGCCTGGAGGATGCCGTCGTCGGTGGAGAAGTGGGTTTTCAGTCCCTTGATCTCGAGCAACGGCGCCATCAGATCACCCGCCGCGCATCGAGCGCGTCACGCAGGCCGTCGCCGATGAAGTTGATGGCGACCACCGCGATGAAGATCGCGCCGCCCGGAAACAGCGCCCAGTGCGGGCCGATGTCGAGAAAGTCTTTCGCGTCATAAAGCAGCCGGCCCCAGGTCGGCGTATCCGGAGGGAAGCCGAGGCCGAGGAAGGACAGTGTCGATTCCGCGATGATGGCTGCGGCCACGTCGATGGTTCCGGCGATGATCACCGGACCCAGCGCATTGGGCAGGATATGGCGCACCACCTGCCGCACCGGGCTTGCCCCGAGCGCGCGCGCGGCTTCGACGAATTCCTTCTCCCGGATCGACAGGAACTGGGCGCGGACGAGGCGCGCGACCGGCATCCAGCGCAAGCCACCGATCACGAGCACGATCAGGATGAAAATGCCGCCCTCGGGGCCGAAAGCGGCCTTCAGCCCATCGCGGAAGAGATAGATCAGCAGCAGCAGCAGGGGCAATTGCGGCAGCGACAAAAAGAGATCGGTGAGCCACATCAGCCCATGACCGAGCGCACCGCGCGACATGCCGGCGAGCGCGCCGATCAGCACCCCGACAAATACCGAGACCAGCATCGCCGCGAGGCCGACCGCAAGCGAGATGCGCCCGCCATAGATCATGCGGGCGAGGATGTCCTGCCCGAGATCGTCGGTGCCGAAGGGATGGGCCAGCGACGGCCCCTGCATGCCCGCCACGATGTCGATGTCGTCGATCTTGACCCGCCAGATAAAGGGGCCGACCACCACCGCCAGGATCAGAACGAGGAGCAGGAACGCGCTGACGACGGCAAGCTTGTGGCGGCTATAGCGCCGCCACGTCTCGCGCCAGGGCGAGTAGACGCGCCGCTCAGCGGAGGGAGATGCGAGGGTCAAGCCAGCCATAAAGAACGTCCGCGATGAGGTTGAACAGCACGACCAGGCACGCAAAGACGAAGGTGACGGCCATCACCACCGGCGTGTCGTTGGAAAGGATGGAGGAGATCAGCAGCGAGCCGATGCCGGGAATGCGGAAAATCTGCTCGGTGACGATGGCGCCGCCGAACACCGCCGGGATTTGCAACGCAATCAGCGTGACGACCGGGATCATCGCGTTGCGCATCACGTGCTTGATGATCACCCGCCGCTGGCCGATGCCCTTGGCGCGCGCGGTGGTGACGTAGTCCAGCCGGATCACGTCCAGCATCGCCGAGCGCACGAAACGCGTCATCGAGGCAGCCTGGAACAGGCCGAGCACCGCCACCGGCATGATCGCCTGACGGATCATCTCCAGCACCCAGTGAATACCCGTGCCCTTGATGTCGGTCGTGTAGACGAAAGGCAGCCAGTCCAGCGTGACCGAGAAGATCAGGATGAACAGGATGCCGGTGAAGAAGGTCGGCAGCGAGAAGCCGACAAAGGCGAGCGTGTTGGCGACCTGGTCGAACAGCGAATAAGGTTTCGTTGCGGCATAGACCCCGACCGGGATCGCGATCAGGAGCGCCAGGATCTGCGCCGAGCCGATCACATAGAGCGTCGTTGGCAGTCGCTGGAGAATGAGCGTGTCGACGTTCATCCGGCTGACGAAGGAGAAACCCCAGTCGCCGTGCAGCATGGCGTTGAGCCAGTGCAGGTAACGAAGGTAGATCGGATCGTCGAGGCCGAACTTCGCCCGAAGCGCGAGAGCGACTTCGGGCGGCACGTTCGGATTGGTCGCCAGCTCCGAGAAGGGATCGCCCGGGGCTAGTGCGAGCACGACGAACAGCACGAGCGAAATTCCGAGCAGGCTCGGAATCGCGATCAGGAGGCGACGCAGGACATACTGGCTCATGAAGAAGGACCGCTCTAGGCGTGCGTGATCATTCTTCGCGGTACCAGTCGAACAAATTGTCGGTCTCGTTGGCCCAGCCCGAAACCACCGGGCGCAGATTGTTGGCGGCCGCCTCGACCTTCAGGCGGTGCTGCACCGGGATGAAAACGATGTCCTGGTACATGAGATCATTGGCCTTGATGTAGAGCGCCGCGCGCTTGACCGGATCCATCTCGCCGTCGGCGGCCTGGATGGTCGCGTCGTACTCCTTGTTGACCCAGCGCGGAAAGTTGGTGCCCTGCCACTTGTTCTCCTTGGTGGCAACGAGGTTCGAAAGGTAGCGACGCATGTGCTGCGACGGATCGGGCTGACTCAGCGGGATCTGGAACATCTCCATGTCGGCGTAGAACTTGGAATAGGTATCGGGATTGCCGACGTCGGAGGAGAAGAACACGGAGGCGACGACCGATTTCAGCTCGACGTCGATGCCCGCCTTCTGGCAGGCCTGCTTGACGATCGCCTGCGTCTTCTGGCGCGGCCCGTTGATCGAGGTCTGATAGACGAGCTTGAGCTTCTTGCCGTCCTTTTCGCGGATGCCGTCGGCGCCCGGCTTCCAGCCGGCATCGTCGAGGATCTTCGAGGCCTTCTCGACGCTGAACTCCCACGAGGTGTTCTTGGACACGAATTTTTCGGGCCCATTGAGGAAGTTGGCGGTGGTGCGACCGGCGCGGCCGTAGATCGCCTTCTTGACCGACTCGCGATCGATCAGCAGCGAGAGCGCCTTGCGCACCGCTGGATCAGAAAACAGCGGGTGCTTGGTCTTCATCGAGGAGCGTTCGCCATCGACCTCGGTGTTGGGGTCGGTGAAGTTCAGCGCGATGAATTCGGTGTCGCCGCCGACGGCGTAGACGGTCTTTCCCTTGCCGCCCTTCTCCAGGCGCAGCAGCACGTCGTCCTCAACCTGAATGTTCCAGCCGAAATCATACTCGCCTGTCTGGATCACCGCGCGCGCGGCAGAGACGGCATCGCCGCCGCCCTTCATCTCGATCGAATCGAAATAGGGCCGGTTCGCCATGTGATAATCGGGATTGATCACGCCGCGGACAAGATCGCCCGGCTTGAATTCGACGAACTTGTAGGGGCCGGTGCCGACCGGCGAGAGGTTGGTCGGCGCCTCCCGCGACTTGGACCCCATATAGTCTTTGAACAGATGTTTTGGGATGATGGTATTGGGAGCCCCGACAAAAGCGTCGGCCCAGAACGGCGTCGGCTTGTTGAACAGGATGCGGACCGTGAGGTCGTCCACCTTCTCGACCGTGATGTCGCGGAGCGTCGCGATGGTCAGTGCGGAGGTCGCCGGATCCTTGGCATATTCCCAGTTGAAGACGACGTCGTCGGCTGTGAACGGCGTGCCGTCATGCCATTTGACGCCGGGTTTGAGCTTCCAGGTCACCGACTTGCCGTCAGCGGCGAGGCCGCCGTTCTGGATCGAGGGAATTTCGGCGGCCAGAACCAGCTTCATGTTGCCGTCGGGATCCCAACAGGCGAGCGGCTCGTAGAACAGGCGCGCGCCGTCCTGGTCCTTGGTGCCGGTGGCAAAATGCGGATTGAGCAGGGTGGGCCCCTGCCACCACAGCAGCTTGAGCGCACCACCGCCGCCGCGCTTGCTCGGCTTGTAGGTCGAGGCGCCCTCGGCCATCGCGACGCCACCAAGCGCGAGGATCTGGTTGGCCAAAGGCGCGGTGAGACCCACGGCAGCCAGGCGCTGAATGAAGCCGCGGCGATCCATCCGCCCGTCCTTCACGTCACCGATCATCGAACGCAGTTCTTTATCCAGCATGGTTGTCCCCGTCTGGTTCCCGTATGGATGCAGGCGGTCGCGCGAGGCGACCACCGGGATTGGCTGGCGGTAGATGGCACACCGAATGGGGTGCGCGTCAACTGCGACCGTGTGTATGCAAACGGTCTTCTGACTGTCTGTTGGGCAAAACCATATTCCGCAGCCCATCCGTTCGGCAATCCAGCATCAAAACACGCTGAATTCCGCGCTGCACTGCAGAAAATTTGGTCGCCGCATCAGACGAAGTATCGAGGCGAAATTCTACGCCACGGACATGTCGAGCGGCGGCGCGACGTGGTCTGGCAGCGGGCAGACGTAAGGCGTCTTGGCCGTCCGCTTCTCGAGGTCAGCCTTGGCAGCCTTGATCAGCTCCGGGTCCGTCAGCGCCTTGATGCCGATGCCGGCCATCGCCTTAGCGGCCTGCACCATGGCCTTGTGCGCATGCGCGCTCTTGCCCTGCGCGACCACCTGCCAGGTGTGGAAGGGCGTGCCGATTGCAACCGTGGGTGCGTGGACCTGCACGGTCGGCACGACCCAGCTCACGTCGCCGACGTCGGTCGAGCCGACCAGCGGATTGCGCTTGGCATCGAGTGGCACCAGGAAGTCAGCCAGCGGCCCGTCGGTCGGCTCCATGCCGATCGCGTAATAGACCGACTCGATGTCCTTGTCGCTCAGCGTCGCGCGGATCTCCGTGGCAAAGCCCTTGTCCGCGTCGTCGAAATGCGGCGGTCCGAGTTCTTCCATGACCCGGTGCAGCGCCTGCTCCAGCGGCGTGTTCGGCAGGATGTTGGAGACCGCGGAGATGATCTTCATCTCGACCTTGGTCTCGGTCATGAGCGCCGCGCCCTCCGCGATCTTGCTCACGCGTCCAACCAGCTCGTTCATGCCGGGCAGATCACGGGCACGGATCGAATAGCGCACGCGTGCATGCGCCTGCACCACGTTCGGGGCGATGCCGCCGGTGTCGAGCAGCGCGTAGTGCACGCGCGCGTCGCTCGGCATGTGCTCGCGCATATAGTTCACGCCGACATTCATCAGCTCCACAGCGTCGAGCGCGGAGCGGCCGAGATGCGGCGAGGCTGCCGCATGCGAGGTGCGGCCGGTGAAGATGAAATCGGCGCGGGTGTTGGCGAGTGACGGCGTCACCGCGACTTCCCAGAAGCTGTGCGGATGCCAGGTGATGGCGATGTCGGCGTCTTCAAATGCACCGGAGCGTACCATGAACGCTTTTGCCGCGCCGCCTTCCTCGGCGGGGCAGCCGTAATAGCGCACGCGGCCCGGCACCTTGTTCTCGGCGAGCCAGTCCTTCACCGCGGTCGCGGCGAGGAGAGCTGCGGAACCGAGCAGATTGTGGCCGCAGCCATGACCGTGGCCGCCGGTCTCGACCGGACGATGCTCCGCGACGCCCGCCTCCTGGCTCAGGCCCGGCAGCGCGTCATATTCCCCCATGAAGGCAATGACCGGTCCGCCCTCGCCCCATTCGCCCATCACCGCGGTCGGAATGCCCGCGAGCTGCTCGGTGATGCGAAAACCCTGATGACGCAACTCGGCGAGATGTTCTGCGGCGGACCGCGCCTCGGTGTAGCAGACCTCGGGCATGCCCCAGACCTTGTCGCTGAGGTCGATGAAACGTGCCTTGATCGTGTCGATGCCACGCCAGATGTCGCTGCGGTTGTCCATGCTTCGGTCCGTGATCCCTGGGTCAAACGAAGCGGCAATGGTTAGCAGCTTCATTGTACGGCGCCTAGCACCTCGCCGGACAGCAGCCATGCGGTCAATGCCGGAGAGCCGCCCGACCGACCCGTGCATGAACCGGTCCTGTGCCTTTCAAAGATTTCATACGGCGTTCTCTGGAATAGTTGGGAACGAGGCTTTCAAGACGGCCTCCTCCGGCCTAAATTATCGGTGCTTCGCGTGTCGTTCCGCTAGCCACGGCGGAGCGATGCTCTCAGCCAGGAGAACTCCATGCCCGCTCTGACCGAATGGAGAGTGCCGCCGGCCAATCAGCCGCGGGCGAGCGATTATGATTTCGATCTCGACCGCGCGCTCGCCTCCGTCGTCGGCCTGCATGCCATCATCCCGCCGGACGCCTTCAGTGCCGAGACGCTGGGGACCGAGCGCGCCGGCAACGGCGTCGTGATCGACCACGGGCTGGTGCTCACCATCGGTTACCTCATCACCGAAGCAGAGTCGGTGTGGCTGCATGTCGGAGACGGGCGCGTGGTGGAGGGACATGTGCTCGGCTTCGATGCCGTCACCGGCTTTGGCCTGGTGCAGGCGCTCGGCCGGCTCGAGGTCGACCCCTTGCCGCTCGGCATCTCGGCCGAGACCCGGCTCGGCGACCGCGTCGTGGTCGGCGGCGCCGGCGGACGCACGCGTTCGGTCGCGAGCCAGATCGTGGCCAAGCAGGAATTCGCGGGCTACTGGGAATATCTGCTGGACGAGGCCATCTTCACCCATCCCGCGCATCCGAACTGGGGCGGCACGGCGCTCCTCAACGAGCGCGGCGAGTTGATCGGCATCGGCTCGCTCCAGCTCGAACGCGAGCGCGACGGCAAGGCCGAGCACGTCAACATGATCGTGCCGATCGACCTGTTGAAACCGATCCTGGACGATCTGCGCAAGTTCGGTCGCGTCAACAAGCCGGCACGGCCGTGGCTCGGACTCTTTTCGACCGAGATCGACAACCGCGTGGTGGTGATCGGGATCTCCGCCAACGGTCCGGCCGCCCTTGCCGAGCTCAAGACCGGCGACGTCATCCTCGCGGTCGACGGCGAGAAAGTCACGAGCCAGACCGGCTTCTACAAGAAGCTGTGGAGCCTCGGCGCTGCCGGCGTCGACGTGCCGCTGACGGTACATCATGAAGGCGTCACCTTCGACGTCACGGTAACCTCGACCGATCGCTTCAAGCTCTTGAAGGCGCCGAAGCTGCACTGACAAGCCGAACTGAAGCAAGGAAACGACGATGAGCGAGGCCGTCGTTGACGATATCGTGGCCGTGCTGCCGCCGCTGCTCAATGCGCTGGAGGCGCTCGCCTTCTTTCAGCGCAACCTGCACCCGCCGGCCTTCGGCTCGGTGATGAACGCGATCGGCGCTCCCGACGAGGCGTTGCAAACGGTGCGCGCGGCAATCGGAGAATGGCCGGAACAGTTCACCGGACTGCGCGAGCGGCTCGATCGGGCCTGCGACGAGACGCTCGCCGCCTTTGCCGGCCTGCGCGAGGTCGAGCGTGGCAATGGCGATCTCGTCGCCGTCTTCCGCGCGCTGCGCCACGTCCCGCGCGCGCAGGAGGCACTCTATCCGCTGGCCGTGCAGTTTCCGCCCGTGAGCAGCTTCTTCCTCAACTCCGCCAATCGCGAGAATGCCGACCTGTTGTCGCGACTCGAAGCCGGCGCGGACGCGCACACCGGCATCATCCACGATGACAACGAGCCCGGCAGCCGCGGTGGCTTTTCGGTCTACGTGCCCGAATATTACACTCCCGATCGCGCCATGCCGCTGGTGATGGCGTTGCATGGCGGCAGCGGCAATGGCCGCGGCTTTCTGTGGAGCTGGCTGCGCGATGCCCGCAGTCTTGGTGCGATCCTGGTGGCGCCGACCGCGACCGGCCCGACCTGGGCCCTGATGGGCGACGATTCCGACACGCCCAACTTCATGCGCATTCTCGATACGGTGCGCAGCCGCTGGACCGTCGACGCCTCGCGCATGCTGCTGACAGGCATGAGCGACGGCGGCACCTTCTGCTACGTCACCGGGCTCGACGGCGCCTCGCCCTTCACGCATCTCGCGCCGGTGTCGGCCACCTTCCATCCGCTGATGGCGGAGATGGCTGACGCCACACGCCTGCAGCGCCTGCCGATCTTCATCGCACACGGCAAGCTCGACTGGATGTTTCCGGTACAGACCGCGCGGCAAACGCAGGCGGCCCTCGCCGCCGCCGGCGCGAATGTCACCTATCGCGAGATCGACGACCTCAGCCACACCTATCCTCGCGAGATCAACGCGGAGCTGGTGCAGTGGCTGAATGAAGCGTGAACGGATCGTCCTTACCTGCGCCGTACTGCCGCGGAACTATCATTCCGGGCCGACGTTATCGCCCGTCATCGGAGGTTTCGCCATGCGGATGTTTCTTGGAATGATTTTGGGCGCGCTGCTGCTTGCCTGCAGCGTGTATGTCTATGACTCCATGCAGACGTCGTCGGTTGCTAATGGCGAGGTTGCGACGACCAATCGCACCATCGTAAACTGGGATGTCGCAAAGGCCGATTGGGAAGCGCTGCGCGATCGCGCGCACAAAGATTGGGTCCGCATCTCCTCGAAGTAACGACGTGGTATCATGAATGAAATGAGGCGCCGTCGCGGGTCCGCGGCGGCGCCTTCGTATGCGGTGAATATCGCTCGGCTCAGTTCATCTTGGCCTTGCGGGCGTCGGCGATGACCTGCTCGAACTCGTTCATGCTGAGCACGCCCGGCACGCGGTACTTGCCGACGATGAAGGACGGGGTGCCGCGGAAACCGAAGGCTTCGGCCTGCTCGTTGTTGCGCTTGAGCACGGCGTCGATGTCCTTGGCGTGGTCTCCGAGATCGCGCTTCAACCGATCCATGTCGACGCCGGCGGCCGCGAGCAACTCGTTGATGCGTGGATCGGTCAGGCGCGAGCTGACGCCCATCATGGCGTCATGGGCCTGGTGGTATTTGTCCTGGAATTTCGCCGCGAGCGCGGTCCGCGCCGCCGTGACCGAAACCGGACCGAGGATCGGCCAGTCCTTCATCACCAGCCGGACCTTGCCGTCGTCCTGGATGACCTGACGCAACTCGGGCTCGAGCTTGCGGCAATAGGGGCAGTTATAGTCGGACCATTCGATGATGCTGATATTCCCGTCAGGATTGCCGGCGACGGGAACATCTGGGTCGCGCAGCACCTTGGCTTCGGTCAGCACCTCGTCTTCGTCGGTCGCCGCGCGCGCCGCGGTGATCCCACCGGCGACAAGGGCGCCCGCCCCGATCAGCGTCAGCGCCGCGCGCCGCGTCGGCACAAGGCCCTTGTTCCTGAATCCAACCATATCTCGTTCCATTTCGGTCCCATCTCCGTCGATACGGTTCGAGACTGGGAATTGTTACAAATCATATAGAGTGTCGCGGCGCCGATGTCATCGCACCAGCAGCGTGACCGCCAAGGGTACCAGGAAGGAGGTCACCAAAGCGTTCAGGCTCATGGCGATCCCGGAGAAGACGCCGGCGATCTCGTCGACCTGGAACGCTCGCGCGGTCCCGATCCCGTGCGCGGCAAGGCCGGCGGCAAAGCCGCGGGCGCGGAAATCGCTGATCCCAGTGCGGTTCATCAACGGCGTCACGATGATCGCGCCCATGATCCCGGTCAGGATGACTGCAACCGCGGCCAGCGAGGGATCGGCGTGCAGGGATTCGGCGATGCCCATGGCAACGCCGGCCGTGACGGATTTCGGCGCGAGCGACAAAACCACGTCGCGCGGCAGACCGGCGAACTCGGCCAGCAACACCACGGACACCACGGCGGTGACCGATCCCGCGACCAGCGCCACCAGCATCGGCGCGATCGAGGCGAGGACGCGCTTGCGGTTCTCGTAGAGGGGAACGGCCAGCGCGACCGTCGCGGGCCCCAAGAGGAAATGTACGAACTGCGCGCCGGCGAAATAGGTCGTGTAGGAGGTGCCGGTTAGCAGCAGGAAGGCGCCGACGATCCACATCGCATGCAGCACGGGATTGGCGAGGGGATGACGCCGAGTCGCCAGCGACACGGCGTCCGTGCCGGCATAGACCAGCAGCGTCACGGTCAACCAAAGCAACGGCGACTGCGAGAGATAGACCCAGAGCGAGAACGGATTGTCCTTCATCGCGCGTCCTGTTGCCTCAACAGGCGGCTGACCAGGCGGAAGGTGAGTACGGTCGCGAGCAGCGTGACGACCACCGACAGCGCGAGCACGAGAATGATGGCGATGCCGTGGGACGCGAACAGATCGAGCTTCTGCACGACGCCGACCCCGGCCGGCACGAACAGCAGCGACAGATGCGCGAGCAGACCCTTGCCGGCCGTCTCGACGCCATCATCGCGCAGCGGCCCGCGCGCGAGAAGCGCAAAGCGGTCGCGCGCGAGCAGCAGAATGAGGAGCAGCAATAGGCCGAGTACCGGGCCCGGCATCGGCAAGCCGAGGCTGCGCACGATGGCTTCGCCGATCAACTGGCAGAGCAGAATGAGACCAAGACTTGCAAGCATGATCTTGGCATCAAGGGATGCGCCGGCCGTCTTGTCAATCACCGCTATGCAGCGGGCGTGCGCGGTTCGTGCGAAGCGGCAACGCGCGGCAGCATCGCCATCAGCGTCCCGGTCATCGTTGCGATCAACGTGACCTTGCCCTCGTGCTCGGCAAACGCCTTGGCCTCGCAAAAGGTCAGCGTGCGGCCGGGCTTGACCACCTCTGCCTTGAAGACGAAACGCTCGCCCCGTGCCGGCGCGAGCAGCGTGGTCTTGAACTCGACGGTGAGGATATCGGCCTCGCGCGGCATCAGGGTGAAGGCAGCGACACCACAGGCGTTGTCGAGCCCTGCGGTGATGATGCCGGCGTGGACAAAGCCGTTCTGCTGTGTGAGGGCCGGCGAATGCAGCATGGCGAGTTCAGCCTCGCCCGGCGCAAGGCGGACGATCACGATGCCGAGCGTGTGCATCGCCGGCTGGCCGTCGAACATGGCGATGGCAGCCGCGCGATAACCCGGGTTCTTCGGCTCGTATGCGGCCATGGCTCAGGCCTCCGCGGGCTCGGCGAGATGCCTCAAAGCGAGCTCGCGAATGGCATCCGTGAACGGCACAGATTTACGCAGGCTGCGGTCCATGTGCACGCCCGTGATCTCGCACAACGCGGCGATCTCGCCGGTCTCGGCATTGGTCATGTCGTGCCGGAAGCGGATCGATTTGTCGCGGATCTCGAGCAGGTGACTGCGGATCTCGACGATGTCGCCGGCGAGCAGCTCGCGCTTGTAGGTGATGTTCTGCTGCACGGCGGCCATGCCGCGGCCGGAGCCGCGCAGGTAGCTCGGCGTGAGCCCGAGGCGGGCGAACAGATTCCAGTTGGCTTCGTCGAACTTGCCGACATACCACATGATGTTCATGTGGCCGACGTGATCGCACTGCCACGGATAGACCGTGCCGCGATAGGTCGCCTCCTGCTCCATCGCAATTCCCCCTGGCTCTTTCCCACCTTTGGTTATTGATACGGTAGCGTATCAACCTCCTCCCGCGTTAGCAATACGGCACCGTATCAAGAATCGGCGAGGCTTCCCGCATGAGTGACGGCAAAGGCGATGTCTGGGTCGAGGCAGGGCTCACCGAGCTCGCCCGATCGGGGGTCGAGGGGGTGCGGGTCGAGGTGCTCGCCAAGAACCTCGGCGTCACCAAGGGCGGCTTCTATCGCCGCTTCGCCGACCGTGCCGCGCTGCTCGGTGCCATGCTGGAACGCTGGCGCGTGGGGCGCTCAACGGCGATCGCGCAGCAGACGAGTCTCGATGGCCAAGACCCCCGTGAACGGCTGAGGGCGGTGATCCAACTCTATTCCGAGCGGCTCAATCCGGACGGGATGGCAATCGAGCTTGCGATCCGGCAATGGGCCCGCTCGGACGAGGGCGCCGCGACAGCGGTGGCGAACGTGGACGCGGCGCGGCTGAAGCACGTCGCCGAACTCTATCGCGCGACCGGCCTCGATACCGAGGCAGCCGAAGCGCAGGCCTTCCTGTTCTACTGCTTCATCTTCGGCCAGAGCCTGCTGTTCGTCGAGCGCGGCCCGCGCAAGCGATCGCAGCTCGTGGCGAAATCGGCCGAGAAGCTACTGGATTAAGCAAGAGGCCGGAGCTTGGCCCCGGCCTCTGTGTCGTCTTGAAGCGTCAGGCGGCGCCCTTCAGCTTCTTGTTGCATTCGCTGTAATAGCCGCCGCCCTTCTCGATCCACTTCATGCCGCCATTGCCGTTGGTGGTCTTGTTGGCGTTGTACTGGTCGACGCAGGTGTGCAGGCGCCCCTTGCCGGGGGTCTCCTTGGCGTATTTCGGATCGACCGCGTTCGGATAGATCGCGGGGCCGGCCGGCAGGGTCGGCGCAGCAGCCGGGGCGGCCTCCTTCTTCGCCTGCTTCGGCTCGGCAGGAACGGCGGGCGCAGCAGGAGCGGCCGCGGTCGGCGCAGCCGCTGGCGTCGCGTCCGCGCCGCACTGGGCCTTGCGGAAGTCGTTCCACTTCGTGGTGCCGAGCGAGCCGTCCTTCTTGGCGGCCTGGTATTTCGCGCTGCACTCCTGCGAGGTCAGCGCCTGCGCCGGCGCACTTGCCACCAGCGCGGCAAAGCCCGACAGCGCAACTGCACACAGCAACTTTGATTGAATGGTCATCCTTGTCTCCTCCTTGATCTTCCCCCGAGGGAAGTGAACCGAGGATTGCTATCCTAGCGTGCTGCCCGCTCGCGACAAGGAAGCGATGGCTGCTGCCGCCAAAATATAGTGACCCTCCACGTTCGAATTATTCATGTCGCGTTCAGCAACGCCAGCCGACTTTCGCGCCCTTCGCAATTCCCGCAAGAAGAGTGCAGCACCATGACCTTCACATCTCGCCTCGCCGTCGTCGCTCTCGCCTCCCTTCTCGCCACCGGCACTGCCTTCGCGCAGACCGCCGCGCCGGCAGCAAAGACCGACACCAAGACCACAACCGCCGCCCCCATGGACAAGAAGGCACCGAAGGAGCACTCGGCCGAGTCGCTCGAATGCTCCAAGCAGGCCGACGCCAAGGGCCTGCACGGCAAGGAGCGCAAGAAATTCCGCTCCGAATGCATCAAGACCGCCAAGGCCGGCATGGCCGCGCCGGCTGCGGACAAGAAGTAAGTCCTTCCCCCCTGCTCGCGGCTTCGGCGAGAGGCGCGCGCATTGCGGCATGACGTGGCCGCAATTGTGCGCCTCTCGCTGATTTGCGATAAGGTGGTGTGAAGCAAATCACCGCCTCCCTGCCGTTCGAATGGCCGAGCCGTGCCAAGATCTTGAGCACGGTGGAAACCCTCGTCATTGGCACCGCCGGAGGCCTCGTGTTTCTGCTCGCGGGCCTTCCGGGGGGATTGATCTCGGGCTCCATGATCGCGGTCGGGGTCGCCGCGATCGCCGGTCGCCAGCTGACGCTGCCGCCGATCCTGACTCAGACCGTGCTGGTGCTGCTCGGCATTTCGTTAGGATCAGTCGTCTCGCGCCACCTGCTTCAACAGGTCAGTGCCTATCCGCTCACCATCGGGCTGCTCGCGCTCGCGACCTTCTGCTCGACCTTCGGCTCCAGCTATTATCTCCAGCGCATCCACGGCTGGGACCGCACCTCGGCCTTCCTCGCCGGCAGCCCCGGCGCGCTGTCGCAGATCACGATCTTGGCGGTCGAGCGCGGCGCCGACCTGCCGGGCATCGCGGTGGTGCAGACCATGCGCGTCATCATCCTCACCGCGGCACTGCCCATGGTGCTGGCGTTCGCCGGCGTCGCACCCTCCGTCGCGCCGTCGCTGACGACGACGATTGCCTCGCCGCTCGACCTGGTCGAACTCGTCGCGGCCTCGCTGGCCGCGGCACTCCTCCTGCGGCTGATCAAGTTTCCGGCGAGCTGGATGTTCGGTGCGATGATCGGCTCAAGCGTGCTGCATGGCGCCGGCTGGGTCGAGGGCGGCCTGCCGGACTGGGTACGCGGCGTGGCGCTGGTCGGCATCGGCGCCCTGATCGGCAGCCGCTTCGCGCGGATGCGGATCAAGACGCTCGCCGGCCACATCAACGCGGCGCTGGGCTCGTTTGCCGTCGCCATCGCCGTCTCCGCGATCTTCGTCGGCATCGTGGCGCTCACCACGCAGGTGAAATTCTCTGATGTCGTGGTCGCCTACGCCCCCGGCGCGATGGACGCCATGCTGGCGCTGGCCCTGACGCTGCACATCGACCCGATCTTCGTCGGCGCACATCACCTCTCGCGTTTCGTCTTCGTGACGATCGCGACGCCGGGCATCGTGCACCTGTTCGGCCGGACGCAGGACGATGTGGATGATTGAGCCTCAGCGCTTCGCCGTCGCAACGAAGCCCCATGCGGCGATCGCAGCCATCAGGAGCGAGATCAGCACGTTGTAGCCGGCAAGCGAGAGGCCGAGGAAGCGCCACTGCACCTCGTCGCAGCGGACCACCTTCACGGTGTCGAGCCGCGACAGCAGATCGGTGGCGCTGCCGAGATTGACGACGGGACCGGAGCAGTCGGTCGGTCCCTTCCAAAAGCCCCATTCGACGCCGGCGTGATAGGAGCCGAGCCCGGCATTGGCGAGGCTCGCCAGCGCAAGGATCGCAAGGCCCGCGAGCAGCAGCGGCCTCGGCGCACCGCCCCGCGCCGCGAGTGCGATGAGCAGGCCGAGGGGGATCGCGAGGTAATAGGCGTAACGCTGCTCCAGGCAGAGCGGACAGGGCACGATCCCGAGCACGAGCTGGAAGAACCAGGCGCCCGCGATCGTGGCGGCCGCAATCAGGGTCACAGCGAGCGAGGCAGTCAGAGCCGGGCTGGTGGCCGCCGATTTGAATGCAGGTATTGCGGCACTCTGGGTCGTCACGGCAGCCTCTTTTCGATGGGTCGCTTTCCAAGGCTGTAACGCCGGCTCATGCGGCTGTCGAGAACGGCCGGGATCACTTTGGCGCGGGTTGACCCCGCTTTGTCCATGGCTATAGTCCGCCGGCTTCGCGACGCCTGCTTAGGGCCGACCGAGGGCCCCTGTGGCGGAACTGGTAGACGCGCTCGACTCAAAATCGAGTTCCGCAAGGAGTGCTGGTTCGATTCCGGCCAGGGGCACCAAGTCTAGAATATAAATTATAACAATGACTTATTCGGCAGCCTCGATTCCGGATTCTCGGAAAAATTTTCGCCGCGAATTTTGATATTCCGAATGAAGAAAACTGACCGCTGAATGTTGCGACTAATTCCCTCGGTGGCTGCTCGCTCCTCACTCAAGCTAGGGCCGGAAACGGGAATTTTGCCGCCCTTGCGTGATCCGCGATGCCGGCAGCCGCTCAAGTGGCACAACTCTGGATTCCACCCATGCAGAGGTACTTGATTTCCAGATAGTCCTCGATGCCGTATCTCGAACCCTCACGGCCGTTGCCGCTCTCCTTGCCGCCGAACGGTGCAACCTCGGTCGAGATCAGGCCTTCGTTGATACCGACGATGCCGTACTCGAGCGCTTCGGCAACGCGCCAGACCCGTCCGATATCGCGGCCGTAGAAATAGGCCGCAAGTGCGAACTCGGTATCGTTCGCAAGCCTGATTGCTTCCTCTTCAGTCTTGAAGCGCAATACAGGCGCGACCGGGCCGAAAGTTTCCTCGCGGAAGACCAACATGTCCGACGTGGCATCCGCCAACACCTGAAGCGCTCAGCGTTAAGTGGGGTCGTTGCCGCTCAGAAACTGTGTCACGACCTCGATCTGGTCATCAGCGATCAGGGCCGGCGCATGCCCGCAGTCCGCGACGGTGTGAACGCGGACATTGCGATTGCGCCGCATCATGTCCTTGAGGACGCCTTCTGAAAGCAAATCCGATTGCTGCCCGCGTATCACAAGAATGGGGACGTCGATCGCGTCCCAGTATTTCCAGAGATCGACGCTGTAGTGCCAAGGATTTCGAAAGGCATGGGCGATATTCGGATCGCACAGCGGCCTGAAACAGCGTCCCTCCGCGCTCCAGACCACACTATGCGTCGTCAGATGCCGCCAGTGCGCATCCTCCAATCGCCCGAACGGAGCCAGAACCCGCCGGTAGTAGCCTTCGGCCTGTTCGATCGTCTCAAAGAATCTTGGCGCATCGTTGAGATTGGCGCCGAGGCGAAGCAATCCGGTCCAGGGCAGATAAGGCCCAATATCGTTGATGACGATGCGACGGATCGGACTGCCCGGAAGGGCAGCCAGCACCATCCCGATCAAGCCGCCCAGCGACGTTCCAACCCAGTCGATTTCCGTTGCATCAAGCGCTGCCATCAGCACGGTCATGTCGCTGCAATATTGCGGCAACGCGTAATCGCTGCTGTCATGCAGCCGCTCGCTTTGTCCCCGGCCAGGCAAATCCGGGCAAATGACGCGCCGACCCGCGCTGGCGAGAACTGCGGCGAGGTGATCGAAGTCCCGGCCGTTTCTGGTCAACCCATGGACGCAGAGCACCGGCCGCACCGCGGGCACGGGCCCCCAATCCGTGAATGCGATGCGATGGAAGCTGCGCCGGGTCAGCCCGCGCACCGATCCGGTGCGGTCGGGCGCCCTCTGCCGTCCTTCAGGCCAGTCCGCGGGGCGCAACTCGGTGGATTTCAGCTCCATCGGTCTATTCGACAAACCGGTGGGCGTCGGCCGAGGTTTCGAAGATATGCGGCGCGACATCGCGGCGGGCCAGCGCGTCGCCGAGCTTCAGGCGCATGAATGCGCTGGTGGTGTAGCGCGAGGCATGATCGTAGCAGGTCCGCTCGACCTCGGCGGCCATTGAAAACCATTTCTCCGCCATGTCGGGAGCGATGTAAGACGAATCGTAATTGACGACTGCGGAAAACCGGCGTCCGACACGATGGAAGAGTTCGAGGATCGACGCCCGGATTACCTCGACGTCGGCATCTCTATGGACCCGATAGCCGTCAAGTCCGAGAAACAGCGTGTTGCGATCGGCATCGTACGACAGCCGCTCCGCCAGCGGCCTGTTGAGCAGCCGGTCGTCGAGCTGCATCAGCGCTTCGCTGAACAGCGAAACATCCATGGATTTCGGCGCGCGGATGATGGGCCGAAAGCCCATGAGCGCGAGAATGTCGCGCTCCATATCGATACCCGGCGCGATCTCGATCAGTTCGAGACCTTCGGGAGTGAGGCGGAACACGCATCGCTCCGTCACATAGAGAACGGGCTGCCTGTTGGTTGCGGCAAGCTGGCCCGAAAACGTGATCTGATCCACCTTGCCGATGAATTTCGAGGACTTGCCTTCGCTGAGGATCTTGAGCTGACCATCCACGACCGACGTCTTGAGCCCAGCGGTGGTAAAGGTGCCTGCGAAGATCAGCCGGCGCGCATTCTGGGATATGTTGATGAAGCCGCCGGCGCCGGCCAGGCGGCCATTGAACAGGCTGACGTTGACGTCGCCGCGGCCATTGACCTGAGCCATGCCGAGACAGGCCAGATCGAGCCCGCCGCCGTCGTAGAAATCGAACATCTGGTTCTGGTCGATGATCGATTCTGCATTGATCGAAGCACCGAAATCGAGGCCGCCTTGCGGAATACCGCCGATGATGCCGGGCTCGGCAGTCAGCGTCACAAAGTCGAACAGCTTCTCTTCGGCGGCAACCGACGCAACGCCCTCGGGCATGCCGATGCCGAGATTGACCACGCCGCCCATCGGCAGTTCCAGGGCGCAGCGGCGCGCAATGATCTTGCGGTTATCCAGCGCCATCGGAACATTGCGATCGGCCGGCGCGCGCAATTCGCCCGAGAATGCGCCGTTGTAACCAGTGGCATAAGTCTGGACATGGTTTTCGGGCTGCGCAACGACGACGCAGTCGATCAAGACGCTCGGAATCTTGACGTGACGCGGATTGAGCGAGCCGGAGGCGGCGATGCGCTCCACCTGCGCGATGACGAACCCCTTGCAGTTCTTGGCGGCCGTTGCCAGCGCCAGATTGTCGAGGGTCAAGGCCTCTTTTTCCATCGAGATGTTGCCGTTGTGGTCGGCGGTGGTACCTCTGATGATCGCAACGTTGATCGGAAATGCCTTGTAGAAGAGCCATTGTTCGCCATCGATTTCGATCAGCCGCACCAGCTCTTCGGTGGTGCGCGCATTCAGCTTTCCGCCGCCATTGGCCGGATCGACGAAGGTGCCGAGCCCGACCTTGGAGAGAAGCCCGGCCTTGCGCCCCGCAATTTCGCGAAACAGATGCGATACGCATCCGAGCGGCAGATTATAGGCCTCGACGTGATTGTCGACCGCCATCCGTGCGAGCTTCGGAACCAGGCCGAAATGTCCGCCGACCAGGCGTTTGATCAGGCCGGGATGCGCCAGGCGGTTGAGACCGCGATCGGCGCCATCCCCCGGCGCCGCCGCGAACACCAACGAAAGGTCCCGCGGCTCTCCGGTCTGCACGAAGCGCCGCTCCAGCGCCTTGATGATCTCGTCGGGCGTTCCCACGCCGACGAAGCCGGACGAGGCGACGGTGTCACCGGAACGGATGATGGCCACCGCCTCGGCGGCGTCGACGATCTTGTTGCGCATCAGGCTTCACTTCCGGGATTGGCGTCGCGGGCGACCAGCCAGTCGGCAATGCTCTGGCTCAGCTTGCCCTGCGATTTGCTGGAGACGAACAGGCCGACATGGCCGCCGGGCAGCGGAATTTCGGTATAATCCGTGCTGCCGATCTTCGCGCCGAGCGCACGCGAGCAGTCCGGCGGAATGATATGGTCGTCCAGCGCAAAAACATTCAGCACGGGAGCCGTGATCGACTTCAGATCGACCCGACAGCCGGACAGTTCAAAGCTGCCATCGACCAGGCGGTTCTCCTGGTAGAGATCCTTCAGCCACTGCTTCGCCGCTTCGCCAGGATGATGCGGACGGTCCGCGAGCCACTTTTCCATACGGAGGAAATTCATGAACTTCGCCTCGTCATCGACGACGTCGATGAGATCGACATTGTATTTCGTCAGTGACCGCATCGGCGTCATCATCGAGAACACCGAGCTCATGAACTCGCCCGGCAGCACGCCGTAGGTATCGACCAGCTTGTCGATGTCATCAGGATCGAGGCTGCGGGTCCAGAGGTTGAGGAAGCCGTGGTGCGCGGCCTTGTCCTTGACATCGGCATGGAAGTCGATCGGGGTGATGGTGATGACGAGATTTTTTACCTTCTCCGGATGCAGAGCGGCGTAGCACGTCGTAAAGACGCCGCCTTCGCAGATGCCGAGCAGCGTGATCTTGTCATGGCCGGTTTCCTGCGCGATGCGGTCGACTGCGGCCTCGATGTAGTCATCGACGTAATCATCAATTTTCAGCCATCGCTCGGTTCGGCCCGGCTGGCCCCAGTCGATCAGCCAGAGATCGAGCCCTTTTGAGAGCAGGCTGCGCACCAGCGAACGGTCGGGCTGTAAATCGGCCATGGTATACCGCCCGATCAGGCCGTAGGCCAAAAGGACGGGCGTCTTCGCGGTCGCTTCCGCCATCGGCTCGTAATGGAACAGCTCGACCTTGTCGCGGCGCATGACGAGATGCTTCGGCGTCGTGCCGATGGCGACGTCTTCATCCCGCGTATTGGCGATCAGCTGTGCCGCCTTGAACATTTTCTCGGCATTGGCCGCCATGTCGCGGGCGACGCGCAAGGTCTGATCCTCTTGATCGCTCATCGTGCGCCTTCGCTCTTCTGGTCGCGGATCTGGCGGGCGAGCGTACGGACTTCTCGGCGGAGTTCGGTCAATTGCCGCGTCACGTCGTCGAAATCCTTGCGAGTCGGCAGGCCCAACATGGCTGACGCCGCTTCAGCTACGTCATCCTGCCGACTCCGCAATTTGAGCCCCGCCTGGAGTAGCTCTTTCTGAGCTTGCAAAAACCCGTCGGTGCGCTGGTTACGGATCAGTTCCTCGTTGGAGATTTCGCTCCATTTGGCGAACGCCTCGCGCCACTCCGGATGCGGGGAGCCACCGCTAGCCGTTGCGGACATCGTCTCGTAAAACCGCTTCGACGCTTCAGGCCACGGCGCGGCAGCGACCGCATTGTAGCTCGCAAGCCGCTGACGCATCTCGATCCAGGCGCCAAAGGCCAACGCCATTTTCCGGTCGATGTCCCAGAAATCGGCAAGCCGCGGCCCCTGCGCCATTCGCTCGATCGCTGCCGACAATTCGTTGCCGTCGCCAAAACCACCCGGTTTCTCCGACAGACGCGCCAGCATGAACGGTGCCATCGACCCTGACCACGCCTCGACCATGCGGTTCGAGGATTCGGCCATCGTCTGCCAAAGCTTCGCCCATTCCAGGCCGGGATCGGAATCAACGGAAGCCGATTTGTCGTTCTCGCTCATGCTGCTCACTCTTTGTGCCCGTTCAGGCTGCCGCGCGGTTGCCGAACGCCTCGGTGTAGATCGCAAGCGCATCGTCGAAGCTCAATTCCCTGGGATTGTTGACCAGAAGCCGCGTCTGCTTCATCGCGTCCTCGGCGAGCTTCTTCAGGTCGCCCCTCGCGATGCCGACATCGGCCAGCGAGGCCGGCACGTTGCAATCCCGGCAGATCGCCGCGATCGCATCGACGAACAGCCGTGCCCGCTGGCTGACACTCATTCCTTCCGACTTGGGATCGACGATCGGCCCCAGTTCGGCGTATAGCCCTTCGGCCTCCGGCAAATTGAAGCGCAGCACCTGGGTCAGCACCAGGGCATTCGACAGGCCATGCGGCACGTGGAACAGCGCGCCGATCGGATAGGCCAGCGCGTGCACGGCGGCCACCGGGGAATTGGCGAACGCCATGCCGGCCAGCATCGAACCCAGCAGCATTTGCGACCGCGCTTCGAGATTGGATCCGTCCGCACAGACCGTCCGGACATTCGCCGACAGCAGGGCGAGAGCCTGCCGCGCCAACTGGTCCGACATCGGATTCTTCCGGTGCTTGCTGGTATAGGCTTCGATCGCATGGACCATGGCGTCGATGCCGGTCGCCGCGGTGACATGCGCGGGCAGGCCGAGCGTCAGCTCCGGATCAAGGATCGCCCAGTCCGGAAGCAGGCGGGGCGCAACGACGCCCTTTTTCTCGGTCGTCGGCGTGGTGACGATCGCGATCGGGGTCACCTCCGAGCCCGTTCCGGCCGTTGTCGGCACCAGCAGCAGCGGAAGGCGTTCGCCCTTGGCAAGGCCGACGCCGTAGATATCTTCGAGGCGATCAGGCGTCTTGGCCAGATAGGCCACCAGCTTCGCGGTATCGAGCGCGCTGCCGCCGCCAATCGAGGCAACCAGCTCGATGTCCTTGTCACGGCAAAGTGCGACCGCCCGCTCGATGATATGCGACGGCGGATCCGCCTCCACATCTTCGAATATTGTCAGTTCGCAGCCGCCGGCAACCAGGCCAGCCTCGGCGTTTTTCGTCAGGCCGGCATTGCGTACACCCTTGTCGGTCACCAGCAGGACACGTTTTGCCGCGTATCCCGCGACCAACTCCGCCAACTTCTTCGATGCGCCTGCCTCGAACAGGATGTTGGGCGGTGCCTGGAACGTAAAGGCTTTCATCTGACATCACTCCTGATCTGATCGGACGTTACTGCCGCAAGCGCCGCGGCGAGCTGTTCGGTCACGGCGTCAATCGGCTGCAAGCCGTCGACGATGTTGAGCAGTCCCTGCGACCGGTAGTATTCCGTGACCGGCGCGGTTTGCTCGCGATAAACGTCGAGCCGGGTCTTGAAGACCTCCGGATTATCGTCGCGGCGCACCGGCGCGCCTCGGCTTGCCGCCTCGTCGGCGCGCCCCTTGATGCGGTCGAGCAGTGCATCTTCATCGACCTTGAGCTCGAGTACCGCATCGAGCTTAATGTCCCGACTGGCCAGTTCCCGATCGAGCGCTTCGGCCTGGGCGACCGTGCGCGGGAAGCCGTCAAGGATAAAGCCGTTTGCCGCGTCGGAATGATCGATACGGTTGGCGATCACGGACACCACGACATCGTCGGGCACAAGTTCACCGCGATCCATGATGTGCTTGACGCGCAATCCCGCAGCCGTGCCTTCCGCGACCGCCTGGCGCAGCATGTCACCGGTCGACAATTGCGGAATCGCAAATCGAGTCACGATCCTCGTCGCCTGCGTGCCCTTGCCTGCGCCTGGCGGCCCCAACAGAACCAGTCTCATATCCTTGCCCATATCTCGGTTTTAGCTCTTTGCCCGGGCGATTGCCTCGACGATCAGTCGGCGCGCTTCAGCACTGTCACCCCAGCCGACCACCTTGACCCACTTTCCCGGCTCCAGATCCTTGTAGTGCTCAAAGAAGTGCTGGATCTGCTCGATCGCGATCTGCGGCATGTCGGCGATCCCGTTGACGTGGGCGTAGCGCATTGTCAGTTTTGGCATCGGCACGGCGATGATCTTCTCGTCGCCGCCGCCCTCGTCGTCCATCTTGAGTACGCCGATCGGCCGGACATTGATCACGGCACCAGGAGCGATCGGCCGCGAGTTGGCCACGAGCACGTCGATCGGATCCCCATCATCCGAAAGCGTGTGCGGCACGAAGCCATAATTTCCGGGATAGCGCATTGGCGTATACAGGAAGCGATCGACGAACAGCGCGCCCGCAGCCTTGTTCATTTCGTATTTGATCGGTTCACCGCCGATTGGGACCTCGATGATGACATTGACGTCTTCAGGAGGATTGTCGCCGATCGAGATCGCCTCGATATTCATTTCGGCCCCGTCTTTTGGCTATGGCAGTTCTTGATGAGATCATCGACCACGGCGGGATCGGCTAGGGTCGAGGTGTCGCCGAGCGCGCCAACTTCGTTCTCGGCGATCTTGCGCAAAATCCGACGCATGATCTTTCCAGAGCGGGTCTTGGGCAGGCCCGGCGCAAACTGAATGACATCGGGTGCGGCGATTGGTCCGATCTCCTTGCGGACCCAGGCCACCAGCTCCTTGCGCAATTCCCCGGATGGCTCCGCATCGGACATCAAGGTGACGTAAGCGTAGATGCCCTGCCCCTTGATGTCGTGCGGAAAGCCGACGACAGCGGCTTCGGAAACCTTCTGATGTGCCACCAGCGCGCTTTCGACTTCGGCGGTCCCCATGCGGTGGCCGGAGACGTTGATCACGTCGTCGACGCGGCCGGTGATCCAGTAGTAGCCGTCGGCGTCGCGCCGGCAGCCATCGCCTGTGAAATACTTGCCCGGATAGGTCGCAAAATAGGTTTGCATGAAGCGCTCGTGATCGCCGTAGACCGTGCGCATCTGGCCCGGCCAGGAATCGGCAATGACGAGATTGCCTTCGCACGCGCCGGTCAGCACGGCGCCATTTGCGTCTACAACTTCCGGCATCACCCCGAAGAACGGCAGGGTTGCCGAACCTGGCTTCAAAGCGGTCGCGCCGGAAAGCGGCGAGATCAGAATGCCAGCGGTCTTGGTCTGCCACCAGGTATCGACGATCGGACAACGTCCATCGCCGACGACGCGGTGATACCAATCCCAGGCCTCCGGATTGATCGGTTCGCCGACCGAGCCGAGCAACCGCAGCGATGCACGGCTGGTCTGTTTAACCGGCCCTTCGCCCGCACCCATCAACGAACGGATGGCGGTCGGCGCGGTATCCGACTTGTCTACGCCCACTTTGCAGCCCTTCCCGACGCATCATGATGCGATTGTCTTGAGCGAATGATGCACCGTCCGCACTCCGACCGCGTGCAGGCACCATCCTGTTATCAAGCGATACGATCGTCGCTTTGAGGCGAGCGGTCCTACTTATTCAGGTCAACGGTCGACGGCGGGCTCATCGCACTTGCAAGCTCGCGAAACTGCGCGTTCATTTTGTCCATCTGCTCCTTGAGATGGCTTTGGTAAACCGCACTCATTTCCTGCGGGTCCTTGGCATGCAACAGCCGTTGCGCAAGCTCGAAGCCCGAAGCCACATTTTCCTCGGCGAACGCGACTGCCCTTTCGTTCATCTCCTTCGCCGCCGAATAGGTTGAGCGAACGCTGGAATCGGCCTTCTCTCTCAATTTCTGGGATTCCGTTATGTATTTCGACACAGCCTCTTTCGCCTTGTCGAGCGTGGTCTGCGCCATTTCCCGCATCTTCTCGGCCTGCTCGTTGATCTGCTCACTCATTGCACTCTCCATCGCCAGCGCTTGCGACTGCGCCAATTTCAGCTCAGCCAATCAATTGACCCTTGCCGACGGCTCACGCGGTCGGCTCAACAACCTGTTTCAGCTTCTCGCGAAGTTCATCCACGAGCACGCGTGTATTCTCGCTGTAGTCGATCGGCACCACGACGAGGTGCACACCGCCGCCCTTGAACGCGTTTTCAAGTGTCGGAATCAATGAATCCGTACTTTCGACCCGCGAGCCTTTGGCGCCGTAGCTCTCGGCATATTTGACGAAATCCGGATTGCCGAACGTCAGGCCAAAATCGGGGAAGCTATCTACCGCCTGCTTCCAGCGGATCATGCCGTAGGCCGAATCTTCCAGAATCAACACGACGAGGTTGAGCTTGAGGCGGACCGCGGTTTCCATCTCCTGCGAATTCATCATGAAGCCGCCGTCGCCGCAGACCGCGAGCACGCGACGTTCCGGATGCAGCATCGCCGCCATCATGGCGGATGGCAGCCCGGCGCCCATTGTCGCGAGGGCATTGTCCAACAGCAGCGTGTTCGCCACATAGGTGCGGTAGTTGCGGGCGAACCAGATCTTGTACATCCCGTTGTCGAGCGCGACGACGCCGTCTTCGGGGATGACCTTTCGCACATCGTGCACGATGCGTTGCGGCGTCGGGGGCCAGCGCTCCTCGGTCGCGCGATCGCCGATCCGGGCCAAAATGCTTTCGCGCAGGCTCAACAGCGCGCCGGCATGATGCAGCCGCCCCTCAAGGCGATCGGCCAGCAACTCCAGGCTCGGCCCGACATCGCCGACCACTTCGCACTGCGGAAAGTAGACCCGCTCGACGTTGGCCGGCGTGTAGCTGACGTGGATGACTTGAGGACCTTTCGGGCCCATGATGAATGGCGGCTTTTCGATGGTATCGTGGCCAATGGCGATAATCAGATCGGCCCGGTCGACCGCTTCATGAACGTAATCGCGCTCGCTGAGCGCCGCCGTTCCCATGTAGAGATTGCTGCCGCCGGGTACCGTTCCTTTGCCCATTTGTGTGGTGAAGAACGGAATTTTCGTGCGGCGGACGAAGCCGCCGATGCCAGCCGTGCTGCGCGGCCGGGACGCGGCAGCGCCGAGCATGATCAAGGGCCGCTTGGCCTTGAGGATCATGTCGGCGGCGCGGTCCAGCGAGGCGCGATGGGCGACCGGGATCTCGATCGGATGCGGCGCCACCATCGCGACGTCTTCGGCTTCCTCGCCCGCGATGTCCTCGGGCAGTTCCAGAAGAACCGGACCCGGACGCTCTTCCATGGCGATCCGGAAGGCATCGCGAACGATTGTCGGAATGCCGCTTGTGCTGACGATCTGGAGCGACAGCTTGGTCAACGGCTTGAATGCGCTAACGACGTCGACGATCTGGAATTTGGCCTGCCGGCTGCTCATGATGCCCTTCTGACCCGTGAGCATGATCATGGGCATGGCGCCGAGCAACGCGTAGGCGGCGCCAGTCGTCAGGTTCAATGCGCCCGGGCCTAGCGTGGTGATGCACACGCCGGGCTTGCCGGTCAGCCGTCCATAAGTCGCGGCCATGAAGGCCGCGCCCTGCTCGTGGCGCGTCAGGATCAGCTTGATCGACGAGTTGCGCAAGCTTTCCACGACATCGAGATTCTCTTCACCGGGAACGCCGAAAATTCGGTCGACGCCCTCGTTCTCGAGTGCGGCAACCAATAGATCTGACCCCTTCGGCATTAGCGCGTCTCCTTTTTCAATTCACTTCTCAGCAGACACCGTCCCACGCATGGACGAAGCCCGTGGTGTTCGATTCAGATCCGGCCATCGCCTTCGAGATAGCCTCGCGTCCTCGTATCTGGCATCCAGAGCGAGGCAATGAAGGCGACGAAAGCCATCGCCGCGACGTACCAGAAGAATACCGTTTCGTATCCGGACGATTTCAGTGACAACGCAACATATTCGGCGGTTCCGCCGAACATCGCATTTGCAATGGCGTAAGGAAGCCCGACCCCAAGCGCGCGCACCTCGGGCGGAAACAGCTCGGCCTTCACGACGCCGCTGATCGAGGTGTAGAAACATGCAATCATGAGGCCGACCATGATCAGGCCGAAAACGGCATAGACGTTGGTCGTGCCGGACAACATCATCAACAGCGGCACCGCGGCGAGCGTCGCGCATCCGCTGAACAGAAGCATGTTGTTGCGGCGACCAATCCGGTCCGAGAGCGCCCCGAACACCGGTTGCAGCAGCATGAAAGCGATCAGCGCCACGGTCATGATCGAGCTGACCACCTTGGCATCGAGCTTCACGCTGTTGACAAGGAACTTCTGCATGTAGGTCGTGAACGTATAGAAGAAGAGCGACCCGCCGATGGTAAATGCGAGAACGATCAGGAGCGCGCGCTTGTGACGCAAGAGACCGGAGAGAGAACCAGCCTCCTTGCGATGCATGGTCTCGGCCGACGCCGTCTCCTGCAACGAGCGGCGGAGATACAACGCCACAACCGCTGCGACGGCTCCGAACAGGAACGGAACTCGCCAGCCCCATTCCTTCAGCTCGTCGAGGGACAATGTCTGTTGCAGAACCACCACCACGAGGAGCGCGAGAAGTTGCCCGCCGATGAGCGTGACATACTGGAAGGACGAATAGAACCCGCGGTTGCCCTTGCCGGCAATCTCGCTCATATAAGTTGCCGCCGTTCCATACTCGCCGCCGACCGACAGGCCCTGCGCCATGCGCGCAAACAGCAGCAAAGCCGGCGCTGCGGCGCCGATTGTTTGGTACGTGGGTAGCATCCCGATCATCAGCGATCCGGCGCACATCAGGAGCACCGACAGCACCATCGAATTCTTGCGGCCATGCGCGTCGGCGATCCAACCGAACAGCCAGCCACCGAGCGGCCGCATGAAGAACCCTACGGCGAAAATGCCGGCCGTCGCCAGCAACTGGCTGGTCTGGTCGCCCGACGGGAAGAACGCGGCGGCGAAATAGATCGAGGTAAATGCGTAAGCATAAAAGTCGTACCACTCGACAAGATTTCCCGATGAGGCTGCCACGATCGCTTTGATACGCGAGAGCTTTTGCGCCGTGCTATCAGCGGGGATTGCCGCGTGCGATGCAACAATAGCGGTCATTGCTTACCCTCCCAATCGACGGATGATGCTTTGCGTGAAGTCGCCAGTGGACGCCTTGCCGCCCAGATCGGGCGTGCGAACGCCGTCCTTGCGCAGGACCTGATCAATTGCCGCTCTAAGACGGTTTGCAAGATCAGGCTGATCAATGTGCTCCAGCATCAGCCCGACCGCCAGCAGTAAAGCCAGCGGATTGGCGATTCCCTTGCCGGCGATATCCGGCGCCGAGCCGTGCACGGCCTCGAAGATCGCCGCATCCGGTCCAATGTTGGCACCGGGAGCCATCCCGAGACCGCCGACCAGGCCGGCGAGCTGATCGGACAGGATGTCGCCGAACAAATTGGTGGTGACGATGACGTCGAACTGCCAGGGATTCATGACGAGCTGCATCGCCGTGGCATCGACGATGCGATCGTCCATTTTGACCCTGCCCTCGTACTTCTTTGCAACCTCGTGCCCGACCTCGAGAAAGATGCCGGTCAGCGCCTTCAGCACGTTGGCCTTGTGCACGACGGTCACCTTCTTGCGACCGTTCTTGAGCGCGTAGTCGAATGCGAATTCGATGATCTTGCGCGATCCTTCGCGGGTGTTGACCCCGGTCGAAATGGCGACCGCGTGCGGATCGTCCCCGATCGGGATGTAGTGTTCGAAAGCGACATAGAGGCCGCCGAGGTTCTCTCGCACCAGCACGATATCGATGTCGTCGAATCGTCCTCCGGGAACCATGCTTCGAACCGGCCGCAAATTGGCGTAAAGGCCGAATTCTTCGCGCAGACGAACATTGATCGAGCGGAATCCTCCCCCCACCGGCGTCGTCAGCGGGCCCTTCAGGGCGAGCCGCGTGCGTCGGATGCTGTCCAGCGTCGCCTGCGGCAGCGGATCACGGCTTGCCTCGATCGCGGCCAGGCCCCCCTGCTGGATGTCCCATTCGAATGGAGAGCCGAGCGCTTCGAGAATGTCTACGGCCGATTTCACGATTTCGGGGCCGATACCATCGCCTGGAATGAGCGTGGCGGGCCGCTTCGTTTTGGATTGAGCAGACATTTTTATATCCTGGTGGAGAGCCGCGGGGATTTGTGGATGTCAGACATGTTGCCTGCGCTCAATGTACGGGGCTTGCGGCGGAAGTGGCGGGGAGCATTTCCTGCTTGTTGATCCAAAGCACCGCGACGATTCCCGCGATTTGAAGCAGAGCCAGCGGAATCAAGGCCATGGGGAAGCTACCCGTCGCCTCCTTGATGACACCGAGCAGCCACACCGCGCCCGAAGTACCGATGTGCGACAGGGTATTAATGCCGGCAATTCCGGCCGCAGCCGTAGCCGGAGAAAGTGTCCCCGTCGCCAAGGCCCAGAATGGTCCCTTGATCGAATAATTGCCGATCAAGACTACGCTCAGAATAGCGAGCGTCACGGGTAATGAACTCGTGAGCATGGTCGCAAGCAGCGCGGTTGCGCATAACGCAAGCGGTATTGCGGTGTTTTGAGCATGGGCGTTCGACCTGTCCGAATATCTTCCCCAAAAGATCATCGCGACGGAGGCAATGCCAAACGGGATGGCATTCAGGAATCCGGTCTCCATGTCGGACATCCCGAACGATTTCACGATCTGAGGCTGCCACAGCGACAACGCGTTGCTCGTGGCCGAGCTCCCCGCATAGATCAAACCGAGGATGAGCACATATTTGTTAGTCAGGATTTGCCACAGCGACATGTGGCCGCCCTGCTTCGCCATCGATCGCTCGGACTGCAGGCGCGCGTCGAGCCAATTGCGCGCCTCCGGCTCGAGCCACTTTGCATCAGCGGGTTTGTTCGGAAGCCCGAAGAACGAGACCAGGCCGAGCAGGACGGCTGGGATGGCTTCAACGATGAAAAGCCACTGCCAACCACGCAGACCCAGCAAGCCATCCATCGCCAGCAAGGCGCCGGATATCGGCGATCCCAGAAAGCTCGATAGCGGTATGGCCACCATGAAAACCGCAACGATCCGTGCGCGATAAGCCGCCGGAAACCAGAAGGTCAGATACAGGATCACACCAGGAAAGAACCCGGCCTCCGCTGCACCCAACAAAAACCGGCTCAGATAAAAAGTAACCGGCCCTACCGCAAAAGCGGAGAGAATACCGACCATCCCCCATGTGATCATAATGCGCGCGATCCAGATCCGCGCGCCAACTTTCTGCATCGCCAGATTACTGGGGACCTCGAAAATAATGTAGGCGATATAGAACAGCGCCCCGCCCGCCCCGAAAGCAGCCTGCGTCAGGCCCAGATCCTTGTTCATTTGCAGGGCCGCAAACCCGGCATTGACGCGGTCGACGTACGAAATGAAATAGCAAACCATGAAAAACGGAAGCAGGCGCCATGTAATGCGGCGCATGGTTTCCGCTTCGATCCTCGGTAGCGGCGCGGAATTCATTGGCATGGCGTCCTCGTTTCGGGTTGACGGTCAGGCAGCCAGTTGGCGCAGGACGTATTGAAGAATTCCGCCGTTGCGGAAATATTCGAGCTCGTCGAGCGTATCGATGCGGCAGGTCAAGGGAATGATGGCCTTATTCGCACCATCGGACTCGCGGATCTCGATCGCGAGCTTCTGGAGATGCTGGGAAGGCCATTCTTTTTCCGCTGCGGCAAGCGAATAGTAGGCGCAGGTCTTTGCACCGACGACAAGTGTCTGGCGTGCGCCGAAGCTGTTGAGATACTGCTTCATGATCAAGTCCCCCCTTCGCTGCAATCGTGCGCGTCCCGCAGATCTGAAGCCGGTCTATTTCTCCGATGCGGCAAGGGGATCGAGACCCGCTTTTTTCAGAGTCGGAGCGGCTGCAGCTGAAGCGAGGAAGGCAATGAGAGCCCGTCCGGCTTCTGGCTGATCGGCGCTGGAGGTTATGCCTGCAAAAAAGATCGTAATTTTCTGGACGTCTGACGGGAGCGGCCCGACAAGGTCGGCTCCAGCGATCGGCAGGAGTTCGCTGATCTGTTGAAAGCCGAGTTCGGCGTCACCGCGTGCAACAACACTGGCGACCGGCTCGGCCGGAATCATCTTGGCTTTGTCCTTCATCTCGGCCGCAATCCCGAGACGCTTGAACAGCTCGTTGCCGACATAGACGCCGCTGGCGCTATCGGAGTATGCAACCGACTTCGCGTTCAACAGTGCCTGTTTCAATGCGTCGGACGTACTGATATCAGGCTTTGGCGTCCCGGCGCGTACCGCGATCCCGATCGGCGAGCGCACTAGGTCGACGCGGCTGGTTCTGACCGCCCTGCCCTGCTTGATCATCTCGCCCAGCGCGTCGCCGACCATGATGAGCACGTCCGCTGCCTCCCCACGTGCCAGTCGCACTGGGATAGCGTTCTCCGTCGTACCCATCGAAGGGCCATAGGCCGTGACGACCGTGTTTCCCGTCGCGCGTTCAAATTGCGGTACGAGCTCCTTGTAAGGCGTCGCCAAGCCTCCCGAGATCATGACCCTGACCTCGGACGCCCCGGCGATTCCCGCCGCGGCCGTCAAAACAATCAGCAAGCTCAGCGCAACTAGCCTGCGCACGACGATCGTCACGCTCATCGGCAATTTCCTTCGATGCTATTATTCGGGGACTGTGCTTGCTCGTTGACGGTCGAAATCATCGAGCACTTTGGTGGTCACGTCCCTATCGCCGTCTCAACCGAACTAGCGCCGGATAGCGCGCGTCGTTCCTGCGGCCTGTAAACGAGGTACGTCCCGGCCAGACCACAGAGCGCTGCCGCGCTCATCCAATATCCCGGCGATGCATTGTCACCAGTGGCAGCGATCAGCCAGGTGCAGATCGCTGCCGTAAACCCTCCGAACGTCGTTGCCAGACTATATGCGAGGGAGAATCCCGACGTTCGTACGCCTACCGGCATGACTTCGGTCAATGCGACGATCATCGCGCCGTTGTAGCTGGCGTAGATGAACGACAACCAAAGCAGGACCGTCAGCATCTTCGGGAACGTCGGGCCTGCGGCCAACCAGGAAAGCGCGGGATATGCAGTCAGAAATGCCAAAGTCGAAAAGGCGATGAGGATCGGCCGACGACCAATCCGATCGGACAACGAGCCCATGATGGGAAGCCAGATGAAATTCGATATTCCCACGCAAATCGTCACGATCAGGCCATCGGCCGCGGTCAGTTTGAGGACCGATTTGCCGAATGTCGGCGTGTAGACGGTAATGAGGTAGAACGACACCGTGGTCATGATCACCATCATCATCCCGGCAAGAACAATGCTCCAGTTTGCGAGGATGGAGCGATAGATCTCGCGGGGTGTCGGATGATGCTTCCGCGCCAGGAATTCATCGGTTTCCTGCAGCGAGCGTCGAATGAAGAACACGAAAGGAACGATCAGGCAGCCGATGAAGAACGGAATGCGCCAGCCCCAATCGTTAAGTTGTGCAGGTGCAAGCCATGCATTCAGAGCAAACCCCAGCGAGGCCGAGACGATGATCGCGACCTGTTGACTAGCCGATTGCCAGCTGGCGTAAAAACCCTTCTTTCCCGGTGTGGCCATTTCCGAGAGATAGACGGAAACACCACCAAGCTCGACGCCAGCCGAGAAGCCCTGCAGCAGGCGCCCAATCAAGACGAGGATCGGGGCCAAGATGCCAATGGTTGCGTAACTTGGCACGAACGCGATGAGCACCGTTCCGGCAGCCATGATGGATAATGTAACGATCAGGCCTTGGCGCCGCCCGATCCGATCCACGTAGGCGCCGAGGATGATGGCGCCGAGTGGACGCATCAGAAAGCCTGCGCCAAACGCGACAAACGTCAGCAGCAGTGACGCGTATTCATTTTCAAGCGGGAAGAATGCCTTGGCGATGTACGATGCGTAGACGCCCGACAGAAAGAAGTCGAACATCTCAAGAAAGTTGCCACTGGTGACGCGGAGCACCATGCCAAGCTTCGACTGTCCGGTGGTAGCCGTCATGCCGTCCTCCCTTTTTATCGTTTGTGATTCTTTGTCTTGTTCACCTGTCAGGCAGGTGTTGCAAACTTGATCGCGGCCGGATTGACCGATACGCGAGGCGCTATCGTTCAAGCTAGGCTGCCTCACCGTATATCAGCTGCCTGTCATCAACCTGTCGCTGATGCACCCTGCAGGAAATTTGGTCGAAGCCGGAGGTGAAGACGGCGCGCTTGGCGAGCCGGCAGATATGGGGATTTCTCTCGGATGCTATTCCGTTTGAAATCCAAATCCCTGGATCTCTATCGATCCTGCAATGCGCGGCGCCACTCTTTGAGAAAGCTCGCTCGTTTCGACTGATCGAGATAGGTGAGCAATTCTGCACCAATATGGATCGGCTTGACCGCGCCGCTGCGATCCGCAGGTATCACGCCTTGTGCGCCGAGACCGAGGCGCACAGGACCAACCGACCGGGCCAGGAGAAATTTCTGGCCGCGCTCCGAAAGCAAGTAATCAAGAAACAGTTTCGCGGATTCCGGGTGCGGCGCAGTGACAGGTATGAAGGCTATTCGCGACATCAAGGTGATGTAGTCGGCAGGAAACACGATTCCGATAGAGGCATCTTCCTTGGCCCGTTCGATCGCGTAAGACCCTATCATATTGTAGGCGATCAGATGTTCGCCGGATGAAATTCGATCAAGCACCGTTCCGGTGGTCGAGTAAAGCTTGATACCGGCGCCGCCAAAGGCACGGACCAAATCCCACGTTGTCCTGGTGATTCCGGCATCGCGCGTGATGAACAGGAAACCGGTCCCACTCTGCTCCGGGTCATAGGTTGCGATCTTGCCCCGATAGGTATCGGGCTTCCGGCTCAGAAGGCTCTTCAGATCCGCGCGGGTTCGAGGAACATCGCCCTCCGCGACGAGGTTCTTGTTATAAACAATGACAATCGGCTCCGCCGTGATGGCATAGGCTTCGTCTTTCCAGATTGCCCAATCCGGGATATGCGCAATTTCCTTCGAGACATAGGGTTGGGCATAGCCGTCATTGACGAGCTTGATCTGCAGATCCATCGCGGAGCTCCAGACAATATCTCCGGGTGCTGCGCTGGAGGTCGAGGGATCCACGACTTGATTGTAGATTTCGTTCGAGTTGATCTTTGTATGGACGATCTCGATGTCCGGATGACCTGCCCGGAAATCGGCAAGCAAGTCGGCGACGTCCGCGTCTTGGGTCGTCGATACGATGTTGAGTTGCTCTCGAGTTGCGGCGGGAACTGATGCTTGCCCCTTGAGAGGGCCGAGCTGCGCCTGCTCCGACATGGCAGGCCACGCCAGCAAGATTCCAACGCACAAGGCCAAGGCTTTGGCAGCCCCCATCGTGACGCTTCCTCGTCCATGAGCCGCTTTGCGGACTTTAGTTTGTTCAGGACTGCAGCCACTTCTACAGCGGCGCACAATCAGGCCTCAACTTGAGCTTTCACCATCACGCTTGGCAAGAGGAAAGCTCACGGAAACCCGCAGGCCCCGGCCTTCCGGGCCAGGTGCAAGCACGATTTGAGCCCCGAGACGGTCCGACAACGCTTTCACGATGGCCAGTCCAAGGCCGCTACCCTCAGGGCCGTTCGCCGTCGGAATCCGATAAAAGCGTTCGAAGACACGGGCCAGATGGGCCTCCGGAATTCCCGGACCGGTATCCTCGACTTCAATCCGCGCGGTCGTGGCGTCAACAACCGCGCGAACCAGGACCAACCCGCCGGGTCGGTTGTAGCGGATGGCATTGTCGATCAGGTTTGCCAGCAATTCGCCAATCAGGACGGTATTGCCGGCGATGACCGCGGGACCGTCAAATCGATCGAACTGGACGTCGATGTCGCGCGCGAACGCCTGTGGGGCACGCTCCGACAGGACATTGAAGGCGACCTCGTTCAGGTCAACGTTCTCCGCGGCCGGTTGCGCAATGTTCTGCTCGTCGACCCGAGCCAGTGTCACGAGCTGCTCGAGCAGCCGTTCAAGGCGGTTGATGGCGTTATCGACCTCGTCGAGGGCAGATTGGCCCGCCGGCGTCTCCGACCCCAGGCGTCGCACCAGATCGAGATGCGTTCGCAATATCGCCAACGGCGTTCGCATCTGATGCGAGGCATCGGCGGTGAATCGGCGCACCAGTCCAATGGCCAGATCCAGCCGCTGTAGCAGGGAATTTACCGCGAGCGCCGGTGCTAAAGCTTCCTGCGGCACCCGGGAAAGGTCAAGCGGACTGAGATTTGGACCGCCCTGGATGCCGCGCGCGTCGATTTCTTGTTTGAGTTCGCCAAGCGGCCTCAGGCCTCGATCGACCGCGTACCAGCCGAGGCAAGCGATGAGGCTAATCAAGCCGGCCTCGAGCATCGCCAGTCCGATCAGCATTTCACGTTCGACGACGCGGCGCGCCTGCACCGTTTCGGCCACTGCGACGAGGACCAGCCCTGGCCTGCCGTAGACCTGCCGCGCCTGCGCGCCGATACGAACCGTTTTGCCGCGATACGCGCCATCGCGATGTCCGGTTTCGCCAGCCTTCAATCGATCGAACCCTGCGAGCGGAAGATCCTTGTAACCGGTGATCAATTCGCCAAGATAAGTCACGCTGTAATAGATGCTATCGTGCGACTGGCTCTCCAGCATGCCGAGCGCAACCTGCGGCAAGTCGACGGTCAGTTCGCCATCTTCCACGCCGACACGTTCGGCGATGGCGAGAATCGACCCATCGAGCAACCGGTCATGGACTGTCTGGACAACCCGCTGAATCAGCAACATACCGCCGATTCCAAGCACCATCGCCAATACAATGGCGGGCGCCACCAGATTGGTGAGGAGTGTTCGCCTCAACGACGGTCGCCAGGTGGCGATCACTATACCTCCAGCAGATACCCTAGCCCGCGGACGGTGCGGATCCGCGGCCCGTCGGGACCGAGTTTCTGGCGAACGCGACCAACATAGAGTTCCGCCGCGTTCGGCGCTACCGCCTCGTCGAAGCCAAACACCTCCGCGATCAGGCGCTCCTTGGAGACGACTTTGCCGGCGCGGGTCATCAGCACCTCCAGCACGGCGAACTCGCGCCGTCGCAATTCAAGCGGCCGGCCGCTCAATGTAATCGTGCCCGCGGCGCGGTCGAACGCGAGCGGGCCACAGATCAAGGTTGGATTGGGAAGCCCCTGTCCCCTTCTCACGAGCGCACGAACGCGGGCATCAAATTCGGCGATATCAAATGGCTTGGAGAGATAATCGTCGGCGCCAAGATCGAGGCCGCTGACCTTATCGCCGGTCGCGTAACGGGCAGTCAGAATCATGACCGGAACGGTCGACCCGGCTTGCCGTATCTTGTGCAGGACGCCGAAACCCGACACATTCGGCAGGTTGATGTCCAGGATGATGAGGCTGTAGGGTTCCAGCAAGGCGGTCTGCGCCGCCGAAGCCCCGTCAGACTCGATATCGACGGCGAACCCGGACAGCTTGAGCCGCTCGGCAAGGCCCCGCGCCATGGCGGCATCGTCCTCGACGATCAGAATCCTCACTGAACAAACCCTTGCGTTCGCACCACCCGTGCGAGGGAGACGTTACCGTGAGGCTAGAAGGACAGTATCGAAAGATCAAATCGGAGCTTCCTCGCGGAGGCTAGCGGACTGGGTCAACGCGTCCAGTCCCTCCCCCTCCCTAGCAATCGTCACATCCCGCCTGTATAAACCGGTAGCTTCTTCCGCAACTCGAAGGAGCTCATATGAACGACCTGCACACTTGGCTTTCGCAACAGCACCACGGCCTGCGGACGTTCCGGATCTTTCAGCAAAAGCTCGAGACGCTCGGCCGCGACGACCCCGAACAGCGCGGCCTGTGCCGTCTGTTGAGCGGCCTCGTCGGCAGCTATGTCGACACGTTCGATGAGGCTCCGCTGCCCGTCGAGGTCGCTGACGGCGCCTATCATCGCCTGCTGACGCTGGTCGCAAGCCTCGACCTCGAGGGCGACACCAGCCGGCGGCTCGCGGACATCAACCGGGTTGCGACCTGCGAACTCTGGCACTGACGAGAGCGGCCGGCCGTACGGCTCGCATCCTTGGGACACTTCGCAAGAAGAGGGCTGCGTGCTTCCCGGCATGCCCTCCCTCGGCGGTTCGACTTCGCCGGGCCAGTCCCTATATCGTGTGGCAACACGTAACGATACGGCGAGCAGCTTTGATGGCCAGGAGACGCGCGACCGAAACGGAAGCCGACGATCTCCCCCGCTATTTCGTCTGGGTGCGCGGCCTCGAGTGCCCCGAACCGCAGAAATGGATGACGATGAATTTCGGCGTCGGTGACTGGAAACGGCCGCTCGTGCTCGCCTATCTGGAGCTGCCGGAGGGCGAGCGACACTTGCCGTTGTCGGCGCTGGCCCGGCGATATCCGCCGCCGCGGGGAGAGGCTTCGTAGAGGGGCCATCCTGGGCGGACGCGAGGATCTCACCAGCCCCTCAACCCAGGGCGAGCAACGCCGCACGGCGCGGGTCAGGGTGCAGCATCTGCCCGCGCCGTCGACGCCATCGGCCGCAGCAAAGCGGTAGGCGGCGTCCGCGACGGCGCGGAAGAGTGACAATGCGCCCCCATGATTATGGGTGTCGCGGCGCCGACACCGCGGCTAAACTTGGCCCTGCGCCGCGGGGGACACGCGGTGCAGGACGATGATCATGACCGAACAGGGCGAGACGGGTGAGGCCATCACCATCCTCCTCGTCGAGGACGACGCGCCGACCTGCTGGCGGCTCCACGACGCGCTGGTCAAAGCCGGCTACGAGGTGCGCAGCGCCGGCACGCTCGCAGAGGCCCGCGCCGGGCTCGGCGAGCGGGCACCGCGCGTGCTGCTCACCGATCTGCGGCTACCCGACGGCCACGGCGTCGAGCTGATCCGCGAGACAAGGCAACGCTTTCCCGACACCGAGATCATGGTGATCTCGGCGCTCGGTGACGAAGAGAGTGTGATCTCCGCGATCACGGTCGGCGCCACCGGCTATCTCCTGAAGGATGCGTTCCCCACTGATATCGCCACCACCGTGCGCGACCTGGTCGCCGGCCATTCGCCGATCTCGGCCTCGATCGCCCGCTTCATCGTGCGCAGAACGCAAGGTTCCGCGCAGAATGCGGCCGAGCCTCCGCCGGGTCCCGCGCTCAACACCGCAAGGCTCACCCCACGCGAGATCGACATCCTCTGGGGCATCGCCAAAGGTTTCAGCTACGCCGAGATCGCGAGCCATCTCGGCCTGTCCCGGCAGACCGTGCCCGGCCACATCAAGAACATCTATCGCAAGCTAGAAGTGCACACCCGCAGCGAAGCGGTGTTCGAAGCAGTGCAGCAGGGCCTGATCAAGCTGTGAGCGAGATCGCGGCCAAGGCACCGGTCAAACCCGCGCTGCGCCGGCTGCTGGTCTCGCGCCTCGTACCCTATCTGCTGCTCCAGGCGCTCATAGTTGTCGCGACCGTCCTCGGGCTGCGGCTGCTCCAGCCCAGCGATCCCGACGACTTTGCCCTGAGCGAATTCTCGCTGCGCGAGGACGGCGTGGCACGCCCGGTGACGCTGCCGCATTTCACGTCGTCACGCTACTCCCTGGCCGACCCACCGCTCTATACCGGCGCCTTCTCGTTCCGCCGCGACGATGTGGCGTCGGGATGGTCGGTATTCCTGCCGCGCTTCAGCAACGCGGTGGAAGTCGCAATCAACGGCGTCGTCATCCTGGATTCCCGACGCGATACCAACGCCAACCGGCCCGACCGCAACACTCCCCAGATCGCGTCAATCCCGTCCTCGCTGCTGCGCGAGGGCGCGAACGAGATCACGGTGCGGCTGTTGGTTTGGGGACCGCTCAAGGGCTTTCTCGACACCGTCTATGTCGGCCCGGATGCAGCCTTGCGGCCGGCCTACGAGACACGCACGCTGATGTTCGTCACGTTGCCCGTGGTGTTCTCCGCCTGGCAGTCGATCCTCGCCGTCATCCTGGCGATCATGTGGCTGATGCGCCGCCGCGAGCCGGTTTACGGCGTCCTCGCCGTGGCGATGGTACTCGGCGTGGTTCAGGCCTTCGCGCCGCCACCGGTGCCCCCCGTCAACACGTCCCGGCTCGCCGCGGTGTTGCTCGCGTCCGCACCGATCGAGAGCGCCCTGGTCGTCGTCTTCGGCGTGCTGTTCTTCGGCTGGCGCTGGCCGCGTTACGGCATGCTGCTGTTCGCACCGGGGCTCGTCGTGTTCGGTGTCGGACTGATCGCCGGCCCGCCGCTGCCGCGCATTCTGTTTCTCCTGCTTGGCATTCCCACCGTCGGTCTCTGCCTGCTCCTGATGGCCTGCGTCACCGCTGCCGCGGTGGTGCGGCGGCAGGACGCGGCAAGCTTCACGCTCGGCTGCGCGGTGACCATCGTGCTGATCTGCTGGGTCCACGACATGCTGTCGGTGTTCGAGATCGTGACCAACGAGCGCATCTTCCTCTCGCGCCTGTCCTATTCGGCGATGCTGGTCGCGATCGGCGCCGGCTTGACCTGGCGGTTCGCGCGCGCGCTGAACCAGGTCGACAGCTTTGCCGACCAGCTCGTGACGCGCGTACGCGAGGCTGAGGAGCGGCTGAAGGCGAGCTTTGCCCGCGAGGAGGAGCGTGCACGGGCCGCCGCGCTCGCCAATGAGCGCACGCGGCTGATGCGCGACCTGCATGACGGCCTCGGCGGCCAGCTCATCAGCATCGTGGCACTGTCCGAGCGCGGGCACGAGGGCGCGACCATCACCGACGCCGCCCGTGCGGCGCTGAAGGACCTCCGCCTCGTCATCGATTCCATGGACGACATCGGCGGCGACCTGATGCTCGCACTCGGCTCCTGGCGCGAGCGCGCGACCGCGCAATTGCGACCGCACGACATCGCACTCGACTGGCACGTGGCCATGCCGCAGGGGCTACCGCTGCATCCCGAGCTCAGGCCATGGCATGTCATCCAGATCGTGCGCATCCTCGACGAGGCCGTGACCAATGCGGTCAAGCACGCAGAGGCCCGCCGCATCGCGGTCACCATCGAGACGGTCGACGAAGGTCAGGGACCGTACGGTGTGATCAAGGTCGCGGATGACGGCAAGGGCTTTGCGAACGGTTCTGTGCCGGTCGGCAGCGGCGGAGCCACCGACGCGAGCCAGACCGCGCGGGGCCTTCGCAACATGAGGAGCCGTGCCGCGCGCTGCGGGGCAATGCTCGATCTGAGCTCGGATTCCTCAGGCACGCGCGTGCGGCTGCAATTGCCGCAGGTTTTCCCCGACAGCGATGCCGCCGTCGGCTGAAAAGCCCCCTCTCCGAACGTGTGGGACGCGCGGAGAGAGGGACGGGCCGGATGATTTGCCTGCGGAGGACGGGGGGTCGTCCGCAATGCTCCTTCGCCCGAACTCTTTGTCTTTCTCAGCGCACGCCGACGCGATTGACCGGACCACCGCGATTCATCGGCGTGCCCGCGCGCACGCCGACACCGGGCGCACCGACCCCGGGTGTCGCGACCGCGACCGCGGCGGCCGGCGCAACAACCACTGCCGCTGTCGGCCGCACCACGCAGCCCTTGGGTATGCCGACCGTCTTGCAATAGACCACCGCCTGCGCCGGGCTCGTGCCCAACGAAACCATCGCCGCACCTGCCAGCGCCAAAATCGTCAGCCCGGCGCTCAGCGCTCCCGCTCTTTTCGACATCTTGCTCTCCTGCTTCCCGTTCGGCGGCCCGATGCAGTCACCGGGTCTCGCAGCCGACGTGCAGCCTGAATGACAAAAGACGGCGCGCTGATACATGCCATGAAAATGGGGGTACGGCGGCGGGACGGGCTGGCCGATGCCATGAACATGGCATGGACCTGCGCCCGGGGCTCGCGAGATGGTCCGGCCCACTTGATCCCAGGCGGGACCAACGACATTCCCAAGGAGGTGTTTTATGAAGATTTCGGTTCTTGCCGTGCTGCTGCTCGCCGCTACCGCCCAGACCGCCGCTGCACAATCGGGTCCGACGCCGCAGGAGCAGATGACCTGCCGAAGCGACGCGAGCAAATTCTGCGCCGAACACATCGGCAAGCCGCCGCAGATGAATGCCTGCCTGCGCGAGAACAAGTCGAAGCTTTCCGACGGCTGCCGCAAGGTCGTGGAGTCACACGGCGGTTAAGTGCTCGCCATCCACAGCACAAACCTCGCCGGCGCCAATGCCGTCAGGCCATAGACGTCGATGCGCCGGTCATAGAGGATGGACGCTAATCGTCGTCTCCGAATAGCCTGATCTGCGGAAAACCGCCGTGCGGCCGGCTCGGGACGTCGCGTGCATCGGCATCTTCGCGGATGTTGCGCGCGACGTCGTCCCAATCGGTGCGGTCGCGCATACCACGCGGCTCGCGGAAATCGTAATGACGGCGCTCGGCCCAGCGCTCACGGCGCTCCGTCCGGCGCCGTTCAGACGTGGCGCGCTTGACGTCAGAATCCCTGGCTTTGGCATAGGCGTTGTCGGATGACGGCTCTGTCGATGCCTGTCGCTCGGCAGGCTTTGCGACTTGCGGAGGCGACGCCGGTGGCGGTTTCGGGGGCTCCACCGCGGCCGCTTGCGAAGGCTGTTGCGCTGGCTGTTCAGCGTTGGCTTGAGTGGTCTGCGTGTCGGGCTTCACCGCTTCGGACTTTGCCTCAGGCTTGGACTCGGCCTTCGCGTCGGATCTGGCGTCGGATTTGGCTTCGGCCTGCGCTGGCGCGGCGACCATGGCGCCGAATGCTTGCGAGCCGGTGAGATATTGCAGGCGCTCGGATGGCGTGTCCGTCGTGGCGGGCTTGGCGTCAGCGCGCTGCGCGATCTTGCTGGTATCAGGCCCCTGCTTGGGCGAGACCGGATTCATGATATTGCCGGCGACAATGCCGCCGCCGAGACCAATGGCGATGGCTGCAACGATGGTTCCTGCACCGACGAAATAGGCTGTCGAGGCGCGCATTGGTCCACTCCCTCTTTGGAGCGGGCAACGCTTCTCGATTGCCTGATGTTCCCGATACAGGCGCAGTTCCGGAAGGAACTTGCGCGTCAGATCTGCTGCGCGACCTTCTCGAGCCCGATGATGCGGGCGAGTTTGCGCACTTCCTCTTTCTGGTCGTCGCGCAGCTGGAACAGGAGCGGCATCGCGGCCGACTTCAACTGCTGGACCTCGTCGCAATTGGGATCGATCGGCACGCCCTGCACGTTCGGATTGGACAGCTTGTTTGCCGAGATCTTGCGGACAACATTGCGCAGCGCGGTTTCGACCGAGGGCCAGTAATATTCCTGCGACGACGACAACTTCAGACGGTCCCTGATGCCCGCGATCTGCACGTCGGACAGGAGCGAATAGGATTTCTGCGGCTGCGGCTTGGCAACGACCTTCGGCTTGGCCGGGACTTCGACGGCAGGAATCTCTGCAGCGGCCGGAGCCTCGTTCACGCTCGCCTTGGGCATCGGGAAATCGGATGGCGTGGCGGCGGCAAACGCCTGGCGCAGCGGCTCGGTCAGCACGGGCATTTGCGAGAGCTTGTCGGCCGGAACCTGGACCGGGTCGATGGCGGCCGAGGCCAGCGCCAGCGTCGGAACCAGACGGTCAGCCTTGGCCGCCCGATTGGTTGCAAGCGGCTTGGGTGCCGGCGCCTGCGTGATCATTTCGGCGCTGACGCTGGGCACGCTGTCGCGGCCGAGAATGGCGGTGGTGGCGGCGCCGAGGACGAGGAAGCAGGTCAGCACGACGATGGTGATGGCTTTCGACAAACGTCTCTCCGCAACCGGCTTCAAGTCCACGTGATCACTGCCCGGAAACTGGGCGAAAATTAAGGCTTAACCGTGCCATCGCGGCGGCAATCGCGCGGACTGCGGCGACATCACCTAGAAAGATCAACAAAATCAGGCAGCTAGCGCCAGATCGTAAGCGTCCTGGATGTCGGCCACGATCTCCGAGGCCTCCCAAACTCCACGCGGCTCGACCGACTGCAGCGCCACCGTCCAATTGCCGCCCCGGCGGGTGCGGGGGACGCTGACGATGTCGAAGCGCACGTTGCGGCACAGCGGATGGCGGGCCAGCGCATGGGCTACGCGAATGCGAATTTCGTCCAGCGAAGCCGCCGTCTTGGTGTTGAGAAAGTCGAAGTCCATCGCCTGTCCCTCTCGGTCCTGATTGGCGCCTGAGGGGGATTCTGGGCGATCGATGGTTAATCTGCCGTTAAGTGTGGGGCTGCGGAGCCATGCGGGATTAACTGTGACCGATGCGACGGTATCTCCTTCCCTCTCCCGGGTCTTCCGGAAAAGGGGCCCGGGTCTACCGCTCCACCGCCTCACGGTATTCCGCGAGCGTTGATGCGACGAGATCGTCAACCGCGAGCACATCGGTCACGCCGGATGTCGAGTGCCCACCGCTCCAGATATCGCGCCAGCGCTTTGGACGGTTCTCTCGTGCGGTAACGTCGATGTCCTTGCCGATGTCGATCGCGCCGCGCGCCGGCAGATCGTCGGGATCGAGACCCGCGGCGACGATCGACGGCTTCAGCATGCTGGTTTGAAGTCCCGTGAATGCGGTGGTCAGCAGGATATCGTCGGCGCTGCTCTCGACCAGAAGCCGCTTGTAACGATCATCCGCCATGCTCTCGTGGGTCGCGATGAACTTTGTACCCATGTAGCCGAGATCGCAGCCGAGCACTTCGGCCGCGCGCAATGCGTAGCCGTCGCTGATGCCCCCCGCGAGCACGATGATGCCATCGTAGAACGCGCGCACCGCGCGGACGAAGGCGAACGGGTTGAGCCAGCCGGTCTGGCCGCCCGCGCCCGCAGTGAGCAGCACGAGCCCGTCGGCACCTGCTTCCGCCGCGCGTTCGGCGTGGCGGATCGAGGCAACATCCGCAAGCACCAATGCGCCGGCGTCGTGCAGCGGCTTCAGCACCGGCGTGGGGGAGCCGACCGAGGTGATGACGATCTCCGGCCTGTGGTGCAGCAACACGGCGAGATCCTGCTGCAGCCGTGCATTGGAGCGGTGCACGATCAGGTTTGGGCAAAGCGGCGCGGCCTTGCGGCCGGTTTGATCTTCGTGCCGCAGCAGCCGCGTTTCGATGTCGGTGAGCCATTCATCGAGTTGTTCGGTGCTACGGCAATTCGCGCTGGGGAAGCTGCCGATCACGCCGTTGCGGCAGGCAGCTACCATGAGCTCGACGCCCGACACGAGAAACATCGGCGCGGCAATCAGCGGCAGGGCGAGACGACCGTGGAAATGTTGCAGCCGATCTGACGTCACGCATGCCTCCCTCGCGCGGGCTTAGTCGTTCCATCCCGCATTCCCTGTGCTAGCGTCGCGATAAACATTGGCACGCCAGAAGCCGATGACAAAGCAGCCAGGAAACATATGTCCGATCCGCTCTACGCATCGTCCCCGACTTGCGCGCAGGCGCTGCGGGCGCTGTCGCGCTATCCGGGCCGCACCGCGTTCGCGTGGCCCGGCGGATCGCTGAGCTATCAGGGCACCATCGACCTGATCGGGCGCATCCAGGGCGTGTTCATGCGGCTTGGATTGCAGCCCGGCGCGCGGGTCGCCTTCCTCACCGCGAACCGCGCCGACACATGGTGCACCGGCGTCGCCGCGCAATTGTCGCGGCTCTGCGTCACCTGGCTGCATCCTTTGGGATCGCGGGCAGACCAGCTGTTTCAGCTCGAGGATTCCGAGGCCGAGGTGCTGGTGGTCGATGCGGCCGCCTTCCGAGATCGCGGCGGCGAACTCGCCGCGCAGGCGGCGTGGCTCAAGGCGGTCTTCACCATGGGACCGGCCGCCTATGGCGTCGACCTGTTGCAGGCGATCGAGATCGAAGGCCATGCCAGCGCGCATTGCCTCGCCGGCCCCGACGATCTCTCCACGCTGAATTATACCGGTGGCACGACCGGCAAATCCAAGGGCGCGTTGCGCTACCACCGCGAAAATGCCGGGGCCGCGGCCGCGATCCTCGCCGACTTCGAGATCCCCGATGGCGCGCGCTACCTCGCGGTGGCACCGATCAGCCATGTCGCCGGCACGAAGGTGCTGCCGACCCTGATGCGTGGCGGCACCGTGCACATGCTGAAGGGTTTTGATCCCGAGGCGGTGCTGGCGACGATCGCGCGCGAGCGCATCAACTTCACGCTGTTCGTGCCGACCATGATCTATGTGCTGCTCGATCATCCCGCATTGAGCAGGACCAAGCTCTCCTCGCTCGAACTGGTGCTCTACGGCGCCTCCGCGATGTCGCCGAGCCGCTTGATCGAGGGCATCGAGCGGATCGGGCCGGTGTTCTCGCAGCTTTACGGCCAGACCGAATGCTATCCAATCTCGGTGCTGCGCAAGGCGGATCACGATCCCAGGACGCCCGAACTGTTCCTGTCCTGCGGCTTCCCGATCGCGGCCTGCGAGGTCCGGATCCTCGACGACAACGATCAAGAAGTGAAGACGGGCGAAGCCGGTGAGATCTGCGTGCGCGCCCCGCACGCGATGGCGGAGTACTGGAAGCGGCCCGACATCACCGCCGAGACGCTTCGGAACGGATGGGTCCATACCGGCGACATCGCGCGCAGGGACGAACGCGGCTACATGTTCATCCTCGACCGCAAGAAGGACATGATCGTCTCCGGCGGCTTCAACATCTTTCCGCGGGAAATCGAGGACGTGCTGTCGCAGCATGCGGACGTGGCCATGGTGGCGGTCGTGGGCATCCCCGACGAGAAATGGGGCGAAGCCGTCACCGCTGTCGTCGTCCTGCGCGAGGGCGCTACGCCCGATGCCGACGAGCTGATCAATATGGTCAGAACGCGAAAGGGCTCGGCTCACGCGCCCAAGCAGATCAAATTCGTCAGGCACTTGCCGATGACCGGCGTCGGCAAGGTTGACAAGAAGATGCTGCGCGCGGAATTCTGGAGCGGGCGGGACCGGATGGTGGGGTAGCTCCTGCCCCGGCCGCGGCGCAGTCTCACGCAGCCCCTCACCGCTTCTCGATCACCAGGCTCTGCACCGCGCGGCCAAAATACCCCGTCCGGTCCGCCAGCCGCGACATCGCAAGCCCGGCACCATCGGGGCCGATCCAGGAATCACCGTCGAGCAGGATCCATTCGCCGACCGGCTGGCGCGCAAAGCTCACGGTGAGGTCAGCGTTGATGTAGGTCCAGGCGCGGAAATCGAGCGACGAGGCGGTGCCGTTGGAAAAATCGGCCGCGACCACGGCGCGCATCGCCTGCGAGAGCGGTTCGCCTGCGATCAGGGGATGGTCGACGCGAAACCAGATCGCGCCGGCGCCGGCTTGCCCGAAGCGGCCGCGCGCGGCGCGCATCGACACCGATCGCACGAACGGGCTGGTGGCGGCATGACCGTCCTCGAGCAGCGAGTCCTCCGGCGACGGCAGCGTAACCGGCAGTGCCTTGATGTCATCGGGCAGCGTCAGCGCCTGGCGCTTGATCTTGAGCACGGTGGCGCCGACCACCTGTACGCCGTCGGCGAGCAGCTTGACCCCGCAGAGCTGGATCTTGCGGCCCTCGCGCAAGACCTCGGTCGCGATCGTGAGCGGCGCCACCGGAACCGGGCGCATCAGGTCGATGGTGACGCGCGCGATGTCCATCGCGACAGGCGTCGGAATACGCTCAGCCGCCCACGTCACCAGCGAGGCCGGCGCCGAGCCGTGCTGCATGCGCCGGTCCCACGGGCCGGCGGCATCCGGGCTGGTGATGACGCTGTTGCCGTCGACGCGGTAGATGGCCGTCATTGGGAGGGCCATTACAACGGCGGATCGATCGCTTCGTCGTACTCCTTCTTGAAGCGCGCGATCAGCTCGGCGGCGGGAAGAATGCCGTCGACGCTGCCGATGCCCTGGCCGGAGCCCCAGATCTCCTTCCAGGCCTTCGGCTTGGCGCGCTCGCCGGAGGCGTCGGTGCCGAAGTTCATCTTCGAGGGATCGGACGTCGGCAGGTTCTCCGGATCCATGCCGGCGGCGAGAATCGACGGCTTCAGATAGTTGCCGTGCACGCCGGTGAACAGGTTGGAATAGACGATGTCGTCGGCCGTCGCGCCCGCGATCATCTCCTTGTACTTCTCGACCGCATTGGCTTCCTTGGTCGCGATGAAAGCCGAGCCGATATAGGCGAAGTCGGCGCCGAGGATTCGCGCGGCGCGGATCGCCTTGCCGTTGCCGATGGCGCCGGACAGCGCGATCGGACCGTCGAACCATTTTCGCGTTTCGGCCACGAACGCCAGCGGCGAGATGGTGCCGGCATGGCCGCCGGCGCCGGCTGCGACCAGGATCAGGCCGTCGGCACCCTTCTCGATCGCCTTGTGCGCGAATTTCTGGTTGATCACGTCGTGGAAGACGATGCCGCCCCAGCCGTGCACGGCCTGGTTCAGCTCCTCGCGTGCGCCGAGCGAGGAGATGATCATCGGCACTTTGTACTTGGCGCAAAGCTGCATGTCGTGATCGAGCCGGTTATTCGACTTGTGCACGATCTGGTTGACCGCGAACGGCGCCGACGGCTTGTCCGGATGCGCGCGGTCATAGGCGGCGAGCTCTTCGGTGATCCGCGCCAGCCATTCGTCGAGCAGCTCCGGCGGCCGCGCGTTCAGCGACGGAAACGAGCCGACCACCCCCGCCTTGCACTGCGCGATCACGAGATCCGGCACCGAGATAATGAAGAGCGGCGAGCCAATCACGGGGATCGACAGGCGTCCCCTAAACAAGGCAGGCATGGACATTGCGAGACGATCCTCTGTTGGCGGTCACATCGAAATTGGGAGCCATACCAACAAGGCAATCTTTCCACTGTCAAGTATTGCGTTTTGGCGCCGTGGAGGACGCCGTTACCGCAATTCCAAACAGCGGAATTCCTGCTTCCGTCATTCCGGAGCGACGCGTAGCGTCGAGCCCGGAATCCATCGGGCCTCGGCACGAATGGCGAAATGGATTCCGGGCTCGCGCTTCGCGGGCCCGGAATGACGGGAGGAGAGAGCGGCGCCTATGCAAGCAAATCCGGATTGATCAGCCGCTCGAACGAGAACATCTCGTCCCATTTCTCCTGGGTCAGCAGCTTGCGCTCGACCACGACGATCTGGTGCAGCGACTTGCCGCTCTTGTAGCCCTCGCGCGCGATCTCGGCGCATTGCTTGTAGCCGAGCAGCGGCTTCAGCACCGTGACGATACCGAGCGAATTCAGCACCATGTTGCGGGTGTGCTCCTCGTTGGCAGTGATGCCGACGACGCAATTCTCGCGCAGGCTGTTGACCGCGCGCTCCATGGTGCGGATCGAGAAGAACAGCGCGAACGAGATCACCGGCTCCATCACGTTGAGCTGGAGCTGACCGGCGGACGCCGCGAGCGTCACGGTGGTGTCGAGCCCGATCACGAGGAAGCTGGTCTGGTTGACAACCTCGGGGATCACAGGATTGACCTTGCCGGGCATGATCGAGGAGCCCGGCTGAAGCTGCGGCAGGTTGATCTCGTTGAAGCCGGCACGCGGGCCCGAGGCGAGCAGGCGGATGTCGTTGCAGATCTTCGTTAGCTTGCTCGCGGTGCGTTTGAGAACGCCGGAGAGCTGCACATAGGCGCCGGTATCCGACGTCGCCTCGACGAGATCACCGGCGAGGATGAAGTCGACGCCGGTGAGCGCGCTCAGATGCCGGACCGCGAGCTTGGGATAACCGTGCGCCGCGGTGACGGAGGTGCCGATCGCGGTGGCGCCGAGATTGATCTCGCGCAGCAGCGCACGGGCCTCGGAGATTCGATCGACCTCCTCGCCCATGGTGGTCCCCCAACCGCGGAATTCGGCGCCGAGTGACATCGGCACCGCGTCCTGCAAATGGGTGCGGCCCATCTTCAGCACGCGCTCGAACTCCCTGCCCTTGGCGAAGAACGCCTCCTGGAGCTGGCGCAGCGCCGTCATGTAGCTCTCGAGCCGCAGGATCAGCGCCAGCCGAAAGGCGGTCGGATAGGTGTCGTTGGTCGACTGGCCGTAATTGACGTGATCGTTGGGGCTGACGTGCTGGTAGTCGCCCTTGGCGAAGCCGAGCGATTCCAGCGCGAGATTGGCGATCACCTCGTTGGCGTTCATGTTGGTGGAGGTGCCGGCCCCGCCCTGGATGAAGTCGGTGACGAACTGGTCCATCATGTCGCCGGCGATGACGCGATCGCAGCCCACGATGATGGCTTCCGCGACTTTGGTGTCCACCGCGCCGAGATCGCGGTTGGCCATGGCGGCGGCCTTCTTGACGTAACCAAGCGCCTTCACGAAGTAAGGCTCCTGGTTCATCGGAATGCCGGTGATGTGGAAGTTCTCCTTCCCGCGGATGGTCTGGACGCCGTAGTAGATGTCGTCGGCGATCTCACGCTGTCCGAGGAAGTCCTGCTCCGTGCGGCTCATGGGCGCTCCTTGCTTGCTCGCGCGACGTCCTCAGTTCTGGCACAGCGCGCTGGTGACGAAGGTATCGGTGCGGCAGTCATCCGGTTTGCGTTGCCTGCCCGGGATCAGAACCTTGGCCGAGCACTTTTCCGTGGAATCGGCATTCAGGCTCTTGCCTTCCGTGTAGCCCTTGCTCTGGCAGAGTTTGTCGGCGGCGAGCTTGCAGTCGGGCGCGCCGTTCGACGAGGCCGGACAGGCGACGCGTCCCGACACCATGGTCGACGGCTTCGCCAGGCGCGACAAATCGTTCATGGTCTCGCTCGGACTTTTGATCGGCGGCAGGATCGACGGCAGCTTGTCGAACAGCTTGCCCATTTCGTTGATCAGCCCGGGATTTTCCTCATGCGCCGGCGGCGACGAAGGAGCTGTCGAGGGCGCCGGTGCGGCCTGCGGTCCTTGCTCCTGCAAGCCGAGCGCCGGCGGCGCGGATTGCGGCCATCCGGTGCCGCCGGCAACGAGCAGGAGCGAAAGCACCGCAAATGTCAGCGTGCCCAGCCGCAGGACCGGATTGCCGGATCGAAGCATCATGACGGCAACCGTAGCCGAACGAGGCGCGGCGGCAAAGCGCCTTGGAGTTAGATCAACTTGATTGCGACGACAAAGCCGAGCACGAGCACCGCAGCGCCGATTGCCACCACCAATCCGAGATGCTTCTCGATCTTGACCCGGATCCAGTCGCCGTAGCGGTTGAGCAGGATCGCCACGATAAAGAAGCGCCCGCCACGCGCCACGATCGAGCACAGGATGAAGAGCCCGATATTGTAGCCGGCAAAGCCGGACGTGATGGTCACGAGCTTGTAGGGGATCGGTGTCAGGCCCTTGAGCAGGATGATCACGGCGCCCCATTCGGCATAGGAGGCGCGGAAGGCGTCAACCTTGCCGCCGAGGCCATAGACCTCGATCAGCCAATGGCCGACCGAGTCGAAGAGCAGCGCACCGATGGCGTAGCCCAACAGACCACCCAGCACCGACGTCGCAGTGCAGATCGCCGCATAGACCCAGGCGCGCTGCGGGCGCGCCAGTGACATCGGGATCAGCATCACGTCCGGCGGGACGGGAAAGAAGGAGCTTTCAGCGAAAGCCACGGCGCCCATGATCCAGAGCGCGTAAGGCTTGTGAGCGGCGTCGATGCACCAGTCGTAGATACGTTTCAGCATGGCGCCGCGATGAAGCACCATGGGACGGATTTGTCCATGCCGAGATGGGACCGATTTGTGCCAATACTAGTGGCGCTTGCGCGCGCTGCGGCCTTCGAGCGCGACGATAGGCCGCCTGGCGGCGACCCGCGGTGACGCAACTTTGGGCAGCTTCATCGCCGACTTCGGCAGCTTCTCGGCGATGCCGAGCATGTCTTCACGCCGCGTCATCTCGCGCCAGACGTCCTCGGGGCGCACGCCGGCCGAGGCCCATAGCACGATCAGATTGTAGAGTAGATCGGCGCTTTCCCGGATCACGGCTTCGCTATCGCCGTTGACCGCGTCGATGACGACCTCGATGGCCTCTTCAGCCAGTTTCTTCGCCATTTTTGACGGGCCGCGCTGAAACAGCCGCGCGGTGCGCGATGTTGCCGGATCAAGGTCCCTGGCCGCGAGCACAGCCAGATATAGCCGCTCAAGCGAATCACTCATGGTACTCGAAACTACTCTAAACCCATGGCGAGCGCGTTAACGCGCGATAGTAAAAGCCCAAAATGGGCCGCCGCGGCAAGCACGACGGCCCGTTTGTGGTCAACCTTTTGCGGCCAAACCTAGTAGCAGTTGGTGTGGTAGCCTTGGCCGCAAAGCTCCGACGGAGCGGTGCCGCCGTAGCGCTGATACTGGTAGTTCGGGCCGGGTCCGTAATACGGGCCATCACCGTAATAGGCAGGGCCGCTGTAATAGGCGGGACCGCCATAATAAGGGCCGTCGTCATAGGCGTAGGCATTGCGGGTCGCGGCGATTGCGAGGCCGGTGCCGATAGCACCGGCAATGGCCGCGCCGGCAAAGGCCGCGCCGCCGCCACCATGCCAATGGCGGCCGCCCGCGTATGAAGCGGTCGGGGTCATTGCGGTCAGCGCCAGCACCGCGGCGGTAGCGAGAAGGGCCTTACGGCCGGCAAATCCTGAAAATCTGTCAAACATGTCCTGGACCCTCCTTGGGACCTCGAATGGTGCCTGATGACAGGCTCGTGTCTCTCAAACACCTGCATCCCATGTTGGGTTCCCCAACCCCAACACAAGCTGAACGGGGTTGCGTGATCGTGACGCAACCGCCGCTCATCCGCCGTTCATATTGGCGCAAACAGACTGCTACGCCCGCCGGCGCTGCGAGCGTCACGAACCACAATGCGGGACCGGCGCCACTGATGTTCGGATTCAGGACCACTGCCCTTCGTTGCCTACCGGCCCTTGCAATCTTGCTTGCGGCGCTGACTGCGCGCGATGCTACCGCGGCCGAGACCGTCGCGCCCTCCATTGCAATCCACTTCACCTTCGACCGCCCGATCGATGCGAGCATGGCGCCGTTTTTTCTTGCCGCAAAGGACGGCAGCTTTAGCGCCGAACGTCTCAACGTCTCCTTCAGCAGCGCGGCCGGATCGCCGGAGGCGCTTGCGCGCGTCGCCAAGGGCGATAGCGAGTTCGCGCTCGTCGACATCAACGAGCTGATCCGCTTCCGCGACAAGGATCCGGCACCGGTCAAGTCGGTGTTCGTGCTGTTCAACCGCGCGCCCTACGCGATCGTCGCCCGCAGGAGCCGTGGCATCCACCTCATGCCCGACCTGGACGGCAAGACCGTCGGCGTCGCGGATAGCGATCTGTCGATGCGGCTGTGGCCGGCGCTGGCGCAGCAGAACGGCATCGACACGGCTCACGTGAAATTCCACAAGATCAGCGCCGCGGTGCGCGAGCCGATCCTCTCCGCGGGACAGGTCGATGCCGTCGCCGGCTTCAGCTATCTCTCGGCAGTGAACCTGCGCGACCGCGGCGTGCCAGGCGGCGATCTCGTCGCGCTTCGCTATGCCGATTATGGTTGCGAGGCCTATGGCTTTGCCGTCGTGGTCAACCCGGCTTTCGCCGCGTCCAGGCCGGACAGCGTGAAGGGATTCGTCCGCGCATTGATTGCCGGCATCAACGCGACCGTCAAGGACCCGGCGCGCGCGGCGGACGAGGCCGCGAGCCGCATTGAGGACGGCGACCGCGATCTTGAGCTGGAGCGCCTGCGCACCGTCCTCGTCGACAACATCCTGACCGACGAGGTCCGTCGCAACGGCCTCGGCGACATCGACCCGGCGCGCATGGATCGCGCGATCGACCAGATCGGGCAGGATTTCAAATTCCGCAAACGGCCGGCGGCGGACGATATCTTCGACGGCGGCTTCCTGCCGCCGCTCGCAGGGCGGTTGATCAACTGAGCAAAACCGACAGCTTCCGCTATATCTCGCAGCCGATCCCTGATTAGAGTATGGGCTCACTCCGTTCCAGCCGCCCGAGCTCCTCGCCCATGCCCATTCTCCGCCTCTACACCCGTGTTCTCGAGCTGCTCGGCAAGGAGGCACGGCTGGGCTGGCTGCTCGCGATCGTCAATCTCCTGCTTGCGGGCTCGCAATTCGCCGAGCCGGTGCTGTTCGGCCGGATCGTCGACGTGCTCTCCGGCAAGACGGTCGCAGGCTCCAACTCGGCCTGGCCGTTCCTGGTTGCATGGGTTGCGTTCGGACTGTTCACCATCGCCTGCAGCGCGCTCGTGGCGTTGCAGGCCGACCGGCTCTCCCACCGGCAGCGGCAAGCGGTCCTGACGGATTATTTCGAGCACATCCTGCAACTGCCGCTGACCTTCCACTCCGGCACCCATTCGGGCCGGCTGATGAAGGTCATGCTCAACGGCACCGATGCGCTGTGGCGGCTGTGGCTGGGCTTCTTCCGCGAGCATTTTGCTGCGATCCTCTCGGTCGTGGTGCTGCTGCCGCTGTCGCTCTACCTCAACTGGCGGCTTGCAATCCTGCTGTTCGTGCTCTGCATCGTCTTCACCGCGCTGACCACCTTCGTGGTGCGCAAGACATTCGGCATGCAGATGGACGTCGAAGAGCAATACAGCGAGCTCTCCGCACGCGCTTCGGATGCGCTCGGCAATGTCGCGCTGGTGCAGAGCTTCGTCCGCGTCGAATCCGAGGTACAGGGTTTGCGCTCCGTTGCCGACCAATTGCTTGCAGCCCAGATGCCGGTGCTGTCGTGGTGGGCGCTCGTCACCGTCATCACGCGCGCCTCCACCACGATCACGGTGCTCGCGATCTTCGCTTTCGGCATCGCGCTGCACGACCAGGGGCTGACCTCGGTCGGCGAGATCGTGATGTTCGTGAGCTTCGCGACGCTTCTGATCCAGAAGCTGGAGCAGGTCGTGAGCTTCATCAACAACGTGTTCATGGAAGCCCCGCGCCTGCGCGAGTTCTTCAACGTGCTCGATGCGGTGCCTGCGGTGCACGACCGGCACGACGCGATCGATGCGGGTCGGCTCTCCGGCCTCGTCGAATTCAACGACGTCACCTTCTCCTATGACGGCAAGCGGCCGGCGGTCGAGGATCTCTCCTTCACCGCGCTTCCCGGCCAGACCATCGCGCTGGTCGGCGCGACCGGCGCCGGAAAATCCACCGCGATTGCGCTGTTGCATCGCGCCTTCGATCCGCAGTCTGGCTTCATCAGGATCGACGGCATGGACGTGCGCGGGGTGACGCTGACATCGCTGCGGCGGAACATCGGCGTGGTCTTTCAGGAGGCGCTGCTGTTCAACCGTTCGATCGCGGAGAATTTGCGCGTCGGCAAGCCTGATGCCACCGAGGCCGAGATGCGCAAGGCGGCGGAGCGTGCGCAGGCGCTCGAATTCATCGAGCGCAGCGGCGGCTTCGAGACCAATGCCGGCGAGCGCGGCCGCATGCTGTCCGGCGGCGAGCGCCAGCGGCTGTCGATCGCCCGTGCACTGCTGAAGGATCCGCCGATCCTGATCCTGGACGAGGCGACCAGCGCACTCGACGCCGTCACCGAGGCGAAGGTAAATACCGCTCTCGACGAAGTGATGAAGGGCCGCACCACCTTCGTGATCGCCCACCGTCTCTCCACCATCCGCAATGCCACGCGCATCCTGGTATTCGAGAACGGGCGTGTGATCGAAAGCGGAACTTTTGATGAACTCGTGGCCAAAGGCGGCCATTTCGCCGACCTCGCCAGGGCCCAGTTCATGGTTCAGGAGAACGCACGGGCCAGCGTGACAGCGGCTGAGGCTGCTGCGACTGCCGCCAAATCGCCTTAGCAAGCCTTGGCAAGTCCCCATCGTATCGTCGAAATTCGGCCCATTTCATTGCGGAATACCCCGCTGATGCCCCTATTCCCGACGCACCAGCCGGTATAGGTTTGCGGCGCCGCAAGCGGCGGCGCTGGATTTCAGAACCGAACATCAGATCACGAGAGCCGACCGGAACCGGCGGGTCTCCAAGGACCGGAATCGGATAGTGCACGCTCTTCGCCCGCTGCTTCGTCAATCCTTGTTCAACCTGCTCGCCGCGGCACTCGCATGCGGCGCATTGCTCGTGCCGCGCGCGGCGAGCGCCGAAGCGCTGCTCCTGATCGAGGCCGATAGCGGCAAGGTGCTGCAGGCGGAAAACGCGACCATTCCCTGGTATCCGGCTTCCGTCACCAAGATCATGACCGCCTATGTGACGCTGAAGGCGGTCAAGGACGGCAAGCTCACACTCGACACACTGCTCACGGTGTCGCCGACGGCAGCCTCGCAGTCGCCCTCGAAGATGGGGTTTCGACCGGGAACGCAGCTTACCGTCGACAACGCACTCAAGATGATGATGGTGAAATCGGCGAATGACATGGCCGTCGTGCTCGCCGAAGGCGTCGGCGGTTCGATCGACGGCTTCTCGGCGCTGATGAACGACACCGCGCAGAAGCTCGGCATGACGCAGACAAGCTACGTCAATCCGAACGGCCTGCCCGCCGACGGACAGATCACCTCCGCGCGGGATCTCGGCATTCTCGCGCGCTCGTTCCTGCGCGACCTGCCCGAGTACGAGTATTTCGTGCACATTCCGGCTATCCGCTTCGGCAAGCGTGTCACCGGCAATTTCAACAAGCTGATCGGCCGCTATCCCGGCGCCGACGGTTTCAAGACCGGCTTCATCTGCGCCTCCGGCTACAACCTCGTCGCATCGGCCACCCGCAACGGCCGCCGGCTGATCGCCGTCGTGCTGGGCGCCAACTCCGGGACCGCGCGCGCGGTGAAAGCAGCGCAGCTGCTGGAGCGCGGCTTCTCGCAAGACAATCTCACCTGGCTCCGGCCCTCGCTCGGCACGGTCGACAAGCTGGTGCCGGTCGACGCCTCGCCGCCGAACCTGCGTGACGACATGTGCGGCGGCCATCGCAAGCGGCCGGCCAGCGACGATGACGACGCGCTGATCGCGACCAATGGCGGCACGTCCGGGTCCGCCTCGGCCACGGGCGGCGAAGCCCAGGTCACCTTCTTCACGGCCGGGCTTCAGCCGCCCCTGATGAAGGCCTCCGAGCTGATGGCCTCGGCCCCGGCGGCGGCCGAGCCCGTGCTGGTGTATACCGGTCCGACCCGCACCGGGACCGCCCTGATCGCGGCGGTCGCGGCCGATGCCGACCAGCAGGCCACGCCAAAGCCGCGTGGCAAGAAGTCGCGCGTCGCCAAAAAGCCCGACGCGGCAGACAAGCCAGCAGACAAGCCGAAGGATGCCAAGCCGGTGGCGGCCGCCAAGCCGGCCGACGGCAAGTCCGCAGTCAAGCCGGCCGGCACCAAGCATGCCGCAGCCAAGCCCGATGCGGTGGCAAAGCCTGCGGTGAGCGGCGAGGCAACCAAGCCCGCCAAGCCCAAGGCCGCGACCAAGCCCGCCAAGCCGGCCAACAACAGTTAACGGCCGACGCGAGACGAGACCGCGCCGCACTTCGCACTTGCGGCAGCGCCGTTTGCGAGGATTCCGGTAGCCACTCCCTGGCGTTTATCCTAAGCCTCGACCGCTTGCCACCCGTTCCGGCAGGCTCGATACTGACGGCAATGAGGCAAGCCCGAGACACAACGGGCTCTGGTCAATGAGGGGAGTTTCCATGGAGCGCATCTGGCTTAAGCAATATCCGCCCGGCGTCCCCGCCGATATCGAGCCGACGCAATATTCATCGCTGGTCGACCTCCTGGAGGAGAGCTTCGCCAAGTTCGCCGACCGCAAGGCGTTCATCTGCATGGACAAGTCGATCAGCTATCGCGACCTCGACCAGATGTCGCTGGCGATGGCGTCCTACCTGCAAGGGCGAGGCCTGCAACGCGGTGCCCGCGTCGCGATCATGATGCCGAATGTGCTGCAATATCCGGTCGCGACCGCAGCCGTACTGCGCGCCGGTTTCGCGGTGGTCAATGTCAATCCGCTCTACACGCCGCGCGAGCTCGAGCACCAGCTCAAGGATTCCGGCGCCGAAGCCATCATCGTGCTGGAGAATTTCGCCCACACCGTCGAGCAGGTGATCGCGAAGACGCAAGTCAAGCACGTCATCGTCGGCAGCATGGGCGACCTGCTCGGCTTCAAGGGCGTGATCGTCAATCTGGTCGTCCGCCGCGTCAAGAAGATGGTGCCGGCCTGGTCGCTGCCAGGCGCGGTGTCCTTCAACGACGCGATCTCCGCCGGCCGCTCTCTGGCATTCAACAAGCCGAAGCTGTCGCCCGGCGACGTCGCCTTCCTGCAATATACCGGCGGCACCACCGGCGTGTCCAAGGGTGCCACCTTGCTTCATCGTAACATCGTCGCCAACGTCCTGCAGAACGACGCCTGGCTGCAGCCGGCGATGGCCGCGCCGCCGCATGTCGATCAACTCATGGTCGTCTGCGCGCTGCCGCTCTATCACATCTTCGCGCTGACGGCCTGCTACCTGCTCGCGGTGCGCGCCGGCGGCTGCAATCTCCTGATCCCCAACCCGCGGGACATCCCGGGCTTCATCAAGGAATTGGCGAAGTACCAGGTCAACAACTTCCCGGCCGTGAACACGCTCTACAACGGCCTGATGCATCATCCCGACTTCAAGAAGCTCGATTTCTCCAAGCTGAAGATCTCGAATGGTGGCGGCATGGCGGTGCAGCGCCCCGTCGCCGAGCAGTGGAAGGCGATCACGGGCTGCTCCATCGCCGAAGGCTACGGCCTGTCGGAGACGTCTCCGACGCTGACCTGCAACACCACGACCGATCCCGAGTTCAACGGCACCATCGGCATCCCCGTGCCCTCGACCTGGATCTCGATCCGCGACGACGACGGCAACGAGATGCCGCTCGGCCAGCCCGGCGAGATCTGCGCCAAGGGTCCGCAGGTGATGTCGGGCTATTGGAACAGGCCGGAGGAGACCGCCAAGGTGATGACCGCAGACGGCTATTTCCGCACCGGCGACATCGGCATCATGGACGAGAAAGGCTACACCAAGATCGTCGACCGCAAGAAGGACATGATCCTGGTCTCCGGCTTCAACGTCTATCCGAACGAGATCGAGGAAGTGATCGCGAGCAACCCGGGGGTGCTCGAATGCGCCGTCATCGGCATTCCCGATTCCAAGTCGGGAGAGGCGGTGAAGGCGTTCGTGGTCAAGAAGGACCCGAACCTCACGGCGGAGGCCTTGGTCAAATTCTGCCAGGAGCAGTTGACGGGCTACAAGGTGCCCAAGCACATCGAATTCCGCACCGACCTGCCGAAGACCAATGTCGGCAAGATCCTGCGCCGGCAGCTGCGCGACGAGAAGAAGGCGGAGGCGGCGTAAGCGCCTCTTTCGTTCATGACCGACGACAGCATCATCAGTCCGGCCGGCATCCTCGCCTTCTGGCGCGAGGCCGGCCGCGATGCCTGGTACGAGCGCGACGACGCATTCGACGCGGAGGTCAGGCGCCGCTTTCTCGCGCTGTGGCAGAAGGCGGTCGCCGGCGAGCTCTCGTCGTGGGAGGAGACCGACGAGGGCGCACTCGCGCTCGTCATCGTGCTCGACCAGTTTCCGCGCAACATGTTCCGGGGCACGGCGCAGGCCTTTGCCAGCGACGCGCTCGCGCGCGACGTCGCCCGCCGCGCCATTGCGCGGGGTGCAGATCAAAGGATCGATCCGGTCCTGCTCGAATTCCTCTATTTGCCCTTCATGCATTCCGAGCACCTGCCCGACCAATTGCACTGCGTCGCGCTGTTTCAAAACACCGAGAATGCCGAAAACCTGAAATACGCGCGTGAGCACGCCGACATCATCCGGCGGTTTGGCCGCTTCCCCCACCGCAACCGCCTGCTCGGCCGCGACACCACCCCGGACGAGCAGGCCTTCCTCGACGGCGGCGGGTTCGCCGGCTGATGACATAATGGTGAAGGGTCCCGCCCTCACCGCCTGCCCTACCGGCAACATTGTGCAGCGCCGCCGCACGGTCTAAAAAGCGGGACCGATTTTCAGGGAGACTGACGATGGCGATCCAGACTGGCGACAAGCTGCCCGAGGCGAAATTCCGCGTGATGACGGCCGAAGGCCCGCAGGTGAAGACCACCGACGACATCTTCAAGGGCAAGAAAGTGGCGCTATTCGCGGTGCCCGGCGCCTATACCGGCACCTGCCACAAGATGCATCTGCCGAGCATCTTCCTCAACGCCTACGCCATGAAGGACAAGGGCGTCGACACCATCGCCATCGTCTCCGTCAACGACGCCTTCGTCATGAACGCGTGGAAGCGCGACACCGACCAGCGCGACGAGGCCATCTTCCTCGCCGACGGCAATGCCGACTTCGCCAAGGCGATCGGCATGGAGCTCGACGCCTCCGGCAACGGTCTCGGCATCCGCTCCAAGCGCTATTCGATGTTGGTCGAGGACGGCGTGGTCAAGAAGCTGAACCTCGAGGCGATGCCCGGCAAGGTCGAGGTGTCCGGCGGCGATACGCTGCTCGGGCAGCTGTAAGCGGCCACCGCTTTCAGCCACAAACGACACTGTCATGCCCCGCGAAAGCGGTGCATCCAGTATTCCAGAGACAGTTGTTGTTGAATCGAGAGGCCGCGGCGTACTGGATCGCCCGGTCAAGTGTTTAGACCGGACAGATCACTGACAGGTGTTCGGAGACATAGCTGACACATCAAAATGGGCTGGTCTGGTCGATTCGGGAGGCCGTCCATGCCCTGGAACGAGGTGT
>NZ_VSST01000129.1 GCF_019402665.1 Bradyrhizobium canariense
ATCGGAAGACGGATTAACGCAAGGTTTGGAACGGCTTACACGCGCAACGCGGTGGTCGGCCGCGCCAAGCGGCTCGGGCTGGTCGTGCAGATACGGACGACGAGCCCGTCGATCGTCCCGGCGTTGCCGTCGGGAGCCTGTCTTGTCCTGCCGCACCGCCCCACGGGGCTGACCCTGCCGCCGAAATCCGCGATGAAGCCTGCCGCGCCCGTCAAGTTGCGCTGCGTCGGCGTCCAGCCCCGCTTGGTCCCGTTGGTCGAACTCGCTAGCGAGGACTGTCGCTATCCCTATGGCGGCGACAAGGACGGGGAGGAGATCACCTTCTGCGGCCATCCGCGGGAGCCGGGCTCGAGCTATTGCACGCCGCATGCGCGCCTGACGCGCCGCGCCGGAGCTGGATCCGCCCGCGTCGCCGGCCCCGTCGTGCTGAGGCTGGTCTCTGCCGCCTGACCTGACGACCGCCCGTTCAATCGTCAATTTCGCAAGGAGTATCCGAGTGGCACGTGTCCGACGCAACAGGTCCTATAAATTGGCGAATGTCTATGACCGACGCTCACGTGAGATACCGTTCAATGCGGAGGTGGCGGAAGTCGAGGTGGACAATCCGCTGGCGCTCGACCCCGGCGAGAAGATCATGGCCGTGCGGTCGATCCGCTGCGATCCGCTCGGCCGGCTGCACGCGCACCATCAGATCGACGAGGCACAGTATCGCGGCGGGCGCGCCTTCCAGAACGATTGGGAGAGGGCCGAACGAGGCCTTCAGGCAATGGACCCGACTCGCGAATATGTCGACGGGGCGCGCACGCGCGAGCCGGTCACCGAGAGCCAACGCGAGGCGGTGCTGCGG
>NZ_VSST01000130.1 GCF_019402665.1 Bradyrhizobium canariense
TCGGCTTCTTAACGGACGACTAATTGCATACGCAGCAATTTGACGGCGGCCGGGGCTTGCTTCAGTTCGTTCCGTATCCGGAACGAACTGAAGGAAAGTCGCTGGCGTTGCAGATTTAAACCCGCACAGCGGACCGAAATACTAAGCTCGGCCATTGAGACAACCGAAACATATTCCATTCTTAGTTCAATATGGTCAGCGGGGGCGAACGATGTTTGATGTCTATCGCAATGACAAGCGCGGCTTGCTCGTTCTAAGTACAGGCTCTGCCGTACCTACGCTTTGCTCTGCACATACCTGGCGAAAGAGCAGAAAACGAGTTCTCAAGGTTAGCAACGAAATCAAGTCAGCCGTTCAGGCACAAGGCTATTACATCCGCAGCCTGCGGGCCACTAAGGAACGAATGATCTAGGTCAAGTAGCTCGGCGGCCGGTGTTCCCCATTTGCAAATCTCTATGACACGGCAGAAGCCAGTCCGCCATTATCGCGCTTCGTCAACTGTCGACACCCGCGCATCGGTGATAGCGAACTTATTTTCGCCATCTGGACGAAATTAGCGCTAAAATCTCCGACACCGGGGCTGGCCCGATATTGTACTTGTCCATTTTGACCCGGCTTTTTGACCACGCGCGGGCCGCAGCGAGTTTTCCTCGCTGCGGCCTTCGTGCTTTTCCACTGCGTGGACCGGGGCCTCGCTTAGAAGTTTCAGATAACCTGCCGACGGTTTGCAGTGATCGCTCACGATTCCGTAGCTCACCCTCACGTCCTGCCAAGCTGCTGAAGTCCTCCACGGCGGAAATGTACGTCCGTCCGCCGTCCCCCTTGCTGGGTTGAACCAACTCACAGACGCACACCTCCCGCTGCAAAATGCAGTCGCGAACTTGCCAGGGAGTAGTGAGGACGAGACGACCGTCGAGCTGGCGTTCGGTGACAGCCGCCAGCGCCACATCGAGTTGACTATCCCCTTCACTCGGCCAGTTCGCATGCCCCGCGTTAACCCTGTCTTTGATCTTCTCCCATAGCAGCGCGTCCCGGTTCACCTCTGCCACTAAGCGGCCTTATTGGACCTTTGCAATCGTTCTTGATTTCTGGAGCTCATTTCTAAGAGGATTTGAGTGAGGTTTCTCGTTCGGAGAGCGTGAAATCAGATGAGGGTGGCTCTCTTCCTAGTTGGCCTCGGTACACTCGCCGTGATGGAGCTCGAGGCGCCGCCGCGCATCACAGAGCCTGCGAACGAGCCGCCGGCTCTGGCAACCGTCGGATTACGTCCCTCACACGATACACTGACCAAGGCAGACCGGCTCGAAATTCCGCGATTCGAAGCGCCACCGCAGCCACTTTCCTCGAGCGAACTAAAGAATCCGTCGGACCACATTCCGATCGTTGCACGAGCACATTCGAAGATCATCGAGCAGGAGGGTAACGCAAGCGGAAAATCCGCGATCATGCTGCCCAGACCTCGGCCCCGGCACGGAATTTTCAAGGCAAGCGCAGGCGCCAGTCGCGCCAAACCGGTCGCGGAGGCGAAGCCATGCCTGTCAGGTGCCTTCGATGGCGTTTTGAAAGCATTGAACCTGCAGACGCGATGCCAGACCTAGCGCACGGATACCTCTGCGTTGGAACGACAGCCGACCCGCGGCTCCCGCCGCATGTGTCAGGGCAAATACGCCGTGCCGAGGAAATCCGACCGCCTCGCCCCGACGAGCGTGGATCCGTTGTCGCCGCGCGGAAGTGGTTGTCCGCGGAATCCATCACGCTCGTTTTTGGAGTGGCAATCGGCCTGGCTTTCGTCGCGAGTTTCGTCCTGGTTCGCGATGCTCAGTTGAAGGGGAGCTCGATCGACAGGGCGGCTGCCAAGGCGCTGGTCGAGCGAATTATCATAGCCGAGTCCAACGGTGACCCGAATGCAAGGAACAAGCGGTCGAGCGCCACTGGCGCCGCCCAGTTTCTCGATGATACGTGGCTCGAAGCCGTTCGAAGGCACCGACGCGATCTGATCAAGGGCCGCAGCGACAAGGAAGTCTTGGACTTGCGCGGAGATGCTGAGCTTACGCGCGAGGTTGCCGCACGGCTGGTCGAGCAACATGCCGCGATGCTGACCAAGCGCGGTCTGCCGGCCACGCCCGGTTCTCTCTACCTCGCCCATTTCGCGGGACCGGCGGGAGCCGTGGCGCTATTTTCCGGCGCAGAAACTGCAGATGCTGCTTCAGTTATGGCCGCCGCTGACATGACGGGTCGAACCACACGCGAAAAGCTGGTCAACGCAAACGCGTTCCTCAAGGCGATGACCGTCGGCGATATTAAGAGCTGGGCCGATCGCAAAATGGCAGTAGTCACTCGGCCTGGCCGTTAGCGGCTCAGATAATTACGCGATTTTGGGGTCGCGAAGCTCTCGGCTGGAAGCCAGCTCGGTAGCCGATCCATAGCGTTCAGGACGGCGCTCCTCCTGGCGTCGAACTTGCGACAGGAGCGGGAGCGCCTCCGGCGCCGGCGCGGCTGCGGCTGCACCCTACCCGGCACCGTGCCAACACGCCGGCATGTCGCATTGCAGCTGGTCGACGCCAAACAGGGGAACCCATCGGGCAGCGCCCCCGCTGAGCTCCGTTGCTACGGCGACCGAAGAACCCTTGCCGCATCCCAGTGCAAACGAGTCAGAAAGTCATGTAAGGCGCCGACGCAACTTTGGATCTCCTTCGATCGAGATAAGGAGCGGTCAGCAGCAACTGGAAGATGGCCCGAGCAGCCATGTATTGCGCTGCGGGCCGGCTTCTCTCGCTCCCGACTAACAGAACGTTTCCGCATGGACCTGAAACAGACCACCGCCCGCCGCGGCCGCGCCGGTGGATCCAAAGATCAAACAGGGCAAAATCGCCGACAGGCATGGCGTGAGCACCATGGAGATAAGCACCTGGAAATAGACAGCATACATTACAAATCCGACACACCAACTTTCGGCTATTGTCAGAGTTCGAGCCCGGGTCGAAAATAGTTGAAGCTTAAAACATAGTCTGTACTCTAAGATCTTCGCTACCGATCTCTGCTGTTTCACGGAAAGCGTGAACTGAATGTCACCTTCCTCTACCGACAAGATCGCGCTCTTCATCGATGGAGCCAATCTCTACGCGACCGCGAAAACTCTGGGCTTCGACATCGATTACAAGCGTCTGCTGAAGGAGTTTCAGAGCCGCGGGACGCTGCTTCGGGCGTTCTACTACACCGCGATCATCGAGGATCAGGAATACTCCTCGATCCGGCCGCTGATCGACTGGCTCGACTACAACGGCTACACCGTCGTCACCAAGGCGACCAAGGAGTTCATCGACGCCTCCGGCCGCCGCAAGGTGAAGGGCAACATGGACATCGAGCTCGCCGTGAACGCCATGGAGCTCGCCGAGCACATCGACCAGATGGTGCTGTTCTCGGGTGACGGCGACTTCCGCTCTCTGGTCGAGGCCGTTCAGCGCCGCGGCGTGCGGGTCACCGTGATTTCCACGATCGCGAGCCAGCCGCCGATGATCGCCGACGAGCTGCGCCGCCAGGCCGACGTCTTCACCGACCTCGTCGAGCTGCAGTCCAAGCTCGGCCGCGACCCGTCCGA
>NZ_VSST01000131.1 GCF_019402665.1 Bradyrhizobium canariense
GCCAATTGTAGCAGAGTCGCAGATGGACGCCGGCCCGCCTTGGCGCATTTGCGGCAGCGCAGCCGGCTGGCGAGATCGTGCACGAAGGTGGTCGGTGGATGTTTCATCGCCGCGAGGTCGACGTCGCTCGGCGTCTTGCAGCGCGCGCACTGAATCTCAAGCCAAGGGAAGCCTCCATTCACCGCTTGGTCGATGGTAGGCGACGGATCTATCGGTTCGCCGTCGCTCCACATTCGTTCGTTCCAGCTTTCGCAGAGCAGCTTGTCGGCCCGTTGGATGAGCGCTTCCCCTTTCGCCCGCGTCTCCGCCGATTGCGTAGCCAGGATGTTGGCCATTGTCCGCGCCTTGCCAAGCTCCTTCGCCAGAGCCTTGCGGTCGCCGCCCGACAGCGGCGTAGGGTGATACTTCGGGGCCATCCGGACATCCAGGCGCAAAGAGATCGCATTGGCGATCCGGAGCGGGCTACGGCGTCTCGAACGCCGGCCAGCACCCGTCTTCCTCATGCCTGCCGGTGCGCTGCTGGCAGGTGTTGTCGAGCAGCCGCTGCGCCACGTCCTTCCAGACGGCGTTGCCGCCAATATAATCGGACTGCATCGGCGGTCTGGATTTCCACGGTTCGCTCGCAGCGGCGGCAGGAGATCCGCAGGACGTGGCGCTGAATTTCCGAAAGACGCCGCTGCCGCATCTGGGCTCTGGTCGCCTCGGCGCGCGGGTCTTTGAGGACCGATTCCCAGTATTCGGCCGGGAGCGGCGCATCCGGAGCCGGAGCGGGGAGAGCTGGCCTGCGGGCGGCTTGAGCGGCCAGCTTTTCCATCTGCTTTGGCGTCGGCATGCGCCAGCTCGCGGGTCGATCGGTCATTTTCGAATTAGAACATAAAGAGAACAAAAGTCGAGTCCGCTCTGGCCCGCGTCGAGAAAAATCATCGTGGGGGAAGGGGCGCGGTGTCGGAACCAAGCTGGGTGGATCGTCTTGATTCCGGCATCAGTATCGGAGTTCCCCCAATGGCCCCCCGCGCTAACTGGAAAGGCTTCCTGCGTCTTTCCCTCGTCACCTGTCCGGTCGCGCTCTATCCGGCCACATCGGAATCCGAAAAAGTCTCCTTCAACCAGCTCAACCGAAAGACCGGCCACCGGATCAAATACGCCAAGGTCGACGCCGATACCGGCGAGGAGGTCGACAACGAGGATATCGTCAAGGGCTACAAGGTCGACACCGACACCTTCATCGAAGTGACGAAGGAGGAGCTTGAGAACGTCGCGCTGGAATCGACGCGAACCATCGAGATCGACGAGTTCGTCGACCGCAGCGAGATCGATCCGCGATATCTCATCCGTCCTTATTATCTGCGCCCTGACGGCAAAGTTGGGCACGATGCCTTCGCGGTCATTCGCGAAACGATCCGCGAGATGAACAAGGTCGCGATCGGTCGGGTGGTGCTGACCAATCGCGAACACATCATCGCGCTCGAGCCGCTCGACAAAGGGCTGATGGGGACGCTGCTGCGTTATCCCTACGAAGTCCGTTCCGCGGATGAGTATTTCGACGACATCCAGGACGTCAAAGTCACCAAGGACATGCTCGATCTCGCCAGGCATATCGTCAACCAGAAGGCGGGACATTTCGAGCCGGACAAGTTCGAAGACCAGTACGAAACCGCTCTCATCGAGCTCATCAACCAGAAGCGCGCCGGCAAACCCATCACCGCGAAAGCGCGACCCCGCGGCGAGAACGTGGTCGATCTGATGGAAGCACTGCGCAAGAGCATCGGACGAGAGGGGGCCGCGGCAGAGGCAGCCAAGAAATCAGGAAAAAAGCCGCGCAAGGCGGCCGCCGGGCAGAAGGAAATGCTGATGCCGATCGCAGGCAAAAAGCCGGCGAAAGAGGCCGCGGCGAAGAAGCCGGCGGCCAAGCCGCAGCGGAAGTCGGCTTAGGTTTCTCGTGAGGCATTCGGTGACGCCGGACGGCCACTGTTTTGTTGTTCGCGGCAGGCTCTGGCGGAGGGCAAATCACACTCTCGAGATGTCACGCGAGATCATTTCGTCGACAGGCTAATGGTGGGCCCGGCGGGCGGTGCGCGACGCCAGGAAACGCGACAGAGGGCGAAGCCGAAGCAAGGGGGCATAGGGCCGTGGACGAGGTTAAGCGGGCGCTCGGCTAGCGCGGCTAGCATGCCATCGCCATTTCTCTGTCGCCGGCATGACGTATTGGCCTTGCTCGGGATGAACACACCCGTTGGTTCCCTCTGAGGCAGATGGACGCGGTGTCAGTGGCGATGCGGAAGTGAAAGCGGGCCAGTTCCTTCGAGAGGGCGTTGCGCAGCCGATGAGGCGGTATAGGTACTTCAGACAATCGCCACAAAATTCACCGACACGCTTCCCTACAGACAGTCTTCACGAAGGGCGTTATGTCCCAGTATTCACTAGACGTATTGCGTCAGCGCTACATCGTCGAGAAAAGACCGATCGAGGCCAGCGTGGAGCAG
>NZ_VSST01000132.1 GCF_019402665.1 Bradyrhizobium canariense
GCTGAGGCTCACGCGCAAATTGGCGGCGCTAAGTTGTACATGGGGCGCGGAGCGCAGACAGTGACTCATATCAACGAAGCACTTCGCCTGTCTCCTCGTGATATCTTCAGCCATCGATGGTTCATGATAGCCGGCTTTGCCAAGCTGCAGATCAACGAGGATGCCGAAGCAGTCTGCTGGTTCCGCCGCAGCATCGAGGCCAATCGAAATGACGTGAGCGCACATTTTGGGCTGGCTGCCGCGCTTGCCTTGCTTGGCTCGCTGGACGAAGCGAAAGCTGCTGCAAAAGCGCTATTTGCGGTTGTTCCAAGCTTCACCATCCGCCGCTTCCGGGATGGAGCTTGCAGCGATAACCCAATTTACCTCGCCAAACGTGAGCGTGTGTATCGGGGCCTGCGGCTGGCGGAGGTGCCGGAGGGATGATGTCGGCTAGACTGTATGTCCCCCCACAAAATGAGGCGACTCACCCTCGATGTTGCGACGAGGGTTGCCCGGATGGACCGGGTAGAGCCTCAAACAAGGAGGGCGAGTCGTGGGTCATCATACCGAGGTCTTTGTCGGATCGATACGTCAAAATCGCGCAATGCTATAGCCATTGCCGATGGCGGCCGTGGCGGCGAGGTACGATATCTCGGGGAGTTTCCTGCCACGGAGGCAGCGATCCGAAAGCTGGTGGCAAAGCTTGCAGCGAAATGCTGTCAGTTGACGTTTTGCTACGAAGCAGGGCCAACAGGATACGGTCTCTACAGACTGCTCAAGAGCCTCGGCCATGACTGCCTGGTGGTGGCCCCCTCGCTCGTTCCGAAGAAGGCCGGCGATCGAGTGAAGACGAACCGGCGCGATGCGGTAAGCCTCGCCAAGCTGTTGCGCGCGGACGAGCTCACGGCGGTGTGGGTGCCGGACGAGCGCCATGAGGCTATGCGCGATCTCTCGCGCGCCCGTCAAGCAGTGAAGAAGGACCTCCAGGGCAAGCGTCAACAGATCTCGTCATTGATGCTGCGGCTGGGACGCATCTATCCGGGCAAGACAACGTGGGGACCAGCCCACATGAGATGGCTCATGTCGCAGAAGCTCGAGCATCGCGAGCAGCGCATCGCATTCGAAGAGTTACTTGAGGGGGATACGCCAGGAAAGTGAGCGGCTGGAGCGTTTGGAAGATGCCATCCGCGAGGTAGTACCCGAGTGGTCGCTCGCCGAGGTTGTGTCGGCCCTGCAGGCGGTGCGTGGGATTGATCTCATTGCGGCTGTGGGGGTGCTGGCTGAGATCGGTGATCTATCCCGCTTTCAAAATCCGCGCGAGTTGATGGGCTATCTGGGTCTGGTGCCCACAGAAAACTCGACTGGCGACCAAGTCAAGCGAGGCGGCATCACCAAAGCCGGTAATGGGCGGGCGCGACGTATTCTTGTAGAGGCGGCCTGGAGCTATCGATATCCGCCGCGCGTGAGCCGAGACAAGCAGCCAAAGGTGGAGGCCGCACCGAGAGTCGCGCGCGAGATTGCGTGGAAAGCGCAAATCAGGCTGTGCGGACGCTTCCGCTCACTCGAGCGGAAGGGCAAGCGGCGAACCGTAATCGTCACGGCGATTGCCCGAGAGCTATCCGCCTTCATTTGGGCGATCAATCGCGAACTCATGCCACCTCGACAGGCGTGACATCGTTGGGGGCTGTGGACCGCTCGAGTCGTGAGGTGCGCTCGACCGGCCCACAGCCCCCTTTGTTGCAATCAAGATCAGGGGGCAGTCGCAGACATTAATCGTGCAGAAGTGAAGGCGGGACCACGGCAGGGGAAATCCTGAAATCCATTATGTGGCCGATCATCCGATCGACGCCCGACGCTAGACCAGGGACAGCCCCAGACGAAAAAACGGAAATGCGGTATCCTCGCGACGCGCAC
>NZ_VSST01000133.1 GCF_019402665.1 Bradyrhizobium canariense
GCAACATGCGAGGCGAGAGCACATCGGTGCGCGTCGCGAGGATACCCGGCAACTCGGACCGCAGGGAGCGCAGGCCTTGCCGCACGGCGATGCCCCGCTCCAGCAGGAACGCACGGATCTGATTGATGACGCCGGTGCGCTGACCGACTAATCGCTCGCGCACGCGGTGCAGCGCCTGCAGGTCGAGCTGGTCGGCGGTCTTGGTTGCGACGAACTTCATGGTCGGGCGTTGGACCGCCTCGGCGATGGCTTCCGCATCTCGGAAGTCATTCTTCTGTCCCTTCGAATAGGGGCGCACGTATTTCGCCGGCATCAAGCGGGCGTCGTGGCCAAGCGTTTGCAGCTTGCGACTGAGGTGATGCGCGCCGACGCAGGCCTCCATGCCGATCAAGCACGGCGGCAGGTTGGCGAGCCGCGTTTCCACCTGGCCGCGCGACCACTTCTGCCGCAGCACGATGCCGCCGCGCTGATTCTGGCCAATGATGTGGAACGAGTTCTTGCCGATATCGATGCCGATGACGGCGGGCGAAGCGTCGAGTTTCTGAGACATGGCGTGCTCCTTGTCTTGGGCGCC
>NZ_VSST01000134.1 GCF_019402665.1 Bradyrhizobium canariense
GCCAATTGTAGCAGAGTCGCGGAAGGGCGCCGGCCCGCCTTGGCGCATTTGCGGCAGCGCAGCCGGCTGGCGAGATCGTGCACGAAGGTGGTCGGCGGGTGCTTCATCGCCGCGAGGTCAACGTCGCTCGGCGTCTTGCAGCGCGCGCACTGGATCTCCAGCCAGGAGAAGCCTCCATTCACGGCCTGGTCGATCGTCGGGGATGGATCAATCGGTTCTCCGTCTGACCACATGCGTTCGTTCCAACTTTCGCAAAGCAGCTTGTCGGCCTGCTGGATGAGCGCTTCCCCCTTCGCGCGCATCTCCGCCGATCGGGTGGCCAGGATGTCGGCCATTGCCCGCGCCTTGCCGACCTCTTTCGCCAGAGCCTTGCGGTCGCCGCCCGACAGCGGCGTAGGGTGATATTTCGGGGCCATCCAGCCATCCAGACGCAAAGAGATCGGATCGGCAATCCGGAGTGGGCTACGGCGTCTCGAACGCCGGCCAGCACCCATCTTCTTCGTGTCTGCCGGTGCGCTGCTGGCAGGTGTTGTCGAGCAGTCGCTGCGCGACGTCCTTTAAGACCGCGTTGCCGCCATACAATCGGACTGCATCGGCGGTCTGGATTTCCACGGTCCGCTCGCAGCGGCGGCAGGAGATGCGCAGGACGTGACGCTGAATTTCCGAAAGATGCCGTCGCCGCATCTGGGCCCCGGTCGCCTCGGCGCGCGGGTCTTTGAGTACCGATTCCCAGTATTCGGCCGGGAGCGGCGCATCTGGAGCCGCAGCGGGAGGAGTCGGCCTGCGGGCGGCTTCAGCGGCCAGTTTTTCCATCTGCTTCGGGGTCGGCATGCGCCAGCTCGCGGGTCGGTCGGACATTTCGAATTAGAACATAAAGAGAACAAAAGTCGAGTCCGCTTGGGCCTGCATCCGAGAAAAATCGTCCTGTTGGGAAGGCCGCGATGTCGGAACCTAGCCCGGCCGTTCGTCTTGAATCCGGCATCAGTATTGGAGTTCCCCGCAATGGCCCCCCGCGCTAACTGGAAAGGCTTCCTGCGTCTTTCCCTCGTTACCTGTCCGGTGGCGCTCTATCCGGCCACGTCGGAATCCGAAAAGGTCTCGTTCAACCAGCTCAATCGGAAGACCGGCCACCGGATCAAATACGCCAAGGTCGATGCCGACACCGGCGAAGAGGTCGACAACGAGGACATCGTCAAGGGTTACAAGGTCGACACCGACACCTTCATCGAGGTGACGAAGGAGGAGCTCGAGAACGTCGCGCTGGAATCGACGCGAACCATCGAGATCGACGAGTTCGTCGACCGCAGCGAGATCGATCCGAGATATCTGATCCGCCCCTACTATCTGCGCCCCGACGGGAAGGTGGGACACGATGCTTTCGCTGTCATCCGCGAAACGATCCGCGAGATGAACAAGGTCGCGATCGGTCGGGTGGTGCTGACCAATCGCGAGCACATCATCGCGCTGGAGCCGCTCGACAAGGGGCTGATGGGAACGCTTCTGCGTTATCCCTACGAGGTCCGTGCCGCGGAGGAGTATTTCGACGACATCCAGGATGTCAAAGTCACTAAGGACATGCTCGACCTCGCCAGGCACATCGTCAATCAGAAGGCGGGACATTTCGAGCCGGACAAGTTCGAAGACCAGTACGAAACCGCGCTCATTGATCTCATCAATCAGAAGCGCGCGGGCAAACCCATCACCGCGAAAGCGCGTCCACGAGGTGAGAACGTCGTGGACCTGATGGACGCGTTGCGCAAGAGCATCGGGCGAGAGGGGGCCACGGTAGAGGCATCCAAGAAATCAGGAAAAAAGCCGCGCAGGGCGGCCGCCGGGCAGAAGGAAATGCTGATGCCGATCGCAGGCAAAAAGCCGGCGAAAGAGGCCGCGGCGAAGAAGCCGGCGGCCAAGCCGCAGCGGAAGTCGGCTTAGGTATGTCGTGAGGCATTCGGTGACGCCGGACGGCCACTGTTTTGTTGTTCGCGGCAGGCTGTGGCGGAGGGCAAATCACACTCTCGAGATGTCACGCGAGATCATTTCGTCGACAGGCTAATGGCGGCCCGGCGGGCGGTGCGCGACGCCAGGAAAGGCGACAGACGGCGAAGCCGAACCAACGGGGCATAGGGCCGTGGACGAGGTTAAGCGGGCGCTCGGCTAGCGCGGCTAGCATGCCATCGCCACTTCTCCGTCGCCGGCATGACGTATTAGCCTTGCTCGGGATGAACACACCCGTTGGTTCCCTCTGAGGCAGATGGACGCGGTGTCAGTGGCGACGCGGAAGTGAAAGCGGGCCAGTCCTTCGAGAGGGCGTTGCGCAGCCGATGAGGCGGTATAGGTACTTCAGACAATCGCCACAAAATTCACCGACACGCTCCCCTACAGGCAGTCTTCACGAAGGGCGTTATGTCCCAGTATTCACTAGATGTATTGCGTCAGCGCTACATCGTCGAGAAAAGACCGCTCGAGGCCAGCGTGGAGCAG
>NZ_VSST01000135.1 GCF_019402665.1 Bradyrhizobium canariense
TCCGATCTGGTGGTGATCTGGGGCACCAACCCCGTCAACACCCAGGTCAACGTGATGACGCACGCCGCCCGTGCGCGGAAGGATCGCGGCGCCAAGATCGCGGCCGTCGACATCTACGACAACGAGACCATGAAGCAGGCGGATATCAAGATCATCCTGCGGCCCGGCACCGACGGCGCGTTCGCCTGCGGCGTGATGCATGTCCTGTTCCGCGACGGCTATGCCGATCGCGCCTATATGGACAAGTACACCGATTGCCCTGATGAGCTCGAGGCGCATCTGAAGACGCGCACGCCCGAATGGGCATCCGCGATCTCGGGCGTGCCGGTGGCGGAGATCGAGGCTTTTGCCAAATTGGTCGGCGAGACCAAGCGGACCTTCTTCCGGCTCGGCTACGGCTTTACCCGCTCGCGCAACGGCGCGGCGCAGATGCATGCCGCGAACTGCATTCCGGCGGTGACCGGCGCCTGGCAATATGAAGGCGGCGGCGCCTTCTTCAACAATTACGCGCTGTGGCACTTCAACGAATCCATCATCGAAGGCCACGACGCCATCGACCCAACTATCCGCGCGCTCGACCAGTCGCAGATCGGCCGCATTCTCACCGGCGATTCCAAAGCCTTGCACGGCAAAGGTCCGGTCAAGGCGATGCTGATCCAGAATACCAATCCGATGACGGTGGCGCCGGAGCAGGCGCGGGTAGCGCAGGGTTTTGCGCGCGAGGATCTGTTCGTCGCGGTGCACGAGCAGTTCATGACCGAGACGGCCGAGATTGCCGACATCGTGCTGCCGGCGACGATGTTCATGGAACATGACGATCTCTACTACGGCGGCGGGCACCAGCACATCTCGGTCGGTCCGAAGCTGATCGACCCGCCCGGCGAATGCCGCTCCAACCATGAGGTCTTGCAGGCGCTGGCGCCGCGGCTTGGCGCCAGTCATTCGGGGTTCGAACTGACGCCGCGCGAGTTGATCGACGCGACGCTGAAGCTGAGCGACCACGGCGATATCGACGGCCTCGAAGCCGACCTCTGGCGCGACCTGCAGCCGGACTTCCGCACGTCGCATTATCTCGACGGTTTCGCCCATGCCGACAGGAAATTCCATTTCAAGGCCGATTGGGCGCATCCGCCGTTCGGCCAGACGATGGGTGACTTCGACAAGATGCCGTCGCTACCCGACCATTGGGCGGTGATCGAGCATTCCGACCAGGCCCATCCGTTCCGGCTTGCCACGAGCCCGTCGCGCAGCTTCCTCAACACCACGTTCAACGAGACGCCGTCCTCCCAAGCGCGCGAGGGCAAGGCGAGCGTGATGATCCATCCCCTGGATGCGGCCGCGCTCGACATCGCCCATGGCGATGCTGTGACGCTCGGCAACACCCGCGGCGAGACCACGCTGATCGCCACGCTGTTCGAGGGCGTGCGGCGCGGCGTGCTGATCGCGGAGTCCGTTCATCCCAACAAGAACCATATCGGTGACCGCGGCATCAACATGCTGACGGGCGCGGACACCATTGCGCCGATTGGCGGCGCCGCATTCCACGACAACAAGGTCTGGATCAGGAAAGCGGTCGCGGCCTGAGCCTGCGCTTCGATCGCCTTCTAGTTTGTGTCGAGGCGCTAAAGCGGCGCCGTACCGCAGATTGCCCTTGCACCTTCGGCCCGAGCTGCCGCAAATGGGCCGCTAAACGGGAGCCCAAGGAAGCGAGCGTACCATGACCGACACCACAGCCGTGATCACCGAGAAGCGCGGCCAGGCGCTCTGGATCACCATCAACCGTCCCGAGAAACGCAACGCGCTGAATGGAGAGGTCATCGCCGGCATCGCGCGCGGCTATCGCGCCGCCCATGACGACAAGGACGTCCGCATCATCGTGCTGACGGGCGCGGGCGACAAGGCGTTCTGCGC
>NZ_VSST01000136.1 GCF_019402665.1 Bradyrhizobium canariense
CGGCACCGGCGTCGCCTGCGTGACGAAAGATTATGGCTCCGGCGCAGACGGCTCGCTCGGCCGTGTCGAGCTCGCCCCTGACGGCAAGATCGTCATCTATTGCGATCATGTCGAGATGGGCAACGGCATCGGGACGGCGCTGGCCAACCGCGTCGCCGGCCATCTCGGCGCCATCGCCGACGAGGTCTCGGTCGCTCGCGTCGACAGCTATGACGTGCTCGGGCTGGTCACGTCGGGCGATCCCTCCACCATGGACCAGAAGACCCAGGATGCCGCGGAGAAAAACCCGCGCTGGGTGCCTGCGATCAGCTCGCCGACGAGCTCCTCGATCGGCGCCCATGTCGGCACCCATTCCGCCGCGGAAGCCGCCCGCGTCATTTTCCGGTTCGGCCTGTGGCCCGCGGCGCTCGAGCTGTGGCGCATCGCAAAGACTGATCCGCGCGCGGGACAATGGGCCAGCGCAAGCTGGAAGAACGGCCAGCTCACCATGCCCGGCCTCGAACCGCTCGCCCTCTCCGTGCTCTCGGCAACAGCTCATTCGCGCGGCTTCGTCACCGGTGCGGTTGCGCACAGCTTCTCGCGCTGGGCGTGGTCGCGGGCACGCTTCCCGCTGCTAGGGGAGCAATACCGCGCCGACATCGACGCGCTGGCGATCCGCAAAGGCAACGGCAAGTTCGAGCGGATCAACCGCACCAGCGTCAAGTTTCCGCCGACCGACAACAACCGGATCGGCACCGCCTACACCTCGATGTGCGGCACGGTCGTTCGCGTCGAGATCGAGCGCGCAACCGGGAGCTTGCGCATCGCCAAGGCCTATAGCGTGCTCGAATGCGGCACCGCGCTCGTGCCCGAGGTGGTGATGGGCCAGGCCCAGGGCGGCTTCGCCATGGGCGTCGGCTACGCGTTGCTCGAAACCCTGCCCCCGTTCGAAGGCGGGCCGGGCAACGGCGAATGGAATCTCGGGCGCTATCTGGTCGCACGCGGCTCCGACCTGCCGCTCCGCGATCTCGAGATCGAGATGCTGAAGCCGCAGACGGCAGACGAAGCACCGAAGGGCATGGCGGAGGTCGTGATGATCCCGATCGTGCCGGCGCTGATCAACGCCATCCACGACGCCACCGGCCATCGCTTCCGTGCGCTGCCGGTCACCGCAAGCCTATTGAAGGGAGTGCTCGCGTGACGACCCTCAGCCTCACCATCAACGGCCAGAAGCACGGTCCGATGGACGTCCGCGACGATCTCTCGATGAATGATTTTCTGCGCGAGATGCTGGGCATGACCGGCACCAAGTTCGGCTGCGGCGCCGCGCAATGCCTGAGCTGCGCCGTCATCGTCGACGCGCCCGACGGCACCAGCACCACCAGCCCGACCTGCGTCGCGCCCGCCGTGAATTTCGACGGCAAGTCGATCCGCACCGTCGAGGGGCACGCGAAGGACGGCGAGCTCTCGACCCTGCAAAAGGCCTTCATCGCGCATTTCGCCTTTCAGTGCGGCTATTGCACCGCCGGCTTCCTCAATGAGGGCCAGGTCTTGCTGGAGCGCCTGTCGCGGACACCGGTGGCGCGCGAGGCACTGGAGCAGACCATCGCGGATGCGCTCGACGGTCATCTCTGTCGCTGCACCGGCTACGTCAAATATCACGAGGCGGTGCGCGACGTGATCCTCGCCGACTCCAAGCGCTACCTCATGGCCACCAAGTGACGCGCATCATGATCTCCGACCTGCGGTTCAAGATGATTGCTGTGGTCGCCGCCCTCGCCGGCAGTCTCAGTGCGGGCTTTGCGGCGTCGGGGACGGCAAGCCACGCCCTCGCCTCACCCGAGAGCTTTGCTTCGATCGGCGACACAGAGAAGCGTTCGGCCGCAATCTTCACCGAACTCGGCAAGGTACTGACGCATCCGCGCTGCACCAATTGTCATCCGGCCGGCGACAGGCCGCACCAGGGCGACAATGCCCGCCTGCATCAGCCACCCGTCACGCGCGGCGCCGACGGCCACGGCCTCGAGGCGATGCGCTGCAACACCTGCCACCAGAAGGCCAATTTCGAGCCCGGCCGCATGCCCGGCCATCCCGACTGGCATCTGGCCCCGCGCGAGATGGCCTGGGAGGGCAAGACTGTCGCCGAGATCTGCGAGCAGATCAGGGATCCTGCGCGCAATGGCGGCCGCAAGGTGGAAGACCTGATCGACCATATCGGCAAGGACACCCTCGTCGGCTGGGCTTGGAAGCCCGGCTTCGGCCGCTCGCCCGTGCCGGGCACGCAACAGCAGGCCGGCACGCTGGTGGAAGCCTGGGCGAAGACCGGAGCGGCGTGTCCGGCGCCGTGAGCGGGTGCTCACAAATTCGATTTGGATGAATAGCCGCTCTAAACTTGCGAGTAGATATCGTCAGCCCACGTTAAAGGAGTCGGCTGAGGACCAATTCCCGAGACCGCCGCACTTCGAAGTAAGTTTTGCCGCCTCGTTCGAATCCTGCCCGCTCGTAGAAGCGCAGAGTCGTCTCACGCTTGGACCCCGTTGCCAAGTGGACCTTATAGCAATCGGCCTGCGATGCGATCTCAAGCGCATAGGTGAGGACCCGTCGCCCGAGCCCTAATTTGCGATGGTCGGCGTGGGTGACTACATTCTCAATGACGCCATATGATCGGCCCCCCCGAGACAGATTGGGCACAATTGCGAGCGTGCACGACGATAGAAGCCGTTCACCTGCTTGCGCCACGATCACAGTCACAAAGCTCGATGAAAGCAGATTGGACCAGACGCGCTCAGCCGTAGCTGGCTCCAGTTGAGCTTCGTGAGGATGGAGATGCCTGTAAAGGTTCAAAACCTGATGCAGGTCGTGTTCTGTTGCGTGACGGACAATAGCATCTTTCATCTAGTGATCTCTTGCAAAGCAAGTCGCAGTTGCGGAGCATATTGCAACCACAATCTCATATCCGAGGCCGCACTGTCTCCAGAACGTTCAGAGCCTCCACCACCGAATTGTAGATCAATTGGTCATCCGGCTTGCGGTTTTCTTTGAGCTTCTCCACGTTCGCACGATCAACCCAGAGAGTTTCTGACAACTTGCCGGTTTCGAGAGCTGGTTTTGTGAGGTCCCCGTCGACGGTCACGATGAACTGTCGTTCTTCGTAGGGTGTCGGCCCATAGCTCCAATACTTAGGTGTTAGCTCAAGAACGATGTTCTTGAGCTGCCAACCTGTCTCCTCATGTATTTCGCGGCGCAGAGCAGAAAGAACATCCTCGTTGTCTTCGACGTGCCCGCCGATCAGGTCCCAACACCCGGGAAACAACCCGCGCGTCAATGAGCGCCTTTGCACAAAGACTCGTCCTCGACCATCAACCACCATCGCGTCCGCGATAAGCTGCTTTCTTACTGACATTTCGTCGGTCTCGGAGTGCGGCAAAGATTACTCCTAGAGGCGCCCACTTGAGGCCGACGCCGCGGTCTCAAGGTCCAATCTTGATCCCGACGTCCGAGGTCCGCAACGGTTCAAAAGCGGCGGATGCCGGGTTGCCGTCGGATTTGTCTCCAAGAGCCGACATGACGCGTTCAGGCGCCCCCTCGGCTAAGGGAAAAAGCGCTCCCTACTGTCGCGTTCCATGGATCGGCTGCTTTAGCGGCTCTCACCCTGGCGAACGAGAGTTTCTCGAAAGAAATCGATGATGCTGGCATTGAACTCGCGATGGAATGCCCTCCTGTCGAAACCTGGCGGATCAGCACAGAAGCGAGGAAGCTTCTCCGCGAACTCTGCCGAGCACGGCGACAGGAAAGCAAAATGACCGGCAGGCACCACACGCACTTCCTTCTTGCCGGGCAGCGACTCAGCAACGAGCGCTGAGTTTTTCGGGTCTACGCCTGCACCCCCAAACTCTGATCGCCAGATCAGCAGCGGGATTTTTATGTCTGCCAAGCGGTCGGCGGGAAAGGCAAAGTTAACTGCCGTATCGGCGAGCACTGCGGCTCGGATACGAGGTTCGTGAGGCAAGCTGTTTGGTATGTCGCCGCTACGGAGTTGCTCGCATGCCCGCGTTCGGTTCGCATCCGAGCAGTAAAGCGCAAATCTCCGGAGATCGGGATTGCCGCCCGCCAAAACCAATCCGGTATAGGCGCCGAGCGAAAACCCAAAGAAGCCGATCCTGGAGGAATCAATCGCAGCCCGGTCTTTCCAGTCATTCAAGATGAAATCAAGCAATCGGATAATGCTGGCGGGCCGGGATGCCAGAATGGAAAGGCTGTCTCGCTGCGAGGAATCGTTTCCATTGTCACCCGGAAGGCTGATCGAGGCGACGACAAATCCGGCGTTTGCCAGAGCCTGCACCGTGTCATCGTGTTGTCCGAACCAACCGCCGCGTCCGTGTGAGACAATCACGAGTGGCAATTTCGTTCCTGTGAAAGGACAGTCCTTCGCACCTTCAATCGCTTCAATAAATTGGACGGTGAGTTTGCCGAGCGGCACTCGTTGCGCCGCTGCCGCGCAAGGGTACCATATAGCGCCGGCCAGACTTGGATCGGTATCCAGAAGCTGAACACCGGCAGCCTGTGCAGACGAGGTCAAGCAGCCGAGTACGGCAGCATAGATCCAATACAATCTGACCATCAGCGTCCCCATTCGCCAGCGAGCTATCGGATTAGCCCATGGCCGAAGTGTGTTGCGTGGCCGCATTGAACGCCGCTATCGGTCAAAAGCAGCCATCGCGCAGATTGCACGTCGGCTCACCTCCCGAAAGCGGCCGCCGCGGTGTTCTGAGCTAAGGTCCGTCACGGGCCACAAGCGGACGTCTACTGCGTTCTAAAAATGCTGCGTAAACAAAGACAGACCGACGCCAATCACAATCAAAATCATCATAACGCACGTGGGACGTACAGGCGTCGGCGCGCCAGGCCGGAACGTTCGCAATGTGATTGCAACATACAGCATCGGGATCAGCGCGACGGCTGAGACGGTCAAGATCGCCCACGGCGCCAGCGTTCGCCCGTGTAAAGCGCAAAACACAACCAAAGGAGCGTAATGCCTAATGTGGCAAAACCACTGCCAATGATTTTCAGCATGCCGAGAATGATTGCTTGAACACCCGAATCGAGTTCGTTGAAGGGCTTTCCAACTACGATAGCGTGATACGGCAGGTAAGCTTCGCGACGCATATATCTCACACCGAACAAGACTCCTCCGAGAGCCACAACAATCACCATGGCCAACGCCAAATCCTGCATCCTTTAGACCCCGCCTATTCGATGCCTTCGCCGATTTCGGCAACGAAGCTAGTACTCTTTATGGTTGTTTCAATAAAGGGTATCAACCCTGCTCGCGCACTTTATATCGCTTCGGCCCCGGTTTATCGGCGACGGCGGACGTCGCGGCGGCTGAGACGCTCGTCGGCATGGGGCCATTAACGGAAACAGTCGCGCTCTAGCCATTTGGAAGACTCCCTCGTCCCAAAGGCAGGTATGCTGCCGTTTGCAAGGCAGGCCCTGTTCCACGAGAAGGTTCTATGGACGCGAAATCAGCCGCACGATTTAAGCAGCACGCAGAGCGGGTCGTTGAGGAGTTATCCTTGGCGCTTACGCTCGCCAAAGAAGCCTCTCCAGCAGATGAGTTTCTAAGATTGAGGGCATCGATGGGCGATATCATCGCCCAGATAGACACCGTGCTTCAAGACAACATTTACAAGGATCATCCCGATCTGAACGGTATGAAATACTGACCGTTAACGTCAGCTTTGAGTCCAAGCGGTCCTCACCCGCATGCGCACGAAGGGTCGGCTAAGGGGCCAACAGGCGGCTCTCGCGGATAATCAGCACGATTTGAATTAAGCGTTTAAGTAACGCGAAAGAGCGCCTCCCTTACAGGTTGCAATCGTAACGTCGCAGATTGCATGCGGAAAAAGAGCGGGACGAGGCTGAGACGCTGTGATGAAATGGCCTCTGCCGTATCCAAGGTGCGGGGATGTGATGGGTATTCTATTCATCGTCGTTCTGCTGTGCCTTATAGCTATGAGCTTCTATTGGCTTCCACCTTCTAAGCTGAATAACGGCTTCGGTCCGAATTGGGATTGCACCCCTGTCCCTAATGGCCAACCGATCTGCATCAGAAAACTAGGTCAGTGAACAGGGTTCGCAGACGGAATTAGAGATGGCCACCCGTTGGAGCGGCCTCAAC
>NZ_VSST01000137.1 GCF_019402665.1 Bradyrhizobium canariense
GGCAACGAGAACGCCTCGACCTCGGTCGACTACACGAACTACTACCAGCGCGTGCCGAAAGAGCAGCTGCCGACCATGATGGAGTTCGAGGCCGACCGCATGACCGGCCTGATCCTCAAGGACGAGAACGTGCTGCCCGAGCGCGACGTGGTGCTCGAAGAATACAACATGCGCGTCGCCAACAATCCGGACGCGCGGCTGAACGAGCAGATCATGGCCGCGCTCTATCTCAACCATCCCTACGGCCGGCCGGTGATCGGCTGGCACCAGGAGATCGAGAAGCTCGATCGCGAGGATGCGCTCGCCTTCTACCGCCGCTTCTATGCGCCGAACAACGCGATCCTGGTGATCGCCGGCGACGTCGAGGCCGCCGACATCCGCCCGCTGGTGGAGCGCAATTTCGGGTCCATCCCGGCCCAACCCGCGATCCCGGCCCGCCGTGTCCGCCCGCAGGAGCCGGAGCCCGCGGCGCCGCGCACCGTGACCCTGGCGGATCCGCGCGTCGAGCAACCCGGCTTGCGGCGCTATTACCTGGTGCCCTCGGCGACCACGGCTGCGGCCGGCGAAAGCGCGGCCCTCGACGTGCTAGCGCAGCTAATGGGCAGCGGCAACAATTCCTATCTCTACCGTGCGCTCGTGGTCGACAAGCCGCTCGCGGTCTCCGCCAGCGCCAGTTATTCGAGCATCTCGCTCGACCCGACCCAGTTCGCGATCTCGGCTTCGCCCAAATCCGGCGTCAGCTTCGCCGAGATCGAGCAGGTGGTCGACGGCGTCATTGCCGACATCGCGCAGAATCCGATCCGTGCCGAGGATCTCGAGCGGGTCAAGACCCAGCTCATCGCCGAGGCGATCTACGCCCAGGACAACCAGGCGGTGCTGGCACGCTGGTATGGCGGCGCACTGACCACGGGCCTGTCGATCGAGGACATCCGGAGCTGGCCAGATCGCATCCGCGCGGTCACCGCCGAGCAGGTCCGCACCGTCGCGCAGAAATGGCTCGAGAAGAAGCGCTCAGTGACAGGCTATCTGATCAAGGACACCGCGACCACCAAACGCGAGGAGAAGCGTTCGTGACCTATCCCTTCCTTCGACGC
>NZ_VSST01000138.1 GCF_019402665.1 Bradyrhizobium canariense
CCGATTTAGGGGAGGCTCAATCCAGACTGTCCCCGCGGAGGGATTCTGGATTGCTTCGCTTCGCTCGCAATGACGGCGGTTGCGACAAGCATTCCCAAAACGGCCTGACGCCATGCATGGCGCGATTGCTTCCCGGCTTGCTCTCGCCGCAAGCACAGGGCTAACGTCGCGCACTTTCAATTGCTGGACTTGAGTTGATGACACGTATCGCCGTCGGCGGCTTCCTGCACGAGACCAACACCTTCGCTCCGACGAAGGCGACCTTCGCGGACTTCCAGCACGGCGGCGGCTGGCCGGCAATGACGCAAGGTCCCGACGTGCTGAAGGTGATGCGCCGAATCAATGTCGGCCTCGCCGGTTTCGTCGACAGCGCCGAGGCCCACGGCTGGGAACTCGTTCCGACGATTGCCTGCGGCGCGAGCCCCTCGGCGCATGTCACCAGGGACGCCTTCGAGCGCATCGTGAAGGTCATGGTCGACGGAATTGCAGCCGCCGGCCCGATCGACGCCGTCTATCTCGATCTGCACGGCGCGATGGTCACGGAACATCTCGACGACGGCGAAGGCGAGATCCTGGCGCGCGTGCGCCGCGTCATCGGCAAGGACATTCCGCTGGTCACCAGCCTGGATCTCCACGCCAGCGTCACCCCCGAGATGATGGAGCATGCGGACGCGCTGATCGCCTACCGCACCTATCCCCATGTCGACATGGCCGAGACCGGCCGCGCCTGCGCGCAACATCTCGCATTGCTGCTGAAGACAAAGCAGCGTTTCGCAAAAGCCTTCCGGCAATTGCCGTTCCTGATCCCGATCAGCTGGCAGTGCACCAACGACCAGCCCACCAAGGGCATCTACGAAAAGCTTGCCGCGCTGGAGAGCGATGCGGTTCCGACATTGTCCTTCGCACCCGGCTTCCCCGCCGCCGATTTCCGCGATTGCGGGCCGAGCGTGTTCGCCTTTGGCAAGACGCAAGCCGATGCCGATCGCGCGGCGGATGCGATCGTGAAGCTGATCGAAAGCCACGAGGACGATTTCGACGGCAAGATCTGGTCACCCGATGACGGCGTGCGCCACGCGATGGAACTCTCGAAGGGCGCGAGCAAGCCGATCATCATCGCCGACACCCAGGACAATCCCGGCGCCGGCGGCGATTCCGACACCACCGGAATGCTACGAGCGCTGGTCCGCAACAAGGCCAGCGCCGCGACCGGTGCGATCTACGATCCGGAATCGGCCAAGGCCGCGCATGCAGCCGGCGTCGGCGCCACCGTGACGCTGTCGCTCGGCGGCAAGTCCGGCATTCCCGGCGATGAGCCCTATCGTGAGACCTTCGTCGTTGAAAAGCTCTCCGATGGCCGCTTCATCGCGCCCGGGCCCTACTATGGCGGCCGCGAGATGGAGATGGGCGCGTCCGCCTGCCTTCGCATCGGCGACGTCCGAATCGTCGTCTCCTCGCACAAGGCGCAGCTCGCCGATCAGGCCATGTACCGCTATGTCGGCATCGAGCCGACCGAAGAGAAGATTTTGGTCAACAAGAGCTCGGTGCACTTCCGCGCGGATTTCGAGCCGATCGCGGAAAAGCTGATGATCTGCGCTGCCCCCGGCGCGATGCCGGCCGACACAGCCACGCTGCCATGGACACGCCTGCGGCCGGGCATCCGCATCAAGCCGAACGGCCCGGTTTTCACTCCCTCCTCACGCTAACTGGACAGAACACATGCCCACGATTGACCGCATCGACGGCTATGCCGACGAACTCACCGCTATCAGGCGCGACCTCCACGCCCATCCGGAAATCGGCTTCGAGGAAGTGCGCACCTCCGGCATCGTCGCCGACAAGCTGAAGAGCTGGGGCATCGAGGTGCATCGCGGTCTCGGCGGCACCGGCGTGATCGGAATCATCAAGGGCAAGGGGTCGAGCGGCAAGCGCATCGGGCTTCGCGCCGACATGGACGCGCTGCCAATGGAGGAGAACACCAATCTGAAATGGAGTTCGAAAATCCCGGGCCGCTTCCACGGCTGTGGCCATGACGGCCACACCACCATGCTGCTCGGCACCGCGCGCTACCTCGCCGAGACCAAGAACTTCGACGGTACCGTACACCTGATCTTCCAGCCGGCCGAGGAAGGCCTCGGCGGCGCCCGCGCGATGATCAAGGACGGGCTGTTCGAGAAGTTTCCCTGCGACGAGCTCTACGGCCTGCACAATGCGCCGGACCTCAACCACGGCGAGATCGCGATCCTTCCCGGCCCTGCGATGGCCAGCGCCGACTTCTTCGACCTCCGCATCACCGGCTACGGCGCGCACGGCGCGATGCCCGAACGCTCCAAGGACGCTGTGATCATCGCGACCACGCTGGCGCAGGCGATCCAGACCATCGTCAGCCGCAACGTCGAGCCGCTGCAGGCCGCAGTCGTCTCGATCACGCAGATCCACGCCGGCTCGGCGTACAACGTCATCCCCGGCGAAGCGCATCTTTGCGGCACCATCCGCACTTTCTCGAAAGAAGTCCGCACCCTGATCAGCGAACGCATTCGCACGATCTGCGCCGGCATCGCGAGCGCCTATCAGTGCGTGATCGACGTCGACATCCGCGACACCTTCGATGTGCTGGTCAACCAGGTCGAGCAGTCCAAGGTGGTCGAAGACGTCGCGCGCACCATCGTCGACCCCGCCAACGTGATCACCCGCGCCCAGCCGAAGATGGGCAGCGAGGATTTTGCCGACATGCTGCAAACCATTCCCGGCGCCTATTTCTGGGTCGGCCACGACGGCTCGGTGCCCGTGCACAATCCCGGCTTCGTGCTCGACGACAAGATCCTGCCGATCGGTGCCAGCATGTTCGCCCGGATCATCGAGACCCGGATGCCGGTGGGTGCCCATGCATAAAAAGAGCGTCGAAGAGGACGTCACCTCGCTGCACGATCTCTCCGCGGTCGATCTAATCGCGGGCTATCGCGCCAAGCAGTTCTCGCCGAGCGAGGTGCTGGAAGACGTGCTCGCGCACGTCGCAGCTTGGGAGCCGCACCTCAAGGCGCTCTATGCATTCGATCCCGACGGCGCGCGCGAGGCCGCGAAGGCCTCGACCGCACGCTGGACCGGGGGCGAGCCGTCCGGAGCGCTCGACGGCGTGCCGGTGACGGTGAAGGACAACATCGCGACCAAAGGCGTGCCGGTGCCGCTGGGCGCGGCCAGCGTCAAGCTGGTGCCGGCCGAGAAGGACGCACCACCCGCCGCGCGGCTGCGCGAGGCCGGTGCGATCATCTTCGCCAAGACCACCATGCCCGATTACGGCATGCTGTCCTCGGGGCTGTCCTCTTTCCATGCGCTCGCGCGTAATCCCTGGGACCTCTCCAAAAATCCCGGCGGCTCCAGCGCCGGCGCGGGCGCCGCGGCCGCGGCCGGCTATGGCCCGCTGCATCTCGGGACTGATATCGGCGGCTCGGTCCGCCTGCCCGCGGGCTGGTGCGGCCTCGTCGGATTGAAGCCGAGCTTTGGACGCGTGCCGATCGATCCCGCCTATGTCGGCCGCGTCGCCGGTCCTATGACCCGCACCGTCGACGATTGCGCGCTGATGATGAGCGCGATCGCAAAACCCGACCGGCGCGACGGCACGAGCCTGCCCGCGGAGCCCCTCAACTGGAAGGGGCTGGAGAAATCCCCGCGCAAACTCCGCATCGGACTGATGCTCGATCCCGGCGTTGGCCTGGCGCTGGAGAAACCGGTGCGCGAGGTCGCTGTGAAGGCGGCGAAAGCGTTCGAATCCGCAGCCGCCGTCGTCACCGAAGTCGACGGCATCCTCACGCGCGAGATGCTCGACGGCCTCGACAATTTCTGGCGCGCGCGGATGTGGGATGATCTGTCGAAGCTGACGCCCGCCGAACAGGCAAAGGTGCTGCCCTACATTTTCAAGTGGGGCGAGTCCGGCGCGAAGCTCTCGGGTGTCGACGTTATCCGTGGCTTCAACCAGACTATGGCAATCCGCGCCGCGGCATCGAAGCTGTTCTGCGAACTCGACTATGTGATCTCGCCGACCGCGCCGAACGTGAACTATCCGGCGGAGTGGGCCTCGCCGACCAACGATCCCATGAAGCCTTTCGAGCATATCGCCTATACCGTTCCGTGGAATATGTCGGAAAATCCGGCGATCTCCATCAACGGCGGCTTCGACGCCAAGGGTTTTCCCATCGGCGTGCAGATCGTCGGCCGCCGCTTCGACGATATCGGCGTGCTCGGCATGGCCAAGGCGTTCGAGAGCCTGCGCGGCCCGCAGAAGCCCTGGCCCAGCCCGCCGGCGAAGTAGAGCTTGGCCACCACACGCCCAGTCCGCGCAAAACGGACGCTGGCAGCCATGCATGACGTCTCTTCGAGACAGAATTCAGGACAGGGAAGGAAACCACCATGGCGTATGAGACGATTAAATACGAAATCGCCGAGCAGATCCTCACCATCACGCTGAACCGGCCCGACAAGCTCAACGCCTTCAACGCGCAGATGCAAGGAGAGCTGATCGACGCGTTCGACGCCGCCGACAAGGACGACGACGTCCGCGCCATCATCGTCACAGGCGCCGGCCGCGGTTTTTGCGCGGGCGCAGACCTTTCGTCTGGTGCCGACACCTTTGATCGCGACGCACGGCGCGGGCCGGTGAAGCGCTTCGCCGACGGAAAGGTCGACTACAGTGATTCCCAGGTGCGCGACGGCGGTGGCCAGGTGACGCTGCGCATCTTCAAGTGCCTGAAGCCGGTGATTGCCGCGGTGAACGGACCCGCGGTCGGCATCGGCGTCA
>NZ_VSST01000014.1 GCF_019402665.1 Bradyrhizobium canariense
AAGCCGCCGGCTTCCGGCCTCAATGAGCCGCAGAGCCGACTGCTACGACAATGCCCCTGATGGAAAGCTTCTTCCACACCCTCAAGACCGAACTGATCCATCACCGTCAATATGAGACCCGCAATGAAGCCGAGCGCGACATCTTCGCTTACGTCGAAGGCTTCTACAATCAGACCCGAAGACACTCGGCCATCGGCTATATCAGCCCGGTCGAGATGGAGCTAAAATCGGCTTGATCCATGTCCACTTTTTTGGGGGAAGATCAAGTCTGGATTGCTTCGCTACGCTCGCAATGACGGAGGAGATGGGCCCCCTACGCCACGCCCGCCCGCAGCAAATCGTGCAGGTGCACGATGCCCACCACCTTGTCAGCCTCGGTCACCACCAGCGTCGTGATCTTGCGGGTGTTGAGCACCTCGATCATCTCGGTGGCCAGCATCGAGGGCGGTACGGTTTTCGGCTGCCTGGTCATGATGTCGTCGACCGACGCCGTCAGCAGGTCCGGGCGCATGTGGCGGCGCAGGTCGCCGTCGGTGATGATGCCGACGGCCTCGGCCGCATCGTTGATGATGCAGACGCAGCCGAGGCCCTTGGCCGACATCTCCATCACCGCGTCCGACATTTTCGTGCCGAGCGGCTTGACCGGGATCTCCGCGCCGGTGCGCATGTAGTCGCGGACGAACTTCAGCATCGCCCCTAACTTGCCGCCGGGGTGGAAATGCGCGAACTCCAGCGCGGTGAAGCCGCGGCCTTCGAGCAGGGCGATCGCGAGCGCATCGCCGATCGCGGCCTGCATCAGGGTCGAGGTGGTCGGCGCCAGATTGTGCGGGCAGGCCTCGCGCGCCTTCGGCAGCTCGATCACGATGTCGGCCGCTTGTCCGAGCGAGGACGCCGCGTTCGACGTCACCGCGATCATGGGGATCGCGAACCGCGCGGAATAGTTCACCAGCGTCTTCATCTCCGGCTGCTCGCCGGACCAGGACAGCGCCATGATGACGTCGTCGGTGGTGATCATGCCGAGGTCGCCATGGGCGGCTTCGGCGGTGTGCACGAAGAAGGCGGGCGTGCCGGTCGAGGCCAGCGTTGCCGCGATCTTGCGGCCCATATGGCCCGACTTGCCGAGTCCGGTGACGATGACGCGGCCCTTCGCGTTGCGGATCAGATCGACCGCCTGGGCGAAGCTCGCGCCAAGCGGGCCGCGCAGGGCGGCGGCGAGCGCGTTGATACCGCCGCTCTCCGTTTCCAGCGTGCGGAGTGCGGATTCGACGCTGTCGGGAATGGGGCCGGATGATTGGGTCATCAGCGGTTTCGAACTCGGCATGTTCTGGTCCAGGGAGGAGGGGCGTTCGTCCGTTGGCGCCTGCTTAGCACGCCACGGCCTTCGAGGCGACGAGGGCGCCCCAACCCTCAACCGGTCGTTAACCATAATTGTTTTAACTCCATTAACGATAGTTCCCGCCGATCGGCTGGGATGATCGCGAAAGTGTTTGATTTCGTTGGAGTTCTTCCATCGTGGGGTCGTCTCCAGGCACGAGCCGGAGCAAGCGCGCGCATTTTCTGCGCGCGGCTTTGCCGTGCTTTGCGCTGACGGTCCTCGGAAGCGCCCCCGGGGCGGCCCAGAGCCTCACCCCCGATCTGTTCAGTCCTAACCGCGGTGGCTTCGCATCGCCCGACACGCTGCCGACGCGCCGGACCGCGGGCGTGCCGCAGGCACCGTCGGATGCACTGCCGACGCTGCCAGATCCCAATGCCGATTTGCGCAAGCGCCAGCAGGCGCCGGCGCGCCCGGGCCAGAAACCGAACAGCCAAAACCCGACCAACCCAAACCCGACCAACCAGGTCCCGATCTACGGCCTGCCTGCCGCCAATGGCGCCAGCGCCTCCGGCTACGATTCGCTCAACCGCAAGCGACAGCAGCCGAAGCTCTATCCCGGACAGCCGAAGCCGAAGCGCCCGGTCGGCCCCGGCTCGCCGGTGCCGCCGGCAACGCCGGAGCGAACGCTCGGCCCGCCGCGCATCGCGCCGCCGCCCTCCGAGACCGCGCACAAGACACCGGTGCCGCCGGCGCTGGCCGGCAACGTGCCCGGCCAGCCGCTGCGCCGCCGCCTCAAGCTCGACGAGGATGCGTTCGGCGCGGTCGGCGACTATGCCGGCAGCTTCCTGATCAAGGGCGGGCTCGAGCTCTCCACAGGCTACGACACCAACCCGGCGCGCTTGAACAAGCCGGTCGGCTCGCCGGCCTATGTCGTCGCGCCCGACCTGCTCGTGGCGTCCGATTGGGAGCGCCACGCGCTGGTCGCGGATCTGCGCGGCTCGTTCTCGGGCTACACCAACAACATGCCGGCGACGATCGACGGCTTTGCCTCGCCCTCGCCGGTCGAGGTCGACCGCCCCGATTTCACCGGCCATGTCGACGGCCGCATCGACGTCAATCGCGATCTCAAGCTGACCTCGCAGCTGCGCCTGCGGCTCGCCACCGATAATCCCGGCAGCCCGAACGTGCAGGCCGGCCTGCAGAAATTTCCTGTTTATGCCACCTATGGCACGACCGTCGGCTTCGACCAGACCTTCAACCGCTTCCAGGTCGCGGCTGGCGCGACCGTCGATCGCACCGCCTACACCAACTCGAAACTCACCGACGGCTCGACCTTCAGCAACGATGACCGCGACTTCAACCAGTATGGCGGCGTGGGGCGCTTCTCCTACGAATTGAAGCCGGGCTTGAAGCCGTTCGTCGAGATCCAGGGCGACACCCGCGTGCACGACCAAGCCGCCGACCGCAACGGCTTCTTCCGCGATTCAAACGGCGGCTACGCCAAGGTCGGCACGTCCTTCGAGTTCTCGCGCATCCTGACCGGCGAGGTCTCGGTCGGCTATTCCGCACGCAACTATGTCGATCCGCGCCTGAGCCAGCTCTCCGGCTTCCTGACCTCGGGCTCGCTGATCTGGAACGCAAGCGGCCTCACCACGGTGAAATTCGCCACCGACACGCAGATCGCCGAGACCACTATCCCCGGCTCCTCCGGCGTGCTGGTGCATACCTACGCCGCCGAGGTCGATCACGATTTCCGCCGCTGGCTCACGGCAGTCGGCAAATTCACCTACGGCACCTACGACTACCAGGGCCAGAATCGCAACGACAAGACCTACTCGTTCGAAAGCAACCTGATCTACAAGCTCAACCGCAACATCTGGATCAAGGGCACGCTGCGCCACGACATCCTGGATTCGAACCAGGCGGGGTCAAGCTCGCAGGGCACGGTGGCGATGGTCGGGGTGAGGCTGCAGAATTAGCGCGTGTGGCCGTTGCCATTGGCGATACCAAGCCCGAGGTGTCGTCCTGGCGAAAGCCAGGACCCATTACCCCAGGGAGTAGTTTGGCGAAGACTCGTCGTTTGGTACTGCGACCGGCCAACGATCGAGGGATCACGCGGTATGGGTCCTGGCTTTCGCCAGGACGACAGCGGATTTATTGCCTGACTCCGAGCTTGCGCGGCTCGCGCAAAGTTCAGCGCGGCAGATCCGTCTTCCCCATCAGGAACGTATCGATCGACCTGGCGCACAGCCGGCCCTCGCGGATGGCCCAGACCACCAGCGATTGGCCGCGGCGCATGTCGCCGGCGGTGAACACGTTCGGGCGTGAGGTCTGGTAGTCGAGCGTGTTGGCCTTGACGTTGCCGCGCGGGTCGAGCTCGACCGACAGCAGCTTCAAAAGGCCCTCGTGCACGGGATGGACGAAGCCCATCGCGAGCAGGACGAGGTCGGCGTCGAGCTCGAACTCGGTGCCGGCGATCGGCTTGAACTTGTCGTCGACGCGCACGCAATGCAGCTTCTTGACCTTGCCGTTATCGCCCGAAAACTTCTGCGTCAGCACGGCGAATTCGCGGACCGCGCCTTCGGCCTGGCTCGAGGACGTCCGCATCTTCAGCGGCCAGTTCGGCCACGTCAGGCCCTTGTTCTCGTGCTCGGGCGGAGCGGGCATGATCTCGAGCTGGGTCACGGAGAGCGCGCCCTGGCGCAGCGAGGTGCCGATGCAGTCGGATCCGGTGTCGCCGCCGCCGATGACAACGACATGCTTGCCGCCGGCCAGAATCTCCTGGACGCCGTTCAACGGTTCATTGGACACGCGGCGGTTCTGCTGCGGCAGGAAATCCATCGCGTAGTGGATGCCGGCGAGGTCGCGGCCGGGGATCGGCAGGTCGCGCGGGGCTTCGGCGCCGCCGGTCAGCGCGACGGCGTCGTACTCGTTGAGCATCTCGCGCGGATCGACATTGCCGTCGACGCCGACATGGCTGTTGTAGTGGAAGGTGACGCCTTCGCCTTCCATCTGCGCGACGCGGCGGTCGATGACGTTCTTTTCCATCTTGAAGTCGGGGATGCCGTAGCGCAGCAGGCCGCCGGCCTTGGCGAACTTCTCGAACAGATGCACGTCGTGGCCGGCGCGTGCGAGCTGCTGCGCGCAGGCCATGCCGGCCGGACCCGAGCCGATCACCGCGACCTTCTTGCCGGTCTTGTGGGCGGCGACCTCGGGCTTCAGCCAGCCATTGTCCCAGGCGCGGTCGACGATCGCGCATTCGATGGTCTTGATGGTGACGGGGTTGTCGTCGATGTTGAGCGTGCAGGAGGCTTCGCACGGCGCCGGACAGATGCGCCCCGTGAACTCCGGGAAATTGTTGGTCGAGTGCAGATTGCGCGAGGCCTCTTCCCAGTTGCCCTGGTAGACGAGGTCGTTCCAGTCCGGGATCTGGTTGTTGACCGGGCAGCCCGGTGTACCGGGCGAGACCGAGCCGGTGCCGTGGCAATAGGGAATGCCGCAGTTCATGCAGCGCGCGGCCTGGTCGCGCGTTTCCTTTTCGGAGAGGGGAACGACGAACTCGTGGAAATGCTTCACGCGCTCGGCGACCGGGGTGTACTTGCGGTCATGCCGTTCGATTTCGAGAAAACCCGTGATCTTGCCCATTAAACCCGAAGTCCCTGCCGCTTAAATTCGTTTGCTTTCTCTCCCCTCATCCTGAGGAGCGGCGCGCTTGGCGCCGCGTCTCGAAGGATGAAGGCCCCCGCTGTGGTTTCATGGTTCGAGACGCGCTTCGCGCTCCTCACCATGAGGCTTTTCTTAGCTAAGCCCCGATCGCGATTTTCGGCTCGGCGTCCGCGTTGGCGGCCATCTCGCGCAGCGCGCGCCGGTATTCGACCGGCATCACCTTGCGGAATTTGGGCAGCCAGTCCTTCCAGTTGGCCAGGATGTCGGCAGCGCGCCTGGAGCCGGTCGCCTTGGCATGGCGGGTGATCAGGACATGCAGCCGCTCGACGTCGGAGGCGAGCAGGTCCTTGAACACGTCGACCCGGCCGTGCGCCTCGAGGTCACCGGAGTGGTGATAGGTGCCGGCGTTGATCAGCTCTTCCGACAGCACCGGCTCGAGCTCGACCATCGCCATGTTGCACAGCCTGTCGAAGTCGCCGGTCTCGTCCAGCACATAGGCGATGCCGCCGGACATGCCGGCCGCGAAGTTGCGCCCGGTCTTGCCGAGCACGACCACGATGCCGCCGGTCATGTATTCGCAGCAATGGTCGCCCGCGCCCTCGACCACCGCCACGGCGCCGGAATTGCGCACGGCAAAGCGCTCGCCGGCGATGCCGCGGAAGTAGCACTCGCCTTGAATGGCGCCGTACATCACGGTGTTGCCGACGATGATGCTCTCTTCCGGCACGATGCCGCTGTTGGCCGGCGGCTTGACGATGATCTTGCCGCCCGAGAGGCCCTTGCCGACATAGTCGTTGGCCTCGCCTTCGAGCTCGAAGGTGACGCCTTGCGCCAGCCAGGCGCCGAAGGCCTGGCCGGCGGTGCCCTTGAGGCTGACATGGATGGTCTCATGCGGCAGGCCGGCATGGCCGTAGATCTTGGCGACCGCACCCGACAGCATCGCGCCCGCGGAGCGGTTGGTACTGTTGATCTTGGCCTCGATCTTCACCGGCGCACCGCGGTCGAGCGCAGGCGTCGCCTGCTCGATCAGCGTGCGGTCGAGCACCGCTTCCAGATGATGGTTCTGGCGCTCGGAGTGATAGATCTTCTGGCCCTTCTCTTCCTTCTGCTTGACGAACAGCTTGGAGAAGTCGAGGCCCTTGGCCTTCCAGTGCGCGACCAGCTTGGTCTGGTCGAGCAGCTGCACCTGGCCGATCATCTCGTTGAAGCTGCGGAAGCCGAGCGAGGCCATGATCTCGCGGACCTCCTCGGCGACGAAGAAGAAGTAGTTGATCACATGCTCGGGCTGGCCGGTGAAGCGCTTGCGCAGGACCGGGTCCTGGGTGGCGACGCCGACTGGGCAGGTGTTGAGGTGGCACTTGCGCATCATGATGCAGCCGGCCGCGATCAAGGGCGCGGTGGCGAAGCCGAACTCGTCGGCACCGAGCAGCGCGCCGATCACGACGTCGCGGCCGGTGCGGAAACCGCCGTCGACCTGGACCACGATGCGGCTGCGCAGCCGCTCGCGCACCAGCGTCTGGTGGGTTTCGGCGAGGCCGATCTCCCACGGTGATCCCGCGTGCTTGATCGAGGTGAGCGGCGAAGCGCCGGTGCCGCCCTCGAAGCCCGCGATGGTGACATGGTCGGCGCGCGCCTTGGCCACGCCTGCGGCCACCGTGCCGACGCCGATCTCCGAGACGAGCTTGACCGAGACCGCGCCGTCGGGATTGACGTTCTTGAGGTCGTAGATGAGCTGCGCCAGATCCTCGATCGAGTAGATGTCGTGGTGCGGCGGCGGCGAGATCAGGCCGACGCCCGGCGTCGAATGCCGGACCTTTGCGATGGTCGCATCGACCTTGTGGCCGGGCAGCTGGCCGCCTTCGCCGGGCTTGGCACCCTGCGCCATCTTGATCTGCATCATGTCGGAGTTGACGAGATACTCCGTGGTGACGCCGAAGCGGCCCGAGGCGACCTGCTTGATCGCCGAGCGCATGGAATCGCCGTTCGGCAGCGGCTTGAAGCGGTCGGCTTCCTCGCCGCCCTCGCCGGTGTTCGACTTGCCGCCGATCCGGTTCATGGCGATCGCGAGCGTGGTGTGCGCCTCGCGCGAGATCGAGCCGAACGACATGGCCCCCGTGGCGAAACGCTTGACGATGTCCTTGGCCGGCTCGACCTGGTCGAGGGCGACAGGCTTGCGCTTCTCTTCGTCCGCGTTCTTGATCCGGAACAGGCCGCGCAGCGTCAGGAGACGCTCCGACTGCTCGTTGAGGATCTTCGCGAAGGCGCGGTAGCGTTCCAGCGAATTGCCGCGCGCGGCGTGCTGCAGCAGCCCCACCGACTCGGCGGTCCATGCATGGTCCTCGCCGCGGCTGCGATAGGCATATTCGCCGCCGACATCGAGCGAGGTCTTGTACACGAGCGCATCGCCGAACGCGTCGGCATGACGGCGCACCGCCTCTTCGGCAATCTCGCCAAGACCGACGCCCTCGACGCGGGTATGCGTGCCGGCGAAGAATTTTCCGACGAATTCCGCCTTCAGGCCGATGGCGTCGAAGATCTGCGCGCCGCAATAGGATTGGTAGGTCGAGATGCCCATCTTGGACATCACCTTGAGCAGGCCCTTGCCGATCGACTTGATGTAGCGCTTGACGATCTCGTAGTCGTCGAGCGAGCCGGGCAGGCGGTCCTTCATCGCGATGATGGTCTCGAACGCCAGATACGGATTGATCGCTTCCGCGCCGTAGCCGGCCAGACAGGCGAAGTGATGCACTTCGCGCGGTTCGCCGGATTCGACGACGAGGCCGACCGAGGTGCGCAACCCGGTGCGGATCAGATGATGATGCACGGCGGCGCAGGCCAGCAGCGACGGGATCGGAACCCGGTCGGTGCCGACCATGCGGTCGGACAGGATGATGATATTGACGCCCTCGCGCACCGCGCTCTCGGCGCGCGCGCAGAGCTCGTCCAGCACCTGGTCCATGCCGGCCGCGCCGAGGCCGGCGTGGAAGGTGGTGTCCAGCGTGCGCGACTTGAAGTGCGACTCCGCGACCTCGGAGATCGAGCGGATCTTTTCGAGGTCCGCGTCGGTCAGGATCGGCTGGCGTGCTTCGAGGCGCTTGGTGGTGGCAAGGCCTTGCAGGTCGAACAGGTTCGGCCGCGGTCCGATGATGGAGACGAGGCTCATCACCAGCTCCTCGCGGATCGGGTCGATCGGCGGGTTGGTGACCTGCGCAAAGTTCTGCTTGAAATAGGTGAACAGCGGCTTGGCCTTGGCCGACAGCGCCGAGATCGGCGTGTCGTTGCCCATCGAGCCTGCGGCTTCCTCGCCGGTGGAGGCCATCGGCGTCATCAGGATGGTGATGTCTTCCTGGCTGTAGCCGAACGCCTGCTGGCGATCGAGCAGCGACAGGTTGGAGCGCACGCCGGTGGTCGGCACCTTCGGCAGCTCTTCCAGCACGATCTGGGTTCGCTCCAGCCACTCGGTGTAGGGATGGCTCCTGGCGAGCTCGGCCTTGATCTCGTCGTCGGGGATCAGGCGGCCCTGCTCGAGGTCGACCAGCAGCATCTTGCCGGGCTGCAGGCGCCACTTGGTGATGATCTGGTCCTCGGGAATCGTCAGCACGCCCATCTCGGACGCCATCACGATGCGGTCGTCCTTGGTGACGAGATAGCGCGCGGGCCGAAGGCCGTTGCGGTCGAGCGTGGCGCCGATCTGGCGGCCGTCGGTGAAGGCGATCGCGGCGGGGCCGTCCCAGGGCTCCATCAGGGCTGCATGATATTCGTAGAAGGCGCGGCGCTTCTCATCCATCAAGGGATTGCCGGCCCACGCCTCCGGAATCATCATCATGACGGCGTGCGGCAGCGAGTAGCCGCCCTGCACCAGGAATTCGAGCGCGTTATCGAAGCAGGCGGTGTCCGACTGGCCTTCGTAGGAGATCGGCCAGAGCCGGTTGATGTCCTTGCCGTACAACTCGGAGCTCACCGAGGCCTGGCGCGCCGCCATCCAGTTGGTGTTGCCGCGCAGCGTGTTGATCTCGCCGTTATGCGCGATCATGCGGTAGGGATGCGCCAGCGACCACGCCGGGAAGGTATTGGTCGAGAAACGCTGGTGAACGAGCGCCAGCGCGCTCTCGAAATCCTTTTCGTGCAGATCGGGATAGTACTTGCCGAGCTGATCGGCGAGGAACATGCCCTTGTAGATCACGGTGCGGCACGACATCGAGCAAGGATAATAGCCGGCGAGGCCGCGGTCGCGGCGCTGATAGATCGCTTGCGAAATCGACTTGCGCAGGATGTAGAGCCGGCGCTCGAAATCGTCCTCGGTCTTGGCGGTGCCGTTGCGGCCGATGAACACCTGCATGCAGGCGGGCTCGGTCGGCTTCACGGTGACGCCGAGCGAGGAATTGTCGGTCGGCACGTCGCGCCAACCGAGCAGCGTCAGGCCCTCTTCCTTGATCTGGTCGGCGATGATGCTCTTGATGACGTTGCGCCAAGCGGTGTCGCGCGGCATGAACAGCGCGCCGATGGCGTATTCGCCGGGATTGGGCAGCGCGAAGCCGAGTTCCTTCGCCTTGCGGCTGAAGAAAGCATGCGGGATCTGCACCAGAATGCCGGCGCCGTCACCGGCGCGCGGGTCGGCGCCGACGGCGCCGCGGTGCTCGAGGTTGCACAGGATGCTGAGCGCGTCCGCGACGATCTCGTGCGACTTCTTGCCCCTGATGTTGGCGATGAAGCCGACGCCGCAGGAATCCTTTTCCAGGCTCGGATCGTACAAGCCTACGGCCGGCGGGCGTGAATTGTGTTCCTGAATCGGATCAGTCGTTTTCGAGGCGACCGTCGCCGACAGTTGCTCTGCCACGATGTTTCCGCGCTCGACTTGCGACCCGTTCATGTCCTCGTCCTCTCCATGCGGCAAGCTGCCTCACCGCCATCTTCGGCGCACCTTGGGCGTCCCGCGGCACCCGCTTCTGGGTCACCGCTCGTCCGCTCGCGAGCCGCATTTTCTTAAATTCAGGCCAAGGCGTTCTTCGTCCCCGAGAACGGCTTTGCCTGTTGCCTTCTTGGCGCTCGAAAGCACCGACTTTCGTTGCAATCCCTATGCCGGAACCGCAAGCAAAATTGAGACAGTCTTCCTGTCCTAACCGCCACCTTGCCAAACTTTTGTCTATCACACAAGCGCGCGCAAGTCCCGATTCCCCATAGATCAATCGATCCCTTTCCAAAAGTTGCGCGGCCCCGCTTTTGAAGCAAACGCGCCCTGATCCGGCCCCGCCGACGCCGGAATCCCCAATGAAGCTTCTGATCAACCGTTCGGAAGCCGCGCCACGCCGCAAGAAGCGAAAGAGTGCGATCCATCCGGGGGCCTGACAGGAGCGTCTCGATCATGAAGTTTTTCACAGGATGGATGGCTGCCGCCGCGCTGGCGCTGGCCGCGACCGCCGCACAAGCGCAAGTTCCAGCGCGAGGGGCGATGATCGCGGTCTCGGATTTCGACGGGCCCTATGCGCCGCCGGAGGCCGCGCCGCCCCCGCCGCCGCGCTATGGCTACGAAGAACGCGGGCCGGCCCCGGTGCTGCTGCCATCGACCGAGGTCTACGCGGTGCTGCGCGAAAACGGCTTTTCTCCGCTGGGCATCCCGCGCCTGCGCGGCAGCGTCTACACCATCGCGGTGATTGACCGCCGGGGCGAGGACGGCCGGCTGGTGATCGATGCCCGCGACGGAAGGATTTTGCGCTTCATGCCGGCTGCCGACGCCTACGGTATGGCGCCGGGCTACGAGCAGCCTGCGGTTGCGCCTTACCGCCCGCAAAGCGCGCTACCGCCGCCAACCATGATCCGCAATGGTCCGCCACGCCCACCGGCCCCGATCCCACATGTCGCCAGCCGCTCCGTCCCGCTCCCGAAGGCGGCTCCGCCACGCGAGGCGCCGGTCGCCGCCAAGCCAGCCGAACCCGCGGCGGCGCAGGCAGCGCAGGCTCAACCTACCACGCAGACCGTGGCGGCCGTGCCGGCAAAGCCCGCTGAGGTCCCACCGCAAGCCGCCGCGCCGACCGTAGGTCAGGCCAAGCCTGCCGCGACGATCCTGCCGACACAGGAGATGCCGGCGGCACAAGGGCTGGACTAAGCGTGGCGTTTGATGCGATGGCCCGCATCACACCAACGGTGTCGTCCTGGCGAAGGCCAGGACCCATACCGCGAGGTCCCTCGGTTATTCGTGGTAGGAGTACCGAACGGCAAGTCTTCGCCACATTACTCCCTGTGGTTATGGGTCCGGCCTTCGCCGGGACGACATAAAAAAACGCCCCGGGGCACCGGGGCGTTTTCGCAACTTGGAAGTGGCCGACGTGATTTACGCGGCTACCGAGTTCTCGATCACCTGTGCGCCTTGCGCACCGGTGTTGATCGCGATCTGGCGGGGCTTCTTCGCTTCGGGAATCTCACGGACGAGGTCGACGTGAAGCAGCCCGTTCTCGAGCGAGGCGTTCTTCACTTGCACGAAGTCGGCAAGCTGGAAGGCGCGCTCGAAGGCACGCGCGGCGATTCCGCGGTACAGCACTTCGGCCTTCGAGTTCTCGTTGGCGACTTTCTCGCCCTTGATCGTCAGCGTGTTTTCCTTCGCGACGATGGAGAGCTCATCCTTGGCAAAGCCCGAAACCGCAACGGTGATGCGGTAGTCGTTCTCGCCGGTGCGCTCGATATTGTAGGGGGGATAACCGGGGCTGCCGTCCGAACCGGCCTGGTCAAGCAGGTTGAAGAGGCGGTCGAAGCCGACGGTGGAACGGTAGAAGGGGGTCAGGTCGTAGGTACGCATGGTCAAGTCCTCCATTGAGCGACTGTTGGTAACCCGCCCGCCAATCGGGCCGGGCTTTCGTCTGTGTGCAGCCTGATGTTCCGGTTCCGAAACACTGGTAGCGGCCTGCATCAAGGTGATATGGGTTGAGGAGAACGGCGTTCAAGAGGGCGGATACTTAGCCTTTTCGGCGCTCCCGCCCCCTGATTTGCAGCACTTCGTGCCCAAGCCCTCCTCATCATGACGCTGGTCTCGATACCATCCAATCCCGTTCCCGAAGACGTCGTCAGCGGTACCATCAAGACCCCCGATGGCGTCGAGCTGCGCTTTGCGCGCTGGGCGCCGCCGGCGAACCGCAAGGGCACGGTCTGCGTCTTCACCGGGCGCAGCGAGCAGATCGAGAAATATTTCGAGACCGTGCGCGATTTGCGCGACCGCGGCTTTGCGGTGGCGATGATCGACTGGCGCGGGCAGGGCCACTCCTCGCGCCGCCTGCGCGATCCGCGCAAGGGCTATGTCCGCGACTTCGCCGATTTCGAGATCGACGTCGAGACCTTTGTGCAGCAGGTGGTGCTGCCGGATTGCCCGCCGCCCTTCTTCGCGCTCGCCCACTCCATGGGCGGCACCGTGATGCTGCGGGTGGCGCATGCGGGCAAGCGCTGGTTCGACCGCATGGTACTGTCGGCGCCGATGATCGACCTGCCCGGCCGCGCCACCTCGTTTCCGGCGCGGGCTCTGCTGAAGACGATGCGCGTGTTGGGAATGGGCGGCCGCTATGTCCCCGGTGGCAGCGACCAGATCACCGGGCTCAATCCCTTCATCAACAATCCGCTGACCAGCGATCCCGTGCGCTATGCGCGCAATGCGGCGATCCTTGAGGAGGATCCGACCCTCGGGCTCGCGTCACCGACGGTCGCCTGGGCCGATACCGCTTTCCGCGCGATGAACACATTCAGGGGCAAAAACTACCCGTCCGAGATCCGTCAGCCGATCCTGATGCTGGCGGCCTCCAGCGACACCGTGGTCTCGATCGCGGCGATCGAGGAGTTCGCCTATCATTTGCGCGCCGGCTCCCATCTCGTGATCGCCGGCGCCAAGCACGAGATCCTCCAGGAGCAGGACCGCTACCGTTCCCAATTCTGGGCCGCCTTCGACGCCTTCGTGCCGGGCACGCCGCTGTTCAAGTGAGGATTTGAAGTGAATGGCTGCTGCGCGCGAGGTGCGCTCCCTCGCCCCGCTTAGTTCGCAAGACCCTCATGGTGAGGAGCGCGGAACGCGCGTCTCGAACCATGAAGGCCCGGCTCTCGCCCGCGGCCATCCTTCGAGACGCCCGCTTTGCGCGGGCTCCTCAGGATGAGGGCGGCCTGCTTGGGACAGAGCTCGACTACAGCGTCTTGAGATACTCGATCAGATCGTAGCGCTCGTTGTCGTCCTTGAACACGCGGCCGATGACGCCGGGACGTTTTTCCTCGCCCGGTTTGCGCTCGAAGGAATGGCCGAGCACGCTGTTGCCCTGGATCGGATCCTTGTCCGACCCCGCCGAGAACTCGGTTTCACCCGTCTTGCACTTCTCGTTGGCGGTGACCGCAAAGCCGACGGTTACGGGATCATAGTCGCGGCGGCCCATGCAGAATTTTTGCGGGCGCTCGCTCGCAGGCTTCAGCAACCAGTAGAGAGACGGCACCGAACCGTTGTGCAGATAGGGCGCCGTGGCCCAGATGCCGTTCAGCGGCCGTGCCCGATAGCGTGCCCCACCCACCGGATTGAGGCAGTTCTTGCGCGCGAGATTCCACAATTTCGCCCGCTCGGCGTCCGGAGTCTTCTCGTCGTCCATCCATTTGCGGGCGACGAGATCCACCACCGTCATGAGCCCCAGCGCATAAACCATCTCGGTCGGCGAACTCGCGGTCGAGACATCGCATTGCCACCATTTCTGGAGGTCGGCCGTATTCACCTTCAGGAAGCCGGGCAAATCGACGATCCTGTTGCTGAGCACGAGCGACTGTTCGGGATCCGTCTTGATCTCGTCGAGGGGGATCGTCACCGCGTTCAGCACCTTGCTGTCGCCGCTCGGCTCCCAATGTCCCGAAGACCAGAAAGCCGGGGTGTCGATCGCCGGCAAATGGCATCCGGAACACATCTCAGCGTAGATCTTGCGGCCATTGTCGACCTTCTTCTGATCGAGCCTCCAATTGTCGCCGAGGATTTGCGAGGGCCATTTCGGCGCCAGCAGGCCGCCGAACTTCGGACCGGTGGAGGGATCTGCCGTCTTGAACGGATCTGGCCCCCTGAGCATGTCCTCGATCCAGCCGAGCGTGTTGATATGAACGGAGGACCGCCACAGCCTGTCCTCCGGGTAGGCGTCGGACAGGTTGAGCAGCGCCGTCACGCCGAGGGCTTCGCCCGCGTTGCGGATCAGCGGCTGCTCGATCGAGGCGTCGTATTGGGCGAACTTGAACCAGGGCACGGTCCAGATCGGGGGATAGCTGACCGGGGCGTCCTGGGCGTGCAGGTTCTTTTCGAATCCCTTGATCCCGCTCAGCGCGAGATCCTGTGAAAAGACCTGATTGCCGATGCGATTGAGGGCGTCGAGGCGACCAAACCCTTCCTCGGTGTCACTCTGCTGTCTGCCGTTCCAGGTCTTCTTGCCTTCAATCGTCTTTTGCTGAGTTTGCGCCCAGTCGATCAGGAAGTTGCCGATCGCGCTGAGCTTCTGCTTGAGCGCGGCACGGTCAGCCTTGCTGGCATTGGGGCCGAGTACGCGATCGGCGAAGCGCTGGAAGCGGAACGGCACGTAAAGCGTGTAGGCGATGGACAGGCCGGTGGAGAGCTCGAGCTTCTTCAGATCGGTCATGGCCGGACCGCCGTCGAAACGCACGTCCACGCCCTGGTAGTGGATCTGGCCGGTATGGCAGGCCGCGCAGGTCAGTCCGATCTTGTCCTCTTCGCGATGGCCGGTCGCGGGATCGATGACACCGGTCATCCGTGCGAAGCCGACCGGCAGGCCATCGACGTTCTCTGCCGGCGTCCACCTCGTCGACCAATCCGGCACCTGCGTCGTCTCGTAGACATTGGCGTAGCCGAAGCGGCGCAGTGACGTCGCGTCAGTCTGGATCGACTGCGGGCTCGGGATGAACCCGAAGCGCTCGAGATAGGCGCTGTCCGTCATCATGCCCGGCCGCGAGAACAGATGCAGGCGCGGCTGCTCCAGGGCCATGAACCATTCATAAGGCACCGGGAAGGTCGCTGTGCCCTGGCTGGCATGATGAAACCAGTGCCTGTCCTTCAGCGACCAGTTCTGTTCGAGCCAAAAGGCCGCCTTCGTCTCGTGGACCGTGGGCAAGGGCGGCGGCAGGAGATTCACGAGAATTCCCTTTTGCGGCAGCATGGCGCGCACCTGGTCGGGGAATTCGGCGACCGCAACGAGCAAGGCGAGACCGAGGGCGACGAGCAGGGCCGCAACCTTGAGGGCGCCCCGCACCACGCGCTGGCAGGTCGACAGCACCGGCTGCGAGACGAGCCGCTGATTGATGCGAGCAGGGAATTGCCGCTCGTTGAACAGAGTGCGCACGTCGGCCACGCTGAGATAGCGGTCCTCACCCGCGCCCTTGCCCACGATCTTCAGGAGGATCGGCCATTCGAACTTCATCAGCAGGGGGTAGTACCAGCGCGCGGCGCTGCCGGCGCGCTTGAGGTTGTCGCGCATGAAGACGCCGATTTCCGAGGCGTTGAGACCGGGCTCGGAGCCGCCGCCGTTCGGATCCTGGTAGGTCCGGCCGAAGCTCGCAAACCGCGCAAGCTCGTCCTCATCGACCTTGCCGTCGACGCCGAGCACGCGCGAGCCGGCACCGCGCTTGTCGAGAGGGCCGCCACGCAACGCGTCGAGCTGCGCGCCCGAAAATATGCTCTTGAGGACGTGACCAAGACCGTTGGCGATAAGCGCGACGCCGCGGACCTGGATGCGGGCCGAGACCTTCTTCAGCCCGGTCTCGCCGCTTGCATTCGCGATCGTTTGCGACAGCGTGCCGAGCGGGACGGTTCCGCCGTCAACAAACCCTTCGCCGACGAGGCCGCGGAGGAATGGACACGGATTGTTCGGCGAGACCTGGATCGAGGGGGCGAAGGGGGGCTTCGGAGCGGAGTCATGCATGGCCCAAAATCCTGAAAACGGCGAATCGTGAAATACAGACGCGGCGATAGAGCGCGGAAAGTCCTGACAAACCGACAACACGTTATACTACTTCAGCGTGTAGCGGAGTGTGGCTGAATTCACTGTCGTGTCAATAAAGGCGGAGGGGACATTGCCGGGTGGCCGCGGCTGGCCCTCAGGATTCGGCGACGCGTTTGACGTCGCTCAAGACCAGGGTCAGTTTGCCGAGCGGCACGCCCGCATTCAAGAGTCCGGCGCGGTAATGGGCGAGGTCCTCGGGCCGCTTCCAGTGGAAATTGCGCAAATGGCGGTCGACATTGAGTGTCGGGTAATTAGCCATGAGCACGCGGGTCGCCTCGATCGCCTCGTCGCCCCGCCCCAATTGCGCCAGCGCCGCGGCGCGGATTGCCAGCGCCTGCAAATGGTTCGGGTTGATGTAGAGTTGCTCTCGAGCCCATGACAGGGTCGCGTCATATTGGCCCAGCAAATAATGGCTGAAGGCGTTCAGTGCGGCCCATTGGTAGCGCGGATCGCTGTTGTCGCGCTGTGCGGCCATCGAGAACAGCTCGATCGCCTCGCGGTGCTCGCCGACGGCGAAATGGCAGATGCCGAGCACGCCGCGCGCGCCGTTGTCGTAGGGGTTGAGCGCGACGGCGCGTTTGGCGGCATCCATCGCGGCCTCGTAATGGCCCTCCAGCGCGTGGGTCCAGGACAGGATCGAGAACGCAAATGACGAGCGCGGGTCGAGCCGGACGCTGGTTTCGGCAAGCTTCATCGCCTCGGCCCACATCTCGCGCGTGCCCTTGACCCAGCCGAAATGGATACTCTGGATCTGGATCGTGGCGAGATAGGCATGCGCAATCGACAGCTTGGGCTCGAGCCTGATGGCCTCCCGGAACAGGTCGACGGCGATGGCCAGGTCTTCCTTGGTTTGCCGATAATAGTGCGACAGCCCTTTGAGGAAGCGGTCCCAGGCGGTGACGTCGGTCGACAGCCGCGCCGGCGCCGAGGCCTCGGCCCGGACGATCTCGGTGGCGATGGCGGCGGACAGGTTGGTGGTGATCTCGTCCTGCATCGCGAAGAGATCGCCGATGTCGCGGTCGTAGCGGCCAGTCCAGAGCTGCTCGCCGGTCTCCGGCGCGATCAGCTCTGCGGTGACGCGGATCTTGGCTCCGGCACGCCGCACCGAACCCTGGATCAGATAGCTAGCGTCGATCTCCCGCGCGATCAGGCGGGTGCTGACGTTGTTGCCCTTGAACACGAACGTCGAGTTGCGGCTCAGCACGCGATAGAAGGATTGCAGCGACAGCGCGTGAATCAAATCTTCGGTCAGGCCATCGGAGAAATACTCGTCCTGGGCGTCGCTGAGATTGGCAAAAGGCAGCACGCCGACGATCGCGGTGCGGTACTGCTGCGAGAGGGCGGATGCCTCCCTCAGCGCGGGCGCAAGCGCCGGTGCACCCTCAGGCGTCCAGGTCCAGACCCCGATCGGATCCTTGATGTTCTTGAAGCGGTGGTTGCCGGCATCGACCAGCGGCACGGTGAGATGCTTGCCGGCCTCCTTGTAGGCCTTGGCCGAGATCGCGAAGCCGCCGGGGCTCGCCACGGCTTCGAGGCGGACGGCAATGTTGACATCGTCACCGAAGACCTCGTCCTCGTCGGCGATGACATCACCCATATGGATCCCGAGGCGGAACTGCATGGCGCGATCGGCGGGCAGATGGTGATTGCGCTCCGCCATCAGCGTCTGCATCGCGATCGCGGCCTCGGTGGCGCCGACGATCGAGGGGAATTCCAGCAGGAAGCCGTCGCCGGTGTTTTTGACGACGCGGCCGCCGTGATTGAGGATGATGGGGTGGATCGCGCTGCGATGGGCCTTGAAGGCGGCATGGGTGCCGGCCTCATCGGTGCCCATCATGCGCGAATAGCCGGCGACATCGGCGCAGACAATGGCAGCCAGACGTCTTTCCATATTCCGGAGCTCCAAGAGACTTGCAAGAGACTTGGAAGAGATCGAGGACCGGCCACGGCGTGGCCGTCGCCTCGAATCCCGCGTTCAAAGAACCCGTTCCTTATAGAGCAGATGAGGCCGAGCGAAAGTACGAACCGCATTGCAAATTCGAGGTAAATCCTCGGCAATCCCGGCAGTGGACGGGGACGAGCGAACCCACTAAGCCGGCCTCTTGGGCCACGGTTGGGCGGCGGAGGTACGTCACACATGCTGGGCATTCACGAAATCTGGCTCTTCGTCCTGTCGGGCGTGCTGCTCAACATCACGCCGGGGCCCGATACGGTCTATGTGATCGGCCGCAGCATGCAGCTGGGCTGGCGAGGTGGCGCCGCGGCCGCGCTGGGCATCAGTTGCGGCTGCTTTTTCCATGTCGCGGGCGCCGCGATCGGGCTTTCGGCCCTGCTGATGGCCTCATCGACCGCGTTCTCGATCCTGAAGCTGGTTGGAGCGGCCTATCTCGTCGTGACCGGGCTTCAGATGCTGTGGTCGCGCCCGGTGCCGGCCTCGGCCATCGACGAGCCGGTGCAGAGCTCGCTGCGGAGGGTATTCCTCCAGGGCGTCTTCACCAACGCGCTCAATCCCAAGGTCGCGCTGTTCTTCCTGGCCTTCCTGCCGCAATTCGTCGCAGCCGACTCGGCGCACAAGCCGCTCGCCTTCCTGACGCTCGGCCTGATCTTCATCTGCACGGGAACGCTGTGGTGCCTGGTGCTGGCGGCGTTCGCGGCAAGGGCCGCCCACCGCCTGCGGAGCTCCGAAGGCGCGATCGCCTGGGTCAACCGTGCCCTCGGCGGCCTCTTCATCTATCTCGGCGTCCGCGTCGCCATGCTGGAGACGCGGTAACTTCTTTTACGCGAATTCCTTCAGCAGCGCGCTGCCGGCGAGATAGAGGCCGAGCAGGATCATCGCGATCAGGAACCAGCGGCGAAACGCTTCCGCCGGCATCCGCGCCCGCACCGTTTGGCCGATGTACATGCCGGCAAACGCGCACGCCATGCCGACGGCGCCCGGCACCGCATTGGCCGGCGTCAGCAATCCGCCCGCGGTGAGGTTGAAGGCGAGCGCCAATGTCGCCGTCGTGAAGAACACGCCGAGCGCCTGCACCAGCTCGTCCTTCTCCATGCCGATCGCCTGCATGAACGGCATCGAGGGGATCACCTGCACGCCGGTCGAGGCCGAGATCACGCCGGTGACCACACCGACGACGCCACCGACCCATTTCTCGTTCTTTGGCGCAACGTGAAACTGGAATTTGTTCAGCCCGATGATCGCGTAGATGACGAGCAGGACGCCGAGCACGATCGTGCCGTAGCGCGCATGCGGGCCGGTGAGCGCGCCGGCATTGAGCCAGCACCCGATCACGGTGCCGATCATCAGCGGCCACAGCCGCCGCAGGATGTCGCGCAAATGGGGGCCGACGAAAGTCTGCCAGATGTTGGTGACGATGGCGGGCACGATCACGATGGCGATCGCGCGGCTCGGCGCCATGCTCACGGCGAGCAGTCCCATGGACACCGTCGGCAGGCCAAGCCCGACCACGCCCTTGACGAAGCCGGCGAGCAGGAAGATGGCGGCGATGAGAATGAGGAGCGGGTCGATCATATCTGCACATTGACCGATGCCGCGCGTCGGCACAATCTGTAGCTTACGGAGAAAGCCTTCGTCTGGAGCGAAGGCTGGAGGGACCCGGGATGCGCTTCGACCTCGTCGACCTCCAGCTGTTTATCGCGGTCGCCGACCAGCGCAGCATCACCCGCGGCGCGGAGCGGTCGCATCTGGCGCTAGCCTCAGCCAGCGCGCGCATCAAGGGGCTGGAGGATGCGCTCGGCGTCGCGCTGCTCAAGCGCGGGCGCCGCGGCGTTGAGTTGACCTCGGCCGGCGAGAGCCTGCTCGATCACGCCCGTCTCGTCATTCACCAGATCGACGCCATGCGGGGCGATCTCGCCGGCTTTGCCAGCGGCGTGCGCGCGAGCGTGCATTTCCTCGCGAATACCTCCGGCCTCTCGGAGCATCTGCCGAAGGCGCTTGCCGGCTTCCTGCGCGAGCATCGCGACGTCGCCATCGACATCGAGGAGCGCGAGAGCACCGACATCGCGGCCGCGATCACTGCGGGCGCGGCCGATCTCGGCTTCGCAGCCGAGCACGCGCTGCCCGATCATATCGAGCGATTCGCCTTCAGCGAGGATCGCCTGACGCTGGTGACGTCCAGGCGCGGCCCGTTCGCCGGCCGCCGCGCGATCGATTTCCAGGAGGCGGGCGCTTGCGACTTCGTCGGGCTCACCAGCGCCACCGCGCTTCAGGTGCATATTTCGAAGCACGCCGCTCGGCTCGGCATGCGGCCGCATTACCGCGCACGCCTGCGCGATTTCGACGCGATCTGCCAGATGGTCGCCGCCGATGTCGGCGTTGCCCTGGTGCCCGAAGCCGCGGCCCGCCGCTGCGCGAAACTGATGCCGCTTGCCATGGTCCGCCTGCGCGATACCTGGGCCAACCGCAAACTCGTGATCTGCGCGCGAAGCTTCAAGACGCTGCCGCGCCCGGCAAAGATGCTGGTGGAGCATTTGCGGTCTGCGGCAGTGTGAGCTCTGCGCTACCTCGCGGTCTCCACGCCAGCGTCCTTGATCACCTTCGCCCATTTCTTGGTCTCGTCCGCGATGAAGCTGCGAAAATGCTCCGGCTCATCGCCGACAAGCGTCGCGCCCTGGGCGGCGAGCTTTTCCTTCACCGCGGGATCCGCCATCGCCTTCGTGGCGAGGGCATGCAGCGCCGCGACGATCTCCTTCGGCGTGCCCTTCGGCGCCACCATGCCGTACCAGTTCTCGATGCGCAGATCGGCAAAGCCGGCTTCCGCCGTGGTCGGCACGTCAGGCGCCGTCGGCGAACGCTCGGCGGAGCCCACCGCGATCGGCCGCAGGGCGCCCGCCTTGACCTGCGGCAGCAGCACGGGGAGATCCAGGAACGTCATCTGCACCTGCTGGCCCAGCAGATCGTTCACGGCGGGCGCCGCGCCGCGATAGGGCACGTGCACGATGCCGATCTTCGCCGTCAGCTTGAACAATTCGCCGGCGAGATGCGGCAGGCTGCCGGGGCCGGAGGAGGCGAAGTTGAGCTTTCCGGGCTGCGCCTTGGCGAGCGCGATCAATTCCGCGATGTCCTTTGCGGGAACGTTGGTGGCGACAACGAGCATTTCCGGCACGGTCGCCACCAGCGTCACTGGTGTGAGGTCGTTGAGCGTATCGTAGGCGACCCTTTCCATGCTCGGGCTGATCGCCAACGCGCCGGCGCTGGAGATCGCGATGGTGTAGCCGTCGGGTGCAGCCTTGGAGACGGCATCGGTGCCGAGCACGCCGCCCTGGCCGCCGCGATTGTCGATCAGAACCGGCTGCCCTGACAGCTCCGACATACGCTGGCCGATCACCCGCGCGATGATGTCGTTGGGGCCGCCGGCCGGGAACGGCACGATCAGCTTGATCGGCCTGGCCGGGAAATTCTGGGCGGAGGCGAGCGTCGGAAACAGAAGCAGGAATGCGAGGAGGAGCCTACGCCGGGTTTTCATGCAGGCTCCCTGAAGCATGATCCGGAAAAGTGTGCAGCGGTTTTCCGAGAGGATCATGCGCAAACAATAGATCGCCTATCCGTTGAGCAGTTTCAGTGCTTCTTCGTGAACCCTGGCGTCGCCGGCCGCGACGATACGGCCGCCGCCCTGCGCCGGCTTGCCTTCCCAGGTGGTGACGACGCCGCCGGCGCCGGTCACGATCGGGATCAGGGCTGCGATGTCGTAAGGCTTCAGCTCGGTCTCAACCACGAGATCGACGTGACCTGCCGCCAGCATGCAATAGGAGTAGCAGTCGCCGCCATAGCGCGACAGCCGCGCGCCCTGCTCGATGCGGCCGAAGATGGCGCGGTCGCGCTCGTTCATCAGCAGCGGGCTGGTGGTGTAGGTCGTCGCCTCCGACAGCGAAGCACAGCGCCGGACCTGGAGCCGGCGCTCGCCGGAGGGGCCTTTATAATGAGCGGAGCCGCTGTCGCCGGAAAAGCGTTCGCCGATGAAGGGCTGGTGCATCATGCCGTAGACCGGCGTGCCCTTGTGCAGGAGCGCGATCAGGGTGCCCCAGATCGGAAAGCCGCCGATGAAGGATTTGGTGCCGTCGATGGGGTCGAGCACCCAGACATAGTCCGAATCCTCGCGCTCGTTGCCGAATTCCTCGCCGACGATGCCGTGCTGGGGAAAGTTGGCCTTGATCAGACGCCGCATCACCGCCTCCGCAGCGCGATCGGCCTCGGTCACGGGGTCGAATTCCCTAGTCTTGCTCTTGTCCTCGATCGACAGCGAGGTGCGGAAGAATGGCAGGATGGTTTCGCCGGAGGCGGTGGCGAGCCGTCCGATGAAGGCGGAGAAATCGATCACCGTCACGGCGTATCCTCAAAAAGCGAAAGTCGGGTGAAGCTCACTCCTGCCTAGCTCAAATCGGAAGAATCGTGCAGCGCTGTCTTGCTTTTGCACCCTGGTATTTTGGATGCGGGAAGCATTCGCCTCGTCGAAGACACCCGCTGGGCAAATATCGATCATTGAGTTGAAACCTTAGTTCCGGGCCTGCCTTGTTCGTATGCAAATGACTATCAACCCATTGAATTTCCTTATCAAAGGAACTGAATCTGGGTTTCTCTGGAAGCAACCGAGCTATGTCCTCATTGCATGGGAAATCGCTCGAAAGCCCTTGCACTTTGTGCGTCGCGGCCGCATATTGTTGCGGTGCGGTAGCGCTTCTCGCGTTACTGCTGCCCTCCTTGGGCGTTTCCTCCCTAGACTTGGGCCGCTTCTTCATTAGAAGCGGCCCTTTTTTCTTTCAGCCTCTGCTTTCTCTCAGCATCGGCTTTCATTTCAATGCGCGCCGCGAAACGCGTTCGCGCTGATCGCACCCAACACAATCGTTAGAAGAAAAACGTTGCGCCTATTCCGCCGCGGCCTGGAACGGGCCGAGATCGCCGAACGGGATCGTAGTCGCCAGCACGTCGGCGAGCACGCCGAAGTCCGACGCCACTTGCGCAAAGCGTGGACTGCGCTCGCGCCGCCGCTCGTCCATGTAGATTGCGCGGTTGAGCTCGAGCTGCACGGCGTGCAGGCCACTGGCCGGGTTGCCGTAATGCTCGGTGATGAAGCCGCCGGCATAGGGCTTGTTGCGGCCGATCGAATAGCCGAGGCCGGCCATGGTCTCCTCGACCCGGTCGGGCAATAGCGGCGTGCAGCTCGTGCCGTAGCGGTCGCCGATCACGATGTCGGGCCGGCGCGGCTCGTCGCGGGAGACGCCGACCGAGGGCATCGAATGGCAGTCGACCAGCACGACGGTGCCGAACATCTGGTGCACCCTGTTGATCAGCCGGCGCAGCGCGCGATGATAGGGCTTGTACAACGTCTCGATCCGCCCCAGCGCGTCGTCGACCAGGATGCGCTCGCGATAGATCTCCTGGCCGTCGCCGACCACGCGCGGAATGGTGCCAAGTCCGCCGGCAACCCGCATCGAGCGGGTGTTGGCAAAGCTCGGCAGGCGCCCGGTGAACATCCGGGGATCGAGCTCGTAGGGCTCGCGGTTGACGTCGACATAGGAGCGCGGAAAGTTGACCCGCACGGTCGGAAAGCCGCGCTCGCTGAGATGGCCGATCAGCTCGTCCATGAAGGAATCTTCGGAACGCCGCAGCGTCGGCAGGTCGATCCTGGAGGCGCTGAGAAATTCGTCCGGATAGGTCGAGCCGGAATGGGGCGAGTTGAAGATAACAGGCGCGCGCCATTGCGCGGGCTCAACGATCTCGAAGGCTGGCGACTTGTCGCCGTCAAACCGGGTCATCTTCTCAGGCTTCGTCCCTTGGTGTCAGGCTTCGTCCCTTGGCAATCAGGCTTTGCCCGTTGGTATCAGGCTTCACCCTTGGCGCCGCACGATCCAACAAGCCCGGCACCGGCCTCAACGCATTGATTCGGCCGATCGGGCGGCTCTTATGTGTCGTCATTGTCCGGAATCGCAACCATCCTGCCAAGCGAAAAGATGAGATCTGTGCTGGAACATGTCTTAACCCTGCGGGCAGCGAGGTGGGGACCGGCAAGTACGGCTCGATTGCTTCGAACTGCTTTCAGGTTCACAAGGGGCCGGCAAGCACGGCCGGCTGAGGGTAAAGATTTTCACCCCAAATTTACCCTCCGTCGGGCTTAGTGACCTCTGCTGATATCCTCTGGGGATTCGACATTTCCGCCATGCCAAAGATCCTGCTCGCCGAAGACGACAACGACATGCGCCGTTTCCTGGTCAAGGCGCTGGAAAACGCCGGTTTTCAGGTCTCGTCCCACGATAACGGCATGGCCGCCTATCAGCGGCTGCGGGAAGAGCCGTTCGAAATGCTGCTCACAGACATCGTGATGCCGGAGATGGACGGCATCGAGCTCGCCCGCCGGGCCTCGGAACTCGACCCCGACATCAAGATCATGTTCATCACCGGCTTCGCCGCGGTCGCCCTGAACTCGGATTCGGACGCCCCCAAGAACGCCAAGGTGCTGTCCAAGCCTGTGCATTTGCGCGAATTGGTCAGCGAAGTGAACAAGATGCTGGCGGCCTAAATCGGCCGCCTTCCGTCCTTGCACCGGCTCCCCTGAGCCGTTATAGGGACCCGACCCGATCTAGACGACATCTAGGGCGCGTAGCTCAGCGGGAGAGCACTACCTTGACATGGTAGGGGTCACAGGTTCGATCCCTGTCGCGCCCACCATCCTTCGCTCGCGATAGCCGAGTGAAGGATGCCACGCCGAAGCCCAAGGGGCGCAGGCGGGCTCCCGCCGCGAGCTACGGCTCGGCAAGCCACCAATCTGATTGCGGCGAAGCGTGTCCGGCGTAGCTCGAAGAGCGGAGACGGACTGGAGCGGCAGCCTCCTTAGCCGACATACCGCCGCTAAATCCCCCTATTTCAGTTCCGTATTCGCGACCGGAAGGATGGAGGCGACGTGCCAGCCGTCCGCATCCTGAACGTAGGTCTGGCTGATCAGAAACGTATTTTGTTGTGGCGGCTTGCCCGGAAGGCCGCGCGTAAAGACGATCGGCACGAGGACCTGCATGACCTCGTTCGAGATCACGGCGACGTGGAATTTCGACATGTCGGGTTCGAGGTGCCAGGTGCCTTCGTAATACGCCTTGAAGCGGTCGGCGACCGCATCGCGCCCTCTCGTCTCTATGCCTCTCGCAAACAACAGCGTGCTCGGCGAATTCCAGAGCATGGCTTTCACATCGTCCGCGTTATGCGCATTCTGCGCGGCAATGAACTTGTCGAAGATGGTTCGCGCCTCGGCATCATTTGCGGCAGCCAGCGCAGGTCCGACCGGCCAGAACGTTGCGGCGAAAAACAGCGCTGCGGTCATCACGGCAAGATGGAGGCGTCGCGCAATCGGTCGTGACCCGGCGCTGGCCAAAAACTTCCTGGGAAGGATCATGTTCACCTCGTTGTTTGCCGGCTGGCGTTTTGAATGCTGGTTGTCATACCATTGATCGCTTCGCTGATTTTTCAGGATCGCGCGATCAGAGCTCACAGCTGCATCACAGATGCGTTGGATCAGGCTGTCGGATGCCGCGGGACGCAACCGGCAAGCTCTCGCCGCCGGCGTCAAGTTGAGTTATCGTCTTGCAGTGTCATTAGCTCGGATGACATCCGGGCCACGATGCCGCCTGGCGCGATCCGGCCACATCACGGTGAAGGGAATGCGCACCATGCGAGGGAGCTGTCTTGCCGTGGCGATATTGTCGCTGATGGCGTCGCGGGCCGACGCCGCCATCATCGACTGGCAGGCTGAGCTCCAGCGCTGCCGCGCGCTGCGCGAAAACGTGGCGCCACTGCTGCAAGCCGGCCAAGGGATATCCGCGGTCGGCCGCTCCAATACGGCCGTGCGCCGTTGCATCTGGATCCAGCGCCGGGCGGTGCGCAAGAAAATCCCCGGCGCGGAGACCTGGTAGCTACGCAGACCGGCATCTGCCCATCTCTGAACAGACGTGTCCGAAAAGACGTGTCTGCAAAAAACTTGCCTGAAATAGACTTGCCTCAAATAGACTTGGACCCGCGCACGATCGTCTCCATAATCGACGCGGAAAGTGCATTGCTGCGGCAATCAACCCGCCAACAAAAATGCGGCACACTGCAAGGGAACTGGAGACGCCGATGTTCAAAACCCCGAGTCCGAAATTCGTGATGGCGCTCGCCGTCGTCACAGGCCTCGCGATGGCGCAAGCCCACGCGGATTCGTCGCTGCCGGTGGGACCGAAAGTCGGCGATCAGGACCTGTCCGGCTTTTATCGCTGGCCCCAAGCCCTCCCAGAAAGCCCCGGCGTGATGCTGCGCAGGGAGGCGATGCTTGCGCAGCCGGAGATCACGAGCGCCGGTGTCGCCGAGCGCATCCTCTACACGTCCACGGATGTGCGCTGGTACGCCGGTATCGTGCCGGTGAGCGGTACGGTCTATCTGCCCAAGGGCGAGCCGCCGGCCGGAGGCTGGCCGCTGGTCGCGTGGGCGCACGGCACGCTCGGCGTGTCGGATTCCTGTGCGCCGTCCTGGACCGGGCACAAGCCGCGCGATGCCACCTACATCCAGCGCTGGCTCGAGAACGGGTTTGCGGTGGTGGCGACCGATTATCAGGGGCTCGGCGGCGCGGGGCCGCATCCGTATCTGATCTGGGAGGCGGAAGGGCGCTCCGTGCTCGACGGCGCGCGTGCTGCGCTCGCCGCGTATCGCGACAAGCTCGCTTCAAAGGTTTTCGTCACCGGACAATCGCAAGGCTCGGGCGCCGCAATCGGCGCGACCGTGATCGCGGAAAGCTACGCGCCCGACGTGCCGCTGATCGCCACCGTGGCGACGGGCCTGGTGTCCACGTTCCCCGATGGTCCCTATAAGCCGCCGCAGACGACCGCGATCGCTTCGCCGATCTATACGTCGCTGATGATGCTCGGCGGCTCGTTGCCGGATGGCGCGCCGTCCGCCGACGATCTCGTCTCCGACAAGGGCAAGCCGGTCCTGAAAGCGGCGCGTGAAAGCTGCACGCCTGAGATGCGCGAGGTCGCGCGCAAGGACGGCATTACCGCCCAGAACGTCTATGTCGAGCCCATCGCCAATGTGCTGGCGCGGTTGACGCCGATCACGGACATGAAGGCCGTGCGGCTGAAGGTGCCGGTGCTGCTCGGGACCGGTCTTGCCGATTCCACGCTGGTCCCGACACGGCAATATGCCGAAGTCGCGGCGCTGTGCGCGGCCGGCAACGAGGTGGTCTGGAAGACTTATCCCGGCGCGACGCACAATGGCGGCCTGAACGCGGCCTTCCCGGATGCGCTCGCGTTCTTCCGCGGCATGCTCGCCGGACAAAAGCCGCGGGCCAATTGCGCGGGAATTGCCGAGCCCGGCGCTCCGGGCGAGGCCGCGAAGGGCATCGCTTTCAACGATTAGCTCACGAGATACTTCTTCACCGCCGCCTCGTCCCACACAATTCCGTTGCCGGGCTCCTCGCCCGGCAGGGCAAAGCCGTCCTTGACGATCAGCCGCGTTGAAAGCACCGCGTCGGCCCAGTCGACATATTCGAGCCAGTGCGCGGTGGGCGTTACGCACAAAAGATGCGCGCTGACTTCCGAGAACAGATGCGTCGACATCTCGATGCCGGCGGCGTGCGCCAGCGCGGCGGCGCGCAGCCAGCCGGTGACGCCGCCGATGCGCTGCACGTCGGGCATCACGAAGTCGCAGGCCTCGGCGGAGAGCGCGGATTGCATCGCGAACGCGCTGTCGAAATTCTCGCCGATCTGGACCGGCGTGCGCAGCGCGTCCGCGATACGGGCGTTGCCCTCATAATCGTCGTGACGGATCGGCTCCTCGATCCAGGTCAGCCCCTCGTCGTCGAGCATCTCGCCGCGGCGGATCGCCTCGGTCACCGTCAGCGCCTGGTTGTAGTCGCACATCAGCGTCACGTCGTCGCCGACGGCCTTGCGCACCGCGCGCACCACCTTGAGGTCTTCCCGCGCATCGGGACGGCCGACTCGGATCTTTGCGGCCTGAAAGCCCTCGGCCAGCAGCTTGTGGGCTTCCTCCACCGCGGCATCCGCCGGCATGATGCCGAGCCCCTTCGAATTGTAGGCCCTGACCGGTTTTGGCGCGCCGCCGAGCAGCCGCGCCAGCGGCAGGCCGCGTGCGCGTGCCAACGCGTCCCACGCCGCCATGTCGATGCCGGATTGCGCCAGCCGCTGCAGGCCGGCGAGGCCGAGCAGGGTGAAGCGCTGGGTCAGCTTGCGCTCGATCTCGAACGGCAGCAGCTCGTCGCCCGCAAGCAGCTCCGACATTTCCGCGACCATTGCCGTCAACGGCTTCAAGGCCGACGGCGTGATCGAGAACAGATAGGCGTGCCCTACGGCACCCTTGTCGGTCTCGCAGTCGATCAGCACCAGCGGCGCCTTGGCAACCGCACCGGTCGAGGTCTGGAGCGGCAGTTTCATCGGCACGATCACGGCGCGGGCAGTGAAGCGCCTGATGCGGATGGTCTCGGTCATTCGGATGATCTCCGGAAGTGAATGCAGGTTCGTGCCGATCTTAAACGTCTGTGATGAAACGAAAAGCCGCCGACCGCGACCACCATAAAATGGGGTTGCGCGGGAGTTGAAGCCGGCGTGAGAAGCCGAATTCAGTCCGGGCGTGCCCGGATGTTGCCAAGACTCAGGTGCGTCGCCTCTCCCGCTTGCGTGAGAGGTCGGCGCCGTCCGGGCGATGCGAAGCATCGTCCCGCGCGCCGGGTGAGGGCTTTCTCCTCTTGGGGGCTCTCGATTGCGGATGCACCGTCTCCCCAACCCTCCCCCGCAAGCGGGGGAGGGAGCGCACCTCTCCCTTCGATGCGATAAACGCCGACGCTCCCTCAAGCGGGCAACTGCCCTGCCCGAGTCAGCTCACCGCGCCGCGCCTTCCGTGAAGGCCGTCTCGATCACATCGCCGAAGGGTTGCCAGGAGCGGCCGTCGAACTGGACCAGCCGCATCTGCCTGATCGGCAGGTAGCTGTTCGGCGAGGTGTTCATCCTGATGTTGGGCAGCGCGACCGAGGGTTGATAATTCCTCAGCGAAGCCGCCTGACGCATGATGTTCTCGCGCGAGAGGTCATCGCCGCATTGCTTCAGCACCTGCGTCAGCGCCTCGGCCGCGGCATAGCCATAGAGCGCCGCGCTGCTGTTGGTGCTTTCGTCGTGATGGTATTTGTCCATGAAGGCGAACCAGTCCTTCATGGCGGGATCGTCCTTCCATGCGGGATCGCTAGGATCCTTCAGGAAGGCCGCCGAGATCACGCCGGAGGAATTCTCTAGGCCTGCGGGCGCCATCGCGTTGGCGATCGAGGCCGAGGCGTCGTTGACGATGAAGACCGGGCGCCATTTCATTGACGCTGCCAGCTTGATCACCTTGGACGCCGTCGACGGTACGCCGAGAAAGACGAAAATATCGGCACCGGCGCGCTTGAGGATCGAGACGTGTCCGTCGAGATGCTCGTCGGCAATGTCGAAGGCGATGTCGACGAGGACGAGACGGTTCAGATCGCCAAGGCCTTCCTCCATGCCCTTGAGAAGCGCACGCCCGAACTGGTCGTTCTGCCAGAGCACCACGATCTTCTTCCTGGGATAATAGGCCTGGAGATAGTTGGCGTAGATGCGCCCCTCCGACCGGAACGACGGCTGCCAGCCCATGGTCCAGGGAAACGCCTTGGCCTGGCTCAGCTCCTCGTCGCCGGAGGCGACGAACAGCTGCGGAATCTTCTTCGCGTTCAGATACCAGCGCGCGGCGAGATTGCCCGGCGTGCCGAACGAGCCGAACATCAAATGCACGTCGTCCGTCTCGACCAGCTTGCGGGTCAGCTCCAGCGCGGTCGTGGGGTCGGAATTGTCGTCGCGGGTGATGAAGCGGATCTTGCGGCCGTTGATGCCGCCGCGCGCATTGATCATGTCGAAATAGGCGGCTTCCGCCTGGCCAATGGCGCCGAACTCCGAGAGGGGTCCCGAATAGGGCATGACATTGCCGATGCGGATTTCGTTGTCGGCGGTGGGTTGATCGGCGCGCTCCTGCGACATCGCCCCGAGCGAGGCGTAGGAGATGATCAGAACGAACAGCAGCCTGCCGGTGACGCGCATGCTCGACACCTTGTCGTTGGCCCCCAACGAGGTCGGCTCACTCCGCAGCAAGGCGATTGATCTACGTCAAGCGTTTGTCAAAGCTGTGGCCGGACGGCGGGCTTCTTGCCGGCCGAACGGAATGGCAAGCGTATTGACGTGCCGACCGTGGCGGGCCGTCCGCGGACCTCGAACTCGATCTCGACCCCGCGGTCGCGAAACCGGACGATACAGTGCAGGTTGCCGATGAAAAATGATTCTATCTGTGAAAGTTCACATTTGGGATAGCGGGCCTTAGTTTGGCTGGTGGTCAATATTGACCGGTGGCAGCAGAGCTTGCCGTTCCATCATGTTCCATCACCGCTCCCATTGGCATCCATCGATGACAGAGAGTATTGCGCTCCCGCCGGATCCAGGCAAGCCTCATGACCATTCAACGACCGCCTTGTCCTAAATGCCAGGCAACAACGATGCTGGTGCGCATCACACCTGGCCCCGCCGGTTTTGACATTCGTACCTTCGAATGTCCCGCTTGCGATTTCGTCGATCAGATCGCGGTCGATCTGGTCGACCCGATGAGATCGGCCCATACCTTGGCTTGGTTTCACAGCGAATTGCGGGCGCCTACGTAGGAACGCGCCCTACCCGGAACGATCGAGCGCCGAAAGCCTGGACGTGGGCGTTGGTTGAGAATAACCGATTGCAACGCTCGGCTTGGCAGGGACGGTGACGTGCTCAGTATGGATCGGTCCGACCTTGAGTGTTCCGCTCAGCGCTATTCTTCAGCGATCTTAGTGCTGCGCTTTGACAAACATGTCGAAGGAGGGTTTCCGAAAGACGGACGACCAATTCTTTCAAGTCCTTGTTCTCCTTTTCGAGAGAGTGGAGGGCGCGCTCCATTCGCAGTTCGTCTTCGAGACTCCGGGGCCAAAGGGTTGGCTGTCTTCGCTCGGTGATCATCCCTTCCTCCCAACAGCGCTACGTATCTCTTCGCGCTCTTTGGCATGACGCCCCCCAAAAAAACTACGTGCTCTCAACGACGATTCGCAGCTCAATATTGCTCAGCTTCGGCGGTTATCGCATTGGGTATCAGAAGGCTCGATTTGCCGGGGCGCTCTCAGTCGCCGCACTCGGATACGATGCTCCTTGCTACGAATCTCCTCGCTGTGAGGAAATGAGGCCTGCTAGGACAGCCATGTTGTCCAACCCTTCTACCTGCCGCCGGTGGTAGACGTAGTCACCCGAAGATCCGCATCAATAATGCTTTGCCGACGGGAGCGGCGCGTATGCCGGTGAATGCACTGACGTAGTCACCGGAATAGAAAGCGCGAATGAGATCGATGCGCGTGTTCAGGGTTTCATCAAACCGGACCGCAAATCCATCCCCGGTTCGTCGCACGACCAGGGCAGCTACTTTTCTTTCCTGGAGGGTGCAATGAACCGCGGTCCCGACTGGCGGTGGCTTGTCGCTCACGAAGCGGGCGCCCGTGATCGACATGTCTGCCAAACGGTAGATGAACTGCCGGCCACCGAGATTGAAAAGAACCGGCTCATCTCGCTCGAACCGCTCGGCCTTCCGTCGCCGCGGCTGCTCGATCGACACCAAGCAGACGATCATCAGAATGATCGCGTTGTACAAACTCCAGGCGAGCGCCAGGCTGCCATAGGCGATCATGTCGCCTTGCACATGAAGCACGAAGGCATAGACGATACCCGCGAGCGTAATCGCCAGTGCGGTGCCGTATACCCTGAGCAGTGGCCACTCGATGAAGCGTTGATCGCGATCCCCGCCCTTTGCGGTGACCTTGAATTTGTGCCCCTGCGTCTTGAGCAGCCCCGCCGCCACGGCCTTGAGAACCGCCGGCAGTGCAATGTATTGAGCGACATCCGACATCACCGCCATGGAGCGTCCGCGGGAAATCCAGGCCATGGTGAGCGAATACCAGACATAGAAGGGTAGGAAATATCCGAGGAGTTCGAAAAGATCCGCCTGGACGGCTTTGACGCCGAAGAGAAGATAAAGGCTCGGAACGACGAGACCGAATACCTTGACGACATAGGTCGAGGTCCAACTCATGAATGCTTCGATGAGAGACAGCCTGTCGATAACATCCAGCTGCGATCTTCGGGAAAAAGGGCCACTTCGCCCGCGAAAGATCTGCATGAAGCCAAGACACCATCGGCTGCGCTGGGTGATGTACTCCTTGAGGCCCTCCGGGGCCAGCCCCAAGGTCAGACGTTCGTTCAGGTACACCGTGCCCGCGCCAATTTCCTTCAGCCGCAGCGTCAGCAAGTAGTCCTCCGTCACGGAGTCGGTCGGAAAGCCGCCAATTTTCGCGAGGGATGAGAATCTGATGACCGACGACGTGCCGCAACAAAAAGCCACGCCCCAAGCGTCTTTCGATGGCATCAGAATATCGAAGAAGAAACGCTGCTCGTCCGGCCAGACCTTGGTCGCGGCCAGGTTGGTTTGGATCGGATCCGCATTGATGAAATGCTGAGGCGTTTGCACCACGCCTACGCGCTGATCGCCGAACAAGCACATCGCGCGGGCGAGGAATTCGGGCATCGGAACGAAATCGGCGTCGAGGATCGAAATGAAGTCAGGGGGATCGGCGAGCTCCGCCACATGCCGCAGGGCGTGATTGATGTTGCCAGCCTTGGCGTCGGTGTTGTCGGGGCGCGCCAGATAGCGGCAGCCGAGCTGGCCGGCAAGCTTTTCGAGCCAGTCACGCCGCCCGTCGTCCAGAACCCAGACACGGTAGTTGGGATAGTTCATTCCCGTGGCGCCGATGATTGTGCGCTCCAGGATCGACGTTTCCTCGTTGTAGGTGCAAACGAATACGTCGATCAGCGGAGCTTGCCGCCCGGCAAACCACCGCCCGTTGGCTTCGACTTGCGGCGTACGATCGGTCGTGCGGCTGAGAAATACCAGCGACAGTGCACCCGCTGCAAGCGATGCAGCCTCGACGATGAGGAACAGAAATCCCACGGCGAAATCGGCGGTCCAGCCGACGGGCGGGACCGTTGCCGTCATGCGCCATCCAAAATAACGGAGCATGAGCAGCAACACGATTGAAATCATCAGCGAACGCGCCGCGGAGTTTTCGTGCCTGAGCCAGGGAAGGACGGCAACGCAGAACCCGAGCGCAATAAGGCCCGGCGTCAGCGCGGCGATCATGGCTTTCTCGCCGTGTCTGCCGAGAAGATGACGCGTCCGGTTCGCCCGACCGGACAATCGTTGGAGCCATCGTTGAGGTCGGGGACAGAAATCGTCGCGCGATACGGTTCCTTGCTCAGCGCATCGGGATTAATGGCGAGGTTCGCTGCGGCCCCTGCGGAGCCGGTGAGATTGACGACGGTGCCAGCCAATTCGGGCCCGCCGGCGCTCGGCCGGAAATGTGCGAGAGATCCCAGTTTCAGCCCGTTATACACGCTCTCAGTGACGTTCGCCGTCACCACGGCACCGGAACAATCGAGTAGACGGACGAGCGGTTGTCCGGCCCGGACGTCCTCTCCAGGCGCCGTCATGACCTCCCATATTCGGCCGGCGATGGGGAATTTGATGTCCGCCTCGGAGCGGCTGATGTAACGAGATCGTTCGGATTCAATCTCGCCGACGAGCCACGAGATTTGCGCATCAGCATGCGCTACGTCCGCGGTGAGCCCTTCAGCCCGCTGCCGCATTTCCTCCTCACGCTGCACCGAGCTCGGACGATCGTTGTAGCTGTCGCCGAGGAACGTGCCCTCGCGCGCGGCGGTGAGCTCAACCTGGGTTGCATCCAGGCGGCGGCGCGCGCCGATTTCGGTTTGCTGGGCAATGGTTTGATCCCGCGTCAAGCGCCCAAGCTCGACAGACGAAACGCTGCCCGATTTGATAAGCGATGAAGCTCGTTCCACCGCGGCCGCCGCCTCCTCGCGACGCGCTGCGGCGGCTTCGATTGATGTTTGGATTTCTGCGATGCGCGCCTCGAGCTGACGGATGCGCCCCGCTGTGAACAGGGCCGCCTGACGCGCCAGATCCTTCTGCGCCGCCTGGGCTGAAGCTATCTTCGAAACGAGGCTCGGCCTTTCGTTTTCGAGGCGAGACATCTGACTGCGTAGATCATCGAGCCGCACGCGGTCTCCGCGCGGATTGACGACACGAAGGATGAAAGTGCCCTCGCCGACGATGCCTAAATCGCCTGCCAGACTGGCCCCCGCTGAAATCTTCCCGTCGATCGGCGACCTCAATGTCACGAGCCTGGAATTGACGACGGCTTCGACGCTTGACGTCTGGAAAAGCGCCCTGAGCGGCAGCCAGCCGAATACTGCGACGATGGCGATGCCCGCTGCGGCCTTCACAAATCGGCGAAGCGTCCGGCTCGGCTTGGATTGCGCCAGATCCGCGGCCGCAGCGCCGCCAGTTGCCGGGGCATCGGTATTGCCGGGACTGAGACGCGCATCCAACGCGCGTTGCAAACCGTGCGCGTCATGGTTTCCGTCCATCGCGAGAGGCTTCGCGATATCTGGACCGCCGCTTTCGAGCGTCGAACCGAAACGCGTTTTGTTTTGCATCATACACCTGACAGCTAACGCGCAACCTCAGAGCGAGATGCCGTCGGCCGGACCCAAATGCAATCTTGGTGTTGAAAGAGTTAGTTGAAACAAGAGAACTGTCTGCAATAGAGAGCCGCCAAGAGCCGCGTTGGCCGAACGGGAACAGGGTCGGTGCTACCGTTCGGCTGATAAGTTGACGAGGTGCAGCTTGGTGGCTTGGGCCGGCGCGGGCGAAGCCGGTGGCATTGCCTTCTCAAAGTCCGCGAGAATGCTGGCGCCGAGCTCCGAGGCGGGGATCGGCCGGCCGAAGAAGAAGCCTTGCACCTGATCACCCTCGGCCGCCTCGAGAAAAGCTGCCTGGTTGGCGGTTTCGACGCCTTCGACCGTGACGCGCATGTGCAGTTCCCGTCCGAGCGCGATGATCGCTTTCACTACTGTCCCGACCTGACAATGGGGGCCGTTGAGGCTCTGCATGAAGGCTCGATCGATCTTGATCTTGTCGAACGGAAAGCGCCACAGATAGCTGAGGCTCGAATAGCCAGCCCCGAAATCGTCCATCACGATGGCAACGCCCATCGTCTTGAGCGTCCGGAGTTGCGCCATGATCGTTTCGGTGTTGCCGAGCAGCAGGCTTTCGGTGATCTCCAGTTCGAGCCGGTGCGCCGCGAGTCCAGCCTCTGTTAGTGCGGTGGCGACGATGTCACCGATGTTGCCCGCCACGAACTGCGCGGGTGACAGGTTCACTGCAACGGTCAGGTGCGCCGGCCAGGTCGCGGCCGTGCGGCATGCCTCCCGCAATACCCACGCCCCGATCTTGTCGATAAGCCGCAAGTCCTCGGCGACCGGAATGAAGGTCAATGGCGGAATGAGGGTTCCGTCCGCCGCGGGCATCCGGATCAGCGCTTCGAATCCGGCAAGGCGGCGCCGGGATACTTCGAAGAGCGGCTGGTAATGCAATTCGAAGCGATCATTCAGCACCGCCTCGCGAATCGCCCTCTCAAGCTCGATGCGCGCTTGCAGCTCGGTGTCCATTTCGGGCAGGAAAAACCGGATGCAGTTGCGGCCGGCTGCCTTGGCCGCGTAGAGCGCGAGGTCAGCACTCTTGAGCAACCCCTCGGGGCTGGTGTCTTCCCCCGTCGCCAGCGCCACGCCGATGCTAGCGGTGGTGAGGATCTCGTGCTGCTTGAATTTCACGGTCGCATTTATCGCGGCGGCGAGATGGCTCGCAAACGACTCGGCCTGAGCTTTGCCGGCGATGCCGCACTGCACGACCACGAATTCGTCGCCGCCGAGCCGCGCCACCACGTCGTCGATCCTGACCGCGGCGCGAAGACGCTTGGCGATGGACTTGAGCAGAAAATCGCCGCCGTCGTGACCAAGCGAATCGTTGACCTCCTTGAAACGGTCGATGTCGATGAAGTGTACGGCAAGGCTGCTGCCCCGCATCGGCAGGCGAGCGATGGCGCTCTCCAGTTTTTCGATCAGCTGCGGGCGATTGGTCAGCCCGGTCAACGCGTCATGATGGGCGAGAAACCGGATGCGCCGGTCAGCGTGCTTCACCTTTGTTTCCCGATACCAGGCAATTGCGGGAATGGAGAAGGCGAGACCTGACAGCAGGCAAAGAAACACGGCTGCGGTCAGGAACGTATTCGGTTTCATCCACGTAGGCCGCAACGACAGCGGTGAGGCGACCGTCGGTCTGGATCGGGACATAGGCGCGGGCGAAGAATGCCGGTCGGTCGGGCGAATTTCCCTCCCCGACGTCGATGATCGGTTGACCGTCAACCGCTGATCGCGCTGCATCGGGGCTATATTCAGACAAGTCGACGAGCGCGATCTTTTCGCGGGTCGAAACGAACTGGGAGTAGCCATTACGGTTGAATATTTCGTAGTGAAAGACCTCGCCGGAATTTCGCGCCGACCGGAAGAACGCCATGCTCGCGGCGGAAGGCTGCTCGCCGCCGGCGATCTGCTCGAGATCGGCGACACTGGCCGCAAGGAACCTCGCCCAGCTACGAGCGGTCGACGTCGCATCTTGACGGAGAAGATGTTCGGTCGTGATTTTCAGGGTGGTCCCGGCGCCCAGCAACAGAATGGCGAGCGCGGCGACGATGGTGACGATGTTTCGCTGAGGCCGGATCCCGGCGAGTGACGGCATCAGTGCTACCGCGTCGATCGCATTTTCGTGAGCTCGGCCCGAGCGGTTTTCAGCAGCTCGGCATTGCGCTCACTTTTCGAAGCCCAATCGTCGGCAACGGCCGCGAACACGGCATTGGCCGCATCGAGGTCCGACGGCGAGGGTATGGTCACCTGGCGTTTGGGATCGGTCTTCAGCTCACCCATGATGCTGTTTTCCACGGCTTCGTAGGTATCCATGAAGCGCCCGGCAGACCATGCACCACTGTATTTGAGGATGATCGCCTGCGCCGATTTCGGCAGCCGGTTGAACGTCTTCCGATTCATCAAGACCATCAGCGGCGCGCCGCCGACACCAAGAAGGTAATGATAAGTCGCAACGCGTTTGATGCCGTAATCGACCACTGAAGCAGGGTTCACGAGGGCGCCATCGATGCTGCCGTTGCCGATGGCTTCGGAGATCTTGTTGACCGGCAGGAGCACAGGCCGCGCCCCGAGCTTTTCGAGCGCTGCGGCTTCGCCAGGATTGTTGACGCGAATTCTCTTGTCCTTGAGATCGTTCAACGACGTGATCGCGATATTGCTGTGGATCGTCTCAGGCTCGCTGACATAAGCGCCGATCACGATGTAGTCATCGTATCCTTGCAGCGCGTTGGCGGCCATCAGCCGGCCGAACACCGCAACGGACTCCCGCATGCTCGCAAACAGGCCGGGCATTTCGATGATTGCGTTATCCGCAAACCGGTTGCGCGTCAGCCCCGTCACGACGTAGGCGATGTCGGCCCTACCGTCGAGCACGAGCTGGGGCTGCTCAGCCGGATCCTTGCCAAGCGCGCCGCTGAAATAGGTTTCAATTTCGATCTGGCCTCTGGCCTCGGTGTTGACCGCCTCGACGAACGGCTTGACCGCGGCGAGATAACTCGTCGAGCGGTCGGAGCTGAAGAAGGCCAATTTGAGCTTGACCGGTTCGGCGGCTGAGGTCGAAATCAACGCAAACGAGATCACCGCGCATCGTGCCAGCAACGTAAGCATCGGTTTTCCGATCGTGGCAGCGACGGGTCACACAGTTGTGCGAAACGCCGATTTTCTCGGTCTCTAGCGGACCCTCATAGATTGAACTACTTCAAGTAACTCTCCTAGATAGCACGCGGTGCTCCAGGCGGCGACCAGGATCGCGAATCGTGGTTTAAGGCGTGCTAACGTCGGCGAGGCGTGGCCGGTATCGGCGTGCTCCCGGCACGCCGCTACGGCAGACCGCGCGCCTCGAGCTGATGCACCAGCAGCAGCGTCGGCTCGGCGAGGCTGTCGCCGGAGCCGTCGAGACCGAAGGCGCTCGCGATGCCGTCGCGGCTGCGCAGCAGCGCACTACGCGGACAATGGCCGGCGCCGCAGAGCGTCTTCTTCAGGGTCTCGCCCTGCGCCGTGATGCCGGCGGAATCATCCGCGGCCCAGGCCAGCACGATCGGGACGTCGACATTGAGGATGCCGGGGAAGACCGAGCGCTTGTTGTACTGGCTGGCGTCGCTGCCGAGATAGGCCTTCTCGCTGTCGCTCGCGTCCTTGCCGGCGCGGTAGACGCCGGACACCAGCACGACTGCCGCAACATCGGCGCGGTCGGTCTGGAGTTCGGGATGGGCCAGCAGGGTGGCGACATGGAAGGCGCCGGCGCCGTAGCCGACTGCGACGATCTCGCGGGCATCGCCGTTGAACAGGTCGATATTGCCGTGGACCCAGGACAGCGCCGCCGCTACGTCGGTCGCACCCGCCGGCCACGTCGCCGAGGGCGCCAGCCGATAGTTGACGCGCACGCCGACCATGTCGTTGCGTGCGGCAAAGCACATGGCTTGGTCCTGGATCTGACGCGACAGCTCCGGCGCGGCGCGGTCGCCGGTGAAGGTGTCGCCGGTCACGAACAGCAGCACCGGCCGCGGCGTATCCGCCTTGGTCGTGGCGGTGGCGACATCGAGCACATTGGCTTCGCTCTCGCCGTAGCGCAGGCCGCGCGAGAAGGTGACCTGCTCGCACAGCCGCGCGGTGCCGCCCGCGGTGGTGTCGTTGTCGGTGAGGCCCACCCGGACGAGATCGGACGGCGCGTCCGGCCGCATCGGTAGGGGACCTTGTGCGGAGGCTGCCGTCAGGCCCAGAGTCAGAAAAAATGCGAGAAAATTCTTCATGTCGGTGTTGGCCCTGCGTGCCCGATATGGGCTCGCGCGTTTGGCCCGTCTTTTCAATTCGCCTTATTAGTTAGCTGGTCATGAGGCGATTTCACGGCACCCATGGTTCTCTCGGTTCGTCCTCCGCGCGTGGTTCAATTCCCCGGCTGAAACGTGCACTCCGCCCCGCTGCCGTCCTTCCGGCGGATTGCGTTGGGGTCGATCGTGCAGCTCAGCTTGGTCAGGCTCTCGAAATTCGATCCCGCGGCGCCGTCGGACGGAATGCCGGCCAGTGCTTCGGTGGCGAAGATCTCGCTGGCCGTGGAGCCGTTCACCGTCCTGGTCTTCTTGCCGAAGGTGACCTCGCAGTTCCGCATGGTGATGTCGACATTGCCGGCGCGACAGACGATTCGATCGGCGGTCACCACGATCGGCTTCTTGTAGGGAATGTCGCTGTTGGCGGCGAATAGCATCGCCATTGCCTTCTTCTCGGCGCCGGACAGGACCGACGATAGCGGCGCGATCACCCCCGCGAGCGCCAGCGCCGTCGAGCCCGAGACTTTTGCGGGCGTCGCGTCGGAGGCATCGGCGACGCCGGAGGCGGTAGCGACAACGAGGGTGCAGGCGAGGATCAATCGACCGGGCTTCATCTTGGCTCCCTGGACCTGCAGTCGCGGCTTCTTCCCGCGCGGCGCGTGGAACCAGTTTAGCATGTAAACGCGAATTGGAAGGCAAGTTCGCCGGGCCTTGCGCCTTTGCGCGGTGCGGCTGTTTTGCCCCGAGGTGTCAAACGGTTATGCCGCGGGGCCGAGCCTCGCGCCGACACGGCCGTTCTACTGTGCATGGGGTTGTTTTCGCGTTTTTTTGTTTTGGCCCGCTCTTCAGGCCTGCTTCATCGTCCGGAAGGTGATGGAATAGCGGCGCGCCTCGACCGGCGGGATGCTGTGCTCCCATTGCGACCGCGCCTCCCCGTCCATCATGTAAAGCGAGCGCGGCAGAGCTTCGAGCGTGTGGCGCTCCCATTTGTCGCCGCCGCGGCGGCGGAAGCGGAATTTGCAGGACGAGCCGAGCGACAGGCCGAGGATTTTGTCGAAATGCGGCTTGTCGCGATGCCAGCCGATGCCGACGCCGGCGTCGTATTCGGTGCAGAGCACTTGCCGCACGCTGCCGGCGGCAAGCCCCGCCCATGCCTCGACCTGCCGTGCGGCGGGGACGACCCAGTCCGGGATCGGCTCGGCCTCGGCCAGCCGCTGCAATGTGTAGTCATAGCGATAGCCGAAGGACGCCACCCGGCGGTTGCCCTCGAAGGCGCCGAACTGGAAGCGCTGGAGCGGCAATGCTGCGATGCGGCCGATGAGCGCCTGCTCGGCGGCGGCCTCGACGAAGTCATCGGTGTAGCGAAGGCCGGCAGGCCCTGCTTGCGGATCGGCGAACAAACCAAGCTGCGTCATTCCTCGCATTTCCGTGATGGAACCTAATGGTGGCTGATGCGACTTACATATGACGCGGAAAGTAACGTGCGAGGCTGTCATGGCAGAGAAGCATACCGCCGATCCGGCAGAGATCATGCGGGCGACCGGTCATCCTGAGCTGGAATACGCCGCCGGCTGGACCATCGCCGGTCTGGTCACGATCGGCACCATCGTCGCCGCCTGGGTGTTCGCGATCTAGCCCATTGGAAACTGGAGCTCGAATGCCGCGCCGTCCTCGGTCGGCTTGAGCCTGATCGAGCCGCCATGGCTCGCCATCACCGCGCGCGCGATCGCGAGCCCCATCCCGGTGCCGCCCTGGTCGCGGCGGGTGGTGAAGAACGCGTCGAAGATCCTGTCGCGGTTCGGCGCCGAGATCGGATCGCCGTCATTGCTCACGGTCAGACGCAGGGTCGTGCGCTCGTCGATCGCCTCCAGCCTGATTGTCCCGGCGTTGTGCCGCATCGCATTGTCCGCGAGGTGCGACAGCACGATCAGCGCCTTCTCAGCCGACATGCCGATCATCAGGTCAAGGCTGCCGCTGGCCTCGATTGAGCTCGCTGGAAACCGGCTCCTGAGGTCGGCAATCACGGGCGCCAATTCGGTGCGCTCGTTTTGCGGCAGGCTTTCGGCACGCGCGAGTTCGCGCAGCCGCTGCGCCATCGCTTCCAGCCGATTTGTGTCGGACAGGATGTTGGCGATGAACGTCTCCTGCTCGGCCGGCGTCAGGCTCCCCGCTTTGCCCCGAACCGAATCCTGCAACAGCTCGGCGGCGCCCTTGATCGAGGTCAGCGGCGATTTCAGCTCGTGGGTGAGGTGGGCCGAGAAGGTCGCGATATAGTCCGAGCGCCGCGCCAGCTGCTCGGCCATGCCGAGGAAGCTGTGCGAGAGCTGCGCGAACTCGCGCGTACCGTAATGTCGGAGCGGCCTGAACGCCTCACGGTCGCCGCGGCCTATTCTGGTGGCGCGATCGATCAGTTCGCGCATCGGCAGCGTGATGGTGCGCGAGAATACGAGGCCGATCGCGATCGTGCCGAAAACCACAGCAAGCCCCGCCAGCACGAACTTGGCCCGCTCCTGATAGAGATGGTCGAAGATGTTGCTCGGCGTCCGCGTCGTGTAGATCACCCCCGCGACGCGGTTGTTGACGATGACAGGCATTGCCGAAAACACGTGGACGCCGAGGCCGCGGCTGAAGGAATAGATCGACGGCGGCGGCTTGTCGGGCACGCGGTTGCGCAAGGTGGCGCGGTATTGGCCGTGCAGCGCGTCCGCGACCTCCTCGATATGGGCGAGCGATTGCCCGACCTCCTGCCGCCCCGCGATCACCACGCCTTGAGGATCGAGGATGCGAAAGCCTGCCAGCGTCACCTTCTGGGTCTCGCGGATGATCGGCGTCAGCTTTGCGCCGATCTCGACATAGGCGGGTTGCGCCGGCCGGGCCGCCGCCAGCGCCTCGGGCCGCCGCCGCAGCAGGTCGTTGGCGGTGAGATCGAGCGCGGGGCGGATCGGGGTGACCTGGTCGCCGGGGTCGGGCAGCACGTTCGGTGGCACCTCGGCGCCGAGCGTGAGGCCGCTGTCGAGCCGCGCCGTGACCTCCTGCGCATAGATCGTCGCGAGCACGCGGCTCTGCGCGATCAGCTCGGCCTGGGTCTGGCGGATCAGCTGGTTGTCGTAGAGACGGAAGAAGAACAGGCCGACCAGCGGCAGCACGCCGACGGTCGCCAGCACCGTGAAGATCACGAGGGTAAGCGACGGCCGCCATTTGTCTGGCGCCGCGCTCATGCGTCCTTCTCGCAGCGGCCGAGCTTGAAGCCGACGCCGTGGATGGTCTCGATGACATTGTCGCAGGCTAGCGCCGCGAGCTTGGCGCGGATGTTGCGAATGTGGCTGTCGATGGTGCGGTCGGAGACCTGGATGTTGAGCTGGTAGGCGGCCCGCATCAGCTGCTCGCGATTGAAGACCGAGGTCGGCCGGGTCAGGAACGCGCGCAAGATGCCGAATTCGATCGCGGTCAGCTTCAGCGGCGTGCCGGCGAAGGACGCGACATGCTGCTCGGGATCGACCAGGAGGCCGCCTTGCGCAAGTGCTGACGGCCCGGCCTTGGCCTCGCCATTGCGGGGGCTGAGGCGGCGCAGGATGACGTTGACCCGCGCCACCAGCTCGCGCGGACTGAAAGGCTTCGTCACGTAGTCGTCGCCGCCGATCTCGAGGCCGAGGATGCGGTCGATCTCCTCGTCGCGCGCCGACAGGAACAGGATCGGCACGTCGGAGCCTTTGCGCACCTCGCGGCAGACGTCGAGGCCGTCGAACTCGGGCATGCCGATGTCGAGTACGATCAGGTCGGGCTTGTCGGCGGCAAAGCGGCTCAGCGCCTCCTTGCCGTCGCGCGCCTCGATCACGTCCATGCCGGCTTTCTTCAAGGCAACGCGGATGACCTCGCGGATGTGACCCTCGTCGTCGACGATGAGAATGCGGTGCGCCAAGAATCTCTCCGCTGCCTCGTTAGCCCGTCGGCCGAGCTTTCGCCAGCGCGTCCAGCCTGCGCTGGAGTCGCCAATTCCGGAAGCCCCAGCTCCGCCAAGCCAGATCCTGAAGCTGGACTTCTACAAGCCGATCGCGCCGCGACCCAAGGCAGTTGTCGTCCGACCGATGAGCGATGACCTTGTCGAGGGCAGGCAGCGCCTGCGGTCCAAGTGTGAAGAGGTAGTTGGCATCGATGTTCAAGCCCTTACCCGACATTTCGTTGCTGTGGCTCAGATTATAGTCGGCGATGAACGCATCGAAGTTCACCAGCGAGCAGCCATACAGCGTGATCGTTAACGCGATCAGATTGGCGCCGACAAGCCACCGGTTGGAGCGGTCGAGCGCGATGCGGGCGACAATCAGGATCAGCCCGAGCGCCACCAGCCCCATCCAGATGAAGGCTGCGATGCGCCAGTAGGTCAGCATGTAGATGTCAACGTAAAGGTCGAGGCGAAGGATGGCGGAGGCAACCAGCAGGACGTTCTGTCCCACCCAGAGATAGACCAGCGGCCGGACAATCTTCGATTTCTCCGCCGGACCGCCCGGCCGCATCGCCACCAGCACGAAGGCGGCGGCGAGGAGCGCGGTCGCGATCAGCGGATAGGCGCCGCGATGAGCATAGGCCGCATAGGTCAAATTGGCCGGCAGCGCGACATGGCCCCAGAGGTAGATGCCGTCGAGAATGGACTGTGCCGCGAACAGCAGATTGAACAGGATCAGCGAGCGCAGAATGGTGGAGGGGCCCAGGAACTCAGCCGAGACTTGGGACGGCAGTGGCGGCGGCACGGGGCCATCGACGATCGTCGTTGTGGCAATCGTCTTGCGCCGCCAGCGCACATGGATGGACGGCCAGACCAGCGCCAGCATCATGGTCCAGAACAGCACGCGCGGGATGCTGACATAGTCGAGGATGAGCTTTGGATTGAGCAGAGACACCCACTGCTCGATCACCGGATTGGCGGCCGCGAACAGCGCGACGAAGACGGTGCTCAGCACAGCAGGCATCAGCCAGAGTGCGATGCCGCGGGTGAACCCCGACATGCTGAAGATATGCAGCGCGTCGAGGAAGAACCTGAAGGGCCCGAGCAGGAAGAGGTTGCGCAGCGCGCGGGCACGTTCAGGGAGCCCGGTCGTTTCCGGATTGGTCGCGAGCAGGAGCGCAATCATTAGTGACGCGAGCAGGATCAGGAAGGACAGCGTGTTGACCTCCTCGATGGCCGGGACGAGGCCGGCGACGAGAATACTCCCGCCGATCGTGGCGCGCCGCAAATCCAGGGTCGTATGATTGAAGAGCGCCGATACCAAAGCCGTCGCGATCGCAAAGAGCGTCAGCGATAGCCCGATCCGCTGGCCGTAGAACAGCCAGTCGGCGAGCGCGGCGAGAACCAGCGCGAGGCCGACTTTGGGCGGAATCGAGGAAGGCCTGATCGGCTGGAGGTCCGAGGTGATCGTCGTAGCCAGGCTCGTCATGTCCGGAAGACCTTTCGTGATGGGCGGCATCACGAAGTTTGAACGTCGTTTGTGCAGAAGGCGGGATCGTCGTCTGCACGATTTCAGGAGTCTTTTGCAGATTATGTGCAGGCGCGCTTTTGGTCCTTACGCGGCGCGAATCGCTTTGATAGGTGCGATGCGTTCATCACCTTGGGCGTGACGCATCATGCAATTCCTCAATCGCATCGGTCTCATCCTACTCTGGTTGGCCGCGCCTCTCGTCGCATTTGCGGCCGCGAACAAGAACGATCCTTATCTGCTCGTGCTGCGGGGCGCCGGAAACATCGCGCTTGTCCTCACAAGCATCGTGATTGTGCTCATCCTGCTGCGTAGCGGGCGTTGGCGCACGATCGCCGGCCGGCTCCTTGTCATAGTCTGGTGCGTACCGCCGCTCCTGATGTCGGCGGCGCACCTGAAATTCGAACTGCGCAAGTACGATGTTCTTGCCGCCAGTGCGGCCGAGGCGCGTCAGCTCGGACCTCACTTCATGGTCGGTTATTCCTCCTTCCCGGAGATCGCGCGCCTTGCCGAGCAAGGATTGATCGGCGGCATCTACGTCACCCGGCACAACATCCGGGGGCGGACCGTGGAGGCGCTGCGTGCCGAGATCGCGGCGCTCCAGGACAAGCGGCGAGCCGCCGGCCTGCCGGCGCTGGTCGTCGCCGCGGACCAGGAGGGCGGCATCGTCGGGCATCTTGCGCCGCCGTTGACGAAGCTGCCGGCGCTGGCGACGCTTGCCGGGCTTGCCCCCGATGACCAGCAGGCCAAAGCGGCAGGGTTCGGCCGCATCCACGGACGTGAACTCGCCGGGCTCGGCGTCAACCTCAATCTTGCACCAGTGCTCGATCTCAAACCGCCGGTCCGGCGCAATCGCCTCGACTTTCACACACTCATCGGTCAGCGCGCGATTGCGACCGATCCGGCCGTCGTCGGCGCGATCGCGAGCGCTTATGTGCGTGGGCTGGAAGAATCCGGCGTCGGTGCCACGCTCAAGCATTTTCCCGGCATCGGCCGCGTTCGCACCGACACGCATCATTTCAGCGCCAATCTCGACACGCCGGTGAAGGAGTTGGAAGCAACCGACTGGCTTCCGTTCCGCGAGGTGCTGTCGCATTCGCGCAGCGCGCTCATGGTCGGGCACGTCACGCTCACGGCCGTCGATCCCGACCGAGCTGCCTCGCATTCGAAGCGCGTCGTCGAGGGGATCATTCGCGACAAATGGGGCTATCAGGGCGTCGTCATGACCGACGATCTCGTGATGGGGGCGATCTACCAGCACGACGTCTGCCGGGCCGTTGTCGAGGCTATCAACGCGGGCGTCGATCTGCTGCTGGTCGCCTATGACGGCGCGCAATTCTACCGGATTTTCGCTTGCGCCCTGGATGGATCGCGGCAGGGCAAGCTCGATACGGCGATGCTGAGCGCGAGCGAGGCGCGGCTCGCGCGGGGTTTCCCGTCCGAGCAGGCGCGAGCCGCCTCACGCCCCGTGAGCGTCGCCCGCCAAAACTAGCCCTTCGCGAACTGACGGTAGTCCGGCTCGCGATGAAACCAGAACTCGTAACCGGTGATGGCCTTCTGCATGGCGACATCGTGGATCGGCTGGTTGAGCGGGACGACGGGAACATCGCGCATGCAGAGCGCGATGAAATCCTTCACGGCCTTGTCGTACTCGGCAGCATCCGTGGTGAACCGTGCCTTGTCGATCAGCGCGTCCATTTCCTTGTTCTGGTAGGAGGAGATGTTGAAGATCGAATTGTTGCCGTGGAAATTCCAGTAGAAGTAGTATTCGGGATAGTCGAGCCAGCCGCTGAAGCGGTTGAGCGCCAGAGGCAGCTCTTTCTTGTTCAGCGTCGTGCGCCAGTTCGCGCCGGGGATCTTCTCGATCGCCGCCTTGATGCCGATCTTGGCGAGACTTTCCTGGATCAGGATCGCGGTCGGCTCGCCGACCGTGGCGGTGCCGGTGTCGAGCGACAACGTTGTCTCCAAGCCGCTTTCGAATCCCGCCTCCTTCATCAACGCTTTGGCCTTGTCGAGATCGGTGACGTAGGGAAACGCCTGCGGCCAGACCGGCTTTGAGACGTCTGCTGCTCCGCCATACATGGGAACGGCACGCCCGAAGAACGCGCTGTTCTGGATCTGCTCATACGGCATCGCCCAGGCGACGGCTTGGCGCAGCTTCACATTGTCGAACGGCGGCTTTGCCGTGTTGAGCGCGACGGACCAGAGCGCGTTCGGGATCGGCACGCCCGAAACCTTGACCTTACCCTCCTTGATGATCTGCTCGAAGTCACGCGGTGCAAAGCCGCTGGAAATGTCCGCATCACCCCGCTCCAGCATGGCGCGGCGGGTGCCGGCGGAAGGGACGTCGCGCGCGATCACGCGCCGGAGCTTCGGGAGAGGTCCGCTCTTCCAATCGTCGAAGCGCGCCAGCACGGTCTCGCTGCCCGGTTTCCAGCTTTCGATCCTGTAAGCGCCGCCGCCGGCCTCGTTGTTCCTGAGCCACGCCAGTGCCCACGGGTCTTCCGCCGTCGCGTTCTTTTTCGCAAGCTCCGAGTTGATGATGAAGGGCACGACCACCGCGACGTTGAACAGCAGCATCTTGTCCTTGCGCACATAGTCGATGCGGAAGGTGTGATCGTCGACCACGACAAACTGCTCGGGTTTTTCCAGCGATCCCGCCGACATCTGGAAGGTCGGAAAGCCGCCGACCTTCACCGCGCGGTCGAACGACCATTTGACGTCTTTCGCGGTGACCGCCGTGCCGTCGTGGAATTTCGCGTCCTTTCGCAATTTGAAAGTGCAGGACATGCCGTCGGCCGCAACCTCGAAGCTCTCGGCGAGTTCAGGCGCGAGCGTTTCGCGGTCATAGGACAGCGTGCCGTCGGGGAGCGTCTTGGAGGCGTAGCTCAGCAGGCGATCGTAGCAATTCCAGGACAGCCCGTTCACGGTTTGGTTGGAGCCGACGCCCTGCATGTCGAGCGAGTTCGGCCCGAGTTCCTGCACCACCAGCAGCGTCTCGCTGCGCCCTTGCGCCGTGGCAAAGCGCGGAGCGAGGGCGGTCATTCCGGCGAGGCCGAGGCCGCCGAGCACGCCGCGACGGTTTAGTTCGAATGATGATGCGCTCATGGGTGCCCCACTCTTGAGAAATTTGCACCATAAAGAGGCAAGGCGCATGCCATCGGCCGCGCTTCACGGCGTCGCATCCCGTGCGGATCTCAGTCCTACGGCGTCACCGCTCCGCGGCGCACGGCGCGCGGGGCGGTCAGCTCTTTCCAAGTGGAATTGGCGACATGCACCGGCGAGAACGCCGGGCGCTCGACATAATGGCCGTCACCGGCCTCGGCGCGCAGATCGCCATCCTTCCAGACGATTCGGCCGCGCGACAGCGTCGCCGCCGGTCCGCCGGTGCAGGAAAAGCCCTCGAACACGTTGTAGTCGATCCGGCTCATCTGCCGCTTCGCGCTGATGGTCCTGCTCGCCTTGGGGTCCCAAACCACGACATCCGCGTCCGATCCGACGGCGACCGCGCCTTTGCGCGGATAGATGTTGAGGATGCGGGCGATGTTCGCCGAGGTCACCGCGACGAACTCTTCCTTGGTCAGCCGTCCTGTTGCAACGCCCGCTGTCCACAGCAGCGCAAGACGATCTTCGAGGCCGCCGGTGCCGTTCGGGATCTTTCTGAAATCGCCGAGCCCGAATCGTTTCTGCTCGGTAGTGAAGGCGCAGTGGTCGGTCGCGACCACTTGCAGCGAGCCGGCTTGGAGACCGGCCCAAAGACTATCCTGATGCGACCTGTCGCGGAACGGCGGCGACATCACGCGCTGCGCGGAATGATCCCAATCCTTGTTCTGATATTCACCGGCGTCCAGCAGCAAGTGCTGGATCAGCGGCTCGCCATAGACGCGCTTGCCAGCTGCGCGTGCCCGCGCGATCGCCTCATGCGCTTCGCGGCAGCTCGTGTGTACGATGTAGACTGGCGTCCCCGTCATGTCGGCGATCATGATGGCGCGGTTGGTGGCTTCGCCCTCGACCTCCGGTGGCCGTGAATACGCGTGTCCCTCTGGCCCGGTGACACCGCGCGCGATCAGCGCCTCCTGCATCAGGGCGACGACGTCGCCGTTCTCCGCATGCACGACGGGCATGGCGCCGAGATGGGCGCAGCGGGCGAACGAGTTGTAGAGCTCGTCGTCGTTCACCATCAGCGCGCCCTTGTAGGCCATGAAGTGCTTGAAGGTGTTGATGCCGTAGGTTTTGACCACGGTCTCCATCTCGTCATGGATCTGCTTCGACCAGGATGTTACGGCCATGTGGAAGCCGTAGTCGGAGGCCGCCTTCTCGGATTTGTGCCGCCACTCCTGATAGGCCGCGAGCATCGACTGGCCGGGATCGGGCAGACAGAAATCCACCACCATGGTGGTGCCACCGGCCAGCGCCGCCTTAGTCCCTGATTCGAAATCGTCCGCGGTGACAGTGCCCATGAACGGCATTTCGAGATGGGTGTGCGGATCGATGCCGCCCGGGATGACGTAGGCGCCGCCGGCATCGATGATCTCGCTGCCGGTGGGCGCGTCGAGCGATTGCCCGACCGCGACGACGGTCGCGCCGTCGATTAGCACGTCCGCGCGGCGCGAATGATCATGATTGACGACGGTGCCGCCGCGGATGAGGAGGGGCATTGGATGCTCCGGAGAGGGAAGTGGACCTCGCGAAGCTAAGCGCGCTGCATGGGATGTGACAGGTGAAATTTTAGCCAGTCGCCGCCGACAGTTGAGCTGTGCGCTCTCAGCCTCTACGCCGCCCGCGCGATCAGCCCGTCGATCATCGCGCGCACCAAGCCCGCGATTTCCGCCCGAAGCGCCGGTAGCGGTACCGCGACCAGCTTCTGCTCCAGCCCCAGCGCCACCATGCCATGCACCGCCGAGAACAGGCTGCGCGCAGTGATGCCGAGCTCCTCCCGACCGCGTTTTGGAAACAGCGCGGCCAGCGGCTCGTGGACGTGGCGGAACAGCTGCATCTGGTCGTCGATGGACCAATCAGGAAGGGGCTTGTCGGCGTCCATGCGGTGCTCGAACAGAGCGCGCCACAGTTCGAGATTTTCCGCGGCGAAATCGCAATAGGCGAGGGCGATGCGGACCAGCCTCCCCTGCGGCGACGGCTCGCCCGCGCTTTCCGCCGTGCTCAGGGCCTGGTCGAGCCGAAGCAAAGTGCGCGAGCCCACGCGCAGGATCAGCTCGTCCACATCGGCGACGAGATTGTAGACCGCGCCGTTGGCGCAGCCGATCTCGCGGGCGAGATCGCGGGTTTTCAGGCCCGCCAATCCCTTCTCGGCGATCATTCGTTCCGCCGCCAAGATCAGATCGGATCGAAGTTTCTCTCTGCGTTCCAATGCCTTAGCCATTTGCAATCAAATTTCTGAGCGCTGCTCAAACATTTCTTGAACGAAGTTCAAGTTTCTTGCTACAAACAAACGTGAGCAGCGCTCATAACAGGGAGCCAACAATGTTCAAGACCGTAGTGACACTTTTCCGCGGCAGCGTGGCCGCCGCCGGCGAGGAGCTGGAAGACCGGACGGCCCTTCTGATCCTCGATCAACAGATGCGCGACGCGGCAGCCGCCCTCGAGCGTGGCAAACGGACCTTGGCGCTGGCGATCGCGCAGGACCAGCAAGAAGGTCGCAAGCTCGAGGCGACCGTCGCCCGCATCGCCGATCTCGAGACGCGCGCGGTTGCGGCGCTCGACGGCGGCCGCGAGGATCTCGCCAACGATGCCGCCGAAGTCATCGCAGGCCTGGAGGCCGATCGCGATGCAGCGCTGACGGCACGCGCCTTGTTCGCAACCGAGATTGCGCGGCTGAAGCGGCACGTCGCAAGCGCGCAAGCCCGCATCACCGAGCTCGACCGCGGCCGCCGCGTCGCCCGTGCCTCGGAAGCGGTGCGCTCGCTTCGCCGCAGCGGCATCGAGGCGGCACGCCCCTACGAATCCACGCTGCCGGAGGCGGAGAGCACTTTGAGGCGTCTTCGTGAGCGGCAGATGGAAGCCCAGGCCGCTGACGACGCGCTGGTCGAGCTCGACGCGGCCACCGGCCCGCGCGCCACCGCCGAAAAACTCGCCGAGCAGGGTTTTGGCCCCCGGCTCAAGACGACCGCAGACGACGTGCTGGCGCGGTTGAAGTCCAAGCGCACGCCGACTGTCTGATCCCAATCCCCATCATCATTCGAACCAACAGGAGACCATCATGAACCAGAATGGCCAGCCCCACAGCGGCGCCTGGGTGACCTTCACTTACGTGTCCTTTGCAGCCTCCGCCTTCCTCGTCGCCATCGGCATCTTCTTCCTGCCGATCGATTTCTGGATGAAGGGCTATCTCACCATGGGGGTTGTGATGCTGATCCAGACCTGCGTCACCCTGACCAAGACCATCCGCGACAATCACGAAAGCAGCCGGATGGTGAACCGCATCGAGGATGCCAAGGCGGAACGTCTGCTGATGGAAGTCTCCAAGGCCGCTTGACGGGCATAGACAATCCGCAAGGAAGCAGCGGAGCAATGCGCTCCGCGGCTTCGGCGCCGGAACGCAGTTCGCGACACCTCATATCGCGCCTGCGAAATGCAACAGAGCCATGACGATCGCGCGGGCGTGCGCTCTTGCGCAACCGCACGGGCAGGGGCAGTCTTCACAGGCGGCGCACAAGAACGCCGCCAATAAGATGTGCTTACAAGATCTCGGCGAGGAACCTCATGGCAGCGACGCGGATCGACTGCGACATCCACCCGGCGGTTGGTGGCACGCGCACGACGCTACTGCCCTATCTCAGCGATCACTGGAAAGAGCAGGTCGTGAGCCGCGCCATCGACGGGCTCGATCTCACCTCCTATCCGCCCAGCATGCCGCTAAGCGGCCGCGCCGACTGGCGTCCGGCGAACGGCACAAAGCCCGGTTCCGATCTCGCGATGGTGCAGAAGGGCGCGTTCGAGCAGTTGGGTGCCAGTCACGCGATCATCAACGTGCTCTATGGCGCGCAGGCCGTGTTCGACCCCTACATGGCGGCCGACTTCTGCAAGGCGATCAACGACTGGATCGCCACTGAGTGGCTGTCGCGCGATCCGCGCTTGCGTGCCTCGATCGTGGTGCCGATGCAGGACCCGGATCTGGCGGTCGAGGAGATCGAGCGCCGCGCCGGCGATCACCGCTTCGTCTCTATCCTCGTGCTGGCGCAGGGCGAGACGCTCTTGGGACGGCGGCATTTCTGGCCGGTCTATCGGCTCGCGGAAAAGTACAAGCTGCCGCTCGCGATCCACGCCGGCACGCAATATCGGCAGGCGCCGAGCTCGGCCGGATGGCCGTCGCACCGCTACGAATATTACTTCGTCGAGGCACAGGCATTTCAGGCGCAGATCTTGAGCCTGATCTATGAGGGCGTGTTCGGCAAGTTTCCGAATCTCAAAGTCGTGCTGATGGAATCCGGCGTGAGCTGGCTGCCGGCCTTCATGTGGCGAGCCAACAAGACCTGGCGCGGGGTGCGCGTCGAGGTGCCCTGGGTCGAGCGCGAGCCGGCTGCGATTATTCGCGACAATTTTCGCGTCACCATGCAGCCGTTCGATGCGCCGGGTGACGTCAGAAGCGTTGAGGAGATCATCGACCAGATCGGTTCTGAGAAGATGTTCCTGTTCGCGTCCGACTATCCGCATTGGCAGTTCGACGGCGACGATCCGATCCCGCCGAACCTGCCGAACAGCATCATCTCGAAGATGTGCGTGGACAACCCGCTGGAGACGTTTCCGCGGCTGTCGCTCGCTAACTGACCTTGGAGGTTTGCATGAGTGAGGTCATCGACCGCCCGCTGCGGGAAGACGAGAAGCCCGCCGCTTCGCGGCTGCGCATCGTCGATTGCGACGTCCATCCGAGTCTGCATTCGTTCGACGATCTCAACGAGTTCCTGCCAAAGCGCTGGCAGCAGCATCTGAAGGAATATGGCAGCCATTTGCGCACGCCCTATCTGTTCACCACGCCCTATCCGCGCTCTTCGCCGCTGATCGCGCGCCGCGATGCGTGGCCGCCGACGGGCGGGCCGCCCGGTTCGGATCTCGCCTTCATGCAGAAGCAGCATCTCGATCCGCTCGACGTTGAGTTCGGGATTTTGCAGGTGCTCGATCTCTTCATCTTCTCGCAGCAGAACCTCGAATTCGGCGCCGCAATCCAGCGTGCCATCAACGATTGGCAGCTGGCGTTCTGGTCGCATCGCGACCCGCGCCTGAAGGCTTCGATCCTGGTCGGGCAGGACGGTGTTGATCTCGCCATCGCCGAGATCGAACGCTGCGCGAAAATCGGCGAATACGTCCAGATCAACGTCTCGCCGCGCGCCAACGAGCCGCTGGGCCGTCGCCGCTACTGGCCGATCTACGAGCGTGCCCAGGAACTAGGTCTGCCGCTCGGCATCCATGTCGGCGGCTATGGCGGGCATGCGCCGACCGGTGGCGGCTGGCCGTCCTATTACGTCGAGGAACACCAGTCCAACGCGCACACCATTGCGGCGCAGCTTGCCAGTCTCGTGATCGAGGGTGTGCCGGAGCGTTTTCCGAAATTGAAGTTTGTCTTCATCGAGGGCGGCTTCGGTTGGATTCCGTCCGCGGTGTGGCGAATGGACCAGCATTTCGAGCGCTTCCGCAGCGAGGTGCCGCATCTCAAGCGCAAGCCGTCGGAATATGTCCGCGGGCATTTCTGGTTCACGACGCAACCGATCGACGAGCCTGACGAAGCCCGCCACCTGCGCTCTCTGATCGAATGGGTTGGCATCGATCGTCTCCTGTTCTCGTCGGACTATCCGCACTGGGATTTCGACGATCCGCGCTTCGCCTTCAAGACGCCGCTGACGGAGGCCGAGCGAAAGAAGATCTTCAGCACCAATGCCCGCGCGGTCTACAAGTTCTGAGAAGGTCTGCACGGTATGGCCCGTCACATCGTCGCGTCCACCTCGGAGATCCCACCCGGTGGCAACAAGGTGGTCGATGTCGCGGGCCGCGACATCGTCGTGTTCCACGTCCATGGCGAGTTCTTCGCGCTGCTGAACCGCTGCCCGCACGAAGGCGCGCCGCTGGAGAAAGCGGCGTGCGTGGCGCGGCTGACCTCGCCCGAGCCCGGCATCTATCAGCGCTCGCGCGTCGGCGAGATGCTGCGCTGTCCCTGGCACGGCTGGGAGTTCGACATGCGCAACGGCCAGTCGTGGTTCGATCCGAAGCGCGTCAAGATAAGGTCATATCCGGTCGCTGTGGAGCGCGGCGAGGAACTCCAGAAAGGCCCGTATGTTGCCGAGACCTTTCCGGTGCATGTCGAGGACAGCTACGTGATTGTGGAGGTCTGAGCAGCCGTTTCGGATTGTGATTTTGCCGCAGGTGGGATAAGCCTCGCCCGCATTTATGGCGGAGACGAGCTTTGTCGAAACAATCCCTGCGTGAGGAGGCTGAGCGCCTGATCCGCGAATCGATGGAAAAGAAAACCGTCGTCGTCAAGCAGGGTGATACCCGCATCGAGGCCGTCTGCGGTAAATGCGGCGCCCCGAACCGTGTGCAGGCGCCAAAGGGCCAGACCCGCATCAAGTTCGCCTGCAAGAATTGCGGGCATCAGCAAGAGACGCTGTAGAGCGCCCCCTGTGTAAACCCTCATCCTGAGGAGCCCGCCGGAAGCGGGCGTCTCGAAGGGTCGAGGGCCCCAACCGGGCCTGCATCGTTCGAGACGCGCGTTCCGCGCTCCTCACCATGAGGATCAAACAGCCTAATTCCCCTTCACGAACTTCGCGAATGCATCCGCATGGTCCGGATGCCAGCGTGACAGCGGCGGGCGGTTCTCCACGATGTCACCGGCGGCCCACAGCATGCGCTTTTCGTCGAGCGCGCGCGGGACGTCGTTGTCCGGGCACAGGATGTAGAAATCGCCGGCCTCCAGCCGCGCCAACATGAAATCCACGGTCTGCTCGGCCGTCCAGGCGCCGGCCGGCTTCTCTGTCCGGCCCTTCGCGGTAAGGGCCGTGAAGACGAAGCCGGGAATCAGCAGATGCGCGGTGATGCGGCAACCCGCAGTGTTCCGCAACTCGTGCTGCAGCGCTTCCGTAAAGGCCTTCACGCCGGCCTTGGAGACGTTGTAGGCGGGATCGCCGGGCGGGGTGGTGATGCCCTGCTTCGAGCCGGTGTTGATGATGAGCCCCGCCCTGCCGCGCGCGATCATGTTGGGCGCGAAGATGCGCGAGCCAGTGATGATGCCCCACATGTTGACGCCGATAATGCGCTGCCAATTGTCGGGTTCGCCGAACAACGTGCTGCCGGGCTGGATGCCCGCATTGTTCATGAGGATGTCGGTGCCGCCGAAGCGCTCGCGCACGGCGCGCTCGAGTTCCGCCACGCTCTCGGCCTTGCTGACGTCGATCGCGAAGGGCATCACATGTGTGGCGGACGTCAGGGATGAGAGTCTTGTTGCGGCGTCCGCCAGCCGCGTTTGATCCACATCGGCGATACACACTTTCATGCCGTTCCGCGCGAAGGCTGCTGCGGCGGCGAATCCGATGCCGGACGCACCGCCGGTGATCACGGCTACATTGTCTTTGACGATCGCGGGATGCGGCATGGTTCGGTCTCCGGGGGAGGGGCTCGGTCGTGACATAACACGACACTTGCGCGACCCTGCACAAGTCGGCATGGGAGGTCTTCGTTCCGCACCGACTTTGCGCCTCTCCTTTACGCCTGTCCGGCACCGCAGTATTCTATCGACCTAACGATCCCGCCCAGATCGAACCAATCAATCATTGACAGGGAGTTCAGCCATGGCTGTGTCGCAGGCTATTCCAATCACGCGCCACCCGTTCGCCAACGGGTCCTACAAGCAGATGCTGATCGACGGGAAGTGGGTCGATGCTGCCTCCGGCAAGCGCTTCGAGACCCATAACCCCGCGACCGGCGAACTGCTCGCAACCGTTGCCGAGGGCGACAAGGAAGATATCGACCGTGCGGTCGCTGCCGCTCGCCGCGCCTTCGAAGGGCCCTGGAGCAAGGTCAAGCCGTTCGAGCGGCAGAACCTGCTGCTGAAGCTTGCCGACCTCGTCGAGAAGAATTTCGACGAATTGTCGCAGCTCGACACGCTCGACATGGGCGCGCCGCTCAGCCGTACCCGCGCCTATCGTCTGCGCGCCGTCGGCATGTTGCGCTATTATGCCGGCCAGACCACAGCGATCCATGGCGAGACCATCGAGAACTCGCTGCCCGGCGAAATCTTCTCCTACACACTGAAGGAGCCGATCGGCGTCGTCGGCGCCATCATTCCCTGGAATGGTCCGCTGACCGCGACGATCTGGAAGATCGGCCCGGCGATCGCGACCGGCTGCACCGTCGTGCTCAAGCCCGCCGAAGAAGCGCCGCTGACGTCGCTGCGCATCGCCGAGCTCGCGATGGAAGCGGGCGTCCCGCCCGGCGTCATCAATGTCGTGCCTGGCTTTGGCGAGACCGCGGGCGCGGCGCTTGCCGCACATCACGACGTCGACAAGGTTGCCTTCACCGGCTCGCATGTCACGGGCCAGTCGATCATTCGCGCCTCGGCCGGCAACCTCAAGCGTGTCTCGCTCGAGCTCGGCGGCAAGTCGCCGGACATCGTGTTCGCGGACGCCGATCTCGATGCCGCCGTGCCGGGCGCCGCGATGGCGGTGTTCGCCAATTCGGGGCAAATCTGCAGCGCCGGCACCCGGCTGTTCGTCGAGCAGTCGATCTACGAGGAGTTCGTCGGCCGCGTCGCCGAGTTCGGCAAGAAGCTGCAAGTGGGCAACGGTCTCGACCCCAACACCCAGATCGGACCGCTGGTGTCCGAGCAGCAGCTCGAGCGCGTCACCAGCTATCTCGACATCGGCCAGAAGGAAGGCGCCAAGGCGCTCGCCGGCGGTGGCCGCGTCACCGAAGGCGCGCTTTCAAAAGGCTTCTTCGTCTCGCCGACGGTGTTCGCGGGCGTCCAGGACAATATGCGGATCGCGCAGGAGGAGATCTTTGGACCCGTCATCTCCGCGATCGCATTCAAGGACATGGACGAGCTGGTCAAGCGCGCCAACGCCACCACGTTCGGTCTCGGCTCGGGCCTGTGGACACGGGACGTCAGCAAGGCGCATGCGGTTGCGAAGCGCCTGCGCGCCGGCTCGGTGTGGGTGAATTGCTACCAGGCGATGGACCCGGCAGTCCCCTTCGGCGGCTACAAGATGAGCGGCTACGGCCGCGAATCCGGCAAGCAGCACGTCGAGGAATATCTCAACGTGAAGGCGGTGTGGATCAAGACGGGCTGAGGTCTGTTCTCTTCGCGGATTCCGTGGCAGGGAATATCTGCTTTTGTGGGGGCGGCGCCTTTTCGGGTGGCCGCCCCTCGCTATATGACGCGCATCCTTCCTTAGCCATTCTGGAACCAGCATGAAATTCGAGGCGTTGTTTCAACCGTTGCAGGTCGGTCCGTACAAGCTCGCGCATCGCGTCGCGATGGCGCCATTGACGCGCATGCGGGCCGAGCGCGAGAGCTTTTCGCCGCGGCCGCTCAACGCCGAATATTACGGTCAGCGCGCCACTCAAGGCGGCCTGATCATCGCCGAGGCCTCGCCCGTGCTCTCGCACGGCCGCGGCAATCCGGCGACGCCTGGCATCTATTCGGAGACGCAGATCGCGGGCTGGCGCAAGGTGGTCGACACCGTGCACGCCAAGGGCGGCATCATCTTTCTCCAGCTCTGGCATGTCGGCCGCGTCTCGCATTCCTCCTTCCACGGCGGGGAGCTGCCGGTCTCGGCCTCGGCGATCCCGATCAGGGCCGAAGGCATGAAGGCAATGACCGCCGACGGCAAGATCTCCGACTACGAGACGCCGCGCGCGCTGGACACGGACGAGGTCAAGGGCATCGTCGAGGCGTTCAGGCGGGGCGCGAAGAACGCGTTGGCCGCCGGGTTCGACGGTGTCGAGATCCACGGCGCCAACGGCTATCTGCTCGAGCAATTCCTGCAATCACGCAGCAACCAGCGCACCGATCAATATGGCGGTTCGATCGAGAACCGCGCGCGGCTTCTGCTCGAAGTGACCGAGGCCGCGATCGAGGTCTGGGGCGCGGGCCGCGTCGGCGTGCGGCTGTCGCCCCACGGCATTGCCAATGATTCCGGCGAGCCCGATCCGATGCCGCTCTACACGCACGTGGTCAAGGCGCTTGACAAGCTCGGTCTAGCCTATCTGCATTTCATCGAACCGCGCTCCAGCGGCTCGGGGCGCGCAGAAGTCAATTGGCAGAACGTGCCCTCGGCGATGCTGCTGTTCCGGCCGCTCTACGGCGGCGTGCTGATGACGGCCGGTGGCTTCAGCGGCGAAACCGCGAATGCGGCGATCGCCGATGGCCACGCCGACCTCATCGCCTTCGGCCGCATCTTCATCTCCAACCCCGATCTGCCGCGGCGCCTGCAGCACGATTACCCTCTCACGCCGTATAACCGTACGACATTCTATGGTGGCGAGGAGAAGGGCTATACGGATTATCCCGTGTATGACGAACTGACGCCGGTCTGACACTGCTGTAGCCCGGATGAGCGAAGCGATATCCGGGGTCTTCACCCAAGCTCTGGTCTTCCCGGATGTCGCTTCGCTCATCCGGGCTACGGAGTTATTGTGTTGCCCCGACGGACACCACGAATTTCGTCATTGCGAGCGATGGGGGAAGTGCTATGGCCAAAGCCGCAGCCGCCGCAGGTATAGCCACCGGGCAATGCCTCTGCGGCAAGGTCACCTTCGAGATCGACGTGCCCGCACGCTGGGCCTGGCACGATCACTCCGCCGCCAGCCGTCGCGCCCACGGCGCCGCCTATGCAACCTATGTCGGAAGCTGGAAGAAGCGGTTTCGCATCACCGCAGGCAAGACGGCGCTGACCCGCTACGAGGACAAGGCAACGAAGACCGCGCGCAGCTTCTGCGCGCATTGCGGCACGCCGATCACGTACGAGCGCCCGCGCGGGCCGCATATGGTCAACATCCCCCGTGCGCTGTTCAGGGAACGCACCGGCCGCCAGCCGCTCTATCACATCGCCATCGAAGAGCTGCAGGAATGGGCCTATACCGGCGAGCCGCTGGTGCCGTTGAAAGGTTTTCCCGGTGTGGTCTGGCAGCGCTCGAAAAAGAAGAAGCGGGCGGGCGGGGAGGATCCGTTCGAGCTGGGGCGCGAGGAGATGTAGCGCCCGCCCACGCAACGCAGCCATGACTGCGCTTCCTTGCGCGCCTCCCGCGATTTCGGCCATCATGCGCCCGTCCTTGCGGCAACGTCCGCCTCTGGAGGAAGCATGAAGAACAAGATCACCGGCCGCTCCGCCTTTCTCGCGTTGCTCAAGGACGAGGGCATCACGCATCTGTTCGGCAATCCCGGCACCACCGAGCTGCCGATCATGCATGCGCTGAAGGACCATCCTGATCTCACCTATGTGATGGCGATGCAGGAGAGTCTGGTGGTGGCGATCGCGGATGGCTACAGCCGCGCCTCCGGAAAGCTCGTCGCCTGCAACGTCCATGTTGCGCCCGGCCTCGGCAACGCGATGGGCTCGCTCTACAACGCCCAGTTCACGGGCACGCCGATGATCCTGACCGCGGGTCAGCAGGAGCAGGGCCACGGCCTGATGGAGCCGGTGCTGTACGGACCGCTGGTCCGCATGGCCGAGCCGCTGGTGAAATGGGCGGTCGAGGTGACGCGCCTCGAGGATCTGCCGCGCATCGTGCGCCGCGCCGCCAAAGTCGCGACCACGCCGCCGACCGGGCCGGTGTTCATTTCGTTGCCCGGCGACATCCTCAACAGCGAGGCCGGGATCGATCTCGGCCGCTCCACCCGCATTGATGCCCGCACAAGGCCATCGGATGAGGCACTAAACGCGTTCGCCGCGCGGCTGCTCAGGGCCGAGCGTCCCGTGATCGTCACCATGGACGAGGTGGTGAAGAGCGACGCGCTGAAGGAGGCCGCCGAACTCGCCGAGGTGCTCGGTGCGGCTGCCTACCAATCCTCGACGCCCTATGGCTCGCACTTCGTCTCGGAGAGCCCGAGCTTCGTCGGCACGTTGGCACGTGTCCAGAAAGTCGCGCGCAACACGCTTGCGGCCTACGACCTCTTGATCGCGCTCGGCGGCGATCCCTTGCGAATGTCGGTCTACAGCGAGGTCGATGCGCTGCCGGAGGGCCTTGGCATCGTGCAGATCGGCCTCGGCGATTGGGAGATCGCCAAGAATTACGGTGCCGAGATCGCGCTGAAGGCGGATTTGAAGGAAACGCTGCGCGCGCTGATCCCGGTGCTGAAGGAGATGGGCGGCGCTGCCCTGGCGCAACGTGCGAAGCAACGTCTCGCCGAGCTTGCGCCGAAGAACTGGACCGCGCGGCGCACCGCGCTGGTCGAGCAGATCGGCAAGGCCGCGGACCGCAGCCCCATCGATCCGGACTGGCTGGTGCTGCAAATGGTGGAGGCCATGCCCGCCAATGCCATCCTCGTCGACGAAGGCCTCACCTCGAGCCGCCAGATCACGGCGCTCCGTGCGCACCGCGACCGCTTCGGCTATCACGGCCTTGCCTCGGGCGGCATTGGCTGGGGCCTGCCGGCCTCCGTCGGCGCCAGCATCGCCAATCCCGATCGCCCCGTGGTCTGCTTCTCCGGCGACGGCAGCGCGATGTATTCAATCCAGTCGCTGTGGACGGCAGCGCATCACAAGCTGCCGCTCAATGTGGTCATTGCCAACAATGGCGGCTATCGCATCATCAAGCAGCGTCTGCTCGCCTTCCATGGCGACGACAATTACGTCGGCATGGATTTTGTCGATCCGCCGGTGGATTTCGCGGGCGTGGCGAAGGCACTGGGATGCGAGGCGATCAAGGTCAGCGATCCCCGCGAGTTGAAGGCGACGCTGGCGTCGGCGTTTGGCCGGCCGGGGACGAAACTGATCGAGGTGATGGTGGACGGGAAGGTGTGAGGCAGCGTCACTTGAGGCGCTGATGCCCGCCACGTTCTCAGTCGTCATCACCCGCGAAGGCGGGTGATCCAGTATTCCAGAGGCGGCGGTGATTGAGTCGAGACGCTGCGGCGTACTGGATGCCCCGGTCAAGCCGGGGCATGACAGCGTACCTTAAGACGCTACCCCTTCCTCCCCACCCTGAACCCCGCCGCCGGATGCGGCGCCCCCAGCCTTGCACGCCCGTCACCGAACAGCTTCTCGCGCAGTGTGCCCGGCGCGTACTCCGCCTTGTACCGCCCACGGCGCGTCAGCTCCGGCACCAGCATATCGGCGATGTCCTCGAAATCGCCAGGTGAGATCGCGAAGGCGACGTTGAGACCGTCGACATCGGTCGCCTCGAACCACGCCTCGATCTTGTCCGCGACCATCTCCGGCGTGCCGACCACGACGGGGCCGGCGCCGCCGACGCCGACATGCTCGATGACGTCGCGCACGGTCCAGACGCGATCGGGATCGGCGCGGGTGACGTTATCGAGTGCGCTGCGACCGGCGTCGTTCTGGACATGACGCACCTGCTGGTCGAGCTCGTAGCCGGAGAAGTCGATTCCGGTCCATCCCGACATCAGCGCCAGCGCGCCCTCCGGGCTGATGTGGCGGCGATAGTCGGCATATTTTTCGTTCGCCTCGGCCTCCGTCCGCCCGAGGATGATCGTCATCATCGAGAACATCAGGATTTCCGCCGGATTGCGGCCGAACGCGGCGGCCTCCTGACGGATCGCCGACACGCGCGGCGCGATCACCTTGGCCGACGGTCCCGACATGAACACGCATTCGGCGTGCTGTGCTGCGAACTTCCGTCCGCGCGGCGAGGTGCCGGCCTGGTACAGCACCGGCGTGCGCTGCGGCGACGGTTCGCTGAGATGAATGGTGTTGTTGATGCGCCAGTTCGCGCCCTCGTGGTTGACGCGATGAACTTTTGAGGGATCGGTGAAGATGCCGCGCGTGCGGTCGCGCAGCACGGCGTCGTCTTCCCAGCTCCCTTCCCAGAGCTTGTAGACGACCTCCATATATTCGTCCGCGATCTCGTAGCGGTCGTCGTGCCCGATCTGCTTGTCCTTGCCGGCGCCGCGCGCGGCGCTGTCGAGATAGCCGGTGACGACATTCCAGCCGATACGTCCCTCGGTGAGATGATCGAGCGTCGACATCCGCCGCGCGAACGGATAGGGCGGCTCGAAGGAGAGATTGCTGGTGACGCCGAAGCCGAGATTCTGCGTCACCGCAGCCATTGCCGACAGCAGCAGCAGCGGATCGTTCGAGGGCGACTGGGCCGCGTTGCGCAAGGCTGCGTCAGGACTGTTGCCGTAGACGTCATAGACGCCGAGCACGTCGGCCAGGAACAGCCCGTCGAAACGGCCGCGCTCCAGCGTTTTGGCAAGATCGATCCAGTAGGGCAGGCGGGTATATTCGGCAGTGCGGTCGCGCGGATGGGTCCAAAGGCCCGGTGACTGGTGCGCGACGCAATTCATCGCAAATGCATTGAGCCTGATCTGCTTGGCCATGATGGTCCCCCGGGCGCCCTGTACCGGGCACTCTTCGAATGATAGAGCTGCGCCCGAACTTGGCGAAGTTCTTGCATATAGCGCGACGTTGGCAAGGCCAAAATCAGCGGCGCTGCCGCGCTTGGCAAGCCAATCTCAAGAGAGCAAGAACGAAATCCCAAGACTATCGAAGTCCCCGCCACTTTCGGAGGCCTGCCCGTATCGGGTATGCTCCTTCGTCTCGCAACCTAAAAAAGAAAATAATGACCAGAGCCGATGCCATCGCCCGCGCCCGTGACGATTTCAAATCCGGCGCGTTCCTCGCTGAACTCGACCGTCGCGTCGCCTATCGGACCGAGAGCCAGAATCCGAACCGGAGCGTCGAGCTGCGCGCCTATCTGGAACAGGAGATGGTGCCCGCTTTCGCCGCGCTCGATTTCGAAAGCCGGATGATCGAATCTCCCAGCGGCAAGGCGCCGTTCCTGTTCGCCGAACACCGCGAGAGCGAGACGGCGCCGACCGTGCTGATCTACGGCCATGGCGACGTCGTCGACGGCATGGAAGGCGAGTGGCGCGACGGCCGCGATCCCTGGCGCACCACCGTTTCGGGCACACGTCTTTACGGTCGCGGCACCGCCGACAACAAGGGCCAGCACAGCATCAACATGGCCGCACTCCGCGCGGTGCGCGAGGCCCGCGGCGGCAAGCTCGGCTTCAACGCCAAGTTCATCATCGAGATGGGCGAGGAGATCGGCTCGCCGGATCTCGGCAAGGTCTGCGATCTCCATCGCGATGCGCTCAAGGCCGATCTGTTCATGGCCTCCGACGGGCCGCGCCTGTCCGCCGACCGTCCGACCCTGTTCCTCGGCTGCCGTGGCGGCATCCGCATTCATCTCGATGTGAACCTTCGCGACGGCGGCCATCACTCTGGCAATTGGGGCGGCGTGCTCGCCAACCCCGCGACCATTCTGGTCAACGCGATCTCGACGCTGGTCGACGGCCACGGCCGCCTTCAGCTGGACGCGCTGAAGCCGCCGCGCCTCACCAACCAGATCCGCAGCTATCTTGCGGACGTGCAGGTGGTGCCGACCGAGGACGAGCCGGCGTTAGCCGAGAACTGGGGCGAGGAGGGTCTTTCGGCGGCCGAGCGGCTCTATGCCTGGAACACGCTCGAAGTGCTGGCGATGTCGTCGGGCAATATCGAGAAGCCGGCCAACGCCATTCCCGGCCACGCCAATGCCGTGCTGCAACTGCGTTTCGTGGTCGGCACCAAGATCGATGGGCTGATCGAGGCGGTTCGCGCGCACCTGGTGCAGAAGGGCTTTCCGATGGTCGAGGTCCGGGCGGCGCAGAGCTTTGCCGCCTCGCGCACGGATTTCGACAGCCCTTGGATCACATGGGCGGCGGATTCGGTGCGCCAGACCACCGGCAAAGTGCCGGCGGTGCTGCCGAATTTCGGCGGCTCGTTGCCCAACGACGTGTTCTCCGAGATATTGGGCCTGCCGACGATCTGGGTGCCGCACTCCTATCCCGGCTGCTCCCAGCATGCGCCCAATGAGCACATCCTGCTGCCATTGACCGAAGAGGCCTTGACGGTGATGGCCGGCCTGTTCTGGGATCTCGGGGAATTGCCAAGCGCGCTAACAAGACCGCTAACGCGCCCGCCGGCCTGAGCCGTTAACCGGAGCCGCGATCCAGCCAAAAGTCACATTCTATTCCAACCCAATTTGTGCTTGCATCCCGCCGGCATCATCCTGAAAGGGGACCAAAAAGTGAAACATTTCCGTAGCATCGGCCTCGCGCTCGCCGCGACCTTCGCTGTCAGCCAGGCCGGGGCCGAGGAGCTCACCGGCACGCTGAAGAACATCAAGGACACCGGCGCCATTACGCTCGGCTTCCGCGACTCCTCGATCCCGTTCTCCTATCTCGACGACAACCAGAAGCCCATCGGGTTCGCGATGGACATCTGCTACAAGATCGTCGACGCCGTGAAGAAGGAGCTCAAGCTCGACAAGCTCGAGGTCAAGCTCAACCCGGTGACTTCGGCGACCCGTATTCCGCTGATGGCGAACGGCACCATCGACCTCGAATGCGGTTCGACCACCAACAACGCCGAGCGCCAGAAGCAGGTCGCCTTCACCAACACCCATTATTTGACCGCCAGCCGCTACGTCTTCAAGAAGTCGAGCGGCCTGAAGTCGATCGACGATCTCAAGGGCAAGACCGTGGTCTCGACCGCCGGCACCACCAACATCAAGCAGCTCACCGAAGCCAATGTTGCGAAAGGCCTCGGCGCCAACATCATCCCGGCCAAGGACCACGCCGAATCCTTCCTGATGGTCGAGACCGATCGTGCCGTCGCCTTCGTGATGGACGACATCCTGCTCGCGAGCCTCGTAGCCGGCTCGAAGTCGCCCGACGACTACGTCATCTCCAAGGACGCGTTCTCCAAGCCTGAGCCCTACGGCATCATGCTGCGCAAGGACGACGCGCCGTTCAAGAAGGTGGTCGATGCGGCGACCGCCGCGCTCTACACCTCTGGCGAAGGCCAGAAGATCTACGACAAGTGGTTTACCCAGAAGATCCCGCCGAAGGGTCTGAATCTCAACACCCCGATCTCGGCCGAGCTGAAGAACGAGTTCGCCAAGCCAACCGACTCGCCGAACCCGGACGATTATAAGTAAGCTATAACCGCGATCTTTCGATCCGGATCGTGTCCGGCCATCTTGACTCCAAGGTGGCCGGACATTTGCATAGGCGCCGGGACATCCATGACTGGCGCGTTCGCGCGGGGGACACGTGAACTACCACTGGAACTGGGGAATTTTCTTCGAGCCCAACCCGATGGGGACCGGCACCTATCTCGACATGCTGTTGTCGGGCCTGGTGCTGACCCTCAAGACGGGTGCGCTCGCATGGATCATCGCGCTGATCATGGGCTCGATCGTCGGCGTGATGCGCACGCTGCCGTCGAAGGGAGCGTACTGGTTCGGCTTTGCTTATGTCGAATTCTTCCGCAACATGCCGCTGCTGGTGCAGCTCTTCCTGTGGTTCTTCGTGCTGCCGGAACTGCTGCCGAGATCTGCCGGCCTCTGGCTGAAGCAGCTGCCCAATGCGCCGTTCTGGACGGCGGCGATCGGCATCGGCTTCTTCATGTCGGCGCGCGTCGCCGTGCAGTTGCAGGCCGGCATCGGATCGCTCCCGCGCGGCCAGAAGATGGCGGCGACCGCGCTCGGCCTGACGACCTTGCAGGCTTATCGCTACATTTTGCTGCCGATGGCGTTCCGCATCATCCTGCCGCCGCTGACGTCCGAGTTCCTCAACACCATCAAGAACACGGCTGTGGCCATCACCATCGGCTTGCTTGAGTTGACCGGGCAGGCGCGCTCCATGCAGGAATTCTCGTTCCAGGTGTTCGAGGCCTTCACCGCCGCGACCCTTCTCTATCTCCTCGTCAACGCCGTCGTCGTGACCGCAATGCGCTTCCTCGAGCGCTACGTCGCGATCCCCGGCTACATCACGGGGAAATAGCATCATGTTCAGCAATTTCGATTTCGAGGTCATCCGTCGCGCACTGCCCTATCTGTTCTACGAGGGCATGACGTTCACGCTGATGCTCACGGGGCTTGCGGCGCTCGGCGGCCTGATCTTTGGCACGGCCATCGCGCTGATGCGGCTGTCTGGCTTCAAGATCCTGGGCCGCATCGCCGGGGTCTATGTCGACTTCATGCGATCGCTGCCGCTGGTGCTGGTGATCTTCTGGTTCTACTTCCTGGTGCCCTATATCGGGCAGTGGGTAACCGGCGCCTCGCGCCCGATCAGCGTCGGCGCGTTCGCATCCTCGCTCATCACCTTCATCATGTTCGAGGCCGCGTACTTCTCCGAGATCATGCGTGCCGGCATCCAGTCGATCTCGCGCGGCCAGCCGGCCGCAGCCAACGCCCTTGGCCTGACTTACGCCCAGACCATGCGCTACGTCGTGCTGCCGCAGGCCTTCCGTAACATGCTGCCGGTGCTGATCACGCAGACCATAGTGCTGTTCCAGGACACCTCCCTGGTCTACGTGCTGTCGATCACCGATTTCCTCGGTGCGGCAAGCAAGGTCGCGCAGCGCGACGGCCGTCTGGTCGAAATGTATCTGTTCGCAGCAATCGTCTACTTCACCATTTCCTGTGTTGCGTCCTTCGGCGTTCGCCGCCTGCAGGCGCGCATCGCCATCATTCGATAGAGTCTGTCATGATCGAGATCAGCCACGTCGACAAATGGTACAGCCCGAGCTTCCAGGTGCTGACCGACTGCACCACCAGCGTCACCAAGGGCGAGGTGGTCGTGGTCTGCGGCCCGTCGGGATCAGGTAAGTCGACGCTGATCAAATGCGTCAACGCCCTGGAGCCGTTCCAGAAAGGCGACATCAGCGTCGATGGCACCAAGGTCAACGATCCCAAGACCAATCTGCCCAAGCTGCGCTCGCGTGTCGGCATGGTGTTTCAGCACTTCGAGCTGTTTCCGCATCTGAAGATCATCGACAATCTCTGCCTCGCACAGCAGAAGGTGCTCGACCGGTCGCGCGACAAGGCGATGGCGAAAGGCATGCAGCTGCTGGAGCGCGTCGGCCTGAAGGAACAGGCGCAAAAGTATCCCGCGAACCTGTCCGGTGGCCAGCAGCAGCGGGTGGCGATCGCTCGCGCGCTCGCGATGGATCCCATTGTCATGCTGTTCGACGAGCCGACCTCGGCGCTCGACCCCGAAATGGTGAGCGAGGTGCTCGACGTCATGGTGGACCTCGCCCATGAGGGCATGACCATGATGGTCGTGACGCACGAGATGGGCTTTGCCCGCAAGGTTGCCAACCGCGTGATCTTCATGGATCGCGGCGAGATCGTCGAGGACGCCCCGAAGGACGATTTCTTCGGCAAGCCCCGCAGCGACCGCGCGCAGAAGTTCTTGTCGAAGATTCTCTCCCACTAACTCCGCCGTCATTCCGGGGCGCGACGTAGTCGCGAGCCCGGAATCCATCGGGCGGCATTGTACGAGGCGAAATGGATTCCGGGCTCATTCGCTGCGCGAATGCCCCGGAATGACGAATAGAGGGGTGATCGCCGCCCCCATTTCACGTATAAGCGCGCCAAATCCCTTCCTCCCCAGGAGACCTGCCTTGGATCCGATCGCCTATGTCAACGGCTCATTCGTCCCGCTCTCGGACGCCAAAATTTCGGTCCTCGATCGCGGCTTCCTGTTCGCCGACGGCATCTATGAGGTCTCGGCCGTGCTCGACGGCAAGCTGATCGACAATGCCTCGCATCTGGCGCGGCTGGAGCGCTCGGTCGGCGAGATCCAGCTGAAGCTGCCCGAGACGGTCGAGCGTATCACCGAGCTCCAGAAAGAGCTGATCGCGCGCAACCAGGTCGAGAACGGTCTCGTCTATCTCCAGGTCACCCGCGGCGCCGACAAGGGCCGCGATTTCGCCTTCCCCAAGGGCGACGTCAAGTCGAGCCTGGTGATGTTCACGTCGGAGAAGGACATCATCAACGCCGCCTCGGCCAAGACCGGCATCAACGTGATCACCGTGCCTGACATCCGCTGGGAGCGGCGCGACATCAAGAGCGTCGCGCTGCTGGCGCAAGTGCTGGCGAAGCAGGCCGCGGCCGAAGCCGGCGCGGGCGAAGCCTGGATGCTGGAAGACGGCTACGTCACCGAAGGCGGCTCGTCCTCGGCGTTCATTCTCACCCAGGACGACGTCATCGTGACCCGCAAGAACTCAAACGCGATCCTGCCGGGCTGCACCCGCAAGGCGGTGGTGGCGCTGGCTGAAGAGCGTCAGCTCCGCGTCGAAGAGCGTTCCTTCACGGTCGCCGAGGCGCTCGCCGCCAAGGAAGCCTTTGCCACCTCGGCGTCGTTGTTCGTCCAGCCGGTGGTTGCGATCGACGGTAAGAAGGTCGGCGACGGCAAGCCCGGCCCGCTTGCCGCGCGGTTGCGCGAGATCTACGTGGAGTTCGCCAAGGCGACGGCGGTTTAGCCGTCCACCGCCGTCATCGCCCGGCTTGACCGGGCGATCCAGTACGCCGTGACGGGAGTGCTTGACTCGAGAAGCCGCGGCGTACTGGATGCCCCGGTCAAGCCGGGGCATGACAGTCGAATGCATGGAGGCAGTTTGGCCTCATGCGTCAGCACCTCAGGCCACCGACGCCTTCACCTTCACCGGGTGAACCGCGCGGAATGCGATTGCGATCCTGTTCCAGGCATTGATGGCGCCGATCAGCATGGTCAGGTTCACCGTCTCCGCATCGGAGAATTGCGCGCGGACCTGCTCGTAGACGTCATCGGGCGCGTGCGTCTCGGAGATCAGCGTCACCGACTCGGTCCAGGCCAGTGCGGCGCGCTCGCGGTCGGTGTAGAGCGGGGATTCGCGCCAGGCGTTGAGCAGATAGATGCGCTGCTCGGTCTCGCCGCGCTTGCGCGCGTCCTCGGTGTGCATGTTGATGCAGAAGGCACATCCGTTGATCTGTGACGCGCGGATCTTGACGAGCTCGATCAGCGATTTCTCAAGGCCCGTCGACTGGATCTGCTCTTCCAGCCCCATCAGGGCCTTCATCGTGTCGGGTGCGGCCTGGTAGAAATTCATGCGGGGTTTCATGGTCGTTCTCCTTGGTTGCCGGGTTGATGTCAGTGGGCGCCGCCGGCCGAGGCATGGCCGGGCTTCTTCAAGAACAGGACGGCGGCGAGCGCCACGATCAGCGCCATGCCGAGCAGATAGAAGGTGTCGCTGAAGGCGAAGATGTAAGCCTGCTTCTGGACGATGTGACCGATCGCGACATAGGCGCGATGCGCGGCATCCGCACGGTCGAGCACGCCGTGATTGATGAAATATTGCGTGAGCTGTTCCAGTCTCGTGCGGGTGGACTGCTCGAATACCGAGACCGACTGCATCAGCACGTTGGAGTGATACTGCTCGCGTTTGGTCAGCAGGGTCTGCAACAGCGCGATGCCGACGGCGCCGCCGAGATTGCGCATCATGTTGAACAGGCCGGACGCCGAGCCCGCATTCTCCGCCTCGATGCCGGCCGTGGCCACCGCGGACAGCGGCGCCATCACCAGCGCCTGGCCGATCGCGCGGACCACATTGGGCCAGAGCAATTGATCGGCGGCATAGTTGCCGGTCATATAGATATTCATGAAGTTGGAGGCCGCGAACAGGACGAAGCCGACGCCGATGATGAGCCGCGCATCGAGCGTCTGCATCAGCCGCGGCACCAGCGGGATCAGCAGAAGTTGCGGCAGGCCGGTCCAGGCCAGCACCATGCCGATCTGCTCGGCATTGTAGCCCTGGATGCGGGCCAGATATTGCGGCAGGATGAACACCGAGCCGTAGAGTGCGATCCCCAGCAGGAAGTTCGCGAGCATGCCGAAGCCGAAGTTGCGGCGGACCAGCAGACGCAGGTTGAGGAGCGGCTTCTTCACCGTGAGCTCGATGATCAGGAAGGCGATCAGGGCCACGGCCGCGATGACGGACAGCTTGACGATGAAGGGCGAGCCGAACCAGTCGTCCTTGTTGCCTTCCTCGAGCACTGTCTGCAGCGCCGACAGTCCGATCGCCATGGTGATGATGCCGGCCCAGTCGCCGTCGCGCAGCAGCGACAGCTTCATGGGCTTTGCATCGAGGGCGTACCAGAGCATGCCGACCATGATCCCGCCCGGGACGACGTTGACGTAGAAGATGTACTGCCAGCCAAAATTCTCGGTGAGATAGCCGCCGATGGTGGGGCCAATCGCGGGCGCGAACGTCGCCGACAGCGCGAACAGCGCGAGGCCGACCGGCTGCTTTCCGCGCGGCAGCAATGTGATGATGAGCGTGAACGCCATCGGAATCAGCACGCCGCCGGTAAAACCTTGCACCGCCCGCAGCACGATCATCTGCGGCAGGTCCTGCGCCAACGCGCAGGCGGCCGATAGGACCAGGAAGAGGACCGCGTTGGTGAGGAGATAGATGCGGATCGAGAACACCTGCGCCAGCCAGCCCGAGAGCGGGATCACCACGATCTCCGCGATCAGATAAGAGGTCGAGATCCAGCCGCCATCGTCGATGCCGGCGCCGATCGCGCCCTGGATGTCGGCGAGCGACGCGTTGACGATCTGAATGTTCAGCACCGCCATGAAGGCGCCGAGCGTCGCGCCGATCACGGCAATCCAGGTCTTGGTCGACACGGCAGGCGTTATGGGGGCCGCGACTGAAGCGGGGATTTTGGCGGCGGAGGCGGCGTTGACGGTCGTTTGGAGCGTGCTCATGGAGGCCTCGTCTCGGTTACGGAGACAGGATGGATCAAGCAGTTGGTTTCGATAATCGGAGAAGCGCAGGAAGGATCATCCGGCAGGATTTGAAAATCCCACGGGACCCTCCCGGCTTCAGCCGCCGTTAGGACGGGCCGCGTTGTCGGCGAGATGCTTTGCCGTCTCGCGCTCGGCCATGACGGCCTGTTTGGTGTCGACGGTCGGCACCGCGGACATGCCGGGGCGCAGCAGGCCGGTCAGGCTGTGGTCGTCGAGCACGATCTTCACCGGCACCCGTTGCACGATCTTGGTGAAATTGCCCGTGGCGTTGTCGGGCGGCAGCAGCGCGAATTCAAGGCCGCTCGCCGGCGACAGGCTGTCGACATGGCCGCGCAGGGTCTGGTTGCGGAAGCTGTCGACGTGCAGCTCGACCGGCTGGCCGGAGCGGACATGGGTGAGTTGCGTCTCCTTGAAATTTGCCACGACATAGACCGCATCGAGCGGCACTACCGCCATCAATTGCGTGCCGGCCTGCACGAACTGTCCCACGCGCAATGAGCGGGCGCCGACCGTGCCGTCGACCGGCGCGGTAATCTCGGTGTAGGAGAGATTCAGCGTCGCCTGCTCCGCGACCGCGCGCGCATGTTCGAGTTGGGCCGTAGCCTGCGCGCGCTGGGTGGTGAGCACGTCGACCTTGCGTTGCGCGGCCACGAGGCCCGACCTGGCATGTTGCAGCTGTGCATTGCTGGCGCGCAACGCAGCGTCAGTCTGTTGTGCGCGCTGAATCGTGCCGGAGCCCGACTTCATCAAATCGTCGTAGCGGGCGCGCTCCTCCTGCGCAAATTTCAGATTCGCGTCCGCAGCAGCGACATCGGCCGTGCTCTGCTCGATGATCGGCTGCTGGAGTTCGAGCTGGGCGTCGAGGTTGCGCACCGATGCTTCCGCCGCAGCGACATCAGCGCGGGCCTGGTCGAGCGCCGCCTTGAAGTCGCGGTCGTCGATCTTCGCCAGCACCTGGCCCGCTTTGACCTTTTCGTTGTCGCTGACCAGCACCTTGGCGATGTAGCCCGAGACTTTTGGCGCGACGATCGTGGAGTCGGCCTTCACATAGGCGTCGTCGGTTGTCTCGAGATAACGGCCGTTGACCCAGTAGTCGTGTCCGTAATGGACAATCGCTGCTGTGCCCGCGAGGAACGCGAGCGCCAACACCGCCCGCCGGACCATATTCCGGGCCGGACCACGCACCGGCGCCGTGAGGGAAGCTTGAGTTATCTCAGTCGCTTGCTGGAAGGTTTCGGTGCGGGGCATCTCGGACATGGCAGTCTCCTATCGGCTAGCTGCGACTATCGGTCTTCTTCGCTCGATCGATAATCGGCGAAATGCCGGAAGGATTATCCGCTGAGAGTGGATAGTCCGGCCATCTCGCCTTGGCACGTACGGTCTACCGAGCCGGAGGTGCGACTGCCCCAGAGCGATTGCCGCCTCTGTCGAGCGATTGCGGCTAACCCATCCGCCATCCGCGCGCGAGACGATCTGATGGATAATCGGACAGAATTTCTTGCGATTATCGACCAAGAGCGGATAATCAGTCGGTATGGACCGATTGACAAGTCTCGAAGTCTTCAGCCGGGTGGCCGAGGCCGGCGGCTTCTCTGCAGCAGCCCGCAAGCTCAACATGTCGACCACCATGGTGAGCAATCACGTCCAGGCGTTGGAAGACCGCCTCGGGGTGAGGCTGCTTCAGCGCACCACGCGCAAGGTCAGCCTCACCGACATCGGCAAGGCCTATTACGACCGCTGCATCCAGATACTCGCCGAAATCAAACAGGCCGACGACATCGCGAGCGAATTGCAGTCGGTGCCGCGCGGCACGCTACGGATCCACGTCGCCACGCATATGGTGCCGTTCGTCGCGCCCGTGGTGGCGAGGCTCCTGTCGACCTATCCGGAGCTCAAGATCGATCTGCGCATGGGCGAGGCCGACATCGATCTCATCGAAGAAGGTTATGACGTTGCTCTGCGCATGACCGCGCCGCCGGATTCGAGCCTGATCGTCCGCAGCCTGGCCACCTGGCGCCACGTCCTGTGCTGCTCGCACGACTATCTCGACAAGCACGGTCGCGTGCAGAAGCTCGACGAGCTCGCCGCGCACAATTGCGGGCGCCATTTGAATTATCCGTTCGGCGACGATTGGCGCTTCTTCGATCGCAAGGGCGCGCCGGCATCGGTGCGCATCTCCGGCAGCTTCATCACCAACAGCGGTGAGGCCTTGCGAAAGGTGGCGCTGGAAGGCGCTGCCGTCTGCCTGATGGCCGGATTTCTGATCCGCGACGATCTCGAGGCCGGTCGGCTCGTGCGCCTCTTGCCCGAATATCGTCCAGTCGAGATGTCGATGAATGCCGTCTATCCACACCGCCATCATCTGTCGGCAAAGGTCAGGACCTTCATCGACATGCTCGTGCATCATAGCGCTGAGCAGCAGAAGCTGATCAATCCCTATTCATGATCGGGACGGCGCCGGCAGCCGTCCGAACACTTTTTCAAGTGCCATCCCGACCGCAAGTAGGCGGCGATCGCTTCCGGACGGGCCATCCAGCTCGAGCCCGATCGGGAGCTTGCTGACCGGGCCGAGCGCAATCGGGATCTGGATTCCGGGAATTCCGGCATTGCTGCCGGGATCGGTGTTCTGGATGAACAGGCCGAAATTTTCGAGGCTGCTGGAATCGGGATTGGAGGCAATGGCGACGCGCGGCGTGGTCGGGAAGGCGATGGCATCGAGCCGGTTGTCGGCGAAAGTCCTGCTGTAGAGCGCCTGAAGCGCGGGGCGCGCTGTGTTGATCGCGGCGTCGTAGATCGGCTTGGCGTCAACCAGCGTGCCATCGGGGGCGGGCAGTTTGCGCGGGATCACCAGCCCATCATAGGTACCCTTGACGTCTGCGCTGGATATCTCCGCTGCCAGCGCCGCGATGCTGAGGCCGGTACCGGTGTGTCTGAGATACGCGACCATGTCGTCATAGGCCTCATACAGCACGACGGGAAAGCTCACCTGGCCGTTGAGTTCGGCGAGCAGCGGCATCTCGATTTCGATGACGGTGACGCCCTGCGCCTTCATTTTCGTGACGGCCGCCTCGAATGCGGCGTCGGTGTCGGCGTCGAGATTGCTCAGCATCGCCTTTACGATGCCGATCCGCACCAGCTTCAGATCGGCCGGCGCGATGGCATCGCCGCCTGCAATGACGCGGTCGAGCAGCGCGACATCCGCCATGGTCGCGGCCATGGGACCCGCGGTGTCGCGGGTGTGCGAGAGCGGCGCAATTCCAGCTTGCGGATAGCGTCCGATGGTCGGGCGCAGCGAGGCGCATCCATTCAGCGCAGCCGGCACCCGGACCGATCCGCCGGTGTCGGTGCCGAGCCCGCCTGCCACGATGCGCGCGCCGATCGCGGTACCGGTCCCGGAGGAAGAGCCGCCGGCGATCAGGGCCCGGTCATAGGCGTTGCGCACGCCGAACTCGGCAGCGGTCTTGAATGCGGTGTTGTAGCCGGAGATGCCGAAGGCGAGCTCGTGCATGCTGGTCTTGCCGATGATGACCGCGCCTGCGGCCCGCAGTTTTGCCGCAACTGGCGCGTCGGCCGTGGGAACGTAATCCTTCAGGGCCGGCGTGCCCGCGCTACAGGGCAGCCCGGCAACCTCGATGTTGTCCTTGATCACGATGGGCACGCCGCCAAGCGGTTTTGTCCGGTCGCCCGTCGCGTCGAATGCGGCAGCAACCTTCAGGGCGCCGGCCTGGTCCAGGGTGACGAAGGCATTGAGGTCGGCATTGGCTTTGGCGCGGGCAAGCGCTTCCGTCGTGAGTGCTGTGCTCGTCACCTTGCCGGCGCGGAGGTCGGCGGCGGCCTGGGTCAGGGTCAACTGATCGAAATCCATGATGCGTCACCCGCTTGCCCGGCTCCATCATGGAGCCCTCGAATTCGGGAGGCTGAAGCCTCGCCGGCATCACGTCAACCGTGGGCGCGCAACTTTGCCTGCGACGCTGCGATCACATCGGCGAGAAGCCGTTCGACCGCCGGCTTCACCTTCGCGATCGCGATGTCCTTCACCGGCCCGTAACCGCGGATCTCCATCGGCGCCTTGGCGATCACGACGAGATCGGGCAGGCGCGCCGCATCGAGTTCGCCGAGCATCCGTTCGATCACGCCCTCATACCAGGCGATCAGGTTTCGCTCGGTGCGGCGTTCGACGGTGTAGCCGAACGGATCGAATACTGTCCCGCGCAACCCTTTCAGTCGCGCGAGCGCGGCGAGCGGCAGCTGGATCCACTGGCCGAAGGCGCGCTTGCGCGGCCGGCCGCGGGCGTCGCGCTCGGACGGCAGGAAGGGCGGAGCGAGATGGTATTTGACGCTGAAGCCGTCCTCGAACTCGCGCTTCAGCTCGTCGAGGAAGCCGCTCTGCATGTGCAGGCGCGCCACCTCGTACTCATCCTTGTAGGCCATCAGCTTGAACAGGGCGCGCGCAACCGCCTCGGTCAACTTCTCGCTATTCAGGTTGGCTTCCGCATTGCGAACGTTTGCAACGCGTGCTCGATAGCGCGCTGCATAGGCATCGTTCTGATAAGCCGCGAGGAAGTCGGCGCGGCGGTCGATCAGCTGGTCGAGCGTCTCGGCCTTGGGCGCTTCGTCCACCTTCGGCAAGAAGTCAGGGTCGGCCGCTGCAATCCGGCCCCAGGCGAAAGCCTGCTTGTTGCTTTCGACCGCGACGCCGTTGAGCTCGATCGCGCGCAACAGCGCCGACAGCGAGACCGGCAACAGCCCGCGCTGCCAGGCAAAGCCCAGCATGACGATGTTGGCATAGACGGCATCGCCGAGCAGACGCTCCGCCAGTGCGTTGGCGTTGATGGTGTCGAGATTGCCGTCGCCGATCACCTGGCCGATCGCGCGCAGGCGGGCGGGTGAGGCGAGATCCGCGTCGCGGAAGCGGACGACCTCGCCGGTCGGCATCTCCGCGGTGTTGACCGCGGCTCGCGTGCCTTTCCGATAGGTGCCGGACGCCTTCGGCGAGGAGCTGACGACGAGGTCGCAACCGATGAGCGCATCGGCCGCGCCCTGGTCGATACGGACCTGATGCAATGCGTCGGGGGACGCGGCCAACCGGATGTAGCTCAGCACCGGCCCGAATTTCTGCGCAAAGCCGGTAAAATCCAGCACCGAGACGCCGTTTCGTTCGAGATGCGCCGCCATGCCGATCAGCGCGCCGACCGTGATCACGCCGGTGCCGCCGACGCCGGTGACGAGCAGATCATAGGGACGGTCGAGCGTTGCGAGAGTGGGCAGGGGAAGTGTGGCCGCGTGGCCGACCGCGTCGGTCCGGCTTGCGCCCTTCTTCCGGCGCGTCGCGTCCTCAACGGTGACGAAGCTCGGGCAAAACCCGTTGAGGCAGGAAAAGTCCTTGTTGCAGGACGAGAGATTGATCCGCCGCTTCCGGCCGAAGGGTGTCTCCTTGGGCTCGACGCTGAGGCAGTTGGATTCGACCGAGCAGTCGCCGCAGCCTTCGCAGACGAGATCGCTGATATAGGCGAAGCGTTTGGGATCGATCATCTGCCCACGCTTGCGACGACGCCGCTTCTCTGTCGCGCAGGTCTGCTGATAGATCAGAACCGAGACGCCGGGAATCTCGCGCAGCTCGCGCTGTACATCGTCCATCTCTTCGCGCGGATGGATGGACACGCCGACCGGCAGGTCGCCTGGCGAAAATTGCGCTGGATCGTCCGACACCAACGCGATGCGCGCAACGCCCTCGGCGCGGACGCTGTGCGCGATGGCGTGGACGCTGATCGGGCCGTCGACGGGTTGGCCGCCGGTCATGGCGACGGCATCGTTGAACAGGATCTTGTAGGTGATGTTGGCTTTGGCCGCGATCGCCTGCCGGATCGCCATCGAGCCCGAATGATAATAGGTGCCTTCGCCGAGATTCTGGAACACGTGCTTGTTGCCGGTGAAGCGTGACGAGGCGGCCCAGTTCACGCCTTCGCCGCCCATCTGGATCAGGGACGATGTCTCGCGGTCCATCCAGCTCGCCATGAAATGACAGCCGATGCCGGCCAGCGCCTTCGACCCCTCCGGCACTTTTGTCGATGTGTTGTGCGGGCATCCGGAGCAGAAATACGGCGTGCGCGTCGCACCGCTGACGTTGATCGTGCGCGCAGCCTCAGGCATCAAGCCGGCTGCGCGCGCGGCGAGATTAAGGCTTGGGAACATCGGATCGAGACGGCGTGCAAGCACCCCAGCGAGCGCGCGCGGCGACAATTCGCCGATCCAGGAGATCAGCCGCGCGCCGGTTTCGTCGTGCTTACCGACCATGCGCTCGGGTTTTTCGCCCGGATAATCGTAAAAATATTCCTTGAACTGGCTTTCGATGATACCGCGCTTCTCCTCGACCACGAGGATCTCGCGCTTGCCCTTCACGAAGGCCATCGCGTCATGCAGCGCCAGCGGCCAGACCATGCCAACCTTGTAGATGTCGATGCCGATGCTGCGGCAGGCCGCTTCGTCGAGATCCATCAACCGCAACGCTTCCATCAGATCGAGATGGGCTTTGCCTGTGGTGACGATGCCGTAGGTAGCGCCCGGGATATCGTAGATGTGACGATCGATCGGATTGGCCTTTGCGAAGGCGTAGACCGCGTGCTTCTTCGCCTCCAGCCGCTCCTCGATCTGCGGCCCCGGCAGATCGGGCCAGCGATAGTGCAAGCCGCCGGGTGGCGGCGTGACGTCCGGAGTGTGGAAGGCGCGCGGCGGGCGCAGCGCGACGGAGGCGCCGGATTCCACGATCTCCGAGATCGCCTTGAAGCCGACCCACATGCCGGTGAAGCGGCTCAGCGCATAGCCATATTCACCGAATTCGAGATACTCGCTGACGCTTGCGGGGTGGAGCGTCGGCATGAACCAGCTCATGAAAGCGACGTCGGACTGGTGCGGCATCGAGGACGAGACGCAGCCATGGTCGTCGCCAGCGACCACCAGAACGCCGCCATGCGGTGAGGAGCCGTAGGCATTGCCGTGTTTCAGCGCATCGCCGGAGCGATCGACGCCGGGACCCTTGCCGTACCAGAGCCCGAACACACCATCGACCTCGCGGTCAGCTTGCGTCTCGACCTGCTGCGACCCGAGCACCGCCGTCGCGGCAAGGTCTTCGTTCACCGCGGGGAGGAATTCGATGCCGTCCCGCTTCAGCCGCTCCTGGATGCGCCACAGTTCGAGATCGATGCCGCCGAGCGGCGAGCCGCGATAGCCCGAGATGAAGCCCGCCGTGTTCAGCCCGGCGGCACGGTCGCGCCGCACCTGGTCGAGCGCGATGCGGACGATGGCCTGCGTGCCGGTGAGGAAGACGCGGCCTTCTTCGCGATCGTAGCGGTCGGAAAGCTGGTAGGCGTCGAGTGAGGAAATGGCGTCCATGCGGACCTCCCGCGGCATCCTTGCCGGATGGGAGAAGGGTAGGCCTCGGCAACTGGTAGGTCCTACCTATTTTCCCGAATAGGATATCCATTGTGGTAGAATTGTCCGTTATAATCTACAAATCGGTAGGGTAATCCATTTTGGTGCTTTCCATGATCGAAGACCAAGACGCGCGGATTCTCGCCTATCTCCAGAAGGACGGCCGCGCCACCAACCAGCAGCTCGCCGACGCGGTCGGCATGTCCACCTCGGCCTGCTGGCGCCGGGTGCGCGCGCTGGAGGAGAGCGGTGCCATCCAGGGCTATGCGGCCCTGGTCGCGCGCGAGCAGGCCGGCTTCGCGATGTCCGCGATCCTCCACGTCTCGCTGGAACGGCACGACGCAAAATTCGTCGACGAGTTCGTCGCGCGGGTGACCACGCGGCGTGAGGTGCTGGAGTGCTTTGCGACCACGGGCGATGCCGATTACCATTTGCGCGTCGTCGTGCAGGACATGACGGCCTACAACAAATTTCTCGACGAGTTCATGTTCCGCATTCCCGGCATTCGCTATGTCAGAAGCAATGTGGTGCTGAAGGAGATCAAGACCAGCGTGACCCTACCGTTTTGAGAGGCAGCGCTTCGTCGTCCCGGCGAAGGCCGGGACCCATAACCACGAATGCCAATTGCCTTGCGAAGCCGTAACGACGAGTCCTAATCAAAACATCTGCTGCGGCGCATGGGTCCCGGCTTTCGCCGGGACGACACTGTTGGTGCAACGTGGGCTACCGCTCCTCCCGCACGAATCTATTCCGCAACGTGCCGATGCCGGTGATGTCGATCTCCACGACATCGCCGTGCTTGATGTCGGGCGACGCACCGTCGGTGCCCATCCAGATCATGTCGCCGGGCCATAACGTAAAGTATTTGGATAGCTCGACAAGGAACGGCACCACGCCGAAGATCATGTCGTTGGTGCGGAAGCGGTTGGTTTCCTCGCCGTTGACGCGAACGATGGTCTCCATACGGGCGAGGTCGACTTCGGTCTCGATCCACGGGCCCATCGGCTTGAACGTGTCGGCGTTCTTCGACCGCCACAGGCTGCGGTCGGCTTTCTGCCAGCTTCGTTCGCTGACGTCGTTGCCGATGGTGTAGCCGAACACGCAATCCATTGCATTCTGCTTCGTGAGATGCTTGACCTTCTTGCCGATGATGACGACGAGTTCGCCTTCGTAGTGGATCTTGTCCGTCGCAAAGGACGGGATCACGACGTCCTCGTCATGTGCGATCAGCGCATTCTGAGCGCGATAGCCGATCTCTGGTCTGTCCGGCACTGCCGGCACTTCGCCCCGCTTGTCGGCGGCCTCCTTCAGGTGCTTCAGATAGTTCAGGCCGACGCAGTAGAAGGTGCGCGGAATCAGCGGAAGCTCGATTCTGACCTGCGACAGCGGATGCGTGCGCGAGGTCCGCTGCCATTCGCCGAAGGGATCGCCGTCGACCGCAATCACTTGGTCACCCTCGACGAATCCCCAGGACGTCTTGTCCGCGGCCGTGAATGTCAGCCAGCGCATGCCGTGTCTCCGTTGTTATTCCGCGGCATCGCGCGGCTGCACTTTCCAGTCGCCGGCCGCCGGCCGCTTCAGCCCGAGATTTTCCCGCAGCGTCTTGCCGCGATATTCCTTCTGGAACAATCCGCGCCCCTGCAATTCCGGGACGATATATTGCACGAAATCGGCATAGGAGCCGGGCACATAGGTCGCGGCGATGACAAAACCGTCGCAGCCGCGCTCGACGAACATTTCTTCGAGCTTGTCCGCGATCTCCTTGGGGCCGCCAACCATCGCATCCTGGACCTGACCGCGGCCGGAGAAGGTGACGAAGTCGCGCGCGCTCGGATTGCTTTTACCGGAGTTCTTGAGCACGCCGTCCCGGATGCCCAGAATGCCCTGCATGCTCTTCAACTCCTCAGTCGTCAGCGGCTCGTCGAGATCCTTGGAGGCGAAGTCGTAGTTGAGTGCTTCGGCCAGCAGCGACAGCGCATCGATCTGCAGCGGCAGCTTGTTGATCAGCGCCATCTTATCTTCGGCCTCGGCTTTGGTCGCGGCGCAAACCGGCGTCGTCAGGTTGCAGAGGAACATCGCCTCCGGATCGCGGCCGACTTTCGCGGCCTCGTTACGCACCGCCGCATAGCCGTCCTTGGCGGCGGAGAGGTTACGTGCAGCGGTAAAGATTACTTCGCCCCATCGTCCTGCAAAGCGCTGCCCGCGTCCGGACGCGCCGGCCTGGATGATCACGGGATGGCCCTGATCCGAGCGCGGCACGGTGAAGGGACCGCGCGACTTGTAGAATGGGCCCTTGTGATCGAGCCGCTTCACCTTGGCTGGATCGGCGAAGCGGCCGCTCGTCTTGTCCATGATGAGCGCGCCGTCCTCCCAAGTGTCCCAATGGCCGAGCACGACCTCCATGAATTCGTCGGCCTTGTCGTAGCGGGAATCATGTTCGGGATGAGAGTCGCGCCCCATGTTGTGTGCCTCGCCGTCGTTGAGCGAGGTGACGACGTTCCACCCGGCGCGTCCGCCGGACATCAGGTCGAGCGTTGCGAAGCGGCGGGCGATGTCGAAAGGTTCGAAATAAGTCGTCGAGCCGGTCGCCCCCAACCCGAGCTTCTCCGTAACCATGCCCATCGTGGTCAGCACGATCAGCGGATCCATCTTCACGCAGCGGATGCCGTATTCGACGGTGTGGGCGTGATCGTTGCCGTAGCGGTCCGGCATCGCCAACCGGTCGTCGAAGAACGCCATGTGGAACTTGCCGGCTTCGAGGATTTTGGCGATCTCCTGATAATAGTCCGCCGACATCGAATCGTCGCGCGAGTCCGGATGCCGCCACGAGCTCGGCAAATTCGTGCAGTTCTGGGCCTGAAGGAAGCCGACCAGTACCATCTGCCGCGTCATGCTGCTGTTCTCCGAATTGCGTCAGGCCGAAATCCGTCAGGCCAGGTCGAGGATCGTATCGAGCCTGTACTCGCGCGCCAGCGCGCGCCGCAGAGGTCGCCATGTCCAGGTAGAACGGCGCATCGAGGTCGGACGGCACCGCAATCGAGATCGGATGGTGCCGAGCCGTGCCTCCTTGCCGCCGAAGGGCGCCACGTGCTTCCGCGAGCGGCCGGAATCCGCCGTCGCGATCCCGATCATGCCTTCGCGCATCGCCATCAGCGGAAACAGCGATCACGCCGTGGGAATCGTGGCCGGCGAGATTGGCGTTGACGCAGCCGCATGCGATCGCGTCGGCCTCTTCCGCGGAAGCTCCGGCGGCACGAAGCAGCGCGGCGCTGATGCGCGTGAGGCGGTCGGCCTGGACGATCGGCATGGCGTTTCCTCAGGTCTCGCCCTTGGCGGGCTGTGCCTGTTGGAAGCCATCGTCTCAAAGCACCGGTGCGATATCAATCTCCCGTAAACCAATACAGGGCTGCAAATTCGTAAAGGGAGCGCGTCTGTGGCTGAAACCGGCATTCAGTATAGCGATTTTGACAGGTTCGCGACAGCTGTTTGCAGCTCGTTCACTTTGATCGACGGTTTGCGGGAACCAATAACCACCACTTAGGCCATCGCCCTCATAAGCTACCCGGGAGAAAATGGCAGAAATGCCGGGGAGTTGAGATCGTGCAGACGACCCTCGCGCGCACACTTGCAGCGTTGAGCGACATCAACGAAGCCATCCTTTACGCGAAGTCGCCGGACGAGCTGTACCAGAAGGTCTGCGACGCCGGGTTTTCGAGCGGGGACTTCATGGCCGTCGCCGTGTTCCTGGCGGAGCCGGATGGCCAGCGGCTCCGATTTGCGGCCGGCTGCGGCGACGACGTTGCGCGGCTGCGTGCGATCACGATCACCACGGAGGCCGGCACGCCGGAGGGGGCGGGCGTCGGCGGCGAAGCCTTTCGCAGCCAGGGGATTTGCATCAGTAACGATTATCTGAACGATCCGCGCTCGCTCGCGTGGCGCGAAGGCGCTGCCGGAGCGGGTGTCGGGGCAGCCGCGGCGCTTCCCCTGATCTGTGGCGGTCGCAGCATCGGCGTGTTGTATGTGACGCGCTCGGGGGCAGGCACGCTCGACGAGGCGATGGTCTCGCTCTTCGAGCGGATGTCGAGCAATATCTCACATGCGCTGGAGAATTTCGCGCGCGAGACAGCGCGCCTGGATGGCGAGCGGGCAGTGCGGCGGCTCAACCGCATGTTCGGCGCCCTCACTGCGACCAACGAAGCAATCCTTCACGCCAGCACTGAGCAGGATCTATACCAGCGGGTCTGCGACGCCGCTGTGCATAGCGGCAAATCGCTTGCCACTTTCGTTCTGCTGCGCGAGCCGGATTCCGAATGGCTGACGCCGGTGGCAGCGACCGGACAAAATCTGGATCTGATCAGACGCACGCGCTACTCGATCGATGCGGAGAGTCCCTATGGCAAGGGCATCTCCGGCCAGGTGTTCCGGACTCAGAAAGCGATCGTCGAGGACGACCTCCTCAATCGTACCAAGGGGACGACCTGGGAGCAAACCAACGTCGATGCCGGCGCCGTCGCCTGCGTGGCTGCTCCCTTGATCAAGCGTGGCACCAGCATCGGCGTGCTGTTTTTCTTCGTGAGCAAAGCCTGGGCAAAAGACGAAGGCATCGTCGCACTGTTGCTGCGCATGACCGAAACCGTATGCTTTGCGCTCGAGAACTTTGACCGCGACAAGGAGAAGGCCCAGATCGCGCTGGAGGAGGAACGGCTGGCGCGCATGTACGCAGCGCTGAGCGCGACGAACGAGGCCATTCTGCGCGCAAGGTCTCGCAGCGAACTTTTTGATCTGGTTTGCGAGGCCACGGTGCACGGTGCGAAGTTCGCCTCGACTTCCATCGCGTTACTCGATCCCGACGCGGGACTGCTTCGCGTTGTCGCATCGTTCGGACCGAATGCCGCCGAGGTGCGGACCTTCAGATTGCCGGTCAGCGACAAGGTACCGGAGGGACGTGGGCTGACCGGCACTGCGTTCCGGACGCGGCAGGCTTGCGTCAGCAACGACATCCTGGCAGACGCCCGCCTCGAGCCCTGGCACGCCAGCGCGCGTCGCAACGGCATTGCGTCCTCCACCGCACTGCCACTGTTCAATGGTGACAGGGTCGAAGGCGTATTCCTGTTCAACTCGCGCGAGCGCGGCACTTTCACGGACGAGTTCGTCGAGCTGCTGCGCAAGCTCCAGGCCAACGTCGCCTTTGCGCTCGAGAATTTCGATCGGGCCGACGAAAAAGCGCGGGCCGACAAGCAGCGTGATCGCCTGAGTGGCATGTTCGAGGCGCTGAGCGCGACCAACGAAGCCATCATGCGCGCCAAGTCGCGCGAGGAACTGTTCGAGGTCGCATGCCAGGCCGCCGTGCTCGGCGGGGTGTTCGCCTCCGCGACAATCGCCACTTTGGACGACAAACGTGAACTTGTCCGGGTGGTCGCCGTGAAGGGACGGCTTCAGGAACGAATGGTGGGTCGCAGCTGCCTTGTTTCCGCCGACCATCCTGAGGGCCAGGGAATCATAGGAATGTCGCTGCGGACCCGCCGGGCCAGTGTCATCAACGATTATCAGAACGATCCGCGAGCGGTGTACTGGCATTCCAAGGCGATCGAGGATGGAACCCGGGCTGCTGCCAGCTTCCCATTGCTGCGGGGCGGCCAGGAGCCGATTGGCATCCTGCTTTTCCTCGCACCGGAAGAGAATACGTTCACGCCCGACCTGGTCGAGCTGCTCGCGCGGCTTGCTGAAAACGTCTCTTTCGCCCTCGACAATTTCGATCGTGCCGAGGAGAAGGCCCGCACCGAGGCGCAGAAGGAACGCCTGACGCGGATGTTTGCGTCGCTGAGCGCCACCAACGAGGCGATCATGCGGGCGAAGTCGCGCGCCGAACTGTTCGACCTCGTCTGCCTTGCCGCTTCGAATGGCGCGAAATTCACCTCGACCACCATCGCGCTCGCGAGCGCCGACAGCGACCAGCTGGAAATCGTCGCCAGCGCCGGCCCCGCGGCCGGCACCACGCGCACCGTCCGCCTCTCCATCGACCCCGATTGCCCGGAAGGCCGTGGGATGAGCGGCACGGCATTCCGCACGCGCCAGCCTTGCATCAGCAACGATTATCTCAATGACGATCGCGTCCGCGCCTTCCACGCCATCGTCCGTGGCGACGGCGCGCGTTCGGGAGCGGCATTCCCGCTGGTCGCCCACGACCAGGCAGTTGGCGTCATGATCTACTTGTCGGCGGAGCCTGCCGCCTTTACCGACGAGTTCGTCGAGCTGCTGCAGCGTCTCGCTGAAAACGTCTCCTTCGCGATGGAGAATTTCGATCGCGCCGACGAGAAGAACAAGGCCGATGAGCGGATCGAGTATCTCGCCTCCTATGACAGCCTGACCAACCTGCCCAACCGCGAGACATTCAGTGCCGTGTTGCGCGCGGCAATCGATGCGGCGGAGCGCCATGACTATCGTTTCGCGGTGCTGTTCATCGATCTCGACCGGTTCAAGGTCATCAACGATTCGCTCGGCCACGAGGCGGGCGATTTGCTCCTGCTCGAAGTCGCCGACCGGTTGCGCAGCGCGCTGCGAGCGAGCGACGTGGTGGCGCGCCTCGGAGGCGACGAGTTCGTGGTGATCCTGGACCAGTGCGGCGAGATCGACGACGTCCAGCGCATCGCGACGGAACTGCTCCGCGTGCTCGCGAAGCCAATGGAGCTGGCCGGCCACGAGTGCCACACCACCGCCTCCATCGGCATTGCGATGTATCCGGCCAACGGTGCCGACGCGCTGACGCTGACCAAGAATGCCGACATGGCGATGTATCTCGCCAAGGAAGACGGCAAGAACGGCTATCGCTTCTTCTCCAAGGAAGTGAACACGCAGTCGATCGAGCGGCTGTCGCTGGAGAGCGCGTTGCGCCGGGCGCTGGAGCGGGATCAGTTCACTCTGAACTACCAGCCCAAGGTGGACATGGTGACCGGCCAGATCACCGGCGTGGAAGCGCTATTGCGCTGGACGCATCCCGATCTCGGCAATATCTCGCCGGCGCAGTTCATTCCGCTGGCGGAGGAGACCGGATTGATCGTGCCGATCGGCCGCTGGGTGATGAAGGAGGCCTGCGCGCAGGCCATGGCCTGGCAGCGGCGCGGCCTCTTGCCGGTATCCATGGCGGTGAACCTGTCGCCGCGCCAGTTCGTCGACGAGCATCTCTTGCAGGACGTCGACGAAGCGCTCGCCGCAAGCGGCATGTCGCCGGTGCTGCTCCAGCTCGAAGTCACCGAGAGTATGATGATGCGCAATGTCGGACGTGCGATCAAGGTGCTCGACGCCATCCAGAGCCGCGGCATTCGCTTGGCGATCGACGATTTCGGCACCGGATATTCGTCGATGTCGCTGATGAAGCATTTTCCGATCGACACCATCAAGATCGACCGCTCCTTCGTGCGCGACCTGCCGCAGGATGCGGAGGATCAGGCGATCGCGCAGGCCATCATCAGCATGGGCAAGGCGCTCGGTATGACCGTGGTGGCGGAAGGCGTCGAGAACGCTGAACAGGAGGCGTTCCTGCGCGCCCATGGCTGCGACGAGATGCAGGGCTTCCTGATCTCCAAGCCGGTGCCGGCGCGGCAGATGGCCGAGCTGCTGCGGCCGACGGAGCCGTCTGTCGCGCCGCCGCTCCAGCCGGAGCCGGACCATGCCGCCACCGCGGCCGCGGCGCTACGGTTGAAAAGCGCTGTCGTCTGATGGCTGCGGGTGGAGCTCGCGGACGTCCTCTTCCCTGATCTCCGCCTTGCGTGGAAAATCATCCGGCCACGGAAGCGAGGTTTGTTCGGCGAAGAGCGCGATAAGGATATGCGCTCCTTCGGCAAAGCTCGATCCGTCGTTAAGGCCGAGCTCACGACACCAGGCCTGTCGCATCGGCTCGTGCGTGTCGAATACCGCCATCGCCGGACCCCACCACCAGGCCGGCGCCGGCGATCGTTCGTCCTCCGGCACGGCATGCCAGAGGATGAGCTCGTCCATCATGCGCTCGAATTGCAGGCTTGCGGCCTGATGCATTCGTTCCGTGCTCCCTTGGGTCGCGCCTGAAAGCAGGCCGATGCGCGGACTCGATCGTGGCCTTCGCTGTGAAAAGCTGGCTCGCGCTATTGGCTGAGCCGATTGTGCCGCTTGTGTCGGCGGCCATACAAAAACATGCGGCGGCCGCGAAAGTTGCCGGCGCCGACTGTGACAGTCTCTTTAGCCGCTTATGAGCCCGACCCGCAAGGCGCAATACCGGCGCCGCCGGCGTTGAAACAGCGCAGGCGGGGCTGATAACCGGCGGCGGTCATGTCGTTCTACTCAGCGATTAAGGGGCCGATTGCGGCTGAACAGCAGATAGATCGCGCGAGGATTGGTGGTCAAATAACGCCAGAACAGGCGGCGGGGCTCGAGCAAGGTGCGCCAGGCCCATTCCAGGCCGATCTTCTGCATCCATCGCGGCGCGCGGGCGCGGCTTCCCGACAAGAAGTTGAACAGGCCGCCGGATGTCTTGATGACGCCGACATTGGTGAGATGCGGCGTGAATTCCTCGACGAAAGCCTGCTCGTTTGGTACGCCCAGCGCAACCCAGAGATAATCCGGTGCTAGCGCGTTGATCTCGTCGACCTTCGCGCGCAGTGCATCGCCACGGAGATAGCCGTGGCTGTAGCCGACGATCTTGAGGTTTGGATACATCTTCCGGACGTTCTCGACCGCAGCGGCGTTCTCGTCCTCGCTCGCGCCGAACATGTAGAAGGTGCGGCCGACCGCTTCGGCCTTGCGCGCGACGACGTGAAAAAGATCCGTCGTGGCGACGCGCTCGGGCAGCGGAAACCAGGATTGCAGCCTCGACGCCGCCACCAGCGGCTGGCCATCGGCGTTGATGAGGTCGGCGCCGCGGAACAGGCGCTCGGTCTCCGGTTCGGTCGAGCACCGCGCCAGCACCTCGCCGTTGGCCGAGGTCAGGTGCAGCGGACGGCCGATGCGATGGCGCGGATCGGTCGCCTCGATCATGAAATCCGCGGTCGCTTCCAGGTCGAGTGCGGCCATGCGAAGGCCGCCGATGGTGATCCGCGGCACGTCGGCGGTTGCGGTCCGGCCATCGAGATTGATGCGGCGCTCAAGCATATTGTCTGCCTCGTTGGCGAGCTTGGGCCATAGGGGTGAGTTCGTCGAGCACGACGCCGACGAGCTTGCGCTCGGCGCGGCCGAGCGTGTTCAATATCTCTTCTAGGCCGTCGTTGATGTCGAGGCTGGTCGGCAGCACCGCCACCAGCGCGTCGGCATCATCGAGCAGCTTGCGGCTGCCGGTCGTGAGTGGCGCCGCGGGACCGTCCAGGATCACGAGGTCATAGCCGCCGGCGGAGCGTGCCTGCTCGATGGCCTTGCGGATGGCGTCAGTGGCCTTGCCGGCGTCGCGTTCGGCGGCCGGCAATATCGAGATGCCGTTGAGTGTCTTGATCTCGCGCGCGGCCTTGCTGCCGATCGAAAGCCATCCAACCTTGCTCGGCTCACTCTTGCCGGGACGGTTGACCTTGTTCGAGAGCGAGTGGGCCTGGTGGTCGGCATCGATCATCAGTACCCGAGCGCCGTCGCGCGCGGCCGCGAGCGCGAAATTCAGCGCGGTCACGCTGCGCCCGGTGGTCTCACTGGCACCGACGAGCGCGATAACAGGGATTGTCTTTCCGCCGACGCGCCGGCCCGCCGTAGCGCGCATGTCGCGCCAGGCGTTGAGCAGCGTCGTCAGGGGAAAGCCGGGGCGCAGCGTCGGCCAGCCTAGCCGGGTGAGGTCGATGCCGCCGCCGGTGGCGAGAATGGCACCGAGCGTGTGGATGACGTCGGCCTCCTGGAGGCGCGCGATCAGCGGTTTTTCGATCAGGGGCTTCTCGACCATCGAGGGTTGCAGCGGCGGAGCAGCGAGTTCCGGCAGCGCCTCCGCGACTTCCGGGGCTCGCGAGGCCGGGTGGGGCCGGGCGGTCTCCGCCGTTCGCGAAGGCTCTGAAGCTCGCGGAGCTTGCGGCAACGGAGTGCGATTGGGCCGGGCCGGCGCCGGTGCCGGCGCGAATGCGCCGGCGAACAGCAGTTCGGCCGCGACGAACCAGCTCGATGCAGCGATCGCGCCGAAGATGAAGCCGATCATGGCGAACAGGCTCATCGCCGGTGGGAACGAGCGCCGCTGCGGCACCGTCGCTTCGCCGATGATTCGGGCCGCCGAGGTGTTCAGCGTCTCCTGCTCCTCGGTCTCGCGCGAACGCTTGAGGAACGATTGATAGACGTCACGGCTGGCATCGGCTTCGCGCTCGAGCTCGCGCAAGCGCACGGCGGCCTGGCTGAGCTGGACGCTCTGCCGCTTCTGTGCCTCCAGCGCCCGGCTGAGCGAGGCTTCAAAGTCGCGGGCACGCGTCAAATCGTTCTTGGCGGACTGCGCGAAGCGGTCGATCTCTTCGTTGATGGTGCGCTTGAGATCTTCGACCTGCTTCTCGGTCTGGCGCAGCGCCGGATGACGTGGGCCGAGCTCGCCGGCCTGCTCCGCATATTTCTTGCGCGCGTCGGCATATTGCGCGCGCAGGTTCGCGATGGTCGGCGATTGCAGCGCTTCGGAGTTCGCGCCCGCATCTGCCGTGGTGCGCCGGCTCGCCTCAATCTGATCGAGGCGCGCCTGCGCGTCCATGGTCGCGGCGCGGGCGGCGGAAAGCCGCTGGTTGCTGGCGGAAAGCTGCTGGTCGCTGATCAGCGCATCCTGGGTACCGACGAAATTGTTCTGGGCCTTGTAGGTCGCAAGCACGGTCTCGGCGTTGCGCAGCCGCTCGCGCAACTCCTTCAAGCGGCCGGAGAGATCGTTGGTGGCGCGCCGCGCGGCTGACGCCTGCGAGTTGCGGGATTCCGCGAGGTAGGCACTGGTCAGCGTGTTGGCGAGCATCGCCGCTTTCGCCGGATCGGTCGACCAGACCTCGATGTCGACGATGAAGCTCTTCTCGGTCTTGCGGATCGTGATGTGCCGGTTCAGCGCCTCGAGGGCGGCGAGCTGCACTTCCCTCTTCTCCGTGGCGGAGGGCGCGCGGGGCTGAAGGCCGATCAGACCGAGCAGCGAGGACATCACGCCTTTGCCGTCGGCGCCGCCGCCGAATTCGGGATCCTTGTCCAGATCAGCCTGCTGGATCACCTGGAGCAGCACGCTGTTGGAGGTGATCAGGCGCGCCTGGCTCTCGACCACCATCGACATGCCGGAGACGTCCTGCGCGCGAGGCGTTAGCTCGCGATCGACGAGCTGAAGCTCGCGCGGGTCGACATAGAGTTGGGCGGTGGCGGCGTAGCGGGGCGTCAGGCTCTTGCCCACGGTGACGGCGGCCGTTGCACCGAGCAGCGCGGCAACGGCAATCGCGACCTTCCGCCGCCAGAGCAGATTGACCAGCTCCAGCACGTTGAAGCCAACCCGAGGCCGCTGCTGCGGGGCCTCCGGTCCGGCCCGATCTATCGGCTGGTTATAGTCAAGCATGATCCCCAGCTTTCATTCCAAGTGCCGCGAGCTGAGGGGGTACTCTTCGCTCTACGCCACGCACCTCAGATATAGGTGCCCACTCAACGCAACAGGGAAAATTAACCATACTCATTGAGGGACTATTCACCGAAATGGCAAACAAAGCGTTTAAGCGCATGCCACTCTTCGACGCGTCGCCGTGACGCATGCGATGGCGCGGTCCTTCAGAGATTAACGGTTCGTTACCGCGTGCATCGTGGCCGCGAGGCTTCGCTGGTCTTGCGATCGGCTGCGCGCGCACCATGGCCGTCAGCTTTTCCGCAGGATGACGTGATAATCGCCGCGGCGGACGTCGGTCCCGCGCGGGAGCATGGCGTTGAGCACGGCGGCGCCGGCGTCGACCAAGGCTGCGAACAGCGGATTGCGCCGGCGCATCTCGGGATAGCGCGGGCTCTCGACCTCACGGCGGTAGATCATCTCGAGGCCATTGGCGGCGGCGAACGCTTCGAGCCTCGGTAGCGACACCAGGGGATGGAAGAAGGTCGGGAACGGCGGCTCGCCCGGCAAGCCGGCATCCTTGATGCCGCGAATGTGCCGGTAGAACCAGACGTGGAACCAGTGCGGCGAGTATTTGGTGACGACCCCGGACAACGAGCGCGGATTGGGCGCGCCGATCAGGATCATCCCGCCGCGCTTGAGCGCATCTCGGAAATTCAGGAGTGCGGCGTCGACGTTGGGAAGATGTTCGATCACGTTGTAGCAGATCACCAGATCGAAGGTCTCGCGCCCGAAGCGGTAGGTCTGGACGTCGCCGAGGATCGCTTCGTCCGCGTAGCTGTTGTTGCGGACCTGGTCCTCGTCGATATCGACGACGGTGACCTTGCTGCGGCTCAGCAATTCCGGTGGCAGGACGCTGCACGAGCCGCCTCCGGCTTCGTAGGTGGCGAGCTGGCCCTGCGGCAGTCCGCGGCGCAGTACGTCGTGGACGGCGAGCAGGCTGTCGCGGGCTTCACCGGGGACGAGATCGTGCAGCGCCTGAGTGCGTGCCATGGCCGCGGGAATTTGGACCGCCGTGGCTGTCGCGAAATCGATCGTGGCTGGCTTGTTCATATTTTCTGACCGCGCTTGTTCGACTTAAATTTACAGGAAAAATCTCGTGTGCCCGTAGAGCAAATCCGATACCGCGACGCTTCACCCGTCGCGGTACTTACGATCGGGTTAATGAGCATGTGCGTTAACTACGGTATCGTCCACGCCAGCCGCCATCGGCACGGTGGACCGCGAATTGCAGCATCACTGCGCGCAAGGCTTCGCAGCAGAAACACCCGAAATCAGTTAAGTGCATGGATGGCGGAAAATCGGCGGCGTGGCGCCGTCGCGAGGCTCAAACCGGCCGTTCATTTTGGGACGTGCCTGTCCCGCGGCGATGTGCCGTCGCGGGACGGCGCTGATCCCCGGATCGAAGCAGGGCTTTTTCAATCTATCTCGGACATCTAGAACGTCATGACATTGATCCCGACAGACCTGTCTGCCACGCGTATCTCGGATGCCGTGCGCGATCCCCACCGGGAGATCGCGGCCAGCTCCCGGATTATCGACCTGTCGGTTGGTATCGTCGTCTGCATCCCCTGCTTCCGCCGCCCGCAGCATCTGCGGTCGACGCTGGACTCGCTCGCCAGCCAGCGCACCCCGCGCTCCTTCGCCGTCGTCATGGTCGAGAACGATGCGGTCCGGCGTGAAAGCGCGCCGGTGGCCGCGGAATATCTCGCCGATGGCAGGCTCCAGGGTGTCTGCCTGATTGAGAAACGGCAAGGCAACGTCCAGGCGATCAACGCCGCGTTCGAGACGGCGCTGGCGCTGTTTCCCGCCGCGACCCGGTTCCTGATGATCGACGACGACGAGATCGCCTCGCCTGATTGGCTCGAGCTGATGGTTCGCACCGCGGAGGCGACCGGCGCCGATCTGGTCGGCGGGCCGGTGCTGCCGGTCTTCGAGGATCGCAGCATGCCCTGGCTTTCGCGCCACCCCGTTTTCTGCCCCGCCTATGATTACAGCGGCGCTGTGCCCCTGATCTACGGCTGCGGCAATTGCCTGATCACGCGTGCGGCGTTCGAGAGGTTCGCCCGTCCGGCCTTCGACCCGCGCTTCAACTTCCTCGGGGGCGGCGACTGCGATTTCTTCGTGCGCTGCCGCAATGCCGGCATGACGTTCCACTGGACGGCGGAGGCAGTCATCACCGAGACGGTGCCGCAAAGCCGCACCAGTTTCGGCTGGATCGTGAAGCGAGGCCTGCGCATCGGCGCGATCAATTATCGTGTGCAGTCCAAGGCCGCGCAGGGCGCCGCGGCGCGAGTGTGGGTGTTTGCGCAGATGCTCGGGAGGTTGCCGTTGTCGCTGGTGCGCGCGGCCGCTCTGCTGAAATCGTCGAAAGCCTTCGTCGCGATGCATCCCGTGATGGTCGCGCTCGGCTCGGCGCTCGCCGCGTTCGGCATCGAGCCGAAACCCTATAAGGCCTCGAAGATCGCGTCCTGACGCCGAGGTCGCGGTCTAAATACCGAAGCAGGCGAGGGCGACCCTAACCGCGGAACGCGGCAGCGATTTGAGCGAGCGGCGCCCGACCATCCCGAGATAGGCGAAGGCCTGGCGATATCTGCCGAAGCGGACCGCTTGCATCGCCGAATACGTGACGAGATGAACCTCGGCGGCCCGGCGCAGCCCGGCTGCCATGCCCGCGGGCAGTCGCGCCATGATCAACCCGTCGTCGAATATTCGTGCGATCGCCGGAAAGAAATCCTGTGGCGTCCGCGCCGCCGCGTTCATGGTGTTGGCCGTGTGCAGGCGGTAGTCGAGCAGAAGGTTTGGCGCAAATTCGAATTCGCCGATCGCGGCAAGGCGGCACCAGCAGTGCCAGTCTTCGCAATATCTGAGCGAGACGTCGAAGCCGCCGATAGCGCGGAAGGCCTCTGCACGTGCCAGCGCAATGCCGCCATTGACGATGAAGTTTCCGGCCGCGAGCCGCGCCAGCACGTCGCCGGACGGTTTGCGGCGTCCTTTCAGCAGATCCCGGCGGCCGATCTGCCGTCCCTCGCTGTCGATCGTGTTGTAGTCGCCGTAGACAAGAACCGCTCGCGGCGCGGCACGCGCAGCGGCCAGCAGGGCCGCGACCGCGCCGGGCCGCAGGCGATCGTCGGCATCGAGGAAGAGCAGCCATTGGCTGCTCGCATGCTGCGCGCCGAGATTGCGCGCTGCCGAAACGCCGGCGGTGCCGTTGGTCATCAGGCGCAGTCGCGGGTCACGAATGGCACGGACAATCGCGGTGGTGCTGTCGGTCGAGCCGTCGTCCACGACGATCACTTCGGTGACCTCGGTTTGCGCCAGTGCGCTGGCGAGGGTTTCGCCGATATAGGTCGCAACATTCTTGGCCGGAATGACGACGGACACCGACGTGGTTGAGCCGACCTGCAGCGGGACGCGCGCCGCCGGTACGACGCGCGATGTCGCCGGCAATTCGAGAATGTCTTCCGCGGTGATCAAGATACGGCTCGCCTTTAACGGTCTGTTAACCAGGGCGCTTCTGCGAGTTGGGAATGCGACCGATCGCAACCTTGGCCGTCGCGAATGATACTCGCATTGGAAAAAAAGCGTCGCCGCGAAGGCTGCCGCAGCGCTGGTTTCGTCAATTAGCGTTAAGCCGCAGGCATTAAGCCTGTGGCAAATTTTGAAGAGTGCGACAGCCGGTCCCATGCGAGAATGGGCAACCTGGCTGCCGCGGATGGACCCAGTGCCCGCAAAGACATTCGACTACGATCCCGACGACATGGTCCTCAACCTGTTCTACGAGGACAAGGACGATCGCTGGTTTCCCGGCGATCGGCATCTGCGGCGCATGGCGCGTCGCATGCTGCTCGGCGAGCCGCGCATGAGCGGGCAGCTCCGCGTGTTCCTCAATCTCTGTGCAGGGCTCGATCGGCTCGGTATCCGCTATCGCGTCAACGACTATGGCTACATCGCGCGGCATCCGGGCGAACTCGCCTGCATCATCGGCCGCACCTTCCTGCTCGACAAATTCGCTTGGAAAAATCCGATCCTGCTCGGCGTTGCCGCCCACAATCATCCGCTCGACGATCCCGACCTGTTCAAGCGCCTGCCGGTCAAGAAGGTCGTGGTGCCCGGCCCGTGGTACGCCGACATGTATCGGCCGCATTGGCCCGACACGGAGGCTTGGCCGATCGGCATCGACACGGATCTCTGGGCACCGTCGCCGACCTCGCAAAAGAGTGTCGACGTCCTGATCTACGACAAGGTGCATTGGGATCGCGATCGCTACGCGGCGGAGCTGATCGAACCCGTCCGCGCCCGGCTCACGAGGGAAGGCCGCCCGTTCACCGAGCTGCGTTACGGCAGCTACAAGGAGGAAGACTATCAAGCCGCGCTCGCGCGTTCGCGTGCGATGATTTTCCTCTGCCAGAACGAGAGCCAGGGCATCGCCTATCAGCAGGCATTGTCTTGCGGCGTCCCGGTGCTCGCCTGGGATCCCGGCGGCCCCTGGCGGGACCCCGATTATTATCCGCATCGCGTCCAGTTCGCCCCGGTCTCGTCGGTGCCGTACTGGGACGATCGTTGCGGCGCCAAGTTCGTCGACATCGCCGGGTTCGAGGCGGGCTGGGATGATTTCTGGGCCGGGTGCGCCGCCGATACGTTCGATCCGCGCGGCTTCGTGCTCGACAACCTCACGCTGGAACAGCGCGCGCTTCAATATTACGAAATCGCGCGGAGCATCGTGCGGCAGCACGCGGTGCCGCGGGGTTCCGTTGGACTGGTTGACGAATGCTTAACAGGGATCGGCTAACTCTTGGAGCTTCCCCCGGCTTCACCACTACTCTCGAGCCATGGATCGCAGCGCTACTGATATGACCGACGTCGAGGCCCGATCGTTCGGCGGCGTCCTGCGCGATGGGCTTGCGGGGATCGACGCCGTGCGGGCGGCGCGCTGCCTCGTCGCAGTCGCAGCCCTGCTCCTGGTGCTGGTGACGCTCGATCCGTTTCCTGACCTGCGCAACGAGGATGTCACCACCGTCGTCGGCGGACGGATGGCGCTCACTTATGTCTCCTGGGGCTTGCTGGCGGCGGTCGCGGTACTGTTGGTCGCCGCAACGGATGCGCCCGCGCTGAAGACGCTGGTGACGCCGCTGCATCTCTGCCTGGTCGGATGGCTGTTGATCAACATCGTCTTCTCCGAGAATCGCGGAGTCTCGATGCAGCGCTTCGTGCTCGCAGCCAGCGTGATGTCGCTCGCGGTGCTTTTGCCGTTGCTGCCGCCGACGCAGCGCAGCTTCAACCTGTGTCTCGGCGGCGCCGCGCTCGTATTGCTTACCCTCTGCTATCTCGGCGTCTTCCTGGCGCCGCAATACTCGATGCACACCGCACTCGACGTCACCGAGCCGCAGTTGGCCGGCGACTGGCGCGGCAGCTTTGGTCACAAGAACATCGCTTCGCCGGTGATGACCATCCTGATCTATGTCGGCATTTATCTGTCCGCCGTCGGCTCCTTCGTGATGGGGCCGGCCATCGCCGCGCTGGCCGGAATCTTCCTGATCTTCACCGGCGGCAAGACGTCGTCGGTGCTGTGTCTTGCGATCTACGCGCTCGCCTCGCTGGTCTGCGTCACGCCGAGCCTGTGGCTGAGGCGGATGATCTGCTTCGTGCCGCTGATCGTGATGAACCTGCTGACAGTCGGCAGCGTCCTGAGCCCGGCGCTCGGGGCGATGACGCGGCTGCTTCCGCTCGATCCCACCTTCACCGGCCGTTCTGCCATCTGGGAGTTCGCGCTCGCAGCCGTCGCCGAGAAGCCGACCATTGGTCACGGCTACGCCGCGTTCTGGGACGACGTGACGGCACGGCAGACCGTCCAGGGCGCCGAATGGGCAACGAGCGCCGCGCACAGCCACAACAGCTATCTCGACCTCGCGGTCACCATCGGCCTTCCGGGGTTGTTGCTGGTGATCCTCGTCTTCGTGCTCGCGCCGCTCGGCAATTTCCAGACGGCCCGAACTCACAACCGCAGCGGTGCGTTGGCAAAGCTGTTCCTGACCGTGTGGCTGTTCGGCCTGTACTACGGGGCCACCGAGACCTTCCTGCTCGAACGGCAGAATCCGATCTGGTTCATGTTCGCTGTTGCCGTGGCCGGCCTGCACTTCCTGGCCAGGTTCCAATGCGTCGCGGAAACGGATGACTTGTCGCAGCCGGTGCTGCCGCAGTGGCATCGGCTTAACGATAAGCGGTGAGGTCACTTGTGGCCGCGACAAAACATAATCTATCTGGAAACACCCAGTAATCGCATGTCCCGCGGATGACGATCCTCAGCGTCGAGCAACCAGATGATCTTGTGTCCAGCGCGTCGGGAATCGCGGTCGATTTCGTGCGTGACTGGAAGCAGGCCGCATCGCGCCTGAACGCTGGCCATCGCACTGCATTCCAGCATGGCTATTGGCTTAGCGCCTGGTACGAGGCGTTCCACGATCTCTCGCCGCTGATTGCATTGATCTCCGATGCCACGACTGGCAAGGACATCGCAATGGTGCCGATGATCAGCCATCTCAGGCGCGGCATCCGCATCGTCGAATTCGCCGATCTCGGCGTCTCCGACAACAACGCGCCGATTCTGGCGCTCGATGCCGCGCTGGACGCGGCGGCGGCGGATGCGATCGGCAAGGCGTTGATCGACGCATTGCGCGCATTGCCGGACCGCTTCGATTTGCTGCGCCTGAAGAAGATGCCGGCCCAGATTGGCAGCAACCCGAACCCGCTGGTGTCGCTCGGCCGGATCGGATCCTGCTCGCTCAACGGCAACCTCGTGCTGACCGGCGACGACTATGAAGATTACCGGGCCTCGATCAAGCGCATGCAGATGCCACGCTGCTGGCGCGTCTTCAGCCGTCACGCCGGCGCGCGATTCGAGATCGCCACCGATGTCGCGCGTGCGCGCGAGCTGCTGGACGTGATGGATGCCCAGCAGCAGGCGCGCATGCGAAAGCTCGGCTCGCGCTTCGTCCTCAACGACGAAACCCATGCGCAGTTCTATCGCGAGGTCGCCCGCCAGGGTGCTGCGGACGGTTACGCCGTCATTTCGGCGCTGGTCTGCGACGAGGCCGTCGTTGCCACCACGCTCGGCGTCAGGTCTGGTGCGACCTATTTCCTGCTGCGCATCAGCCACGCCGGCGATTCCTGGTCGAACTGCTCGCCGGGGCTGCTCGTGACCGAGCGCACCATGGCGGCGCTGCATGCCGACGGCGTGCGCCGTTTCGACCTCAGCATCGGCAACCAGGACTACAAGCGCCGCTTCGGCGCCGAGCCGGTGCCGCTGACCGATGTCAGCGTCGCGCTGTCCTGGCGCGGCATGCTCTTCGCGTGGCGTGACCATGTCGCGCAGGGCCTGCGCCGTCACCCCAGGCTCGCCGCCTTTGCGGCGCAGGCGATGGGCAAGGGGACGCGCTGACGCGCTGCCCTGGATTGCAGGGTCACGCGATTATCGCAATCGTTGTGTTATCGTCGCCTGTTTCCCGGAGGCGACATGAAAGATCGTTCGGCAAAATATCGCGCATTCTATGCGCAGTTGATCTGCGCCGCGGCGAGGGCCGCGGACCCCCGTATCGAGGAAGCCTATCGCACCGTCAGGCGCGAGCCGTTCGCCGGACCCGGGCCGTGGTCGATCTCGGTTGGCGGACACCCCTATGTCGTTACGCCCGATGATGATCCCGCCTTCCTCTACCAGAACACGCTGCTCGCGCTCGACAGCGCGCGGGGTCTCAATATCGGGATGCCCGGCGCGCACGCCTATTGGCTCAGCGGTTGCGCGGTGAAGCAAGGCGAGATCGTGATCCAGATCGGCGCGGGGAGCGGCTACTACACGGCGATCCTCGCGCATCTCGTCGGCCCCGGCGGCCGCGTCCATGCCTACGAGATCGACGAACGTCTGGCAGGGCTCGCGCGCGAGAATCTGAAGGACATCGACCATGTGGATGTGTGGGATCGTTCGGGCATCGCGTCCGATCTGCCCAGAGCCGACGTGATCTATGTCTGCGCGGGTGCGGCGCAGCCGGCTGCCGAATGGCTCGATGCCTTGCTGCCCGGTGGGCGGCTGGTGTTTCCGCTCGCGCCTGAAGGCATGCTCGGCGGCATGCTGATGATCACGCGCCCGGACGAGGGTGCAGCCTGGCCCGCCAAATTCCTCGGGCGTGCCCAATTCATCGGCTGCGCGGGATTGCAGGATGCGGATGCTGCCCGGCGACTGGCGGAGGCGTTCGCAAGGGGATGGGAGGGCGTGCAGTCGTTGCGGAGAGAGGGCGCTCCCGACGAGACGTGCTGGTTCGGCGGTGACGGCTGGTGGCTCTCGACGGCACCGGCGCCTGTCGCGACTGCGCCCATCAAGCCCAACGCGGACATCACGCAGGCCTAGCCGGTCACGCCTTCGTGCAGCCGGCACAATGAAAGCGGCCGCGCGAGGCGCGGAACAGGCTTCGGCAATACCATCGCCGCGCCAGCGCCTGAGCGGGCCTGCGGATCATCTGCGCGATCAACAAG
>NZ_VSST01000139.1 GCF_019402665.1 Bradyrhizobium canariense
GTTGAGGCCGCTCCAACGGGCGGCCTCTTTCATGTCAGCGCTAAGCCTGCGATGTCGCCTGTTGGCCATGAGCCAGCTCGCTAAAGCGAGCTGATCATGTCCGCTCCCAAACCGTGAGGAGGGGCAACGATGCCTTCGACCGCAGCATCATGTGCATGCATGACGGCAAGCTGCTGGGCGGCAATTCGGCCTTCGCGGATCTCGGAGGCTATGTCGAGCGCGACGGCGAGATCATCGCCGAAGTCATCACCGAACGCCACCGGCACCGCCGACAGCGGCGCGAAACAAAGGCCACCGCGAACACCAGAACAGGATAATGCGTCAGGTTTTCCATGGCACCGTCCACTCGACCAGAACGCCAAATCCCGGATAACCCTTCTGCGACACAAATCACATAACGCTTGTTGCTCACCCCGTCACCAATTCGCAGACGGCAACTGAGTCAATGCTGCTGACGCGGTTGGCCCGAAGGCGAAGCTGGCGATAGCGTCCGGCAAGTCGGTGGTTGAGGCCAGACCGGACGTGGCGGAGACGCGACCAATTCGACTCGAATGATCCGAGTCGGACATCCTTTGATCTAGATCAACCCTGAAGTGTGTCGTTCCGGTTTCCCTACGCCTCAGCCTCGGTCAAAGGACCCAGTACCGGAAAATGCATATCGAGCGAAACAGCGTCGCAAATAAACAGAGTCACAAATGAAGCAACGCAGGCCGCTGATGTAGGGGCCCGGAGATCGTGATGCACCTGGCTGACACGAAATCGTCGTCGGACGACGGACAATCGTTCGAGCATCCAGCAGGTGAGGGGATGCTGTATGTGCCGGGCGGCACGTTCCGCATGGGTTCGGATCGGCACTATCCGGAGGAAGCGCCGGTCCACCGCGTCGCCGTGGATGCCTTCTGGATGGATTGCCATTCCGTCACGAACCGGCAGTTCAAGGCGTTCGTCGGGGCTACCGGCCACGTCACCGTTGCCGAGATCACGCCCGATCCAAAGGACTATCCCGGAATGCTCCCGCACATGGTCTATGCGGGCTCTCTGGTGTTCTCGCCGCCTGACCATCCGGTCAGCCTGCGGGACTTCAGCCAGTGGTGGACCTTCGCCAAAGGTGCGGACTGGCGGCATCCCTACGGACCGGGGAGCAAAATCCAGGGGCTCGACGATCATCCCGTCGTGCATGTGGCCTTCAGCGATGCGCTCGCCTACGCAAGATGGGCCGGCAAGGATTTGCCGACCGAGGCCGAATGGGAATTTGCGGCGCGCGGCGGACTGGACGGCGCCGAGTTCGCATGGGGAGATGAATTTACGCCTGACGGCCGTCATATGGCCAACACCTGGCAGGGCGAATTTCCGCGCCAAAACACCAGAGACGACGGATTCGAACGGACATCGCCGGTCACGGCATTCCCGCCGAACGGGTACGGGCTGCACGATCTGATCGGCAATGTCTGGGAGTGGACGTCGGACTGGTACTCGCCTCGGCATGAAGCCGACGCTGCAAAGGCCTGCTGCATTCCCGAGAACCCGCGCGGCGGCCGCGAGGCTGATAGCTACGACCCGAGAACCACCAACGTCAAGATCCCACGCAAGGTCATCAAAGGCGGCTCGCATTTGTGCGCGCCGAATTACTGCCGACGCTATCGGCCGGCTGCGCGGCATGCGGAGCCGATCGACACTTCCACAAGTCATCTTGGATTTCGATGCATCAGGCGAGGAACCTCTGACGCATCTTAATGGGAGAGCGATGCCATGTTGAATTGCGTATTTGATGACAAGCTTTTGGTCGCAACGCCACGCAAGAAGCAAAGCTGGCTCAAGCGGTCCAGCGCAGCGCTGCTCGGTGCGACGATGATGATACCGTCGTCGGGATTGATCAGCACTCCTGTGGCTGCCCAGCCGGCGCAAAAGCCCAATATCCTCTTCATCATGGGTGACGACATCGGCATCATGCAGCCGAGCATCTACCATCGCGGTTTGATGGTCGGAGAGACGCCGAACATCGACCGCATCGGAAACGAGGGCGCGCTCTTCATGACTTATTATGCGGAGCAGAGCTGCACCGCCGGCCGCAACGCGTTTTTCACCGGCATGCATCCGCTGCGCACCGGCATGATTCCTCCGCAATTGCCCGGCAGCCCATCGTGGCTGCGGCCCGGTACGCCCGCCATTGCCAAGTTCTTGCTCGACCTCGGTTACAACACCGGCGAGTTCGGCAAGAATCATCTTGGTGATAATCCCGAGGCGCTACCAACCGCGCATGGTTTCCAGGAGTTCTGGGGGTACCTGTATCACCTCGACGCGATGCAGGGGGTGAGTTTCCCGGACATCAACAAGAGCCCGACCGTGCAAGGCATTGCGCCGCCGTGCAAGGCAACCCCGGTCCCGGGCCTTACCGATGTCCCCGGCGCCGTGGATCCTCGAACAACGACGTGCCTGACGCCGCCGCGGCCGGTGCTTGCGTGCAAATCGTCGGACGGCTCACAAGCAAACCAGAGCTGCAAGGACGAAGGTCCCTTGACGCTAGACCGTTCACGAAGCGTGGACGAAGAAATCTCAGCCAAGGTCATCGACTATCTTGATCGCAACGATCCCAAGAAGACCAACAAGCCGTTCTTCGTCTGGTACAACCCGGCGCGCATGCACATCACGACCGTGCTGCCGCCGAAATACGAGGCGATGATTGGCGAGCCGGGTGGCAAGGACTGGGGCCTCAACGAGGCCGGCATGAAGCAGATGGACGACAATATCGGCTATGTCCTCAAGAAACTCGAAGACATGGGCCAGCTTGACAATACCATCATCGTCTTCACGACAGACAACGGCGCCGAGAACATCACTTTTCCTGACGGCGGCACCACCCTTTTCAAGGGCGGCAAGCTGACCACCTGGGAAGGCGGCATGCGTGCCCCGATGGTCGTTCGCTGGCCGGGCCACATCAAGCCGGGCACGGTCAAGAGCGAGATGATGTCGGCACTCGACTGGCTGCCGACGTTGGTCGACATCGCCGGCGGGCCGAAGGGCGACGCTTTGAAGAAGCAGATCGAGGCTGGAAGCTACCCCGGCATCGTCAAGACAACGCTCGACGGCGTCGATCAGCGCGCCTATCTCGAAGGCACGGATAAATCCGCGCGCGAAGTCTTCTTCTACTACACCGGCGCGCAGCCATCGGCGGTACGCTACAAGAACTGGAAGATGTACTACACGATGGTGCCGGACACCGGGACCGGCGGGTTGTTCGGAGCGCAGAGCTTCCATTGGACGCAGGTCGCCAACATCAAGCGTGACCCATTCGAGCAGACGGTCGGCTCCGATGCCAAATCGTTGCTGGGCTATGCCGGTTCGATCGGCTCGCCGAGCACCGCCTACCTGTATGACTGGAATATCCTGCCCCTCGGCCAACTTCTCTGGGAAAAGGAGCTATTCTCTTACAAGGACTTCCCTCCGATGCAGGCGCCGGAAACTTACAACCTCGATGGTATCCTTGCTGAAATGAAGAAGTCCGGCCATCAGAGCGAGTGAACGAGGCGGGATAGTATGCCTTGATGATGTCTAAGCGGGCGGTCTTGAAAAAAGCCGCCCGTTGCAAGCACAATTGTGTCAGCGTCGGGTGCCGTCCCTTCAACTCCGATGATCCCCAAGGCTGCTGACGCCCCAAGGCTACTACTCCAATTTTTCTACCCTTTGCTACCCCAAGACTATCGGACGATCCAATCCGTCAACGCGACGCTGACAAGCCGATGATGCACTTGCTCTGCCGCGTTCGAGAGAACTGCAATAAGGATTGCCGTCATGTACAGACCGCTTGGGTCAATACTGCTGGCTACCGCAGCTCTAATGTTCAGCCCGTTGGTGCAGGCGCAACAGGCAACAGCACCGCGGGTTGCAGCCGAAACGCCGCGGTCGATGTTGGCAGCGCAGATTCGCTTGCAAGGTTTCACCTGTGACAAACCGCTCGGTGCCTCAAGGGATGCAAAACGCTCGCGTCCGGATCGGGCCGTCTGGATCCTGAAGTGCAGCAACGCAACATATCGGGTCACCCGCTCTCCCGACATGGCGGCGAAGGTCGAACCGCTGCTGTAAGCGACGCACTTCATCTGCCCCTGGTGGCCATGCGAGATAAGCAATCGATGTCAGCTTCTGGGCTCCTGGCCGAAGGCCGGTTGAACATGTGTCATATCGGCTGTCAGAGGCAAGCCGGACGCCGATCCAGGTTGGCGTCTTACCGCCGCAATGCGGACATTGGCGCGGATTTCGGATAGCTTCGAGATTAGGCTTTCTCTAGAATGGTTACGCAGCATCTTCCGGAGTTTCGCATGCAAAACTCGGTCAAGCACTTCGCCTCGGCGGTGGTGCTGCTTGCGTTGATGGGTTCGGCGACAGCCTTTGCGCAGCAAAACAATAAGCCCAACATTGTTTTCATTCTCGCCGATAATGTCGGTTACGGCGACCTTGGGTGCTATGGCGGCGGCGAGTTGCGTGGGGCATCGACGCCGCATCTCGATGCAATGGCTCGAGACGGATTGCGCCTCACACAGTTCCTAGTGGAACCGGCGTGTACCCCCTCCCGTGCAGCGCTGATGACTGGGCAATATTCGATCCGAAACGGTCTGTCGCTGATCGCTATTGAGGGTAGTCCCTATACGCTTCCCGCTAATGCCTTCACCATGGGCGAGATGTTCAAGAGCGTTGGTTATGCGACTGCGATCTTCGGGAAATGGCACCTTGGAAGTGCGCCTCAAAGTCTGCCGACCGCGCACGGCTTTGATGAGTTCTACGGTATCCCGCCGGACATTAGCTGGGATGCAGCAACATACCCGGCTACAATCGCGCTCACGCACTCAATCAATGAGCCGTACGAGACACTGCTGAAGACTGGGCCGCAGATCGTTGAGGCGAAGGCCGGAGGCCCGCTACAGGCGGTCAAGCCATTTACCGAGGACGTCCGCGCCAACATCGACGATGAGTTCGTGGACAGATCAATCGATTTTATGAGGCGCCAGAGAGCATCGGGACAGCCCTTTTTTCTCTATCTTCCTTTTTCAATGGGGCACTTTCCAAACTTGCCTTCTCAACAGTTCAAAGGAAAATCACGGATCGGCAACTACGGCGACAAGTTGATGGAGGGAGACTATCACGTCGGACAAATCCTAGATACGCTGAAGCAACTCGGCATCGACGACAACACAATCGTTGTCTTTGCCTCGGACAATGGCCCCCAGGGCCAGACCGCGCGAGAACACGGCAACCAGGGAACGCCTGATATGGGTAATTCAGGTCCGTTTCGCGGAGAGTTAGGCGAAGTCACTGAAGGAGCAATACGGACGGCGGGGATCATCCGGTGGCCCGGCAAAGTCAAGGCAAACACAACCACATACGCCATGTTCTCGATCATGGATTTCCTGCCGACCTTTGCCCACATCGTCGGTGCCAAGATGCCAACAGACCGCCAGATCGACGGGATCAATCAAGCCGATCTCCTGTTGGGCAACACGGCGACAGCGCCTCGCGAAAGCCTTTTGAGCTTTATCGGTGGAGATCTCGTCGCCGCGCGCTGGAAACAGTGGCGTATCTACTTCACGGACGTCCATCCGACCGGCATCGGACCACAGCGGCAGCCCGGCATGTTCTCCGCGAGTGCGCCGATGGCCGGCTACCCGAAGATTTACAACATTGAAATGGATCCGCACGAGGACCTCATCGTCGCGGCAATGTTTGGCTGGGTATCGGGTCCTGCGCTCAAAACTGTCGAAGAGTATTTAGCGACCCTCAAGAAACATCCAAATCCACCACCGCCGAACATCACGCAATTTCGTAGCGGCGGTTAAACTGGCTCGGCGGTTTGTCCGCTTCTGACCGTTGCGGACATTCTTGAGCAATATTGGGTGCCGCCAACATAACGCCGTGGGGCTTTTCTGCCGCCCTGATCCGATGTCGCTGTAGGGGAGTCGGTTCGCCACAGGAGACCGAAATGAAACGATCAATCGCGCTGTCGGCATTGCTAATAATTGGGTTCGCTGGAAGCCCTGGAAGGGCGAGTGACGTAGTCTATTGCCAATACGCTGGCTATCCGGTTGCTTGCATCGCACGGCCGGGATTCGGGGGCGCCCCAATTCACGACACTCGCCGAATTCCACCCGCAATTGATGCTCGCCCAAGCGGCCTTGTAAGGCAGGACTTGTTCGATCGGAATAACCCAAACAACCTACGATCGGATTGGCCCAGTCCACCTGCTCAACCGGGCGCGCTCTGAAAGTAGCACTGAGCTGATCATGGCCTGCGAGCAGTAGGATCAGACCCCGGTGGAGTGCTTCGGACTTTAGCCATTCAACGCTGCATCCGCTCGTGGCCCATTGCTTCAGTTTGCGCGGCGCAGCAGACGTCAGGAGGCGGAATTAGACCGGAAGTCATTGCCCGAGGAGTAAATCTCGCAATTGATCCATAACGCAGTGGTTACGTCATTCGCCCGGCGGTGGCGCCAGCAACCTGACATTGTACCTTGGTACAATGACCTGAGGGATATCCAATGAATATGGTCGCTCGTCGAACGACCAGCGGGCGAGAGAGGATTATTCAAAGAATTGATACGGAAAAAGAATTGATGCGGAAGGGGAACTGGCCATGTTTGTGCGTATCCCAACGGATCGACGACCTCAGCCCAATACGCTCGATGAATTCGGTTTGACGAGTGCATTCAACCGAATTATCGGCCTCGGTGAGTTTACATACCGAAAAGGCACTGAAATCTTCGGCGAAAAAGAGCCCGCTGTGTATGTCTATCAAGTCAAGCATGGTGCGGTGCGAAGTTACAAGTTGCTCTCGGACGGTCGGCGTCAAATCGGCGCCTTTCACTTAGTGGGCGATATCTTCGGGCTTGAAAACGGCGATGAGCATCGATTTACCGCAGAGGCGGTCGTCGAAACCGTCGTGCGCCTGATTAAGCGAGAAAGCCTTCAATTGGTAGCCGCAAAAGACGCGGTCGTCTCGCACAACCTACTCAGCATGATCACCCGCAACCTGGAGCACGCAGAAAACCATATGCTGCTTCTGGGCCGCAAGACCGCGGTAGAAAGGGTCGCCGCCTTCTTACTTGAGATGGATTTCCGCACGGGAGCAGACAAGATGTCGCTCCCCATGACTCGTCTCGACATTGCGGACTATCTCGGCTTGACGCTCGAAACGGTTTCTCGCGCGCTATCTAGCTTGCGTAAAGCGGGCGTCCTTACGTTCCTAGACCACGATCAGCGAGAGATCATGTTAAACGACAGGCGGCGGCTTGCCGATTTCGATCCGCAAGGACCGGCACAACACTGATACCAAAATGCGACGGGCCGTGCTGGCGACGATGAGAGATACACAGTCCCTCCACACCGATGACACCGACTATTTACTGAGAGGAGCTAAAGCGATGAGCCCATTGATTTAGCTCAATGGATTGCCGCGATCCAGGTTCAAGGCTCTGTGATGAACAAGCCGTCCGGATCCGATAAGCCCGAGCCCAAACCAACGCGCTTGGAGGAGGCGCGCCGGATCGTTGAGGAGTACGCGAATGACCTTCGCGAAATCATCCGGAAGCTGCGTGAGAAGATGAATTGAAGCCGATTGGATTTGCTCAAAGTTGAGTTCTTCGCATTTTGACCCAAGGCAGTCCCAATCTTGGCGGTGCGAGTTTTGCCGAAGTAGCACAGGCTCGCAAAGGCCGACCGACTACTACGAGACGTGGCATTGGGCCACGGTTCAAGCGCAAGGAGGAAGCCATGATAAATCTGAAAGTTCTTGGCGCGGTCGTTGTTGCGGCATTCGCCCTGTCCAGCTCTGCTGCACTGGCGCAGGCGGCCCTCTCCAATCCGGACGAATGCCAAGCTGAATTCGCCAGCTGCACGGGTTTAGGAACCGGGAGTACTCCCACCGGAGGTTATCGATATCGGCAATCAACTCGGCGAACGGCGTATCGCCAGCCGGCGGCGGCCGACGCTACCGTCGGCAGCTGGGGCAATTCCTACGCCATGTCCGGCGAGATGGGCTGGCACGGCAACTGGAATGCGTATGCTGCCCGCAACGGCATCGTCTGTAAGCCCGGCACCTATTTCAAGGGTGCTGACGGTCTGCGGCATCTCTGCCAATAGGTCATCCTCTCTAAGGCTGAATCAGACGGCCCCACAGGGCCGTCTGATTCATGCCTGAGGGTGGCACTCGTCCTGAGTGGGCGACAGCGTGGAGCCAGGCAGGCGTCAGTCTGCGGGAGCTGATGACTGCTTCTGGCCCATCGCCGCCGTCCGAGGGGCGGCTCGTCATGTCGGTTCTCAAGGCGGACCGGAAGTTTTGCACCCGAGCGCTCGACCGAAGCTTTTGACCCCAATGTATGGTCCGGCCG
>NZ_VSST01000140.1 GCF_019402665.1 Bradyrhizobium canariense
CCCGTCATCGTCGGCATCGGCGAGATCGTTGACCGTCCGAGAGAGATCACCGAAGGCCTCGAACCGCTCGACCTGCTCGAACAGGCGTTGCGGCGCGCGGAAGCAGATGCCGGCGCAGGGCTGCTCGGCGAGGTGCAGTCACTCGACGTCGTCAACTTCCTGAGCTGGCGCTATCGCGATCCGGAGCAGTTGCTGGCGCAACGACTCGGCATCTCGCCCGCGCATTGCTATTACGGCCCCGTCGGCGGCGAGAGCCCGATCCGCTATATCCACGAGGCAGCAAAGCGCATTGCGCGCGGTGAATGCAGTGTTGCCGCTGTCTGCGGCGCGGAGGCACAGTCGACGGCGACCAAGGCGGAGCGCGCCGGCGCGAAGCTGCCATGGACGTCGTTCGCCCATGACGTCGAGGAGCCGAAACGCGGCGCAGCGTACCAGAAGCCGCTGGCGCAGAAGCTCGGGGTGTTCCGGCCCGTCACGGTGTATCCATTCTACGAGGCCGCCTCCTCGGCGCATTGGGGCCAGACGCCGCGCGAAGCGATGGCGGAGTCAGGCGTGCTGTGGTCGCGCTATTCAGAAGCCGCCGCGCAAAATCCAAATGCCTGGCTGAAGCGGCGCTATGCGCCCGACGAAATCACGACGCCGACGGCAGACAACCGCCTGATCGCCTGGCCCTACAACAAGCTCATGGTTGCCAACCCGAGCGTCAACATGGGCGGTGCGCTGCTGCTCACCAGCCTCGCCAGGGCGCGTGCGGCAGGCATCGCCGAGGACAAGCTCGTCTACCCGCTTGGCGGCGCTTCGGCGGAAGAACCGCGCGACTATCTTTTGCGCGACCAGTTTTACGAGAGCCATTCGCAGAACGCCGTTTTGAAGGCCGTGATGGATCTCGCCGACGGCGACGGCAAGAATTTC
>NZ_VSST01000141.1 GCF_019402665.1 Bradyrhizobium canariense
TGCCGACCAGCCGATCCGACGAGGTCTGCTTGAACTGCGCCCGCTGCTGCCAGATCGGATGCTTCTCGAGCTTGTCGAGGATTTCGGGCGTGCGCACCGAGACGATGTAGGGATTGCCCGTCATGGTCCGACCGTTCTGCGGCAGCGCGTTGCGCCGCCGGAATTCGATCGGATCGTGCTTGAGCTCGGATGCCGCTTCGTCGATCAGGACCTCCAGGGCCGTCATGGCTTGCAGGATGCCGTAGCCGCGCATCGAGCCCGCGCTCACGCCGCGCGAGTGCACCGCGACGGTCCTGACGTCGACCTTCGGAATGTCGTAGATGCCGATCGCGCCGGTGGCCGCGACGACGGCGACGCTGGCCGAGAAATGGGCGAGCCCGCCGCCGTCGAGCACGTGATCGGCGGCGAACGCCTTGATCTTGCCGGTCACGCGATCGATGCCGATGCGCGAGCGCATCTTGATCGAATGGCGCTTGATGCCGGCCTGAAACTGCTGGTAGCGGTCATGCGCCAGCCGCACGGGCTTGCCGGGAAAGCAGACCGCCGCGAGCGCAACATAGAGAATGAAAGGCGTGTGATCGCGGCCACCAAAGCCGCCACCGACATGGGCGAACTGCGCGTTGATGTGCGCCGGCTTGTAGGGCGCGCGGGCCTTGCCCAAGAGATGCGCGATCGATTCCGCCGCCTCGTAGGGCGACTGGACGCCCAACAGCAGTTCGAGATTGCCGCCCTTGCCGTCGTACCAGGCGAGCCCGCATTCCGGCTCCAGGAACATCGGGTCGACCGATTGCGTCTCGAACTCGCGGTCGAGCACAAGCATGGAGGCGTCATCCGCTGCAAGCTCGGCACGGATCTGCTCGCCATATTTCGCCGCCTTGGCGTAATCCGCGGGCATGTCCTTCGCGAGCGGCGACCACACTGGCAGCGCCGCGCTCTGGACCTTCTTGGGCGAGACCCAGCCGGCCTGGAGCGGCGAATAGACATCCGGCTTGTCAGGCGAGGGGCCTGCCACGCGGGTGAAGCGGAAGGCCCCGTAATCGGGGACGACGACTGGCCCGGTCTCCTCGCCGAATTGGACGAACGTGCCGTCGCGTAGCGCCAGACGTGCCTGATCGAAGGCGTCGAACTTCTCGAAGATCAAAAGCGCGACCGGCTGTCCCAGATAGAGCGGCGTCTTGCCGATCGGACAGAACAGGTCGCCCGCGTAGAACTCCGGCACCTGGGTCCCGATCCGGTCGAGATCGGCGGCAGTCACCACGACCGACGGCTTGAGCGCGCCGCCGAGGCGGGCGAGGTCCAGCCCGGTATAGACATGCGTGGCGTCGTTGGCGCGGACCAGGATGGCGTGCGAGGTGGCCTGCGGCCAGCCCTGCAGATCATTGGCGCGGAAGTCGGAAGCGTAAAGCTTCGCACCGGTGACCTTGGCGACGCCGTCGATCCGGCCGGCGCCCGCCGTCGCGGGATTGAACTTGCCGCGTCCAGGCAGCGTCTCGTGCGCTGCGAAGGGCACGCCGGCTGCGGACGCCAGATGTGACAGGCTGACCGAGATGCCTCCCGCCGACAACCACTTCACGAACTCACGTCGCGAAGGCCTCATGATCATATCCTTGTACAGAGTTTCGAGAACATCGGGATGCGGCCAGCATGCGATGTCCGGAGGGCATAGGTCAGCGCCAGCGCGAATCCGTCACGATGCATCCTGCGACGATAGAACGGCTGAGGAGGTTTACAACCAATGAATGTGGTGCGCTTGCGCCTCGAATTGTGGTTTGGTGCTTGCTTTAGAGTCGAATCGAACGGAAGACGGTCCGGCAACAGGGGGCGCAATTCAAATGCAGCAGGATCCGAACGGTGCGTCTTCAGTCACCAGCGCCATGGGCACGACGACATTGTCGCGCCGTCAATTGCTGGATTGCGGTCTCAAGGCGGGCGCGTTGTCGCTGTTCGCAGGTGCCGCAAATGCCCAGCACGCCGTGCACGACCATGCGGGCATGTCCCACACCGCGGACATGTCGCCGAGCATGGGGATGGTCGCTGAAACGCCCGTTCCCGCCATGGACCAAGCGCTGGTCGAGCCCGAGGTGCGGCGGTCCGTCAATGGCGTGCTGAGCACGACCATGCGCGTCGGCTATGCCTATCGCCAGATCGGCGGCGTCAGGCTCTATGTCAGGTCCTATGAGGGCGGCAGCCCCGGCCCGACCTTGCGCATGAAACCCGGCGATACCCTGCGCATCAAGATGATCAACGATTTGCCGCCGAACCGCGATGGATTGCCGGCCGACATCAGCCATCCGCACCAGTTCAACAACACCAATTTCCATTTCCACGGCGCGCATACCAGCCCGAGCGGGATTTCCGACAACGTCATGCGCTCGATGGCGCCAGGCCGCAGCTACAACATCGAAATCACCCTGCCGGCCGATCACACCATGGGCACCTACTGGTATCACCCGCATCACCACGGCAGCGCCGACATCCAGATGTCCTCTGGCATGGTCGGCGCCGTCGTCATCGAGGGTGATTTCGCCGAAATTCCCGAGATCGCCACAGCCCGCGAACGGCTCATGGTGCTCACCCAGGTGGTCTACGATTCCAACGGCATGGTCGAGAATTTCGAGACGCTGTTTCCCGAGACCGCGACGCGCTTTCTCGCCATCAACGGCCAACGCCGGCCAATGATCGAGATGCGGCCCGGCGAGGTGCAGCGCTGGCGCATCCTCAATGCCGCCTATCAGGACGACATGCTGCTCGACCTGGAGAAGCACGATCTGCAAGCGATCGCCTATGACGGCATCCAGCTCGGCGCCATGCAGCCGCTCAAGCAGGTCCTGATTGCGCCCGGTCAGCGCGCCGACATTCTGGTGAAGGCAGGCAGCCCCGGCACCTACGCCTTCAACGCCACGCCCTACGATCAGGGCCACCCTTCGCCGGTCGGGCCCTTGGCGCGGGTCGTGGTCTCGGGCGCGCCGATGGACATGAAGCTGCCGCGCGCCTTGCCGCCGGCTCCGCTCGCGACCATCAAGGACTCCGAGATCACCAACCGCCGCAAGGTGGTGCTGTCGGCGACCGCGCCGGAGGCCGACGCCGCCGGCCATTGGCAGGAATTCGAGTTCTTCGTCGACGGCAAGAAGTTCGACCCCGGCCGCATCGATCAGCGGGTCAAGCTGGGCGCGGTCGAGGAGTGGACCATCGTCAACACGCATGAGCATGACGACCACGTCTTCCACATCCATACCAACCCGTTCCAGGTGATCTCGGCCAATGGCAAGGCGCTGGCGGTGCCGGAATGGCGGGATTCCGTGATCGTGGAGCGCAAGGGCGGCCAGGTCGTGTTCCGCTCGCGCTTCATCGATTTCACCGGCGTCTACATGCTCCACTGTCACATGATGAACCATGAGGAGATGGGCATGATGCAGACGGTCGAGGTCTATAAGGCCTAAGCTGCGGGTCGAATTGCGCGAATTTGGCGGCAGACGGGGCTGATCCGGGCCTGGCCGGGCTTCCCCTGGCGGCCCGCATGGCCTATTGACGCTGCAACGCAACAATCCCCCAAAAAGACCCCATGATCCGCCTCGACAACGTCAGCAAGCAAGCCGGCCACCAGATCCTGTTCATCGAAGCGTCCGCCGCCCTCAACAAGGGCGAGAAGATCGGGCTCGTCGGGCCGAACGGCGCCGGTAAGACCACGCTCTTCCGGATGATCGCCGGCGAGGAACCGCCCGATGAGGGGCAGGTCTCGACCGATCGCGGCATCACCATCGGCTATTTCAACCAAGACGTCGGCGAGATGGCCGGCCGCAGCGCCGTGGCCGAGGTCATGGACGGGGCGGGACCGGTGAGTGCGGTGGCGGCCGAGCTGCACGAACTCGAGACCGCGATGGCCGACCCTGATAAGGCCGACCAGATGGACGAGATCATCGCGCGTTACGGCGAGGTGCAGCACGCGTTCGAGGAGCTCGACGGCTACGCGCTCGACGGCCGCGCGCGCGAGGCGCTGTCCGGCCTCGGCTTCAGCCAGGAGATGATGGACGGCGACGTCGGCAAGCTGTCCGGCGGCTGGAAGATGCGCGTGGCGCTGGCCCGCATTCTCCTGATGCGGCCCGATGTCATGCTGCTCGACGAGCCGAGCAACCATCTCGATCTCGAAAGCCTGATCTGGCTGGAGAAGTTCTTGCACGATTACGAAGGCACGCTGCTGATGACCTCGCACGATCGCGAGTTCATCAACCGCGTGATCTCGAAAGTGGTCGAGATCGATTCCGGCTCGCTCACCACCTACGCCGGCAATTACGAGTTCTACGAGCAGCAGCGGGCGCTAAGCGAGAAGCAGCAGCAGGCGCAGTTCGAGCGCCAGCAGGCCATGCTCGCCAAGGAGATCAAGTTCATCGAGCGGTTCAAGGCGCGCGCCTCTCACGCAGCTCAGGTGCAGAGCCGGGTGAAGAAGCTCGACAAGATCGAGCGGGTGGAGCCGCCGCGCCGCCGCCAGACGGTTGCGTTCGACTTTCCGCCGGCGCCGCGATCCGGCGAGGATGTCGTTGCGCTCAAGAAGGTGTTCAAGGGCTACGGCAGCAAGCGGATCTATGACGGGCTCGATTTCATGATCCGCCGCAGGGAGCGCTGGTGCGTGATGGGCGTCAACGGCGCCGGCAAATCGACGCTGCTCAAGCTCGTCGCGGGCGCGAGCGAGCCGGACGATGGCACCGTGGCGGTCGGCGGCAGCGTCAAGATGGGCTATTTCGCGCAGCATGCGATGGATTTGCTCGACGGCGAGCAGACGGTGTTCGAGTCACTCGAATATGCGTTTCCGACCGCGGGGCAGGGCTCTCTGCGCGCGCTCGCCGGCTGCTTCGGCTTCTCCGGCGACGACGTCGAGAAGCGCTGCCGCGTGCTGTCGGGCGGCGAGAAGGCGCGCCTCGTGATGGCGAAGATGCTGTTCGATCCCCCGAACTTTCTGGTGCTGGACGAGCCGACCAACCATCTCGACCTCGCCACCAAGGAAATGCTGATCACGGCGCTGTCGGATTTCGAGGGCACCATGCTGTTCGTCTCGCATGACCGGCATTTTCTCAGCGTCCTGTCGAACCGCGTGCTGGAGCTGACGCCCGAAGGCATCCACCAGTTCGGCGGCGGCTACACGGAATATGTCGCGCGCACGGGGCAGGAAGCGCCGGGGTTGCGGTCGTAGTGATCGGCGGTAGCCCGGATGGAGC
>NZ_VSST01000142.1 GCF_019402665.1 Bradyrhizobium canariense
AGCGCGCATCTATGGGCCGACCGCTTTGACAAACCCGTCGCCGATCTTTTTGATATGCAAGACGAGATCGTATCGCGCCTCGCCAACACACTGGACGCCCAACTCACTGAACAAGAGGCCAGGCGATCAGAGCGATCTCCGCATCCCAATTCGATGGACTTGTATTTCCGAGGCAAAGCTTTGTTGCACAAGGGGTGGACGTTGGAAGGTGTGCCACAAGCGCGCGCGATTTTTGAACGGGCGGTGACCCTCGACCCCAAGAATGTCGACGCGATGGTGTGGATGGCTGGCGCCGATCTGATGCTTGGAGCGAGCTACTTGGATGACGCCACGAGCGAGCATTACGCAGTGGCCGAGGCGACATCAATAAGGGCGCTGTGCCTCGCGCCCAACCATGCTTACGCACACTTGGCTTTGGGCTGCGCATTAATGTGCACGAACCGCGCGGCTCAGGGCATCGCTGAGTTCGAGAGGGCGTTGACGTTGGATCACAATTTGGCTGAGGCTCACGCGCAAATTGGCGGCGCTAAGTTGTACATGGGGCGCGGAGCGCAGACAGTGACTCATATCAACGAAGCACTTCGCCTGTCTCCTCGT
>NZ_VSST01000143.1 GCF_019402665.1 Bradyrhizobium canariense
ATGAGACAACGATGGAGGATCGGTCTTCCCGGCGCATGCGAACACTGGTGACCCGAATGGCCCGTTCGAGGCCTGTCCGCTAATTAGCTCGAATGCGCGCTGATATCCATGATGGCCCGGAGCACAACACGCTCCAATCAGAGGCCGGATACATTGATGCAAGACCGCATCTGCCAGGTTGACGAAACCTCTTGCAACGCGCGGCCGGACCATACATACGGGTCAAAATGCGAAGAACCCGGCCTGAGCAAAACCAGTCCGCTTCCACCCACGAAGCTGACCTCAATGAGACGATTCGCCACTTCGCTGATGGGCCAGCAGCGTTGCATAGGACGCCAGAGGGCGATGCCCCAAGGCCGGTGCTGGGCTGATCTGTGCTAGGCTTCTTCAAAACATGGTTGGCATGGTTGGTTGGCTTTGGCAGAGGCGATTGTGAGGCGACGTGAGTTCATCGCGCTCCTCGGCGGCGCGGCGGCAATCCGACCACTCGGCGCGCATGCGGAGCGTCCGCCAGAGCGCATCCTCTATTTCACATACTGAACCTCCTCCGAATGGGTGGACACCTGTAGTAGGCTTGTTGAGCCCGGAGGTGTCGAATGGAACCTCAACGTCGGTCGTTTACGGAGGAGTACAAGCGCCAGGCCAAGGAGCTCGGTCTGCGCGACTCGGTATTGCGACGCTGGGTAGATAAGCTCCGGCAGGAGCCGGCATCGGCGGCGTGGCGCTCCACCACGCAGGCGACGCCGATGTCGGCGGACCAGGCTTCGGAGATCTCCCGCCTGCGCCAGGAGAACGAGCGGCTGCGCATGGAGCGCAACATTTTAAAAAGTCGATCGCGATCTTCGCCGGAACCCGGACATGAGCTTTCGCTTCATCGAGGATCACCGCGAGACCTATCCGGTACGCTTGATGTGCGCGGTGCTCGAGGTCTCACCGGCCGGTTATTATGCCTGGCGCGAGCGGCCGGTGAGCGAGCGGGCAAAATCCAATGCCGCGCTCCTGGCTGTGATCCGGCAGATCCATCGGGACAGCAGCGGCCGTCACGGCAGCCCCCGCGTCCATGCCGTCCTGCGGGCGCAGGGACGCGATACCAGCCGCGGCCGGGTCGAGCGAATGATGCAACGACACGGTATCCGCGCCATCATGGCGCCGCCGCGCCGGGTGCGCACCACGGACAGCCGCCACGACCTGCCGATCGCACCGAACCTGATCGCGCGCGACTTCACGGCGGATGCGTCAAACCGGGTCGGGCTGGCTGATATCACCTACATCCCGACCGCGGAGGGGTGGCTGTACCTTGCTGCCGTCATGGATCTCTTCAGCCGGAAGATCGTCGGCTGGGCCATGCGGGATCATATGCAGGTCGAACTCGCATCCGCGGCCCTGAAAATGGCGATCCAGCAGCAACGGCCCCAGGCTGGGTTGATCCATCACTCCGATCGCGGCGTGCAGGGCGGATTCAAACGGTCGT
>NZ_VSST01000144.1 GCF_019402665.1 Bradyrhizobium canariense
GAATTCCAGGCGGTGCACGCCCGGATCGCACCGGCACTCGCCGATCTCAAGCGCAGCGTGCGCGACACTCCCGAACATGTCGCGCTGCTCGAGGGCACCGAGCCGCTGGCGCTGCGCCGGATTGAGATCGCCGCCGAAGTGATGCGCCTGCGCGCCGGAAACGATCAGGCCGGGATTGCCGCGGTCCAGGGCAAGGGCGAGGGCCGTGGCCTCATGGACACGGTGATGGGCAATTTCGATCATTTGAGCGCAGAGGAAGAACGACTGCTCGCGGCGCGCTCCCAGGATTCGCGCCGCACCGGCATCGTGCTGCTCGGCATCGACGTCGCCGGCGCGCTGGTGATCCTGCTGCTGGTCGTGATGATGATGCGTGAGAGCCGGCGCACCGAGGGCGCACTCAAGAGCACGCTATTGGAGACTACGGCCGCCAAGCAGCAGCTCGAGGCCGCAGTGGCCGAGCGCACCGAGCATCTGGTCACCGCGCATGACGAGCTGCGCTTGTCGGTCAACGTACTCCAGAGCACGTTTCACAGCATGGCGGAGGCGGTGCTGGTCATCGATGCCGAAGGCAAT
>NZ_VSST01000145.1 GCF_019402665.1 Bradyrhizobium canariense
CTGGATTGCTTCGTCGCTTCGCTCCTCGCAATGACGGGCAGAAGCGACCATGCCCCTGCAAAACCGCGTCACGCCGACCGGCGAGATCATCGCGACACCACATCGCGGCCTATTCACCGGTAACCGCGGCATCATCCATGATCCCGCGACCAAGACGCTGCTGAAAAAGCGCTGGTCGTCGCCGGCCTGGATCACCTGCCTATGTGAATTCCGCGGCTGGCGGCGGCCGGTGATGGCGCGGCGGAGTTGGACCGAACTGTTCTTCCTGGACGAGGCCACCGCCTTTGCCGCAGGCCACCGTCCCTGCTTCTTCTGCCGCCGTGACGATGCGAAGCGCTTTCGCAATGCATGGGAAGCAGGGAATGATGCAAGCGGCATCAGCGCCAAGGCGATGGATGCCGTACTGCATCGGGAACGACTCGAGCGCGGCAAGAAACGGCTGCATGCGCTGCCGAGGCCGCTCGCGGAATTACCGGACGGCGCGATGGTGCAGCAGGGGGATGACTGCTTCCTCGTCGCGCAGGGCAAAGCGCTGCTGTGGTCATTCGCGGGCTACGCCGCGTATCCGAGCGCCCTCGATCATCCGATGCTGTTGACGCCGCCTTCCACACTCCGCGCGATCAACTCCGGATATCAGCCTGTGCTGCATCCGACCGCGCGCCGCTAGCGCAGCGGATTGCCGTCTTCATCCACTGTCGTGCGCGCATCGCGCAGCGCCCATTCGCGGATCACTTGACGGCACCGGATCAGTTCGACTTCGTTGGCGGCGTTCGCCTCCCTCGATGCTCGCTCCACCATCGCCTTGCAGGTGAGGAGCACCGAGCGATCCTCACCGCGCGCCGGCAGTGCGATCGCCGCAAGCGTCGCAACAACGAAAGCGGATCGGACCACCGCCTTAACCCAGCTTCTCGCGTGCCAGCGCAGCACCGGCCCCAAGCGCCATCAGCTTGGCTTCGGCGATCTCGCGCCGCATCGGCGCCATGCCGCAATTGGTGGTGGCGATGATGTTGCTCTTGGGCACGAATTTCGACACCGCGTCGATCACCTGCACGACGTCATCGGCCGTCTCCACCGTGTCGCTGGCGACGTCGATCACGCCGGCCTGCACGATCTTGGTCTTGAGCAGGGCAAGCAGGTCGAGCGGCACCTTCGAGTTGCGGCATTCGATCGCGACCTGCTGGATCGGGCTGGCGTCGATCGCGGGAAAGATCTGCTCGTACTGCCGCCATTGCGCGCCGAGCGTTTCCTTCCAGTCGGTGTTGGCCTTGATGCCGTAGCCGTAGCAGATGTGCACGGCGGTGGCGCAGGTCAGGCCCTGCGCGGCGTGCTCCAGCGCCTTGATGCCCCAATCGTTGACCTCGTCCATGTAGACGTTGAAGGCGGGCTCGTCGAATTGCACGAGATCGACGCCGTCGGCCCGGAGCGCCTTGGCTTCCTCGTTCAGGAGTTCGGCGAACGCAAAGGCCATCTTGACGCGATCGCCATAGTAGCGATCGGCAATGGTGTCGATGATGGTCATCGGGCCGGGCAGGGTGAATTTCAGCTTCTTCTTGGTGTGCGTGCGGGCGACGCGCGCTTCGTCGGCGTGGACGCGTCCTTTGAGCCGGAGTGGGGCCACGACCTGAGGCACCATCGCCTTGTAGCGATCCTTGCGGATGCCCATCTCGACCTTGTGGGCGAAATCGATGCCCTCGATCTTCTCCAGGAAACCGTGGACGAAATGTTGCCGGGCCTGCTCGCCCTCGGTGACGATGTCGATCCCGGCATCCTCCTGGACCTTGACGGCAAGCATCGTCGCATCGCGCTTGGCGCGGACGAGCTCGTCGCCTTGCGACTTCCAGGGCGCCCAGAGCATGTTGGGTTCGGCGAGCCATTCCGGCTTCGGCAAGGAGCCGGCGATCGTGGTTGGAAACAGCATGGCGGCCCTCTCGGCGAGTTGTGATTGCGCCCCTTCCTGCCATGTCTTAACGTCGAGGTACAGAACAACAAAAGTCGCCTTGAAACCGGCGGCGTCGGACCGGAAACGCCATGATCGAATTCTTCTTCGACTGTTCCAGCCCCTGGACCTATCTCGCCTTCCACAACATCCAGCCGCTGGCCAGGGAGGTTGGCGCGGAGATCATCTGGCGGCCGATCCTGGTGGGCGGCATCTTCAATACGGTCAACCCAAGTGTCTATGCGCAACGTGAGACACCGGTGCCGCTGAAGGCGCGCTACATGAAAAAGGACCTTGCCGACTGGTCGCGCTCGGCCGGTCTCGCGATCAAGATGCCGCCGACGGTGTTTCCGGTCAACAGCGTCAAAGCGATGCGCGGCTGCATCTGGCTCGGGCAGGAAACGGTGCCTTTCGCCACGGCGGTGTTCGAGACCTATTGGGGCGAGGACAAGGACATCTCGCAGGACGCAGTGCTCGCCGAGATCTGCAGGAAGGTCGGCGTCGATGAGCAGAAATTCTTCGCGGGCATTTCCGGGCAGGGAATCAAGGATCAGCTCAAGGCCAACACCGAAGAAGTCGTCGCCCGCGGCGGCTTTGGCTCGCCGACGATCTTCGTCGGCAAGACCGACATGTATTTCGGCAATGACCGCCTGCCCTTGATCCGCGAGGCGCTGCTGCGCGGCAAGGCGAGCGCGGCCTGATGGTGCGGGCTGTCGTCTGCCGCGCGCTCGGCGCGCCCGAAAAATTGCAGATCGAAAAGTTTCCGTCGCGCGCCCTGAAGCCGGGCGAAGTGCGCGTCGCGATCCGTGCGGCTGGGTTGAATTTTCCAGACGTGCTGATGGCGGCCGGCGAGTACCAGCTCAAGCCGGAGCTGCCGTTTACGCCGGGAATGGAGGCGGCCGGCGACGTGACCGAGGTCGGCGCAGAGGCGAGCGGCGTCGCCGTCGGCGACAAGGTCATCGTCAAGATGCGGCACGGCGCCTTCACGGATGAAGCCGTGGCGACGCCGTCGCAGCTCACGTCGATGCCATCGACGTTCGACTATGCGGAGGCCGCGACTTATCTCGCCGGGCACGGCACCGCCTATCACGCGCTGATCGATCGCGGCCGGGTCGAGCCGGGCGAGGTGCTGCTGGTGCATGGCGCCGGCGGGGGCGTGGGCCTTGCTGCCGTCGAGATCGGGAAGATGCTGGGCGCGACCGTGATTGCGACGGCCTCCAGCGACGAAAAGCTCGCGATTGCCAGGGCGCGGGGCGCCGATCATCTCGTGCGCTACGACCGCGAGCCGTTTCGTGATGCCGTCAAACGTATCACCGACGGTCGCGGTGCCGACGTCGTGTTCGATCCCGTCGGCGGCGAAGTGTTCGAGAATTCGATGCGTTGCATCGCCTGGGGCGCACGGCTGCTGGTGATCGGCTTCACCGGCGGCATCGGCTCGGCGAAAACCAATCTCTTGCTGATCAAAGGCGCCAGCGTGCTCGGCGTGCGAGCGGGCGAAGCGGTACGCAAAAATCCCGCGCTCGGTGAGGTCAGGCTGAAGGCGCTGCTCCAATGGGCCGAGGAGGGCAAGCTGCGGCCCAACGTCTCGCACCGCCTGCCGCTGGAGGAGGTTGCGAAGGCGATGCGGTTGCTGATCGACCGCAAGGCGATCGGGCGCGTGGCGTTGGTGATGGAGTGACAGTGCCGTAGGGTGGGCAAAGGCGCGTGAGCGCCGTGCCCACCATTTATCGGCAACCGTGACAAGAATGGTGGGCACGCTTC
>NZ_VSST01000146.1 GCF_019402665.1 Bradyrhizobium canariense
CGCGATTTTGACGTATCGATTCCGACAAAGACCTCGGTATGATGACCCACGACTCGCCCTCCTTGTTTGAGGCTCTACCCGGTCCATCCGGGCAACCCTCGTCGCAACATCGAGGGTGAGTCGCCTCATTTTGTGGGGGGACATACAGTCTAGCGGACATCCGGCCTCGAAAAAGACACCGCTTGTGATGGTAAGGTGCCTCTCCTCAAAATCATGGAAACGAGGTCGAGATGACCGACACCTCTCCTGCGAATGCTCCGTCTGCTTCCTCGATCCCCGCAGACGATCCTGGTCGCTGCCTGACGGTAGCCGATCCTGACGGCGCCGGCGTGCCGCATATCTCGGTGGCGGGCGGCACTTACACGATCCTGGTGTCGGGCGCGCAGACCGCGGGACGCTATTGCTTGGTCGATATGCTGGTGCCCGCCGGCGGTGGCCCCCCGCCGCATCGCCATGACTTCGAGGAAATGTTCTCGCTGCTCGAAGGCGAACTCGAGTTCACTTTTCGCGGAAAGTCGCACACCGTACGCGCGGGATCGACCGTCAACGTTCCGGCGAACGCCCCGCACGCGTTTAAGAACCTGTCCGGCAAGACGGCTCGCATGCTCTGCATGTGTACGCCGGCAGGACAGGATGAATTCTTTCTGGCGGTCGGTTTCCCCGTCGAAGGCCGCACATCGCCGCCGCCGAAGCCGACCCCGGAAGAGATGGCCGAGAAGGGAAAACTGATCGCGGCCCTGCTGCCGAAATATCGCACCGAGATCGTCAAGATGTGAGGCACATCCGCCTGACTGACAGCCAAGAATGGAGGCGGCCGCCGCAGAGTCGAGGCGGCCGTTCCTTTTCGCCGGTGATCGCTTGTGGCCCATCGCGATGGCTGGCACACGGCGGCGACGTGTCCGAAGCGAAAGGTAGAGCGGAAGTCGTCCCACTCGGCGGCCGACCGCCGCCTTTGACCCGAAGAAGAACGACGTCCGGAATCCCCTTGGTTGAAAATGTGCTATCATGCCTCTTGGGATAGCGTTTGCTGTCCCGGAAAT
>NZ_VSST01000147.1 GCF_019402665.1 Bradyrhizobium canariense
CGCCTTGTACAAAGCGGCCTCGCATTTGTGCGCGGAGGCTATCGCAAGCTGCTTCGGCCCAGGCGCAGGGTCGAGTAGCGCCGTTCCTCGGGGGTGCCGAAAATCGTACCTCCAATATTCGGCATCCCCCTCCGAGATCTCGCTCCTCCATGATGACCGCACGCACGCCGGCCTAGCCAAGCGTGGTGCGCTGTCCTCCTGGAGTTCTCAAATGCCCGATCCGATGGCCGGTCTTCCCCCGCGCTTCCTGCGTACACCTGAGGCCGCGCGCTATCTTGGTCTCTCGGGACGCACGCTCGAGAAGCACCGCACGTACGGCACCGGGCCGACGTATCGGAAGATCGGCGGACGTGTTGTCTACGCCGTAGACGATCTGAAAGCCTGGGCTGACCTCGGCGCCAAAACGTCGACGTCTGACCCCGGGAAGGGGACCGTGCTGCCGGCCAAGAAGCATCCGGTGCTGCGCCCATATGCTGGCCAGGAACGTCGCTGATCGCGGGCGAGAGCAGTGACCATGCGGCGCAAACACCATTCCGAGCGCGACCAGCTGGAGCTCTTTCGGGCGGTCCCTGGGGATCTCGCGCCGCGCGATGCGCAGGATCTGATGGCTTATCCCTTCTTCTCGCTTGCAAAAACGAAGCGGATTGCACCGATCGACTTCCGTGCCGGCGCGATCGCAATGCGGGTCGAGGCCGTGGCGGAACACGGCATGGCAACCATCTGGGATGCCGATGTTCTGATCGGGGCCGCGTCGCAGATCGTCGAGGCGCGTGACGCCGGCTTGAAGACGTCGCGCCTTATGGCTGCAACGCCTTACGAGATTCTGACGTTTGTCGGCCGCGGCACCAGCGCCCGAGATTATGATCGCTTCAAGGCCGGTCTCGACAGGCTTCAGTCAACGACCGTGCTGACCTCGATCCGCCAGCCGGCAGAGCGCCGGCGGCATCGCTTCTCCTGGATCAACGAGTGGAAGGAGACGGCCGATGCAAATGGTCGTCCATTTGGGCTCGAGCTGATCCTGCCGGATTGGTTCTATGCCGGCGTCATCGGTGACGCACTCGTTCTGACGATCGACCGCGCCTATTTCGATCTCACGGGCAGGCTTGAGCGGTGGCTCTACCGGCTCGTGCGCAAGCACGGTGGACGCCAGGATGGCGGCTGGAGCTTTGATCTTGTGCACCTCCATGCGAAGTCCGGCATCATCTCGCCGCTCAAGCTCTTTGCTTACGACGTCCGCCAGATCGTCCAGCGCCAGGCATCGCGCGGCTATCAGCTCGCGCTCACGCGCGATCCGAAGGGTACGGAGCGATTGAACTTCGCACCTACGCCTGTTGATCCCTTAACGGCACGCTTGCGCCGCCGCGGTCTCATTCCAAATTCGGAGGACAACCTGTGAATCAGCTCGTGCTATCGAGGACCGCAACCCTCGTGCTATCGGGGACACGATCCTGGTGCTATCGGGAACCGAAATCGAGCTTAAGAGCTTGTTTTTCCGCGCCTTCCCGCTGGTCTAACTTCACTAACATACTGACACTAACTTCTTGTTGTGAATCAGTACGTTGTGAACAAGTCGGCCGTGCATGCAGCGAGCATGCCTCATGCACTTACTCTCTCACGCGCAAAACTCTTCTGCAATGCGGATCTGTTCTCCAATCTGCGCGCGCGAACGCGATCGCGCGCAAATCTGCGCGATCGCTGGCGTCGACA
>NZ_VSST01000148.1 GCF_019402665.1 Bradyrhizobium canariense
CGTGCTGCCGGGCCTGGGCCGCAAGGACGAGATCGGCGAGATGGCCGGTGCGGTCGAAGAATTCAAGGTGCAGGCCGTGGCCAAGGCCGAGCGCGACGCCGCCGCCAACGAGGCCCAGAACAAGGAAGCAAGCGCTGCTCGCCGCTCCGAACTGATTCGTTTCGCCGACGATTTCGAAAGCGCGGTCGGTGCCATCGTCTCCAACGTCTCGGCGTCCGCCGTGCAGCTGGAATCGGCGGCCTCGACGCTGACCCGCACCGCCGAGACCACGCAGAGCCTGTCGAGCCAGGTCGCCGACGTCTCCGAGCAGGCCTCCAGCAACATGCAGTCGGTGGCGACCGCGACGGAAGAGCTCTCGGCCTCGGTCGAGGAGATCGGCCGCCAGGTACGCGATTCCAGCCGCATTGCCGAAAACGCCGTGGTGCAGGCAAAGGAGACCGACAATCGCATCGGCAAGCTCTCGCATGCCGCCCAGCAGATCGGCGAAGTGGTCAAGCTGATCACGGCGATCGCCGAGCAGACCAATCTTCTGGCGCTCAACGCGACCATCGAAGCGGCACGCGCCGGTGAAGCCGGCCGCGGCTTTGCCGTCGTGGCCAGCGAAGTGAAGTCGCTGGCGAGCCAGACCGCGAAGGCCACCGACGAGATCTCCTCGCACATCACGGGCATGCAGGGCGCCACCGCCGAGTCGGTTGCGGCGATCAAGGAGATCGGTGCGACCATCGGCCAGATCTCGTCGATCTCGACGTCGAT
>NZ_VSST01000015.1 GCF_019402665.1 Bradyrhizobium canariense
GGCGGCGAGGTGGAGCAGGCCGTCGATGACGCGCGTGACGGTGGAGGAATGTCCGCCGACCAGGGACTTGGCGCTGTCGGAGATCGCCTGGAACACGGGTGTCACATCCGCGGGCGAGGCCGCAATCACCTTGAGGATGTCGGCGGTCGCGGTCTGCCGTTCCAGCGCTTCCCTCGTGGTGTTGAACAGGCTGACATTCTTGATCGCGATCACCGCCTGGTCTGCGAAGGTCTGCAACAGCCGCACATGATGCTCGCCGAACGCGCCGGTCGCGCGCCGCGTGGCGATGATGACGCCGATGGCCTGGCCGTCGCTCATTAAAGGCGCGAATAACATGCTGCGGTAGCCGCGGGCGCGCGCGATGTCCCGCGCCGCCGGTTCGACCTCGGTGTCGGGCAATTGCGCCGCCACACCACTGGCCACGAGCCGGTAGGGCGGGAACTGCGCGAATGGCACCGGGAACGAGGACTGCAGCACGCGATCGCCGGCCGGATCGGTCGGCGTGAACGCCGCAAGATGCGCGGCGCCGTCGATGTAGCGCAGAACTGCCGTGGAGAAGCCGCCGATCAGCCGGTTGGCGTTGGCGGCGATGGCGTCGAACACCGGCTGTACGTCGGAGGGTGAAGCGGCCATCACCTTCAGAATGTCGGCGGTGGCGGTCTGGCGTTCCAGCGTCTCGCGCGTCTCGTTGAACAGCCGCGCGTTCTCGATCGCAATCACCGCCTGGTCGGCAAAGGTCTGGAGCAACTGCACGAGGTCGGCTGCGAACGCGCCGGGCTCGGCACGAGTTACGCTGATCATGCCGACTGGCGTCCCCCGATTCATCAGCGGCATGAACAGCACGCTGCGAAAGCCGCGCAGCCGCGCAAGGTTCCGGTTCAGCTCCGGGACCTCCGCGGCTTCGCTATCGGGAAACTGGATCGTCTCGCCGCCGCGCACCAGCGCGAAGGTCGGAAAGTCGGCAATCTTGCGCGGGAACGACGCCTTCAGCCCTTCGTCCGCCTCGGTGCTCGTTGGTGTGAACGCCACGAGGTGGAGCTCGTCATCGATGAACTGAAGCACGGTGGCGGAGAAGCCGCCGAGCAAACGCCGGGAGCTGGACGCGATCGCCTCGAAGACCGGCCGGGCATCGGACGGAGAGGCCGCGATGGTGCGCAGAATCCCGGCGCTGGCGCTTTGACGATCGCGCGCAATCGCGAGCTCACTGCGAAGCTGCGCGTTCTCGGCTGTGGCCGCCTGTAACAGGCGCTCAAGTTCCGCGATGTCGTTGGAAGGGGCGGTCATTCGCAATCCGGCTTGATGCCGCGACAAACGCGGCACCAGGGCGGATTATCACATCTCCTGCGGCCGGAGCCAGCGTCCGCGATAGCGAGTTTGCTGCCAGAATCCGGTCCGCTTCACGTGCCCGGCCGCGACACCTCGGTCTCCTTGCTGGTGATGAACTCCAGCAGCACGGGAATGCCTTCCTGCGTCTTCTGGATGCCGCGCCTGATCGCGGGGATGATGTCCTCAGGTCTCGTCACCCGCTCGCCATAGCCGCCGAAGGCGCGCGCCATCGCGGCGTAGTCGCCGGAAATGTCGGTCGACCGGTATTTTTCGGTCGAAACCGGCATCACCTTCAATTCGATCGCCATCGAGAAATTGTTCAGCAGGATCGACATGATCGGAATGCGCTCGCGCACCGCGGTCTCGAAATCCATGCCGGTGAAGCCGATCGCGGCATCGCCCCAGACATTGATGCAGAGCTTGTCGGGTTTTGCGAGTTTCGCGCCCATGGCTAGCCCAAGGCCGTAGCCGAGCTGCGTCGTCTTGCCCCAGCCGAGATAGGTGAGCGGCTCGACCGACTTCCAGAACGGCGAGAGCTGGTCGCGCGGGCTGCCGGCATCGTGGGTGATGATGGTATTGCCGATGTCGACGGTGTGTTGCAGGTCCCACAGCACGCGATAGGGGCTTAAGGGCGCATCATTGCTGGTGAGCTTCGGCATCCATTTCGCCAGCCACTCCTTGTGCGAGGCCGCGATCTCGGCCGCGACCGCCGAGGCGTCGCGATCTGCGGTGACGGTCTTGCCGATCTCCTCCAGCAGCGCATCGAGCACGAGCCCGGCATCGCCGACGAGGCCGATCCTGGCTTCCACGTCCTTGTTGAGATGGTTCGGATCAAGTGTGGAGTGGATGATGGTTTTGTCTTTCGGCATCGCGATGCCGAAATTGGTCTCGGTGAAGGAGCAGCCAATGCCGAAAATGACGTCGGTCTCGGCCAGGAACTTCGGCACCGCGCGCGGCACCGCAAGGCCGCCAGAGCCAAGCGAGAGCGGATGCGTCTCCGGGAAGGACGATTTGCCCCCAAGGCTGGTCGTCACGGGAATGGCGAGCCGTTCGGCCAGCCGTTTCAGTTGCGGCCAGGCCTGCGCGTAATGCACGCCCTGGCCGGCATAGATCACCGGACGCTTGGCGTTGACGAGCAGGTCGGCCGCCTCCTTCACATGAATAGGGTCCGCGCCATAGCGGGTGCGCAGCACCGGCGTATAGTTCAGCGGCTCCGGCACGTCCTCGTTCCACATATCGGCGGGAATCTCGACGATGACAGGCCCGCCGCGGCCGTTCTTCAGCTTGGTGAAGGCGCGACGAAAAATGTTGGCGACTTCCGCGGCCAGGATGATCGGCTCCGACGATTTCGAAAACGCCTTCATCGCTTCGCTCGAATTGAAGTTCGGCTCGATATGCGCGAGCCTGCGCTGATAGCCCATCGGCAGCACCAGCACGGGAACGGATTCGCCGTAGCATTGCGCGACACCGCCCATCGCATTCTCCGCACCAGGGCCGTGCTGCATGCAGAACGCGCCGATCGAGCGTCCCGATGTCACCCGCGAGATCGCATCCGCCATGTGGATGCCGACGCGCTCCTGCCGCACCATCACGGGCCGGATATCGGCCTTGGCCGCATGCTCGATCAGATGATTGACCGGATAACCGCAGAGGATCTCGATCCCCTCGCGCTTTATGATTTCCGCAATCGCGGTGCCGAGCTTCATGGCGTTTCTCTCCCTGGGCAGGCCGGTTGGTCCGGCCGATTAGGGAAGAGAGGATCAGGAATCGGGGAAAGGGTAAAGCGCGGGCGATGAGAGTCGCGGTAGGTCAGCTATGCAGCGAGCTGCCGTAGCCCGGATGGAGCGCAGCGCAATCCGGGGCCGTGCTACCCGGACATACCAATGACGAATTCGCCGCGCTCCATCCGCTACGACCGCTACTTGCAGCTTTGGCAGATCCTCAGCTTGCGTTTCAACGCCTCGTCTTCTTGATCGATCAATTGCTCAGCGGCGCCTTTAGCACCCGGATCGGCCCTGGAGCCCTTCGCCGTGCGTGACCTCACAGGCGGCACCACTTGGCTCGAGGTGTCATTGCCCTCGCCGGGGCCTACGCTGAAGCCATCGTAGTCGGCGGCCGGGTTCGGCGCCGATGGAAGCCCGCCGATCACCGGCGGCGAAGCTTCTCTGATGGATGCTGCCGGCGGAGGTCTGGAATTTTTGGCGCCCGCATGCGGCGGCGATGCATTGGGCGGAGAAAGCGAAACCGGCGGGGCGGCCGAAGTCTGTCCTCTTGCGCTGTCCTGCGACCAGACGCCGACAACGATGAGGCTGAAAGCCAGGAGCATCACGCTTCTCATCCGCATCCTTCAAGCAGCTGTGGTTGGTGGATTGACGTAAGAAAGGTATCAGGACTCACATGGTCGTCAAAGCGCCGCAGCCCGGATTTCGCAGCCGGGAACATGGTTCACAAAGCGTGACCGGCCCGCCCGCGCTCCCAGTCGCCGTGAACGTCAAAGAGGAATTTAACGCTTGCGCCCTAACTTGCGCTCGCCATGAGTGACCAGGCCGTCCACAGCGAGGTTCAACCGTTTTCTGCGCGTGCTGCGCTTCCCTGGCTGGTGAGCCTTGGCGTTTATGCCCTGCTGCTGAGCCTTGGACCGCGGCTGCTCAATGATCCCGACAGCTATTCGCACATCGAAGTCGGCCGCTGGATCATCGCGCACGGCACGCTGCCTGCGAGCGACCCATTTTCTTTTTCGAGGCACGGCGCGCCCTGGATCACCTTCGAATGGCTCTCGGAGATCATCTACGCCGGTGCCTACGCGCTTGCCGGCTGGCAGGGCGTCCTCGTCGTCGCCGCCGCGGCGATAGCGCTCGCCTTTGGCCTGTTCACGTTCTTCCTGCTGCGCGAGCTTTCGCCGACCCAGACGCTGCTCATGGTGATCGCGGCCGTCATCCTGTTGGCGCCGCATATGCTGGCGCGGCCCCACGTGCTGGTGCTGCCGCTGATGCTGACATGGGCGGCTGCCCTGGTACGCTGCATGGATCGTGGAGGACCTCCGCCGTACTGGGCCCTTCCGCTGCTGGTCGTGTGGGCCAATCTGCACGGCAGTGTGGTGCTGGCGCTTGGACTGATCGGCCCTGCGGGCTTCGAGGCGCTGCTGCGCGAGAAGCGTAGCGAATGGCCACGCGTGTTCCTGCGGTGGCTGCCGTTCACCGCGCTCGCGGTCGCGGCGTCCTGCCTGACGCCCTACGGGCCGGAACCGCTGCTGATGCCGCTGACGACGCTCGGCCTCGGCCCCGCGCTCGGTTGGATCGCGGAATGGCGGCCGCAGGATTTCAGCCACATAGGCTTCTTCGAATTGCTGCTGCTGGCCGGCATCTTCGCGCTCTCGCGTGGCGTGACGCTGCCGGTCGTGCGTGCGTTGGTCGTGATCGGCTTGCTGCATTTCGCGCTGGCCCAGATCCGCAATGCGGATCTGCTGGCCATGCTGGCGCCGCTCTATCTGGCGGCTCCGCTGGGGCGGACGTTCGGCGGACCGGTGGGAGAAGATGCTCCCGGCTCGTCACGCGGCCTGAACCTGGCCACACTGGGTGTGTTGATCGTAGTGAGCGGGGCGACGCTGGCCCGTGATATACGGCCGGCTCCGGCCATTACCCCTCAGGCTGCCATCGCTGAAGCCAAGCTCGCCACGGTGGGGCACGTGCTCAACGATTATTCCTTTGGCGGCTATTTGATCTTTGCCGGTATTCCCACCTTCATCGACGGTCGCGGTGAACTGTACGGGGGAGCGTTCATCAACCGCTACAATCGCGCGCTGGCGCTGGTCGATCTCGGCGACTTTCTCAAGTTGCTCGACGAATACAACATCGGCGCAACGCTGCTCGCGCCGGGCACGCCGGCGATAGCGATGCTGGACCGGCTGCCCCAATGGCAGCGCGTCTACAGCGACGACGTGGCGGTCGTGCACAAGCGGCGAGGTATGCCGCAATGATAGATCAAGCGGTCCCGTAGGCGGCGTACTGGCCGCCGAGCGGCACGCTGCTCAGGGTCGCTTCGAGGCGCCGCGCCGGCTTGGTGTCCCAGGGCAGCAGCAGGAAATGGCGCGCACCGATCTCGCGCAAGCCGCCGGCAGCCATCAATTTTCGGGTTGTGCCGGCCCCGAGCAGGACGGCGTCCCGGTCGAACTCACAACGCGCGACGGCAAGGCGGGTCAGCGGGTTGTATGGATTGTGCTCGATGACGCAGACGAGTCCCCCGGGTCGCGTCACGCGCCGCATCTCGGCGATGAATTGCGCCCATTCGGCCGGCACGACGTGGTGCATCACGCAGACGGCGGTGACCAGATCGAAGCTGGCATCGTCGAAAGGAAAGGTGCGGCCGTCAAACTCACGGTAGTCGACCTTGCCGTTGTCAGCGCGTGCCTGCGCCAGGCTGGCCGAAGAAACGTCGATCCCGCTCAAGCGGCCGACCATGCCGTGCAGCAGGGGATGAAGGCTGCCCACGCCGCAGCCGACGTCCAGCATGTCGGGCCTCTCCTTGTCGAGCCGCTGCGCGATCAGATTGCCCAGGAGATCGGCCTTGGCGCGCATGAAGAAGTGATGCGGCAAGCCGGAGAAGTCGATCGAGGATTGGACCACGTCACGGTAGTTGTCGTGATAACCGTCGAAGAGCTCGGTCATGCGCCGGCTCACTCGTTGACGGCGTGGATCGCGGGTGCGGCCGCCGTCTCGTTGCGGTCGAAGCCAGCGCGGGTCTGCACCACGTAGAGCGGGCGACGTTTCACCTCGGCATGGATGCGGCCGACGTAAAGCCCCACGATACCCGTCATCAGCATGTTCATTCCACACAACAGGGACACGACGACCATCGTCGAGGACCAGCCGGTCACGAGATGACTGTCGTTGCTGAGCCACAACAGGATCACCCAGCCGCCGTAGAGCAATGCCAGACCTGAGACCGTCAATCCGCACCAGATTGCGAGCCGCAAGGGCAGATCGGAAAAGCCGAGCGCGGCGTTCATCGCGAGCCGCACCATCTTGAACACCGGATATTTGGTCTCCCCCGCTGCACGCTCGAGGCGGTGGAAGGCGACCTCGGCCTGCCGGAAGCCGAGCCAGGCGATCATGCCGCGTACGAAGCGGTCCTGCTCCGGCATCTGCCGAAGCGCGTCGAGCACCTTGCGATCGATCAGGCGGAAGTCGCCGACATCGGCGGGGATGCCGACCGAGGACATCCTGCCGAGAAGCCGATAGAACAGATGCGCGGTCGCGCGTTTGAATCGGCTTTCGCCGTCGCGCGACAGGCGGCGGGCGTGGACGATGTCGTTGCCTTCCTGCCATTTTGCGATCAATTGCTCGATCACTTCAGGCGGATCCTGCAAATCGGCATCCATGACGATGATTGCTTCACCTTGCGCGGCGTCCATGCCGGCGGTGATGGCGATCTGATGCCCGAAATTTCGCGACAGGCCGATATAGCGAAAGCGCGGGTCGCGCGTGGCGAGCGCCTGTAGCACGATCGAACTGGAATCGCTGCTGCCGTCGTCGACGAAGATCGCCTCTGCCGGCCCGTCGAGCCGGGACAAGACCAGGTCGAGCCTGCGCAGCAGCACCGGCAACACGGCTTCCTCGTTGAACACGGGGATGACGAGGCTGTAGCGGATCGACTGGAAATTGGCCGCCATGCGAGAGAGTCCAACTCGTTGCAGGAGCGGAAGTCTATGCCGGGGGTGGTTAAGGTCGCCTTGCCACAACCGTTAAAGGATATGGGGAGCCGGGGTGGCTTCCAAAAAGGGGTGCGAATGGTGATGCCCGATTAACAACGCCGAGCAGCCGCGGCTTTGGCCCAGGACTTGCGACTTAGGGCTTGCGGCGGATCTTGTAGAGAACAAATCGCTCCGAGGTATCCAGCGCTTCCAGCAGATCCGGCAGTGGGTTTACGGCCCGCGGTCCGAGGACGTAGAGATAGTCGTAGTCCTGGGGCCAGGTGCTGACGAACGGCGGAACGCCAGCTGGCGGCCGGCTTGCCGCAATCGCGGTCAGCACGCCCAGCGGCATCGGCCCCCCGTAGGGAATGGCAAGGCGGCGCACGTCCTCGCGTGGCCGCACGGGCTGCTTGCCCGCTTCCGTAAATAGATTGGGCACGAACGCGTTGGCATAGTGCACGGCGAGCGTAGGCGCATAATACATCGGATATGAGGTGAGGTCGGCGAAGGGCGGGTCTCCATTGTCGTCCGTGCTGGCGACCAGGATGCGCGAGCCGCGATCGATCTTGTGGAACGACTCGACGATGGCCGCATAGTCGGTGCGGTAAGGCAACCACACCGCGAGCACGACGGCGAGATTGACCAGGATGATGCCACTGATCGCGGCGAGCGCTGCCATTCTCCATGTCCGGCTGGGCAGCGTAATAGAGCAGAAGGCCGGCAGGATCAGAGCCGCAGCGGGAATCACGCGAAGGTCGACGAACGAAGTTCCGAACAGCTTCGAGGGAATGACGACGTAGAGCAGCGCGAAGCCGGTCGCGAGCCAGATCCCGGCTGCTTCGAGCTTGAGGACGCCGCGTCTTGCGGCGAAAAACAGCGAGATCATCAGCGCAAGCCCGGTCGCAGCCGCGATCGTCAAATTGTAACCGTTCATGATGCGCAACGGCCAGATCGGCTTGAATCCGAAGAACCAGTTCGTTCCTTCGCTTCCGATCGATCCCGCGGTCATGCGCATGATCCCAAACAGGGCAAGCGCCGGTACGGCCAGCGCGGCGAGCCGCGCGGCGGCGACACCGTACGATATTCGCCCATGGCGGATGCGCGAGAGCTCGTAAAGGCCGAGCGTCGCGCCGTAGATGCCGAGGGAGAAGAAATGCGCCGCAAATAGCGCAGCGACGAAGACCATGTTGACGACGAAACGCAATGGCCATGGGCGTTCCGCGAGCATCAGATAGACGGCGATGCCGCAGAGAGCGAGGCCCAGTCCGAACTCGAAATTCACGAAGCCCCAGCTGAACGGTAGGCAGTAAAGGAACGCGAGCGCCGCAAAGCCGGCGAGATGGACCCGTCCCTTCCGCGCCCATTCGAGCAAGAGCGCGCCCCCAACGATCAGCAATTGACTCAGGAGCAGAAACAGCCGCGTGGCGTTCTCGACGCTGATCAGCCGCGCCATCTGCGGGACCAGCAGATCCATGCCAAGGTTGGGATAGAATGCCCAAGCCACTTCGTAATGCGGATTGGCGTTGGGGGTGCCGTTCTGGTTCAGAATATACATCCGGGCGAGGTGATTGGGATAGTCGACCATCGCGGGGATAGGGGTCAGCAGCACCGGAAGAAACGACACAGCCGCCAGGACAGCAAGAACGGTGATCGCCACCGATCGGTCCGAGCCAAGACCAGCCCGGATTGTCGAGGTCGGCTTGTCAGAAGAAATCATGTCATCGGGCCGCTGCAGTTTGAGCTTACGCTCTACGATGGCGCAACCGCCCGACACAACGCCATATTGCGAATTCGCGAAATCAAGCTGGGTCGTCGCCGCATCGGAAGGAGGAGCCCGTCATCCGACGCGCTGCACGCGGACTTGTGCTGATGAGATTGCGGCGCGCCGGCAATGCCGGCTACTTGACCGCCGCGCCGACCGAGTTGAATTTGCCGCTCAGGAGTGCGCTGCCGGTGTTGTTCACGGCCGCGATGATCGCAAACGCGATGCCGGTGGCGATCAGACAATACTCGATGGCAGTGGCACCATTTTCATCGGCAAGAAATGACTTGAGCAAAGTCATCGTCAACTCCTGTTCATCCGTCCAACCTAGGCTGGTGCCGTTTTCGGAATGGTAAATTGATTCAGCAAATTTTCGCGGGCGCGTCAAAACCCAGGTGGATGGTCCTCACCTGCCGTTTGGTATGGTGTCACCGATTGACTTAAGGTTTCGTCACCCAATTCGGACGCATTTGGCGATATCGTCATCCCGTCTCAGGACGAGATCTGGCGTTCCGGCGCGGCCTTGCCGGGGCGTTTCAGCACCGTTGCCAGGCGTCCGACCAGATAGCTCACCGCGCATGGCTGCGCCCGCGCGGAGCTGCCGGCGAGGCTTTCTTCCTCGGCCGCGTCGTTGACGATGCCGATGTAGTTCTTTCTGGCGTCCTGCTGCTGCACGAGCCTGCAAATCCCGGGTTCAATCGAGGCGCAACAATGCTGCGCGGAGCGGGAAGCGTCGGTTAATTTTGCCTTCCGTAGGATTACGTGTCGTCCCCGCGACCGCGGGCAGACGCTGAAAGCGCGGGCTTGGCTTAACGGATTGTTGAGCCTGTTCTTGAGCGGGGCGCCGGCTCAGTCGCGCCGACCGTCCGCATTCATCGCCCGCAATACCGCGATGCGGGCGAACATCATCCAGCCGCCGCCGGTCTCGGCCGCGTTGATCAGGGTTTCGATCGCGGTCTGCCAGTGGCTCGCATGCTGCGTGTCCTCGGGCAGTCGCATGATGTGATCGGCAGCTTCTTGCAGCGTCCGCAGCTTGCGCCCGCCACGTAACGAAATGGGATCGTCGAATGCGGTCGACCAGGGCATGTCAGGTCGGCCGATCGACGAGGGGAGGCATCACGGCGTCGTCGCTGTGCGATGCTGCTAGCCGGCCTTCTTCGCCCGAGCCGGCGCGCGCACCGGCTTGTCGCCTTTTTTGGGAGCGGCTTTCGCAGCAGCGTCCTTGCCGCCCTTGCCGGCGATTGGCAGCAGCATCTCGCGCTGGCCTTCGACGCGCTTTTTCGGCTTCTTGCCCTTGAGGGCGTCCTTGGTCACATCCTTGGCCACTTTCGCCGCGGGGCCTGCGTCCTTCTCGTTCGCGATGCTCTTCTTCAGCGCGTCCATGAGGTTGATGACGTTGCCACCGGTCTTGGGCGCGGTCTTTGCTGCGATGGGCGCGCCGCTGCGCTTCTTGTTGATGAGGTCGATCAGCGCGGTCTCGTAGTGGTCCTCGAACAGCTCGGGCTCGAACGCGCCGGACTTCTTCTCGACGATGTGCTTTGCAAGGTCGAGCATGTCTTTGGTCAGCTTCACGTCCTGGATGTCGTCGAAATAGTCGTTCTCGCCGCGCACCTCGTAGGGGTAGCGCAGCAGCGTCCCCATCAGGCCGCTCCCGAGCGGCTCCAGCGCGATGATGTGCTCGCGGTTGGTCAGCACCACGCGGCCGATCGCGACCTTGTCCATGCTCCGGATCGTCTCGCGGATCACCGCAAAGGCGTCGTGACCGACCTTGCCATCGGGCACGAGATAATAGGGACGGATCAGATAGCGGCTGTCGATGTCGGTCTTCGGTACGAACTCGTCGATCTCGATCGTGTGGGTGGAGTCCAGCGCGATGTCGTCGAGCTCGTCCTTGGTGACCTCGATATAGGTGTCGGTGTCAACCTTGTAGCCCTTGACGATGTCCTCCGAAGTCACCTCGTCACCGGTCTCGGCGTCGACCTTGAGGTACTTGATCCGGTGGCCGGTCTTGCGGTTGATCTGGTTGAACGAGACCTTCTCGGTATCCGAAGTGGCCGGATAGAGAGCGACCGGGCAGGTCACGAGCGACAAACGCAGAAAACCCTTCCAATTGGCGCGGGGGGCCATGGGCTACTCCAAACGCAACGGGGACAGAAGACGAAGATACCATCGGGGAACACCGAATCATAGCAAGGCGGATCGCTGAATCTTGCATCTGCGTTAACCGGCCGCCCGGCGCGCGGTTGCAGCCTGATCCGGCTGCAAAGGCCGGAACATCATATCCGATCATGCGTTGCCACGGGACATTCCGCCGCGAGGAGTCGCAGCCATCCGACGCGACGGCCAGAAATTGAGGTCACCATGGCAACCACGCGAGACCAACGTCAGATCGTGGAAACTCCGACCGAGGCGCGCCAGGGCGAGCCTGGGCCGTCGGTGGCGGCGCTGCTCGCCATATCCACCGGGCTCGCGATCCTGATCCTCGCGGTCATCTGGTTCGTTTTCTTCCGGACCTGATCGGCAGATCGACCGGACGGTTCGCACCTTCCGACTCGCCGCGTAACGCGGCACATTGCGCCCGCCAGGCCGCCGGTTCGTCCGGTGGCCTGGCGGGCGCAGTGCGTTGATCGCGAACAGGTCGGATATGACCAAAAAGTAACGCGGCCGGTTCCCCGTGTTCATATTCAGTTCACGCCGGAATTGCTCATCTGTGCGGGTGTTCATGCGGCCTAATTCTGGAGAGAAGCGTGCGCCTGCTCGTCGTTGAGGACGACCCCGATCTCAATCGTCAGCTTACCAAGGCGCTGACCGACGCCGGCTATGTCGTCGATCGCGCCTTCGACGGGGAGGAGGGGCATTATCTCGGTGACAACGAGCCCTACGACGCCGTGGTGCTCGACATCGGCCTGCCGAAGAAGGACGGCATCTCGGTGCTGGAAGCCTGGCGGCGCAACGGCCGTACCATGCCGGTCCTGATCCTCACCGCGCGTGACCGCTGGAGCGACAAGGTCCAGGGCTTCGATGCCGGTGCCGACGACTATGTCGCAAAGCCGTTCCACCTGGAGGAGGTGCTGGCGCGCATCCGCGCGCTGCTGCGCCGCTCCACCGGCCACGCCCAGAGCGAGCTGAGCTGCGGCCCCGTCACGCTCGACACCAGGACCGGACGGGTCAGCGTGTCGGGTAATCCCATCAAGATGACGTCGCACGAATATCGGCTTCTGGCCTACCTGATGCACCATTCGGGGCGCGTCGTGTCCCGCACCGAACTGGTCGAGCATCTCTACGACCAGGACTTCGACCGCGACTCCAACACCATCGAGGTCTTCGTCGGCCGCATCCGCAAGAAGCTCGACGTCGACATCATCCAGACTGTCCGTGGCCTCGGCTATCTCCTGACCCCGCCGACCCCCGGCGCTTGAAGCGTGGTGTCTCGGACTATCTTGTCTAGACGTATCTTGGCTTGACGGGCGGCCCGGCAGAGGCCTTGTTCGGGTCATGAGTTCCGACGCCATGCCACCCCGCGCCTCCGGGATCATTCCGATGCCCGCCAGCTCGCTCGCGAACCGCCTGTTTCTGTCGGCGACCGCGTGGCTCGTGGTGATCCTGGCCATCACCGGCGTGGTGCTGTCGTCGGTCTACAAGAACGCCACCGAGCGCGCCTTCGACCGCCGGCTCAATCTCTATCTCCGCACGCTGATCGCTGAGGTCGCCACCCCCGACGAGCCCCCGGACCGCCAGTTCCAGTCGCTCGGCGAGCCTCTGTTCGAGCTGCCGTTGTCCGGCTGGTACTGGCAGATCACGCGGACCGACACCGAAAAGCCGGAGGTGCGCTCCTCGCGCTCGCTCTGGGACAAGAAGCTGCCGAAGCTGGAAGAGCAGGGTACCGAGCTTACCGCCGCCGGCATCCGGATTGCTTATGTCGACGGTCCCGAGGGACAGAACCTGCGCATGGTGGAGCGGCCGGTCGATCTCGGCGCGGACGGCAAATTTCTCGTCAGTGTCGCCGGCGACGACACCGAGATTTTCGACGAGACGCGCAGTTTCGATTACTACCTCGGCGGCACCTTCACCGCGCTCGGCATCGTGTTGCTGCTGACCACCGTGTTTCAGGTCCGCTTCGGTCTCGCGCCGCTCAAGCGCATCTCCGAATCCATCGCCGACATCCGGTCCGGGCGGGCGGAGCGGCTCGAGGGCGAGTTCCCGGTCGAGATCGCACCGCTGGCGCGCGAGACCAACGCGCTGATCGACGCCAATCGCGAGATCGTCGAGCGCGCACGCACCCATGTCGGCAATCTCGCCCACGCCATCAAGACGCCGCTCTCGGTCATCGTGAACGAGGCCGGCGCGCATGCCACCGACCCGTTCGCGGCCAAGGTGATGGAGCAGGCCGACGTGATGCGTGACCAGGTCGCCCATCATCTCGAGCGCGCGCGTATCGCGGCGCGGGTCTCGGTCGTCGCGACGGTGACGGAGGTGGCACCGGCCATCGAGGCACTGCGGCGGACCATGGAGAAGATCCACCGCGGCCGCGGCATCGTGGTCGAGGCCGAGGCCGATCCGTCGGCGAAATTTCGTGGCGAGCGGCAGGATCTGGAGGAGATGGTCGGCAATCTCGTCGACAACGCCTGCAAATGGGCGGCCTCGCGGGTCTTCATCGAAGTTCTGGTGGAAGCGCCGCATCAGGCGAGCAGCGGTCCGCGGCTGCATATCATCGTCGACGACGACGGCCGCGGCCTGTCGGAGGCCGAGCGCACCCAGGTCTCACGGCGCGGCCAGCGGCTCGACGAATCCAAGCCCGGATCGGGGCTGGGGCTGTCGATCGTGACCGAGCTCGCTGCGCTCTATGGCGGCAGCCTCTCCCTCGGCCGCGCACCGACTGGGGGCCTGCGGGCGGAGCTGGTCCTCCCCGGAATATAATCCCTTGTTCCGACGCGACTATTTGGTCTGCGGCACGTCGATCTGGACGAAACCAGGGGTATTCGGAGCGACTTCCTAAACGGCTTCTTAAGTGGCCCCACCTATGATCGAGCAGGACGGACCCCACGTCCGCCATTTTACCGTTCATTACCCGGGCGCATGAGCCAGACATCGATCGAGCGGCTGAGGGACTATCTCGCGCAGCTCCCGCCGCAGGCGCAAGCGCTGCTGATGCGGGAGTTCGAGCGTGCGCTCGAGCGCGGCCAGGACACGGCCGTGGCAACCCTCGTGCTCGACCAGCTGCGGAAGATTGTCCGCAAGACGGAAGCCGACGAGGCCCCACCGCCGCGTACGGACGATCTGTCGCGGCTGCTGTTCCAGGTGCTGGAACCATTCCTGGTCGAAGCAGGCGCCCCGATCCGGGCCGGGCAGATCCGCCGCTCTTCGCTGGCTCCGATCTGGCAATGGCTCGGCCGCGACGGTGCTCCGGCCAAGCTGAATGAATTCGAGGCGGCGCTGGCGCGCATGCCGGCCGACAGCGCAGGGCAAGTCGAAGCGCTGGCCTCGAAGCTCCAGGCGGTCGCTGCGGATGCCATCTTCGAGCTGACGGGACCGGGCGGGGGTGACAAATCGCGTGCGCTCGCCCGCGTCGGTCCGCCCAACGTGATCGAGGATCTCTATTCGACCGGGGCGGTGCTCGCGGTCCGCGACGCCATCGCCACCTTGAACGAGAAGCTGCCGCGCTCTTTGCGCGCCTTCGGCGATGCCCAGATCGCCTCGGTGACTGCAGCGCTCAACATTCCCGTCCTCCAGACGCCGCAGATGCTGCCCTTCGCGCTCTCGATCGTCGTGCAGCGGATGACCGCGCCGTGGCAGATCATCCGCCTTGCCATCAAGATTGCCGCGTCCGACGACGAGATCCGTGTCGCGGCAACGCCCTATGGCGTCGCGGTCACGATGGCGCTGCATGACCTGTCCTGCGTGGCCGCCATCCTGCGCATGGACATTAAGCGCGGCCATTTCGATAATGTCGCCGGCAATCTCAAGACGCTGCACGACGGCGTCAGGGGCCTGCGTACCGAGCTCGACCTGCGCAATGATTCCGCCTGGGGCAAGCAGTTGACCTCGATCCGGGCCGACATCTCCAACGCGCTGCAATCCGAGATCGACAGTGTTCCCGGCCGGGTCCGCCGCATCCTGCGCCAGCGCGCCGAGAAGGACATTCCGCCGGGCGCGCGGATCGACAGCACCGAGGTCGAGGAAACCGTGGCGCTGATCGATTTCGTCGCGACCTGTCGCAATTATGCGAGCGAGCTTGCGATCAACGAGGTGACACTGCGCACCTATTCCGACCTGCAGCAATATGTCGAGCGTTCGACCGAGCAGCTGGTGCAGTCGCTGCGCGGCGCCGATCACAAGGTCCGCACCTATCGGCAGCAGCAGATGCAGGCCGCGATCCGCTTCTGCCAGGTGCTGTTCGGGGATGATTATGCCTCGCTGATGAGCCGCGCCGCGGAGAACGCGGCCACGGGCGAGCGCAAATCGTCGCGCGCGAGCTGATCCAGGCGCATATTTCAGCAGTCACAATTTCAGGTTGACGGTGTCGGTGGCTGGCCCTACGGTCGCCGTGCAACTTTCTGATATTTCTATCTGTGGGCGCATGAAATCCGTTATCAGTTCCATCGAAATCGAAAATCGCGTCGTCGTTGCCAAATATCAAAGGCTGATGGTAGGCGCGAAGGTGGTGCTGGTCGAGAAGGCAAGCGGTCGGCAGCTTCCTGAGACCGTCACCAGGGTTGCATCGCCCGTTCCCGTCGGGGCGTTGCGCATCAGATTGCCCGACGCTATCGAGCCGGGAACATACTTCCTGAAGGCCTTCAACGGGCATGGCGAGGACGCCGCTCAAAGCGCGGACTTCGAGATCGGCTAAGCCGTTGGATTTTCACCGTTTCGGGACTGTGCGCGGTCGCGCCGAATTGACAATTGTCAATTGCCGCATCGTCCGGCCGTGGTGTAAAGCGACCTGTGGGCGCGGCTTGCGCGCTGCCGGAAGCTTGCCAGATGACGCTATGGTTCGTGTTCGCGCTGATGACGGTCGCGGCGATCTTCGCCGTGCTTTTGCCGCTCGGCCGTAGCGGACGCGCGCAAAATCAGGGCAGCGAAGTCGCGGTCTACAAGGACCAACTCGCCGAGATCGAGCGTGATCTTGCCGCAGGGCTGATCGCAGCGCCCGAAGCCGACGCCGCGCGCGTCGAGGTCAGCCGCAGGCTGCTCGCCGCGGCCGGAAGCGAGCCCGCAACGGCACCGAAATCCAGCCTCAAATGGCGCCGCGCGGCGGCCGTGTTGGCGCTTGCCGGCCTGCCGCTGGTTGCGATTGGTGTCTATGTGCCGCTCGGCTCGCCCAGGCTTCAGGACTTTCCGCTGGCGCAGCGGGAGCGCGGATCCGGGTCCGGCATGGCGCAGTCGCTCGAGAATCTGGTCGTACAGGTCGAGCAACATCTGGAAAAGAATCCAACCGACGGGCGCGGCTGGAACGTAATCGCGCCCGTGCTGGAGCGGCTCGGCCGCTTCGACGACGCCGTGCGCGCCTATCGCAACTCGCTCACCTACAATGGCGAGAGTGCGGAGCGCCGGTCCGACCTCGGCGAAGCGATCTCGGCCGCCGCCGGTGGCGTCGTGACCGCCGAAGCCAAGACCGAGTTCGAGCGCGCGCGCGCGCTCAGCGCCGATGATCCGAAAGCGAACTACTTCCTCGGTCTCGCCGCCGAGCAGGACGGCCGCAAGGACGACGCCGCCAATATCTGGCGAGCGCTGCTGGCGAAAGCGCCGGCGGATGCGCCGTGGCGCCCTCTGGTGCAGAGCTCGCTCGCGCGAGTCGGCGGCGGTGGCGCTACGATGCCGGCGCTGTCGGATGAGACCCTCGCGGCTTCCAAGGACATGAAAGAGGGCGATCGCAACGCCATGGTTCGCGGCATGGTCGAACGGCTCGCCACGCGCCTCAAGCAGAATGGCGACGACGTCGAGGGTTGGCTGCGCCTGGTGCGCGCCTATCTCGTCATGGGTGATCGCGACAAGGCGGTGGGGGCATCGACCGATGCCCGCCAGGCGGTTGCCAACGATGCAGCGCGGTTGCGCCAGCTCGATGAAGGCCTCAAGACACTCGGGCTCGACGGATGACGATGTCAGGACGAGACGGGCAGGGAATGGATACGCCATGACGCGCAAGCAGCGACGTATGACCATCATCGGCGGCTCGCTTGCCGTGCTCGCGCTCGCGGCCGCGCTGGTGCTCAACGCACTGCGCGACTCCATCGTGTTCTTCTCGACGCCGACCATGGTCGCCGAGAAGCACGTCGCGCCCGGCAAGCGGTTTCGCCTCGGCGGCCTGGTGCAGCCCGGCTCGCTCCAGCGCGGCGACAATCTCGCGGTGACCTTCGAGGTCGCCGACGGTGGCGCAAAGCTTCCGGTCGCCTTCAAGGGCATTTTGCCTGATCTGTTCCGCGAAGGGCAGGGCGTCGTCGCCGAAGGCGCGCTCGACGCCGATGGCGTGTTCAAGGCCGACACCGTGCTCGCCAAGCACGACGAAACCTACATGCCCAAGGACGTCGCCGATGCCCTGAAGAAGCAGGGGCACTGGAAGGATGATTACGGCGCCAAAGCTTCCGATGGCGTCAAGCCCGGGGCCACGACCGCACAGGGCAATCCGCAGGGAGCAATTCGGTGATCGCGGAGTCAGGACATTATGCGCTGGTGCTGGCGCTCGGACTGGCACTGATCCAGTCCATCGTGCCCCTGATCGGCGCGCGACTGCGTGATGACGCGCTGATGAATGTGGCGCGGTCCACCGCGCTGGTGCAGCTCCTGTTCGTCGGTGCGTCGTTCATAGCGCTGGTGACGCTGCACGTGGAATCTGATTTCTCGGTCGCCAACGTCTACGAGAATTCCCATTCCATGAAGCCGCTGCTCTACAAGATCACCGGCGTGTGGGGAAACCATGAAGGCTCGATGCTCTTGTGGGTGTCGATCCTTGCGCTGTTCGGCGGATTGGTGGCCGCCTTCGGCAACAATCTGCCGCTGTCGCTGCGCGCGCATGTGCTGGCCGTACAGGCGTGGATCGCCAGCGCATTCTATCTCTTCATCCTGGTGACCTCCAACCCATTCCTGCGCATCGCCAACCCGCCGATCGAGGGACGCGATCTCAATCCGGTGCTTCAGGACATCGGTCTCGCCGTGCATCCGCCAATGCTCTATCTCGGCTATGTCGGCTTCTCGATCTCGTTCTCCTTCGCGATCGCGGCGCTGCTGGAGGGTCGGATCGACGCAGCCTGGGCGCGCTGGGTGCGGCCGTGGACGCTGGTCGCCTGGATCTTCCTGACGCTCGGTATCGCCATGGGTTCGTACTGGGCCTATTACGAACTGGGTTGGGGCGGCTGGTGGTTCTGGGACCCGGTCGAGAACGCCTCGCTAATGCCGTGGCTTGCCGGCACCGCGCTGCTGCATTCGGCGCTGGTGATGGAGAAGCGCAACGCGCTGAAGGTCTGGACCATCCTCTTGTCAATCCTGACCTTCTCGCTATCGCTGCTCGGGACCTTCCTGGTGCGCTCGGGGGTCATCACCTCGGTGCATGCCTTCGCGACCGATCCAACCCGCGGGGTGTTCATTCTCCTGATTCTCTGCCTGTTCATCGGGGGCAGCCTGTCGCTGTTCGCCGGGCGCGCGACGTCGTTGAAGCAGGGCGGCCTGTTTGCGCCGATCTCGCGCGAGGGCGCGCTGGTGCTGAACAATTTGCTGCTCACGGTCGCCTGCGCGGTGGTGCTGTTCGGCACACTCTATCCGTTGGCGATGGAGATGCTCGCCGATTTCAAGATGTCGGTCGGCGCGCCGTTCTACAATCTCACCTTCGCGCCACTGTTCGCGCTGTTGCTGCTCGCCGTGCCGTTCGGGCCGATGCTGGCGTGGAAACGCGGCGATCTGCTCGGCGTCACCCAGCGTCTGCTCGCGGCAGGCGTAGCCGGGCTCGTCGCCGTCGCCATGGTCTGGGGCTGGGCGCGCGGCGGCAGCGCGCTCGCGCCATTGGCAATCGGACTTGGCGTCTTCGTCATTGCCGGCGCAGCGACGGATCTGGCCGAACGAACTGGTTTGTTTCGCCTGCCGTTCGCGACGACGCTGCATCGTGCCCGCGGTCTGCCGCGCTCGGCCTGGGGCTCGGTATTTGCGCATGCCGGCCTCGGCGTCGCGTTGATCGGGATCGTTTGTGAGACCACCTGGAATAGCGAATATATCGCGACCATGAAACAAAACGACGTCGCCCATGTCGCCGGCTATGACGTCAAGCTGGATGGCCTGTTTCAGCGTCAAGGGCCGAACTTCCACGAGATGATCGCCGAGTTCAACGTCAGCAGTGACGGCGAGAAGCTCAGCGTGATGACGCCGTCGAAGCGCAGCTTCACCACGCGCGGCTCCTCGACCACCGAGGCCGCGCTGCTGACGCGCGGCGCCAGTCAGCTCTACATCTCGCTCGGCGACGCCACTGCCGAGGGCGCCATTGCCGTGCGCATCTATCACAAGCCGCTGGTGCTGCTGATCTGGTGGGGGCCAGTGCTGATGGCATTCGGCGGCGTGCTGTCGCTGTCGGACCGGCGCCTGCGGGTGGGTGCGCCAAAACCGGCGCGGGCCAAGCAGCGCCTTCAGCCGGCGGAGTGATCTGATGCGCCGAATGATGGTCGCGTTCGTCGCGCTGATGCTGCTGGCCTTGCCTGCGGCGCATGCCGTGCAGCCCGACGAGATCATGTCGGACCCTGCGAAGGAGTCGCGTGCACGCGACTTGTCGCGCGAGCTGCGCTGCATGGTTTGCCAGAACCAGTCGATCGACGATTCCGATGCGCCGCTCGCGCGCGATTTGCGGCTCCTGGTGCGCGAGCGCATCGCGGCAGGCGACAGCAATTCGCAAGTGCTCGATTTCCTGGTTGCGCGCTACGGTGAGTTCGTGCTGCTCAAGCCGCGCTTCGAGCCCCAGAACATGCTGCTGTGGCTGCTCGCGCCGCTGCTGCTGATTGGCGGCGGTCTGGCGTTATGGCTGCAAATCCGCCGGCGCTCGCGAAATGGTGCAGACGTCCCGGCTCCGCCGCTCACGCCCGATGAAGAAGCTCGGCTCGCCGCATTGATGGCGGATGAACCCAAGTCTCACTAGCTACGTTGCTGCGCGCAGAAGCCGACACTGCGCGGGCGTTCCCGGAACTTCGTTAAGTTCCTGCAGGTTCACTACTTTCGGCCGCGATAAACTGCCGCATCCGCATTCTCCGTTCATTACAAAAGTTTAACCCCGCCGCCAGCGCACGGTAAGGCGGCAGCCCCCATCTTCAGGTTCGTAAGGTGCCGCCGTCAGGTACCAAATGGATTTCAAGGCCCTGGAGATCTCTGCATGACCGACCGTTCCGACCTCTCGAACCTTCCGTCCTACCGGCAGCCCCGCCGGTCCGTTTTCTCGGCCCGCAAGTTCGCGCTGATGGCCTCGGTCGTCGCCGGCCTCGGTGCCGCCGTCTACGGCTTTGGCCCGTCGACCTCGCCAGCCGATCTGTTCTCGAGCCCGGCGCATGCGCAGGTCAACAACGAGGTCCGCAAGGTCGAGCGTCCGATCGGCTTCGCCGACATCGTCGAGCGCGTGAAGCCGTCAGTGATCTCGGTGAAGGTCAATATCAAGGAAAAGACCGCGAGCAATGATGACGGCGATGACGCGCAGTCGCCGTTCCAGCCGGGCTCTCCGATGGAGCGATTCTTCCGCCGCTTCGGCGGTCCGGACGGGATCCCGGGCCTGAAGGGTGGTGGCGGTCGCGGCCGCGTCGTGCAGGGCCAGGGCTCGGGCTTCTTCATCTCGGCTGATGGCTTCGCTGTGACCAACAACCACGTGGTCGACGGCGCCGACAAGGTCGAAGTCACCACCGACGACGGCAAGACCTACACAGCCAAGGTGATCGGCACCGACCAGCGCACCGACCTCGCCCTGATCAAGGTCGAGGGCAGCTCGAACTTCCCGTTCGCGAAGCTTGCCGACGGCAAGCCGCGGATCGGTGACTGGGTGCTCGCAGTCGGCAACCCGTTCGGCCTCGGCGGCACCGTGACTGCCGGCATCGTTTCGGCCAGCGGCCGCGACATCGGCAACGGCCCCTACGACGATTTCATCCAGATCGACGCGCCCGTGAACAAGGGCAATTCCGGTGGTCCGGCTTTCGACACCAATGGTGAGGTGATGGGCGTCAACACCGCGATCTACTCGCCCTCCGGCGGCAGCGTCGGCATCGCGTTCTCGATTCCCGCGAGCACCGTGAAGAGCGTGGTGGCGCAGCTCAAGGATAAGGGCTCGGTCAGCCGCGGCTGGATCGGCGTGCAGATTCAGCCTGTCACCTCCGACATCGCCGACAGCCTCGGCATGAAGAAGGCCGAAGGCGCGCTGGTGGCCGAGCCGCAGGCGAATGGTCCGGCGGCCAAGGCCGGCATCGAGTCCGGCGACGTGATCACGTCGGTCAACGGTGAAACCGTCAAGGATGCCCGCGAGCTCGCCCGCACCATTGGCGGCCTGGCGCCCGGCGCGACCGTGAAGCTCAACGTGCTGCACAAGGGCCAGGACAAGGTCGTGAACCTCACCCTCGGCCAGCTGCCGAACACGATCGAGGCCAAGGCCGACATCGACAAGGACAGCGGCAAGGGCGCGAGCCGCGGCACCGACGTGCCCAAGCTCGGGATGACCGTCGCGCCCGCCGATTCCGTGGCCGGCGCCGGCAAGGAAGGCGTCGTGATCACCGAAGTCGATCCGAAGAGCGCGGCTGCCGAACGCGGCTTCAAGGAAGGCGACGTGATTCTCGAAGTCGGCGGCAAGAGCGTGAGCACCGCCGGCGAAGTCCGCGACGCCATCAACACGGCGCGGACCGACAACAAGAACAGCGTCCTGATGCGGGTGAAGAGCGGCGGCCAGTCGCGCTTCGTCGCCGTGCCCATCGCCAAGGGGTAACCAAGGGCCAGGCCTCAGGAGGCCTCCGAGATGAAGGGTGTCGCCGGCATCAGTCGCCCCCGCCGACGGCGCCCTTCGGGGGAGCAGCGCAACGTTTGCTTCCCCTGTCTACCTTCCGGTGGAATACGCCCCCCTCCGTCGGAAGGCCTAGGGCGGTGAAGTCCCCCAGCTTCACCGCCCGCCTTTTTCTCGATGCCAGAGTCGTTCACTCGGCTTGCATGCGATTGCCGCTCGCGCCATGTTTAGAGAAGGTTCACTCCCTTGACCGTTGCCGAACGCACGATGCGCCTCCTCATCATCGAAGACGACCGCGAATCCGCCGACTACCTCGTGAAGGCGTTTCGCGAGGTCGGGCATATTGCCGACCACGCCGCCGACGGCGAGGAAGGCCTCGCCATGGCCGAGAACGGCGATTACGACGTGCTGGTGGTCGACCGCATGCTGCCCAAGCGTGACGGCCTGTCGGTGATCGGCGCGCTCCGCGACAAGGACGATTCGACGCCGGTGCTGATTCTCTCCGCGCTCGGCCAGGTCGACGACCGCATCAAGGGCTTGCGCGCCGGCGGCGACGACTACCTGCCGAAACCCTATTCCTTCGCCGAGCTGTTGGCCCGGGTCGAGGTGCTGTCGCGCCGCCGTGGCGGTCCGGCCGAGGACACGCTGTACCGCGTCGGCGATCTCGAGCTCGACCGGCTCTCCCATCGCGTCGCGCGCGGCAAGGACGAACTGACGCTCCAGCCGCGCGAATTCCGCCTGCTCGAATATCTCATGAAGCATGCGGGCCAGGTGGTGACCCGCACCATGCTACTGGAGAACGTCTGGGACTATCATTTCGATCCGCAGACCAACGTGATCGACGTGCACATTTCGCGGCTACGTTCCAAGATCGACAAGGGTTTTGAGCGGCCGCTGCTGCACACGATCCGCGGCGCGGGATACATGATCCGTGACGGCCTTAGATAAATCTAAGTAATTTCAATAACTTACATGTGCACTCCCGGTGGCGCTTACCGTCTAACTACCGGTTGAAGTCCCCCACAATAGAACGCGAGCGCGGGCGGAACTTTCCCGGGGAAAACCGTGGCAGAGCGCGCCCACCGGCTGCACGGCCGGTGTAGTACGGGTCCAGGTTGATCACGTCGTTAGGAGACGGTGAGAACATGCCCGGCGGAAATACCTTGTGCCCCGTCTGCAATGGCAAATGCGTCTGCATAGTCTGCAGCGGCCAGATGGAGATCGTGAAGGCCGGAACAGATGAAGGCCTTCCCTGTCCGGTCTGCTGCGGCGACCCTAACAAGCACGAGCGCCTGCGCGGTGTCTGCCAAAACTGCGAAGGCGTCGGCACGATCGATAAGCCGTAAGCGACGTGACATCGAGGATGACTTGGTACAACTACACGCCACTTGCTCCTTTAATCGAATGGTATCGCGATGACGGATCGCGTGACCTACTGTTTCGGGAGTGCACGATCGACGGCACAACGTATCGGGTCGCAGTCGTTGGTGAGATACATGCGCCTGAAATCATCAGGGTCGAAACCGTCGATAGTGACGGTAATCTGACGCCAGAGCAAGGCCGGATCGTCGGTCAATTGATCGACCATGTAATCACCGTCTTGCGTCTAACGACGCCGCTTCACATCGAAAAACTATGGTTCGGCCGCGATACCATCAGTTTTGGCTCGCATGGAGATGCGGCGGGCAAACCGCACTTCGGCGTCAGCATCTCTGAGCATTTTGCACACCTCCGACCAGACTGGACCAATACGGCCGCGGTGTTCGATCGAACCTACAACGAGCGTGCGTTTTTCAAACTGCTGGCTGATGTTGCGCAGCCTAACCTTCCGCTGCAATACAGGTTTTTGTCGCTGTATAAAGTGATCGAACACGAATTTCGCGAAGGAAAAAAGTGGCCCCGCCTTCAGAATTTCGTCAGTCCGTGGGAGGCTGAGTTTCGAGCGCTGGGCGTCTCCGGTCAGAGCCTGCCGAACTTCCTGCACAGCCTCCGGGACAAATGCGCTCACATCAAGGTCGGCAACGAACTTGGCATCACGGGATTGAGCACAGCCGACGCAGACCTAGTCGGAGCGGTTATGCCGATCTTAGAGAAGGTCGTGGTTAGTCAGTTAGCAGAGCAATACCCGTCGCTTCGTTTTGAAGCGCATTCCGCTTCGAGCGGCTTGCAACGCATTCCCCAGCCTGGCGTTGGATCGGACGCCTGACGCCGGCGCAGCGCGCGAAGCTGATCGCGAAGCGTAAGGCGGCTTATGAAGCTGTGCATCCGGAGATGAAGCACGGCGCGACCGGGCGCGGCCGAAAGAGTTCTCAAGTTGAGAAGTCTGACCGCTTCGCCGTCGACACGGCCGCTAAGGCCGGCCGGTCCGTTGCGTCCGTCGCCCGCCACGCGACCCGCGCCAAGGCGCTAGGCGCCGACCTTGACCGGATCTCGGCACCTCGCTCGACACCGATTGGCGCGGCTGGCAAGGCCGCAGGCGTCTTACGCGGCGCGCTTCTTTCGCGACTTGCCCGACTTCGTCTTGGTCGCGACTGCTGGCGTCACCCGCGCGACGGCGCCGAGCGATGACGCGAGCACCTCGCGCTGCGCTGTGAGCCAGTGTGCTTCGGCTTGTCCGTGCGAGTAGCCGCTCTGTACCCAAAGCTGGTAAGCGCGCTCGCGGATATTTTGCTCAAGGTCGGACATTGAAGATGCTCCCGAAAAATAACCCGCGGGACACTGCCGTTCTCAAGTTATCAAACTCTAAACGATACGGATGGAACTTCAGTGGCCGGTCAGAACACGTTCGCGAGCCGGTCCAGCAGCTCTTCCCAGTCGCCGGGCTCGTACACGACCAGATTGAAGTCGCCAACCTTCGACCATCGTATCGCAAGCACCTGCCGGCGGCCTCTGCTCATTTCAGCGCAGTAGCTCTGGTAGATCATAGAGAAGCTTGAGAGCCTCCGGCCAGCCAATATCTGAGAAAAGCCGAAGTATCTGAACGAGACGAGCGCGCCTCGCGTCGTCCTCAAACATTGAGCGATGATCGGCGATGTAGCGCGTGATCATACGCACGATGACGGGCGCGGCGAGACCCTCGTAGTGATAGCCTTCGCGCGCGCCCGCACCGACCAATAGCGCATGCAACGCGTCAAATACCTTAGAGGGATCGCCGGGGATAAGGAATTCGTAGAGTTCGACCAGATGATGATGTGTCGCTGGCTCGTGTGAGTTGGCGAGCAGACGCAGTATCTCGTCGTAGTCCATCAAGAACTGGCGCATCGCCTCTGAACTACCCAATCCAACAGCTTCTCCGCCCTGACTGTCCGCGTACGCACCAGATCCAAAATAGAGCTGGTTGGTGAGAAAGCTAACGATGCCCTCGGCCGCGCGATAGCGCTCAGCCGCCTCGTCACGTGTTTCATGACCGAACTCACTCGAGGTTGCGGTGGCATGGCTTTGAGCCGCCAAAGCCGAGCATGCTTGCAAAATTATAGTTGCGGCACGTTGGGCTCGGTCAGCAAGAGCTCGATCGTCATCAGTCATTGACGTATAGCGGGCAAAGAAAGCTGCGCGCAGTGGCGAAAGGAAGGAAGTCAGAAGGTCTTGATGTTTGGCGGGATCGCTCGACCAGCTGGTTAGCCAACCAAGTGCCTTAGGGCGCTCTTGCCGGACCCACAGCTGGGCACCAAGATGACCTAGTGCTTGTAAGACGTGATCTCGCTTTTCTGCTCTCTTAAGCTCGTTCGAGGACAGTCGGCCCATCACAGTCTCAATTATAGCCTCGCAGCGATCAACCTCATGCCATGTAAATCTTGCTAGGACCCCGCTGAGGAAAGCCCCGAGCACCTCCTCTTGTTGCTCATTGTTTGCGACCGAGCTCGCAAGACGCCACATGCGCTCGGGCGCGACCTGATAGAGAACCTGCAGGGCTTGCGCAGCCTGCAACCGCACCTGTGGGACTGGATCGACCAATATTCTATCGAACATCTCGACAATCTCGTGATGTTCAGCGCCAAATCGTGCGGCCAGACGCACATAAGCCTCCGCGGCATATACGCGGACGTCCCAATTGCCCCAGCTCAGATTTGTGTCGTCTTCATTTGGTTCAGGGAAGCGGCTTGTCCACAGTCGGCGCAGGACTGTGAGCAGCGCTTCAACCGTCGGCATGCTCGATGCGCCGGGCACGTAGGCAGCACTGCTGGCGAGGCGTTCCACTGCGTTGCTTATATGTCCCCAAACTGGACGTCCGACGCGCTCGTCAAGCTCGTCAGCATGAGCATCGAATAGCGTGATCGTTGCATCGCTGGCTGACCATAGCGCCGCTAACTTGTCCGCATCGCTATCCGACGGTGTTGCCTGGACAAGCTCGTATAGAGCCTCGGATTGTGTCACCGTCCGAGCATTGACACCCTCGTCTACATTGATGCCCTCGCTAGATAGGAGGCTCCTTGTCAGTCCTCGGGTGGATCCCCAGCTCGTCATCATCGAGCGCAGCGGCGGATTTCCACCAAGTTCATTCGCAGCTGCGAGGTCAGCGCGTAGCGCGCGCATTGCGTCCGTCGCCAGCGCGGCTTCGTCGACTGTTGAGAGCACCCGCGTAAGCGTACGCCGCCACCAGCGCTGCTCGCGCTCGTCGCTGAACAAATCGGGCTTTAAAGCTTCAATCTCGAACGCTCTGCGCTCGTCCACCGAGCGCTCGGCATAAGCCGCGGCCAAGAAGCGGACGGCGTCACGGATAGTGTCTTCATGAGCAAGAAGGCCAGGATTGGTCGCGTAGGGCCAAAGGAGGTCGACAACTTCAGCTACGCGCCCCGCACCAACGCCAAGTATTCGCGCCCACACTGCGGGGCTTGAATAGCCTGAGGCAGCAGCCTCGATACTTTCGGCGAACGCGGCAACTGAGCAGCCGCGCGGGAAGGTCACATAATGAGTGAGAACATCATAGTCCTGATCGGCGCGATACCTGCCAGGATCGTTCCAGTCGTTGAAGCTGTGCTCCCTTCCAACGAGGTCAAACGTCTGACGGCCTGTTACCGATACGCGCTTGCGACTATCGCCGCTCGCGGTTCCACGATCCGCCTCGCCAATCGCCGCCTCGATCACAGCCCTTGTGCCCCACTTAGCAGAGAGCCCGAGCAAATGCCTGATTTGGCTCACCAAGCGGTACCGGCAACCGCGATAATCCTGATGACGGTTTGAGGACAGCGGCATGATGCGGCTAGGCTGCCCGCCCATGAATGACCTGCTGTCGTCGGTGATGTCGCGCGAATAGAGCACGTGGAAGATTTCGACCGCGAACTCAAGATCGGTTCGGGCAATCGGCATGATCTGCTCGGCGAGCCATGGCGCCTCCTTGTCGGCGTGCTCGGAGAAGTGTGGATCACGGAGCACGCGATCCAAGAGCGCGCGCGACGCTAATGGATCGGATGCGAAACTTTTTCCGACAAAGCGGATCGCGTTGGTGGTGATAATTTGCATCTGAGGATCTGCGGCCCAAGCCAGCGTTAGTAACGAGCGCGCCGCTCGACCAAAAACACCAAGCAACACCGGTTGTGCTAAATCCCCCAAATTGAACAGTGTCATAAGCAAAGAATGTGAAGCATCGGACAGCGCGCGCGATCCAACGGTTGCCGCGGCTTCAGCAATCGTTGCCCAGGCTATGGCTTCATCGGGCGCGGCTGCCCCCTTTGCATCGGCTGTGAGCCCGACAAAGCGGGCGAGCCTAGATAGCATCGTGGCAAGCGGCTCTTCGCGTCCGCGCTCGGCAAGTAGTCCTGCGAGGCCCGCGATGTCAGATATATTCTCGACGCGCTCAATAGCTGTGCGAAGTCCAACGTTCGCCAGAACGGGATCGACATCCGCTTTCGAGTAAACGTCTGCGATAAAGTGCCACACAGCCGATTTACCGTCACCATCCGAGCGCCAGAGCCGCTCAACCGCAAACCGGAGCGCAGGCGCAAGCATTAGTGCTATCGAGCTGTCGCCGCCGAGTTGTTCAATCAGCCTCGATGGGTCATCCCAATCGAGGAAGAAGCGCCCAGCAAGGTGATCGAAAAGCACGTGATGGGAGAAGCTAACTAGGTCGCCTGCATCGCTGAGCACACCAGAGCGAATAACGTCATCTAGACGTTCATGTGCGATAACGACTTTTCGGATGGCCAATCGCCGTCTCCTGACCATCTCGTTTACGGTCGCGGCTGCAGCCTGTTGAACCGATGTTCCGACAAGGCGGCGATCTTCATAGGCGTCGATCAAGTCCGACTGGGTAGAAACAGTGCGAATGCTTTCAGGCGTTGCTCCGTCGGTTATCAGCTGCGCAGCGAGGGAGAGGTTAAACACATTGCGCAGCAAGTCTCGCAGCATGCCGGGAGCAGCAATGAGCAAATCGTCAAGCGCAGGAGCGTGCCTGCCAGCGGCTGTTAAATCAGCATCGGTTAATCGCGGAATTTGAAAATGGCGGACCGTGGGAAGCAAAGGGTCCGAAAACGCAGGGTCAACCGGCGATCCCGACATCGCGTCGCGAAAACGCCGTCCATTCCTCAGATCGAAGGTCCGGATCGAAGCCGCGATCGTCCAGCCTGCCTCTGCCAACACGCTCGCCTGCTCGATTAGCTGAGTAAAAACGCCCTCAGCGGGACCTCCCCGCGCCGCATCGAGCGCATCGACCACGAGCAGCTTAGGTTTCGCGCCCGGCGCTGCTGCGAGCACCTCTACCAAGGGATGTTCGAGGTGAAGCTCGGATTGCAGATCGGAGGCTACCCCGACGCCAGGAAAGCGATCCACCGAGAGGAACACGACCACTTGTCCAGCGTCGCGGCGCGCCCGCGCAAGCGCGACAAGAGCACCGGTCTTACCCGCGCCTGGTTCGCCGACAACGATCAGAGATCCGCTGGCGATGGCGGCAGCGAGCGGGGCATCACTTTCCCGCGGAATAGGAATGCCACCCACGATCGGCAGATGGGTATGAACGGCCAGCCGTCCCAATTCGGCGTCGCTTGCGACGGCTAAGCGGCCGAGGTCCGCATCATAATCAGGTGCGCCGACATCGTTGTGCTCGCGTGTACGCAGACCGCGCAGTAGGCCTGTGCGATTTGCTGGCGCCCCGCTTCCGATCAGATCGCGAACGATGCTCTTGAGATCACGTAAGGGTGCGTCGCCTGCGCCGTCGGAGCCGTAGAGGCGGGCTCCCATGATGCGCGATGCTTCGCGCCAATTATCGTCGCCCTCGTCCATCGAAAAACGCGTGATCCTAAATAGTCGCGCCATAAGGACCAGCTCATCTTCGGTCAGCGGTAGCGTGGAATGATTAGACCAAGCGGCGCGAGCGTGTTGCTCGAACAGATCGAGCGCATCGCGTTGCGCCCTAGACCGCTGAGCTTTCGTGCTGGCCCAAGCGCCGCCCATGTCAAATGCACGACAGGCTTTCTCGAGATCGTCTAACGAACGCGGCGCAGCGACGCCAACCGAGAGCACAGCCCGTACCTTTGTAGGATCCAAGACTTTACCCGCACTCTGTGAGGCGCTCACAAGCCTTACCAGTTGCGTGATTGTCTTGCCGAGCGGACTAGACGGTTTAGGTGAAAGGCCCGCTGTTGTCTTGCTCTGCAGATCAATCCAAGAGCCGTCGTCTAAGATGATGTGGGTGTCATCCAGGCTCTCATCCGTTTCGAGCCGCATTTCGATAGGCAGCGCAGTATTCATAAGGCCAAACCGACCACCGATCGGCAATCGTGCAAGAAGATGCGCAGCCGCCCAGGTGGCGACCCCGGCTTGAAAGTCCATGCCCGCCTCGGTCGCGCGACCTCCGGCATGCCTCTTTGCGGATTTAGGCACTTGAAAACCTGCGGTTGATGACAAGTTGGAACAACTAGCACGCGGCGATCGGTGCAGTCGCCTCTGCTTGCGTAGTCCTTACGGCATGATTTGATTTTTCCACACCCGCTGCGTTCGTTAGGTAGGCAGTTGCTGTCCCACAACCGCTTGATATGCTCGCTTTTGACGGCCCGCGCAGCCGAAGGGAAGATTGGACGACGGCTTAAGGGCCACGGAAAAGCGAAACTTCACGCTGGCAGACACCGCAGCAAGTCCAAAGTCTACCCGTCGAAATGGCGGCACACGGCCACAATGCGTTCTGTCAAGCCAGAACGTCGGGAAAAGACTTTCCGAAGAAGGGCAACTTGTTTCCAAAAAGAGGAACGGACTGCGGACGAAAGACGAACCGAGAGGTCAATCTCAAGGCGATGCAGGTCATGCTCACCACTCCCGAGGACGGGACGTCTCATTGAGATTAGGCGCTCAATCGAACACTAGGTCGTCAGCTATCGTTATCGCTCCCGTTCGCATCGGCAGTCTATGAGAAAGCTCTCGGTCAATGACCGCGCGTACAGCCGGTGCCGTTACTAGGTCGGTGCGCGTCATCAAGTCCCGGATTTCGAACCGGCCGTCGATGCTAATCGTCTTCAGAGAGGCGATTATTTCGGTGACCTCGCTCCCGGCTCCGAATGGCAGGAGCAGCCGCTCATATTCCACCTTGTGCCCGGCAGCGTCCTCAAGTTCCGACACCGTGTAGACTGGGCATCGTCGTGCGACGCAGAGATGGTAGACCGGCATGACAGAAGGGGCCAATCGGGGGCCCACATATTCGTCCAGCCGGCGCCCCTTGCCGGTTTTGCCGTACGCGGCGGACATTCGGGTGCCTTCGCTTTCTATCGTGAGAACTGGCGGCCACTGGGCGGTATCGATGACGTAATAAACGAGATCGTCTGCTTCTTCCGCAAGGCGGCCCGGCACATATTCTGAGACGGCGGGGAGGCTGCCGTCGCGCGCATAGAGCCGAAGCCAGGTGTTTAGTAGATCGCGTTGGCGGATCGCCCTCACGACCGCGGGCGCTGCGCTCTGAAAGTCCATAGCTAAGACGCCTCAAAGGTTGCGACGCAGCAGGCTAGGGCCCCTCGGCTGAAGGCCCGTTAACATCTGATCTCTTCAACAACTGAGCAAAGAGCTGCCCACTTGTTCTACTCGCTCGACCCTGCTGCCTTTGAAACCGATGCAAGCGAGCGTAAACCGCTTGCCGAGTTCGGCCCAGCCGCTCGGCAGCCAAGTCAGCTGTCGCCCCTGCGTCGACTAGTAAGAGCAACTCCGCTTCTTCGGCGGGCGACCATGGGCGCGTCACGGAACGATTGTTCGTCATTCGCGAGCCTGCAAAGCTCAAAGGCGCGGCGGCGCTGGCCGCCGCGGTTTGTCAGGAATTCGGTTTGGTCGTTCGAGCCGCGTAGGTGCCGGCAGGCGGCTGGGCTCCGGCAATCGATTATCGCGCACCATCCACGCCGCTAAGCGAGCATAGCTTCGCCTAAGGGCGGGAACGAACCAACCAGATGCGTCCTCGTGATCCATGCCGCTGGACAATACTTATGAACCATTTAGAAAAGATTGCCGTTTGTTCCCGATCCGTAACTGATCGTAAACCATGCGATGGCAACAAACGACCATGGAAGCCGAACACCCGCTTGAAACGATAGGTCAAGACATCGGTCATCAGGAAAGGCGCAGGCCGTTTTTCAATCAGCATCACCGGCAAATGCTCGATCTTCTTCGTGACCGCGATTGGGTGTCTTCTTTGAAGCTTGCCGATCACCCCGGAACAAAGCTCGTCCTTCTACGAAACGGATGGATGGAGCGACGCTCAACCGGCGAAGGTCTCGAATATCGTTTGACGGAAGCCGGCCTGACCGAACTTAGCCGCCCCCGATAGGCGCAACCGGTGGGAGACGACGAACGTGTCACAGGCGATGGAATTGATCGTCGCTAGCTACGTCAAGGTGCGGGACCGTCGCGCGCTGACGGAGTTGCTGGCGCATCGGCGGAAGGTGCTCGCTGAACTGCAAGCTGAAGCAGGCATCAACCCCGAAAGCGCAATCAGGGCGATCCAAGACGAAATGGCTGTGATCGAAGCCGGCCTCGAAGAACTTAAACCTCCGCCCGGTTCGGTGCCTGAGAACGAGTGGAGCTAGCGATGCGCGTTAACAAGATCAACTGGGACAAAATCGGACGGGTGACCGAGCCGGGTCGATATAAGTGCTTTTTCGGATATCTCACCGTCACGTTTGACGACCTCGATGTGTGGGCACGCTATCCGGACGCGACGTTTACTTTGGTCGCGAAAACGGCCGGTGAACAGTCAGTTGGCGAAGAATATCGCCTGGGCGCGTTCGACATCGGAAATCCTGAACAGTAGGATGGCACGCGATCGCCACCTGCGACACTGCCTCTATCGGCGCGGTCTCCAATAGGATCGCGTTCGGCGCTACCTCGCGGATCGTGAACGGAACGGCTAGCGGTCGAGAACCTGAGGCATTGGCCCGGACCCATCGTGATCTGTGGCTGCGCTAGCCCCTCTATTCAGACCGCTTTGCCACTTCGGCTGCGAGCAAATCCCGCTCTTGCAAATGAGCCTTCTGGGTCTCAATCAGCGCATCGAGGATGGAAAACGCGAGAGCGAGATCGCGTCCCTCGCGCTTGAGGTGGGCGATGACCCTCTCTTGCTGACTGATGAGTTGCTCGCCTTCGCGAAGATAGCGTTCGGCGACGATCAGACGCGCGCCCAAACTCGATAGCCGCCGCTCCTGCCTCCGCTCCGGCTCAAAGCGGGCGAGACGCCGAGGACCGCACCAAACCTCGACTGGGTCGTTCGCCACCGCGGCAGAGCCCAGCTGTAGGGCCTCTTCGGCGTTATTGCAGTCGATTTCGTGCGCCTTCAGCGTGCTACCGCAGTCGTCGAGCGTGAAGATATAGCAGCGCATCAAAGTTTCGCAGCTCTTGTTCAGTCAGGAATTCCGACGAAGACCCAGACGTTCCTTCATTGGACATTCACTGGCTCAGTACCTTCAGACCTTCCGTCGCGGCTTCTTGGTTCCTGAATTAACTTCCAGCGAGGGCATCAAGCTTAATCCGCGGTTTCGATTGCACCGGGGCTGCTGAGCGCTAGCCTCTCTGCACCGGACATTGCACCCGTCCGGGTTCACCATGGCGAGGTCGTCGCGCCAAGATATTCGGCGCGGCGGCCTTGTTTCCCCGCCGCAACGCTATGAGCTTCATTTGGCAAATAAGCCCGACGGTGACCCGTTCGATCTGGTTGAGATACGACGCCAGATCACGAACTTGCGCTCGCAACACTCTGACAATCTTCTCGTCACATCGCGATTGAACCGCTTCCTCGTGAAGATTGCTTTTCTCTCAGAGCCAAAAGATGCGGCGCACGCTCTACATCTTCGGTCTGAATTTGCTCGGATGCTGCGAACTGTTGACGAAATCATCTCACGAGGCCGATCCACGAAGCCGCGGCCCAAGTAACACTAACGCACGGACGTTCTTGCGCCGATCCGGCCCTGCGCAGATGCTGGATGCAGTCGCGAAGTCGTCCTCGTTTCGCGTATCGGCGCCTTCGCGGCGAGGGGTCGCCGTCCCCCCGGTCGGCGGCCCCGCCCATGGGCGACCTAGTAAGCACGCCGCACTACCCGGGGCAGAGATGGCAGTCTCGGAGTAAACCGGTGGGCAAGCGCGAGCACTGCAGCTTCGTCGGTTTCGAGCGCGATCTTCTGGGCGAGCATCACATCGCCAGCCGCCAGAGGACGTTCGGGAACGAAACACCAGCCGATCGCGGGCTGCCCTGATGCGTCGAGCTCTACAACATTGCTCAGGGTACCATATTGAACTCGATATCGTCTGCCCGTGTGAGAACCGGTGACTTCGAAATAGTTGTTGGCATCGAATTGCGCGCGCTGCTCTGGAGATAACCAATCCCGCAGCAGACGCCGCGAACGCGCTTCCGGGCCATTTTGCTCGGTGAAGCTCCGATAAAGCTCACGGAGGGCACGGAAGCGCGTTCTGTTAGCGTCGCTGCGTCTGAACGGAAACATTGCCGTATCGCGATAGCTTAGCCGCCGACGAGACGCGGATAGAATAGTGTCTCATCCGCGGTGGGATCAAACGACCGTGTGACCTTCAGTTCACTGCCCGCCTTTCGCGTCGCGGCAGTAAACCCCTGATCAGTGAGTTGCTTAAAACGCCGTTCAGCCTCGGCGAGCCCCTTCGGATCAGTTTGCTCAAAGAAATGTCTGCTGTCGCCTGTGTGGTCCATCACAATCTGGGTAGCCATGGAAGAGAACTCCGCAATGTCTAGGGCTCTGATGAAGGAAAGAAACCTCGCTGCACTAAAAAGTGTTCCTAAGTTCGGCATGACTGGCAGTTCTTCTGGCGACGCTCGAACTAATACCTGATCGGCCGCCACCTAGCGCCGCACGGATCGGCGCGGTCCATCGGCCGCGACCCGACCCGTGCCAAGGCGCAAGGCGCCGATCTCGACCGTTTCACGACGTCGCGTACCAGCCGTCAGGAAATGAAATGAGCGGCCAGTGCGTGTTTTCGGCGTTGTCGTTCGCGGCGGCGGGTTTACTCGCAGTTGTAATATCGGAGGGGCAGTCCTCCACCTCAGCATCACTCGCCGAGCTGCGCTCGGCGCACCTCAAATCGATCTGCATGAACAAAGCTCCCCACCGGAAGCACGGTTAAATTTGCAGAGTTCAAAAACAGCGATCAAGACATAATCACTCGACAAGATATCGGGCCGCGTTGGCTAGCGATAGGAGCGCGAACCTGACCTAGCCGATAGGATGGTTCTCGTACGCGCAGCCGCGGCCGTGACAATTTGGCCAATCTGCATCAGCCGAAGAACAGACGTCCGAGGAGTTTCATGAAGCTGACGACGAGACCAACAGCAAAGAGCTATGCATAGGTCGACGAGCAAATGCTCGCGATCCTCGTCGCGCATGTGCCACCGCAATCAGCCCTTCAACAGCTTTGCAAACCACCGCCGCAGTACATCATCGTCAGTCAAAGAAGGCCTCAGCGGCACCGGGGGATACGCTGAGGCGGATCAAGTCGCGCTGCCGAGGCTACGCCCCTGACGTGCCTTCGACCTTGTCACTGCCGATCAAGCTGCCTGTTTCCCGTGCTTCCAATGCCATGGTGACCTCCTCCAAGATGATGGTGCCAGAAGCCAATGGAGCGGCAGGGCAGCGGTTCCTCCGGTGCTCGCCGTAATCGACGAAAACCTGATCCGGCGCGACCTGACGCCGGCGCAGCGGCCGAAACTGACCGCGAAGCGGAAGGCGGCATAACATATAGGGCCGTGCATCCTGAAACCCGGAACGGCGCCGCTGGACGGAGCCGCGCTAAGGTTTTCCAAGTTGGGAAAGCTATCGACAGCTTTACGGCCGATACAGCCGCCAGAAGCGGCCGGTCCGTCGCTTCCGTAGCCCGCGACGCGACCCGCGCCAAGGCGCTGGGCCCCGATCTTGATCGCGTCGCCGGGACGTCGCTGGACAAGGGCGCCGAACTGGACGCTCTGGCGGTGATGGCTTGCGACGACAGTCGCCCGCTTAGCGCTCCGAACAGCATTGCTCGGCTGTCAGAACACGTTCGCGAGCCGCTCGAGCAGCTCTCCCCAGTCACCGGGCTCGTACACGACCAGATTGAAGTCGCCGGCATTAGACCATCGTAACTCCAGCACCTTGCGACCGAGGTGACGAACTTGAATGCGGGAGAACTCATAGGGTCGCCCAGGCCTCGACGGGGTGACATACGAGCCGGATAGTCCGCGGCCCTCGAATTCGCGCAGATATTTGTCATCGCCCTCGATGGCAATGGTCCCGACGAGATCATCCTCAAACCGAAGCATGTCGTATGCCAGCCGCCCGAGCTCTTTGGCTCGCTTCAATCTTGCTTGGCGGTCGATCGCTCTCATCGGCAGCTTCTCGTGGATGAGGAGCGGCGGCTCAGCGCCGCCGCTTCATTGGCATGATCTCCTTTTTCGCGTGTCGTCGTCAGTTCGAGCCGTACTTGCGGAGAAGCGCCTTTTCGCCCGAAGGCACAACGAACTTCCATGCCGACGGCAGATCAGCACTGCGCTGCTCGAGGAAGATGAGCACACTGCGCAACAACCGCATCACCCTCCGCTCGGACGCTAGTCGCACCGGTGAAGCTGGCTCTCCCATGGTCGCATCCATCTCGGATAGCGCACATGCGATCTGAAAAGCCGCCCCCGTAATGCTTCGGGGCGAGAGCTGATCGGCGGTCAAGACGAGGTAGTGGAGCTTGTCATAGGTATGGTCATCTTCGTTTTCGAGCCACCGCTTCGCGAGCGCGTCGTACTTCTGAGCAAGGGTCAGGATTGGGCACGTCTGCATGTCGTTTCTCCTCTCGCGCTGTCGCGCTGTTGTTAACGAGAAGAAGCGTAACGGCGTGCCCGGGAATGCCAAGCCGTACAGTTGCATGAACTAAAAATACTACGTTTCGTAGTATCAGCTACGTTTTGTAGAATTTTTCACGCGGCCGGTGTTTCGAGGACGCTATCATTCAACCCGCACAGCTCCATCAGCTCGGCCGGCGCGCTGCGCAGTGACAGCGCACCTTTCCACGGCACGAACGGCAGCGGGCGCGAGTTGGCGAGAACGAAGCCGTAGCAGCCCGGCGCGTACCAGCGGCTTGGATGAGGCCGCGTGCAGTTGATGATCTCGGTGATACCGACGACACCACCGAGCTTCTGGTCGCTCGTAAGACGCACTCCAAAACGTCTCTCGATCTCATCGAGCGAGATATCGTCCGGACGCTGCGAGGCATGGATCAGCACGGGACCGCGATAGCTGGTCGGCCAAGTGCGGTTCTCGACGTCCTTTAGCTCGATTGCTCCGGTCGAGACGTCCGTTCCACCGATGACGATTAAGGAAGCCCATGGCTGTCTGACGCTGATGATCTTCATTGTTCAAGCAGAGTAACGTCCGACCTGGCAAAGCCAACGAGGAAGCCGCACTTCCAACAACAATTCCGACAATTTTTACGTGCAGTGAATGGAATTTACACATTTAAATCGGGAAGATAAATCAAAAGGGCTCATTGTTGTCGGGTTCCCACCCGTCCGCCTCGTCTGCAGGCGCATAGTATTCAGAAGCATCGTACGATGAGGTTTGGACGTAGGTGTCGCCCAGGCCCGCGGCTAGCAGCTGAGAAAGGCCGGCGATCTTCATGCCGCACGCAACACACTCGAACCGATTTGGGAGGTGCCTCTGCTTCTCCGTTATTAGATCGTTCTCGATTGTTTTCTGAGGCGGCGAAATAGACGCACCGACAACAATGGCAACCGATTTGCAAGCCGGGCAACTTACGCGGTGGCCTGTGCGGGGGCTCGCCCAATAGCTCGCAAGGCTAACCAACCTCGCGCGCTCATTCTCGTCCTTTGCCGTCCAAGCCTCTGAATGAGCATGGATGATGCCTTGAACAGCTTTCGCGGCTTCATCCACATAGGCAAGGATGAGTTGTTCAGCGACCTTCGCCTCCGCTTCCCCAAATACAAACGCGAGATCTCTTCCCACCGACGACAGCAAGGTCTTTGCCGTCCTATAAAAGCGTGCGAGCCAGTTTGCGTGGCTTTTTCCATCGAAGGCTATCTCACCAGAGTGCAGTTCCGCGTTTCTTAGCGAAGTATGGGCTTGGCAAAACCCAGCGAGCTCAACATCGAAGTCGCCATCGAGGACACTCAATCGAGAAATAACTTCGCTAGTCGGGATCGATTTTGGAGTGAATTTTTTCACTTTAGGTTGGTAGCCGAGGGCACTTGCGAGATTATTCCAGTCAGCCTTATCCGCCAAGAAGGCGGGGCTATAGTCGGCTAGGGCTCCCCTAAGGAGATACTCGAGCACTAGGCTTGACCAGAGTGCGAAGTGCCAATCATTCCGATCCGCCTTGAGCATCGTTTCGGCATATCTCTGCGCTTTGATTAGCAGCTGGTCTGATGACCAAATATCCGATGCCAGCGGTGCCTCTTTGGCTTCGTCTTTCAATGTAGACTCCTTAGGTATGCCCGCTCGATCAGTCGATCGCCGCAATGCGTAGGCACGGCTGATCTCGCATGAAGCATCCGCCAATTGTCTATGATGAGCGTGTCGTCGGGGGCCGAAAGCGGACAGTGGATTTCTCCCTGGCTGCGGATAGCAGCCTTCACCTTCGCAATGCCCTCGACCGCTGCGTCCGATCCGGGAACAATATAGGTTTCGTCCCATCGAAGGCGCGGAGGCGCGGATTTGCGTGCAGGGAGATATAGAGGCATCAGATGGAGGCGACCAGCCAAAGGCCGACGTGCACGTACCAGCGATCGCGAGAGCAAGTTTGCGCCGCAATGCTCCACGACATTGAAACCGTCGACTAGAATGGTCGGGATCTCATCGTACCCTTTTACGCAGCGCAACCAAAGGTATCGCGGCGGCTCAGGCCAGTGCGCTAGGTCAGTGTGGGCCGGGAAGGCTGCTAGGCCATATCGGCCGCTGTAGGTATTGGGTGTACCCTCGGCACTCGGCTGGATCGTGTGAACACGTGAAGCGGCCTCAAATCTGAGCGCTCCATGCTCGCTCAAAGCTTGGTCTGTGGATAGCTTGGGCATCCAATTGTGCAAAAAGACGAAGCCCGTCCGGCGGACGCGTTCTGCAACGTCGCGCCATTCGTTGTAATCAGCCATATCACCGTCGAACCTTTAACAGTCCCGAGCGAAGAACAGCAATTTTGCAACTGCGGCAACACTTTTGAATGTTGCGGCGCGATATCCGTGAGCTAAAGCTTGATCCTGGCCCTGTGCCGTTACGGCCTCGAGCTGTTGTCGAGCGCCCCTGGCCGGGAGTGCGACGTACGAGTGAGCCTGCTTCCCGAGCTGGAGCCGATGGCGAGCACGTTGGCCCCGCTCGGACAGCAGTAAGCCAGCCGCTCCGGATGGAGATTTGAGCGCGCGGCATCCTCGGCGCCGATTAGCCGTCGCGATCAATCTAGATCGCGGCGACGCCGGCCGCTTGAAAGTGATACTCCGCGAGTTGATCGTCCCGAGATGCGCCCATGCCCAAACCAGTTCATGGCATGATTTCGAGAGACCTTGTCCACCAACCTGTTGGTCTCAGGTATTGCACCACTGCGCTTTCTGCCTACACTCCGCCTCGGCGGGCTACGCCGGAACACCCTCTTGGTGCGAGGTCCAGACCTCTAACCCTTCATCGATACGGCTGTCCTTGGGATGACAGTCTATCCGCTCGGTGCAGATAGGAGGCCGGGGCCCGCCGCTTAAGGCCAGAACTTGTAGCCGAAGTGCTCGAAGATCTGCTTTTGTTGATCGTTTAGATTGGCCTTCGACGGCGGGGTGGGCTGTAGGGCGACGCTGTAGCCGAGATATGTCCCGTTTTCCTTGGCCATGATGGGCATCAGCAGTTTTGCGAACTCGTTGTTCCACCTCGTAGGCGGCAGCGTATCCACTGCTTGGTAGAAGGCGCTCGCGACGATGTCGGCGAGCTGCGCGCCAGCACTGGATCTGTGCGAGACCGGTTCGGCCAGGCGCCAGTCAAGAACCTCCCACATGATCCGGCGTTTGGAGAGCACCAGCGCGCCGCCCTTCGCCTGCATTTTGAGCAGCTCCTGATATGCCGATGTCTGCGCATATGAGTGTCCGCCGCGTTCGCTGTAGACAATTTTCAACAATCGGCCTTTTGCCTTTTCTTCAGCCGCGTGCCGGTAGCAAAAATCAGTGACCCGCTCCAGGAGAAGCCGCAGGCAAAAATTGTAGAACCACTGTTGGGATCGAACCCGTTCCGCCCGCATATTGCGATAGTGGCGCATGTTCTTTTTGTTGGAGGTGAGAACGAACGCTCGCACCGGTAACTTTGCGAGTTCGGTAACGACTATGCGCTTCCGATGATCCGCGAGCGTTCGGTAGTGAAGATCCGTCCGGTTGCGAATACCCGCTTGGTCGAGCATCGATCGGACCCAGCCCACAACATTCGCATCATGCTCCGCGCGTATGACCACCGCGCTGAGGCAGAGCCATTCAGTCCCGCCAACCGGGTCGATCGGGCGAACGGTGTTGAGGCCGGGGTCGCCGGCCTCGTCGATGAACGCGATATAATACGGGGTCGGTAGGGAGGTCATGCATCACAACCATCGCGCGACATGCGACCGCTGTGCAAGGCAAAGGCTGTTGCAATGCACCGAATTATTTCGGGTCGGCACGAAGTTGTCCGCTAGCCGCTCTATGTTGTCGAGCAGTCCGGTAAAGATCTCGTCTGCCACGAGGACCGGCAGCTCACCCGGACCGTTGCCAGTTAGCCCATCGAGGGCGGACGTGCTGCCCGCCCGCAAGAGCGCCACGATCCGGCGCTGGCTCTTCCGCGAGACGGTGCCCAAGATCAGACCGCAAAGCGTGACGAGCGCCGCCTGGACGACTGGATTGAGCCGTTCACGCGAGGCTATCCGGTCATCACTCCGTCTCCGACCGAGCGGATATACGCCGCGGTACAACTGGAGCGCTCCAAGAGCCTTCCGGCACGAGTTCTGTAAGGACGGGTCGCTTCTCCTGCGCGCCGGACTGACTGAGCACATCAAGCGCGGCTTGCGCATCGTAAACCTGATCCCCTTTCCAAGCGAAACCAGGTCCATCATATCGAGGCAGGCGCAGCGAGCTTAGAAATGGATCGACGCGCTCAGCGGGCGCTTCCGGATGATACTCAATTTGGCGAAATCGCCGACGAAGACATTTCACTCTCTCGCCTTGAACCGCTGCCGTCGGAAGCATCCCAAGACCGTTGCTGATCGGTCTGACGGCATCCTGCACCGATACTGGATTTCCCGTCTCAGAGCTGACCCAGAGCTCGATCGTCCTCTCGGACAGATCCTCGCGCGGGCGCATGTCGCGCCATCGCGCAATGGTGTCGACGGTCTTGACCCGATCGATGTCAGGAAGGAGCATCGCATTCAACTTCGCGGTGGCAGCATCGGCTTCGGCGATAGTTGTCAGGAGGACGAGAAGGCGAGGCCAAATTTCCGCTGCTCCTGCTGAAGCAAAGCAGCTACGCGGCGGTTCTCCTGATTTTGCGTTCTGACCTGACTAAGCTGCCGCGTGTGAAGCTCTGCCTCGGTGGCGGCATCCGCTTTTGCGGCAACGGCTAACTTCGTTCGGCGTTCAAGCTCCAGAGCAAGTCGCCTATGCTCGCCGCGCCATTTCTCCCATGCGGCTGGATTTGACGCCGCTGCGATCTCACCCGCGCTGTGGAGATCAAATTGCTCTTGCGCATCGGCAAGGTGCTTGGTCGCCTCTTCTAGTCGAGCTTTTGCAGACATCACTCTGCTCCCTCAGTTCTTCGTTTGTTGATGTTAGCGTTGTCGACGCCGGTCGTTTCAGCCTGCGGAGCCGAAAAGAGCCCCATCGCAAACTGATCATGGTCGAAACCCCGTTGCTCCAAGGAGCTGTAAAGGTGGAGCAAGGCTCGACGATTTGGGGCCTCGAAGCAAAATGGGAAACGCGCGAACCGCGCGCAGCCAACAGCTCAATCGCTCGAAATACTCGTCAGATGGCGGCGCAGTCGCGATTTCGAGACAAACCACCTTTTGCCGATTTGCCTGGCGAAGCCGCGTTCGCCCTCGATCCTGTTGTCGCGGCACCATTTGGACATCGTGGATTTCGCGCGCTTGACCAAATCGGCCGCTTCTCCGGAAGGAATTAGGTCCTTCAAACCTAGGTCGGGCCTCATCGATGCGTCATCGCGCAAGAATTCACGCGCATGCGCCAATATCGCTGCGCGCTCGAGGGCGTGGCGGCTAAAAAGCGCGATCCGCTCCTCGGAATGTTGACGTTCGAGGTCGGCCAAAGCTCCGATATCGGCTTTCTCAGCCATCGAACTGCCCCAAATCAAGCAGCGGAAATGCCTCGCGGCCGGTCAGCGCAAAGAGCTGACGTCGGCGGTGATGACCGACGACCGCTACGTGGCCTCGGTCCACCAATCGCTGAAGAGCGCGCCGTGTGGAATTGAGCTGCGCCCGTGAGCAGGTGGGGGGCCGAGAAGGACAGAAGCGTCCTGCAAAGGCATGTCCTGCAAGTTCCCCGGCTGACAGCCGATCGGCACGGGCAAGGAGAGCGAGTAGCTCACGCCTCAGCGCAAGCGGCCGCCCCGCAAAACCACGTGTCTGTGGGTGCCGAGCCTTAGCCATGGGCACCCCGGGAGAAAACTAAACCGGAATTCTCGGTCTCCGAGATACGGTGATTTACCGGGCCCATCGCGCTCGCATGGCTGCCGGGTGGCGAAAGATACTTAGGCGAAAACGCCGCGAGAGTGCGGCGCGGTCGCGCTGGCGAGCTTGCTGGCGGCTGTCTGCCAGTCCGCTCGCGAAAAGAGCGGCGAGAAAAACACCGCCACCAGCGAGCGGTACAGGCGTGGGCGCCCGATTGATTAGAGCGGCGTCTGTGGCGGTTCGTCCTGTCCGCGTCTGCATGACGCGATGCCCCGACCAGCGGCTCAGCGCCGCGCGCACGCTGACGCGCGCTCGCTCTTACCTCGATAGTCTGAGCGGCCCTGTGAAGGTGACGCAAGGTTGTGCGGTAAACGCAGCATCCCCGGGCATCGGTAGCAGGCGAGCGGCCCTCAGGCCGTCTCGCCTTTCGGGCACACTGTGACCGGTCAAAGGCGGTGATGTTGGGCGGCCGGACGCGCCGGGGCGCGCCGGCCTCACTGATCCAGTTAGAGGGCCGGCGGCGATCAGCCGACCGGCCTAGAGCGCCAACACCATCGTCAATGCCGCCCGGCAGTCCGCTATCAGTTATATAAGAATACTGCGGACGCGGTTTTGATACCGGTATCAAAGTGGCGTCCGCAGTCTGCAAATCCAGATTGCGGACGCGGTTTTGATACCGTGTTGATACCGTATCAAAAAGCCGTCCGCAGTCAGCGGCGAAAGCGGCGTTCCGGCTCACTGGCGGCCTCCGCGCCTGACCTCCATCGCCTCCGACATCTTCGATCCGGGCACCATTCGCGTGTCGAGCCGCCCCTCCGCGACGCCGTGCTTGATGGCCCGATGAACTGCCGGTCGAAGGCTGCCAGTCTGCTTGTCCAAGGTAGCGAAAGCGATCGCTTTGGATCGTTCCAGCTCGCTGATGATGGCGCCGACGCTCCACCATCGGCGATCCTCCGGCAGGATATTCAGGATGGCGTCTACACGGGCCGCCGGCCGCGGTACCTTCGGCTTCGTCCCCAGTCTCTGCTGTAGCCGCTCCAACTTCTTGCGAGCGGCTTCTTTCGCCGCGCGCTTGGTCTTCATGTCGGCGTCAGTCATTCCGGCAATGCGAAAGGTCCTAATCCGTGCTCTGGCGTGCTCTGCCTCGGTGACGTCCAAGTCGTTGCCCAGTGCTTCGGCGGACCAGAGACGTTCAGCGCGGAAAGCTGCCTCGATGGTGCTCTCCCGCTCGGAAGGCGTCATCCAGCGACAGTACAGGCTCAGGAAGTTCTCGGCTCGATGTCGTCCCTCGCTCCCGCTCAATGCCAGGGCATCCAGCATCCGATCCCGCAGGCGTAGGCCGGCTTCATCGGCATGGATCTCGCGCCCATATCGTATCGACATCAGGCGAAGGAGTTCACGAGGTCGAAACCGAGCGACATGATGGTCTATTCGATGCGGAAGGGCGCGATCCTCCGCCACAGCGATGTGGCGGGCGGTGGCAGTACTCATTGGTCACCGCCTTGAAGGAGAACCCGACGCCAGAGCTCGGCTCTCACCGTGCCCTCGAAGCGGCGGACCTCGCGCTCGGCAGTCGCCCGCTCGACGGCCAGCTCATCGAGGGTTCGCCGGAGCGCCCTCAGGTTTCTTTGAACATGTTGCTCGCCTCGTTCGGCGTCGAGGGTGAGGACGAAGTCCACGTGACGCTTGACATCGGCGGCGCCGCGGAAGTGCCCCGGGAGCAGCAGGATCTTTGCCCTGCGCGGAGCGATCTCGACGTGAAGCGGTGGCGATGGTGGTGCCGTAGAGGGCCGATGACTTGCCGCGATGGCGCTAAACCGTTGTTTCATGCGACACCCGCGTCAAGTTGAAGCTCTTGCCATCGCAGCCAAGCAGCCCGCGACAACGAGTGACATTCGCGGTCGATGTCGACATCGACGACACCGATGCTCTCGAGTTTGTCGGCAACGACCTCGAGGACGAACGCGAGTTCGTCCTCGGCGGCATCGATCGAGCCCTTCGCCGCCATCCCCTGCGCGATGCGCTCGACCATCCCCACATTCCGGGAGTGGGGAAACACGATCAGATCCATTGGTCCTGTCCCTTAGAAGCACTCGTCATCCACCGGCACGCGCTCGGCCGGGACAGGCTCGGCCGCGCGCCCATTCGGGGCGCGGCCGGCTCCGAGATGCCGGACCCATTGTGTCGCCTCGGCGAGCTGGCGCTCGACTTGGTGCACCTCGTCGTAGGTCATGCCGCCGGCCAGATCGCGGAGCTGGTGTTGCTCGCAAAATTGATGCAGGTCGCGCGCCAAGCTGAGCAGCCGGCCTGCGCGTGCGTAGGGAGTAAGAGCGCGTTCAGACATTCTCGAACCTCTTGTAGGAGGGAAGACGCCGGCCCAGGCTATGGACACCCTGGGCCGGCGCTGTGCCGCGCGGCGTACTTCCGGCCGGCGGCGGCTGCGCCGTCCGAGGGAGACTGCCTCCTCGGCGGCTGCAATCGTTCAGTAGGGTTCGGCTTCTGAGCCGTCCGCGGATTTCGCGTCGGGTAAGTGCTCGAGCCACACTCCGATCGCGTCGCGCATCACTAGGAGACGACGCCCATGCTTCTTCGCCGAGAGCGCGCCCGTGTTGATCGCCTGGCGCGTCGCCGTCAAACCGACACCGGTGAGGGCACTGACCTCTTCAGGCGTGAGAGCTAAACGGTGAGCGAGCGGCACGGCGTTCTTTGGACCAAACTTGTTCATGTCGACAGACCTTCCTGCCCGCGCGGAACACTCCGCGCTGCTAGTCGCGCTAGATTGTCTTGTATGATTGCGGACGATGCGGGTTACGCTCTAATGAAGCGAAACTGATTTGGTTTGCCGTTTTGGTCTAGTGTAATAATGGGAGTGGAGACGCAGCCCGTTCTTTACACGAACGAAAGTCTCGCCGCGATCTTGCGGATGATCGGACGAGCAGAGTTTGCATCTCTGATCTGTTCGCGGCCCCGCCTCAAGATGGGGTTGGCAGCAGCGACCAAAAAGTCCGCGACAATACCTTTGCCACTCTTCGGTATGCTCTTCCCAAGTTCGCGAGCCCAAAAGGTCAGCAGGACGCCGACGACACGCTCCTTGCCCGCCGGGCCATTTAAGAGCTCGGGGTCAGAATAGAATTCAGCGTCTTGCTGAGCTCTTTCGCGGACTGAACGAAGTGTGTCTCTCATTTGGGCGACGTTCTTCTCCAGCGGAGGCAATGTCTCCGCAATCCACTCGCCGAGACTATGATCAAAGTGCCGTAGCGAAGCAGGACGAAGGACGTCCCGCGCTGAAAGGTTCTCGGTTAGAGCCAGAAGGTGATCAACAGCTTTTACGATTTTCCGACGCAGATTGAGATCACTTGCAAGCTCCGTGTTTCTTCGCGGATTGGTGACAAGCTCATTCATGTACTCGGTCGTTGCCTTCTCGATTGCCCGGCGCAGAGCTTCGGTATGAGTTTCTCCTACGCACTCGACTACCTGCTTCCATTCGGATGGCGTGAAGGACGATGCGGGCAGCTTCCGAAGGGTGGTTTTTCTCTGTGTCATTCGGCCGCCTCGGGCTTGCCGCGCGATGTCGCGAACTGCATCACCGCGCCGCGTTGTTTGACATCGCTAGTCACGCAACCACCCGCAGGTTCGGACGCTTAACGGGCGGCTTGTCGGCCTTGCGCGGCAGGATAAAGTCGGCCCACGCTTCGAGGACCTCGCGGCGTCGATCGAGCATTTCGCTGGTCCAGTAGGACAGCTCGGCCTCGTCGCCGACGCGGTGCGAGAGACAGAATTCTAGTACCTCGCGGCGGAAGTTATGATCTCGGTCGTCAGCACCCCAATTGCGGAACGTGGTGCGCATGCCGTGCATCGTCGCGGCGAAGCCGGCGCGCTTGATCGCGCCGACCAAGGCGTTGGCTCGGAACGGTTGGTGCCCATCAGCATGGTTAGACGGGAACACGTATCGGCCGACGTTCGGCATCGACTGGATGATTTTTATGGCCGGATCACTGAGCGGGACAAGGTGCGGCTTCGGATCGACCTCGCCCTTGATCTTCATTTTCTCAGCGGGGACGAGCCAGGTCCGCTTCGTGAGGTCGAGTTCGTCCCATTCCATCCTGCGGATCTCTTGGCTGCGGGAGCAGCACAGGATGCCGACCTCGACGCAGCGCGCGACCGGATAGGGGTCATATGCCAGCGCCGCCATGAGTGCCGGCGCGCGCTCATAGTTGACCGATGCGTGGCCCTTCTTTCGGTTGAGCTTCCGCGGCGAGGGCAGGAGGTGCTTGAGGTTGTCGCGCCATGCGGCCGGGTTCTCGCCAGTCCGGTGTTTCTCGACCTTCGCGGCGCTCAGCACGCGCTCCAGCCGCTCGCGCGTGCGGCCGGCGCTGACGGGCTTCTCCCACCAGATCGGCTTGAGCGCCTCGAGGACGTGCGTGGCGTCGATCTCGTGGAGCTTCTTGTCGTGGAGCTTGGACACATCGCGCAGCGATCGCGCCCAGGCCAGCACCTCCTCATTCTGCCCGCTGCGGCCGCGCAGCCACTCGGCCGCCTTCGCCTTCCAATAGGTCTCTAACGTCATGTCGCCCTTCGCGGCGAGCTGCTTTTTGTGGCGGGGATCCGCGCCATCCTTCTTTAGCGCGAGGCGGTACTCGCGCGCCTGGTCGCGGGCAGCCGTCAGCGTCAGTTCGCCGGGCTTGTCGCCCACGGCACCGAATTCCATCATGGCGCGCTTCCCGTCAGGCGCGGTGAACCGGAACCCCCACACCCGCTCGCCAGTGTCCCTGACGATTAGATAGAGCCCGCCGCCGTCGGCGTGGGCCCCAGGTTGCTTCGATTTAACTTGGCTGGAATTGAGTGCCATCCTACGGTTCCCCCTGCTTACCGCCCTCCGTCACGGATCATTTGGGGTGAGTAAGCTGGTCGCTTACCGTTTGCTGACCAATTCCCCCGCGCGGCCGGCGATGGTGGATGATATCAGACGGGAGCTGGCGGTCGCAAGTCTCTGAAATAACGGGCTAATTCGACACGTGACGATGGCTGACGATGCTCCACAGACCACTTCAAACCGGTACATGATCCGTGACGGCATTCGGTAAACTCGTCCGCACCACGGCATTCCGGCTGACGCTGGTCTATTTGCTGCTGTTCGCGATGTTCGCGGCCTCGCTGCTGGCCTATTTCGCCTGGAATACGCGGCGGCTGATCACCGAGGAAATCACGCAGACGGTCAATGCCGAGACCTCGGAGATCAACGAGATCTACGGCCGGCGCGGCTTGCGCGGTCTCGTGCTTGCGATCGAGTACCGGGCGCTGCGCCCGGGCGCCAATCTCTACCTCGTGACCACGCCGACCGGGCAGGCGATCGCCGGCAATGTCGGCTCGCTGGCGCCCGGTGTGATGGCGACGCGCGGCTGGTCGGAGACGGCATATCGGCGCATCGAGGATGCGGACGAGCGCGACCATCGCGCCCTGGTGCGCGTCACCGAGCTCGAGAATGGCTTCCGGCTTCTGATCGGCCGCGACCTCGCCGAGCGGCGGCGCCTGTTCGGCATCGTCGCCAAGGCCGCGCAATGGTCGGTGCTGATCGTCGTGGTGCTTGGCCTGGGCGGCGGGATCTTCGTCGCGCGCAGGGTGCTCAGGCGCATCGACGCCATGTCCGGGACGGCCCATCGCATCATGACCGGCGATCTCAGCGAGCGCCTGCCGGTGGGACGCAGCGGTGACGAGCTCGACCGCCTCGCCGAAAACCTCAATGCCATGCTGGAGCGCATCGAGGCGCTGATGGCGGGGCTGAAGGAGGTCTCCGACAACATCGCCCACGATCTCAAGACGCCGCTGACACGCTTGCGCAACCGCGCTGAGGAGGCGCTGGCGAAATCAGGCAGCGAGGCCGATTACCGCGCCGCGTTGGAGCGGACCATCGAGGAATCCGACGGCCTGATCCGTACCTTCAACGCGCTGCTGATGATCGCGCGCGCCGAGTCCGGTCAGGCGCGCGGCAACATGGACGATTTCGACGCTGCCGATGTCGCACACGGCATCCACGAGCTCTACGAGCCGCTGGCTGAAGACGACGGCATGACGCTGAAGGTCGAGGCCGATCCGACGCCGGTGCACGCCAACCGCGAACTGATCAGCCAGGCGCTCGCCAATCTGGTCGAGAATGCGATCAAATACGGCAAGCCGGTCGCGCCAACAGGTGGAACCGTGGTCAGCCTGGATTCAAGGCAGATCGCGATCGAGGCGAAACGCGAGGGCGACCAAGTGCTGCTCAGCGTCACCGATCGCGGCCCCGGTATCCCCGAGGCCGACCGCAAGCATGCCGTCGAGCGATTCGTGCGGCTTGAAGCCAGCCGCACGCTGCCGGGCTCCGGCCTCGGCCTCAGTCTCGCCTCCGCGGTCGCGACGCTGCATGGCGGCGAATTGCGGCTGGGCGATGCCCATCCGGGCCTCGTCGCCACGCTGGTGCTGCCGGCGCTCGCGGGCGACAGGGTTGCTCCTCCAATACCGGATGTGCCACAGAAGGTGGCATGAACCACTCCGCGCCGGGAAACGCGGACAAGCATGGTGAGAGACTTGCCGCACGCTTCGCGGAGGCTCCCCATATTGCCGCTTCCGTCACCGACCAAGGACGTTTTGAAAGCTGGCTGGCCGAGCTCGAGCCCGCGCAATTCACTCGCCTTGAAGCGCTGCTGGCTCACCGCTTCGCGCGGGACATCCTGGCCGGCATCGCGGAATTCTCGCCTTATCTGTTTGAGCTGCTGCGCGCTGATCCGCAACGTCTGATCCGGCTGCTGGAATGCGATCCGGATGCGCATCTCGCCACGCTGGTCGCGGAGGCGAACGGCGCGGTGCTCGCGGCATCCGACGAAGCCGAGGTGATGCGGCTGCTGCGCCGCATGAAGGCGGAGGCCGCGCTCCTGATCGCACTGTGCGACATCGGCGGGGTCTGGCCGGTGACGCGGGTGACCGCAGCGCTCACCGATGTCGCGGTGTCCTCGGTGCGGGCGGCGCTTCAATACCTGCTGCGGCAGGAAGCCGCACGCGGCAAGCTCTCGCCGCCCAATCTCGAGGCGCCGGAGGAGGGCTGCGGGCTGATCGTGCTTGCGATGGGCAAGATGGGCGCAGGCGAGCTGAACTATTCCAGCGACATCGATCTCATCGTGTTTTTCGATCCCGACAATACGACGCTCGCCGCCGATATCGAACCCCAGCCATTCTTCGTGAGGGTGACGCAGGGGATGGCACGCATTCTCCAGCAGCGCACCTATGACGGCTACGTCTTCCGCGTCGATCTGCGCCTGCGTCCCGATCCATCCTCGACGCAGGTGGCGATTTCGCGCGACGCCGCGCTGAACTATTACGAGCGTGAAGGGCGCACCTGGGAGCGCGCCGCGATGATCAAGGCGCGAGCCTGCGCCGGCGATCCCAGGGCGGGCGAGGCGCTGCTCGCGGAGATCGCGCCCTTCGTCTGGCGCAAGCATCTCGACTTCGCCGCGCTTGCCGACGTTCACGACATGAAGCGGCAGATGCAGACCTATCGCGGCCAGAGCGAGGTTGCGGTCGAAGGGCATAACGTGAAGGTCGGGCGCGGCGGAATCCGCGAGATCGAGTTCTTCGCCCAGACCCAGCAATTGATTGCCGGGGGGCGACATCCCGAACTGCGCGTACGGCCGACGCTCGCCGCGCTCGGCGTGCTCGCTTCCAGCAACTGGATCACGGTTGCGGCGCGCGACGAGCTGACCACGGCGTACCAATTCCTGCGTCGGGTCGAGCATCGCCTCCAGATGATCGCAGACGAGCAGACCCATACGCTGCCCGAGGACAAGGAGGTGGTCGAGCGTTTCGCCTGGTTCTTCGGCTATCCGGATCGCGAGGCCTTTGCCCGCGACCTCTTGCGCCAGCTCGAGATCGTCCAGGGCCACTACGAAAAACTGTTCGAGGGCGACGATCCGACCGGCACGGCCAAGCTGCCGGCGCTGGACTACAGTGCGGGTCCCGACGATCCGCGGCTGCTTCAGTATCTGGCCACGCTCGGCTTCAAGAAGCCTGCCGCCGTCGCGCAGACCGTGCGTGACTGGATCACCGGCGAGTACCGCGTGTTCCGCGTCGAGGCGACGCGAAACGCATTCGTCGAATTCGTGCCGGCCCTGATCGACGGTCTCGCTCATGCCGAGGAGCCGGATCGGGCCGTCGTGGCGTTCGACCATTTCCTTGGAGCGCTTCAGCGCGGCGGCCGGCTGATCACGCTGCTCGGCCAGAATCGCGATCTCGTCGCGCTCGTGGCGCTGGTGCTGGGCGCAGCGCCCCGGCTCGGCGAGATGCTGGCGCGGCAGCCGCAGCTCATGGACGGCCTGATTGATCCGCGCTTCTTCGGCGCCATGCCCGACAGGCAGGAATTGTCGGGGCGACTTGCGACGACGGTGCAGGATGCGGGCTCTTATGAGGAGTTCCTCGACCGCCTGCGCCTGTTCGGGCAGGAGAGCCTGTTCCTGATCGGCACGCGCATTCTCTCAGGCACGGTCTCGGCACAGCAGGCGAGCACGGCCTTTGCCGACGTCGCCGAGGGCATCGTCCATACCGTGCATGGCCTCGTCGCCGACCGTTTCGCCGCCCAGCATGGCCGGATCAAGGGGCAGGAGACCGCCATCATCGCGATGGGCCGGCTCGGCAGTCGCGAGATGACTGCGTCGTCCGATCTCGACCTGATCCTGCTTTACGATTTCGACGGCGACAATCCGGACTCCGACGGCGCGAAGTCATTGCAAGGTGCGCATTATTTCGCCCGCTTCACCCAGCGCCTGATCAGCGCGTTCACGACGCGCACCAATTACGGGGTGCTTTACGAGATCGACATGCGGTTGCGCCCCTCGGGGCGCGCCGGCCCCGTGGCTTCGAGCCTCGTTTCGTTCGCGGACTACCAGGCCAACGAGGCCTGGACCTGGGAGCACATGGCGCTGACCCGTGCGCGCGTCGTGTCGGCTTCGCCCGAATTCCGGGAACGGATTGAACGCGTCATCCGCGATGTCCTGACCCGTCGCCGCGATCCCGCAATCACCGCCAACGATGTTGCCGATATGCGGCGTGCGATCGCCCAGGAGAAAGGCGAGGCCGATTGCTGGGATCTGAAATATGCCGCCGGCGGCATGGTCGACATCGACTTCATCGCGCAATATCTCCAGCTCGTACATGCTCACGAGAAGCCGGAGATTCTCGACGTCGCCAGCATGCAGGTGCTGGAAAATGCATGCAGGCTCGGCGTGCTCGCGCAATCGGAGACCGAGATATTGCGGGCCGCGGCGCGGCTCTATCACGACCTGACGCAAATCCTGCGGCTCTGCGTCAGCGACCGGTTCAAGCCGGAAACCGCCGGCACCGACCTTCTGCGCGTGATGGCACGCGCGGGCGATGCGCCGCATTTCTCCTCGCTGGAGGCGCGCGTGAAGGAGACGCAGAGCGAGGTGCGCCGTGTCTTCAAGGCGCTGCTGGAAGGGACGTCGTCGGCTTCAGCGAGGTGAGCGCCTCGCGCACGTTCGGCTCCAGGCCCACGCCGCCGGCATCGAGATGGGCGAAGATCGCGCGCTTCATCCGCGGGTCCCAGAACTTCTTGATGTGGTCGGCGATCCCCGGCACGGCCTTGTCGTGGCCCTGGCTTCGGAAGAACGTGCCGATCTGGTTGGCCATGTAGATCAGGCGGTCAGGCGACATCGGCAACCTCCGTGGCATGACGGGCGACAACCCGGCCGCCATGCGAAAACACTTCGAACCCGTCCTGGCGGGCAATGGCAATCAGCGTGATGCCGGCGGCCTCCGCGGTGCGCACCGCAAGGGCAGTCGGCGCAGAGACGGCGACCATCACCGGCGCGCCGATGGCGGCGGTCTTCTGCACCATCTCGACCGAGACGCGGCTCGTCAGCAGCACGATGCCGCCGCTTGCAGGCGTGCGGCTGCGCGCCAGCGAACCGGCGAGCTTGTCGAGCGCGTTGTGGCGGCCGACATCCTCGCGCAGCGCGACGATACCACCGGCAGGCGACCAGAACGCGGCGGCGTGAACGGCGCGGGTTTGCAGATTGATCGATTGCAGCGGTGCGATGGTCTGCATCGCCGCCATCACCTGTTCGGGCGCAAACGTCTGTCCCTGCGACACGACGGCCGCAGGCCGCACAGCTTCGGCAATCGAGTCGATGCCGCAGATGCCGCAGCCGGTCGGGCCGGCGACGTGGCGGCGGCGCTCGCTGATGCGCGCGACGTCTTCAGACGCCAGCCACATGCGGAGCTCGATGCCGTCGTCGAGGCGGACGATTTCGAGCGACTTGATGTCATCGACGGATTTGATCATGCCTTCGTCCAGGCTGAACCCGACCGCAAAATCTTCGAGGTTCTGCGGCGTTCCCATCATGACGGCGTAGGTGCCGCCATTGTAGGTCAGCGCCAGCGGCGTCTCCTCCGGGATCAGCCGCGCTCCTTCGGTCGCGACACCGTCGCGCCAGATCTCGCGGTCGATGGCCTGGACCGGCACGTGCATGCCGCTACTCCGCAGCCTCGGCCGGCGCGATGCGGCGGGAATGCCGCGCCTGCGCGTCGTAGGCCTTCTGCCAGTCGGACGGGCCGTTCGAGGGCGAAATCTGCACCGCCGTGACCTTGTATTCGGGGCAGTTGGTCGCCCAGTCCGAATAGTCGGTCGTGATGACGTTGGCCTGCGTGTCCGGATGGTGGAAGGTGGTGTAGACGACGCCGGGCGCGACGCGATCGGTGATCTCCGCACGCAGCGTGGTCTCGCCGGCGCGGCTCTTCAGCCGCACCCAGTCCCCGTCGCGCACGCCGCGCTGTTCGGCATCGTGGGGATGGATCTCCAGCCGGTCCTCGGCATGCCAGACCACGTTCTCGGTGCGCCGGGTCTGCGCGCCGACATTGTACTGGCTGAGGATGCGGCCCGTTGTGAGCAGCAGCGGATAGCGCGGGCCGGTGCGTTCGTCGGTCGCGACATATTCGGTGAGGACGAACTTGCCTTTGCCGCGGACAAAGCCGTCGATATGCATCACCGGCGTGCCCTCGGGCGCCTTCTCGTTGCAGGGCCATTGCACCGAGCCGAGCTCGTCGAGCTTGGCATAGGAGACGCCGGCGAAGGTCGGTGTCAACGCCGCGATCTCGTCCATGATCTCGGAAGGATGGCTGTAGCTCATCTCGAAGCCCATGGCCTTGGCGAGGCCGATGGTGACCTCCCAGTCGGCGAGGCCGTTCTTCGGCGTCATCACTTTGCGGACGCGCTGGATGCGGCGCTCGGCATTGGTGAAGGTGCCGTCCTTCTCGAGGAAGCTGGAGCCAGGCAGGAACACATGGGCGTAGTTCGCGGTCTCGTTCAGGAAGAGGTCGTGGACGATGACGCATTCCATCGCCGATAGTGCCGCCACCACATGCTTGGTGTTGGGATCGGATTGCAGGATGTCTTCGCCCTGCACGTAGATCCCCATGAACGTGCCTTCGACCGCGGCGTCGAACATGTTGGGAATGCGCAGGCCCGGCTCGGGGTTGAGCTTGACGTTCCACAGCGCCTCGAACTGGTCCCGCACGGCGTCGCCCGAGATGTGGCGGTAGCCGGGAAGCTCGTGCGGGAACGAGCCCATGTCACAGGAGCCCTGCACGTTGTTCTGGCCGCGCAGCGGGTTCACGCCGACACCGGGACGACCGATATTGCCCGTGGCCATCGCGAGGTTGGCGATCGCGATCACGGTGGTCGAGCCCTGGCTGTGCTCGGTGACGCCGAGACCATAGTAGATCGCGCCGTTGCCGCCGGTGGCGTAGAGGCGCGCTGCTTCGCGCAGATCCTTCGGATCGACGCCGGTGAGGATGGCGGTGGCTTCCGGGCTGTTGTTCGCCTGGGCGACGAACGCCGCCCATTCCTCGAACTCGTTCCAGTCGCAGCGCTCGCGCACGAAGGCTTCGTTGGCGAGGCCTTCGGTGACGATCACATGCGCCAGTGCCGTCATCACCGCGACATTGGTGCCGGGCATCAGCGGCAGGTGCAGCGCCTTCACATGCGGCAATTCAACCATCTCGGTGCGGCGCGGATCGATCACGATCAGCTTGGCGCCCTGGCGCAGCCGCTTCTTCAGGCGGGAGGCGAACACCGGGTGGGCCGAAGCGGGATTGGCACCGATGACGACGACGACGTCGGTGTCCTCGACCGAATCGAAATCCTGCGTGCCGGCGGAGGTACCGAACGTGGTCGAGAGGCCATAGCCGGTCGGGGAGTGGCAGACCCGGGCGCAGGTGTCGACATTGTTGTTGCCGAAGCCGGCGCGGATCAGCTTCTGCACCAGATAGGTTTCTTCATTGGTGCAGCGGGACGACGTGATGCCGCCGATAGCGTCGCGGCCGTATTTCTTCTGGATGCCGCGCATCCTGTCGGCTGCAAACGAGAATGCCTCGTCCCACGACACTTCGCGCCAGGGATCCTCGATCCGCTCGCGGATCATCGGGTTGAGGATGCGTTCCCGGTGGTTGGTGTAACCCCAGGCGAAGCGGCCCTTGACGCAGGAATGACCGCGATTGGCCTTGCCGTCCTTGTACGGCACCATGCGGACGACTTCCTCGCCGCGCATCTCGGCCTTGAAGGCGCAGCCGACGCCGCAATAGGCGCAGGTGGTGACGACCGAGTGTTCGGGCTGGCCGATCTCGATCACGGATTTCTCGGTCAGCGTCGCGGTCGGGCAGGCCTGCACGCAGGCGCCGCAGGAGACGCATTCGGAGCCGAGGAAACTCTCGCTCATGCCGGGCGAGACGCGGCTGTCGAAGCCGCGGCCGGAGATGGTCAGCGCGAAGGTGCCTTGCACCTCTTCGCAAGCGCGGACGCAGCGCGAGCAGACGATGCACTTGGAGGGATCGTAGGTGAAGTACGGGTTGGATTCGTCCTTCGGCATCCAGGCGGCGTTCACCTCCCCATTGGATTTTGCGAAGACGTGGTTCTCGCCCTCGTAGCCGTAGCGCACGTCACGCAGCCCGACCGCACCGGCCATGTCCTGCAACTCGCAATCGCCGTTGGCGCCGCAAGTGAGGCAGTCGAGCGGATGGTCGGAGATGTAGAGCTCCATCACGCCCTTGCGCAGCTTCTTCAGCCGATCGGTCTGGGTGTGCACGACCAGGCCCGGCAGCACCGGCGTGGTGCAGGAGGCCGGCGTACCGGCGCGGCCCTCGATCTCGACCACGCAAAGACGGCATGAGCCGAACGCATCCACCATGTCGGTCGCGCAGAGTTTCGGGATCTGGTGACCGGATTCCATGGCCGCGCGCATGACCGAGGTGCCCTCGGGCACCGAGATCTGCTTGCCATCGATGGTGAGCGTCACCATCGTGTTCGATTTGGCGCGCGGCGTACCGAAGTCGATTTCTTCGATCAGAGACATTGTCGTTCTCCTATTCCGCGGCCTGAAGAGTAGTCGGGGCCGGGATGAAATCCTCCCGGAAGTGCTTCAATGCGCTGAGCACGGGGTAGGGCGTGAAGCCGCCGAGGGCGCAGAGTGAGCCGAATTTCATGGTGTTGCAGAGGTCTTCGACGAGTGCGAGGTTTTCGCTCACGCGCTCGCCGTTGATGATCTTCTCGATCGTCTCGACGCCGCGGGTCGAGCCGATCCGGCACGGCGTGCACTTGCCGCAGGATTCGATGGCGCAGAATTCCATGGCGAAACGCGCCTGCTTGCGCATGTCGACGCTATCGTCGAACACGACGATTCCGCCATGGCCGATCAGGCCATCGCGCGCGGCGAAGGCCTCGTAGTCGAACGGGGTGTCGAACAGCGCGCGCGGGAAGTAGGCGCCCAAGGGACCGCCGACCTGCACCGCGCGGATTGGGCGGCCCGTGAACGTGCCGCCGCCGATGTCGTCGACGAGCTCGCCGAGAGTGACGCCGAACGCCGTCTCGAACAGCCCGCCGTGGCGGATGTTGCCGGCGAGCTGGATCGGCATCGTACCGCGCGAGCGACCCATGCCGAAATCGGCATAGGCCTTGGCGCCTTCGGCCAGGATGAAGGGAATGGCGGCGAACGACAGCACGTTGTTGATGACGGTCGGCTTGCCGAACAAGCCGTGATGGGCGGGCAGTGGCGGCTTTGCGCGCACGAGGCCACGACGGCCTTCGAGGCTTTCCAGCAGCGAGGTCTCTTCACCGCAAACGTAAGCGCCGGCGCCGACGCGGACCTCGAGATCGAAGCTGTACGTGGAACCACCGATGTTCGCGCCGAGATAGCCGCCGCGCTTGGCAGCCTGGATGGCCGCATTCATCGCCTCGACGGCGTGCGGATATTCGCTGCGGATGTAGATGTAACCCTTGGTCGCGCCGACGGTGATGCCGGCGATCGTCATGCCCTCGATGACGAGGAAGGGATCGCCTTCCATGATCATGCGGTCAGCGAAGGTGCCGCTGTCGCCTTCGTCGGCGTTGCAGACGATGAACTTGCGATCCGCTTTCGCCTGCGCGACCGTCTTCCATTTGATGCCGGTCGGGAAGCCTGCGCCGCCACGGCCGCGCAGGCCCGATGCAGTGACCTCAGTGAGGATCGCATCCGAGCCGAGCGAGAGCGCGCGCTCCAGGCCCTTGTAGCCGCCATGGGCACGGTAGTCGTCGAGCGAGCGCGGGTCGATCACGCCGCAGCGCGCGAAGGTCAGGCGGGTCTGGCGCTTGAGCCAGGGGATCTGGTCGGTGGCCCCGAGCCGCACCAGATGCGGCGTGTTGCTCGCGAGCGCGTCGAGCAGGGAGGGCACATCGGTCTCGGTCACAGGGCCGAACGCGATCCGGCCCTGCGGCGTCGCGACCTCGACCAGCGGCTCGAGCCAGTACAGGCCGCGCGAGCCGGTCCTGACGATCTCGACCGCGACGCCACGCTTGGCTGCAGCCTGCTCCAGCGCCAGCGCGACCTCGTCGGCGCCGACCGCAAGCGCACCGGCATCGCGAGAGACATATAGACGGATGCTCATCGCTGCGCCTCTGCAACGAGAGCATCGATACGCTTCTCGTCGAGCCGGCCAATCAGCCGACCGTCAAGCATCGCGGACGGCGCGGTTGCACACAGTCCGAGGCAGTAGATCGGCTCCAGCGTGACGCGATCATCGGCCGTGGTGTGGCCGAGCGACACGCCGAGCTTTGCCTCCGCACGCGCAGCCAGCGCGTCGCCGCCCGCCGCCTGACAGGCCTCCGCGCGGCAGAGTTTCAGCACATGGCGGCCGGCCGGCTTGTGGCGAAAATCATGGTAGAACGTGAACACGCCATGCACTTCGGCGCGCGACAGATTGAGCGCGTGCGCCACCATAGGAATGGCTGCCGCCGGCACGTAGCCGAACGCATCCTGGAGCGCGTGCAGCATCACGAGCGTCGCGCCTTCCTGCTTGCTGTGTTCGGCGATGATCTCGGCGCCGCGCGTTTCGTCCCAAGGCTCGTAAACCGCTGTCATTCTTCGTTCTCGACCGGAGCGTCTGCTGATCGCAAACTATTTGGAATCGTTCGAAGATCAATAAAGCTGTCTCATGCTGCGATTGCGGATTCCGATCGATTTGCGATGGCAATCACTCGATTTGAAATTGCGATTGGAGCCGTCCGCCGGGCGGTTTTTGCGTGTTGGAAGGGGGAGGGCATGCTAGCTTGCATGCCGCCACACGATCGGAGGGGATGACGGTTGCTCGACAAGCTTGAACTGCTGCTGGCGCTGGCGAAGGAACGGCATTTCGGCCGGGCCGCCGAAATGTGCGGCGTGACGCAACCGACGATGTCGACGGGGCTGAAGCAGCTCGAGGAGATCCTCGGCGTGATGCTGGTCCAGCGCGGCTCCCGCTTCCAGGGTTTTACGCCGGAAGGCGAGCGGGCGCTGGATTGGGCGCGGCGCATCGTCGGCGATGCCCGCGCGATGCGTGACGAGATCAACGGGCTGAAGCATCAGCTCTCGGGCGAGATCCGTATTGCCGCAATCCCGACCGTGCTCGGTATGGTCGCTGCGCTGACGACGCCGTTCCGCGCCAGGCATCCCGAGGTGCGCTTCAGTATCCGCTCCACGACCTCGTCCGAGGTGCTGGGGTTGCTCGAGAATCTCGAGGTGGATGCGGGGCTGACCTATATCGAGAACGAGCCGATCGGCAAGGTGCGCACCATTCCGCTCTATAACGAGAGCTATCGCCTGCTCACCGCGCCGGATGGAATGTTCGGCGATCGCGAGACAGTGACGTGGAAGGAGGTCGGGCAGGTGCCGCTGTGCCTGCTGACACCCGACATGCAGAACCGCCGCATCATCGACCGCGCGTTGCGCTCCGTCGGCGCGGAGGCGACGCCGACCTTGACCTCGAATTCGCTGCTCGTGCTGTTTACCCATGTGAAGACGGGGCGCTGGGCCAGTGTGATGCCGGCCAAGCTGGCCGAGACGCTCGGCCTGTCCGACACCGTGCGCTCGATCCCGATCACCGATCCCGATGTCAATTACAGCATCGGCATGGTGATCCCGCAGCGTGATCCGATGACGCCGCTGATCGCTGCGCTGGTCAATGTCGCGCGGGAAGTTGCGCCGTCGCTGCAATCGTAGCCATCAGGCCGCAGCCGATATTCCTGACGCCGACTTCATCGCGTCGCGGGGCAGGGTGACGCGCACGACGGTGCCGACCTCCAGCTTTGAGCGCAGCCGCATCGAGCCGCCATGAAGCTGCGCCAGCGAGCGGGCGATCGCCAGCCCCAGTCCCGAGCCGTGATAGGTCTTGGTGAGCTGGCTCTCGACCTGCTCGAAGGGGCGGCCGAGCCGCGCCAGCGAATGCGGCGCGATGCCGATGCCGGTGTCGGCGATCATCAGCACGATCCTGTCGTCGAGCTGCCGGCTGCGCACCACGATACGTCCGCCGTCGGGCGTGAACTTCACGGCGTTGGAGAGCAAATTGACGATGATCTGCTTGGTGGCGCGGCGGTCGGCGACGACGGAGATGGATTTCGCGATGTCGGCGTCGAGCGTCAGGTGCTTGTCCTGTGCCCGGCCGGTGACGACCCGCAGGGATTCCGCCAGCGTCTGCGCCAGGTCGAGCTCTTCCATGTCGAGCTTCATGCGGCCGGCCTCGATCTTGGACATGTCGAGGATGTCGTTGATGACTTCGAGCAGGTAATGCCCGCTGGTTAGGATGTCGTGGCAGTATTCCTGGTACTTCTCCGAGCCGAGCTCGCCGAACATGCCCGAGCCCATGATCTCGGAGAAGCCGATGATCGCGTTCAGCGGCGTGCGCAGCTCGTGGCTCATATTGGCGAGGAATTTCGACTTGGTCTGGTTGGCTTCCTCGGCGCGGGTCTTCTCGCGCTGATATTTCTCGGCGAGATCGGCCAGTTCGCCCGCCTGGCGCTCCAGGGCTGCCTGCGAGCGCTTGAGGTCGATGACGGTGGCGCGCAGGCGTAGATCGTTGTCGACCAGCTTCTGCTCGTGCTCCTTGATGCGGGTGATGTCGGTGCCGACGGAGACGTAGCCGCCGTCCTTGGTGCGGCGCTCGCTGATGTGCAGCCAGCTGCCGTCGTCGAGCTGCGCCTCGAAGGTACGCGCGCCCGGGCCCTGGCTCGCAGTCTCGTTGTGCCGGGTGCGGACTTCGGGCATGCGGCCGACCTCGAGCACCGTCTCGTAGGAGGTGCCGGGGATGACGGCGGAGTCGGGCAGCTTGTGCAGGCGCTGGAAGTGCGAATTGCAGAGCACCAGGCGGTCGCTCGCGTCCCACAGCACGAAGGCTTCGGGAATGGTCTCGATCGCGTCGCGCAGGCGCAAATCGGCTTCCACGGTCCGCTCGGCGAGGCTCTTCTGCTCGGTGATGTCGACGGCGATCCCGATCAGGTGAACGCTGGAATCGGTCGCGCCGCTGGTCTTTTCGCAGCGGACGCGCAGCCAGATCCAGTGGCCGTCGACATGCTGCATACGGAAGGTCTGGTCGATGTGGTCGATCTTCTCGGAGATGAGCTGGTCGGCGATCTCGAACAGATCGATGTCGTCGGACTTCACCAGCGCGTTGACCTCGCCGAAGGTGAGGAGCTCGTTGCGGCCGTCGAGGCCGAGCATCGAAAACATTGACTGCGACCAGAAGATGCGGCCGCGCGACAGGTCCCAGTCCCACAGCCCGCAGCGGCCGCGGTTGAGCGCGGTGTCGATGCGGCCGCGCACGGCGTCGTTGATCAGGTCGCCCTCGCGGGCACGGGTGGACTGCCAGTGGAAGGCGAAGCCGAGGATCAGGACCACGAAGCCGGTGGTGGCCGACAGCGTCACCGACAGCGCGGCGTCCGAGCCCCAGATCGGCTCGTTGCGCTCCTGGATCACGGTGACGAAGCCGGGCAGCGACTTGATCTGCCGCGAGGTCGCCATTGCAGCGTTGCCGTTCGGCAGCGTCATGTCGGAGATGCTGCCGTCGCGCGGGGGCGCCGCCAGCAGTTGCGCCGTCGTGATTGCGTCGAGCAGGCGGTCGTTGCCCGAGGGATCGCTGTCGACCGGGATGCGGGCGAGGATGCGGCGGTCGAGTCCGGCCGAGGTGACGATGACGTGGCGGCCCGAGGCGGTGCCCCAGGATGGAATGAGATCGGGCAGCAGCGCCGGCAGGCTCTCGATGTTCTTCAGCCGCTCCTGTCGCGCGGAGGTCAGGCGGTCGACGCGCTCGGCGAGCAGGTCGGCGAGCGCCGCGATATCATGGCGGATCACCAGCCGCTTCTGGCGTGTCTGGTCGACCACCTGCACGAATGCGCCGAGGCAGATCGTGATCAGGAACGCGATGATGAGCGTCGGCACGGCACGGCGCAGCGCAGGCTCCGCGATCAGGAGCCGATGATAGGCAGGTTTCGCGATCGATTGCGCCAATCCTTTGATCGAATCGGATTGGACGCACGCGTTCGCGGCGTCTGCACGCGACATGCCTAAAGCCCCCTGGAAACCTGCTTGCAACTTGAGTTCGGAAGCAGCCCCACATCGCTTCCGAATCATGGTCGATTTGAATCCAGATTTCGCGGGCTGTCGAGAGTCAACGAATCGTTAACGCGAATTTATTCTTATCCAACGCGCAGTTTGTGCGTCGCGCGTCCGCAAACTTACGTGCGCGGCGAGTCCGAAACGAGAACGTGTGACTCCTCGCACATTCTCTGTCACACGCGCGGCGGTTCTGCGTGACTGATGACGCGCTTCACGCTCGGGAACGCGCGCCGCAACGCGCGCTCGATCGCATCGACATGCTCGTGCACCCGGATCACGCTCATCGACGGCTCGGCGCGGCAGTGAAAGTTGACGATCTCGCCGGCGTCGGTGTTGCGGACGCGGACATTGTGGATGTCGTGGATCTCGCCGCCGGCGGCATATTCCGTCAGGGCGGCCGCAATGACCCGCACCCGTTCCGGTTCGGCGTCGACCCCGAACGGCAGTTCCGGTTCGAGCGGCTCGATGTGGACGTCGACCTCGACGTCCGCGCCGAACTCTTCCTGGATGTTGCGTTCCAGGGTGTTGGCTATGTCATGGGCGGCATCGAGCTGCATCCCGGCGTCGACCTCGAGGTCGATGCTGACGATCAGCTTGGCGCCGAGGTCGTGCACCGTGACGTGGTGGATGGCGAGGCCCGAATTGTGGGAGATGACCATGATGCGGTCGCGCACGGTCTCGTTGTCGCGCGCCACGGGGACTGCGGTGAAGGTGAGGTCGGTATCGCCGAAGGCCTTCTCGACCGCTGCCTGCGCGCTGCGCTTGATGTCCTCGACCCGGTCGATGGGGTAAGTCCGCGGCACCTTTGCGATCGTGTCGATAAACGTCGTTGCCCCGACCATGCGCACGCGGAGCCGCTCGACGCCAATCACACCCGGCACGCTGCGGATCGCAGCCGTCGCCGTCTCATGCGCGCCTTCCGGAGCGCGGTCCACCAGCGTCTGCACGGTCGTGCCGGCCATGCGCAGGCCGAGCAGGGCGATCATGACGGCCACCGCGGCGGCGGCCGCCGCGTCGCCCCACCAGAAGCCGAGGCCGGCGAGGATCAGGCCCACGATCACGGCGAACGAGCCCATCACGTCGGAGGCGAAATGCAGCGCATCGGCGGCGAGCGCCTGGCTCCTGGTCTCCCGCGCGGCACGGTGCAGGGCGCGGGCGCGCCAGAGATTGACGGCGATGTCGATCACCAGCACCACGAACGGCACGGCCGAAATGGTCGGCGGCGCGGTTCCCTCGCGCAGCCGGCTGTAGGACTCGACCAGGATGCCGCCGGCGAGCACATAGAGCAGGGCGGTGACGCCCAGTGCCGAGACGCTTTCCAGCTTGCCGTGGCCGTAATGATGCTCCTCGTCCGCGGGCTTGTCGGACACCCGCACCACCGCCCAGGTGATGATGGTGGCGACCAGGTCGATCGAGGAATGCAGCGCCTCGGAGATCAACGCCAGCGAGCCGATCGCGATCCCGACCGCGAACTTGGCCGCCGCCATGCCGCCACTGGCGAAGATCGAGATCGCTGCGACCGAGGTCTTGTTGTGTTGGGAGCTCATGGCGGGGGATTTAGCAGCCTGTGACTGAACATCAAGCGACGATCCACAGGCGTAGACGCTAGTGAGTTGCAGGAGCGATGACCCCCCTGGTTTTGTAGGGTGGGCAAAGGCGCGGAGCGCCGTGCCCACCATCTTTCGGGGACGCTGACACATTGTGGGCACGCTTCGCTTTGCCCACCCTACGAGACCGAGGTCTTTGGCCCCTCGAATGTTAAGGCAGCGTCACGACGATCTTGCCGAGATGCTTGTTGGCCTCCATGTGCTCGAACGCCTTGTCGATGTCGTCGAAAGCGAACACCTTGTCGATCGGCAGCTGCAGTTTTCGTGACTCGACCGCGCCCCAGATGTCCTTCTTGACCTCGTCGAAGATCTCACGGATCTCCGCGATGGTGCGGGTGCGGAAGGTGACGCCGACATAGTCGATGCGGCGCGCCGCGTGCAGGTCGAAGTTGAAATCGGCATGGGTGCCGCCGAGCCGGCCGACATTGACGATGCGGCCTTTTACCTTCGTCGCGGCGAGGTTCTGGCTCGCGACCTTGCCCGAGACCTGGTCCACGATGAGGTCGACACCTTCGCCGTTCGTCGCCTTCAGCACCTCGTCGACCCATGTGGGGTCGGAGGAATCGACCGCGAGGTCGGCGCCATACTCCTTCAGTCGGCCGCGGCGAGCCGCATCGGTCGAGGAGCCGATCACCAGCCTGGCGCCCTTGAGTTTCGCAATCTGCATCGCCATCAGGCCGACGCCGGAGCTTGCGCCCTGGATCAGCACCGCTTGCCCGGGCTGCACGCCGCCGATGGTGACGACGGCGTTGTGCATGGTCGCGAGCGCGACGGGCAGGGTGGCGGCTTCCTCGAAGTTTATGTTCGAGGGCGCGCGGAACAGCCGGCCGTGGTCAGCCAGCGTGTATTCGGCAAACGCCGCGCCGCCCGAGCCCATGATGCGGTCGCCGACCTTGACGCCTTTGGCATCCGGTCCAAGCGCGGCGACCTCGCCGGCCCATTCCATGCCGAGCACGGTCCCAGCACCGCCGGCCGCGCCATGGGCGTGGCCCTTGCGCATGCCGGTGTCGGCGCGATTGAGGCCACAGGCGCGGACGCGGACCAGCACCTGCGTGCCTTCAGGCTTTGGTTGAGCGACGTCGGAAATCGTAGCGCCACCAGGGCCGTAGACATAAGCCTTCATGTGTTGCTCTCGCTTCTTGCAGTGATTATTCCGCAGCCTGCGCTGTCGGATGAACGATCATGCCTTCGAGCCGGCTGCGGATGATCGCCTCCGCTTCGCGCACGATGCGGGAGATCAGTTCGGCGCAGGTCGGGATGTCCTGGATCAGGCCCTGGACCTGGCCCGCCGACCAGATGCCTTCGTCCGAGTTGCCGGTCGCGTAGACCATCTTGCCGCGGGCGCCCGCGACAAGCTCGCGGATGTCCTCGAACTTGGCGCCTTCCTTCTCCATCGCAACGACCTTGGTCGAGATCTCGTTCCTGGCGACGCGGGAGGTGTTGCGCATGGTGCGGAAGATCAGCTCGGTCTCGCGCTCGTCATTGGCGACGATCTTCTCCTTGATGAGCTGATGAATGGGGCTCTCTTTCGTCGCCATGAAGCGGGTGCCCATGTTGATGCCTTCCGCGCCCAGCGCCAGTGCGGCGACGAGGCCGCGGGCGTCGGCAAAGCCGCCGGAGGCGATCATCGGGATCTTGATCTTGTTGGCGGCGGCCGGGATCAGGATCAGGCCGGGGGTGTCGTCCTCGCCGGGATGGCCGGCGCATTCGAACCCGTCGATCGAGATGGCGTCGACGCCCATGCGCTCGGCCGAAAGCCCGTGACGGACGCTGGTGCATTTGTGCACGACCTTGACGCCGTGCTTCCTGAACTCGTCGACATGCTCCTGCGGCTTGTTGCCGGCGGTCTCGACCACCTTGATGCCGCTCTCGATGATGGCGCAGCGATATTCGGCATAAGGCGGCGGCTTGATTGCGGGCAGGATGGTGAGGTTGACGCCAAACGGCTTGTCGGTGAGATCGCGGCAGCGGGCGATCTCCTTCCGGAGATCCTCCGGCGTGGGCTGGGTCAGCGCCGTGATGAAGCCGAGCGCTCCGGCATTGGCGACGGCGGCGACCAGCTCGGCGCGCCCGACCCATTGCATGCCGCCCTGGACGATCGGGTGCTCGACACCGACGAGCTTGGTGAACCGTGTCTGCAGCATGATCTGTTTCCTCCGCCTGTGTGGCGCTCTGTTATCGTTTGATGGCGGCAGGATGCCGCCCAGGTCGGGAAAAGTCTATTGGAAGGGCGTGCGGTGGAGGCGGGGCGATCATGCGGGGAGTGCGGGGATTCCGCAGGGCGGATAATTGAGGTGGTAGCACCGGGCGCACGAGGGTTTTTGTGCGCCGCTGCTTCAACACCGACGGAGGATGAGGAGCTTTCGGAGACCATCAACTTGCATTTTCTCGCAAGGCACGCCTTCGCCCTCTCGCGGCGTATTCCGCCCGAGCTTTGCTTGGTCGCATCACCCTTGCGGTAACAAGGGCGCAGGGAAGGCCGGGCGCCGGCTGGCACCCGCAAGTCCGTGCGCCAAAGGAATGCACACGGGGTGGACCACAGGTCAGCCAATCGCCCGGCCTTCCCTGCGCGGTGGTTTACGGCTTACTTCGTGCTCTCCCCGGGGAGCGATGCACTATTGCCCCCGTCGCCCCGCAGATGGCTGACGCGTCCGCCCGGTCGGGCAGCACGCATCACTACAGGACTTGACGCACAGACCCCGGGCGTCAGGACCACACGACTTCGCCGTCCGCGCACGTCCTCGCTGGGCCTTCGAGAGCTGGCGTGTGCTCGCACCCGAAGCCATGCGAAGACGCTGTCGGCGCCGTGTCGCAGGCGCGAAAGCCTGTGCTCACGGTTTCCCGCCCTGCAAGGCTCCCCGCGCTCGACGCCGTCGCGTCCATCGCTGCCTAACCCGCGGTTCGTGACGATCGCGATCCGCCCCTTGTCCCGGGTCAGGGTGTGTCGTAGATACGACAAATCCGAATTTCGGTAAAGTGGAATATTTTGACGGGCGGGGATTGACAGGCGGCGCGGGAAATTTGCGCGGGTGTTTTGCCCGACGGGCACTCCGCCAATCCATCGTGCCCCAATTGCTTCGGCATCGTCATTACGAGCGCAGCGAAGAAATCCAGACTCTACCCGTGGAGGGACTCTGGATTGCTTCGCTGCGCTCGCAATGACGGCGTCGCGTGGTGCGCCCTGGGGGGCTACTCCGTCGACAGCCGCACCATCTGGCGGTCGCCGTTCATTTCCTTGAGGCTGTTGACGAAGTTTTCGGGGCGCTGCCAGCGGTAGGGGACCTTCAATCCCATATACTCGGCGATGTCGCCGATGAAGCCGGTGCAATTGGTGGTCTCCGCGTTCCAGACCGGCGAGCTCGCCTGCAATTTCTTGATATAGGCAAACACGCGCTTGGCGTCGGCTTCGTTCAGATAGACGCGGTAGTTCGCGGTCAAATAGTCCGGGTCGAGATCGCCGTAGCTCGCGCCGGTCTCCGCCGGCACCCAGGTGAGGTGACCGAGCACATAGGCCCAGGTGTCGCCGGCGGGCGTGAGCCCTGCCACCTCGACGGCGCGCTCGCTGGTCTTGCCGTACCAGACGAACGCGTGGCCCCAGCTCGCGGCCGTGCGGGCGCGGAAATCGACGTAGTACGGACCTTTCTCCGCGCGCGCGACTGCGCGCCGCGCCGTTTGCGGCGCCGGCCGTGATGCGGTCTCGGTGGTGGCAAGCGCGTTTGCCTCAGCAACGCGCTTGTTCGCTTCGTGGGCGGAGGCCGAGGGTGTCGTGCACGCGAGCATGGCCGCGAGCGCGAATCCCGCAAGGATGCAGGGTCCCGATCGATCAGGTTTGTTCGTCACGCCATGCCCCTCGACTGTCGGCCACTCACGCAGAGTCAACGCTTGCTTCTGCGCGTATTTCTCTGCGCGTCAGTAGCGCGCCGCGACGGGGCCGGGCGCCTTGCCGATCGGGGCCTTTCCAACCGGGCTCTTGCCAATCGGCATCTTGCCGATCGGCGCCTGCTCGGAATAGACGGGAACGGGCTGGCGGCGCGGCAGATCCGCAGCATTCGCAACCGTCACCAGAGCAAGCGTAGCACCCACGACAAATACAATCTTCTTCACAGTCATACCCCTAGAAGGTTTGGTCCAAACACGGCACCGCCGTGCCCCCAGACACGCCTCACAGAAGGGCGGCCGAATGCGACCACAGTGCGGCATCCGCGCGACATGTTGGCGGCATCTGCCGGGCGCGCCGAAATGTGATGTGTCTGAATGTTTCGCCCTCGCGCCGCTCGTTCGCTCAGTGATCGGCGCTGAGGCGGAAATGCATCTCGATCTTCGCCGGTGAGGGGTCGCCCGCCACGCGCCAGGGTGAAAAGCCAGGGGTGGGATCAGGATCGGAGGGGAGATCGATCGGCCAGCTCTGCGTCGGCGAACCCGGAAGCGTCAGGCTAACGGCGCGATGACGCGTTTTGTACGACAACGACGTGGAGGCAATGATCGCTTTGCGCTCGCCTTCATGCGCGCGCCAGTTCGGAGGCAAATCGGCATTGGCATACCCGGTCGCTTCCTCGACCTCGATGTGCACATCCTCCGCCTTGTCCGGCAGCGTCATGCCAGCGGGAAGGCGAAACTCGATGTGGAGCGTCATGTAGCCGTGACTGAGATAGGGCGAGCGGATGAGTTCGTACCAGCCCCAATAGCCAAGGATTGCCGCGATGAGTAGAACAGTGAGAGCAAAGGGTGCGGAGAGCCGCGTGGTGCGGTGAGGCGTGGTGTCGGAGGTTTCCGCGGGCGGCTGTGGCGTTGCATTCCGGACCAGGCCGAAGCGCACGAACAGCCAGATGCCGGCGATCAGGCCAACCACACCGCCGATCGGACCGATGTCGAAGAAGGCGCCCATGGCGATGCCGCCATCGCGGTCTGGCCCGGCCAGCGCGATCACCAGTGCGGCAAGGGCGAACCAGCCGGCGAGCGCGCCGAGCAGGGCGGAGAGGAGGCCGAGGATCAAGCGCATGTCCGGATTGGTCGCGCGGATGGGGATCGCGGTTCGAACCATCCCGCGGGATTGATGGCCTTCACCCGATCCGGTTGAGGCTGTTCCGGATCGTCGAGAAGATGCCGCCGATGTCTTTTCGCAAGCCGTCGAGCGCGTTGAAATTGTCGAAGATGCGGGCGATGCGGTCTTCGACCTCGCGCTTGCTCTTGGTCAGCGCGTCGACGCGCGAGGCGAGGGTGACGTCGCCGCTCGCCTCAATCTCGCCGACGGTTTTGGCGAGGAGATCGCGCGTGGTACCGACGTCCGCGATCATGGCTTCGATTCCGAATACGGGCGCCTTCAGCGGGACGAGGTCAGCCTGCGACTTCGACAGCTCCGCCTTGAAGGCGTTCAGCGTCGCCAGCGTTTCCTGTAACGCGCCGAGGCGCTGGCGCGACTGGAGCACAAAATCGTTCAGCGCATTCTGGCGGTCGACAAGCGTCTTGCCGTCGGCGTCGGTCTCGACACCGGCCAGCGAGCGCTCGAGTTGGGCCTGGCGCTGGCCGAGCTCTTCGAAATCGAGCCCGATGCCTTTTAGGATGTGGAAGCTGTCGTCGATGCGGGCCAGGCGCTGCTCGATCTCGATCTTGTTCTTCGACAGCGTCTCGACGCGGGCGCCGAGAGGGGCTTCGCCGCCGGTTTCGAGCTCGTCGACGCTCTTGGCGAGGCGCTCATGACCGAGGCTCAGCTCGCCGATCAAGGCATTGAGGCCGGCGTCCGACGCGCGCAACGGCACCAGCTCGGCGTGGGACTTCGCCAGATCTTCCTTGTACTGGTTCAGGGTCGCAAAGGTGTTCTGGACCGTGCCGACCCGGGACAGCAGCGTCGATACGTCGCGCGCGATGTCCTTCAGCCGGTCGGCGAGGTTGTTCTTGCGGTCGTCGGTCTCAAGGTTGTGCAGCGAGCGTTCGAGCTGGTTCTGGCGGTCGCGGATCTCGGTGAAAACCGGCTCGACGGCGCGGCGCTGCTCGGCGACCTTGCCGACCATGTCGCGCAGGTCCTGCTGGCGCCGGCGGATTTCGGCGAGCTGGTCGTGCATGTCGGTGGATTCGTTGCGGCCCCGCTGCAGCAGGGCCCGCTGCTCGGTCTCGCCCAGCTTATCGTGCAGGGCGGAGACGGCCTCCCGCGGATCGCTCTCGATCAGGTGCCGGACGGTGGCGTCGAGGTGGTTTTGCAGGGCGTGGGCGACGACGACGTCCTCGCGGGTCTTCTTGAGGCGGTCGCGCAACGTGTCGAGGCGCCGATCCTGGCGCGAGAGCCGCCAGGCGGAGGCGCCGATCAGTGCCAGCGCCAGGGCCAGGATCGCGCCGGTCGCAAACCGCTGCGGGACAGGCAGGCCTCCGAACCAGACAGGCAGGTGGCCGATATCGTAACCGAGCGCCTGCTGGGCGAAGATCGCAATGGCAGTGAGCAGAACAAACCAGGCAACCAGGAAAAACAGCCACATCGTGACTTCCTCACGCCGGCACACATTATCGCCATAATTGCTATTGGAGAGCGGAACCGAGATCAAGGGCGGCGGAGGCTTGCCGGACAGGTCCAGTCGCACGATCCACGGCTGAATGCGTCAGCCGATCGGTGGAGCGCGGGTGTGGAAGTTGCCGGGTTTTCCTCCGCGGGGGCGCTGGCTCCCTCCGCCGTCATTCCGGGACCCGCGCAGCGCGAGCCCGGAATCCGTTGAACTGCAGTCTCTACCGCCCAATGGATTCCGGGCTCGGCGCTGCCCGCGCCCCGGAATGACAGAGTGCCCTACAGCCGAAACTCGTTGGTCAGCTCGCCGATGCCCTCGATCGCGACGGTTACCGTGTTCACCGGCTCTTTCATCACGCCGACGCCGACCGAGGTGCCGACGGCAATGAGGTCCCCGGGGAGCAGGGTCATGTCATGGGAGATCCTGCTGACCAGCTCCTGCGCGGTGAAGATCATGTCCGATATCGGATAGTTCTGCCGCTCCGCGCCGTTGAGGATGGTGCGCACCACCAGCTTTGCCGGATCGAGACCGGTGGCGATGACGGGGCCGAACGGGCCGTAATCGTCGATGCCCTTGGCCCGTGCCCATTGCGGGAAAGTGGGATCGCTGGTCAGGATGTCGTTGGCGGTGATGTCGTTGACGCAGGTGTAGCCGAAGATGAAGCCGTCCGCTTCCGCCGGCGACACCCGCGCGCAGGTCCTGCCGATGACGATGCCGAGCTCGCCTTCATACGTGGTCTTGCCGTCGTAATAAGAGGGACGGCGGATCACCGCGCCGGGTGTCGTGATGCTGGTGGTGGCCTTCAGGAGGTAGAGCGGCTCCGGCGGCTCGGGCTGGTTGAGCTTGGCCGCGAGCGCGTGAAAATTGTTCCAGAGCGCGACGATCTTGCTGGGCACGCAGGGCGCGAGCAGTTCGACCTCCGACAGCGCCAGCGTTTTGCCGGTGGCTGCATGGCGGCCGAACATCTCGCCCTCATGCACGCTGATGCCTGACGAATTCAGCGTGCCGAAGCCGGTCGTACCGCTCTTGCGGAAGCGGAGCCAATGTTTGATCTCGCCAGCCATCACGCCACCGCCAGTGCACGCGGATCCGATGGCGTCGAGATGCCGTCGTAGAGACCGGCGATGCGGGCGCGCTGGGTCACCATCGCCAGCACGGAATCGAGCGCGGGGGTGGCGACGCCGGTGAGGCGGCCCATCTCCTGCACGACGGTGACGAGCGGGTCGATCTCCATCGGGCGGCCCCGCTCGAGATCCTGGAGCATCGAGGTCTTGTGCGCGCCGACCTTGCGGGCGCCTTCGATGCGGCGCTCGACGTCGACGCGGAATTTGACGCCGAACGTCTCGGCGATGCCTTGCGTCTCCATCATGATCGCGCGCGACAGCGCGCGAGTGGCCGGATCGGTGCAGATCACGTCGAGTGTTGCATGGGTGAGTGCGCTGATCGGGTTGAAGCAGACATTGCCCCACAACTTGAGCCAGATCTCGTCGCGAATGCGGTCGAGCACCGGCGCTTTCAGCCCGGCTGCGACGAAGAGATCGGCGAGGCGTTGCACGTCCGGGGTGGTCTCGCCGGAGGGCTCCCCGAGCGGAAAGTTGTTGCCGTAGACGTGACGGATCACGCCGGGCGCCTCGATCTCGGTGGCGGGATAGACGATGCAGCCGATGGCGCGCTCGGCGCCGATTTCGCGCCACTGCCGTCCGCCGGGGTCGATGCTCTCCAGCGTCGAATTCTCGTATTGGCCGCCATGCTTGTAGAAGTACCAATAGGGGATGCCGTTGACGGCGGTGACGATGCGGGTGTGGGGGCCGAGCAGCGGCTGCATCGTCTCGATCACGCCGGTGATCGAGTGCGCCTTCAGCGTGATGATGATATAGTCCTGCACGCCGAGCTCGGCCGGATCGTCGGTGCAGCGCGGATGCACGGTGTGCTGCTCCTCGCCCGCGAGCAGCGTCAGGCCGCGCTCGCGCATCGCGGCAAGGTGCGCGCCGCGTGCGACCAGGCTGACGTCGGCGCCCGCGCGCGCGAGCTGAACCCCGAGATATCCGCCGATTGCTCCGGCGCCGTAGATGCAGATCTTCATGGAATCCTCGCGAAGCAGCGGAAGCCGGATTTCGGGACGAAAGATCCGGTCCGGCTCGGAAGGCTCCGAGCCGGGTCCGGTAGTCGCAGGGGAAGTGAGGCGCTTTAAGCTGCTTGCGGCGTGCCGTTGATCGCTTCGTCCATGAAGGACGCGATGTCACGCATGCTGATGACCGAGACGAGGCTGTAATCGTCGATGACGGGCAGGTGCCGGATGTGATTCCGGTTCATGAGATGGCGGACGTGCTCGATCGTGTCGCTCGACGTGCAGGATACGAGCTGCTGCACCGAGACGAGCTGCGAGACCTTGACGTTGACGGCATTGGCGCCGTGCTCGGCGACGGCGCGCACGACGTCGCGCTCGGTGAACATGCCGACCGCGGTATTGCCCTCGGAGCGGACCACGTCCTTCACCACCAGTGCGCTGATATTGTTGGCGCGCATCAGCTTGGCGGCGATACCCACGGTTTCGTTCATTCGCACCGTGACAACGCGCGGTGTCTTCTTGCGCAGAATGTCTCCGACCAGCATTGCAACCTCCTTGGGTGAATGATGAAGCAAGTGTGGTATACATAATGCCAATCGTCAAGCACTCGATTTGGCTCATCCGAAAAATCTTGCGGCAGCAATGCTGACGTTTGCCGTAAGCCAAAAAGAAAGGGGCGCATCGCTGCGCCCCTGTCTCACCCGTGCAAGATGCGTGTTCGTTATGCCGTCTCGGTCTTGGCGTTCCCCGTCGCGGCGTTGGCGCTCTCGGCTTCCTTGCCGAGGATGAAGGAGCGGCGCATCGGCTTGATCACGAATAGCGCCATCAGCGCCGCCGTCGCGTTCAGTGCCACCGCGACCACGAACACGGCCTTCCAGCCGTACGTGGCCGAGATCACGCTCGCGAGCGGAACGAGCAGGGACGCCGTCCCCTTCGCCGTGTAGAGCATCCCGTTATTGGTGGTCGCGAACTTCGAGCCGAAGGTGTCGCCGCACGTGGCAGGGAACAACGAGTAGATCTCGCCGAACACGCCGAAATAGACCGCGGTGGCGAGCACGAAGACGACAGGCACGTGGCCATAGGCCGACAGCGTCAGCAGCATCAGCGCGGCGGTGCCGAAGGCGATGAACATGGTGTGCTCGCGGCCGATCGTGTCGGAGACGAAGCCGAAGAAGGGCCGTCCGAAACCGTCGAAGATGCGGTCGAGCGAGATCGCGAACGTCAATGCCGCCATCTGGAAGCCGGCGAGCGTGACCGGCGTGTCGGCGATCTTGAAGTCGTGCGCGATCGGGGCGATCTGCGCCGCGGTCATCAGGCCGCCGGAGGCAACCATGACGAAAACGAGATACATCACCCAGAAAATAGGGGCGCGCAGCACCTGGGGCGGTGTGAAGTCGATCTTGGTCTGCGGCAGATTGAGCTGCTTCTTCTTCGGCGGGATCGAAATCCGCGGCGGCTGGATGAAGAAGGCGAGCACGAAGACGATGACGCCCTGGCCGATGCCGAAGGTGAGGAACGCGTGCTGATAGCCGCTCGTTGCGATCATGGCGGCGATCGGCACGACGGTGAGTGCAGCGCCTGCGCCGAAACCGGCGGCAGTCGCACCGGCGGCAAGGCCCCGGCGATCGGGAAACCATTTCAGCGCGTTGCCGACGCAGGTGCCGTACACCGCGCCCGCGCCCATGCCGCCGATGATCGCGGCCGCGTAGAGCAAGGTGAGGCTATCGGCATAGGAGTTGAGAATCCACGACAGCGCGATCATGACGCCGCCGAACATGATGACGATGCGCGGGCCGTATTTGTCGACGAACCAGGCCTCGATCGGCACCAGCCAGGTTTCGGTGACGACGAAGATGGTGAAAGCGAGCTGGATCGCGGCGCGTCCCCAATGGTGCGCGTGATCGATCGGATCGACGAACAGCGTCCAGCCATATTGCAGGTTGGCGATCATCGCCATGCAGACGATGCCCATGACGAGCTGGAGCCAACGGAAACCTGTGCGAAGAGGCGCGGCTGTGACAGCGCCATCGGTGCTGGAAATCATCAAAAACCTCCCGAGCGCCTGTCTGGTTCGGCACCGGTCACAAGATGACCTGATGTCGCAATATTGTGGCTTATCGTCGCAAGCGCGATCGCGAGCTTGGTATACCATATCCCAGATTGCAAGCCTTATCTTGGCGGGCCGGCGACAAAATGCGAGTTCCGTTTGCAGCACGGCGGGATCGCGCAAGCTTCGCGCAAAACGAAGACGCCCGGCCGCGAGGCCGGGCGTCTTGCGCGAGAAGCGCTTTTGGAGTGCGTCAGACGGTCGATTGCGCGACCACGACCTTGCGCCAGGGCTTGAGCACCGCGATCGCCAGCGCCGAGGCCAGGATGTTGGCGCCGGCCGCGATGATGAACACGTTGTCCCAACTGCCCGACGACTGCTGCATGTAATTGCCGATCGGGACCAGCAGCGCGGCCGTCCCCTTCGCGGTGTAGAGCAGGCCGGCATTGGTGGTCGCGAACTTGGCGCCGAACGTGTCGGTACAGGTCGAGGGGAACAACGAGTAGATCTCACCCCAGGCGAAGAACACGAAGCCCGAGAGCAGCACGAACCAGAGCGGATCGTGGCCCCAGAGGTAGAGCATCCAGATGCCGATACCTTCCATCCCGAAGGCGATGAACATCGTGTTCTCGCGGCCGATCATGTCGGAGATCCAGCCGAAGAACGGACGCGTCAGGCCGTTGAGCACGCGGTCGATCGTGGCCGCGAAGGTCACCGCGGTCATCGTCACCGCCATCAACGTGACCGGCACGTTGTCGATCTTCCAGTCGGCCGCGATCGGCTTCAAATTGGCCGTCACCATCAGGCCGCCGGCGCCGACGATCACGAACATGAAGTACATCAGCCAGAAGATCGGCTGACGCAGCACCTCGGTCGGCTGATAGTTGCGGCGGCTCTGTTGCAGATTGGCGTTCGCCACCACGCTCGGCACCTGGCCTGCCTTCGGCGCCAGCAGGAAGAAGGCGAGGATGCAGATGATGATGCCTTGTCCGAGGCCGAAATAGAGGAATGTGGTCTGGAAGCCGCTGTCCTTGATCATGGCCTGGATCGGCGCGACGGTGAGCGCGGAGCCTGCACCGAAGCCCGCGGCGGTGATGCCCGCGGCAAGACCGCGCTTGTCCGGAAACCACTTCAAGGCGTTGCCGACGCAGGTGCCGTAGACGCCGCCGGCGCCGATGCCTGCGATGATCATGCCGAGATAGTAGCCGTTGAGCGTGGTCGCCTCCGCGTTGATCGCCCAGCCGGCGGCACAGAGCACGCCGCCGACCAGCACCACGATGCGCGGACCGTATTTGTCGACGAACCATCCTTCGATCGGCACGAGCCAGGTCTCGAACAGCACGAACAGCGTAAAGGCCCATTGGATCGACGCGCGATCCCAGCCGAATTTCTTCTGGATGTCGGGGACGAAGAACGTCCAGCCATATTGATAGTTGGCGATCATCACCATCGCCGCGACGCCAACCGCCAATTGCGTCCAGCGATATGTGTCGCTAACGCGCGCGGCTGTCGGGGCGGTTGCTTGCACCATGTCCGTCATAAAGCCTCCCGTGGCGCCTCTCATTTTTCTGCGAGCGCTGGAACGGCATTCTTGTATGCATTATGCCAAGCTTCAAGCGCTGGTCCGGTCACCGTGCGCAAATGCCGCAGCACCTTGCCCGGTGGCGGCTGTGACTCAGGACAGCACAAGTAGAAATGGCCCCGTCATCCGGGGCCATTCATCAAAAGTCGTATTCGAACCGATCTAAAACCGTGCCGCTGCGCGGCGGCGCGGGAAGGGGGCCGGCTTACAGGCCGAAGCGCGGCAGGTCGCCATTGTGATTCGAGATCTCGGCGCTCGCCATCAGGAGGCGGTCGATCGTGGCCATCAAGCGGGCGAACAGCGAGGAGGAGGGCGCGAGAGCGACGGAAGCGGTCTTGGACATCGAAAATCCCTTTCTTGAGACGGTCAGTGCTGCTGTCTCATTTCGAAGGGCAACCTATGTATACCAGATGCCAATGTCTATGCATGCCATTGCATAGCAGCATTTAGTGTACCGCATTGCAGCATAATAATCCGTTAAATGGGCCGATTTGAGCGGGGATATGCCCAAACCCCGCCGAAACTGAACCATTTGACCGTCGATGTCCAAAAACGGAGTCTTGGCAGCGGCACACGAAGCCGCTAGTGGTCTGCCCCCTTCCAATCATCTGTCAGAGTGGTTCATGTCGAGCGCCTCGCCCGCCGTCTCGATCGGCATCGATTTTGGGACCAGCAACACGGTCGTGGCCCTTGCGGCGGACGACCGCCGGGTCGAGGCCATCCGCTTCGACCATGGTGGACAGCGCCACAGCGTCTTCGTATCGGCGCTGTGCTTCTGGGAGGATCGGCCGGGAGCCGGCGCCCAGGCCGAAGGCGGCCCGTGGGCGATCGAGCAGTTCCTGGAAGGACGGCATGTCTACCGCTTCCTCCAGTCGTTCAAGACCTTCGCCGCGAGCTCCAGCTTCAACACCACCCAGGTGTTCCGGCAGCGCTACAAGTTCGAGGACATTTTGGCGGCGTTCCTGCGGACGCTGGCGCGCCATGGCGGCGATAAATTCGGCTTCGAGACGTCCACCATCACGGTCGGTCGCCCCGTCCGCTTCGCCGGCGGCAATCCTGACGAGGCGCTCGCGATGCAGCGCTACCGGGCCGCGTTCGAGCGCCTTGGCGCCGGCCACGCGCGCTATGTCTACGAACCCGTGGGCGCAGCGTTCTCCTTCGCTCGCCGCCTGGAGCGGGATGCGACCGTGCTGGTTGCGGATTTCGGCGGCGGTACCAGCGATTTCTCCGTGATGCGGTTCTCGCGTGCCGGCGGCGCCTTGCGCGCCGAACCGCTCGGCCATGCCGGCATCGGGATTGCGGGCGACACCTTCGATTACCGCATCGTCGATCACGTCGTCTCGCCGCGGCTAGGCAAGGGCTCGAGCTTCCGCTCGTTCGACAAGGTGCTGCCGATCCCCACCGGCCACTACACCAACCTCGCGCGCTGGCATCAGCTCGCGATGATGAAGAGCAACGGCGACCTGCGCGAACTCCGGGAGCTTGCGCGCACCGCGGTGAAGCCGACTCTGCTCGAGGATTTCATCACCATCGTCGATCTCGACCTCGGCTTTTCGTTGTACCGCGCGGTATCCGACGCCAAGGTCGCGCTGTCGGCGCAGGATCAGGTGGAGTTCCGCTTCAAAGGCGGCGGGGTCGACATTGGCGCGACCATCACGCGGAAGAATTTCGAAGCCTGGATTGCCGACGATATCGCGAGGCTCGGGGCCACCGTCGACAAGGTGCTTGGCGAAGCCGGCATCACCGCGCGCGAGATCGAAAAGGTGTTTCTGACCGGCGGCACGTCCTTCGTGCCGGCCGTTCGAAAACTGTTCGCCGAGCGGTTCGGCAACGAACGGCTGATGTCGGGCGATCAGTTCGAGTCGATCGCCTACGGCCTTGCTTTGATCGGACATAGCCCGGATCCGGACCGCTGGACCGCAAGCGGCGGGGTTGCGCCGAAGGCAGGGGCGTAGGCTCGCTGAGATGACACTCGATCGCTGGTTCCCGTCGTGAGCTGGCCATCGCACTTGGCGACCGTTTCGGCGGCCCATCCTTCGAGACGCCCGCCTTTGGCGGGCCCTCAGGATGAGGTCGGAGTATGTGGCCGCAGTCTCGACGAGCGCTGTTGCCGCTAGCCTCATCTTGAGGAGACCGCGGAGCGGTCGTCTCGAAGGACGAGGCGCTCGCTCTACCTCAGACGCTATTGCTTGATCTCAGGCTCGACGAGCTTCGCCAGATTGCGCAGCGATTCCTGCCAGCCGAGATAACAAGCCTCCGGCGGAATGACGTCGGGGATGCCGGCCTGCGTGATATCCAGCTCAGTGCCGACGGATACCTTCTTCAGGATCACGGTGACCTGGATTTCGCCGGGCAGATTGGGGTCGTCGAACCTGTCGGTGTAGCGGAGACGTTCGCCGGGAACGAGCTCGAGATATTCGCCGCCGAAGGCGTGGCTGTTGCCCGTCGTGAAGTTACGGAACGACATCTTGAACGTACCCCCGACCTTCGGCTCGAAATGATGGACCGTGCAGGTGAAGCCGTTCGGCGGAAGCCATTTCGCCAGCGCATCCGCCTCCAGGAAGGCGCGATAGACTTTCTCCGGGCTGGTCGTGAGAACGCGGTGCAGGCGGACAGTGCTGGGCATGATCATCTTCCTCATGAATCGCCGGGCTCGACGTCAGCGTCTATTGCCCATTCATGTCTAGATGACGGATCAGATACCGCCGATCCGACAGGGCGTCTCGATTTTTTTTGATGGATGATTGGCAGACTGCCGCCACGTCGTGCGGCGTCATGGCGAATGCGAGATTGTAGCCGGGGATCGTCGGATTGTTCCGCCCGCCTGCGGCTGATGCGCCGACGGCGAAAGCTGGCCGGCGATCACGCGCTCAACTGCATCGGTTGCACTTATTGATCGAGTCGAATCTGCGCGGTTTTGACGATGTCCTGCCAGCGCGCGATCTCTTCGGTCATCCGCCGCTTGAGCGGTTCGGGGCCTCGCTGGTCCGGCGGTGGCAGGATCAAGCCTACCAGTTCGAGCCGTCTCCGCACGCCGTCATCGTCGAGCGCTGCGCGAAGCGCGTCCGAGAACCGGTCGCGAATGGCGTCAGGCGCGCCTTTCGGCAGGTAGAACGCGAACCAGCTCGATGCGACAAACTGTGGAAGCCCTGCTTCCCTGGCCGTCGGTGTGTCCGGCAATTGCGGAACCCGCGCTGCGGCCGAAACGGTCAGGAAACGCAGATTGTTGTCACCCAGGAAGGGAAGAACGTCGCCCAACAATCCACAACTGAAGTCGCTGCGGCCGGCGATCAGGTCGGTCATCGCCAGTGCTGATCCCCGATATGGCACCTCGACCGGCTTGAATCCGATCACGGAGGTGAACAGCAGACAGCTGATGTGGCTGATCGAACCGACACCCGCATGGGCCAAGGTGAGGTCCGGGCCGCGCGCCTTGGCGATCGCGATGAACGACGCCATGCTGTCCGCGCCAAGGTCGCGGCGAGCGACGACGAGGATCGGCGTTTCCGCGACCAGGCCAATCGGCGTGAAATCAACCAGCGGGTCGTAACGCAGATTCGGATACAGCGCGACCGATGCCGCATGCGTCCCGACGTGACCGCTGACGAGCGTATAACCGTCGGGCGCGCTTTTTGCGACGCGCGCTGAGCCGGTCGTGCCGCCCGCCCCGGCGATGTTCTCGACAATGATCGGCTGCCCGAGTTTTCGCGACATGTGTTCGGACACGATCCGGCTCATCACGTCATTCGGGCCGCCAGCCGCGAACGGGACGATCAACGTGATCGGCCGTGATGGGAAGGGCGACTCGGCATGTGCCGCATTCAACATTGACAGCATCGCAGCTGCGAGGAGGGCCGTATGCTTGCGTTTCAGAATCATATGGCCTCACTCCGCATCAGGGGCGTCGTCTTGCGCAGCACTGGCCGGTCGATCGGCACAGGCCGCGAGGACACGATCGACCTCACGGGCGGACAGGCCGATGTATCGAGCCGGGTCCGCAGCCGCCTCGATCTCATGCAGGGCGATGTGGGCCGTCACGGCCGGATCGCGCGAAAGGCTCTGGGCCAATGTCAGGCCCGAAGCGATCGCGTGCGTGCATGCCGCGCTCACCATCTCGTGCGCATGATGGCGCCCGACGTGTGGAGCCAGCGCCATCATGACGGCCTCGGCGGCGATGAGACCCTGTGTCCGCCCGAGATTGGCCTGCATCGCATCGGGTCTGACGACCAGTCCGCCGCAGAGGCGAACAGCGTTGTCCAAGGCCCGGGAGACCAGTACGAATGCTTCCGGCAGCAGCGACCATTCGGCCTGCCACGGTCCCGTCGCCCGTTCATGGTCGTGGACCGAAGCGTCGAGCATGGCGCTCGCGAGCCGGCGCAACGACAGTCCGGTGCTGAGAATCTGCTCACAGATGATTGGGTTGCGCTTGTGCGGCATGGTGCTGGAGGCGCCGTGGCCCTGGCCGCCTGGCTCCAGCACTTCGCCGACCTCAGTCTGCGCCATCAACACGACATCGGTCGCGATCTTGCTCAAGGTCGCGGAGATCAGCCCAAGCAGGCAAACCGTCTCGGCCAAACTATCGCGCGCGGCGTGCCATGCCACCAGAGGTTCGCCGAGTTCGAGTTCGCTGGCCAACGCAGCGCGGACGCTGTCGCCATTGTCGCCGAGTGATGCGAAAGTGCCGACCGCACCGCCGAACTGGACCTGGAGGACTCTTGGTTTGAGTTCGGCGAGACGTTGCCTGTGGCGCAGCAGGCCCGACAGCCAGACGGAAACCTTGAATCCGAAGGTGATCGGAATCGCGTGTTGAAGTTTCGTCCTGCCGACCATGGGCGTATCGCGGTGGGTACGCGCCAGATCCGCAAGCGTCGATATCAGGCGCTCCAGATCGCGGTGGATGAGCTCGAGCGCGTCGCGGATCTGCACCACGAGCGCGGTGTCCATGATGTCCTGACTCGTGGCGCCCCAATGGACGAATTCGCCATGGGGGTTGCCGGTGAGTCGGATCAACTGCTCGACCAGATTCACGACCGGCAAACCAGCGCGCAAAGTTCCCGCCGCCAATTCGTCGAGGTCGAGTAGTTCAGCACGTGCAGCGGAGGCGATCGCAGCAGCAGCCTCGGCAGGAATCACACCGAGCTGCGCTTGAACCTTCGCCAGCGCGACCTCGACCAGAAGCATGGACTCAAGCGAATTGCGCTCACCGAACATGGTGCGCATCGGGGCGGTGCTGAAAATATCGGCGAGGTGGCGGCTGCTGAAGACCGTTCCGGGCTCGAAACTCAGCATGGCCGTATCGCGATCATGGATGAGCGAACGCGCGCGCGTTCAAACCAGTCGGCAAGCCTCAATCCGAGCTCATGAATGGCGACTCTTACCTTGCGGGCGTATGGCGACGTCTGAGTAAAAAATAGCCGCATCGGTCGGTATCGGTCCCTCCGTCGTCGCGCTCCATTGCGCGCCGTACGGCTTGGCATCGATCAAGCCTAGATTACCCCCTCGTTTTGTAAAAATGCATTATTGCGATACATGCGTTCTGAATTGGAGAACGCGTCGAGCGCCCCCAAAATACTCTGAATTCGGATATTGCAAACCGTGATCGGGTTGGGTTGCAGATCGTCGCCGAGAAAATCAGAGCCGCTACGAAAGCTTCATCGGGCGCGATCTGGTCTCCGTGCGGCGGAGCCGACGCATGTGGCGCTCGGCAGCCCTCCCAGAGCAGCTGGCGCCGAACGATGAGTGCTCGGCAGCGTGGCGTCATGTCCCTAGCCGGGCTCCCGAGGCGTTAAATTCGGTCAAGCCTTGCAAATGGTGAGGATGAGGTATACGTTGAGGCTGTTCGTTCAGCCGCTGTGCCTTGTTGAATGCGCCCGCGGGCTCCTTTTCCATAGACATCGACGAATAGAATTTGTTCTGCGTGACGATCACGCGGAACCTGCGCGTATGCGCTTTGGAGAAGAAAATGACGACAGGTACTGTGAAGTGGTTTAACGGCCAGAAGGGTTTTGGATTCATTCAGCCGAACGACGGCGGCAACGATGTGTTCGTTCACATCAGCGCGGTCGAGCGGGCTGGTCTTGCAGGTCTCGCTGAAGGCCAAAAGGTCAACTTCGAGCTCAAGACCGACAAGATGCGGGGCAAGGTCAGCGCTGAGAATCTCTCGCTGGCCTAAAGCCTTGGTGCCGTTTCACGGATGTACTGAAACGGCCATGCCACCCGCTCGATCCCAGGATTGAGCGGGTTTTTGTCCGTTGCAGAGCAGGGTGAATAATGAGCGCCAAGAGACCGGCCGAACCGTCACCCGAAAGCATCGCGCGTACTAACCGTCAGCGTTTGGCCGCTGAGGAAGGCGCTCGGGCGATGGTGGATGTTGGAAAGCAAGCCGTCGATGTTCGCAAGAACATGGCGCGGCTTCGAGAGCTGCGCGAAGCCAAGGAAGCGGCAGACGCCGCCCTTCAGGCATCGTTGCCCGCGGCCACTCCGACGAAGCGCAAGAAGAAGGTGACGCCATAGCTGCCTTCCATTGCGCCAACGACAATTCGGAGAGGGCCGATCACATGCCAAAGAGTGCGGATCGTGCCTAGAATCAAGTCGGATGGCGGTGGCACCATCACCTTCTTTCTCGCGCTTGGCGCAGGACGACAGATGTGCCGTCTTGCGACGACGTTCCTGACGCAGAAGCAGGCTTTCAGTTATCTTCGCAAGAACCGGACCGAGTTAGAGCGCATGGCGCGGGCGCAGCTCGCTTCCGGGGCAGTTGAAGACGGAATCGTCGTGCTCTCGATGCTGTAGATCAGGCGGATTTCGGCGCCCCCGCTTCAGCGGAATTCGCCGTCGGAGCCTGGTACCGTCCGCGCTTATTCGGAACGGCTTCCCGGCTTCGCTTCGCGGGCCAATCGCTCCGCTTTCAGCCGTTCGCGATTTTCGTTGAAGGAGTTCTGGTCCTTCGCATAATCATTGATCGGCTTCTGCGTTGTCGCAGGCTTGAACGCCTTGTTGGCTTCACGCTTGGCGCGATCAGAGGATTGATCTTTCGACATTTAAGCCCTCAATTTGATCAAAGAGCGTGGTCCTGGCGAGTGCCGGACGCGACGCCACCCGTGCCCGAACTGAAAGGCCGACTTGCCATCCTCGGAAGCGAAGGCGACCAGTTCTTCAGCGTGGGGCAGGGTCTTTGCGAGGCGTGCTGCACTCGCTGTGGAGATGGCATGCTGGCATTTCCGGGCATGCTCTCATTCCCGGGAGCACGCCGGTCGAGGGAGCAACGGCCGGCCGCCGCGTCTGTTCCTCGCGAACCAATCTTTAATCCAGCCTTCGCGGCGCGGCAAGCGTGCCGATCGTGCGATGCAGCCCCTTCGGCGTCAACAAAAAGGCCGCCGAAGCCGGCGGCCTTTCGCGTCGTGAGATGAGCCCGCTTACTCGGCGGCCTGCTTTTGCGGCGGATCGAGCGCGCCGGACTTGTGGATATCGGCGACCTGATGGTCCGAGAAGCCAAGCACGGTGCGCAGGATCTCGTCGGTGTGCTCGCCGAGCAGCGGGGAGCGCTCCACATCGCTGGGGGAGTCCGACAGCTTGATCGGGTTGCCGACCGAGATGTACTTGCCGCGGGTGGGGTGGTCGACCTCAACCACGGTGCCGGTCGCGCGCAGCGACTGGTCCTCGGCGATCTCCTTCATCGACAGGATCGGGCCGCAGGGGATGTCGTCCTTGTTGAGGATTTCCATCGCCTCGAACTTCGTCTTCGTCATCGTCCACTGTTCGATGCGGCCGAAGATCTCGTTCAGGCGCGGCAGGCGGACGGCCGGCTTGGCGTAGTTCGGATCGGTCTTCCAGGAGGGCTCACCGATCACGTCGCAGATCTTCTCCCAGACCGGGGCCTGGGTGATGAAGTAGATGTAGGCGTTGGGATCGGTCTCCCAGCCCTTGCACTTCAGGATGCGGCCGGGCTGGCCGCCGCCGGAATCGTTGCCGGCACGCGGCACGGCATCGCCGAACGGAATGCCTTCGCCGAACTGGCTGTATTCCTTGAGCGGGCCGTGGGCGAGGCGCTGCTGGTCGCGCAGCTTGACGCGCGCGAGGTTGAGCACGCCGTCTTGCATCGCAGCCGTCACCTTCTGGCCCTTGCCGGAATGGGTGCGGTGATAGAGTGCGGTGACGATGCCGAGCGCCAGATGCAGACCGGTGCCGCTGTCGCCGATCTGCGCGCCGGTGACCAGCGGCAGGCCGTCGCGGAAGCCGGTGGTGGAGGCGGCGCCGCCGGTGCACTGTGCGACGTTCTCATAAACCTTGCAGTCTTCGTACGGTCCGGGGCCAAAGCCCTTGATCGAGGCGACGATCATCTTCGGGTTGATCGCCTGGATCTTCTCCCAGGGGAAGCCCATTCGGTCGAGCACGCCGGGGCCGAAGTTCTCGACCAGCACGTCGCACTTCTTGATGAGCTCGGTGAGGACTTCCTTGCCCTTGGGGTTCTTGGTGTCGAGCGTGATCGAGCGCTTGTTGTGGTTGAGCATGGTGAAATACAGGCTGTCCACGTTCGGGATGTCCTGCAGCTGGCCGCGGGTGATGTCACCCACGCCCGGGCGCTCTACCTTGATCACGTCGGCGCCGAACCAAGCGAGCAACTGCGTGCAGGTCGGCCCGGACTGGACGTGGGTGAAGTCGAGAATGCGAACGCCCTCGAGCGCTTTTGTCATCGTGTTGCTCCTGTTTCTCTTCTGTTTCCGTCATGCCCGCGAAGGCGGGCATCCATTATTCGCTGAAGGTTCAGTTGGGCCTCAGTGCTCGCCTCAAGGATGATCTGGCGATTACTGGATTCCCCGCCTGCGCGGGGAATGACCCGGCGGCTGGTTACTTCTTCTTCTGCAGAACGCTCTGCGGATTGAGGTTGCCGATGCGGCCGCTCTCGGAACCGGCGGCCGGATCGATCACGGCGTTGATGAGCGTCGGCTTGCCCGAGGCCATGGCTTCGTTGACGGCGCGCTTGAGCTCGTCCGGTGAGGTGGCGTTGACGCCGACACCGCCGAAGGCTTCCATCATCTTGTCGTAGCGGGCGCCCTTGACGAACACCGTCGTCGCCGGATCGGCATTGGCGCCGTTGACGTCGGTGCCGCGATAGATGCCGTCATTGTTGAAGATGACGACGCAGATCGGCAAATTGTAGCGGCAGATGGTCTCCACTTCCATGCCGGAGAAGCCGAAGGCCGAGTCGCCTTCCACCGCGAGCACGGGATGGCCGGTCTCGAGCGTAGCCGCGATCGCCTGGCCCATGCCGATGCCCATCACGCCCCAGGTGCCGACGTCGAGACGCTTGCGTGGGCGATACATGTCGATGACGCCGCGGGCGAGGTCGAGCGTGTTGGCGCCCTCGTTGACGAGGATCGCCTCGGGATGATCCTTGATGACGTTCTTCAGCACGCCGAGCGCGCCGTGATAGTCCATCGGCGATTTGTTGTTCATGAGCTTCGGCGCCATCTTGGCGACGTTCTCTTCGCGCTTGGTCGAAATCGCCTTGGTCCATTCGACCGGCGGCGCGGTCCAGCCCGACGCCATCGCCTGGTTGAAGGCGGAAACGACCGAGCCGATGTCGCCGACGACGGGCGCGACGATCTCGACGTTGGAGTCCATCTCGCGCGGTTCGATGTCGACCTGGATGAACTTCTTGGGCGCTTCGCCCCAGTTCTTGCCCTTACCGTGCGAGAGCAGCCAGTTCAGTCGGGCGCCGATCAGCAGCACGACGTCGGATTCCTTCAGCACCGTCGAACGGGCGGCGCCTGCGCACTGCGGATGCGTGTCGGAGAGGAGGCCCTTGGCCATGCTCATCGGCAGGAAGGGAATGCCGCTCTTCTCGACGAAGGTCTTGATCTCCTCGTCGGCCTGCGCGTAGGCCGCGCCCTTGCCGAGGATGATGAGCGGACGTTTTGCGCCCTTCAAAACATCAAGCGCGCGCTTGATCGAAGCGGGCGAGGGGATCTGCGCGGGAGCCGCGTCGATCACCTTGACCAGCGACTTCCGGCCGGCATCGGCGTTCATCACCTGGCCGAACAGCTTTGCCGGCAGGTCGAGATAGACGCCGCCCGGACGGCCGGAGACGGCGGCACGGATGGCACGGGCAAGACCGATGCCGATGTCCTGGGCGTGCAGCACGCGATAGGCTGCCTTGCACAGCGGCTTGGCGATCGCCAGCTGGTCCATTTCTTCGTAGTCGCCCTGCTGGAGGTCGACGATCTCGCGCTCGGAGGAGCCTGAGATCAGGATCATCGGGTAGCAGTTGGTGGTGGCGTGCGCGAGCGCGGTGAGACCGTTGAGGAAGCCGGGAGCGGAGACGGTGAGGCAGATGCCGGGCTTCTTGGTGAGGTAGCCGGCGATGCCCGCCGCATAGCCGGCGTTCTGCTCGTGGCGGAACGAGATCATGCGAATACCGGCCGCCTGGGCCATGCGGCCCAAATCCGTGATCGGGATGCCCGGCACATTGTAGATGGTGTTGATGCCGTTCAGCTTGAGCGCGTCGATGACGAGATGAAAGCCATCCGTCAATTCCTGCTCGGTGCCCGGTGCTTCGGACTTGGTCGCGGTATTCAGCATGGGCCTTGTCTCCCTGGTCTCAAGATGCCGTTTCAGGCTTTAGGGGCGATGCCTCGCCCTTCTGGTGAACGTTGCTGGCTAGAAGAGTTCCTGACCATGCGCTTCGACGTAAGCGGCAAGGCCAAGGGTGTGATCGCGGGCGCGCTTCTCGGCGAGCTCGGTATCGCGCGCCTCCAAGGCTTCGATCATGCCGAGATGCTCGGGGAGCGACGTCGCGGTACGGTCCTTGCGTCCGATGGTCAATTGCCGATAGCCACGCACGTGCAGCAGCAAGTCGTTGGTGAGATCGACCAGCACCGGTGATTCCGACAGCGAGATCAGCGCCTGGTGGAAGGCGATGTTGGCGCGCGAATATTCCTCGACGTGATCCTCGGGCAGGCGGTCTTTACCAAAATCCTTGAAGTAGTCGCGCAGCGCCGTGATGTCTTTCTTTCGCGCTGTGGCGGTGATGAGGCGGGCCGCCATGCTCTCCAGCGCCGCCCAGGCGCGGATCATGTCGACGATCTCGCTCTTGGTCCTCCGCACCACCATGATGCCGCGGCGCGGGACCGTCTTCACGAAGCCGTCCTGCTCGAGCATCGCGATGGCTTCGCGGATCGGCGTGCGGCTCACACCCAGGCGCTCGGACAACGCCCGCTCGTCGAGCATCACCGGCTCGGGTGTCGAGTAGATGTCCATCTTGAGGATGGCTTCCTTCAAGGCGTCATACGCCTTGTTCTTGAAGCTCGACTCCGGGGCAATACGAACGATTGCGATATCTGCCTCGGCCATGTTCGGCAACGCCTTGGTTGGTTTCCGCAGTGACACGACGAATCTCCTCCAGTGGGAGTCGCCTTTTACAGGATTATTAACGGGAAAGTTTTTGGCATACCAAATACCAGAATGTCAAGCTGCCTATTTTTTGCAGCGTTCTAAGGTGCGCTGCAGCTTGACAAGATGGCTTCTGGCATACCAAATGCCATCGCCAGCCATTTTTGATCCAAGCCGGCGGAGTAATCTCGGCTTTATGCCACTCCGTTCCGCGACATGGAACAGAGCGCGGCGAATGGAAAGCATCACGGGCAGCCGCAACACGCGCGCGCTTTGAGAACGCAAGAACCAAGGTCAAGGGAGAGCCACATGTCCAATTCCAAAGATGCCGTCCGCAAGGTGCTTGACCAGGTCAAGGCGGACAAGCGCACCAGCCTGACCGCGCCGGAAGGCAAGCTGGTCTGCGACGCCTACGGCATTCCAGTGCCGAAGGAGGGTGTGGCGAAATCGGCCGGCGAGGCCGGCAAAATGGCCGCCTCGATGGGCTTTCCGGTGGTGATGAAGATCGTCTCGCCGGACATTCTCCACAAGACCGAAGCCGGCGGCGTCATCGTCGGCCTCAAGACGGCCGAAGACGCCGAGAAGGCCTACGAGACGATCCTGTCCAACGCCAGGAAGTACAAGTCCGACGCCAAGATCGAGGGCGTCCAGGTGCAGCAGATGCTGGCCGGCGGCACCGAAGTGATCGTCGGGTCGATCACCGATGCCTCGTTCGGCAAGCTGGTTGCCTTCGGCCTCGGCGGCGTGCTGGTCGAAGTCCTGAAGGACATCACCTTCCGCCTCGCGCCCGCGACCAAACAAGACGCGCTGTCGATGCTCGACGGCATCCAGGCGCATGAGATTTTGAAGGGCGTTCGCGGCGGCGAGCCGGTGAACCGCACCGCGCTTGCGGATGTCATCGTCAAGGTCTCGCAGCTCGTCACCGATTTCCCCGAGATCGTCGAGCTCGATCTCAACCCGGTGTTCGCGACGGCCAAGGACGCGATCGCGGCCGACGTCCGCATCGTCGTCGACTTCGCTTACATGCCCAAGCCGAAGCCGCGCCCGACCGAAGAGATCGTCGCGGCCATGAGCCGCATCATGCAGCCGAAGGCGGTTGCCGTGGTCGGCGCTTCGGCCGAAGACGGCAAGATCGGCAATTCCGTGATGAAGAACCTCATCAACGGCGGCTACAAGGGCGACATCTACCCGATTCATCCCAAGGCCGCCGAGATCCTCGGCTACAAGGCCTATAAGAGCGTCAAGGACGTGCCCGGCGTGATCGACACCGCAGTGTTCGCCATTCCCGCGAAGTTCGTCGCCGCGGCGCTCACCGAATGCGGCGAGAAGAAAATTCCCGGCGCGGTCTTGATCCCGTCCGGTTTCGCGGAAGCCGGCGCGCCGGAGCTGCAGGCCGAGATCGTCGAAGTCGGCAAGAAGTACGACATCCGCCTGATGGGCCCGAACATCTACGGCTTCTATTATACGCCTGCCAATCTCTGCGCGACCTTCTGCACCGCCTATGACGTCAAGGGCCACGCGGCGCTGTCCTCGCAGTCGGGCGGCATCGGCATGGCCATCATCGGCTTCTCGCGTTCGGCCAAGATGGGCGTGTCCGCGATCGTCGGCCTCGGCAACAAGTCCGATATCGACGAGGACGATCTGCTCGCCTTCTTCGAGCAGGATCCGAACACCAACCTGATCGCGCAGCACTGCGAAGACCTCAAGGACGGCCGCGCCTTTGCGGAAGCGGCAAAGCGCGTCTCCAGGAAAAAACCGGTCATCGTGCTCAAGGCCGGCCGCACCTCGGCCGGCGCGAAGGCGGCCTCGTCGCACACCGGCGCGCTCGCCGGCAACGACAAGATCTACGAGGACGTCCTCGCGCAGTCCGGCGTGATCCGCGCCCGTTCGCTGCGGCAGCTGCTCGAATTCGCGCGCGGCGTGCCGGTGCTGCCGACGCCGAAGGGCGAGAACGTGCTGATCATCACCGGCGCCGGCGGCTCGGGCGTGCTGCTGTCGGACTCCTGCGTCGACAACGGCCTCTCGCTGATGTCGATGCCGGCAGATCTCGATGCTGCCTTCCGCAAGTTCATCCCGCCGTTTGGCGCGGCCGGAAATCCCGTGGACATCACCGGAGGCGAGCCGCCGATCACCTACGTCAACACGGTGAAGCTCGGCCTGACGGATGAGCGCATCCACTCGCTGATCCTCGGCTACTGGCACACCATCGTCACGCCGCCGATGGTGTTCGCCCGCAACATGGTCGAGGTGAAGAAGGAGATGGAGGCCAAGGGCTTCGTGAAGCCGATCGTCGCCTCGCTCGCCGGCGACGTCGAGGTCGAGGAGGCCGCCGAATATCTCTACCAGAACGGCATCCCGGCCTATGCGTATTCGACCGAGCTGCCGGTCGAAGTCCTCGGCGCCAAGTACAAATGGGCGCGCGGAGCAGGGCTGCTCTGAGGCTGCCTTCGCCTCTCCCCGCCTGCGGGGAGAGGCCGGAATTTGCACAGCAAATTCCGGGTGAGGGGCACTCTCCACAAGTCCGTCTCTCACCGTATTCGCGGAGATAGCCCCTCACCCCGACCCTCTCCCCGTTAGAACGGGGCGAGGGAGGGCAGGCGGCTCGCGTCTTGTCTGATTGGCAATGCAGGTCGCGATGAGCAAGAACGTGATCCGACGCAAATCGATCGAGCCCCGATCGTCATCGGAGCCTGACCACGACGCGCGCGACGGCGGCGTGCAATCCGTTGATCGCGCGCTGTCGATTCTCGAAACATTGTCCGAAGACGACGAAGGCTATCGCCTCAGCGATCTCGCCGTTCGCACCGGGCTCTCGGCCTCGACCGTACACCGCCTGCTGGCGACGCTGGAAAGCCGCCGCTTCGTGCAGTTCGACCGCGCCGAATCCAAATGGCATGTCGGCGTGCGCAGCTTCACGGTGGGCGCGAGCTTTGCCCGGCGGCGCAATTTCAGCGCCCAGGCTATTCCCTATTTGCGCAAGCTGCGTGATCTCACCCGCGAGACCGCCAATCTCGCCGTGGTCGACGACGAGTTCATCATCGTGCTGACCCGCATGGAGAGCCGTGAAATCATGCGTTCGCTGACCAAGGTCGGCGGCCGCGTTCCGATGGTAACGTCGGGCGTCGGCAAGGCGGTGCTCGCGACCTATTCCGACGAGGACGTCGGTGCCGTCATCCGCCATCACGGCATGCCACGCCTGACCGAGAAATCGATCGTGCGACCAAGCGACCTGTTCAAGGAGCTCGCGACCATCCGCAAGCAGGGTTTTGCGATCGACGACGAGGAAGCCGAGATCGGCCTGCGCTGCGTTGCCGCCGTGGTCTACAACGCGCTTGCCGAGCCGTTGGCGGCGATCTCCGTTTCCGGCTTGACCAGCAGGGTCACCGATGCGCGGCTGCCGGAGATCGGCCGTGTGGTGCGCGAGGTTGCGGCGGAACTGACGGCCGCGCTCGGGGGTGTGACCCCGGTCGCGAAGCCAGCCTGACCCCGGTTCGCGGTCCGTCGTGGCCCGTTGAAGAAATCAGCTCTGGCGGCAGCTGCCCCGACATCGGTATATCCACGCACCGTTGTCGCCTCCTTTTTAGGAAAAGTCATGCCGTCAGAGCTCCGTTCGCCCCGTCTCGCTGTCCTGATCGATGCCGACAACGCTTCGGCAAAGATTGCCGATGGACTGTTCGAGGAGATTGCCAAGATCGGCGAGGCCAGCGTTCGCCGCATCTATGGCGACTTCTCCAATGCACGATCCAGGGGCTGGGCCGATATCCTGTCGAAGCACGCCATCATCCCGCAGCAGCAGTTTGCCTATACGACCGGGAAAAATGCGTCCGACATCACCCTGGTCATCGACGCCATGGACCTACTTCACAGCGGCCGGTTCGATGGCTTCTGCCTGGTGTCTTCAGACAGCGACTTTACCCGTCTCGCTGCCCGCATCCGGGAGCAGGGTGTCGATGTCTTCGGGTTCGGCGAGCACAAAACGCCGGAAAGTTTTCGGCAAGCCTGCCGCAGGTTCGTCTACACGGAGAACCTGCTGGCCGCCCCGGCGAACACCCAGGAGGCCGCCGCAAGATCCACGTCGCTTCAGCCGCTTGATGCGGCGACCCCCATCATCAAGAAGGTCATCACCCAGATGGAGAGCGAGGACGGCTGGGTCACGCTCGGGGAAGTCGGCCGCCAACTTGCCAATCTCGCGTCCGATTTCGATCCGAGAACGTTCGGCTTCCGCAAGCTGAGCGACCTCGTGCGCAAGACCAATTCCTTCGAGATCGACGAGCAGAACGGGAGGTCAATGCGGATTCGGGTCAAGCCCACTGCCGCAGCGGCCCCGAGACGACGGAACTCGCGCAGGCCCGCGAGGTCAGGGGCGGCAGGCGCTTCGCCGCCTAAAGCGTAAGCAGGGCGTGCCGTTATATTTGCGCTTGCCCGGTCTGGCGCAGGGCGTAACCATCGCGGGACCGTAACGCCACGCGAGGGTCCCGATGACCAGACTTACCCGCTTCGCCGTCGCACCGTTGCATTCGATGACCCGGCGTCTCGCCGATGTGGCCTCGGCGCGGGTCGCGCCGGATCTCGTCGTCACCGGCGCGCGGGTGCTTTCGACCTATTCGGAGCGCATCCATCAGGGACGTGAGGTCTGGATCACCGGCGGCCGCATCGCGGCGGTGAAGCCGGCTGGAATAGCCAAGAAGGCCTGGAGCGGCGTCACGACCTACGATGCCGCGGGCGGCATTATCGCGCCGGGCCTGGTTGATCCGCACATCCACATTGAATCCTCGATGGTGACGGCCTGCGCCTATGCCGAGGCCGCCCTGCTCAACGGCACCACCACGATCTTCTGCGACAGCCACGAGATCGGCAACGTCATGGACGTCGCCGGCGTCGAGGCGATGCTGGAGGACGCGCGCGAGGCGCCGCTTTCGATCTTCCTGACGGTGCCTTCTACGGTCCCTGCCACTTCGGCCGCACTGGAGACCGCGGGCGGCGACCTCACGCCGGACAAGATCGCCGGCCTGTTCGACCGCTGGCCGGAAGCTGTCGGGCTCGGCGAGAAGATGGATTTTGTGCCCGTCACCATGGGCGATGAGCGAAGCCACGCCATCCTCGCCGCCGCCCTGAAGCGCGGGCGGCCGGTGTCCGGCCATGTCTATGGCCGCGACTTCGTTGCGGCCTATGCGGCATCCGGCGTCACGGACACCCATGAGGCGATCGACCGCGACATCGCCGACGATTTGCTCGATGCCGGGGTCTGGGTCTTCCTGCGCGGGGGACCGCCGACCACACCGTGGCACTCGCTGCCGCAGGCGATCCGCACTATCACCGAGCTCGGCGCTTCGCACAAGCGCACGGCCGCTTGCACCGACGATCGCGACGCCGATGATCTCCTGCTGTTCGGTCTCGACTGGGTGGTGCGGGAGGCGGTGAAGGCGGGAATGTCGCCCGAGCAGGCCTGGTCGATGGGCTCGCTGCATGGCGCGACGCGCTTCAACATGGACAGCGATATCGGCGGGCTCGGCGGGGGGCGCCGCGCCGATCTGGTGCTGATGGACGACAATCTGAAGCCGCAATGCACTTGGTATGGCGGCGAGCTGGTGGTCGAGAACCGCAAGATCACGCCGCGGCTCGATCAGGCATTGTCGCAGCGATATCAATACCCGAAGGCGGCCTACGCGACTGTGAAGCTGCCGGAGAAGCTGAAGCTGACGCCGGAGCTGCCGGCGAAGGCCTGCACCGTCAACGCCATCAAGACCGCGTTGCCCGGCATCACGCTGATCCATGAGAAGATCGAGATCGAGCCGGCCAAGGATTGGCCGGAATTGTTCGCGCGCTACAGCCTGTGCTTCGTCACGGTGGTCGAGCGCCACGGCAAATCGGCCGGCAATGTCGCCTATGGCCTCTTGAAGGACTTTGGCCTGAAGCGCGGCGCGGTCGCCTCCAGCGTCGGGCACGACAGCCACAACATCATCGTTGCCGGTACCAACGAGGCCGACATGCAGGTCGCGGTGGCCGCCATCAAGGAGCAACAGGGCGCCGTCTGCCTCGTCGCCGAGGGCAAGGTGAGGGCGCTGGTGCCGCTGCCGATCGCCGGTCTGCTGTCCGACAAGCGCGTTACCGAAGTGGCGGAAGAGGTCAAGGTGCTGAAGAAAGAATGGGCGGAAGCCGGCTGCACCATCCCCTACATGGGCTTCAATTTGATTCCTCTATCGGTCATTCCGGAAATTCGCATCACCGACAAGGGCCTCGTGCTGGTGCCGCAGATGGAGCTGGCGCCGCTGTTCGAGTGAGCGCTTTCACGCGAGTCTCGACCTAACCGACTGAAGCCGCCGCGATTTTTTCGCGGCTGCCGCATCGTGGAAAATAAAATCGATCTCGTTGAGTGAAGCCCTCGCGGGCCCGATGATCTCGCTCGAGCCAATGCAACTCAAGCGAGGTCCGATATGGCGAAGATGCGAGCCATCGATGCTGCCGTGCGAATTCTGGAGAAGGAAGGCATCTCGACTGCCTTCGGCGTTCCCGGGGCCGCGATCAATCCGCTTTACTCGGCGCTGAAGAAGCGCGGCTCGATCCGCCATATCCTGGCGCGCCATGTCGAGGGGGCCTCGCACATGGCCGAGGGTTATACGCGGGCCAAGGCGGGCAATATCGGCGTCTGCATCGGAACCTCGGGGCCGGCGGGCACCGACATGATCACCGGGCTCTATTCGGCGATCGCCGATTCCATCCCGATCCTCTGCATCACCGGCCAGGCGCCGCGGGCGCGGCTCTACAAGGAGGATTTCCAGGCCGTCGACATCGAATCGATCGCAAAGCCCGTGACCAAATGGGCGGTGACCGTGCGCGAACCCGGGCTGGTGCCTCGCGTGTTCAGCCAGGCCTTTCACATCATGCGCTCGGGAAGGCCTGGCCCGGTCCTGATCGATATGCCGCTCGACGTGCAGCTCGCCGAGATCGAGTTCGACGACGAGACCTATGAGCCGCTGCCGGTCTACAAGCCCACCGCGACGCGCAAGCAGGTGGAGAAGGCGCTGGAGATGCTCAACGCGGCCGAACGGCCGCTGATCGTCGCGGGCGGCGGCGTGATCAATGCCGACGCCTCGGATTTGCTGGTGGAATTCGCCGAGATCGCCAACGTGCCGGTCGTGCCGACGCTGATGGGGTGGGGGGCCATCCCCGATGACCACGTGCTGATGGCCGGCATGGTCGGTCTTCAGACCAGCCACCGTTACGGCAATGCCACCATGCTCGAATCCGATTTCGTGCTGGGCATCGGCAACCGCTGGGCCAACCGCCACACCGGCTCGGTCGAGACCTACACCAAGGGCCGCACCTTCGTGCATGTCGACATCGAGCCGACCCAGATCGGGCGCGTGTTCAACCCCGACCTCGGCATCGTCTCGGATGCCAAGGCCGCCCTTGAGCTTTTCGTCACCGTCGCCAGGGAGTGGCGCCGGTCAGGCAGGTTGCGCGAGCGCCAGGCGTGGCCCGCTTCCTGCCGCGACCGCAAGAAAACGATGTTGCGCAAGAGCCATTTCGACAACGTTCCGATCAAGCCGCAGCGCGTCTACGAGGAGATGACCAAGGCCTTTGGCCGTGACACCTGCTACGTCTCCGTGATTGGCCTGTCGCAGATTGCCGGGGCGCAGTTTCTGGGGGTATACAAGCCGCGCAACTGGATCAATGCCGGGCAGGCCGGGCCGCTCGGCTGGACGCTGCCCGCGGCGCTCGGCGTGCGCGCGGCGTGTCCGGATCGCGACATCGTCGCGCTCTCCGGCGACTACGACTTCCAGTTCCTGATCGAAGAGCTCGCGGTCGGGGCGCAATTCAATCTGCCCTACATCCACGTCGTCGTGAACAACTCCTATCTCGGCCTGATCCGCCAGGCCCAGCGTGGCTTCGACATGGACTATCACGTCCAGCTCTCCTTTGAGAACATCAACGCGCCCGAGCTCGGCGGCTATGGCGTCGACCATGTTGCGGTCGCCGAAGGCCTCGGCTGCAAGGCGATCCGCGTCACCGACCCGAAAGACTCGCAGGCGGCGTTCGCGACCGCGCGCGAATTGATGGCCAAGCATCGCGTGCCCGTGATGGTCGAGTTCATCCTCGAACGTGTCACCAACATCGCGATGGGCACCGAGATCGACAACATCGTCGAATTCGAGGAGGTGCTGGATCTGCCGCTCGACGACGTCGCGACCGCGCGGCCCGGCGTGCTGCAGCCGGCGGAATAGGGAACAGCATCATGCCGAAATTCGCCGCCAACCTCACCATGCTCTTCAACGAAATGCCGTTCGTGGACCGCTTCGCCGCGGCCAAAGCGGCGGGCTTTTCCGGGGTCGAGTACCTCTTCCCCTATGATTTCGACAAGGCGCTTTTGCGCGAGCAGCTCGACCGCCATGGGCTGACGCAGGTGCTGCACAATCTGCCGGCCGGCAATTGGGCGGCAGGCGAGCGCGGCATCGCGATCTTGCCGGATCGTGTCAGCGAGTTCCGGGACGGCGTGTTTCGCGCCATCGACTATGCCAAGGCACTCGATTGCGAGCAGCTCAACTGTCTCGTCGGCATCGCGCCTGTCGATGCCGACCCGCGTGAGCTCAACGAAACGCTGGTCGGGAATCTGCGGTTTGCAGCTTCGACCCTGGCGCGCGAGAACATCAAGCTTCTGGTCGAGCCGATCAACACGCTCGACATTCCCGGCTTCTTCCTCAACGGCACCGAGCAGGCCGTGCAGCTGGTCTCCGAGGTGCGCTCAAACAATCTGTTTGTCCAATACGACATCTATCACATGCAGATCATGGAGGGCGATCTCGCCCGTACCATGCAGGAATATCTGCCGCAGATCGCGCACATCCAGCTCGCCGACAATCCAGGTCGTCACGAGCCCGGCACCGGCGAGATCAACTTTCCCTTCCTGTTCCGCCATCTCGACGCGATCGGCTATCGCGGCTGGATCGGTTGCGAATACAAGCCGCGCACTACGACGCTGGAAGGCCTGTCCTGGCACGCCGCGCAGACTTTCGAGACCTGAGGAAACCGTAGACATGATCGACATCGGCTTTATCGGACTTGGCACCATGGGACGGCCGATGGCCGGTCATCTTCTGGCCGCAGGCCATCGCGTTCTCCTGCACGATGTCGGGCCGGTCGCACCCGAGCTGATCGCGGCCGGCGGCGTTGACTGCAAGTCAAGCAAGGAGGTCGCGGAGGAGGCGGATGCGGTCATCATCATGGTGCCGGATACCCCGCATGTGGAGGCCGTGCTGTTCGGCAAGGACGGCGTCGCGGGCGGCGTTTCCAAGGGCAAGATCGTGGTCGACATGAGCTCGATCTCGCCGCTGGCGACCAAGGAATTTGCGAAGAAGATCGAGGCGCTCGGCGCGGATTATCTCGATGCACCGGTGTCAGGCGGGGAGGTCGGTGCCAAGGCGGCAAGCCTCACCATCATGGTCGGTGGCCCCGAGCGCGCCTTCAACACCATGAAGCCGATCTTCGACCGGATGGGAAAGAACGTCACCCGCGTCGGCGCCAATGGCGACGGCCAGACGACGAAGGTCGCCAACCAGATCATCGTCGCGTTGACGATCGAGGCGGTCAGCGAAGCGCTACTGTTCGCGTCGAAAGCCGGTGCGGATCCGGCGCTGGTGCGGCAGGCCCTGATGGGCGGCTTTGCGTCGTCCCGGATTCTCGAAGTGCATGGCGAGCGCATGGTGAAGCGCAATTTCGATCCCGGCTTCCGCATCGAGCTGCACCAGAAGGATCTCAACCTCGCGCTTGAAGGCGCCCGCGCGCTCGGCCTGTCGCTGCCGAGCACGGCAGTGGCGCAGCAACTATTCTCGTCCTGCGCCGCGCATGGCGGCAAGGGCTGGGATCACTCGGCGATGGTGCGCGCGCTGGAACTGATGGCGGGCCACGAGATCGCGGCGGCCTGAACTGTTACCGGGTAACAGTCTCCGGTTTTGGTGCCGTCTAGATCGGGCGGGGAACCGGAACAATGATCCGGCCCCGCGGTTGAAGGCGCACAACAATCACTGGAGACATAAGCACATGAAAACCCGTCTTGCGATTTCGTTGGCTGCCGCGTCGCTGCTGGCGTCGAGTGCGGCCTTTGCTCAGTCGACGACCGAAGAGGGCGCCAGGAACGGCGCACGCGCGGGCGGCGACATCGGCGGCCCGGTCGGAGCGATGGTCGGTGGTACCGTCGGGGCGGCGGTCGGCGCTGGTCTGGAAATCCCGAATGCGATCCTCGGCGGAATTCCGCGTGATGATTCGGTCGTGGTCCACGAGCGCGTCGTGGTCGGCGAGCCGCTGCCGCCGACCGTGGTGCTGCGGCCCGTGCCGAACTACACCGAATATCGCTATGCGGTCGTGAACGATCGCCGCGTGATCGTGGAGCCGCGCACGCGCCGCGTCGTCAAGATCATCGACTGATCGATCAGAGCGTGAGCTTTGAAGAGACGGGCCCTGCGGAGCGTCACTCCGCGGGGCCTTGACTCGAGAGGACCGAATTTGCGCGAAACCGCGTCATGGCCCAATCGGCGATGGCCGCCAGCGCGAAGCCGATGCAGGTGGTGCCGGCATCGACCAGAAAGTCCTCCAGCCGCGGATGTCGTCCCGGTGCCCAGAATTGCATCAGTTCGAGCAGGCCGATCAGCACCACGGCGATGGCTGTCGCCGACAGGCGGCGGCGCGGATAGGCGAAGCCGAAGGCTAGTCCCACCAGGACGAAGGCAAGGGCATGCTCGCCGTCCTGGCCCAGGTCGGAATGGGGCCGCAGGCCGGGCGGACCGAGGGTTGCAAAGGCGACGGCGGCGGCAAGCAGCCAGGCAGAGGAGCGAACCAAAATGGACATCCGCACCGCTTAGCACGGATTGCAGCAGCTTGCCGAGGCGCCGGGATCAGATCGCCGTGTAGTTAATGACGAAACGTTAAAGCGGCTCGCGCACGCCCAGGCCGTGCATGAAGCGTTCCCGGATTTGTACGGGATCGCGTCGGGTGGCGCCGACGCCGGGCTTGTCATCGATACGAACGCCGATCAGGCTGGGCTCGCCAGCCGACATGGCTTCCTCAACCAGACGCTCGAAATCCTCCTCGTCCGCGGCCCAGGCGCTGTTGGCAAGCCCGGAGCCGGTCGCGATGGCGACGATGTCAGCTACGTTCGCGGCCGGTGTCGGCTGCGCGCCGGTGATCTGGTAGATGCCGTTGTCCATCACGATCATGACGAGATTTTTCGGCTTCAACGCCGCGATCGTCGAGAGCGCGCCGAGCTGCATCAGGAGCGAACCATCGCCTTCGAGCGCAAAGACGCGCCGGTCCGGTTGCGCCAGCGCCACGCCCAGCGCGATCGGGAAGGCGAGGCCCATGCTGCCGAGCATGTAGAAATTCTGCGGACGGTGGCCGGCGGCCCAGAGGTCGAAATTGGTGTTGCCGATGCCGCCGATCACGGCTTCCTCGTGCTCGAGTTTCGCGATCAGGCGCGAGGTGACGTCGAAGCGGTTCATCACTTTGGTGTTGCGCGCGTCTGTCTTCATTTGGCCGTCCTCACTTGTCGAACACCTTGCCGCCCGTGAGCAGCGGATTGAGGATCAGCGCGACTGGCGCCTGCGTCGTGATGGCCTGCTTGATCGAACGGTCGGCAATGAATTCGAGCTCGTCGAGCCGGGTGATGGTGTGATGCTCCAGCGCCAGCGAATCCAGCACCGGACGCATGGTGCGGCAGACCAGTGACTGGCCGTAATTGAATTCGCCGAGCGTGCCGCGCTCAGACACGAACATGATCAGCGGAATCTGGTAGGGCACCGCAAGCGAGGCCAGCACGTTGGCGAGCGTCGCAAACCCCGAGGTCTGCATCAACACCGCGCCCCGTCGTCCGCCCATCCAGGCGCCCGAGACGATGCCGACGGCCTCCTCCTCGCGGGCGGTGGCAAAGGTGGTGAAGAACGGATCGGCGTGCAGGTTCTTGATCAGCGGCGTCAGCACGCGGTCGGGCACGTAAGGGACGAGGCTGATCTCGTTCCGCTTCAGCGTTTGCAGGACGATGCCGTGCCAGCTCTTGTCGCTGGAGGTCTGCGCCGCCTCGGACGAGGTCTGTTGCTCCGCAATCGGCATTGCGTTCTCCCTTCGGCCGCGCATGCTTCTTGGTTTTTTGCCTTTGTCGTGGCCATCGTCTTGGCCGTCGCGGCGGTCTGCCGAACTTGACGCAGGCAGCGGGATTGTCAACATGTCCGGGCTGCACCGTGATCTGCGCCAGACGGCCTGCCGCGGCCGGTGCCGCCGTGTCATAAGCGGCAATAACAAGAGAACGGAGGAACGTATGAAAGGATCGCGCGCCGCGCTGGCCCTGCGGATCTCCTGGAGAAAGCCGGAAGGGTCCTGATGTCCGTCAACAGCAAGCGCGTCTTCTACGTTAAATATCTGGCCAATCCGATCTATATCGACATTCTGAAGGCGCGGCCCGACGTCCGGCTCGATCGCATCGAGAACGAGAGCCCCGAGGAATATTTCGCGCCGATCATCGAAGCGGCTCATGTCTACCAGATCGGCGCCGCCCGTGACGAACTGGCCCCGCATTTCCATGTCGATGCTGCCTTCCTGAAGCGCGCGCCGAACCTGCTGCTCGTCTCCAGCAACGGCGCTGGATTCGATCCTGTTGACGTCGAGGCCTGCACCGATGCCGGCGTGCTGGTCGTCAACCAGTCCGGCGGCAACGCCCATTCCGTCGCCGAGCATGCGCTGGCGATGATGCTGACGCTGTCCAAGCGCATCATCCAGTCCGACCGCAAGCTCCGCAGGGAGTCCAACGTCAACCGCAACGAACTCGTCGGCAACGAGATCGAGCACAAGACCGTCGGCATCATCGGCCTCGGCAATGTCGGTCGCCGCATCGCCGCGCTGTGCAAGGGCCTGTTCGGCATGAAGGTGCTGGCCTACGATCCGTACCTGACGGCCGAAATGATGGCCGAGCGGGGCGGCGAGAAGGTCGAGCTCGACGAGCTCTTGCGCCGCGCCGACTTCGTCTCGATCTCCTGTCCGCTCGACAAGGGCAGCCGCAATATGATCAGCGTGCGCGAGTTTGGGTTGATGCAGCCGCATGCGTACTTTATCACCACGGCGCGTGGCTTCATCCACGATGAGGATGCGCTGCTCCAGGCGTTGCGTGACAAGCGCATTGCGGGCGCCGGTCTCGACGTCTGGTCGAAGGAGCCGCCGCCGCCGGAGCATCCGCTGCTCCAGCTCGACAACGTGCTGGCGAGCCCGCATACGGCCGGCGTCACGATCGAGGCGCGCCAGAACATGGGCCGCATCGCCGCCGAGCAGGTGCTGCAGACGCTCGACGGTAAGCGCCCGCCGCGCATCATCAATCCCGAGGTCTGGCCGCGCTATGCCGAGCGGTTCAAGCAGGCGTTTGGTGTGATGCCGGCGTAGGGCGCGCGAAGTCTGATCGTGCTCCGATCGCTGGTTACGAGGATGAAAACAGAAAGCGGCGGATTTTACTGATGGCGTGAGTGAACACGTATGACTTGTCCTGTATATCAGGGTTCATGAGCATATTTTCGATTGCGACATCCGGACTTTCCGCGGCGAGTTTGCGTGTGAACGTGGCCGCGAGCAATATCGCCAACATTCGCACGACAGGCCCGCTACCTGCGTCAGGCGGATCGAGCACATCGGCCAGTGCGGTCAGTTCGAGCATTAGTCCGACGTTTCCCGCGGCGTATGTGCCGTTGCGAGTCGATCAGGTCGACCAATCGAGCGGCTCGACGCCGGGCGGTACGTTCACGACCGTGTCGGCGGTTTCGCCGAGCTTTACCGCACAATCCGACCCAAGCGCCCCCTTCGCAAACCAGGACGGCCTGGTCGCCGCGCCGAATGTCGATCTCGCCAGCGAATTCGTTCAACTGGCGACCGCGAAGTACAGCTTCATTGCCAATGCGAAGGTCATTCAGGCCTATTCAGAAACGACAGAGTCGCTACTCGACATCACGACGTGATGTCGGCGCGGGCGCTCGTGTCGCGCGCGCCTTCCGCAGGCCCCTAGGCAGGGCGAGGGTGGTTGACGGATTGAGCCGACGACTGTCGGCGGGCGGGAACCGCGCCCCGACCTTGATCCGCATCAAAATCTCCCTCCCGCAATCCGGCTAAATGGGATTAGAGTGAGCGCCGCCGGGGCAGGCAGGAGGTCCCATGTCAACTTATGTGGTCAGGTTCATGAAGGACGTGCTCGGCCAGTACGGCCGGCAGATCGAGGTGTGCCAGGGCACGCTCGAGATCGACGCTTCCGACGAGAACGAAGCCAGAGAGCGGGCGAAGGCGAGGTTTTGCGAGGACCAGGCACTGCACCACTGGTCCTTGCATGCCGACCGCATCCAGGTCAGACCGGCTGACTTTCCGTCGTGAGGGCCTAGCGGCCGGGCGCCGTGACGGGCGGCGGCGCGGTGACGCCGGCACCGAGCGAGCGCTGTACCATGACGGTGTCGGACCAGTGACCGTTGCGATAGGCGACACCGCAGAGCAGGCCGGCGCGCGCGAAACCGAACTTCTCGTGCAGCGCCAGCGAGGGGGCATTGTCGGCATCGATATAGCCGATCATCTGGCGGAAGCCGGCCGCCGCACACGCGTCGATCAACTCCTGCAGCAATAGCCGTCCGACTCCGCGGCCGAGATGGTCGTGGTGCACATAGATCGAATGCTTGGCGGCGTAGCGATAAGCTGGCCGCTTGCGGAACAGTACCGCATAGGCATATCCCACGACTTCACCACGAAAGGTCGCGACCAGATGCGGCAGGCGGGTCTGCTTCAGGTTCTTGCGCCGATCGCGCAGATCGTCCGGCTCGGGCGCACCGGCTCCCTCGACATCGCGCGGCACGCCGTTGCGGACGTGATGGCGGTAGATCGCCAGCATCGCATCGACGTCGCTCTCGCGTGAGGGCCGGACCACGACTGGCCCGTCATCCGGGCGCGCAATCGCAGTTTCGTTCATCGGCACCTACCCGGCAACGACGTAAGTATAGAGCCCGATGCGCCCCTGCGCATCGATCTCCTTGTAGACGCCCTGGATTTCCACATCGAAGCCCGGGAACGTGTTGAAGCAGGTCTCGAACATCTTGAGATAATCCAGCATGGGCTTGGCCCGTTCCGTCAGCCGCTCGCCGGGCACGATGGTTGCGATGCCGGGCGGATAGACCACGAAGGGCGTGGTGGCGATGCGGCCCGTGATCGCCTCGATCGGCAGATAGTCGACATCGTTGCGGAAAAGGTAGCGCGCGGCATCGCGGGGCGACATCGCGATGTCAGGCATGTGCTCGGGCATGAACTGCCGGGCCTGGAGTGCGCTGACGTCGGCGGCACGGAAGAAACGGTGCATATCGCCGCAGAGATCGCGCAGCCGCACGCCGGCATAGCGCGCCTGCCGTCGCTGGCAGAACTCCGGGATGGCGTCGGCCAGCAGCGCATTGTCGTCGTGCAGCCGCTTGAATGCGACGAGACCGGAGATCAGCGTGCCCGCCTTGCTTGCTTCGACGCCCGGAGTGAGCAGGAAGAGCAGGGAGTTGAGGTCGTTCTTCTCGGGGACGATGCGGTTCTCGCGCAAATATTGCGCGACGACCGGCGCGGGGATGCCGTGCTCGACATAGGCGCCGGTGATGCGATCGAAGCCGCGCGTGAGCAGCGTCAGCTTGTTCGGATCGGTCATGGCAAAGCCCTCGCTGAGGCCAGGGAAGCCATGCCAGGCGCTGTCGGGGGAGAGCTGCCACAGCGCAGGGTTGGTGGCGAGTTCGTCGGTGGAGAGTGTTTCCCAGGCGACGTTGTGGGCGGCGCCGGCGCGGCTGACGTCGGGAATTGCGACGCGGTCGGGGACGAAGGGTTCGAAGAACCAGCGGCGGTCCGGAGTCTGCTCCTTCTCCTCGAACTCCCGGCGCATCGCGCGGATTTTCTTGCGCAACTCGATGCCGAGCCGGATCGTGTCGTCCCACAACACTTCGCCGGAGCGGCCCTTCATCATCTGTGCGCCGACGTCGAGCGAGGCGAACAGCGGGTAGAATGGCGACGTGGAAGCGTGCTGCATGAAACTTTCGTTGAAGCGGCGGTGCTCGACGCGCCGTTTCTGGCCGCGGATGTGACGATCCTTGATGTGGATCTGGGATGCCTGCGAGAAGCTCGCGAGCTGCTTGTGGGTCGACTGCGTCGCGATGATGCCGGGAGCCTCGGAGGGAAGGTTGGTCAGCCCCATGGCGAAGCGGCCGGCATAGAGCGGGTGGAATTTCATGAAGCCGGCCCAAGCCTCGTCGAACAGGATGTACTCGCAGAGATGGCCGATGCGCTTCAAGATCATCTCGGCGCTGTGAATGGTGCCGTCATAGGTGCACTGCTCGACCACGGCGACGCGGAACGGCCGCTCCTTGCGCCAGGCGTCCTTGTCCGTCACCAAGGGATGATTGCGGATCGTCTCGCGCAAGGTTTTCTCGTCGAGCATGTCCCAGCGCATCGGGCCAATCAGGCCCCAGGCGTTGCGGATGGTCGGCACGTAGACCGGAACGCCGCCATTGATCATCAGCGCGCCATGATGAGCGGCTTTGTGATTGTTGCGGTCGAACAGCACGAGATCGCCGTCGGTGACGAGAGCGCCGAGCGCGATCTTGTTCGATGTCGAGGTTCCGTTGAGCACGAAATAGGTCTTTTCCGCGCCAAAAATCTGGGCGGCTTCCTTCTGCGCCCTTAGCGCGGGACCTTCGTGGGTGAGGAGGTCGCCGAGGTCGAGCACGGAATTGTCGAGGTCGTCGCGGAACACGGACTCGCCGAGATGTTCGACGAACACCCGCCCGATCGGGCTGCGGTTGTAGAACACGCCGCCATTGTGGCCTGGACAGGTCCAGAGCTGGTTGCCCTCTTCGGCATAATCGACCAGCGCGCCGAAGAAGGGCGTCTTCAGCGTCTCCGCATATTGCTTCAGACGGCTGATCAGGTTCTTGGCGATGAAGGTCGGTGTCTCCTCGGACAGGAAGACATAACCGTCGATGAAGTCGAGCACCTCGACCGGCAGATCCTCGAACCGCTTGCGCCGGATCAGGAGGATGATCGGGAAATCGAGGCCGCGCCGCCGCATCAAATTGATCAGCGCCGAGGTCTTGCCCTCCAGGCCCTTCTTGCCCCAGTCCACCACCATGCAGCCGATTGCGGCATCGGTCTGCACCGCCATCTCCGCGTCCTCCAGCTTGCGGGCGCGAACGACCTCGAAGCCGGAACGCTGGATCTCCTCGATGATCTGGTTGAAGCGGACACCTTCGAGGTCGTCGGCGTCGAACACAGGTGCGGCGAACAGGAAGTTGAAGCGCTTGAAATAGTCCATGTCATGTCCCGAATGTGCGAGACCGACAGGTCTCGACACATTTGATGACAGCTGGATGACAGGGAGCGCGATCCCGAGCGGGCCGGGTCGGATGACCATCGGCTCAGTCCAGCAGCTTGTCCAATGTGATCGGGAAGCGGCGGATGCGTTTGCCGGTGGCGTGATAGACGGCGTTTGCGATCGCCGCCGGGACGCCCACAATGCCGATCTCGCCCAGCCCCTTGATGCCGAGCGCATTGATGTGCGCGTCCGGCTCGTCGACGAAGATCACGTCGATGTCGTGTACATCCGCATTCACGGGAATATGGTACTCGGCGATGTTCGCGTTCATGATCCGACCGAAGCGATGATCCATCACCGTCTCCTCCTGGAGCGCCATCCCGATCCCCCAGACCACGCCGCCCATGATCTGGCTGCGGCCGGTCTTGGTGTTCAGAATCCGCCCGGCCGCGACGGCGCTCACGACCCGCGTCACGCGAATGACGTCTAGCTCTTCGTCCACCTTGACCTCGGCGAAGACGGCCGAATGGGTATTGCGCGCGTGCTTCTTGTCCTCACCGAACTGGTTGAGCTTTTCCTTCTCGATACGTTCGACACCGCCATGGCGCATCGCGTCGGCGATCGAGACTGCGCGGCTGTTGTCGCTGGCGTTGGCAATGCTGCCGTCGGTCAGCACCGTATCGACAAGCTCGGCGCCGGCGAGCGGCGAGCCTGGGATTTTCCCGGCCAGACCTAACACCTCCTTGCGCACCTCCTCGGCGGCTACGAGCACTGCATGTGCGCTCGAAGCGGCCATCCAGGAGCCGCCCTCGACAGGCGCCTGCGGCAAGGTCGAATCTGCGAGCCTGACGCTGATGTTCTCGATCGGCAGGCCCAGCGCATCGGCGGCGACCTGCGCCACGATGGTATAGGTGCCGGTGCCGATATCGGATGCAGCGCAAGATACCTCGGCATGTCCGTTCGACGTCAGCGCGATACGGACGGCGACCGGCATCTGCAGTGCTTCCCACACACCCGTCGCCATGCCCCAGCCGACCAGCTCCTTGCCGTCGCGCATCGAGCGCGGCACAGGATTGCGTCTGCTCCAGCCGAAGGCGTCCGCGCCGCGCGCGTAGCATTCGCGCAACTGCTTGCTGGTGTAGGGCAGGTTTTCGCTCTGGTCGCGATCCGAGTAGCACTTCAGCCGCAGTTCGACCGGGTCGAGCTTGAGCGCGACGGCGAGCTCGTCCATGGCGCATTCGAGCGCGCAGACGCCCGACGCCGCGCCCGGTGCGCGCATATCGCAAGGCGTGGAGACGTCAAGGTGAACCAGCTTGTGCGCGAAGCGGCTGTTCGGACTCTTGTAGAGCTGTTCGGCCCAGCCGGTATCGTTGCGCGCAAAATCCTCGTAGCGCGAGGTGACGGCAATGGCCTCGTGCGTAACGGCGTCGAGCGTACCATCCGATTTTGCGCCGAGCGCGACGCGCTCGATGGTCATCGGCCGGTATCCGAGCCCGTACATCTGCTGCCGCGTCAGCACGACGCGAATGGACCGCTTCAGCGCGAGCGCGCCGAGCGTTGCCAACACCACCTGATATTGCGGCCGCAAGCCGGAGCCGAAGGCGCCGCCGACGTATGGCGAGACCACGCGAATGTCATCCGGTTTCTTGTCGAACACCCCGCAGAGAAATTTGTGGACGTTCTGGACGCCTTGAGTCTTGTCGTAGATCGTGAGCTTGCCATTGCTGTCCCAGACCGCCGTAGTCGCATAGAGCTCCATCGGATTGTGATGCTCGGTCGGTATCACGTAGTCCGCCTCGTGGCGCACATAAGCTCCCGCAAGAGCCGCTACGGCGTCGCCCCGCGGCTTGTGCGGCTTGTCCTTCTCGGCAGCGTTGCTGCGCTCGCCTTCGAGGTCGGTCGCAAAACCATGCTGCTCATATTCGACCCGCACGAGAGTCGCGGCAAATTTCGCGGTTTCCCAGTCCTCCGCCACGACCAACGCAATCGGCTGGCCATTGAACTTGATCGTGTCATCATAAAGCGGACGGAAAGGCGAGCCTTCCTCGGGCGCTACTTCGTCCTTCCACGAATCGTCCTTGTCGGCCAGTGGCGGACGGTTCGCATGCGTGAGCACGTCGAGTACGCCTTCGACCTGGAGTGCCGTACTGGTGTCGAGGCGGGCAATGCGCCCGCATGGAATGCTGGCCTCGACCACGAAGCCATGGAGGAGCCCGTCCGCCGGAAATTCGCCGGCGTATTTGGCGGCCCCGGTGACCTTGGCTCGGCCGTCGACACGCGACGTTGGCGTTCCGACATAAGCGTTCATAGGGTCCTCACGCGATCTTCTTGTGAGCCTGGGATTGCGGCGTGGCGTTCGCCGCCTGTGTCAGCGTCCGCACGATGGCGCGGCGTGCGAGCTCGACCTTGAAGCCGTTATGTGAGCGGGCCGTTGCTCCCTGGAGCAAGAGATCCGCGGCGTGCGAGAAGTGATCGGGCGTCGCGGCCTGACCGCGCAACGCAGCTTCGGCTTCGAGGCTGCGCCAGGGCTTGTGAGCCACGCCGCCGAGCGCCACGCGCGCCCCGCTGATTGCGTTGCCGTCCAATTCGAGCGCGGCGGCAACCGAGACCAGAGCAAAGGCATAGGACATGCGGTCGCGAATTTTGAGGTAGCTGTAGTTTTGAGCAAAGCCGGGCGGCGGCAGTTCGATCGCCGTGATGATCTCGCCGGTGCCGAGGTTGGTATCGACGTGAGGCTTGTCGCCGGGCACCCGGTGGAAATCAGTTAGCGCGATGGTGCGTTCGCCGGAGGGGCCCGCGATGTGCACGAGCGCATCGAGCGCGGCCAGCGCCACGCTCATATCGGACGGATTGGTCGCGATGCAGGCGGCGCTCGTACCCAGGATCGCATGGTTGCGGTTCAGCCCGTCCATCGCCGAGCAGCCGCTGCCGGGATGTCGCTTGTTGCAGGGCGTGGCCGTGTCATAGAAATAGGCGCAGCGCGTTCGCTGCATCAGATTGCCGCCAACGGAGGCCATGTTGCGCAATTGCGCCGAGGCGCCGGCCAGAATGGCGCTGGCGAGCAGGGGATAGCGCTGCTCGATCAATGGATGGTAGGCGAGGTCCGAGTTCGGCACCAGGGCGCCGATGCGCAAGGACCCGTCGGCCGTCCCCTCGACCTTGCGGAGCGGCAGGCGGGAAATGTCGATCAGACGAGTGGGGCGCTCGACATTCTCTTTCATCAGGTCGATCAGATTTGTGCCGCCGGCAATGAGTTTTGCGCCGGGATCGGCGGCGAGCAGGCGAATCGCGTCGGCGACATCATTGGCTCGGGCGTATTGGAAGTTGTTCATGGCTGGCCCATTGCCTGCTGGATGGCGGCGACGATGTTCGGATAGGCGCCGCAGCGGCAGAGGTTTCCGCTCATCAACTCCCGGATCTCGTCGGTATCTTTGGCACGGCCTTCGACGAGCAGTCCGGCCGCCGAACATATCTGTCCCGGCGTGCAATAGCCGCACTGGAAGGCGTCATGGTCGATAAACGCCTGTTGCAGTGGATGCAGCGCGCCGTCGTTGGCAAGGCCTTCGATGGTCGTGATCTTCGCGCCGTCGTTCATGACGGCGAGCGTGAGGCAGGAATTGATTCGCCGGCCGTCCACCAGCACCGTGCAGGCGCCGCACTGACCATGGTCGCAGCCCTTCTTGGTGCCGCTCAGCGCAAGATGGTCGCGCAAGGCATCGAGCAGCGTGGTCCATGGCACGAGATCGAGCGTGTGACTGACGCCGTTGACGACAAGATGGATCGGAATGCGTTCGGAAATTTGATGCGTGACATCGCCCATGTCCTGCTCCCTGCGACGGCGACCGTGCCGGACGTCAGCCGTGTTGACGCGGGGGCACGCCTCCGCCGGCCAATAGCGCCCAACGGACCACCGACCGGTTGGTTCCTTTTGATTCTCTTGCCGGCAGTTCGCCCTTCCGAGAGGTTGCGATCAGCGCTTCGCTTCGCCGAACACCACATTCGGCACGGCGCGGTTGACGACCTCGCGCAGCGCGAAGCTCGATTGTACCCGCGCGACGCGCGGCAGGCGCGACAGCTCCATGCGGTGGATGCGCTCAAAATCCTGGATGTCGCGGGCGAGCACGATCAGGATGTAGTCGTCGGTCCCCGACATCAGGAAGCAGCGCACGACGGACGGGCATTTCACCACTTCCGCCTCGAACGCCTTCAACGCCTCGTCGCTTTGGCTTTCCAACGCGATGCGGACCAGCACCGTGGTGGTAAGGCCGAACTGCGCGAGGTCGAGCGTGGCCTGATAGTCCTGGATATAGCCGTCGTCTTCCAGCGCCTTCTGGCGCCGCGCGAGCGCGGTGCTTGATAGCCCAACCTTGTTGGCGAGCTCGGTGTGGCTGGCCCGCGCATTGGTCGTGAGTTCCGCGAGGATTGCGAGATCTTTCCGGTCGAGGGCCAAAGTTTCGTTTCCAGCGTGAAAGGGCGTTTGCGCGCCGGAAACCGGCGCAGGGATGTCAAAGCTAGCGGATATTTGCACGAAACCAAACCGGGCAGGTCGCTACGATCATGAGGTGAATCAAAAGGAGGCCAGGGATGCGCGTCGGTGTGCCCAAGGAAATCAAAGTGCAGGAATATCGCGTCGGGCTCACCCCGGGCGCAGTCCGCGAATATGTCGCGGCCGGGCACGAGGTGACCGTCGAGAGCGGCGCGGGTGGCGGCATCAGCGCATCCGACGAAGTCTATAGGCGGGTAGGGGCCACCATTGCCGACAGCGCGCGCGACATCTTCGCGAAGTCCGACATGATCGTGAAGGTGAAGGAGCCCCAGAAAAGAGAGTGGGCCCAGCTCCGCGAAGGCCAGATCCTGTTTACTTACCTTCATCTTGCGCCGGATCCCGAACAGGCTAGGGGTTTGCTCGCCTCCGGCTGTACTGCGATCGCCTATGAAACCGTCACCGACGCGGCCGGTCACCTCCCCCTGCTTGCGCCGATGAGCGAAGTCGCCGGCCGCCTCGCCATCGAGGCCGCCGGTGCCGCGCTCAAGCGTTCGGCCGGCGGCCGCGGGCTGCTGCTGGGCGGCGTTCCCGGCGTGCAGCCGGCGCGGGTCGTCGTGCTCGGCGGCGGCGTGGTGGGAACGCAAGCCGCGCGCATGGCCGCGGGCCTTGGCGCCGAGGTCACCGTGATCGACCGTTCGATTCCTCGGTTGCGGGAGCTCGATGACCTCTTTGCAGGGCGCGTGCGCACCCGCTTCTCCACCATCGAATCGGTTGAGGAGGAGGTGTTCGGTGCCGACGTCGTGATCGGCGCGGTGCTGGTGCCGGGCGCGAGTGCGCCCAAGCTCGTCACGCGTGCGATGCTGGCATCGATGCGACCGGGCGCCGTGCTGGTCGACGTCGCGATCGATCAGGGCGGCTGCTTCGAGACCTCGCACCCGACCACGCATGCAGAACCAACTTATGTGGTCGACGGCATCGTGCATTATTGCGTCGCCAACATGCCCGGCGCAGTGCCGGTGACGTCGAGCCAGGCGCTGAACAACGCGACGCTACCGTTCGGCTTGATGCTCGCGAACAAGGGTTTTGCCGCGGTGCTGGAAAATCCACATCTGCGCAGCGGGCTGAATGTGCATCGCGGCCGCATCACCAACAAGGCGGTGGCGGAGAGCCTCGGGCTGGAATTTGCTCCGGTGGGGAGCGGGCTGGCGGCATAGAGCATGATCCGGAAAAGTGCGCAGCGGTTTTCCAGGCCGGAAGAAGAAAACTATTGTCCCGTGCCCGTCCTGCGGAAGGAGTTTCCCCGCCGGGAGGCAAAAAAGCCAATCGCTTCCATTGCTGTTTGGGGCCGAAACGACGACATTTCCATCAGAAATTGATGGATTGACTGCTATGGAACGCACCAGGTTTGAGCCTTTCGGCGAGCAATTGGTGTCCGCAACGGACACCCAACCGCGCTCGCGCGGGTCGAAGCTGCTGCTGCGGGTTGGCACCGGCCTGTTCTGGTCGCTGGTTGCCGGCATCGTGCTGGCGCGTGCGGCCTTCTTCGAACCCGGCGTCTACGATGGCTTCAGCCGCGTCGCCTCGCTGGCCAAGAGCCTGATCTTCTAAGGCGCGCCTGATCTTCTAAAGGGCGCCTGACCTTCAGAGCCAGATTATTCCGGGCTGAGGATAGAACTTCCCTGAGCCCTGATATGTCGAAAACTTATTTCCCAATCGGATGGCGCTGCGTATAAATCCTTCTCCTTGGGAGAGATTTGTGTCGCAGAATCAAGCATCCAGCCCGGCCGACGCCAAGCCGACCACGGCCACTGGCCGCATCGTCGCGCTGATTCCCGGGATCCTCCTCTGCATCGCCGTGGCCGGCGTTTCGGCCCTGCTCGAACGGGCGGAATTGGGCGTCTTCGAACATCCCTATGTCGAGGCGCTGGTGATGGCGATCTTGCTCGGCATGGCCGTGCGCAGCTTCTGGAAGCCCGCGCCGCGCTGGCAGTCCGGCATCGCCTTCAGCGCCAAGCAACTGCTCGAAGTCGCCGTCATGCTGCTGGGGGCCTCGATCAGCTTTGCTGCTATCGCGGCGTCCGGGGTCGCGCTGTTGGCCTCGATCGCAGCGGTCGTCGTGATCGCGCTCTGCGTCTCCTTCGGCATCAGCCGCCTGCTTGGTCTCTCGACGCGGCTCTCGATCCTGATCGCCTGCGGCAACTCGATCTGCGGCAATTCGGCGATCGCCGCGGTGGCGCCGATCATCGGCGCCAACAATGACGAGATCGCATCCTCGATCTCCTTCACCGCGATCCTCGGCGTGATGATGGTGCTCGGCTTGCCGCTGCTGATTCCGCTGCTGCAGCTATCGGCGACCCAATACGGAATCCTTGCAGGCCTCACCGTCTATGCCGTGCCGCAGGTGCTGGCCGCGACGGTGCCGGCGGGACTCGTCTCGACGCAGATCGGCACGCTCGTCAAGCTGATGCGCGTGCTGATGCTCGGGCCGGTGGTCGTCGGCCTCTCGCTGACCGCCTCGCGCTGGCAGAGCGACGCCAAGAAGAGCAATGTCGGCTTTTTCCGCCTGGTCCCGTGGTTCATCCTCGGCTTCCTTGCGCTGGCGACCCTGCGATCCCTGGAGATCGTGCCGTCCACGGTGGTTGCCCCGATCACGCGGATCACGGGTTTTCTCACGGTGGTGTCGATGGCTGCACTTGGCCTGGGCGTCGACGTGAAGGTGCTTGCGAATGTCGGGGGCAGGGTGACGGCCGCTGTGACGCTGTCGCTGATGCTGCTGCTCGGCATCAGCATCGCGCTGGTGCACTGGTTCAAGTGAGCGGCGCGACACTGCCGTAGGGTGGGGAAAGGCGCGAAAGCGCCGTGCCCACCATTTCTCTCATGGAGAACGATGGTGGGCACGCTTCGCTTTGCCCACCCTACGAAACTGGCTTCCCGCAAGCGGGGCGAGGTAAGATCAAATCACGTCCGCGAGCGAATGCCCGTGCAGCTCGATGTTCAGCCCCTGCATGCCCATGTCGTTGAGCTCGCCGCCCATCGCTTTGATGCTCTCCTCGCGGATCAGCGACATCAGTCCGCGGCGCAATGCCAGGAATTCCGACGACATCATCATCGACTGCTGCCGCGGCCGCTCCAGCGGGATCGGAATCTCCGCCTTGATCGAGCCGGGGCGCGCGGTCATGCAGTAGACGCGGTCGGACAGGAAGATCGCCTCGTCGATGTCGTGGGTGACGAACAGCACCGAGATCTTCAGCCGCTGCCACATGTTGGTGAGGATCTGCTGCATGATGACGCGGGTCTGCGCATCGAGCGCGCCGAAGGGCTCGTCCAGCAGCAGCACTTTGGGTCCTGTCGCGAGCGCGCGGACGATGCCGACGCGCTGTTTCATGCCACCTGAGAGTTTCTCGGGGTAATGCTTTTCGAAGGCTTCGAGGCCCGCGAGGCCCAGCAGCGTGCGCGCGGCGCGCTCGCGCTGCGAGCGCGGCATGCCGCGCATCTTCAGGCCGAACTCGACATTCTCTCGCACCGTCTTCCAGGGAAACAGCGAATATTGCTGGAACACCATGCCACGCTCGGCGCTCGGACCGTTCACCCTCTCGCCGTCGACGGTGACGATGCCCGTGGTCGGCTTGAGGAAGCCGGCGACCGCGTTAAGCAGCGTCGACTTTCCGCAGCCGGAGGGCCCGACGATCGAGACGAACTCGCCAGGCTTCACATGAATCTGCGTATCGGTGACGGCCTGTACCGGTCCTTCGATGCTGTCGTAGCTGAGGGAGAAATTCCTGACCTCGATATGCCCCTGCGGTGCCTTGACGACGATCTCACTCATCTTGACCTCCACGGCATCACCAATTGTCCGGCCCCCCGGATCAGCATGCTCGATCCGAGGCCGAGCACGCCGATCGCGATCATGCCGAGCGCGATGTCGGCATACTGGACCAGCGAATAGGCCTCCCAGGTGAAATAGCCGATGCCGTACTGCCCCGAGATCATCTCGGCGGCGATCAGCGACACCCAGGCCACCCCCATGCCGACGGTGAGGCCTGTGAAGATGTGCGGGAGCGAGGCCGGGAAATACACGTCGCGGAAGATCGAGCGTTCCCGCGCGCCGAGACATTGCGCGGCGCGCACCAGCACGGGGTCGACCAGCGACATGCCGTGCAGCGTGTTGACCAGGATCGGGAAGAACGAGCCGAGGAAGGTGATGTAGACGATGCTCTGCTCGTTGGTAGGCCACAGCATGATCGCCATCGGCACCCAGGCGATCGCCGGGATCGGCCGCAGCACCTCCGCCACGGGGAAGATAATCTCGTGGACCAGCTTGAAGCGGCCCATGATCAGGCCGAGCGGCACCGCGACGATGGCCGCGAGCGAGAAGCCGAAGAAGATGCGCCGGCAGCTCAAGAGAACGTGCAGCAGGAATTTCGGATCGTGGATCGCCTTGGTGAAGCTCGCATAGACCGCGAGTGGCGAGGGCACGTTGGTGAAGCGCACGAAGAACACGACGCGGTAGGTCGTCAGCAGGTGCCAGACCAGCAGGAAGGCGAGCAGCGAGATGATGCCGATCGCGGTCGCGCGCAGCCCGCCCCGGTTGAGCCGGTACCAGCGCAACGCGAGCGTGCCGAAGGAAGGCGGTGATGCGGGTGGAGTGGAGGCGGGCATGGCGCTTGCCTCCGCGATGGCACTTGCCGGCATGCTGTCCTCGGGATGTCTGAGGAGGGCGGGACTGCTCACGTCTTGCCCCCGCCGACCGCCGCCTTCACGGCCTCGTCGAAGCCGAGCACCTTGCCGCTGATCTTGGCGGCATAGGCTTCGGCGTCCTTCTTCAACAGGAACGGCACAACCTCGCCATTGCCGACCGCGAAGAAAGCCTGGTCGGCGAACAGCTTGATGCCGCGGGTGGTATCGAAGACGTAAGCGACGTTGATCTTCTTGCCCTTTGCCTTGTAGTCGGCATAGGCGGCGAGCGTGCAGCCGGTTGACGAGAAAGGCATGATGCCGGCTTCGTCGACCCAGACCTCGCCGGCTTTGCGCGGATCGGAGATCGGTTTCTTGCAGAAGGAATCTTCGCCGGAGATCTCGTAATTGCTGGTGCTGGCGAGCCGCGCGTCGTAGTCGAGCTTCATCTCGGAATAGGCTTTGCGGATGTAGCTGTCGTCGACCCATTTCTTCGGGTCGAACTCCTTCATCCGGCCGAGGTTCTGCAGCACCTTGACGTCGGCCGTCGCGGCGTCGATCAGCGCCGGCTTGATCGAGGGATCAGTGGTCATGTTGCCGCTGGGGCCGAGGAAGATGTAGACGACCTCCTTGTTGATGCCGGTCCATTCCTGGATTTTCTCGGCGGCGAGCTTGGGATCGTCGCGCAGCCACTGATTGGCGGCGATCAGCGCCTTGAAATATGCGACGACGACCTCGGGATATTTCTCGGCGAAATCGGTGCGGACCACGATGCCGTGGAAGGTCGGCAGATTAGTCTCGACGCCGTCAAAGATCTTTCGCGCGAAACCGCGGAACGGCAGCAACTCGGCGAACGGAACGAAGTCGGCATGCGCGTCGATCTTCTTCTCCTGGAGATTGGTCGAGCCGACCTCCGGGCTTTGGCTGACCAGCTGGAAGAAATCCGACGCGTAGCCGCGGTCCTGCATCGCCTTCAGCACCATGCCGTGCGCGGCGGAGCCGAACGGCACGCTCACGAGCTTCCCCTTGAGGTCTGCGAGATCGTAGTAGGGCGAATCCTTGTGAACGACGATGCCGTTGCCGGAGCCCGACAGGCTGTAGGCGGCGATGCCGATCAGTCGGCTCTTGCTCTCCGGATTGCTGTCGAAAGTGAAGCCGTTCACGATCAGCGGATAGTCGCCCATCATGCCGATCTGCAGCTTGTTCGCCATCATCGCATTGGTGACGGGCGGACCGGACGTGAAGTTCTGCCACTCCAGCTCGAACTTGATGTTGGCGTATTTGCCGTCCTTCGGCAGATATTTTTCGAGGAGATGGAGCTGGCGGATGACGACGCCGGCGGTCACCGTGTTGGTCGTGGTGTCCTGCGTTCCGATGCCGAGCGTAACGGTTTCCGCCGCGGCCGGCTGCGCGAGGAGAAGCGCCAGCGACGTCACCGACATCGCGATCGAGAGCGTGGGAAGATGGCGGACCATTCTCATCCTCATTCGGTTGGATGTGCTGTGGTTGCCATGATTGGGTGAGGGCGTGGGCAGGGCAAATCCGGAATGAGCGCCACAGTCGATTAGTTGCCGGGAAAAGTTGATTGCATAGTCCTTGGGCAGTCCTGCACTATAAAGCCGCTTGGGTGGGCACCGGCCCTAGTCCGACGCTTGCCCTCGCATCTCTTCCAGCACGTCGGGCCGGCAGACCACGATCTGGGAGCGCTTGGTCAGCACGATTCCCTTCTCCTGCATGCGCTTCAGGCTGATCGTGACCCATTGCCTGGTGGCGCCGACCATGTGGGCGATATCGGCATGGGTGAAGGCGGCCGCGATCACCCGGCCGTCGGCGTCATCGACGCCATAGAGGTCGACGAGATGCAGCAACAGATGCGCAAGGCGCTGTGTGATCGAGCGCGTTCCCAGCATCTGGGCCAGCGCCGAATAGCACTTGCCCTTGAAGGTCAGGCCTTCGATCAGGCCGATCGCGAGGTTCGGAATCTCGACCGCAAGCGATCGCAACTCCTTTCCGGGCAGATGCACCACGCTGCAATTGCTGGATGCAACGCCGGACCATTGATGCACGGTGCCTTCGAACACTTCCGGCCCGCCGACGAAATTGCCGACATGCCAATAGGCCAGCGTGATCTCGCGGCCGAGCGGCGAGGTGTAGAAGACCCGGATACGGCCGCTTTCGATCAGCCAGATACCGTCATGCTTGCCACCCTGGCTGAACAGCGTCTGGCCACGGTTGAGCACTTTTCGGCGGCCCTGCTTCAGCACCAGCTCCCGCTCGCGCTGGCTGAGCTTGTCCATCAACGGCGGCGGTCCGCCGATCCATTGCTGGTTCTCGGTGAGCAGCAGCGAGGAACCGCCGGCAGGCCGGACTGCCGGGGGACCGGCCCCCCGAACCGCATTCGCCGCCGCCTGCAACATTATCTGCCTCCGGAACGTTCAAACCGTTCTAAAGAGGAGCAATGTCCGTGCCAGATTCACTCCGCTGTCATCGCCCGGCTTGACCGGGCGATCCAGTATTCCAGAGACGTCAATGGGTTATCGAGAAGCCGCGGCGTACTGGATTCCCCGCCTTCGCGGGGAATGACAGCGGAGTTTGGAGGACGACCTGTTGCGTCTACCGTCCCGCCAGGCTCAGCAAATACGGCTTCGGGTAAATCCCCCGATTATGCCCATCCGAAAACGAGATGTTCAGCCCGTAACCGAGATCGCCGATTTCGGTGATCGCGATGCCCGGAAAACGCTCGGGGAAGCGGCCGTCGAAGCGGGCGCGGGTGCAGTGGGCGCATTTGCAGGAGAGGCGGAGCGTTTCCGCCGGCAAGTCCAGCGTGTCGTCCTGAGCGGTGCGAACGCGGAGCGTCGCGAGGTCGGCGCTTGCTTCGTAATCTGCCACGATCGGTGCCACCAAGGTCATGACGTGTCTCCGACCCTTCTCTACGTTGCCGCAGCGCTGCTGCGATAGCAACTAATTGCCAGGCTCAGGTGCGAGGCGCTGATCTTCGCTGCCTGCTGTTCGATCATCGCCCACGAAATGTGAAACTAATCGACCGGGAATTTCAGTTCGGCGTTGCCGGATTCCCGTCTCTCCGAAACCTTGTGCGCAATCGAGGTCAGGAGAGACAATGAGCGCATTTCAGAAGGAAACGGTCCTGTCGGTCAGGCACTGGACCGATAGCCTGTTCAGCTTCACCGCGACGCGCGATCCGGGCTTCCGCTTCCAGAACGGCCAGTTCGCGATGATCGGGCTGGAAGTCGAGGGCAAGCCGTTGCTGCGGGCCTACAGCATGGCGAGCGCCAATCACGAGGAGGCGCTCGAGTTCTTCTCGATCAAGGTGCAGGACGGTCCGCTGACCTCGCGCCTTCAGAAGATCAGGGAGGGAGACGTCATCCTGGTCGGCCGCAAGGCCACGGGCACGCTGATCACCGGCAACCTCCTTCCCGGCAAGCGCCTGTTGCTGCTCTCGACCGGCACGGGGCTCGCGCCGTTCGCCAGCCTGATCAAGGACCCCGACGTCTACGAGAATTACGAGACCATCGTGCTCGCCCATGGCTGCCGCCAGGTCTCCGAGCTCTCCTATGGCGAGCACCTGGTAGAAGGCCTGCGCGATCACGAGTTCTTCGGGCCGCTGATCCGGGACAAGCTCGTCTACTACCCGACCGTTACCCGCGAGCCGTTCAGGAATCGCGGCCGCATCTCCGACCTGATCGCGTCGAACCAGCTCTTCGACGACATCGGTCTATCAGGCCTCGATATCGAGACCGACCGCATCATGCTGTGCGGCAGCCCGGCGATGCTGGAGGAACTTCCCGCGATGTTGTCCGCACGCGACTTTGTCGAGGGCAATCACAGCCGGCCCGGTCATTTCGTGATCGAAAAGGCCTTTGTCGAGCGCTGAGGCGCAAATCGCAGCCCGGCGACAACTAATTGCTATCGCCGGGACGCCTGCTGAACAAATCTGATGCAAAGGCGCCGGACCTGCCGGCGAACCAGGAGCAAGCGATGTCACTAGATCAGATCGTCGATGGACTTTCGGAGGTTTCCTGCGACGTGCTGGTGATCGGCGGCGGCACGGCCGGCCCGATGGCGGCACTGAAGGCGAAGCTGAAGAATCCGAAGGCCAATGTCGTCCTGCTCGAAAAGGCCAACGTCAAGCGCTCCGGAGCGATCTCGATGGGCATGGACGGCTTGAACAACGCCGTCATTCCCGGATACGCAACGCCGGAGCAGTACACCAAGGAAATCACCATCGCCAATGACGGCATCGTCGATCAGAAGGCGGTCTACAAATACGCGCAGAACTGCTACTCGATCATCGAGGAACTCGACAGTTTCGGCATCCGCTTTCTGAAGAACGAGAACGGCGACTACGCCGTCAAGAAGGTGCACCACATCGGCACCTACGTGCTGCCGATGCCGAACGGCGAGACCGTGAAGAAGGCACTGTATCGCCAGCTCCGTCGCGCCCGCATCCTGATCTCCAACCGCTACATGGCGACGCGGCTGCTCAAATCCGCCGACGGGCGCATTGCCGGCGCGATCAGCGTTAATACTCGTACCGCCGAGATGCTGGTGATCAAGGCCAAGGCCGTCATCCTGTGCATGGGCGCCGCCGGCCGGCTCGGTCTGCCGACCTCCGGCTACATGTTTGGTACCTACGAGAACGCAGCCAATTCCGGCGACGGCTATTCCATGGCCTATCATGCCGGTGCGGCTCTGGCGAACCTCGAATGCTATCAGATCAATCCGCTGATCAAGGACTATAACGGCCCGGCCTGCGCCTACGTCGCCGGTCCCTTCGGCGCCTTCACCGCCAACAACGAGGGATCGCGCTTCATCGAATGCGATTACTGGTCGGGTCAGATGATGCTGGAATTCTACAACGAGCTGCTGTCCGGCAAGGGCCCGGTGTTTCTCCAGCTCAAGCATCTTCACCCCGACACCATCTCGGAGATCGAATCGACGCTGCACAAGGTCGAGCGTCCCACACGCGGCCTGTTCCAGCAGGGGCGCGGGGTCGACTACCGCAGCGAGTCGATCGAGATGCATATCTCCGAGATCGGCTTCTGCTCCGGTCACAGTGCGTCGGGCGTGTTCGTCGACGACAACGCGCGCACCACCGTCCCGGGCCTCTATGCCGCCGGCGACATGGCCAGCGTGCCGCACAATTACATGCTCGGCGCCTTCACCAACGGCTCGGTCGCCGGCCTCGACGCGATGGAATTCGCTGACAATCACGACTTCGCGGAATTCGACGCGGCCGATGTCGCCAGCGAACGTGACCGCGTCATGGCGCCGACCAAACGCGAGGACGGCATTCCGCCGAACCAGATCGAGTACAAGACCCGGCGTCTCGTCAATGACTATCTCCAGCCGCCGAAAGTTACGCGCAAATACGAACTCGGCATGCGCCGGCTCGCCGAAGCGAGGGAAGACATGCAGGAGCGCATGATCGCGCGCAATGCGCACGAACTGCTCCGCGCGCTCGAAGTACAGTCGATCATGGACTGCGCGGACATGGCTGTGCATGCCTCGCTCTACCGCGAGGAAAGCCGCTGGGGTCTCTATCACTGGCGGACGGATTTCCCGGAGAAGGACAACGAGAACTGGTTCTGCCACACGCTGCTGAGCAAGCAGGACGGCAAGATGACCAGCGAGAAGCGTGCCGTGGAGCCCTATATCGTGCCGATCGCCGACGATGAGAAGGATCTCTACGACAAGCAGCGCATCCGCGCGACAGCCTGACCCGCCAAAGTAACAGGAGACATACGATGCCTCTCGCTTCCTATCAGACATCGGTTCCGGTGGTCGTCGACGACGCCAAATGCATCGCGGACAAGGGCTGCACGGTGTGCGTCGACGTCTGTCCGCTGGACGTGCTGCGTATCAGCGATATGACCAACAAGGCCTATATGGCCTATGACGAATGCTGGTACTGCATGCCCTGCGAGGCGGATTGCCCGACCGGCGCTGTCACCGTCAACATTCCCTATCTGCTGAGGTAGTCATGTCGAGCCCGTTCGAATCCTACGACGATCTCGAAGATGCCGACGAGCGGCTCCAGGCCGCCGATCCAGGGGAGCGCCGCGTCGCCATCATCGCGCTCGGCCATTCCGGCGATCCCGCAGCAGTCGGCCGTCTCGCCAAAATGGTCGCCGATCCCGATGCCGGCGTCCGCCAGCAGGTCGCGATGGCGCTTGGCGAGTTCGACGGGCCGGAGGCTGCCAGCGCGCTGGTGAAGCTGCTGGTCGATCCTGAGAGAATCGTTGCGTCCGCCGCGGCCGACAGCATGGCCGAGTTCAAGGATCCTGCCTGCGCCGAAATCATCCTGCCGCTGGTCAAGCACGCCCACGCCTTCGTCCGCATGGGCGCGTTGCGCGCGCTGAAGGAGCTGCGCTGCAAGGATACGCTGAAGCCGGCGCTGGAAGCGCTCCAGGATTCCGACGCCGCCGTGCGGGTGCAAGCGATCGGCGTGATCGGGTTCCTCAAGCTGGAGGAATCAATCCCGGCGCTGACCGCGCTGATCAACGATCCCGACGCGCATGTGCGCCGTGCCGCCGTCAGCGCGCTCGCCTTCTCGCAGATGAAGCCCGCGGCTGAGATGATCACGCGCGCGTTGAAGGATTCGGACTGGATGGTGCGGGAGATGGCCGCAGAAACGCTGGGCCTCAACGTCAACGGCTCGATCGCCGCCGACCAGCTCATCGCTTCGCTCAGTGACGAGTTCTGGCAGGTGCGGCTGAAGGCAATCCGCAGCCTTGGCCGGATGAAGATCGAGCACGCGGTTCGCCCGATCGGCAATTGCGTCAACCATGAGCAGGCGAATTTGCGGAAGGAAGCCGCTGCTGCGCTCGGCGAAATCGCCCACCACGACGGCGAGGCGTTCCTTGCCGTCATCGCCAACGATCCAGATCCCGAGGTGCGCAAGAACGCGCGCTGGGCGCTTCAGCAGATCGCGGCCCGGAAAGCGCGCGCGGGGGCATAGGAGCGCGGCGGGCTGCCGCGCTGGACTTCCCGTCCCAGACGTTTATTGGTCTTCGCCAATGTGATCGGCCTCCGCGAGCGCGGCCGATCCGAAAAGAGCGAGGATACGCCCATGACGACATTGACGGTAAAGGACCTTCTTCCCGAGGACGGCACGCGGGGAACGCTTGTCGGCCGCGTCTGGCTGCCGCAGGCGAATGGCCCGGCCGTGGTCGCCGTGCGCGGCGATGGTGTGTTCGACGTCACCGCAACGTTCCCGACCGTCAGCACGCTCTGCGAGGAGGACGATCCGGCGAAGGCGCTTGCCACGACCAAGGGCGAGCGCATCGGCGATATCGAGGCCATCGTCCGCAACACGCCGCCCGATCAGCGCGATCCGAAAAAGCCGTGGCTGCTCGCGCCGGTCGATCTCCAGACGCTGAAGGCGGCCGGTGTGACCTTCGCCATCTCGATGCTGGAGCGCGTGATCGAGGAGCGGGCGAAAGGCAATCCGGCCTCGGCCGAAGCGATCCGGCAAGAGGTGACGCGGCTGATCGGCGACGATCTGTCGAAGCTCAAGCCGGGTTCGGACCAGGCGATGCACCTGAAGCAGGTGCTGATCGACCAGAACGCCTGGAGCCAGTATCTCGAGGTCGGCATTGGCCCCGATGCCGAGGTCTTCACCAAGGCGCCGACCTTGTCGTCGGTCGGCACCGGCATGGATGCGGGGCTGCATCCGAAATCGACATGGAACAACCCCGAGCCGGAGCTGGTGCTGTTCGTCTCGAGCCGCGGCAAGATCGTCGGCGGCGCGCTCGGCAACGACGTCAATCTGCGCGACTTTGAGGGCCGTTCGGCGCTGTTGTTGTCGAAAGCCAAAGACAACAACGCGTCGTGTTCGATCGGTCCGCTGCTGCGCCTGTTCGACGACAGCTTTACCCTCGATGACGCCCGCAAGCTCGACATCAGCCTGAACGTGAAGGGGCAGGACGGTTTCGTCCTCGACGGCCATTCCTCGATCAGCATGATCAGCCGCGATCCGACCGATCTGGTCGAGCAGACCATCGGCAAGGTGCATCAATATCCTGATGGCTTCGTGCTATTCCTCGGGACCATGTTCGCACCGGTTAAGGATCGCGACGCGCCGGGGCAGGGGTTCACCCACAAGCGCGACGACATCGTCACGATCTCGGCGCCCCAGCTCGGCAAACTCGTCAACCGCATGCGGACCAGCGACGAGTGCGAGCCCTGGACCTTCGGCATCGGCGCGCTGATGAAGAATCTGGCGCAGCGGAAGCTGATCTAGCGGTCGGCATGTTGCCCGGCCGACAGCGGGCGATTGCACATCGAAATCAGAGAAGGTCGTCATGCCCGGGCTTGTTCCGGGCATCCACGTTCTTTGTCCCGCATGGCAAGAACGTGGATAGCCGCGACAAGCCCGCCCATGACGATGTGGCGCTGGCCAAGCTGCATCATTTCTTTCATCTTCCCGTTGCATCTGCGGAACAAAATCGCGCTGGGCGTGTCGTACAATGACTCTCCTGCCGAATGTCACCTCCCGACCAAATAGTCAGATAATATGACTAGTCGGAACCAAGCTTCCGTGAAATAGTCCCTCCCGCCGCCTCAAAGGTCGGCCTGTGGGTGCGATGCTACCAATCGGCGCCCCGGATAACATTTTGGGAGATACGCCTGATGATCCTCAAAGCCCTCTTTGCGGCCAGCGCCACTGCCGCGTTGCTGCTCGCGCTGCCGGCGAATGCCGCCGAGCTCACCATCGGCTTCTCGCAGATCGGATCGGAATCCGGCTGGCGCGCGGCCGAGACCTCGGTCTCCAAGCAGGAAGCCACCAAGCGCAAGGTCAATCTCAAGATCGCCGACGCGCAGCAGAAGCAGGAGAACCAGATCAAGGCGATCCGCTCCTTCATCGCGCAGAATGTCGATGCGATCTTCCTCGCGCCCGTCGTCTCGACCGGCTGGGACTCGGTGCTGAAGGAAGCCAAGGAGGCCAAGATCCCGGTCGTGCTGCTCGACCGCGACATCGATCCCTCCGGCAAGGAGCTCTATCTCACCGCCGTGACCTCAGACAGCGTGCATGAAGGCGAGGTCGCCGGCGACTGGCTGGCCAAGACCGTCGGGGCCAAAGCCTGCAACATCGTCGAATTGCAGGGAACGGTCGGCGCGAGCGTCGCCGCCAACCGCAAGAAGGGTTTTGACACCGCCATCGCCAAACACGCGAACCTGAAGGTGGTGCGCAGCCAGACCGGCGACTTCACCCGCGCCAAGGGCAAGGAAGTGATGGAAAGCTTCATCAAGGCCGAAGGCGGCGGCAAGTCGATCTGCGCGGTCTACGCGCATAATGACGACATGATGGTCGGCGCGATCCAGGCGATGAAGGAAGCTGGCCTCAAGCCGGGCAAGGAGATCCTCACTGTCTCGATCGATGCGGTCCCCGACATCTTCAAGGCCATGGCCGCCGGCGAAGCCAATGCCACGGTCGAGCTGACGCCGAACATGGCGGGCCCCGCGCTCGATGCCATCGCGGCCTTCAAGGGCAAGGGCACGGTGCCGCCGAAATGGATCCAGACGGAGTCGAAGCTTTATACGGCCGCCGATGATCCGCAGAAGATCTACGACAGCAAGAAGGGCCTCGGTTACTGAGGCGAGGACGTCGCCGGACGGCCGTGTTTCGGCAGTCCGGCGATCCCGCTCGAAACCGCTGCGCGAACGAACAGGCTCCGTGTCCGCATCGTCGGCGGGCGCCGCTGGGAGTGAATTTGTGATGGAGAACAGCCCGGATTCCGCGGCTTCCCTGCTGGAGGCGCGCGGGATCAGCAAGAGTTTTGGTGCGGTACGCGCGTTGCAGCAAGTCGACTTCACGCTGCGCGCTGGCGAGATTCATGCGTTGCTTGGCGAGAACGGCGCCGGCAAGTCCACGTTGATCAAGGTGATCACCGGCGTGTTCCCGCGCGATGCTGGCATCGTCAGGCTCGGCGGCGAAGAGGTCGCGCCGCGCTCGGCCAAGGCGGCGCTTCAGGCCGGCATCGCCACCGTCTACCAGGAGGTCAATCTGCTGCCGAACCTCTCGGTGGCGCAGAACCTGTTCCTTGACCGGCAGCCGATGCGTTTCGGCATGGTGCGCGAAGGCGAGATGCGCCGCCGCGCCAAGGCGCTGCTCGCGGATTTCGGCCTCGACATCGACGTATCAGCGCCGCTTGGCAATTATTCGGTGGCGATCCAGCATGTCACCGCAATCGCGCGCGCTGTCGATCTCTCGGCGCGTGTGCTGATCCTGGACGAGCCGACCGCGAGCCTCGACCGCCATGAGGTCGAGATCCTCTTTCGCATCATGCGTCAGCTTGCCAAGCGCGGCATTGGCATCGTCTTCGTCAGCCATTTCCTCGACCAGGTCTACGAGATCTCCGATCGCATCACGGTTTTGCGAAATGGTCGCCTGGTCGGCGAGCGCGAGACCGCGTCGCTGTTGCGACTCGAGCTGATCCGGATGATGCTCGGCCGCGAGCTGGCCGAGACCACCAGCGCGCGGGCCGCGACGCGCGAGCATCAGGCCCGCGAAGTCTGCGCGAGCTTCGAGAGCTATGGCAAATCAGGCTATGTCGCGCCGTTCAATCTCGAGCTGCGCCATGGCGAGGTGGTCGGTCTCGCCGGCCTGCTCGGCTCGGGCCGGACCGAGACGGCGCGGCTGGTGTTCGGCGCCGAGCGCGCCGATCGCGGGCAGGCGAGGGTGGAAGGCGCGCCTGTCCGGCTTCACTCGCCGCGCGACGGCGTGCGCCACGGCTTTGGCTATTGCCCTGAGGAGCGCAAGACTGACGGCATCGTTGCCGAGCTCACCGTGCGCGAGAACATCGTGCTCGCGCTCCAGGCCAAGCGCGGTCTGCATCGGCCGCTGTCGCGACGCGAGCAGGACGAGATCGCAAGCCGTTACGTCAAGATGCTCGACATTCGCCCGCCCGATCCGGAGCGTCCCGTCGGCCTGCTGTCCGGCGGCAATCAGCAGAAGGTCCTGCTGGCACGGTGGCTTGCGACCTCCCCGCGGCTCCTCGTGCTGGACGAGCCGACCCGCGGCATCGACGTCGGCGCGCATGCCGAGATCATCCGCCTGATACGCGAGCTCTGCGACGACGGGCTTGCGCTGCTCGTGATTTCCTCCGAGCTCGACGAGATCGTGACCTATTCCGATCGCGTGGTGGTGCTGCGCGACCGCGCTCATGTCGAGGAACTCGCGGGCGAGGCGATCGACGTCGGTAACATTCTCGCGGCCATTGCCGTCGATAGCGTCGCCGTTGCGCTTGAGGCTCACACATGACAGCGCTGCTGCCGCGCCGCGGCCTTGCCCAGATCCTCGCATTGATCGTCATCCTCGCGGTCGATCGTGTGGTGTCGCCGCAATTCTTCGATCTGCGCCTCCAGGATGGACGTCTGTTCGGCAGCCTGATCGACGTGCTCAATCGCGGCACGCCGGTGGCGCTGCTCTCGCTCGGCATGGTCCTGGTGATCGCGACGCGCGGCATCGATCTGTCGGTCGGCGCGGTCATGGCGATCTCGGGCGCGATCGCGGCGAGCCTCGCCGACAACCACAGTCTGGCCGTGGTGCTGGCGGCTGCGCTCGGCGCGGGCCTGATCTGCGGATTGTGGAACGGATTTCTCGTCGCGGTGCTCGGCATGCAGCCGATCGTGGCGACCTTGATCCTGATGGTGGCGGGACGCGGCATCGCTCAGCTCATTACCGAAGGCCGCATCGTGACCTTCTCCTCGCCCGATCTGGTCTGGCTCGGCAACGGCTCCATCCTCGGCGTGCCGGTGCCAGTCGCGATTGCGCTTGGCATGTTGATGCTCACCGGCGCGGTGGTGCGAGGCTCGGCACTTGGGTTACTGATCGAGGCAACCGGCGGCAATGCGCGGGCGAGCGAGCTTGCCGGCGTCGGCACGCGCGCGATGATTTTGGCGGTCTATGTCTGGTGCGGCGTTTGCGCTGCGCTTGCCGGTGTCATCGCGGCGGCCGACATCATGGGCGCGGATGCCAACAATGCCGGCCTCTGGCTCGAGCTCGACGCCATCCTCGCGGTGGTGATCGGCGGCACCTCGCTGTTCGGCGGCCGCTTCAGTCTCGTGCTGGCCGTACTCGGCGCGCTGATCATCCAGACCATGAACACCGGCATTCTGCTGTCGGGCTATCCGCCGGAGTTCAATTTGCTGGTCAAGGCGATGGTGGTGCTCGCCGTGCTGCTGCTGCAATCGCCGAAGCTGTCCGGCTTTGCCGGAATCGTGACGCGGCTGCGGGGGACCAAGGCATGAAAGGCCTGCCGCCCGTCCTCATCACGGCGATCGTGCTCGTCGCGGGATTCGCGCTTTGCGCGATGCAGTTTCCCAACATCGCCTCCACCCGCGTTGTCGGCAATCTCCTGACCGACAACGCCTTCCTCGGCATCGTCGCGACGGGCATGACCTTCGTCATCATTTCCGGCGGCATCGATCTCTCGGTCGGCTCGGTGATCGGCTTCACCACGGTGTTCGTCGCGCTGGCGATCGAGCGCTGGGGAATGCCGCCCCTGGTCGCCTTCGTCGCCATCCTCGCGCTCTCGGCCGCCTTCGGAGCGGCGATGGGCGCGGTGATCCATGTCTTCGATTTGCCGCCTTTCATCGTGACGCTCGCCGGCATGTTCTTGGCCCGGGGTGCCAGCTTCCTGCTCTCGACGGAATCGGTGCCGATCACAGCACCGGTCTATTCCACCGTGTCGGACTTCGCACTGCGAGTACCCGGCGGTGGACGGCTGACGGCGGTCGCGATCATCATGCTTACGATCGTGATCGGCGGCGCATTGCTGCTGCAGCTCACCCGGTTCGGCGCCAATGTTTATGCGCTCGGCGGCAGCCGGGCGACCGCGAGCCTGATGGGTGTCGCCGTCGGCAGGATGACGGTGAAGATCTACATGCTGTCGAGCCTGCTCGCCGGCATCGCCGGCATCGTCTTCTCCTTCTACACCAGCGCCGGCTACTCGCTGTCCGCGGTTGGCGTCGAGCTCGACAGCATCGCGGCCGTCGTGATCGGCGGCACGCTGCTCACGGGCGGGCAGGGCTCGGTGATCGGCACCTTCCTCGGGGTGCTGATCCAGGGCATGATCCAGACCTACATTAATTTCGACGGGACGCTGTCGAGCTGGTGGACCAAGATCGCGACCGGGGTGCTGCTGTTCGCCTTCATCGCCTTGCAGCAGGGGTTGGTCGCGCTCGCGCGCCGGCCCGTGGCAAAGCGCGCGGGAGCAGTCTCATGACCACCTCGCGCATCCTTGTCATCCCGACGCGCCGGGCGCACTCCAATCACGCGGAGGTGGCCCGCTCGATCGGCGTCGACATCATTGCCGGCCGCTACGCGGAGGGAACGCGCCTGCCTGGCGATGCCGAAATGATCGCGATGTTCGGGGTGTCGCGACCGGTGCTGCGCGAGAGCGTGAAGACGCTGGTGGCCAAGGGCCTGCTCACAACCAAGGCGCGGGTCGGCACCGTCGTGCGTGAACGCGTCGCCTGGAACATGTTCGACGCCGACGTGCTGGCCTGGCACCTGGATGCCGGGATCGACAAGCGCTTCCTCAATGACCTCGCCGAAATCCGCCTCGCGGTCGAGCCGCGCGCGGCCGCGCTGGCGGCGGCGCAGCGGTCGGAGCAGGATCTCTCCGAGCTCCGTCGCTGCATGGAGCGGATGCGGCTTGAAGCCTCCGACTCCGTTGGCTTCGCCGATGCCGACCTCGCGCTCCATGTCGGTGTGGCGCGCGCCTCCGGAAATCTGTTCATGCGCTCGATCGGGCACGTCATCGAGGCTGCGTTGCGCGCCTCATTCCTGCTCAGCGCACCGGTCGAACCGGAGGACCGCGACACCGTTCTGCTCTGGCATCAGAAGATCGTCGATGCCATCGCGGACGGTGATGCCACGACTGCGTCGGAGGCGATGGTCTACGTCATTCACAACGGCATGCGCCGCCACGAGGGTACAGTGATCGAGACTGTACCGGCCGAAGCGCTGCCGTCCGCGGAAGCTGGAGAAAGATCGTGACTGAACTTCGCATCGCCATCGTCGGCTTCGGCAAGATCGCGCGGGACCAGCACGTCGGCGCCATCGCAGCGGTTCCCGGCGCGACGCTGGCGGCCGTCGCCAGCCGCAATGCCTCGTTGCCGGATCTGCCGCATTTCGCGACCATCGAGGAGCTGCTGGAAAAAGGCCCGCCGATCGACGCGGTGTCGCTCTGCACGCCGCCTCAAGTGCGCCGCGCCCAGGCCGTCGCAGCGCTCAGGGCCGGCAAGCATGTCATGCTGGAGAAGCCGCCCGGCGCCGGCGTTGCCGAGCTCGATCCGCTGATCGCGATGGCCGGTGAGGCCAAGCGAACGCTGTTTGCGACCTGGCATTCGCGCCATGCGCCGGCAGTCGAGCCGGCGCGCGAGTGGCTCGCCGCGCGCCGCATCCATTCCGTGCACATCAACTGGAAAGAGGACGTCCGCGTCTGGCATCCCGGGCAGGCGTGGATCTGGGAGCCGGGCGGGCTCGGGGTGTTCGATCCCGGCATCAATGCGCTGTCGATCCTGACCAGGATCCTGCCGAAACCTGTGTTCGTCACCGCGGCCGAACTCGCCTTCCCTGCCAATTGCCAGGCGCCGATCGCCGCGAAGCTGACGCTGACCGACATCGACGGCCTGCCTGTGGCCGCCGAGTTTGATTTCCGCCAGACCGGGCCGCAGAGCTGGGATATCCTCGTCGAAACCGACCAGGGCCGGATGACGCTATCCCGCGGCGGCAGGATCATGGCGATCGACGGCAAGACCGTTGCCGAGGCGCCCGATGAGGAATATCGGGAGCTTTACCGGCGCTTCGTCACGCTCGCCGCTACAGGCGCGAGCGACGTCGATTTGGCGCCGCTTCGTCTCGTCGCGGACGCCTTCCTGCTCGGCAGGCGCACGATCGTCGAACCGTTTGTGGATTGATCATGGCTGGATCGAAAACAGAAAGAGACGTCTTCGGAACGCTGCCGGACGGCCGCAAGGTGGACCGCATCGTGCTGCGCGGAGAGGGCGGGTTCGAGGCGCGCATCATCACCCATGGTGCAGTCTTGCAGGCCTTGATCGCGCCGGACGCCAAGGGCGGCTACGACGACGTCGTGCTCGGCCATGACGCGTTCGCCGGCTATCTCGCCGAACGGAAGTTCTTCGGCGCCACCGTCGGCCGCTACGCCAATCGCATCGCCAACGGACAATTTTCGTTGGACGGCGAGACGGTGCAGCTTCCCGTCAACAACGGTCCGAATGCGCTGCATGGCGGCCTCGACGGCTTCGACCGCAAGCTCTGGGACATTGCGGAGATCGACGATGGCGCCGAGCCCGCGGTCACGCTGACCTACACGAGCCCGCATGGCGAGGAAAACTATCCCGGTCGGCTCGATGTGCGCCTGACCTATCGCGTCACCGGCCCGGCCGAGCTATCCCTGATCATGGAGGCGCGGACCGACCGGCCGACCATCGTCAACCTGACCAACCACAGCTTCTTCAATCTGGAAGGCGCGACATCAGGTACGCCCATTCTCGATCACAAGCTGACGGTCGCCGCCGGGCATTTCCTCGCGATCGATCCCACCGCCATTCCGTTGCCGGAGCCGCCGCGCAGCGTTGCCGGCACGCCGTTCGACTTCCGCGAGCCGCGGGCCGTCGGCGAGCGCATCCGCGAGAGCGACCAGCAATTGCGCAACGGCAGGGGCTACGATCACACCTACAGTCTCGCGCGTGATGGCAAACTTGCGCTCGCGGCGCGGCTGGAGGGACCGCGCTCGGGGCGCATCATGGAGCTGCTCACCAATCAGCCCGGTCTGCAGGTCTATTCGGGTAATTATCTCGACGGCACGATCTCGGGCAAGGGCGGCAAGCTCTACCGGCAGTCCGACGCGATGTGCCTGGAGCCGCATATCTGGCCGGACGCACCGAACCGGCCGGATTTCCCGAGCCCGCGCCTAGCGCCGGGCGAGGTCTACCGCCATCACACGGTCTATCGCTTTGCGGTGAGGAGGTCATGATGGAACAGGTGCCCACCTCGGTTCTTTCGGACGATCCTTGCCATCTCGGCGAGGGGCCGACCTATGACGTGACCACGGACACGGCCTGGTGGTTCGATATCCGCGAGGGGCGACTGTTCGAGGCGCAGCTCGCCAGCGGCAGCATTCGCGTTCATGCGCTGGGCCGGATGGCGAGCGCAGTTGGGCGGATCGACGCCGAACGGCAGTTGATCGTCGCGGAAGACGGGCTCTATGTCCGCAAAATCGCCGATGGCGCGATGACGCTGATCTGTCCGCTCGAAGCCGATAATCCCGCGACCCGTTCCAACGATGCCCGCGTGCATCCCTCCGGCACGTTCTGGATCGGCACCATGGGCCGCAAGGCGGAAGCAGGGGCAGGCGCGATCTACGCGTTCCATCACGGCGAGATCTCGATGCTGTTTCCGCGCGTCAGCATTCCCAACTCGATCTGCTTCTCGCCCGACGGCACCACCGGCTACTTCGCCGATACTGCGCGCGCGGTGCTCTACGCGGTGCCGCTCAATCCCACGACCGGCCTGCCGCGCGGCGAGCCGGAAGTGCTGCTGCGCCACACCGGCATCGGCGGTCTCGATGGTTCGGTGTGCGACGCCGACGGAAACATCTGGAACGCGTGCTGGGGCGCTGGCCGTATCGACGTCTACTCTCCGCAAGGCGAGCGGCTGCGCTCGATGAGCGTGCCGGCAAAGCAGGCGAGCTGCCCCGCTTTTGTAGGCCCTGATCTGTCTCGTCTCCTCGTCACCTCGGCCTGGCAGGACATGGATGCGGCGGCGCGTGCCGCCGATCCGCAAGCCGGCTACACCTTTCTGTTGGAGGCATCCGCGCGCGGTCGCGCGGAGCCTGACGTCAAGCTCGCATAGGAGGCTCGAAGCCGCACACCACCAAAGTTCTCGGCGACACGAAAAAACAGTCTGACACCAAAGGGAGTGAAACATGCTGAAACTGAAGACGACCTTCCTCGCGCTGGCGCTGGCCGGCGCTGCGACGATGGCCGCGGGCGTCACCGCCTCGGCCCAGGACAAAGCAACAGTCGGCATCGCCATGCCGACCAAATCGTCGGCGCGCTGGATCGACGATGGCAACAACATGGTCAAGGTGCTGAAGGAGCGCGGCTACAACACCGACCTGCAATATGCCGAGGACGACATTCCGAACCAGCTCTCGCAGGTCGAGAACATGGTGACCAAGGGCGCGAAAGCGCTGGTGATCGCCGCGATCGACGGCACTACGCTGTCCGACGTGCTCAAGCAGGCGAAAGCGAAAGGCATCACCGTGATCGCCTATGACCGCCTGATCCGCGGCACGCCGAACGTCGACTATTACGCGACGTTCGACAATTTCCAGGTCGGCGTGCTCCAGGCCGAGTCGATCGTGCAGGGCCTCGGCCTCAAGGATGGCAAGGGTCCGTTCAACATCGAGCTGTTCGGCGGCTCGCCCGACGACAACAACGCCTACTTCTTCTACAACGGCGCGATGAGTGTGCTGAAGCCGTACATCGACAGCGGCAAGCTCGTCGTCGTCTCCGGCCAGATGGGCATGGACAAGGTCGCGACCTTGCGTTGGGATGGCGCCACCGCGCAGGCCCGCATGGACAATCTGCTCAGTGCCTACTACGGCAACAAGAAGGTCAACGCGGTGTTGTCGCCGTATGACGGCCTATCGATCGGCATCATCTCCTCGCTGAAGGGCGTTGGTTATGGCAGCGCCGGCCAGCCGATGCCCATCATCTCGGGCCAGGATGCCGAGGTGCCCTCGATCAAGGCGATGCTGCGCGGCGACCAGTATTCGACCATCTTCAAGGACACCCGCGACCTCGCCAAGGTGACCGCCGACATGGTCGACGCTGCGCTGGCCGGCAAGCAGGTCACCGTCAACGACACCAAGACCTACGAGAACGGCGCCAAGACCGTGCCGTCCTATCTGCTCAAGCCGGTCGTGGTCTACAAGGACAATTGGGAGAAGGTCCTGGTCGACAGCGGCTACTACAAGAAGTCGCAGTTCCAGTAAGAGGTCTACTCCCTCTCCCGACCTGCGGAGAGGGAGTTCTTTAGGGTTAGGGCGAAGCGCATGTTTATCAACTCGTCATGCCCGGGCTTGTCCCGGGCATCCACGTCCCTCTTCGCAAGCGGCTGCACGTGGATGGCCGGGACAAGCCCGGCCATGACGATTGTGGAAGCCCCCGGGAGAATGATCCAATGACTGCAATGCTGGAGATGCGTAACGTCAGCAAGAGCTTTTCCGGCGTGCAGGCGCTGCGCGATGTCAACTTCTCGGTTGAAGCCGGGCAGATCCACGCCCTCGTCGGCGAGAACGGTGCCGGCAAGTCCACGCTAATGAAGGTGCTCAGCGGCGTCTATCCGGCCGGCAGCTACGAGGGCACCATCATCTTTGATGGCGAGGAGCGCCGCTTCCGCGACATCAACGATTCCGAGGCGCTCGGTATCATCATCATCCATCAGGAGCTGGCGCTGATCCCGCTGATGTCGATTGCCGAAAACATCTTCCTGTCGCATCCGCCGTCCAAGCTCGGCGTCATCGATCGCGACGAGGTCTATAGACGCACGCGGGAACTCCTGGCGCAGGTCGGCCTCAAGGAATCGCCGGATACGCTGATCACCGATCTCGGCGTCGGCAAGCAGCAGCTGGTCGAGATCGCCAAGGCGCTGTCCAAGCGGGTGCGGATGCTGATCCTGGACGAGCCGACCGCGAGCCTCAACGAGGCCGACAGCGCCGCGCTGCTCGAACGCCTCATGGCGTTCCGCGCGCAGGGCATCGGCTCGATCCTGATCTCGCACAAGCTGAACGAGGTCGCCAAGGTTGCCGACCACATCACCGTGCTGCGTGACGGCCGCACCGTCGACGGCATCGACTGCCGCGCCGAGCCGATCCAGGAAGACCGCATCATACGCAGCATGGTCAACCGCGATCTCGCCCATCGCTTTCCGGAGCGGAGCGCAAAAATCGCCGAGCCCGTTCTCACCGTCGAGAACTGGTCGGTCTACCATCCCATCCATCCCGAGCGGCAGGTGATCAAGAACGTCGATTTCAGCGTGAAACGCGGCGAGGTCGTCGGCATCGCCGGGTTGATGGGGGCGGGGCGCACCGAGTTCGCCATGAGCCTGTTCGGCCGCTCCTGGGGCACCACGATCAGCGGTCGCATCCGGCTCGAGGGCCGTGAGATCGTGCTGCCCAACGTGGCCGCCGCGATCGACGCCGGCCTTGCCTATGTCACCGAAGACCGCAAGCAGCTCGGACTGATCCTCGCCGACGACGTCCGCAAGAACATCACACTGGCAAGCCTCGACCAGGTCGCCCCCAACCGGGTGATCGACGACATCGCCGAGCTGAAGGTCGCCAGCGATTACCGCAACCGGATGCGCATCCGCTGCTCCGACGTCTATCAGGAGACCGGCCAGCTCTCCGGCGGCAACCAGCAGAAGGTCGTGCTGTCGAAATGGCTGATGACCGACCCCAAGGTCTTGATCCTGGACGAGCCGACCCGGGGCATCGACGTCGGTGCCAAATACGAGATCTACTGTATCATCAACGAGCTTGCGGAAGCCGGCCGCGGCGTGGTGGTGATCTCCTCGGAGATGCCCGAGCTACTCGGCATCTGCGACCGCATCTGTGTCATGAACGACGGCGCCTTCGTCGGCGAGTTCCCCGGCGCCGAAGCGACGCAGGAAAAGATCATGCGCGCCATCATGCGCAACGACAGAAATTATGGAAGCAGCGCCCTCGCGGGTGCGGAGATGGGAGGATCGCAGCTATGACCGACAAGACGGTTTCGCTGCCCGAGGAGGGCCGGCACGGCAGCTTCATCAAGAACAATTTGCGCAATTACGGCATGCTGATGTCGCTGATCGCGATCATGCTGTTCTTCCAGGTCATGACCGGCGGCACGCTGCTGCAGCCGCTCAACCTGACCAATCTGGTACTGCAGAACAGCTACATCGTCATCATGGCACTGGGCATGCTGCTCGTCATTGTCACCGGCCATATCGACCTCTCGGTCGGCTCGGTCGCGGGCTTCGTCGGCGCGGTGGCCGCCGTGCTGATGGTGACATACAAGGTCGACTACACGCTCGCCTTCATCGCCTGCCTGCTGCTGGGCGCGGCAATCGGCGCCGCGCAGGGCTATTGGGTGGCCTATTTCAAGATTCCGTCCTTCATCGTGACGCTGGCCGGCATGCTGGTGTTCAAAGGACTTGCGCTCGCGGTGTTGCAGGGCCAGTCGCTCGGGCCGTTCCCGGCGACCTTCCAGAAATTGTCGTCGGGCTTCATTCCGGAGATGCTGCCCGAGGCCGGCACGCTGCATCCGACGTCGATGCTGGTCGGTGCGGTGCTCGCGCTCGGCCTCGTCTACGCCAGCGCCAAGGGGCGCTCGCGCGAGCAGTTGCACGGCATCGAGGTCGAGCCTTACGCGTTCTTCCTCGGCAAGAGCATTCTCCTGGCCTGCGCCGTGCTCTATTTCACCTATCTGATCGCCTCGCATCGCGGTCTGCCGAACGTGCTGGTCATCATGACCGCGCTGATCGCGCTCTACGGCTTCGTCACCCGCCGCACCGTCATCGGTCGGCAGGTCTACGCGGTCGGCGGCAATGCGAAAGCGGCAAGCCTGTCGGGCATCAAGACGGAACGGTTGACCTTCCTCACCTTCGTCAACATGGGCGTGCTCGCCGCGCTCGCCGGCCTCGTCTTCGCCGCGCGCCTCAACACCGCAACGCCGAAGGCGGGTCTCGGCTTCGAGCTCGACGTCATCGCCGCCTGCTTCATCGGCGGCGCCTCGGCCTATGGCGGTGTCGGCCGCGTCGGCGGCGCCGTGGTCGGTGCCATGATCATGGGTGTGATGAACAACGGCATGTCCATCCTCGGCATCGGCATCGACTATCAGCAGGTCATCAAGGGTCTGGTCCTGCTCGGGGCGGTGTGCATCGACGTATATAATCAGCGGAGATGAGGCTGCGTAGCCTGGATGGAGCGAAGCGCAATCCGGGGCTACTGACCCGCATTCCGCTCTGCTCCATGCGGGCTACGGCAGTCATTACTGCGTCGTGATCAGCACCCCGGCGATCGCGACGGAGAGGCTCACCGCCGAGACGGTGGCCACGGTCGATAGCACGCCCATTCGCCGGAGCGCGATGGCGAAGACGATGATGATGGGCGTTGCGGTCATCAGCCCGATTTGTGCATCGCTCATGTTATCGCTCGCAGCTCCACGGAACCCTGGGGCGTTTGGTACCGCGACCCGGCCGGCCGGACGTTGCGACGGCGCAAACAAATTGATCGGCATTCCCCAAGTTTGTCCGGCAACAAACTCGGATCGGCACGGCTGAGCTAAGTCTGGCTGGTGTCCTGATCCGGAAGAGCAGATGTCGGCAGCCGATTGCGAACCACGGGGAGCCGGCTGGGGAATTCTGGACGATCTTCCCGGCGATCCCATGATCTGGGTGCTGATCTTCAGCGAGCTCGCCGCCTTCGGTCTGTTTCTCGGTGCATTCGCGGTCGCCCGCGCGATCCATCCGGCCGTGTTCGCGGTGGGGCAGGCGGCGCTTGATCCGGGTCTCGCCGGATTGAACACTGTCGTGCTGGTGACGAGCGGTTGGGCCGCAGCCCGGGCTGCGAAGACCGCGCGGGCCAGCGAGAGCCGGGCGACACAATCCTGGCTCCTCACAGCCATGGGGCTTGGCGGCCTGTTCGTGGCGATCAAGCTCGGCGAATATGCCGAAGAGATCGGACGCGGCATCGGACTCGAGACCAGTCCGTTCTTCACACTCTACTTCCTCCTGACCGGCTTCCATCTTCTGCACGTCTGCCTCGGCATCATCATCCTCGCATTGGTCTGCCGCCGCGCTGAAGCGTTCGGCGTCGAGACGGGAACGGCCTTCTGGCACATGGTCGATCTGGTCTGGATCGTGATGTTCCCGATTCTTTATCTGGTGCGGTGACGATGCCGGATCGCCTGGACATCACATGGATCGCGCTGATCGGCCTCGCGCTCGCGACCATCCTGGTGCCACCGCTGGTGCCGCGGCCGCTGCTCGGCAACGCCCTGCTGCTGGCCTTGGCCGCCGTCAAGGGCCGCCGGATTGCGCTCGATTTCCTCGATCTTCGCGCGGCGCCTGCGCTCTGGCGCGGCCTCGTCAGCGCCTGGATCCTCATGGTGGTGCTGTTTGCCTGGCTCACATCTGCCGTCAGCGCCCTGATCTGACTCACTCCTTGCGCCCTGACAAAGAACAGGCCGTGCCGATCAGCGATAAATCGCATCACCGATTTTCTCGGCGGGACTCAATTGAAAGGATTGGCAATGGCTGAACGCCTGACCAAGTCGGCCGCTCGAAACGTCTTCTACGGCGGCTCGGCCTTTTTCTTCGCCATCTTCATCGGGCTGACGGCGCACAGCCACTACTACATGGTCACGACCTCGACGGACGCAGTGACGCTGACGTCGTCGGTCGCCCGCGGCAAGCATGTCTGGGAGAAGAACTCCTGCATCAATTGCCACACGTTGCTCGGCGAAGGCGCCTATTTCGCGCCCGAAGTCGGCAACGTCTGGGATCGATGGGGCGGCAAGGAGGATCCGGCCGGCGCGCGAGAGACGTTGAAGGCCTGGATGCAGTCGCAGCCTTCAGGCGCGGAGGGCAGGCGGCAGATGCCGCAATTCAACCTCACCGACCAGGAGCTCAACGATCTCGCCGATTTCCTGCAATGGGTGAGCACGATCAAGCGCCAGGATTGGCCGCCGAACAAGGCCGGTTGAGCCCGCCGCTTTCCTCTTTCAAGACAGAGAGAATCCGAGATGAAATATCAGACCCAGAAAGTCGCGATGCTGTATTTCTACGGCGCGCTGACCCTGTTCCTGGCTCAGGTCCTGTTCGGCCTCCTCGCCGGGACGATCTACGTCCTGCCCAACACGCTGTCGGTTCTGCTGCCGTTCAACATCGTCAGGATGATCCACACCAACGCGCTGATCGTGTGGTCGTTGATCGGCTTCATGGGCGCGACCTACTTCCTGCTGCCTGAGGAAACCGAGACCGAGCTGTACAGCCCGCTACTCGCAAAGATCCAGTTCTGGATGTTTTTTGGCGCAGCAGGCGTCGCGGTCGTGGGCTATCTCTTCCACTACCACGAGGGCCGCGAGTTCCTTGAGCAGCCCTTCATCATCAAGGTCGGTATCGTCGTCGTCTGCCTGATGTTCCTGTTCAATGTGACCATGACCGCGCTCAAGGGACGCAAGACCACGGTCACCAACATCCTGCTGTTCGGCCTGTGGGGCGTTGCGATCTTCTTCCTGTTCGCCTTCTACAATCCGGCGAACCTCGCGGTCGACAAGATGTACTGGTGGTACGTCGTCCATCTCTGGGTCGAGGGCGTCTGGGAGCTGATCATGGCCTCCGTGCTCGCCTATCTCATGATCAAGCTCAATGGCATCGATCGCGAGGTGGTCGAGAAGTGGCTCTACGTCATCATCGGCCTCGCGCTGTTCTCGGGGATTCTCGGCACCGGCCACCATTTCTACTGGATCGGCGCGCCCGGCTACTGGCAGTGGATCGGCTCGCTGTTCTCGACGCTCGAGGTTGCGCCGTTCTTCACGATGGTGATCTTCACGGTGCAGATGACCTGGAAGGCCGGCCGCAAGCATCCGAACCGCGCCGCGCTGCTGTGGTCGGTCGGCTGTTCGGTGATGGCGTTCCTGGGAGCCGGCGTCTGGGGTTTCCTGCACACACTATCCTCGGTGAACTACTACACCCACGGCACCCAGGTCACCGCTGCGCACGGCCATCTCGCCTTCTTTGGCGCCTATGTGATGCTCAACCTTGCCGTGATGGCTTACGCCATCCCGCAGATCAAGGGACGCGCGCCCTATAACCAGTGGCTCAGCATGACGAGCTTCTGGATCATGTGCACGGCCATGATGACCATGACGTTCGCGCTGACCTTTGCCGGCGTGGTCCAGGTCCATCTCCAGCGCGTGCTCGGCCAGGGCTACATGGACGTGCAGGACCAGCTCGCATTCTTCTACTGGGTGCGGCTCGGCTCCGGTGGGTTCGTCGCGATCTCCGCGCTGATGTTCGTCTGGGCGGTGCTGGTGCCCGGCCGCGAGAAGCTGGCGACCATTCCCGCCGTGCTGCAGCCGGCCGAGTAAGCGTGACGGCGGCCGCGTTTCGTCGCGGCCGCCGCTTCAGAAATCTACGGAGAAAGATCATGAAAGCAGCCCTTCACGCCTTGGCCGCTCCTGCACCCGCGCTACCGGCCTATGTCGCAAGCGGCAACGAATGCGCGCTGTTCGAGCATGCCTGGCGGCACCGGCTTCCGGTCCTGCTGAAGGGGCCGACCGGTTGCGGTAAGACGCGTTTCGTCGCGCATATGGCCGCGCGGCTGGGCTTGCCGCTCCACACCGTCGCCTGCCACGACGATCTCACCGCCGCCGATCTCACCGGCCGCTATCTGCTGAGAGGCGGCGACACTGTTTGGACCGACGGTCCGTTGACGCGCGCGGTCCGCGAGGGCGGCATCTGCTATCTCGACGAGGTAGTGGAAGCCCGCAAGGACGTCACCGTCGTGCTGCATCCGCTCACCGACGACCGCCGTATCCTGCCGCTGGAGCGAACCGGCGAGGAGCTCGTTGCTCCCGCGAGCTTCATGCTCGTCGTCTCCTACAATCCCGGTTACCAGACCTTGCTCAAGGCGTTGAAGCCGTCGACGCGGCAGCGCTTCGTCGCCATTGAGTTCGGCTTCCTGCCGACCGAGCAGGAGATTGCGGTGGTGTCGGCCGAGAGCGGGCTGCCGCCGGATCGCGTACGGCCGCTGGTAGCGCTTGCCGGACGTCTGCGGGCGCTGAAGGGGCATGATCTGGAGGAGGGCGTCTCGACCCGACTCGTGGTGTATTGCGCGACTTTGATTGCGGCGGGAGTCTCGATCGCCGATGCCGTGCTCGCCGGCATGATCGAGCCGCTGACCGACGATTCCGACGTCAAGGCGGCGCTGCTGGATGTCGCGCGCGCCGTGATTGCGTGAGGCAGGTCCCATGCTCGACTTCCTCGAACTGGAGGAGACGGTCGGCCGCGCCTGGCACCGGATGGTCGGCGGCACCGCGAGCTATCCGGTTCACGATGATCACGCGGTCGCGCTTGCGGAGGTGAGAGGCCGGCTCGCGGTGATGTTCCGTGCGCTTGGCGGCGAGACGGGTGTTCAGATCGCGAGCGCAGGCGCACGCAGGGCGAGCCATCGGCTCCGCTGGCGGCAACGCATCGGCCTTGGAGACGAACGTCTCGAACAGCCGGGCCGCGACGCCACGACCATCTTCTTCCCCGACCGCATTGCGATATTTGCCGACGGCGACCTCAACGCATGCCTCTATCGCTGGCTTGCGGCGTGGTTCGCGGTCGCGCCGATCGAGACGATCACGGAGCATGATCCGCTGCGGCGGGACCTTCTGGTCTTGCGCCGGGCGAGCGAGACGGCGGTCTTCGTGCTCACGCAGTTTCCCGGGCTCGCCGCCGATTACGCGCGGCTCGCCGCCGCAACTGCCGAAGCCCGGCCGCAACGTCCGTTGCCGCGTCTTGAGCAGGAGATCGAGCAGATCGCTCTCGCCTTGCTCGGGGCCGGAAAGGTGCCTTCGGGCCGGCTGTGGCCGGCGATGATGGGGACAGGTCCGCTGCCGGACAAGGCGCCGCCGGACTATCGCTCGGTCCTGCCGTGTCCGCTCTGGGGCGATTGCTGGACGCGCGAGTTCTCGCCCGCGCATGCTGGCGACGACGCGTGCGCGCCGGGCGCGGGGGCCGCGACCCAGGACAATCGCAAGCGCTTTGCCGTGCGCGAGCGCGAGGACAACGCCAACCGCCGCGATCCCTTCGTGCTCAACCGCTTCGAAAAGATCCTCGCGATGGCCGAGATGGTCAATGTCGACCGTCCGGCCGACGACAGCGAGGACGAGGACGCGCAGAAGGCCGCCGACGATCTCGAGGAGATGACGCTGAGCCGCCGCAGCGGCAAGCCGGCGAGCCGGCTCAAATTCGATCTCGACCTGCCGCCGGAAGCTCTCGATGCCTCGCCATTGAACGCAGATCTCACCTATCCCGAATGGGACTACCGCAGCAGCTCCTACCTGCCCGATCACTGCCACGTGCTGGCGGACGCCGCGTCCGAGACCGGAGAGACCTGGTCGCCCGACGAGACCATGCGCCGGCATATCCGTCAGGTACGGCAGCGCTTCGAGATCTTGCGGCCGCGCCGCGAATTGATGCGCGCCCAGGCCGATGGACACGACCTCGACCTCGACGCGCTCGTGCGCGCGCGGTGCGATCTTCGCGCCGGCAGCGGCGGCGGTCTCGATCGCATCCATGTCGCGATGCGCCCGCAGGGGCACGATCTCGCCGTCACACTGCTTGTCGACGTCTCGCTCTCGACGGACGCCTGGGCCGACGGCCATCGCGTGCTCGATGTCGAGAAGGAGGCGCTGCTCGTGCTCGCGCACGGCCTGTCGGCCTGCGGTGACCACCACAGCATCCTGACCTTCACGTCGCGCCGGCGGTCCTGGGTGCGGCTCGAAACGGTCAAAGCCTTCGGCGAGCCGATGAGCGCGGCAGTGGCGCGTCGTATCGGCGCGCTGAAGCCCGGCTATTACACGCGGATTGGCGCGGCGGTGCGCCACGCCTCGGCCGAGCTCGCCCGTCAGCCGCAGCGCAAGAAGCTGCTGCTCGTCCTCACCGACGGCAAGCCGAACGATGTCGATCATTACGAAGGCCGCTTCGCGGTCGAGGACACCCGCAAATCGGTGCAGGAGGCGCGCCGGCTCGGCATCGCCGCCTTCGGCGTCACGGTGGACGCAACCGCGCAGTCCTATTTCCCGACGCTGTTCGGGCGCGGCGGCTACGCCATCGTCGGTAATATCCGCCGACTGCCCGCGGCGCTGCCGGCGATCTACCGGCAGGTGGCGCACTGATCCAGAAAAGGGTGCGGCGTTCCGGCCTTGGGTGAGCTATTGCCCATCAATTGGGTATATGATCGAATGCTGGGATGGACCAGGGCCGGCCGAAACCCGATCTGATCATCTTCGACTGCGACGGCGTGCTGGTCGACAGTGAGCTGCTGAGCTGTCGGTGCCTGTCCGATGTGCTGGACGAATGCGGCATCGCGCTGAGCCAGGAGCAGGCGCTCGAGCTCTTTCTCGGACGCAGCACCAAGGCGGTCGAGCAGCATTATCGGGATCTCGGGCAGGTCGTGCCGGACGGCTTTCAGCCGCGCTTGAAGTCGCATGTGTTGAGCACGTTCGCCGGATCACTCCAGCCGATCGCGGGTGTGGCCGCCGTGATATCGGAATTGCGGGCGCCATTCTGCGTGGCGTCGTCCAGCGACATCGACCGTGTCGCGCTCTCCCTTGACGTCACCGGCCTGCGGGCGCATTTCGGCGACCGGATCTACACGGCGCAGATGGTCAGGCACGGCAAGCCGGCGCCCGATCTCTTTCTCTACGCGGCCGAGCAGATGGGCGCGCAACCTGCGCGCACGCTGGTGATCGAGGACAGTGCGAGCGGCGTGCAGGCGGGCAAGGCGGCCGGCATGACAGTCTGGGGATTTGCCGGCGGCGGCCATTATCGCGGACGCGACGGGCAGGCTATACTGTCGGGTGCGGGGGCCGACCGGGTCTTCGCGCGCATGATCGATTTCTGGAAGGACGCCTGACGCCTGCCATGGCCGCCGAGAATGAAAAGTCCAGGCTCGATGACGCCGCGCGTGCCGGCTGGCTCTATTTCATTGCCGGTCACACCCAGGACGAGATCGCGAAGATGCTCCAGGTGTCGCGCGCCTCGGCGCAGCGGCTGGTGTCGCTGTGTCTCGCGGAACGGCTCATCACCTTCCGGCTCGAACATCCCATCGCCGCATGCATGGAATTGGCGGCGCGTCTGAAGGAGCGTTTCGAGCTTACCCATTGCGAGGTGGTGCCGGCGGATTCCGCCGCGCCGCAGGCCACAGCGGGCATTGCCGAACGCTGCGCCAACCTGCTCGATTCCACCCTGCGTTCGGAGACCCCCGTCATCGTCGCGCTCGGGACGGGACGCGCCGTGCGCGCCGCGGTCGAGCGCGTCACGCCGATCGACCGGCCCAACCACCAGATCGTCTCGCTGGTCGGCAATATCTCCGCCGACGGTTCGGCGAGCTTCTACGACACCGTCGGCCGGCTCGCCGACCGCACCGGTGCGCGGCACTATCCGATGCCGCTACCGTTCCTGATGTCGTCCGAGGATGAGCGCAACAAGATGGTCCGGATCGAGCCGATCGCGAAGGTCAAGGCGGTCGCGGCCAAGGCGGATTTGCGCCTCGTCGGCATCGGCCAGATGGACCAGAAGGCGCAGGTCCATATCGACGGCTTCGTGACCCGCGACGAGTTGTTCGAGATGATGCGGCAGGGGGCGATCGGCGAGATCACCGGCTGGGCCTATGATTCCAAGGGTCGGCTGCTGAAGGCCGGAACCAACAAGCGCCTGACCAGCATCCCGCCGGAGGTCCCGGCGAAGACCACCACGATCGGCGCCGCCGTCGGCGCCGCCAAGGTGCCGGCGATCGCGGCGGCGCTGAATGGGCGGCTGATCAATGGCCTGATCACGGACGAGGCGACCGCAAGGGCGATTCTGGAGCGCTGAGGCGTAAGTCGCCGCGGCAACGGGACTGCGCTCCCTCGCCCGCTTGCGGGAGAGGGCTGGGGAGAGGGTCTCTCCGCCGGCAAGATTCCCCAAGAGGAGAAAGCCCTCACCCGTATCGCATCTGCGATGCGATACGACCTCTCCCGCAAGCGGGAGAGGTCGAGCAAGCCGCGCCGCTTGTTTCGAACAACGCCACCACTTTCACGCCGCGTGCTTCCACCCCCTCCCGCATCGCAGCACTCATAAGTTGCGCGAACATCTTTGTGCCTGCTTGACAACGGCGCGCCCTCAGTCGAACATACGCCCAACGCGTGGGCATATGCTCAAAAGCGCGAGCTTAGGGAGGTCACCGTGAAACACGTCCTCGGCGCCGTCTGTGGCGCGTCTTGCCTGTTGTTGGCCGTCCCCGCGATGGCCGAAACCACCCTGACGATCGCCACCGTGAATAACGGCGACATGATCCGCATGCAGGGGCTGACGGGTGAATTCACCAAGAAGAACCCCGATATATCGGTCAAATGGGTGACGCTGGAAGAGAACGTGCTGCGGCAGCGCGTCACCACCGACATCGCCACCAAGGGCGGCCAGTTCGACGTTCTCACCATCGGCACCTACGAGGTGCCGATCTGGGCCAAGAAGGGCTGGCTGGTGCCGCTCGCCAATCTTGGCGCCGACTACGACGTCGCCGACCTCCTGCCCAAGATCAAGGATGCGGTCTCCGTCGACGGCAAGCTCTACGCCGCGCCGTTCTACGGCGAGAGCTCGATGGTGATGTACCGCACCGACCTGTTCGACAAGGCCGGCCTCAAGATGCCTGAAAATCCGACCTGGGATTTCGTCATCGACGCTGCCAAGAAGCTCACCGACAAGAGCGCCGGCGTCTACGGCATCTGCCTGCGCGGCAAGGCCGGCTGGGGCGAGAACATGGCGTTCCTCTCCGCCATGGCCAATTCCTACGGCGCGCGCTGGTTCGACGAGAAGTGGCAGCCGCAGTTCAATACGCCGGAATGGAAGGCGACGCTCACGACCTATGTCGACCTGATGAAGCAGGCCGGCCCTCCCGGTGCGAGCTCGAACGGCTTCAACGAGAACCTCGCGCTGTTCAATGCCGGCAAGTGCGCAATGTGGATCGATGCCACGGTCGCGGCGTCGTTCGTCACCAATCCGAAGGACTCCAAGGTCGCCGACAAGGTCGGCTTCGCGCTGGCGCCCAACACCGGGCTCGGCAAGAACGCCAACTGGCTGTGGGCCTGGAGTCTCGCAATCCCCGCCGGCTCGAAGAAAGCGGAAGCCGCCGAGAAGTTCATCGCCTGGGCCACCAGCAAGGACTACACCAAGGTCGTGGCTGCGAAGGAGGGTTGGGCCAACGTGCCGCCGGGCACCCGAACCTCGCTCTACCAAAACCCTGAATATCTGAAGGTCGCCCCGTTCGCGAAGCTGACGCTGGCCTCGATCGACGCCGCCGATCCGAACAAGCCGACGGTGAAGCCGGTGCCCTACGTCGGCGTGCAATATGCGGCGATCCCCGAATTCCAGGGCATCGGCACGCAGGTGGGCCAGCAATTCTCGGCCGCGCTTGCGGGATCGATGACGGTCGATGCCGCGCTCACCGCTGCGCAATCTTCAACCGAGCGCGAGATGAAGCGCGCGGGTTACATCAAGTGAGCTCGATCTCTCCCTCCTGAGCTCAGACTTGCGGCCATCCACCGCTAAGGATGGATGGCCGCCTTCTTCCCGCAAGCGGAGAGGCCAACAATGGCAACCCGGCAGACGCAGCTTCTCGCACGGACGCTCCTGACGCCGGCGGTCGGGCTGCTGTTCATCTGGATGATCGTCCCGCTCGCGTTGACGATCTATTTCTCGACGCTGCACTACAGTCTGCTCGATCCCGGCTCAGAATCGTTCGTCGGGCTGGAAAATTTCCGCTACTTCCTCACCGATCCCGCCTTCCTCGCCTCGCTCCAGAACACGCTGGTGCTGGTCGGCTCGGTGCTGGCGCTGACCGTCCTGCTCGGAATTCCGCTGGCGCTGTTGCTCGACCAGCCCGTGATCGGCCTCAACATCGTGCGGCTGATGGTGATCGCGCCGTTCTTCGTGATGCCGACGGTGAGCGCGCTGGTCTGGAAGAACCTGCTGATGCATCCGGTGTCCGGGCTGTTTGCCTGGATCGCCTCGCTGTTCGGCTTGACGCCGATCGACTGGTTCACCGACGCGCCGCTGCTCGCCGTGATCCTGATCGTGTCATGGCAATGGCTGCCGTTCGCGACGCTGATTTTGCTCACCGCGATGCAGTCCCTCGACGAGGAGCAGAAGGAAGCCGCCGAAATGGACGGCGCCAGCGCGGTCTCGACCTTCATCTACATCACGCTGCCGCACCTCGCGCGCCCCATCACGGTGGTGATCCTGATCGAGACGATCTTCCTGCTCACCGTCTTTGCCGAGATCTACGTCACCACGGGCGGCGGCCCGGGACTGTCGACCACCAACATCGCCTTCCTGATCTATTCGCAGGCACTGATCCAGTACGATGTCGGCACGGCTTCGGCGGGCGGCCTCGTCGCTGTCGTGATCGCCAACATCGTTGCTTTTTTCCTCGTCCGTATCGTCGGTCGCAACCTGGAGGCATGAGACATGGCGCGGATGGCGACGAGGCAGCGGGTGGTGGTCTCGACCATCGGGGCGTGGTTCTTCGGCTTCCTGATCTTCTTCCCGATCCTGTGGATGGTGCTGGCGAGCTTCAAGACCGAGCTCGAGGCTTTCGCGATCCCGCCGTCCTTCCTGTTCTTCCACTGGACCACGGAGAACTACGCGACCGTGCAGGAGCGCAGCGACTATTTGCTCCACGCGATGAACTCGATCATCATCGCCGGCGGCTCGACGCTCATTGCGCTTTTGATCGCGATCCCCGCCGCCTGGTCGATGGCGTTCTCGCCGACGAAGCGCACCAAGGACATCCTGCTCTGGATGCTCTCGACCAAGATGATGCCGCCGGTCGGCGTGCTGGTGCCGATCTATCTGATCTACAAGTCCTTCGGCCTGCTCGATTCCCGCATCGGCCTCGTCTTCATCCTGTGCCTCGGAAACTTGCCGATCGTGATCTGGATGCTGTTCACCTATTTCAAGGAGATCCCGCGCGACATCCTCGAAGCCGCGCGCATGGACGGCGCTACCATCGGTCGGGAACTGATTTACGTACTGACGCCGATGGCGATCCCGGGGCTCGCATCGACCATGCTGCTGAACCTGATCCTGGCCTGGAACGAGGCGTTCTGGACGCTCAATCTGTCGACCTCGAACGCTGCGCCGCTCACCACGTTCATCGCGTCCTATTCGAGCCCGGAAGGGCTATTTTGGGCAAAGCTGTCGGCGGCTTCCACGTTGGCGATCGCGCCTATTCTCGTCCTCGGTTGGTTCAGCCAGAAGCAGCTCGTGCGCGGGCTCACCTTTGGCGCGGTAAAGTAGGAAGGGCTGCCGGATCATGGGTCAGATCACACTTCAGGATGTGCAGAAATCCTTTGGCCCCGTGCACATCATCAAGGGGGCGGACCTCGAGATCGCCGATGGGTCGTTCGTGGTGTTCGTGGGGCCATCGGGCTGCGGCAAGACCACGCTCTTGCGGCTGATCGCGGGGCTCGAGGACGTCTCCGGCGGCAAGATCCTGATCGACGGCAAGAACGTGGTCGACACGCCGCCGGCCAAGCGCGGGCTCTCGATGGTGTTCCAGTCCTATGCGCTCTATCCGCATATGAGCGTGCGCGGCAATATCGGCTTCGGCCTGAAGATGGCGGGGCTGGCCAAGGACGAGATCAACCGCAAAGTCGAGGCCGCCGCCGCAACACTGAATCTCACGCCTTATCTCGATCGCAAGCCGCGCGAGCTCTCCGGCGGCCAGCGCCAGCGCGTCGCGATCGGGCGTGCCATCGTCCGCGAGCCCAAGGCGTTTTTGTTCGACGAGCCGCTCTCCAATCTCGACGCGGCGCTGCGCGTGCAGATGCGGATCGAGGTGACGCGGCTCCAGAAGCAGCTCGGCACCACCGCGATCTATGTCACCCACGACCAGGTCGAGGCCATGACCATGGCCGACAAGATCGTCGTGCTCAACGGCGGCAAGATCGAGCAATACGGCTCGCCGCTGGATCTCTACGAGAAGCCGGCCAACCTCTTCGTCGCCGGCTTCATCGGTTCGCCCAAGATGAACTTCGTCACCGGCGAGCACGCCTTGCAGAAGGGCGCGGCAACGATCGGCGTACGGCCGGAGCATCTCAAGATCGAGCGCGACGGTGCCGGCGGCTGGCAGGGAACGATCGCGGTGGCCGAGCATCTCGGCAGCGACACCTTCCTTTATGTCGATGCCGGTCAGCTCGGCATGCTGACGGCGCGCTACATCGGTGAATTGAGCCTGCACGCCGGCGACCATGTATCGCTGGTGCCGGAGCCCGCGCGCATCCATCGCTTCGACGCGAGCGGTAACGCCATCCGAAGCTGACAAGAAACGGCAAGAAAACCGGAAAGACCAAAATGTACCTGGAAAAATTCAAGCTGAACGGCAAGACTGCGTTCATCACCGGCGGCGGGCAGGGCATTGGGCTCGCCTGCGCCGAAGCGCTGGCTGAAGCCGGCGCCAGGGTCGTCATCGGCGATCGTGACAGCAAGGTCGCCGACGCTGCGAAGGCCAGCCTGAAGGCGAAGGGCTACGACGCTGAGACGGCGATTATGGACGTCACCGACACCAAGCGCGTGGCGGAAGTGGCCAACGACCTCGTTGCCCGCCACGGCAAGGTCGACATCCTCGTCAACAACGCCGGCATCGCCCGCAGCGAGACGCCGGCGGAGACCGTGACCGACGAGCACTGGCTCAACGTCATCGACGTCAATCTCAATGGCACCTTCTGGTGCTGCCGCGAGTTCGGCAAGCACATGCTCAACGCCAGGAGCGGTGTCATCGTCAATGTCGGGTCGATGTCCGGATTCATCGTTAACAAGCCGCAGGAGCAGTGCTTCTACAACGCGTCGAAGGCCGGCGTGCACCATCTCACGAAATCGCTCGCCGCCGAATGGGGGGCGCGCGGCATCCGCGTCAATGCGGTCGCGCCGACCTATATCGAGACGCCGCTCAACGCCTTCGTGAAGAGCAATCCGAGAATGTACGATGCCTGGATCGGTGGAACCCCGATGGCACGGATGGGGCAGGTCGAGGAGATCGCCTCGGTCGTGCTGTTCCTTGCCTCGGAGGCCGCGAGTCTGATGACCGGCAGCATCGTGCTGGTGGATGGCGGCTACACTTGCTGGTAGGCTTGCGTCAAAATTGACGAGAGCTTCCGGGGGCGACAATGCCGCGAGCGTATATCGGCGTCGATGTAGGGACCAATAGCACGCGGGCAGGGGTGTTCGACGAGGCGGGCACCTTGCTGGCGACGGCCAAACATCCGATCAGGATCTGGCATGAGGCCGGCGATGTCGTCGAGCAGTCGTCCCAGGATATCTGGGACGCTTGCACGGCGTCGGTACGGGCCGCGATGGCGGAAGCTACAATCGCGCCCGACAGCGTCGGCGGTATCGGTTTCGATGCCACCTGCTCCCTCGTGGTGCTCGACCGGCAAGGCGAGCCGCTCACCATCAGCGCCTCCGGCGACAGGCAGCGAAACGTCATCGTCTGGATGGATCACCGCGCAACGGCCGAGGCGCGACTGATCAACGAAACCGGTGATGCCGTGCTGCGCTATGTCGGCGGCTCGATCTCGCCCGAGATGGAGATGCCGAAACTGCTGTGGCTGAAGCGGCATATGCGCGTGAGCTTCGACACCGCAGGGCACTTCTTCGATCTGGCGGATTACCTGACCTGGCGCGCCACTGGCTCGTTGCAACGCTCGACCTGCACGGTCACTTGCAAATGGAACTATCTCGCCCATGACGGCGGCGGCTGGAGCGCGCCATTCTTCAAGCGCATCGGCCTGTCGGACTTCGTCAACGAGAAATACGCCCGCATCGGGACCGAGATTGTCGCGCCCGGCACGCGGCTCGGCGCCGGTCTAACCGGTACGGCAGCTGCCGATCTTGGCTTGTCACCGAGCACGCCGGTCGGAGCGTCCCTGATCGATGCCCACGCCGGCGGCATCGGCGCAATCGGCGGCCGAGATGAGTCGGACGGCGCCACAGATGTCTCCGACCGCCTTGCCTACATCATGGGAACGTCGGCCTGCATCATGGCGACGACCAAGGAGCCGTGCTTCGTGCCGGGCGTGTGGGGTCCTTATTACTCCGGCATGGTGCCGAATTTCTGGCTTAACGAGGGCGGGCAGTCCGCTGCGGGCGCTGCGATCGACCATCTTCTCAAATCGCATCCCGGCCACGCCGAAGCGAGCGCGGCGGCGCGCAGGGAGGGCCTCGACCTCATCGAGTTTCTCGAGCGCCGCATCATCGCACGCGCAGGCGGCGCCAGCCGCGCCGCGCTGCTGGCCCGCGACGTCCATGTGCTTCCTGAGTTCATCGGCAACCGCTCGCCCTACGCCGACCCTGACACGCGCGCGGTGATCGCAGGCCTCGATCTCGACACCGGCATCGCCTCGATGGAACGGCTGTTCGTCGCCGGTCTGTGCGGGCTCGCCTATGGGCTTGCCGAGGTGATCGAGGCCTTTGCCGCGCATGGCGTCCACTCCAGCATCATGATCATGGGCGGCGGCGCCAGCCGCAGCCCGCTGGTGCGGCAGATCATGGCCGATACGACTGGCCTTACCGTGGCGCTGCCGCAGACCACGGAGCCGGTGCTGCTCGGTGCCGCCATGCTTGGCGCCGTCGCCGGCGGCGCCTATGCCTCGATCGGGGAGACCATGGCAAAGATGTCGGCGCTGGGACGGAAGAGCGAGCCGACCACGCCCGACATCGCCGCCTTCCACGCCCGCAAACGCGGGGTCTACAGATTGCTGCGCGAGGTCGATCGCGGCAGCCGCGCCGCGATGCGAGTGGGAGTTTGAAAACGGATGCTGATTTCATGCGGCGATGCGCTGATCGATTTCGTCCCGACGCGAAACACCGACGGGCGCGAAGCGGTGATGCCGGCCGTCGGCGGCTCCTGCCTCAACGTCGCGATCGGCATGGCGCGCCTGGGCGCGCCGGCCGGCTTTGTCGGCGGCATCTCGACCGACCTGTTCGGGCGCATGATCGCCGACCACGCCGCTGCATCCAATGTCGAGCTCGCGCTCGCCACCCGCAGCGAACACCAGACCACGCTCGCCTTCGTTCGCATCGTCGCCGGCGAGTCGCATTACGCCTTCTACGACGCCGAGACCGCGACGCGGAACTGGACCTACCGGCGCGGCTCCATTCCGTTCGATACTGTTGAAGCCCTCCATGTCGGCTCGACCACACTGGTCAACGACCGGGGCGCGACCGAGACCAGGACCCTGATCGCGGACGCACGAGCGTCCTCGACAATCTCCTTTGATCCGAATTGCCGGCCCAACCTCGTGAAGGACAAGCCGGCTTATCTCGCGCGCATGGCCGAGTTTGCGGCCAGCGCCGATCTCATCAAGATGTCGGACGTCGACTTTACCTATCTGTTCGCCGAGGAGCCGTATCACCAGCGTGCGAGCACGCTGCTCGCACGCGGCGCGAGCCTCGTCGTCATCACCCGTGGCGACAACGGTGCGCTCGCGTGGCATGCGGGGGCAGGGCAGATCGAGGTCGCCGCCCCCAAGGTCGTGGTCGCCGACACCATCGGCGCGGGTGACAGTTTTCAGGCGGCGTTGTTGTTCGCCCTGCACAAGCAGGGACGTCTCGCCCGACAGCAACTAAAGGATATCGGCGAGGACGAGCTCCGCCGCGCGCTGTCCTTTGCCGCCAATTGCGCTGGGCTGACCTGCACCCGTCCGGGCGCCGATCCGCCCTGGAGCCACGAGATCAGTTGGAGCTGGTAATTCGCTTTTTCCTTCTCCCCTTGTGGGAGAAGGTGGCGCGAAGCGCCGGATGAGGGGTTGCTTCCGCGAATTCACAAGCATGAGGTCACGCGCGGAGAGAACCCCTCACCCGTCTCGCCGCTACGCGGCGAGCCACCCTCTCCCACAACAAGGGGAGAGGGGAAGCACGCCTCACAGCCGAGCGACAGCCTTCTCGGCGCATTTCAGAAAAGTGCGGATCAGCGGAGTCTGGGAGTCGCGCCGCCAGCAGACCGCGATGTCGATGGAATCGCTTGCGTCCCGCAGCGGCCGGAACACGACCCCGCGCGGCGCCCCGAGCTGGGCGCAGGCGGGCAGGATGGCGAGGCCTTCACCGGCGAGAACCAGGCTCATCGCCGAATGTACCGTCTCCACCCGGCTCGCAATCGGCATCACGATCTGATGCCGCCGCAGCAGGGCCGCGACCGCGGAAGAGGAGGGGTCCCGCTCCGGCGGCGGCAGCGCGATCAGCGGACGGCCCTGCAGTCGTGTCATTGGCACCGCGCTCAGGCGCGCAAGCGGCGAACGGTTTGGCACCGCCAGCATGAACGGCTGCGCGCCGATCCGGGCCACCTGGATCTCGGGGTGGTTGATGGCTGGCATGCAGATCGCGACGGTGACGCTGCGGTCGAGCAGCCGCGCCTCGCGGGTCGAAGCACTGAGCTCGGCGAAATCGAGATCGATGCCGGGAATGCATCGCCGGAGCTCGGGGATGAGACGCGGCAGCATCGCGTTCGCCAGCACGAACATGTAGCCGACGGACAGCCGACCACGGCTGCCGGCCGCGACCGCGCGCGCGGCCTCGATGCCGTCAGCCGCCAGCGCCAGCGCCTCGCCGGCGCGCGCTAGCAGCGCCTGGCCCGCTTCGGTCAAATCCATGCCGCGCGTGCCGCGGCGGAACAGCGGCGCGCCGACCTCGGCCTCCAGCTTGCGGATCTGGACCGAGAGCGGCGGCTGCGCCATCCGCAGCCGCTCGGCGGCCTTGCCGACGCTGCGCGCCTCGGCGACGGCGACGAAATAGCGGAGCCGGCGAAGATCCATTGGCATACCGTAAACGTATGGGTTGGTGTTCAAAATCGTATTGGCGGCGAGTTAACAAAACTGTCATCCTGGCTGTCAATGCTATCGGCCACCGGCGGCCGGGTTCGGAGCGAAGTGACGATGAACGGTGATCCCTGCCTGCTGTCCGCAACCGTGCTGCGCGGCCTCATCGCGACAAAGCAGATCTCGCCCGTCGAGCTCACCCGCGCGGTGCTCGCCCGCGCCGAAGCGCTCCAGCCTGAGCTGAACTGCTTCATCACGATCTGCGGCGACGAGGCGCTTGCCGCCGCGCGCGAGGCCGAGCGCAAGCTGATGGCCGGCGGGCCGCTCGGCCTGCTGCACGGCATCCCCGTCACCGTCAAGGACATTGTCAACACCAAGGGCGTGAAGACCAGTTTCGGCGCCATTCCCTACAAGGATAACGTGCCGACCGAGGACGCTGTCGCGGTCGCGCGGCTCCGCGCGGAAGGCGCCATCCTGATCGGCAAGACCACGACGCCCGAATTCGGCAGCAAATGCCTGACCGACTCGCCGCTGTTCGGCCGCACCCGCAATGCGTGGAGTGCCGAGCGTTCCTCCGGCGGCTCCAGCGGCGGCGCGGCGGTGGCGGTGGCGAGCGGCATCGCGCCGCTGGCGATCGCGACCGATGGCGGCGGCTCGACGCGAATTCCCGCCGCCTGCAACGGCGTTGTCGGGCTGAAGCAGAGCAACGGCGTCATCCCGCATAGCCAGGCGCTGGACGTGTTCGGCAACCAGACCTATGTCACACCAATGACTCGGACCGTCGCCGACACCGCGCTGATGATGCAGGTGATGGCCGGCGAGGATTCTTGCGATCCCTGGTCGATCGGCGTTCCCGTGCCCGACTTCATCGGCACGCCCGCCCCGCGCGGTGATCTGCGTGGTCAGAAAATCCTGTACTGCCTGTCGCCGCCCGGACGCCCTGTCTCTGCCGACGTCGCAGCCGGCTTCAAGGTGAGCCTCGATCGGTTGGCAGGGCTCGGCGCCGAGCTCGAGGAATTCTCCGGCGAGGGGTTCGACATCGAGCCGATCTGGCGCGCCATCAATCACACCGTCTGGCGGACGCGCTTTGCAAAACTCGCGGCCGAGCATGAGGACGCGCTGAGCGAGGCCTTCCTCAAGCAGCTCGCGCTTGCCACCGACGTCAGCGGCGTCGCCTATCAGGAGGCGATGTTCGCCCGCACGGCGCTGTTCCGCCGGGTGCAATCCCTGCTTGCGCGCGGGCATTTGCTGGCGATGCCGACCATCACCCGGACCGCCCTGCCGATCGATCAGGATCTATTCGGCACCATCGAGATCGACGGCAAGCACTTTGACAGCGTCCGGCCGCACTGGTTTCCCTGGACCATGCCGTTCAACATGACCGGACACCCCGCGATCAGTCTGCCCTGCGGCTTTGGCCGCGACGGCCTGCCGATCGGCTTGCAACTCGTGGGCCGCTTCCGCAGCGATGCTGACTTGCTGCGCGCGAGCGCGTTGTTCGAAGCCTCGCATGACCTCCTGTCCCGCTGGCCGGCTTGAGGAGAGGGACATGCAAAGGACTTGTTCGCAAAGCACTTGCCTCCGATGCCCGGACATGTTGATCGTGCTGCGGATGAGCCCTGAATCCGAGCGCGCATGAGCGTATTTGTCCTCCGACGTCTGCTGACCTTGCTGGCGACACTGGTCGGCGCGTCCGTGATCATTTTCCTGGTGCTGGATGCGCTTCCGGGCAACGCCGCGCAGATGCTGATGGGCGCCGACGCCTCGCCAGATGCGGTCCGCGCGCTCACGGTCAAGCTTGGGCTCGACCAGCCGCTGGCGGTTCGCTATCTGCAATGGATCAAGGGGCTGCTCGTCGGCGATCTCGGCAACTCCTATGTCTACGGCACGCCGGTCGCAAGCCTGATCGCGGAACGGCTGGTGCTGACCATTCCGCTCGCGATGATGTCCATGCTGATCACGGTGACGCTGGCGCTGTCGGCCGGCATCTACACCGCCGCCAACCACAACAAGCTCGGCGACGTCGGCGTGATGTCACTGACGCAGGTTGGCATCGCGCTGCCGAATTTCTGGTTCGCGATCCTGCTGGTGCTGTTGTTTTCGGTGCGGCTGCAATGGCTGTCCGCGGGCGGCTTTCCCGGTTGGGAGGACGGCATCTGGATCGGGATCAAGTCGCTGCTGCTGCCGGCGGTATCGCTCGCGGTGGTGCAGGCCGCGATCCTCGCACGCGTCACGCGCTCGGCGGTGCTGGAAGTGCTGCGCGAGGATTTCGTCCGCACGGCGCGCGCAAAAGGGCTCGGCAAGCGCGAGGTGCTGTGGAAGCACGTGCTGCGCAATGCCATGATTCCCGTGATGACGGTGATGGGCCTGCAATTCGCCAATCTGCTCGCCGGCACCATCGTGATCGAGAACGTGTTCTATCTGCCGGGCCTCGGCCGCCTGATCTTCCAGTCGATCGCCAACCGCGACCTCATCGTGGTGCGCAACTGCGTGATGCTGCTCGCGACCATGGTCGTCATCGTCAATTTCGTGGTCGACGTGCTCTATGCCTTCGTCGATCCCCGCATCAAGGTCCACGATCTGTGAGCGCGCCGCTGACCACCCTCGTCGATGCGCCGGCCACAGCGCGCCCTCTGCCGGCCCGGACCTTCTGGCGCCGCGCGCTGCGTCATCGCAGCTTCGTGCTCGGCGGCGCGCTGAGCCTGCTGGTTCTCGCCTCGGCGCTGCTGTCGCTGCTGTGGACGCCTTGGTCGCCCTATGAGATCGACATCGCCGCAAAGCTCCGGCCGCCCTCGGCCGCGCACTGGCTCGGCACCGACGTCTTCGGCCGCGACATCGTCTCGCTGCTGCTGGCCGGCGCCCGCTCCACCATCATGGTCGGCATCATCGCGGTCAGCATCGGCCTCACCTTCGGCGTCTGTCTCGGTCTGATCGCGTCGGCCAGGCGGGGCTGGACCGAAGAAATCATCATGCGCTTCTCCGATTTCACCTTCGCCTTTCCGGCCGTGCTCTCCGCGATCATGCTCGCCGCGGTCGCGGGGCCGGGCATGGTGACCTCGATCGTCGCCATCGGCATCTTCCAGATCCCGACGCTGATCCGGCTGACGCGCGGCTCGGCCAACGCGATCTGGGCGCGCGAATTCGTGCTGGCCGCGCGCGCGGCAGGCAAGGGCAAGTTTCGCATCACCATCGAGCACGTGCTGCCCAACATCCTGTCGATCCTGATCGTGCAAGCGACGATCCAGTTTGCGCTCGCGATTCTTGCCGAAGCCGCCTTGTCCTATCTCGGTCTCGGCACGCAGCCGCCGCAGCCGTCTTGGGGACGGATGCTGAACGACGCGCAGACGCTGCTGTTCCAGTCGCCGATGCTCGCGGTCTATCCGGGCGCTGCGATTGCAATCGCGGTGCTCGGCCTCAATCTGCTCGGCGACGGACTGCGCGATCTGCTCGACCCTCGATTGGCGCGGGAGCGATGAGGATGGGTGAGCGCTCGACCATGCCGCTGATCGAGGTTGCGAACCTGGGCGTGCGCCTCAACACCAGCCGCGGGCCGGCCCAGGCTGTGCGCGGCGTCAGCTTTGCCCTGAAGCGCGGCGAGACGCTCGGGCTCGTCGGCGAATCCGGCTGCGGCAAGTCGGTGACGGCGTTGTCGCTGATGGGGCTGCTGCCGGACAGCGCCGTCGTCACCGGCAGCATCAAGCTGGATGGTGGCGAACTCGCTGGTTTGTCGGACGCGGATTATTGTCGGCTGCGCGGAAATCGCATCAGCATGATCTTCCAGGAGCCGATGACCGCGCTCAATCCGATGCACACGATCGGCCATCAGGTCGCCGAGCCGCTGCGGCGTCACAAGAAATACTCGGCATCGCAGGCGCGGCGAGAAACGATCGCCTTGCTCGACCGCGTCGGGCTGCCCGATCCGGCGAGGCGCGTCGATGCCTATCCGCACCAGTTCTCCGGCGGCCAGCGTCAACGCGTCACGATTGCGATGGCGCTCGCCTGCGAGCCGGACCTTCTGATCGCGGACGAGCCGACCACGGCGCTCGACGTCACCATTCAGGGCCAGATCCTCGACCTGATCGCCGATCTGGTCGAGGAGCGCGGCATGTCGATGATCCTGATCTCGCACGATCTCGGCGTCATCGCCGAGAACGTGCAACGCATGATGGTGATGTACGGCGGCACGATCATCGAGAGCGGACCGACCGACGAGGTGTTCCGCCGGATGGGACATCCGTACACGCAGGGCCTGTTCCGCGCCCGGCCGAAACTCGGCGCACGCAAGGGGACGCGGCTGACGACGATATCGGGCACGGTCCCGGAGCTCGCTGATCTGCCGTCCGGTTGCACCTTCGCCGATCGGTGTCCGCTCGTGATCGAGCAGTGCCGGGCCGCGCTTCCACCGATGGTGGACGTCGGACCCGGCCATTTCGTGCGCTGCATCCGGACCGACGTGTCCATGGCTGAACGCGTCGGAGCGCTGACCGCATGAGCACGGCGCCTCTTCTCGACGTGAAGGACCTCGAGCAGCGCTACACGCTGCCGCGCGAAAGCGTGTTCCGCCCGCCGGGGCAGGTGCGCGCGCTCAACGGCGTCAGCGTGCGGGTCGACGCCGGCAAGAGCCTCGGCATCGTCGGCGAATCCGGCTCCGGCAAGTCGACTTTCGCGCGAGTGGTGATGGCGCTGGAGCGGCCGACATCGGGGCAGGTCGCGCTGCTCGGCCGCGACCTCAACCGCATCTCCGCCGACGAATTGCGCCGCGCCCGCCGCGATTTCCAGATGGTGTTCCAGGATCCCTACGGATCGCTCGACCCACGCCAGACCATCGCGCGTATCGTCGCCGAACCGCTCACCGTGTTGGAGGGGATTGATCGTACGACGCTACGTGCCCGCGTCTCCGCGGTGCTGCGGCAGGTGGGCCTGCGCGATGCCGATACGGAGAAATATCCGCACGAATTCTCCGGCGGCCAGCGCCAGCGCATCGCTATTGCGCGCGCGCTGATCACCCAGCCGAAGCTGATCGTCGCCGACGAGCCGGTCTCCGCGCTCGACGTCTCCGTGCAGGCGCAAGTCTTGAACCTGATGCAGGACCTCCAGGAGCAGTTCGGTCTCAGTTACGTCCTGATCAGCCACGATCTCGCCGTCGTCGACTATCTCTGCGACGAGGTCGCGGTGATGTATCTCGGCCGTGTCGTCGAGCAGGGGCGGCCGGAGGATTTGTTCGAGCGCTGCGCCCATCCCTACACGCGAGCGCTACTGGATGCCGTGCCGCGGGTGCGCGCCGGCGGCGGCCGGCGCCGGCGCGGGGCCCAGGCGATTGCCTCGCAATCGGCGGTCGCGACCGGGTGTCCCTATGTCTCGCGATGCGCGCTGGCCGATCAGCATTGCCGCGAGGTTCTGCCTGAGCTACGCAAGGTGGGCGAGACGCATCTGGCCGCCTGTCACAAGGCGGAAGCCGTGATGGCGTTGCCGCAATTGCCCGTCGAAGGTTAGCGTCCGCGCCGGGATTGGCGTAGGTTGGGACAACAGAAGGCCCGGGAGTTACGCATGTTCAGGAAATTATTCGTCGTTGCATGTGCCGCTGCGTTTGCTGCGGCACCGTTGCCGGTACTGGCGCAAGGCAAGAAGGACAGCGTCGTCATGGGCATGACGCTGGAGCCCCCCGGGCTCGATCCGACCAACGCCGCCGCATCGGCGATCGCCGAAGTCACGCTCTACAACATCTACGAGACGCTGACCAAGATCAACGAAGACGGCTCGACCTCGCCATTGCTGGCGGAGAGCTGGACGGCCTCGCCCGATCTGAAGACCTATACGTTCAAGCTGCGCAAGGGCGTCAAATTCCACAATGGCGAGCCGTTCGACTCGGCCGCGGTGAAGTTCTCGTTCGAGCGCAATGCTGTCGCCACCAGCACCAACAAGGACAAGAGCCTGTTCCAGAGCTTCGAGTCCGTTGCCGCGCCCGACGCCGACACGGTCGTGATCACCCTGAAAAACCCCGAGCCGAACTTCCCGTTCTTGATGGGGCAGGCAAGCGCCTCGATCGTCGAGCCGAAAAGCGCGCCAACCAATGTCACGCAGCCGGTCGGGACCGGACCTTACCAGTTCGGCGCCTGGGCCAAGGGGTCGTCGATGACCCTGAACAAATGGGCCGACTATCGCAACGCATCCGCGATCAAGCTCTCCAAGGTGACGATCCGTTTCATTTCCGATCCCGCGGCTCAGGCCGCGGCGCTGCTCTCGGGCGACGTAGACGCTTTTCCGCGCATCGCGACTCGCGTCGTTGCCCAGTTCAAGGCCGACCCGCGCTTCACGGTGCTGATCGGCGGCTCCAAGGCCAAGACCATTGTCGCCATCAACCATCGGAAGAAGCCGCTCGACGACGTCCGCGTTCGCCGCGCGATTCTCGCCGCGATCGACCGCAAGGCGATCATCGAGGGTGCCGTCGAAGGATTCGGCACGCCGATCGGCAGCTTCTACACGCCGGGATCGCTCGGCTATGTCGATACCACCGGCATCAACCCTTACGATCCCGAAAAGTCCAAGAAGCTGCTCGCCGAGGCTGGAATCACCGCGCCGCTCGAGCTGTCGCTGAAGCTGCCGCCGCCGCCCTATGCGCGGCAAGGCGGCGAGATTGTCGCGGCCCAGCTCGCCAAGGTCGGCATCATCGCCAAGATCGAGAACGTGGAATGGGCGCAATGGCTGTCGCAGGTGTTCGCGCCCAACGGCCCGCATAATTTCGACCTCACCATCGTCAGCCACGTCGAGCCCTTCGACCTCGTCAAGGTCACCGAGCCGGACTACTATCTCGGCTACAACAACGAGGCCTTCAACGCATTGTACAAGCAGATCGTGTCAACGCCGGACGACACGGCGCGTGCCAGGCTTCTCGGCGACGCCCAGCGTATGCTGGCAACCGACGCAGCCTCCGCCTACCTGTTCCAGCCGCAATGGCCCACCGTCGTCAGCAAGAAGCTGAAAGGCGTCTGGAAGGAAGTCCCGCAGTTCGAGAACGATTTCTCGACATGGAGGTGGGAGTAGCGTCGCGCAGGTCGATTGCGCGATTTCGGTGACGATCTCTCCCAAAGGACGAGATCGTCACGAGACCGGTCCAAACAAAAACCTGAAAAACAACCCCATGCACAGTAGCCGGGGATAGTCATTTCAATGGCTTGCGCGTCACGCGAATTGAAATGGTTTGCGGCGATGCCGTTGACGCGTCGGGCAAAACACTGGCATGATGGCATGATCGAAGAAGGCCGCGGCCGCTTGGTTTGATTGCGCCGGCCCGATGCTCCCCCCGACTTTGAACGTTCGGAACCCTCATGCGTTAGCTCGGCGCAGGATGGCCGCAGGCCGTGCGATCCGGCGCGAGGGTATGCGGAGTTCGATTCTTGCTCAAGCTGTACAGGTGGCCATCCGACGACTGGCAGAAGATCGGCGCGGAGATGCCGTCCGAGATCATCTGGGCTGATCTTTTGGACGCGACCGCTGAGGAAAAGCAGTTCGTCGAACGATTGCTCGGGATACGCGTTCCGTCCGAGGATTCGCTCAGCGAGATCGAAGCGTCGAGCCGCCTGATCCTCGACAACGGCACGCTCTATCTCAGCTCGCCGGCGGTCCGGCTCAACGAGGACAGCGAGGCCGAGATCACGCCGGTGGGATTCGTCATCGGCCCGCGCGTGCTGGTGACGGTGCGCTTCGCGCAGTTGCCGATCTTCGACGACATCGGCAAGCGTATCGGTTCCGATGACAGCCTGGAGAACGGCATGTGCGTGTTCACCAGCCTGGTCGAGGCCATGGTCGACCGCGGGGCCGATGTTCTTGAGCATCTCGGCGCGAAGGTCGACAGGCTCTCGCGGGGCGTCTTCAAGGGCGGGCTCGTCCGCACCAAGCGGCCGGTCCGCTCCAGCCGGCGGATGCGCGAGGCGCTGGAGAACATCGGAGAGCTGGCCGATCGGCTCGCCAAGGCGCGCGATGTCCTGCTTGGCGTCGGCCGCGTCGCCTCGTTTGCCGGCGATGTCGGGAGCGAGTGGATCACGCCCGCGTCGAAAAAGCGTCTCGAGGCCGTCTCGAAGGATGTCGCTTCGCTCGGCGATTACGAGACGCGATTGTCGGACAAGATCCAGCTTCTGCTCGATGCGGTGCTCGGCTTTATCAACATCCAGCAGAACGAGCTGTTCAAGATCCTGACGATCGTCTCGGTCGTGGGCGTGCCGCCCACGATCCTGGTCGGCATCTGGGGCATGAACTTCAAGCACATGCCGGAGCTGGACTGGACGTTCGGCTATCCGCTGGCCTGGCTTGCCATCATTGCCAGCGGCGTGCTGCCGCTGATCTGGTTCAAGCGGCGCGGCTGGTTCGAATGAAATAGCGGCGCACCGTTCGACAACGATGCGCCGCTCTTCGGGATCAGACGACTTCGGCGGCGAATGTGCCGATCCAGTCGCGGGCGAGCGTCAAATCGGCTTGCGACAATTGATGGCCTGCCGGCAACACTTTGTGTTCGACCCGCGCTCCGGCTTCCGACAACAGCGAGGCAAGCTTCGCCGAATTGTTCGCCGGAACGATCGGATCAGCCTGCCCTGACAGAAGCAGGACGGGCTTGCCGCCAAGCTCGGCCTTCGGCGGATCCGACAGCGGCACCATGGCGCGCAGCAGAATCGCGCCTGCCAGCACGTCCGGCTTCAACAGCAACAGCGCGGCTGCGATGTTGGCGCCGTTGGAGAAGCCGACCGCGACCGGCGCGGCGAGGCCATATCGCTGCCGCGCCTCCGCGACGAAGCCGCCGAGTTCGTGCGCGCGGCGGCGCACGTCGTCCTCGTCGAACACGCCCTCGGCAAGGCGGCGGAAGAAGCGCGGCATGCCGTGCTCGAGCACGCGGCCGCGCGGCGAGAGCAGGTCCGAGCCGGGCGAGATCATCTTGCCGAGCCCGAGCAGATCGTTCTCGTCGCCGCCGGTGCCGTGCAGCAGCAGGAGCGGAGGGGAGCCCGCGCCGGTCGCGGGCTCGAAGCGATGGACGAATGAATTCTCGGTCACGACACCCTCTCTTCCAAATTGGGCAGAACACCCTCGATCTGCTTGCGCTGCGCTTCGAGGAAGCTCGGCAGCTTCAGGTCGCGTCCCAGCGTCGCGACGGGCTCGTCGACGGCGAAGCCGGGGATATCGGTCGCGATCTCGAACAGCACGCCGCCAGGCTCGCGGAAGTAGATGGAGCGGAAGTAGTTGCGGTCCCTCTGCTCGGTCGGATGCAGGCCGTGATTGCTCACGAGCCTTTGCGCCATCTTGCCCTGCTCGGCATCGTCGGCCGCGCGGAAGGCGATGTGATGCACGGAGCCGCCACCTTGGTGCCCGCGCAAAAAGCCCTTGGCCTCGTAGATGTCGACGACGCTGCCTTCGACGTCGCCCGGCGCCTTGAAGCGGATCACCGAGCCTTCGCGCGCCGTCTCCTTGAAGCCGAACACGTCGGTGAGGACGGCCGCCGTCTTTGCCGCGCTGTCGAGCAGCAAGGTCACGCCGTGGAAGCCGCGGATCGCATGCTCGGCGGGGACGTCGCCATTGCTCCAGCCGGGCTCGCTCTCGGCACCGGGAATGCCCACGAGCGCGAGTGCCATGCCATCGGGGTCCGTGAACGGCAGCACGGATTCGCCAAAGCGCTTCTCCAGCGCCTCGTAAGCGATGCCCTTCTCGACGAAGCGCTGCGTCCAATAGCCGAGCGAGCGTTGCGGCACGCGAAAGGCAGTCTGGTGGGTCTCGCCGACGCCGCGCCGCCCGGCCGGCACACCGGCCCAGGGGAAGAAGGTCAGGATGGTGCCGGGGCGGCCGGTCTCGTCGCCATAATAGAAATGATAGGTGCCGGGATCGTCGAAATTGACCGTCTTCTTGACGAAGCGCAGGCCGAGATCACGGGTGTAAAAGCCGAAATTCCTGATGGGATCGCCCGCGATCGCGGTCACATGGTGCAGTCCAGACATGGTCGTCCTCCAGAACTTGGGGAGCGGTCTTGCTCTGACCGGAAATATCGTTCCGCTTTGGATTGGAGACAATCCATGCAAATATGACGTCTATGTCTACGATTTGGAAACAATCGCCGGCGCCGGCCCGTGGATAAGGTCGCCAGCCTCCGGGCCTTCGTAAAGGTGGTCGAAAGCGGCAGTTTTGCCGAGGCGGGCCGGCAGTTACGGCTGTCGCGCTCGGCGATCAGCAAATACATCGCCGACCTCGAAGAAAGCCTCGGCGTGCAGCTCCTGAACCGGACCACGCGCCATGCGAGCCCGACCGAGAACGGCCAGCGCTATTTCGAGCGCGCGGTTGTGATTCTCTCGGAGATCGAGGCGGCCGACCAGGCCGTGACGCAAGCCCAGTCGGCGCCGCGCGGCCTGTTACGCGTCAACGCGCCGATGTCGTTCGGCACCCTGCGGCTCGGGCCGGTGCTTGCCGATTTCATGGCGCGGTATCCGGAGCTGCAGCTCCAGCTCGTGCTCAGCGACGATCTGCTCGATCCCGTCCAGGACGGTTTTGACGTGACCTTGCGCATCGCGGAATTGGAATCGTCGAGCTTGATCGCGCGAAAAATCATGCCGGTGGCGCGCATGATCTGCGCTTCACCCGATTATCTCGCACGTCACGGCACACCGAAACATCCGCAGGATCTGCGCGCGCACGCCTCGCTGACCTACGGCTTCCTGTTGACGGGCAATCAGTGGAAGCTCACCGGCATCGACGGCGATCACTGGATCCAGCCGGCCTGGTCGCTCTGCGTCAACAATGCCGAAGTGCTGCGCGATGTCGCGGTCAAGGGCAGGGGGCTCGCGCTGCTCCCGGAGTTCATCGCCGCGGATGCTTTGCGAAAGGGCGAACTGCGAACGGTGCTGGACGAGTATTCCGCGCCGCCGCTCGCGCTCTATGCGGTCTATCCGCCGACCCGGCATCTGTCGGTGAAGGTGCGGCTGTTCATCGATTTCCTGGTGGAGCGGTTTGGCCGGGAGGACGAGGCGGGTGTGCGAACCCGCTGACGGGGCGCAGGGCTATGAGCGCGCGATCAGATTTTCCCTAGTTTTCGATCTCGAACCGAACCGAGACATCCTCGCCAACGCGCGCAAGCCTACGCGCTCGTGTCCTCGCAATCGCAGATGAAAAGTCGTGGACCATCTCCTTGACGTCGGGCACCAGGTTGGCCGTGTTCACGACTTTGATCACATAGGGAGGTTTGAGGGCGTTCATCCCGCCTCCAAAAATCGAGTCTAGAAAAGCTCCCACAATGTCGCCATGCCATTCGGGCGCCCCTATCGCAATCTTAAGCGCCAGTCGAAAGTCCTGAACAGTTTTCCAGCTGCTGCCGTCGAGTTTTATTTCGTGCATCGTCATTACCGGGGGGATCGTCTAGTTGACCGTACGATCTTCGGCAGGCCAGAGCAATTCATCCAGCGTACTCATCGAAGCATTTCGAATCGCGGCGAGCTCGCGTGCGGCGCTCTGGGATTCGGGCGAGGACATCGAGGCTGCTGCTTGCTCGACCTCGCTGCAGCGCTCGAACAGGCGGACCAGGCCGAGCGCGCCGGCGGCGCTGCCGAGCTGGTGCGTGGACCGCGCGAGCTGCTTGCGATCGCCGGCTGCGGCGGCTTCGATAATGTCCGTGATCAACTTCTCGCTGGTCTCCCGCAACAAATGATGGAGTTTTGCGATCTGTGCCGCGCCCAGCAGCTCCTTCTGGTCGGCGAGGAAATGCCGGTCGATCAATGCGCCTGCGGCGAGTTGCGCCGCGGCTGGCTGGTTCTGGGCATCGTCCTCGATCGCCTCGCGCAGCGCATTGATCAGGATCGGTTTGCTGACGATTCTGGCAATGCCTGCGTCTGCAAGCCGCTCGCGGGCGCGGCGCGACATGTCGGCGGTTACCGCGATGATGCGCGGCATGGTCGGCAGACCGAGCTTTCGGATTCGCGATGCCGCCTCGACGCCGTCCATGTCGGGCATGTGCAGATCCATCAGGATGATATCGAACGCGTGATCGCGGGCGAGTGCGATGGCCGACGCGCCGTTCGTGGCAATGGTGGCGTGGTGGCCGAGCCTCTTCAACATCGCTTCGCCGACCTCGCAATTGACGGGGTCGTCGTCGACCAGCAGCACGCGGAGCTGCCGCGATGGCGGCTGGTCCGCGCCTTGCGCGATGCCGCTCGCGGCGAGGCCAAGCGGGACCTCAAGCATGAACGAGCTGCCCGCACCCGGCGTGCTCGCTACCGTCAACTCGCCGCGCATCAGGCGGGTGAGGCGCCGCGCGATCGCCAGTCCGAGCCCGGTGCCGCCGAACCGCCGCGCGATGCTGTCGTCGGCCTGGACGAAATCCTCGAAAATCCGCTCGTGCATGTCGGGCGCGATGCCAATGCCGGTATCGCGAACGGTGATGCGCAGCAGGACATGATCGTCATGTCCGTCGGCCGTTGCGCTCAAGCCGATGCCGCCGCGCGGGGTGAACTTGATCGCGTTGCCGATCAGATTGAGCAGAATGCGATTGAGCCGCACCGGATCGCCATGCACGGAGGTATTGACCATCGCATCGCAGGCGAGATCGAAGGTCAGGCCCTTGCCGAAGGCCTGCGGACGCATCAGATCGGCGGCCGTTTCGATGAGCTGGTCGAGGCGGAAATCGCGGGTCTCCAGAGTCTCGGCGCTGGCCTCCAAGCGCGCATATTCGAGGATGCCGTCGACCAGCGCGATCAGCGTTTCGCCCGACGCGGCCGCGGTCGTGAGGTGGCGCCGCTGCGCTTCGCCGAGGCTGCCGTCGTCGAGCGTTTGCAGCACGCCCATGACGCCGTTCAGCGGCGTGCGCAGCTCGTGGCTGACGACCGCGAGAAAGCGCGATTTGGTCTCGTTGGCCGCGACCGCCGCGCTGCGCGCGCGCTCGGCGGCATCGTGCTCGGCAAGGGCCTGGTCGCGGGTCTTTTCCAGTTCGGAGGTGCGCTCGATCACCTTGCGCTCGAGCGTCGCATAGGATTCGCGCAAGTGAGCGGCCATCCGGTTGAACTGATCGCCCAGCGCCTCCAGCTCGTCACCAGTCTTGATCGCGAGCCGCAGGCCGAGGTCGCCACTGCCGATCCGCCGCGCGCCTTGCGTCAGGATCTGGATCGGCACGGTCATGCGCCGGCTTAGAAACAGAGAGACCAGCACCGCACATGCCAGCAGGATGACCAGGAGAAAAGTCGAGCGTCCGATCGACGCATAGATCGGCGCGTAGGCTTCGGTGAGCGGCAGCTCGACGAACACCAGCCAGCCCAGCGAGGGGACCGTCGCGTAGGTCGACAGCACGCGTTGACCGGACGGATCTTCCTTGACCAGGCCGCCGGCGGGCGGCCCGACGCCATCGAGCGCGGCGCGCACGTCGGCATGGCCGGAGAGATCGCTGCGACGCAATGCCGGCCACAAATCGGGATGCGCGATCAACAACCCCATCCGATCGACGACATAGGCCTTGCCGGTGTTGCCGACTCTGATCCCGGCGACGAGGTCCCAGATGAAGCGAAGATTGACCTCGGCGACAATCACATCCGGCGTGAGGCCCGTTCCGCGCGTGGCGAGCGTCATGAACGGCTCGGTGTCGCCGAGGAAGTAGACCGGCCCGTAATAGGCGCGGCTTTCATTGGCGCCGCGGAAGGCCTGCGAAGCGGAGAGGTCGGCCTTGCTGCCGATCCTGTCCGCGACACGGCGCGACACGCGCACCTGCTCGCGGCCTTGGGCGTCGAGCTCGGCGATTTCCGCGATCGCAGGCGAGAGGCGCAGGAGGCGGATGGCGTTAAGGCGCTGGTCCTCGTTCGTGGACAACTCGGGGGGCAGGCGCGAGAGCCACCTGATCTGGTTTTCGATCTGGCCGATGAACTGGCCGATCTGGATGGCGGCGCTTGCTGCCTGCTCGCGCTGGGTCGCCGCCAGGAGCTGCTTCTGCTCGCGATAGGAGAACCAGACGTCGAAGCCGGTGTTGATGGCGAGCGCGGCAAAAGCGAGTGCGACGATCGAGTAGAGATATTTGCGGAACAGCCGGCCGGGAGGTGGCCGCAGATCTCCCTGGTCGATCGTCTCGTTCACTCGCGGATCTCGTCGGCGCGCGCGAGCAGCGTGAATGGGATCGTCAAATCCAGCGTGCGGGCGACCGTGCGGTTGATCAGGAGCTCGTATTTCCGCGGCGACTGCACCGGCAGATCGCCGGCCTTGGTGCCGCGCAGGATGAGATCGACATAGTCAGCCGAGCGCACTTCGAGCGTCGGCCCGTAGCTCATCAGCCCGCCCGCATCCATGAAATAGTAGAACGGGTAAATCGTGGGCACGCGATATTTGGCCGCCGCGGCCACCGCAGCCTGCCGGTGGACCACCAGGAAGCTGTCGACCAGCGCAATCATCGCCGCCTTGGGCGCTTCGGAAAAGGGCCTGACGGCTTCGTCGATCTCCGATGGCTCGCTGACGGGGGCGGGGACCACGGACACGCCGGACAGTGCTGCCTCTTGCTCGATGGAATCGAGGAAGAAGCGGCCGCCGCGAGGCGTGGTCGCCGGGTTGTACAGGATACCGACGCGCGCAAGATCCGGCACGGCCTCCCGGATGAGCTGAAGCCATTTGCCGCCCATCTCGGCGCTGCTGTTGGTGAATCCGGTCACGTTGCCGCCGGGATGGGCGAGGCTTTCGACGAAGCCGTTGCCGACGGGATCGTTGGCGGTCGCGAACACGATCGGGATGGTTTTGGTGGCCGCCAGGACTGCTGCGGTTTCGACGGTTGAGCCGGTCAGGATCACATCCGGCTTGAGCGCCAGCAATTCCTGGACCGCGGTTTTCAGTCTATCCGGCGCACCGAAGGTCGAACGGAGCTCGAGGCGGAAATTGACGCCTTCGACCCAGCCTCGCTGCCTCAAGCCCACGATGAGGCCGCCCAGGCGGGAGGTCGGGCTGTCGATCATGCTCCTTCTGGTCAGTTCGTCGTCGAGCGGCAATGCCGTCAGCGATGCCACGACCCGCACGCGATCAGATGCTGCGCCGAGCGCCAGCCACCCCGCGGCGGTTGTGCCCGCAAGGCGAATGAACCCGCGGCGATCGACCGCGAGAGCGGAAGGCCGTTCGGTCATGACATTCTTTGCATGGTGGCTTGCCCCAACCCGATGCTTAGCGCGAACGGCCGGCATCCACAATTGATGAAAAAATGCGTTTGTGACTGCTCGTTCGCAGCGTTTGGCGGCCCGATACCGTATTCCTACGCCGCCAAAGAGTCGCCGTTTCGAGCCTCGTCTCCTCCGTGACACCTTGTAACGCACCGCGGCGTTGCAACATTTCCGTCTCGGTCGTGATGACGGTTCGGGGAAGCCGATTTCGTAGCTGCCGATTTTTGAAGCGTTGTTTCATACTTTTTCGAAGGTTTTCGATGCGCAAAATCTATCTCGTTCCGGCCCTCGTCGGCCTGCTCACCACCGTTGCAGCGGGACCCCTTGCGGCCCAGGGCGCCGTACCGAAGCAAAAAGCTGCGCCGGCACCGAAAGCCGCCGGTGCAGCTCCCGCAGCAGCCGGTACGCCGGTCGCCGCCGGCGCGACGTCGGCAGCCGCGGCCGAGACAGCGGCCCCGGACGACAAGTCCAAGGCGACCGATTCCAAGGCGATCGACGGCTTCCGCTCCGCCAAGTTCGGGATGAACGAGGCCGACGTGCGCGCGGCGATAGCCAAGGACTTCGGCGCAAAGCCCGACGCCGTCAGGGCGCAGGACAATGCATCCGAGCTGACGCACAGTCTGCTCTATTCGGCGCCCGAACTGCTGCCGAACGGCGGCACCGCCGAGCTTTCCTACGTGTTCGGCTACAAGTCCAAATCTCTGATCCAGGTCGGCGCGGTCTGGTCGAAAGGCACCGACGCGGCGATCACGCCGGAGAAGCTGTTCTCCAACGCCAACATCCTGCGCGCCCATTTCCTCAGCGAGGGCTTCAAGCCCGACTCCATCGCGGTCAACATGCCCGTCAACGGCGGCATCGTGATGTTCCGCGGCAGTGACGCCAAGGATCGCTCGGTCATCCTGCTTCTCCAGGGCACGTTCGAGAACAAGGACAACAACCAGCGAGTGCTGACGCCGACCAGCCTGCTGCTGTTCTACGTGGCCGACGCCAAGAGCCCCGACATCTTCAAGCTGCCGCCCGGCCAGTTCTGATGCCGCGCTGCCACGACATTCTCCCACCCGGTTGTGGATCGGCCCCAGTGCCGATGAAGAGGATCTGAAATGCGCCGACCATCTGCAAGGCGAGAGAATGACGAGCTGACGCTGCGGGGGCTTGCGCGCTTCCGTTCGATGTCACTGCTCTGCGCGATGCAGATGGTCTTCCTGCCGGTGTTCAGCGTCCGCCTGCAGGCGCAGCCGGCGAACGTGATCACGCCGGACGGCCGCACCGGGACCAGCCTTCAGACGTCCGGCAGCGTCACCAACGTCACGACGTCGACCGTCTCCGGCACCAGTGCCTTCAACTCGTTCTCGCAGTTCAGCGTCGGGAAGGGCAACACCGTCAATCTGCAACTGCCGACCGGTACGCAAAATCTCGTCAACATCGTTCGCGACGCTCCGGTCTACGTCAACGGCACGCTGAACTCCTACATGAACGGCGCGATCGGCGGTAACGTCTATTTCGCCGATCCCAAGGGCTTCGTGGTCGGCCGCAGCGGCACGGTCAATGTCGGCAGCCTCAACGTCTCGACGCCGACGCGCGAGTTCACCGACAGTCTGATCGGCGTGCAGGGGCAGATCAACGGTTCGGCCGTCGCCAATCTGATGGCGGGGTCGTTCCCGGTCTCGCCGGACGGCAACATCCGGATCTACGGCCGGGTCAATGCCATCGACGGCGTGCGCCTGACCGGGCAGAACGTCCTTGTCGGTGGTGCCAGCCAGCGCGACATTGCCAATCTCGATCACGCCGCGAAGTTCGCAGCCTCGGTCAATTCCAAGGGGCTGCGCAGCGCCGCCGCGATTTCCGTGCGCAATGGCTCCATTCACATCGGCGCCGTCAACAACGCCAGCGTGAACGGACGGCTGACCGCGCGCAGCAAGACCACGACGCCGAGCAACATCACCGTCGTGGCCGGCAACCAAGCCGAACTCGGCAAGAATGCGCGGTTGAGCACGGCGAGCAGGACTGCGGATGCCGGCGGCGTCCTTGTCAAGGCCGGCAACGACGTGACCGTGAAGAGCGGCGCGAAGATCAATGCCAGCTCGAAAACCGGCAATGCGGGCCTGGTCGAGCTGAGCGGAAACGGCGTCATCGACGTCGGCAGCGGCGTTACCATCAACCTTGCCGCACCGAACGGCCGGGCCGGCACGCTGCTGATCGACCCGACCGATGTGGTGATCGGCGACGCCAGCCAGGGCGACGTCGGCGTAACCCTCGGGAACACGTCCGTCGCCAACGCCATCGCGGCGCTCAGCGCTGGTGGCACCTATCTGGTTCAGGCCGACAATTCGGTCACGCTGGCCGCGCATGCGGTGATCGATGCCCGCAACCTCGACGCCACCAAGACTCATTCCGTCGGCAACGCCATCAACGTCGAAATCAACGCGCCGACCATCAGCATCGTCAACGGAGCGCAGATCCTCGCCCAGGCGATCAATACTGGTGGAACGACCTACACCAGCGGCAGTGTCACGCTTGCAGCCACGGCGAGCCAGACCCTGATGTCTGGCCACGCCCATGCGACCACGGGCGTCACCGTTGACGGCACGATCACCGGCGGCGCGATCTCGATTAGCGCGAGCTCCACGGCGGTGGCGAGCTTCACGAGCTCACTCGCTTCGACGTTCGCGCTTGTCGGCGAATCGGTCCCCGGCATGATCCTGGGCCTCAACGGAGGCTATGTCGCGGCGAGCGCAACCGCGACCGTGAACATCAACGGCCATGCCAATATCTCCGGCAGCGGCAACGTCTCGATCAGCGCGTACGGGTCGGAGAGGGCCGAGGATCCCGTTATCGCCTCGTCGCTCCTCGGCGTATCGCCGGTCGGCGCTGCGGTCGTGGTCGGGAACATCGCCGGCAACGTCACCACCAACGTAGCAAGCAATGCGACGATCAGCGCAGGTGGTAGCCTCGGCATCAAGGCCACCAACGATGCCACGATGAACGTCACGGCCGTATCGCTGACCTCGAGCGCGGTTCTCGTGGCGACGGTGGCCTATTCGACGGCGTCGGTGACGACCACGGCAAACGTCGCGACCGGCGCCCACCTGAGCGTCGGCACCGCGAGCGGATCGACCGGTGGATTCGCGCTGCGCGCGCTGAATAACAACAGCTTCTCGACGTCCGCGACCTCCGTGGGGCTGGATAATCCGGCCCTGAACGGCGGCGTCGGCGGTGCCGTCGCGATCAGCAACGTCAACACCTCGGCGACCGCGACCCTCGGGTCGTCGCTGGGGTCCAGCACTTCGAACCGGATGAACGGCGCGGTGACGGTCGAGGCGACCTCGAACACGACGTCGAATTCGACGATGTCCTCGACCATCACAGGTACGCCGGCTTTGATCGCCGGACTCCAGGGTGCCCTGGTCGTGGGCACGATGAATCCCAACTTGTTCTCCCAGCAGTTCAGCACGCTTTTCACCGCGGATCTGAACCTGAAGGCGGCGGCGGCCTTGACGATCGCGCGCAGCACGGAGAGCGCGACGGCGGCGATTGCGCAAAACCCCAGCGGCGGCGCGCCGTCGATCTATACGTCGGGCAACGTCGCCGTCATCAGCAACGTGATCGACGTGGGCGTGCGCAGCATTGCGACGGCCTCGGCGATCAGCTCGAGCCCGGTCGATGGTCAGTCGACGGCCGTTGCCGCAGCGGTCGCGTGGGGCGATTTCACGCACAATTCGAACGCCTATATCGGCGACGCGACCCTGATCAATGCGCCGGAGATCGGCGTCTCGGCAAACACCTATATGCCGATCACCAACACCTGGTTGCAATGGGCCTCGCTGACGGATGTGCTGAGGCATCTCAACGGCAATCTCGGCGTCGGCGGCAGCATCTTGACCAGCTACGCCAACTCGACCGCGGACGCCGGCGACACCGTCGGCATCGCAGGGTCGTTGAACAATTTCATGGTTCACAACAACACCACGGCCTGGGTCGCGACCGGTGCCAGCCTGACGTCGACCTGCACGGTTGCGAGTTGCGGCAGCGGCGCGTGGACGGCTGCGCTGGACAGCGGGGCGACGCAGGCCTTCGACGCGACGCTCGCCATCGCGGCGACGGCCTATTCGGCCTCGATCGACGCTGCGGGCAACGTCGGCACGCTCGGCTTCCTTCCCGGCAACACCTCGGGTGGCTCATCGCTGGGCGGCGCGCTCAATCTGGTCCAGTTCTGGAATAACACGGTCGCCGGCGTGGCGTCCGGCGCTTCGCTCGGCGCGACCGACAACGTCTCCATCACGGCATCGACCACCGACCAGTTCTTCGGCGTTGCGCCGACATCCGGCAAGGCGGCCGGCGCCCTGGCGCTGAACGGCATCACGTCCATCGCGCTCGTGAACAACACGACGCATGCCTCGATAGGCATCGGCGCGACGGTGTCGGCTCCGACGGTGAATGTGCTCGCCCAGCAGGATCTGTCGATGCTGTCGGTTGCCGGCGCGGTGTCAGCCGGCGGCAACTCCGCCGTCGGCCTCGCCGTCGCCTATCTCGGCGCGACCACCGACACCGCCGCCTATGTCGGTGACAATCACAGCGACATCCGCCCGGGCCCGTTCAGTTCGGACGATCCGTTCTCGGGAACTGGCAGCGGTAACGGGTCGGTCACGGCCGACCATCTGGCGATTTCCGCGACGACGGCGGGCCGGATCACCGCGGCGTCGATTGCGGCTGCGATCTCGGAACCTTCGGTTTCGGACTTCGGCACCAAGGCCGGTGCCGTCGGCGCAGCCGCGACCGGCGGAGCGGGCGGGATTTCAACCGCGCTGGCCAAGGTTGGCTCGTCGTCGGGCGCCTCCAGCAGCGGCTTCACGATCGATCTTGCCGGCAGCTCCTCCATCAGCGATGTGAGCCTTGGCACGACCGCCTCGATCACCGGCGTCACGATCAACCGCTACTCGCCGAGCCCAACGGCCACCTTGTTGGTCCAGGCGCTCAACGACACCATTCTCAACAACGGCTCGGGCGGCGCCGCCGCCAATCTGGGAGGCAGCGCCGGCTCGACGAGCGTGGCCGTCGACGGCACCATCGCCGCGGCGATCTCGAACAATGTGACCAAAGCGTTCATCTCCAACTCCACGGTCAACAACCAGCAGTCCGTGACCGTGCAGGCATTGAACGGCGGATCGGAAACCGTCGTGGCGATCGGCCTTGCCGCGTCAACGCGGTCCAACGCCGCCTCGATCGCGCTGTCCGTCGGCATCATCACCGACAGTGCGCAGGCCTATATCGAAAATTCGACGATCGCCGGCGGGAGCACAGGCGTCCAGCGGGCTCTCGAGGTCGATGCCTATCAGACCAGCAACATCGCGGTCGGCGGCGGTTCGCTCTATATTTCCGGCGGACAGGGCGGCTTCGGCCTCGCCATGACGTATGCTTCGATCGGCGATCCCTCCGGCGGCAACGCGACTGACGCGCACATCAAGTCCACGTCGATCAGCAATTACGACTCGCTTCTGGTGCTCGCCGACAATGCCAGCATCATCGCGGCCGGTGCCGCGTCGGCCGGGGCAGGGTCGAACGGCCTGTCGGGTTCCATCGTCGTCGACGAAATCACGTCCACGACCACGGCCTATATCAGCAGCAACTCGACGGTGAACATCAACGTCGGGCGCGTGACGGTGCTGGCGGACAGCGGCGCTGTGTCGGACCTCGATACGGCGCTCGGGAATCTCGTCAAGAAGTCGAACAACAATCATCTCGCGTCGGACACGTGCACGGCCGCCGCCGGCAACGGCACGGCGAATTGCATAGATTTTGGCGCGGCGGCGCTCAACGACGGCACGGCGAACGGTCCGGGCGCCAGCATCATCTCCGTTGCGGGCATTATCCAGGCCGGCAAGAACAATGTCGGCGCCTCCATGGTGTACGATACCATCGCGACGACGCATTCGGCCTATATCGCCAACGTCCGGATGTCGACGATCGGCAGCGTCAGTGTGAATGCGGTCGACACCACGAAGATCCAGTCGGTCACGATTGGCTTCGGTCTGGCGACCGGCCAGTTTGCCGGCGTCGGCGGCATGACAATCAGCTCGATCGCCAATAATGTTTCGGCGGCAATCGGCAACAACCAGTCCGACACGACGCAATCGACCGTGACGGCCTCCGACATCTCCGTCACCGCGACCGACAATTCCAGCATCACCGGCGCCGCTGCCGTCGCTGGCGCCTCGACGCAAGGCAGCGCAGCGGGCCTGGCCCTCGTCTACAGCAGCATCGCCAACAATGTCAGTGCCGGCGTCACCGGCTCCAAGCTGACCGCCTCCGGCAATGTCGTCGTCAACGCGAACTCGAATGCCGATATCTCGACGGTTGCCGTCGGTATTGCGATTTCCTCGCAGATCGGCCTTGCCGGTTCGGTCGCCACCAATCTGATGGGAACCAACGTCACCGCCAGCATCACCGGCGGGGCCGACGTCGCAGCGAATAACAACGTTGCCGTGATTGCCGGTAATAATGACAAAGCGGGCGTTTTCGCCGGCGCCGTGTCCATCAGCAAGGGCGCGGCAGGCGGCGCGGGCTCGATGGTCACGAACAAGATCACCGGCACCACCGCGGCCTATATCAGCGGGACGACAACCAAAGTGGATGCGCGCGGAACCAGCACGAGCGACGTGCTTTCCGTCAACAGCGGCACGCTCGCGCACGCGATCGATCTCGGCGGCTTCAGCGCGCCCACCGACACCACGCCCGATCTGAGCGAGACCCAGGAGAGTGTGCGCGGCCTCGCCGTCGTCGCCAGCTCGCACCAGGCCGTCGTCACCAACGTCGCCACCCTGTCCGCGGGCTCGGGCATCTCCATCATGATCAATCCGATCACCAATGTGATGAGCGGATCCACCAGGGCCTATATCGACGGCGCGGCGATCGACACTCGGCTGGCAAGTTCGACGCTGGACCCGCAGATCGATGTGGCCGCCAGCAGCTTCTCCTATTCGGGCGCGTTCGGCGCCGGCGTGGTGCCGCCAACCGGGAGCGGGGGCGGCGGTGCGACCATTCTCAGCACGACGATGTCGCGCGACACCGAGGCCTATATCACCAATGCGACCGTTGGTGGCGTGCAGTCGGCGAGCGCAACGGTGGGCGCCGTCACCGTGAAGGCCAATGCCGAGCAGGACGCATCATCGATCGCGGTCGGTTTCGGCACCGGCTCGGTCGGGCTGAACGTCTTCGTCGCAACCACCGAGGCCTATGTCGACGGCGGCTCCCTCACGGCGTCGTCGCTCACGGTCAACGCCTACGACGCCACAGGTATCGCGTCGGCGAACGGCTCGGGCGCCTATGGCAGCCAGGCCGCGATCGGGGCGGCGTTCCTGGTTCAGGTCTCGGCGAACCGGACCGAAGCCTATGTCGGCGACGAGTTCCACTATCAGGGCAACGGCGCGGCACACACGACTGCGGTCAATCTGAGCGGCGCGCTCGACGTCGAGGCAACGACGAAGAACCGCTTCCAGGCCTATTCGATTGGCGGGGCACTCTCGACCGGCACGGCGGCAATCGCCGGCATGGCCAACATCGAGATTGCCAACAACGCCACCATCGCCGGCGTCTACGACACCACGCTGCAGTCCCCCACTGGCGGTTCGGCTGGCGCGGTCACGATCAACGCCACCGAGGACGTGGCGATCAAGGAGATCGCCGGCGCGCTTTCGATTGCCGCCAGCGGGTCCGGCGTCGGCGTGGGCGCGGCGGCGAATGTGATCGTCTTCAAGAGCCAGACCATTGCGGAAAGCCGCAACAGCGACCTCAATTCGTCCGGCGCGATCAACGTCGGCGCGCTCAGCACCAAGGAAGTCCTGTCCTACGCGGTCACCGCCGGCATCGGCGGCAGCGTCGGCATCGGGGCCACCGTCGGGGTCATCATCATCGGCACCAACACCGCCGATCCGGATACGCAGGGCGAGCAGACCGGCCAGCTCAATCAGGGCAACAACGGCACCCTCGCATCAGTGAACGCGGGCACCAATTCCTCGCATGGCAGCGACGCGGTCGCGGGCGGCACCTCGGGCAATCCGAGCAACGCCAACGCAACCTCGACCTACGACGTCAGCACCGTCCTGACCGGCGGCAATGACGGCGTCACCGCCCAGATCGCGGGCGGCAATGTGACCGGCACGCAGGTCAACGTCGCCGCCACCAGCGCCAACGCGACCAAGATGTTCCTGCTCGGCGCGGGCTTTGCCAAGAACGTCGGCATCGGCGCCGGCATCGGTTACACCAGCGTCGACAGCAGCGTCCTCGCCAATCTGAGCGCGATCGTCTCCGCGCCGTCCGTCACGGTTGCGGCGCGGGTCAAGGACGCCGATACCGGACCTTATTCGGGCAAGACCGTCGACAGCGAGGCGATCGCCGGCGGTGCAGCGCTCTATTTCGGCGCGGATGCGGCCGTGGCGGTCGGCAACGTCGCCAATACCGTCACGGCCCAACTCGGCGGCTCCGTGACCGGAACGGGCGGCACCGGCGCCACTGGCGTCGCCGTGATGGCGATGGACAGCTCGACTCAGAGCGTGACCGCGGGCGGCGGCACCGGCGGCCTTGCAGCCATCGGGGTGTCGATCGCGACCACGGGACGGTCCAGTTCAGTCGCGGCAAAGGTGCTGTCGAACGCGACGGTGAACAGCTCGACCCTTGCGGTTGGCGCCGCCGAGGCCGGCGCAATGTCCGCTTCCGCGACTGCGGTCGCCGGCGGTATCGTCGCCGGTGACGGCGCAGTTGCGACAGCGAAGGAAAATTCGACGGTCCTGGCAGAGATCGGTTCCAGCTCATCGATCACCACGTCGGCGACGGGCGCCGGCACGCTGGTGTCGGCATCGATCACGCCCAAGCTTTCGAGCAAGGCGATCGGTGTCGCGGTCGGCGGCGGCGCCATCGGCGTGTCCGTCGCGGAATCGATGGTGACGGCCACCGTCACGGCCGATGTCGGCGACAACACCACCTTCTCGGGCGGTGCGCTCGGTGTGACCGCCATGGCGCTGGTGCCGACCGGCGGCACGACGACTTACGCCTGGTCGCTCGCGGGCGGCGGCGGCTCGTTGATCGGTGCCCAGGGCAGCTATGCCAGGGCGTCCGAGAACGCGACGGTGAGTGCGTATGGCGGCATCGGGATCCATCTTCCCAATGCCGACGTGGTCATTGCCGCAGAGAACGACAGCAGCCAGTACGCCGAGTCGACTGGCCTCTCGACCGGGTTCCTCGCCATTGGCGCGACCGTCGCACAGGTCTCCTCGAGCGCCCACACCTACGCCTATCTCGGGGCCGGCGCGATCACCGCCGCGTCCAACACGGGCGTTCTCCAGATCACCGCCACGGGCACGGATACCAACGTCGCCAGCGCGCTCGTCGGTGCGGGCGGCACCTATGCCGGCGCAGCAGCGGTTGCGACGACGGCCACCACCGCGGTCACCGACGCCATGCTCTATGGCGAGGCGACGGACAACACGCTTTATTTCGGCGGCCTCAACATCAAGGCCAAACATACGACGAATTATGCCGGCAGCGGTGATGCCTATCAGGCCTCTACGGCGGGCGCCTCCGGTGGCAGCGCGCAGAACGATGTCACGTCGGCGACCACCGCTGAAATCGGCACGCATCTGATCGTCAACTCGGCCGGCGGCGATATGGTTGTGATCGCCAACGACGTGGTCAACCAGGCTGGTGGCGGGGCGCGGTCTGGTTCCGGCGGCGTGTTTGCCGGCGCGGCGGCGCTCAGCAAGTCCAGGGTCACGCAGACCGTCACGACCAACATCGACGCCGGTACGATCCTGAGCCTTAATGCCGATCCGAGAACGACGACGGGCGCAATCAACATCGAGGCCTACAACACGCTGAGCACGGCCGACACGGTCAATTTGAGCGCCGCGGGCCTGTTCGCCGGCGGCGGCGCCGAATCCGACATGACGGCAAATGCCACGCTCACGGTCAACATTCAGGCCAGAGAGCTGTTCAGCGCCGGCAACATCTATATCGGCTCGGCGTCGCGGATGGCGGCAAACAATTACGCCAACGCCAGCCTCTATGGTGCGGTCGGCGGAGTCGGTGCCAGCACGAACGCATGGGTGCATGCAACGCAGAACGTCAGTGTCGGCAGCAGCTCGACAGTGGAGGCCTGGGGCAAGATCAACATCGCCGCAGGCCTGGCCGGCGACGGCAGCGTCTACAGCAGCGTGGCCGCGAACGCGACGACGGTGGTCTACAACAACACGGTCGTTGCCATCTCGGGCCTCTATCGCGGCACCGCCAACGCCGACGACGACACCAGCCTGACGCTTGCCATCGGCTCGAAGGTGCTCGGCGCCAACGACATCTCGCTCACCGCGACGCCGGGCCAGGTCACGGCCTCCGGCCTCGGCAGCAACTACAATCCCTACCTGGAGATCTTCAGCGCCAAGAACAGCGACAACCACAGCAACGACAACAGCGGCGGGACCGGCAATGTCGCGCTCAACGGCCTCGTGGTGGCCGGCATCCACAATGACGAGACGATCACGATCGCGCTTGGCGCGAGCACGCCGACCCTGTCTACGACGAGCCCCTACGATCCGCTCGCGCTCGAATACGTCTCCGACGTCGATCATTTCAATCGGGTGATGAGCTGGAACCACCAGACGATCCAGTACACCATCGTGGGCGGCTTCAATCCTTACCAGACGATCGTCGCTCAACTCGCATCTCTGAGTGGCCTGACGTCGACGCAGGTCCAGACGGCGCTTTCCGCCACGCAGCGCTCGATCACGTTTGGCGGCACCGATCCGACCGGCGAGATCCAGCGCCAGATCAATACCCTGATCCAGCAGGCGCCGTTCGCTGCCAATGCATCCGGCAACGCCTTCGCGTTCGGCGATATAATGGTGTCGGCCGGCAACGTTTCGATCCTGGCGCAGAGGCTGTCCGGGGCAGGTGGCGCAGGTCTTGCCGCACCATCGGTGATCGCGCGCTCTTCGCCCATGATCAAGATTGAAAACCAGGGCCTCGATTTCGTCGCGCTGTCGAACCTCACGATCACCAACGTGACGGGGGGGCTGGTCACGCACCCGCAGGTCGACCCGGGGTCGTCGTCGAACGTGACTTTCACGTCGAACAACAGCGCGACGCCGATCATCGACATCTCGGCGGTCTATAACCGCAAGGATCCCAACACGGGTCTCGGTGTCGACCAGAACGGCAACACCCTGACGCGCACGCCCGACATCTACTTCGACGGCGTCGTCACCAACGAGAACGGCCTGCTCAAGATCACCAACAATCTCGGCAACGTCGTCGCATCGCAGACGTTCGATGCTGCGACAATCCAGATGGTGGTGCCGAACGGCTCCTTCACCTTCAATGGCGGCGTCGGCAGCATCTTCAGCTCCAACCACGACGTGGCCTCGCAATGGGCCAATACCGAGTACAAGCCGGCTGACAACGACACGCTGACGGCGGTGATGGCGGCGGCGACCTATCTCGGTGCCTATGGTGCCTACGACAGCGGCGTGCATATCGCTTCCGGCGGCAATCACCCGTATTCCTATTATTGCTGCGCCTCCGGCAGCGCGGGCGTCGCCGGTACGGCGAGCAACAGCACCGTCTTTACGGCGCGGCTGCTGGATCTCTATTACGACGGCCTTTCGCTCTATTCGGCGATCTTCCTGCCGATGGGTTCGGGTGCGCCGGGCAACGGCAACGAACATGCCGGCAGCACTCCCGACGCGTCAACGCTCGCGACGATCGAGGGGCCGACCAGGCAGACCATCAGCACCGCCCCATGGGAGGCAAGCACCTATGATGGCCAGGGCGTCTATAGCGGCTCCAGCCCGTTCAACTGCTCGCATTGCTCCGCCTACTTCCAGGTCATCAACATCCAGCCCGATGTGATCACGCCGAAGACGGCGAACACGGCGACCAACCCGCCGGCGAATGCGCCCTTCATCATCGGCAAGGCGATCATCCTGTCGGCATCGGTTCTCAACATCAACGGCACCATCCAAAGCGGCTCGAGCAGCAACTATTCGGTCAATATCGGCACCGGCGCGCTGAACGCCATCAACGCTCTGAAGGCCGACAGTTCGGCCTTTGCCCAGGCCCAGAGCAACGCGCAGCACGGCAGCTATGTGGATTTGACGCAGTATCTGTCGAAGGTAAGTGGCAGCGACGTCCAGGTCGGCGCGAGGTACAATGCCGCCACCGACCAGATCCTCCTGAATGGCGTGGTGCAGGGGTCCGGCGGCTACGTCTACCTGAACGGCAAGATCATCTCGACCTCGACCGACGGCACGCCGCAGGGCAACATCATCGTCAACGGGGGCGCCGGCACGATCACGGTGAACAACACCACCGGCCTTCAACTCGTCACCAACACGATCAATACCGGCGTCAGCGCAGCCAGCGTGATCGAGATCGTCGATCAGCTCAAGGCGCAGACGACGTGGTACGTCTACAATCCTGCCGCCCCGGGCGGCCAGCAGGTGTCGACGTATCGAACCAACAGCGTCAATGCGAGCCAGTACGACGGCTCGATGCTTGCCGCGACAAGCGGTACGGCCGGCCTGCAATACGCGCCGCAAGCCAACATGTACTACCAGTGGGTCGACACCGCGCGGCTGGATCGTTCGACGACGAGCACGCAGTTCGACTATGGCTGGCAATACACCTCGCGGGATCCCAACAGCGGTAGCTCCTTCGTCCGCACCACCAGCCTGGTCTCGGACGTGCAGCAGGTCGCCAACGGCGCCACCACGGGACAATTGCAGAGCACGAATTACCAGGAGGTCGTCACCGCGACCGGTTCGGCTCACGGCGGCGGCGGCAACACCCATTCCGACAGGTGCTGCGGCGCGGATGGACAGTACGATTGGTTCCAGGAGATCTTCGATCACCTGACGCTGACGCTGACCAACACCGTCAAGGCATCGAACCCCATCAACATCCAGTTCAACGGCGGCGGCGCCAGCACGGTCGCGGTCACGTCGAACTCCGGCATCGTCATCAACGGCCCCATCAACAACCTTCAGGGTGCGACCTCGGTCGTGGCCACGGGCGCCAGTTCGGCCATCACGGTCGGCGCGAACGCCAACAACCCGGTGATATCGGGCACCAGTGTGTCGCTGTCGGCGGCGGGCGGCATCGGCAGCATCGGTGCCGGCGGGGCGCCGGTCTCCGTGCAGGTCTATGGCGGCAGCCTCACCGCCAATTCGATCGACCACGATATTGCGATCGCGGCCGTGGGCTCGCTGTCGATCAACCAGGTCAAGGTGAACTCGACCGTGGCCGGCGACGCGCCGCAGGGCAGCGTCTTCATCTCGGCGACCGGCGACATCAACTCGGCGTCCGCCTACAGCGTCGCCAACCCTGTCGTCGTCGGCAAGAACATCGAGATCAGGTCCACCGGCGGTGCGATTGGCGCGGTGACCGGCGTCAGCAACGGCGCGACCGTCCTCACCAACATCAATCCGCTCGTGATCCAGGCGACCGGCACGACGCTGGTCGACGGCAGCGTCGATGGCGGCATGCTCAACAGCTATTCGACGACCGGAACCTACATCGTGCAGTCCAAGGGCGATCTGCGGCTCGGCACGGTCGAGTCGAAGAGCGGCCCGGTGTTCCTCGAGGCCGCGGCCTCCGATGGGGCGCAAGCCAGGATATTGAACGGCCTGTCGTCCGGCGGCCTCACGGCCGAGCAGAGCGCGCATCTGGCGGATGTCTGGACCAGCCTGGACCTCCTCAGCGGCAACGGCGCGACCGCAGCCGTCAACAGTTACCAGACCATGGTCACGGCGGCCTACAACGACTACTTCCAGCTCAAGAACGTCGCCTTCGCGAACGGCAACACCTATAGCCCGACCTCGGTGGGCCTGACCGTGCTGCGGGCGCAGGTAGCCGCCAAGCTCGGCATCGATCCTTCCGCGGTCTCGACGACGGACATGCAGAATGAGGCCACGACGCGCTTGCTGAAGGACCAGTTCCTGCTCGGCATGATCGACACGGTTCAGGTCAAGGCCTCGCTGACCACATTGCTCGGCACCGCGCCCTCTGACCCTCTGGCGACGCTGTTCGGCAGCACGCTCTCGTCGAACCTGTTCACCAGATTGTTCGACGGCGTGGCAACTGGCCATCAGCTTATGCCGACCAACACGGCCCTGCAGACGGCGCTTGCGACCTACAGCTCGAACTATGCCTATACGCTCGCTCCGACCGAAAAGCTCTACGGGATGATCACAGCGGGCTCGCAATGGACTCAGAGCCAGCTCGCCTACACCGTCTCTTCCTCAGCGGTCGGTGCACCGCCACCGCCGATCAGCGAGGATGTCGCGGCCAACATCAAGGCCAGCCAGGTCATGCTGTACACACCGAATGGTTCGGTCGGCCAGCTCGCGGCGCCTCAGACGTTCACGTTCACGAGTGTCAATGCCTCGTCGCTGACGTCCGCCCAGAAGGGACTGCTCGCCTCGGCCGGTCCCGGACAGCTCGTCGTCAACTCCTCGACCGACCCGACGACCGGCGTCGTGACCTACAACGTCACGCTGTCGCAACAGAGCCTCGTCATTCTGGACAATCCAACCGCGGTCACCGCCAAGGCGCTGTCGGAGGTCTATCTCGGCAGCAAGAACAGCCTCGTGCTCGGCGGCATTGCGGCCGCGAGTTACGGTCCGATCGCTGCCGCGCAGGCCGGCGGCATCCAGGTGACCGGCAGGGGTGACGTCAAGCTCGATGCGGTGGGCAGCATCTCCGCGGGCGTGAGCGGGGTTCCTGTGATCTCCGGCGACATTCCCAACCTCTCCCTGATCGCCGAGCACGGCAACATCGGCAGCGCTGGCGCGGCCGGAGCCGACCCGGCGGCCAACGCGAACGCGATCCAGATCGCCTTCGCGAGCCCGACCAGCGATCATCTTGATCAGGTGTCGTCCGGACTGGGCGTCTATGTGAAGCAGACCACCGGCGACCTGGTCCTCGGCAACGTCTCAGCGACCGGCGCCATCCAGTTGGCCGCGACAGGCAGCATCTATGCCGAGGCTGGAACCAACTTCGCCGATCGCACGGCGGTGCATATCGTCGGCACGGATCTCGATCTGCGCGCCGGCGGCGATATCAGCTTCGACGGCGCGACGTTCCAGCCGCTTCAGGTGCAGCTCTCCGGCGCGCTCACAGGCTCCGCGGTCGGCGACCTCAGCATCCTGGTCGTGGCGCACGATCTCGCGGTGGGTGCGACCGGCACCTACGGCGCGCTGACTGCGGGCGGGACACTGACGCTGAACGTGCCGCACGGCGCGATCAGCATCAATGCCGATGTCACCAGCGTTGGCCTGATGCAGCTGCTCGCAAACGGCGCTGTGACTTTCGCCGATGGCACCAGCGCGGCGCCGGTGGTGGCCAGCAGCTCCTCGGGCGGGGTGACGCTGGCTTCCGCCTCACTGTCGATGGGCGCCTATTCGGCCATCAACGCGGCCGGCGTGATCTCAGTGATCACCACGGGCAACGCGACCATCGGCCAGCTCAACTCGTCGCTGTCCTATGCGGCGGCCTCGAACGCGCCGTCGATCGTCGTTACCGCCGGCGGCGTCGCTTCGCCCGGAGCGATCATCGACAACGGCGACGGTCAAACGAAGATCGTGGCGTCCGGCTCAGGGGCAGAAGTCTCGCTAGACGCATCGAACGGCATCGGCAGTGCGGCGGCCCGCCTCATCCTCAGCGCGGCTCGGCTTTCGGCGAGCACGAGCGCCGGTGGCATCTACCTGAAGGCTCTCACCGACACCGAGGCAAGCCTGTTGTCCGCAGTGAAGGGTGGCGTGGATCTGGTTGGTTCAGGCGGCTTGACGCTCGACCAAGTACTGGCGGGCACGGCCACGGGTGCGAGCGGCAGCTTCAGCGCCGTCGCGAACAATGGCAGCATTGTCATCGGCACGGCCGACAGCAGCGGCTCGCAAACGGTCCACGCCAGCCAGAACGTGACGTTCAAGTCGCTGGTTACGACCGGCTACAGCGGTGATGTCGGTAACATCAACGTCACGGCCGACAACGGCTTCATCCTGGCGCAGACGGTGATGTCGGGCGGCGTGACGACGCTCGGCTCGGTTTCGGCCCATGGCGGGGCGACACTGGTTGCAGCCTCGACCATCACCGGCAACACGCTCGCCGCCAGCACCGGAGCGGGCCTGTTGAGCGCCGGCGGGCCGATCAACTGGAACGTCCTCAACGTCGGCACGACGCTCAACGCGACCGCGGGCCAAGGCAGCATAGGCTTCAAGATCGCGCAGAGCGGCGGCACACAGACCATCCACGCCCACGACAACGTCAGCTTCGACGCGCTCACGTCCACCGGCTACAGCGGCGATGCCGGCAGCATCAACGTCAATGCAGACAACGGCTTCATCCTGGCGCAGACGGTGATGTCGGGCGGCGTGACGACGCTCGGCTCGGTCTCCGCCCATGGCGGGGCGACGCTGGTCGCAACCTCGACCATCACCGGCAACACGCTCGCCGCCACCACCGGAGCGGGCCTGCTGACCGCCGGCGGCGCGATCAACTGGAACGTTCTCAACGTCGGCACGACGCTCGACGCGACCGCGGGCCAGGGCAGCATCGACTTCAAGACCGCGCAGAGCGGCGGCACACAGACCATCCGCGCCCACGACAACGTCAGCTTCAACGCGCTCACGTCCACCGGTATCAACGGCGATGCCGGCAGCATCAACGTCAATGCGGACAACGGCTTCATCCTGGCGCAGACGGTGATGTCGGGCGGTGTGACGACGCTCGGCTCGGTCTCCGCCAACGGCTCGGCCAGGCTGATCGCGGCGGGCACCAACACCGGTCATAACCTCACGGCCACGACCGGCAGCGCTGTCTTGAGCGGCACTGTCGTTCATTGGGATAATCTCACGGCCGGCGGCACGCTCGACGTCACCGCGACTGTCGGGGGGATCACTCTCGGCACCGCGATCAGCGGCGGCACACAGACCCTGCATGCCGTCAACGACATCGTCTTCAACCAGCTCACCACGGCGGGTATCCCGGATGATGCCGGCGATATCGACCTGCGCTCCGATGCCGGTTCGATCCGGGGCGGATCGATCTTCGCCAACGGCGACACGCACTTCGCTTCAGCGGGCTCGGTCTCGCTCGACCGGATCAGGGGCAACACGGTCAAGCTGTCCTCGCCGGGTGACCTGACGATCGGCTTCGTCAGCGTGGTGAGGGAGCTCGACCTCGCGGCGGATACGATCAAGGTCAATGGCGAGCAGATCCGCTCGACGCCGCAGGTCCCGCTGATCATGAACGTGACCGGCTACAACGGCGGCACCGCGACCTCGGCCAACGTCTCGATCGATCCGGACGGCATCATCATCAACCAGTTCAGGGTGGTGGATGCGAACTTCTGGACCGACGCCCCCGCCGTGGCGATCCTGAACGGCTATGTCCCGGGTCAGCTCATGCTGACGACGGCAACCCAGCAGGTGCTGCTCAACAACCGTACGCCGGCGCCGTCCAACTGGCCGTCGCTCCAGCTCTACCAGCCGGGTGGCGTGTTCACGATGAGCCAGGTTGGGAACGCCAATGTCAGCAACACCTATGTGGTGTTCTACACCGGCGGCGTCTCCGCGACCGTCACCAATTACGGGCCGACCCACACCTGCTGCAACGACTTCACCGGCGCCAGCATGATCCGCAACATCTCCGTCGACGGCGAGGGCAACGAGAACATCGAGACCTGGCTCGCGAAGAAGGACGGGGGGACGTTCTACCTGTTCGGTCTCTCCGGCAAGGCGCGGCTCGATGCGCTGCTGACGCCGCGACCGGTCGAAACCATCGGGGCCGGACCCGCCGTCAACATCGAGGGATTGAGCGACATGCGCAAGCTGCGCCGGCAGGGTCAGCGCGTGGGACGCACCGGCTGGAAGGACGCGGCGATCGGAGCGGCGAAGCCGGTCATTGGCCGTCTCGCACAGGCATGGTAACGGGACCAGGGATGCGGATTCTGGGGGCAGCGTTAGGGCTTGGGCTGGCAGCGTCGTGCATCGCCCCCGCGCGGGCGCAGATTCCGTCGATCAATCCCGGCGTGATCCAGAACGACGTCGACCGGCAACGCCGGCAGCTCGAACAGCAGAGCGCGCCGCCCAAGCTCAACGGGCCGGCGGTGATTGGCGGCGAGCGGGAGAAGTCCCAGCTCCTGAAGCCGGGCGGGCCGAAATTCCGCCTGCACAAGGTCGAGTTCGACGCCTCCAAGTTCATTACGCCGGCCGAGCTCGACGAGATCGCGAAGAAGTACGTCGGCAAGAACGTCGACATCGCCTCGCTGTTGCAGCTCGTCGCCGACATCAACGCCCTCTATACCGAGCGCGGCATCGTCACGGGCATTGCGACGCTGCCCGAGCAGGATGCCAATGGCGGCATCGTCCGCATCAAGCTGACCGAAGGCCGGCTCCAGAAGACGACCATCGAGGGCAACAAGCAGACCCGCCCCGACTACATCCTTCAGCGCGTGAAGGAGCCCGAAGGCGAGGTCCTCGACGTTCCAAAACTCAATCGCGATGTGATCTGGTTCAACCGGACCAACGACGTGCAGATCAAGGCTCTGCTGCAGCCCGGCACCAGCTTCGGCCTGACCGATCTCCAGTTCGCCGTGATCGAGCCGCCGGTCGACACCTTGCAGCTCTTCACCGACAACCAGGGCGCGGAGAATACCGGGCGTTGGGAGGGTGGGGCCTTCTACAAGCGCCACGGCCTGTTCGGTGTCGACGACCGCCTGACCTTCTACGGCGTCCGTTCCGAGGGCAATCTCAACGGCAATGTCGCCTACAGCATCCCGGTCAATCCCTGGGGCGGCCGCGCCGGTGTCAGCTATACCGAAGGCAAGATCAAGATCATCCAGGGACCGTTCGTCGCGCTCGACGTCACCGGACGCTCGAGCCAGGCCGCGGTCAATTTCAGCCAGCCGGTCTGGGTGACCCAGAACTGGCTGGTGCTGCTCAACGCCGCGGAGACCGAGGGCAAGACGGTCAGCCGCTTCGCAACGGTGGCCGTGACCCAGGATCATTACGACAAGGCCACGGCCGGCCTCTCGGTGACCAATTCCGGCAATACCTATTCGATCACGGTTTCGCCTGCGGTGAACTACATCGCATGGCAAGACCACGTGCTCGGCAACAACCGCGCGTTCAACACCTATACCGGCTCCATGTTCGCGACCAGCGCCGCGGGGCCTGCAAATTTCAGCACCAACGTGCTGGCGAGCTGGCAGTACACACAGGAAAAGCTGCTGCCGGGCGACCAGATCTTCTCGATCGGTGGTCCCACCACCGTGCGCGGTTATCCCTCCAACTCGGCGTCCGGCGACAGCGGCTACTATTTCAACGCCGAGCTGCACTACAACTGGTCGCAATGGCTCCGGGGTTTCGACACTTACATCTTCACCGACTGGGGGGCGGTGTACTCGACGTTTCCGGGAATCACCGAACTGGGCTCGGTCGGCGTCGGCTTCTCCTGGACCTACGCCTCGTTCATGACGTTCGAGGCGAATTACGCGACGCCGCTGAAGATGGCGGTCTCGACCCAGCACCACTACGAGGCCTATGGCCGCGTCGTTCTCCGGCCGTTGTTGATGTTCCAGAAGCAGGAAAGCCCCGCGCCGGTTGCGGCCGTGGCCGGCAGGAGCAAGTCGTAGGGCGTATGGGGCACGCGCTTAACGCCGCAGTGTGAATTCTTCCGCGCCGCGCCGCTGCTCCCACTTCGCCTGTTCCAGCTCGGGCCGGTCGCATTCGACTTCCGGATAACCGATGCAGAGATAGGCGATGAATTTCCAGGTGTCCGGCACGTCAAGAATGGCGTGGATGCGATCCGGATGGAGGATCGATACCCAGCCAAGCCCGATGCCCTCGGCGCGCGCGGCGAGCCACATCGCGGTGATCGCCGCGACCACCGAATATTCCGTCGTCTCCGGCATCGTCGCGCGGCCGAGGCCGTGACCGATGTCGCTGGCCTTGTCGGCGAACACGGCGAGGTGCCCCGGGGCCTGTTCGAGGCCCGATAGTTTCAGCGTGGCATAGCGCGCTGCGCGTTCACCGGCATAGGCATTCAGCGCGTCGGCGTTGCACGCTTTGAAATCGTCGACCACGGCGCGACGCCGCGCGACGTCGTCGACGATGACGAAGCGCCAGGGCTGGCTGAGTCCGACCGAGGGCGAGAGACAGGCCGTCTCGATCAGGCGATCGATGGCGCCGTCAGGCAACTGATCGGCGCGAAAGCGGCGCACGTCGCGGCGCCACACGAACAGCTCGCGCAAGTGCTGGCGGAAGGCGTCGTCGAATTCGACCATCGCGTCACCCTCCGATCTGGAAAGCTGCGGCAACCAGGAGGATCAAAATCTCGCCGGTCTGCTCGAACGCGCCGAGGATGTCGCCGGTCTGCCCGCCAATCTGGCGGATGGCAAGTCGCGCCAGCATCAAGCCGGCGAGGGAGAGCAGGATCAGGCTCACCAACGCCTTGCCGGGCCCAAGCGTGAGCGTGAGCGTGAGGATTCCAACAGCGAATGCGATCGCAACGCTGCCGCCCGGCGGTGATCCGGCGCTCGCCGATAGGCCGTCAGGTCGCGCAGGTGCGACCTGCGACATGAAGGCCGGCAAGCCCGCGCGGGCCGCAGTATGCGCAGCGCACAGCGCGAGCGCGACCGCCCACGGATTGGCGATCGCCGCGAGCGCGCTCCAACGCAGGCCGAACGACAGGATCAGCGCGCAGACGCCATAGGTGCCGATCCGGCTGTCGCGCATGATCTCGAGCTTGCGCTCGCGCGTGCGGCCGCCGCCGAGCCCGTCGGCCGTGTCGGCAAGGCCGTCCTCGTGCAGCGCGGCGGTGATAAGGGCGGTCGCGGCCAGCGCGAGCAGGGCGGCAAGGTTCGGTGTCAGACCGAACCGGCTCGCGACCTTGTAGACCAGGGCGCCGGCAAGGCCGACCAGCAGTCCCGCCACGGGCAGCGCCCAGGTCGCGCGCGCGACGGCGCCGTCAGCTGCGGGCTTCGACGATGCCACGGGGAGGATCGTCACGAACGATGCCGCGATCCTGAAATCGGCGATGACGTCCTGAAAGAATTCGGCGCGCGGCATCATTTTAATTTCATCGGCAGGCCGGCGACGACGAACTCGGCCTCGTCGGCAACGGCCGCGATGGCCTGGTTCATGAACCCGGCGGCGTCGCGGAAGCTCCGCGCCAGCGCATTGTCGGGGACGATGCCGAGGCCGACCTCGTTGGTCACGAGAACGACGGGGCTTTTCAGCCGGGGCAGGGCACCGGCAAGCTCCTTGATCTCGCGTTCCCAGTCGCGCTCCGTATGCATGAGGTTAGAGAGCCACAGCGTCAGGCAATCGACGAGCCGCGCGCCGCCGCCGTCGCTTGCGACCAGCGCGGGAACGAGATCGAGCGGCACTTCGCGTTCGATCCAGTCTGTTCCGCGGCGCGCGCGATGCCCGGCAATGCGCGCCTCCATTTCGGCATCGAGAGCCTCGGCCGTCGCGACATAGACCGGCTGCCCAGGAAAGGCGCGCGTGCGCATTTCCGCACGCTTGCTCTTGCCCGATCGCGCTCCGCCCGTGATCAAGATGATGGCCATAACGGTCTCCTGTGGGCCTGACTAATCACCAAACGCGGCCAAAAACAAAGCCGAAATCCGCCAATCAGGGGCTTGCGCTCCGGCCACCCTTTGCGCAACAGGGGCAGGACAGGAGACGGGTGTGGGTTTTGCGGGTGCGATGGCGGTTGCGATGGTGGCGGATGCCCTGTTGGGCTGGCCGTCGTGGTTGTTCGCGCGCATCGGCCATCCCGTCACCTGGCTGGGCCGGCTGATCTCTGCCATCGACACCGCCTGGAATCGACCGTCCGATCCGCCGGCATTTCGCCGCGCCGCGGGTCTCGCCGGAGCGCTCGCGGTGATCGCGCTCTCGGTCGCGCTCGGCTGGGCGCTTCAGTCCCTGCTTCCCTTGGGGATCCAGGTCGTGCTGGTCGGCGTCCTCGCCTGGCCGCTGGTCGCGCTGCGCTCGTTGCTCGACCACGTTGCTGCCGTCGCAAATCCCATGCGGGCCGGTGACATCGCCGCCGCGCGCGACGCGGTCTCGCGCATCGTCGGCCGCGATCCCCTGACGCTCGACGAGGCCGGCATCGCGCGCGCGGCGATCGAGAGCCTCGCCGAGAATGCGTCCGACGGGATCGTCGCACCCGTGTTCTGGGGCGCGCTGTTCGGTCTTCCCGGCATTTTGGGTTACAAAGCGATCAACACGCTGGACTCCATGATCGGCCATCGCTCCGAACGCCACGAAGCTTTCGGCTGGGCCGCGGCGCGCATCGACGACGTCGCCAATTTCGTTCCGGCGCGGCTGACCGGATTTCTGTTCGTGCTGTTGGCGCCACGGCGATCAGAGGCGCTGTCCTGCATGACGCGGGATGCACGCCGTCACCGTTCGCCCAATGCCGGCTGGCCGGAAGCAGCGATGGCGGGTGCGCTTGGTGTGCGGCTCAGCGGTCCGCGGATCTATCACGGCAGCACCACGAACGAGCCATGGCTGAATGAAGGTGCGCGCGATCCGCTTGCCGCCGACATCGATCGGGGATTGACGGTCTACCGCCGCGCCATGCTGCTGCTCGCCGGCCTCCTTGCGATCCTGGCCTTCGCGTGAAAGAACAGCGCATGCGCGAGCACGGTGGAAATCTCGATCAGGCCCAGCAGCGGTTCGGCGGTCGCGCGGAGGACTGGATCGATCTGTCGACCGGGATCAACCGCCTGCCTTATCCCGTGGGCGAGGTGAGCTCGCGCGCGTGGACCGCGTTGCCCTCGCGCGGCGAAATCGAGGCGCTGCATCAGGCGGCGCGGCACGCTTACCGCACGAGCGCGGCGGTTGTCGCGCTCGGCGGCGCACAGGCCGCGATTCAACTGCTGCCGCAACTCGCGCCGCCCGGCCGCGCGCGCATCCTCGCGCCGACCTACAACGAATATGCCGGGGTCCTCTCGGCTGCGGGCTGGGAGGTCCAGGAGGTCGGGGAGCTCGACGCACTGGCGGGCGCGGACCTCGCCATTGTCGTCAATCCCAACAATCCCGACGGCCGATGCCACACACCAAGGGATTTGCTGTCACTGCTGCCGCGCGTCGGTCGTCTCGCCATCGACGAGAGTTTTGCCGATGTGGCCCCGCAGCTTTCGCTTGCATCCGAGGACCGGCCGGGGCTGCTGATTTTGCGCTCCTTTGGAAAGTTTTATGGCCTTGCCGGCCTGCGGCTCGGCTTCGCGCTCGGCAATTCCTCCGACATCGCCAGGCTTGCGGCGATGTCGGGGCCTTGGCCGGTCTCGGGACCGGCGATCGCGATCGCTTGCCGCGCTCTGCATGACGATGCCTGGGCCGAGGCCACGTCCGCGCGGCTGGCGCGAGACTGCGTTCGCCTCGACGGCATGGTGCGGTCGCAAGGCTGGACGCTCGTTGGCGGCACGCAGCTGTTTCGTCTCTACGAGACGCCTGACGCGCTTGCCGCGCAGGAGAAGCTGGCACGTCGCCATATCTGGTCGCGCGTGTTCGCGCGGGAGCCGACATGGCTGCGCCTCGGGCTTCCGGGCGGCGAATCCGAATGGACGCGCCTTGCCGAGGCTCTAGCGCGCTAGCGCGAGCAGGCCGTCGACGTCGAGATGTTGCTCGATGTGATCGGCAAGCGCATCGAGCGCACTCTCGACCCTGGCGTGATAGGGCTCGTTGCCTGCGGGAATGTCGAGCTTCGCCAAGAACGCCTTGCGGAAATCATCCGACGTGAACAGGCCGTGCAGATAGCTGCCCTGCACGCGTCCGTCGCGTGAGATCGCGCCTTCCAGTTCGCCGTTCAGCCTTGCGAATGGCCGCGTGCGATCCGGCCCATCGGTGCGGCCGATGTGGATTTCGTAGGCCTCGATCGGCTGATCCGTCGCGGCATGCACGGCCGCGACACGCGTCAGCGTCTTCTGCGGGGTCATCACCGTCTCGACGTCCAGAAGTCCGAGACCCGGTGTATCGCCCGCGGGTCCCTCGATCCCCTCGGGATCAGTGACGCTTCGTCCGAGCATCTGATAGCCACCGCAGAGGCCGAGCACATGGCCGCCTCTGCGGTAATGAGCCAGGAGATCGATGTCCCAGCCCTGAGCGCGCAGAAAGGCGAGGTCGCCGCGGGTGGATTTCGAACCGGGAATGATGACGAGCCTGACGTCGCCGGGAATTGCCTCGCCCGGCCGCACCATCACGAGATCGACGCCAGGCTCGAGCTTGAGCGGATCGAGATCGTCGAAATTGGCGATCCGCGACAGCGCGAGACAGGCGATCTTGCATTGGCCCGGCTTGCGCGCATCGCTCAGGCCCAGCGCATCCTCAGCCGGCAGCTCGCCGGCGCGCGCGAACCAGGGCAGCACGCCGAAGCCGCGCCATGCGGTCTTTTCTTCGATCAGCTTATAGCCGTCGTCGAACAGCGTGGGATCGCCGCGGAACTTGTTGATGACAAATCCCTGGATCATCGCGGCATCATCCGGGTCGATCACCGTCTTGATGCCGACGAGTTGCGCGATGACACCGCCGCGGTCGATGTCGCCGACCAGCAGGACCGGCACGCCAGCCTTGCGCGCAAAACCCATATTGGCGATGTCGGCCTTGCGCAGGTTCACCTCGGCCGGACTGCCGGCGCCTTCCACCAGCACGAGATCGGCGCGCGCCTTCAGCCGCTCGAAGCTCTCCAGCACCGCAGCCATCAATGACGGCTTCATCGCCGCATATTCGCGCGCACGCGCGGTCGCGATGCGTTTTCCTTGCACGATCACCTGCGCGCCGACATCGGTCTCGGGCTTGAGCAGCACCGGGTTCATGTCGGTGTGCGGCTCGACGCCGGCGGCGAGCGCCTGGAGCGCCTGCGCGCGACCGATCTCGCCGCCGTCGACCGTGACGGCAGCATTGTTGGACATGTTCTGCGGCTTGAACGGGAGCACGCGCAGGCCGCGTCGCACAAAGGCGCGCGCGAGGCCGGCGACGATGAGCGACTTGCCCACGTCCGAGCCGGCCCCCTGGATCATCAATGCGCGCGCCATCGCGAGTTTCTTAGAATTCGACGCCGGCTTGCGCCTTGATGCCGGAGCGGAAGGGATGCTTGATCAGCGTCATCTCGGTGACGAGATCGGCGATCTCGATCAGCTCGTCCTTGGCGTTGCGCCCGGTGAGCACGACATGCGTCATCGGTGGCTTCGAGGTCACCAGGAAATCGACAACTTCGGCGATGTCGAGATAATCGTAGCGCAGCGCGATGTTGATCTCGTCGAGCACGACCATGCGGAGATTCTGGTCGAGGATCAGCTCCTTGGCCTTCTCCCAGCCGGCACGCGCAGCGGCGATGTCGCGGGCGCGGTCCTGCGTCTCCCAGGTAAAACCCTCGCCCATGGCGTGGAATTGGCAGAGGTCGCCGAAATGGCCGGTGAGCATGCGGCGCTCGCCGGTGTCCCAGGCGCCCTTGATGAACTGCACGACCGCGCAGGGGAAGCCATGGGCGACGCAGCGGACGATCATGCCGAAGGCCGAGGACGACTTGCCCTTGCCGGCGCCGGTGTGGACGATGATGAGGCCCTTTTCGCCGCTCTTGGTCGCCATGATTTTGTCGCGGGCGACCTTCTTCTTCGCCATTTTCGAGGCGTGGCGGGCGTCGGTTTCGTCGGCCGTCTGGGTATCCGGTTCTGACGTCATCGGACGGGGTCCTTCGGCTTGACAAGAGGCGGTCGGGGGCAAATGGTGGCCCGGCGTTGGTTCCTGTCCTACGACAGGCGAAGAGGGAATGCGATAGGGGCCGAATCGGCAAGATTTGGTTCCAAAATGCAGCCGCCCCCGCGACCGTGACCGGAGAGATGCCCGAAGCCACTGATCCCCTGGGGATCGGGAAGGCGGGGATCGAAGGGGAAACCCTGCTCCGCAAGCCGGGAGACCTGCCAGCGCGGACGATTTTGGACCGGCGGACGGGGTGTTCCGCGACGGGGAAACGGGCCTTCGCAAGAACGGTTCGTGGGCCTCATCGCTTCCCGCTGTTTATTCTGGAAGAAGCGATGACCGTCACACTTCATGTCTGCATTACCTGCCGCGCCGGCCAGACGCTTGGCGAGGGCGAGACGACGCCGGGCAAGCGCCTGCATGGTGCGATCCTTGAGGCCGGTGTGCCCGACGGCGTCACCGTGGTTCCCGTCGAATGCCTGTCTGCATGCAACCAGGGTTGCTCGGTCGCGCTCAGCGCGCCCGGCCGCTGGTCTTATGTCTACGGCCGTCTGTCGGATGCGCATGCGAGCGACGTGGTTGCGGGCGCCGCGGCCTATGCGGCCGCGCCCGATGGCCTCGTGCCCTGGCGCAGCCGCCCGGAGATCTTCCGCAAGCAATCGCTTGCCCGCATTCCCCCCATTCTCACCTTGGCCGTCGTGCCGGAGGCCGCCGAATGAATTCGCTCGCAAAAGTCCCGGTCACGGTCGTCACGGGCTTTCTCGGCTCCGGCAAGACCACGCTGATCCAGCATCTGCTTGCCAATGCCAACGGCAAGAAGCTCGCGGTGCTCGTCAACGAGTTCGGCAGCGAGGGCGTCGATGGCGAGATTCTGAAATCCTGCGCCGATGCGAATTGCCCGGAAGAGAACATCATCGAGCTCGCCAATGGCTGCATCTGCTGCACCGTCGCCGACGATTTCATTCCGACCATGGAGAAGCTGCTGTCGCGCCCGGTGCGCCCCGATCATATCCTGATCGAGACCTCGGGCCTGGCGCTGCCCAAGCCGCTGTTGAAGGCGTTCGACTGGCCGGAGATCCGTTCGCGGATCACGGTCGATGGTGTGATCGCGCTCGCCGACGCCGAAGCTGTCGCCGCCGGCCGTTTCGCGCCCGATCCTGACGCCGTCGAGGCGCAGCGTGCGGCGGACGAGAATCTCGACCATGAGACGCCGCTGTCGGAAGTGTTCGAGGACCAGATCGCCTGCGCCGACATCGTGCTGCTGACCAAGGCGGATCTTGCGGGCGCGGCAGGGCTCGAAGCCGCCAAAGCGGCGATCACCGCCGAGATGCCGCGCCGCGTGCCGATGCTGGCGATCACCGACGGCGCCATCGACGCGCGCCTCATCCTCGGCCTCGGTGCTGCCGCCGAGAACGATCTCGCCGCGCGTCCCTCGCATCACGACGGCGAGGAGGATCATGAGCACGACGATTTTGCGTCGGTCGTGATCGATCTTCCCGAGGTCACCGATATCGACGCGCTGGTTGCATCCGTTCAGCGGCTGGCGCGCGAGCAGAATGTGCTGCGCGTCAAGGGTTACATCGCGATGGAAGGCAAGCCGATGCGCCTCTTGCTGCAAGCGGTCGGCGAGCGCGTGCGCCACCAGTTCGACAAGCCCTGGGGCGCGGGTGCGAGGCAGTCAAAGCTCGTCGTGATCGGCGAGCACGGCGATATCGACGAGGCCGCAATCAAGGCGGGACTTGGTCTTTCAGGATCTGGTATCTGATGCACGTCGTCTTCCGCGAGAGCCGCGGTCTCGAGGAGACCGCGATACCAAGGGACATCGGCCAGGACCCGGCCGATCTCGTGGTGCTCTCGTATTCGGATTCCGATCTAGCGGCGTTCGCGGCCGGTTGGCGCCGTGGTCGCGACAGCCTGCCGTCGCTACGCCTCGTCAATCTCGCCGAACTGCGTCATCCGCTCTCGGTCGACACCTATATCGAGCGCACGCTTGCGCAGGCGCGCGGCATCCTCGTGCGTCTGATCGGTGGGGAATCCTATTGGCCATATGGGCTCGCGGCCCTGCAGCAACTCGCGAAGCAGCGCGGCATCGTGCTGGCCGTGCTGCCGGCCGACGGCCGCGATGACACGCGGCTGGATGCCTATTCGACCCTGCCGGTCTCGACATTGCGGCGGCTCAAGGTGCTCTGCGACACCGGTGGCCCTGTCGCGTCGCAAGCCGCAATCGCGCAGCTTGCGTTGGCTTCGGGCCTCTATGCGGGACCTATTATCGGCGAGATGACCGTGCCGGAGATGGGCTTTTACGATCCGGCGCGCGGTGTCATGGCGACGCCGCAGGCCCGCGAAGGGAAGCCGCACGCACTGGTGATCTTCTATCGCTCCTATCTCACCGCCGCGGACACTGGCCCGGTCGATGCCCTGATCGCGGCGCTGCGCGAGAAGGGGTTCGACGCGCACGGCGTCTTCGTCACCTCGCTGAAGGCTCCAGGCGTTGCGGATTGGTTGCGGGTGCATCTTGCGCAAAATCCTCCGGCCGCGATCGTCAATGCGACGGCGTTCTCGGCGATGAGCGACGACGGCACGACGCCGTTCGACGCCGCATCCTGCCCGGTGTTCCAGGTCGCGCTCTCCACGGCACGCCGCGAGGATTGGGCGAGCTCGCTCCGCGGCCTGTCGCCCGGCGACCTCGCGATGCATGTGGTGCTGCCCGAGGTCGATGGCCGCCTGTTTGCGGGCGTGGTGAGCTTCAAATCGGCCGCGATGCGCGATCCCGATCTGCAATTCTCGCATCTGGCACACAGGCCCGACGAGGAGCGCGTGAAGGCCGTCGCCGCGCGCGTTGCGGCCTGGCAGCGCCTTTCAGAGAAGCCAGCCGCCGAAAAGCGGATGGCGCTCGTGCTCTCGAACTATCCGGGCCGCCCGCATCAGATCGCGCATGCGGTGGGGCTCGATGCGCTGGCCTCGGTCGAAGCCATGGTGTCCGACCTCGCGGAGGTTGGCTTCGATCTTTCGCCGGTCCATGCGCTCGGCGAGACTCTGCTCAAGCGGACCTTGAGCTGGAGCGTCGCCGATTACCGCGCTGCGCTCTCGCGCCTTCCGCAAGTCTTGCAGGATGACCTCGCGCAAGCCTGGGGCGTGCCGGAGACCGATCCGGGTTGTCGCGACGGCGCGTTCCATTTCGCGGCGGTTCAATGCGGCCGGTCGATCATCGCGGTTCAGCCGGAGCGCGGCGATGCGGCGACGCGCGATGCCGACTATCACGATCTCGCGCGCACGCCCCGCCACGCCTATGTCGCGTTCTATCTCTGGCTGCGCGAGCAGGGCTGTGATGCCGTCGTGCATATGGGCGCCCACGGCACGCTGGAATGGCTGCCGGGAAAATCCGTGGCACTGTCGCAGGCGTGCTGGCCGGAAGCCCTGATTGGCGATTTGCCCGTGATCTATCCCTTCATCGTCAACGATCCCGGCGAGGCCGCGCAGGCCAAGCGGCGCCTGGGTGGCGTCACGATCGGCCATCTGCCGCCGCAGCTCGCCGCATCGGCGGTGCCGGACGGGCTGCGCAGGCTCGAACAGCTCCTCGACGAGTACTCGACGGCCGATGGCCTCGATCCCGCCCGCCGCCAGCGTCTGATCGCCGCAATCCGTGACGAGGCACGCGCGGCTGGCCTCGAAGACGATCTTGGCCTCGATGCAGCGGCCGCGCCGGCCGAAGCGATCCCGCGGATCGACCGCTTCGTCTGCGATCTCAAGGAAAGCCAGTTCGGCGACGGCCTGCATGTGTTCGGCCGCGGCGCCTGCGGTGAAGCGGAACGCGACGCGTTGCGGGCCGCGCTTGCAGGACGGCGCGTCGCGCCGGGGCCGTCAGGCTCGCCCTATCGCGGCCGTCAGGACGTGCTGCCGACCGGGCGCAATCTCTTTGCCGTCGATCCGCGCGCGGTGCCGACGCCGTCCGCGCATGCGCAAGGCATCAAGCTCGCGGAAGAATTACTCCGTCGTCATCTGCAGGATCATGGCGACTGGCCGAAGGGCCTTGTCGTCGATCTCTGGGGCTCGGCGACGATGCGCACCGCGGGCGAGGAGTTTGCTATGGCGCTGCATCTGGCCGGCCTCGCACCGCGCTGGGATCATGCTTCCGGCCGCGTGACCGGTTACGATATCATCGCGCCTGCGGAGCTTGGCCGGCCCCGCATCGACGTCACGCTGCGTGTCTCGGGCCTGTTTCGCGACGTCTTCTCAGGCCTCGCGCAATTGTTCGAGGCGGCAGCCGAGGCGCTGTCGGCGCGCGAGGACGAGGGCGACGAAAATCCATATCGCCATCGCACTTCGCGCGTGTTCGCGCCGCGTCCCGGACAGTATGGCGTAGGTCTCTCGGCAATCCCGGACGCCTTCACGCCCGAGACGCGCGACGCCGCCGGCGAAGCGTGGCTCTCGGCATCGTCATGGGCGTTCTCGGCCGATGGCGAGATCAAGCTCGATCGTGCCGGTATCGAGAAGCGGCTCGCATCCGCCGATGCTTTCGTGCACGTGCAGGATTTGCCGGAAACCGACCTTCTGCTCGCGGCTGACTATGCCGCGCATGAGGCCGGCATTGCGGCCGCCGCAGCCCGTCTCGGCGCGGCAGGGCCATCGCTCTATCATCTCGACGCGACGCGCCCCGAGCAGCCGCACGCGCGTACGCTGACCGAGGAAATCTCCCGTGTCGTCCGCGCGCGCGCGGCCAACCCGGCCTGGATCGCGGGCATGATGCGCCACGGTTTTCGCGGGGCGGCCGAGATCACCGCAACGCTCGAGCACATGGCCGCCTTCGCGCATCTGGCCGGCGCCGTGCCGCCGCATCTGTTCGACCTCTATTACGATGCGACGCTCGGCCATGACGACGTCCGCGCCTTCATGGCTCGCGAAAATCCGGCGGCACTCGCTGCGATGGAGACGTGTTTCGCGCGCCTGCATGAAGCCTCGCTCTGGCGGACGCGCCGCAATTCGATTGCGGCTGCGCTGCGGGAGGCGTCATGAGCGCTTCCGTGGTCAAGGGCTGGTGTCCCGGCGCGCTGCGCCCGATGCAATCGGGCGACGGGCTCGTGGTCCGCGTGCGTCCGTTCGGCGGACGCCTCGACGCGGCACAAATCTCCGGACTGGCCCATCTCGCCGAACGCCATGGCAACGGCCTGATCGACGTGACCAGCCGGGCCAATCTCCAGATCAGGGGCGTCAACGAGACCAGCCACAGGCTGCTGCTCGACGGCCTTTCGCAACTGGCGCTTCTCGACCCCGACGCCGACACCGAATCCCGTCGCAACATCCTAGTGACGCCGTTCTGGCGTGCCGGGGACGAGACCCAATCGCTCGCCGCCGAGCTCGAGGAGGCGCTCGCCGATAGCAAGCTCGAACTTCCAACCAAGTTCGGCTTCGCCATCGATGACGGCACCTCACGCGTGCTTGCGGGCGATTCCGCGGACGTGCGGATCGAGCGTGATCGTTCCGGCGGACTGCTGGTGCGGGCTGATGGCGACAAGCTGGGCCGCTCCGTCGCGCGTGGCGAGGCCGTAACCACCGCGCTCGCATTCGCCGACTGGTTCGTGATCTCAGGCGGCGGCAGAGGCGGGCGAGGGCGGATGGCGGCCCATCTTGCCACTGGTGCAATCTTGCCGGCGGCATTGCGCGGCGAGGCCGAGCCGGCGCCGATCATGGCCACGGCGCGTCCCGGCCTCTATGCGCAAGGTGCGATGGTCGGGGTCGCCTTCGGGCAGATGGCGCATGCGACGCTCAACCAGCTCGCCGGTTGCGGACATGCGCTGCGCATGACGCCATGGCGGATGGTTTTGAGCGAAGGCAAGCGCGCCATGCCGAACGTGACCGGTCTTATCACCGAGGCCTACGATCCCGCACTGCGCGTCATCGCCTGCAGCGGCGCGCCACGCTGTCGCGAGGCGCATGCCGATACGCGTGGCCTTGCCGCGGCCCTGGCCCCGAACATCGGCGCGGCCGCACGGCTCCACGTCTCCGGCTGTGCCAAAGGCTGCGCCCATTCCGGTCCCGCCGCCATCACTCTGGTCGCGACCGGCGCCGGCTTCGACCTCGTGCGCGCCGGGTCGACACGCGATGAGCCCATCCTGCGTGGGCTGAACCGCGACGACATTGTCCGAGATCCCTCCATCCTGATGGGAGGGCACTGATGCCGCACTCGTACGAGACCGACGGCGCGGCGATCTACCGGCAATCCTTTGCGACCATCCGGGCTGAAGCCGATCTTGCGCGCTTCACGCCGGACGAGGAGCAGGTGGTGGTGCGGATGATCCATGCCGCCGGCATGGTCGGCCTCGAAGCGCATATCCGCTTCACATCAGGCATGGCGGTCGCGGCGCGCGCGGCCTTGCAGAAGGGCGCACCGATCCTGTGCGACGCGCGCATGGTCTCCGAAGGAATTACGCGCGCGCGGCTTCCCGCGGCCAACGCCGTCATCTGCACGCTGGGCGACGAGACCGTTCCCGCGCTCGCGCAGTCCATGCGCAACACTCGTTCGGCTGCTGCCCTGGAGCTATGGCGCCCACATCTCGACGGCGCGATCGTAGCGATCGGCAACGCGCCGACCGCGCTGTTTCACCTCCTCAACATGCTGGAGGACCGGGACTGCCCGCGGCCTGCGGCGATCATCGGCTGTCCCGTCGGCTTTGTCGGCGCGGCCGAATCCAAGGCTGCGCTGATGGCCGATCCGAAGGTCGCCGCGTTGACGGTCGAGGGCCGCCTCGGCGGTTCCGCGATCACGGTCGCCGCCGTGAACGCGCTGGCGAGCCGGAGCGAATAGCGATGGGACGCATCATCTGCTGCGGTCTCGGCCCCGGCGATCCCGATATGATGAGCGTGCGCGCCGATCGCACGGTGCGCGGCGCCAGGCATGTCGCCTATTTTCGCAAGAAGGGGCGGCCCGGCCAGGCGCGCCGCATCGTCGAGGGCATGTTGGCTACCGACGTCACCGAATATCCCATGGAATATCCTGTTACGACCGAGATCGCCTTCGACACGCCTGAATATGTCCAGCTGCTTGCCGGCTTCTACGACGAATGGTCGGAACGTCTGGCGCGGCTGGCGCGCGCAGTCGACGTGGTCGTGCTCTGCGAGGGCGATCCCTACTTTTACGGCTCTTTCATGCATCTGCACACCCGCCTGCAGGGCCGCGTCGAGATCGAGGTGATCGCCGGCATTCCCGGCATGGTCGGCTGCTGGAATGGCGTGGGACAGCCGATCGCGCTCGGTGATGACGTGACGACGGTGCTCATGGGCACGCTCGCCGAAGCAGAGCTCGAACGCCGCATGCGCGATTCCGATGCGCTCGTGATCATGAAGACCGGGCGCAATCTCGCAAAGGTGCGCCGCGCGCTCGCGTCCGCCGGACGGCTGGACGACGCCTGGCTGGTCGAACGCGGCACCATGCCGGGCGAGCGCGTGGTGCGGCTCGCCGAGATCGACGCCGCCGACTGCCCCTATTTCGCGATCGTGCTCGTGCACGGCAAGGGCCGGCATCCGGACGCCGCCGAATGACGGGCACGCTGACCATCGCGGGCCTCGGACCGGGCAGCGACGCGCTGGTGACGCCCGAGGTCTCCGCCGCGCTTGCCGCCGCGACCGACATTCTGGGCTACGCACCCTATGTCGCGCGTGTGCCGCCGCGACCGGGACTCAAGCTGCATCCCTCCGACAATCGCGAAGAATTACAGCGCGCGAGCGAGGCCCTGCGGCTCGCGGCCGAAGGCGGGCAAGTCGTCATCGTGTCCTCCGGCGACCCCGGCGTCTTCGCGATGGCCTCCGCGGTGTTCGAGGCGCTCGAACAGGCGCCGCAATGGCAGGAGCTGCCGATCCGTGTGCTGCCCGGCGTCACTGCGATGCTGGCGGCTGCCGCGCGCGCCGGCGCGCCGCTCGGCCACGATTTCTGTGCGATCAATCTCTCCGACAATCTCAAGCCGTGGGCGGTGATCGAGAAGCGCCTGCGGCTCGCCGCGGAAGCCGACTTTGCCATTGCCATGTATAATCCGCGCTCGGCGAGCCGGCCGGAGGGGTTTGGCCGCGCGCTCGCGGTGCTGAACGAGGCCGGCTGCGGCGACCGCCTCGTGATCTTCGCGCGCGCGATCAGCGCCGCCGATGAAAAGATCGAGACCGTCAGGCTGAACGAAGCCCGGCCTGAGATGGCTGACATGCGCACGCTGGTGATCGTCGGCAACTCGCAGACACGCCGCGTCGGCCGCTGGGTCTATGCGCCGAGGCAGGCCCGATGACCGAGCCACTGCATGATCTCGGCCACGCTCTCGACGCGCAATCGTTCCGGCAGTTGCGGTCGCGCGATCATGATCACGGGCAGGCCGAGCCTGCGGGCTGCGTCGATCTTGGCGCGCGCGCCGTCGCCGCCCGAATTGCGGGCGACGATCCGAGTGATGCCTCGCGCGCGCAGCATCTCCAGTTCGCCCTCAAGCGTGAACGGCCCACGCGACACGATGACGTCCGCCGCGAAGGGCAGCGGCGCTTCGGGCGGATCGACGAATCTCAGCGTGTAAGCGTGCTGCGGCTTGGTCGCGAACGGTGCGATGTGCTGGCGGCCGATGGCGAGGAACACATTCGCCGGCGCCTCGGGCAGTGCGGCGACCGCGGCGTCGACATCAAATATTTTGATCCAGTCGTCGCCGGGCGCTTTGGTCCAGGGCGCACGCTCGAGAGCGATCAGCGGCGTGCCGGTTTCCGCGCATGCCGCGACCGCATTGCGGCTCATCTCGGCAGCAAAGGGATGCGTCGCGTCGATCACATGCGTGATGTGCTCGCTGCGGATGTAATCGACAAGACCGCTCACGCCGCCAAAACCGCCAATACGCGTCGGCAACGGCTGAGCGGCGGGTGCGCGGGTGCGGCCGCCATAGGAATACACGGCAGCGATGCCGGCGCGCGCGATCTCCGCCGCGAGCAGGCTCGCGTCGGCCGTTCCGCCCAGAATGAGGGCGCGTGTCATGGCTGATCCCTGGCTGACCATCATCGGCATCGGCGAAGATGGCCTTGCCGGGCTGTCCGAGGCAAGCCGAAAGGCGCTCGATGATGCCGAAACTGTCTTTGGCGGTGAACGGCATCTTGCAATGGCCGGTGTAACCGGGTGCGGCCGTCCATGGCCGGTGCCATTCGATGCAGATGTCGTGCTGAGCTGCCGCGGCCGTCCGACTGCGGTGCTCGCCTCCGGCGATCCGTTCTGGTTTGGCGCCGGCGCGAGCCTTGCCGAGAAGCTCCATGGCGACGAATGGATCGCGCATCCGGCTCCCTCGACATTCTCGCTCGCCGCCGCGCGACTAGGCTGGCGCCTTGAAGCGATTGCCTGTCTTGGTCTCCATGCCGCGCCATTCGAGCGCCTCGTGCCACATCTGGCGCACGGTGCACGCATCATTTGCCTCGTGCGCGACGCGAAGGCGGCCGGCGATCTCGCGAAATGGCTGACGGCGCGCGGATGGGGTGCCTCGGCATTCTGGACGCTCACCGCGCTTGGCGGGCCGCGCGAAAGTATCGACGCGCATCGCGCCGATAGCTTCGCAGACCGTCTTGCCGGAACTCTGGTCGCGGTGGCCGTGGAGGCGAGAGGAGCGCAGGGCCTTCCCCGCAGCTCGGGACTATCGGACGAACTCTTCGTCCATGACGGCCAGATCACTAAGCGTCCGGTCCGTGCGCTTGCGCTCTCGGCGCTGGCGCCGCGTCCCGGTGAACGGCTGTGGGACATTGGTGCTGGCTCCGGCTCGATCTCGGTCGAGTGGGCGCTGAGCGGCGGGACGGCGATCGCCGTCGAGGCGCGCGAGGATCGCGCCGCGAACATTCGCAACAACGCAGCGGCGTTCGGGTTGGCGCATCGGATCACAGTCATCGCGGGAAAGGCGCCTGAAGCCCTTGCTGCGCTGGACGGGCCTGACGCCGTGTTTATCGGCGGCGGGCTCGACATCGCGATGTTCGACGCCGTCTGGTCGCGGCTCGCATCCGGAACGCGATTGGTTGCCCATGCAGTGACGCTGGAGACGGAAGCGCTGCTGGGTGAGCTGCACCAGCGCCACGGCGGCGACTTGATCCGGGTCGAGATTGCGCATGCCACTCCGCTCGGGCGCTACCGGTCCTGGGAGGCGGTGCGGCCCGTGGTGCAATGGAGTGCGGTCCGATGAAGGTCGCCGGGCTCGGATTCAAAAAGGATGTCACGCTGGCCTCGCTGCGTGAGGCGCTTCTGGCGGCCGGCGGTCCCGAAGGCCTCGCAGCATTGGCAACGGTCAGCGACAGGGCCGACGCGGAGGTGTTGAAGCAGCTCGCGCGCGAATGCGGCGTGCCGATCAAGGCGGTCGCCGCCGAAATGCTGGCCGGCATCGACACGCCGACCCAATCAAAACTCGTTGCCGAAAAATTCGGGACGGGATCGGTCGCCGAAGCGGCGGCTCTCGCGGTGGCTGGACCTCGCGCGCGATTGATTGCGACGCGGGTGGTCTCGCAGGATCGCACCGCGACCGCGGCGATCGCGGAGGGAGACGGCGCATGACGGTGCATTTCATCGGGGCGGGGCCGGGCGCCCCTGACTTGCTGACATTGCGTGGCCGCGACCTGATCGCCGTCTGTCCGGTTTGCCTCTATGCCGGGTCGCTGGTGCCCGAAGGCGTGCTGGCGCATTGCCCGCCCGGTGCGCGGATCGTCAACACCGCGCCGCTGTCGCTCGAGGAGATCGTCGCGGAGATCGCCGCCGCACATGCTGATGGCAAGGACGTTGCGCGGCTGCATTCCGGTGATCTCTCGATCTGGTCGGCGATGGGTGAGCAGCTTCGCCGCCTGCGCACGCTCGACATTCCCTACACGGTGACGCCTGGTGTTCCCTCCTTCTCGGCCGCCGCGGCTGCGCTGGAGGCCGAGCTGACGCTGCCCGGCCTTGCCCAGACGGTGATTTTGACGCGCACACCGGGCCGCGCCAGCGCGATGCCGGAAGGCGAGAACCTCGCCGCCTTCGCCGCCACCGGCGCGGTGCTCGCCATCCATCTGTCGATCCATCTGCTCGACAAGGTCGTCGCCGAGCTGACGCCGCATTACGGCGCGGATTGCCCGGTCGCGATTGTCTGGCGTGCGAGCTGGCCCGACCAGCGCATCGTCCGCGCCACGCTCGCAACACTCGACGCTGCTGTCGGCAGCGAGATGGAGCGCACCGCATTGATCCTGGTGGGCAAGACGCTGGGCTCGGCGGATTTCTCCGAGAGCCGTCTCTATGCCGCCGATTACGACCGCCGCTACCGGCCGGTCGGCGCCGAGCCGCGCTTTCCGGAGGTGTCGTGATGGCAGCAGGGCTCGTCATCTCCGCCCCGGCCTCCGGCGTCGGCAAGACGACGCTGACGCTGGCGCTCGCCCGCGCCTGGCGCAACAGCGGATTGCGGGTGCAGTGCTTCAAGAGCGGCCCCGATTACATCGATCCCGCGTTTCATGCAGCCGCTACGGGACGCGCCTCGGTCAACGTCGACAGCTGGGCGATGGATCGCGGGACAATCTCGCATCTCGTCAGCCGCGGCATTGACGCCGATGTCGTGCTGGCCGAAGGCTCGATGGGTCTGTTCGACGGCGTCGCCGCGCGCGGCGTCTGCGGCACCGGAGCGACCGCCGACATTGCAGAGATGCTGGACTGGCCGGTGCTGCTGGTGATCGATCCCTCGGGACAGGCACAGACGGCGGCGGCGATCGCCGCAGGCCTTCGCGATTACCGCGCGGGTGTTCGCCTCGCAGGCGTCGTGCTCAATCGCGTTGCGAGTCCACGCCACGAAGCCCTCGTGCGCCGTGCGCTGCTGGATGTCGGCATCGCCGTGTTCGGTGCGCTGCCGCGACACGCCGAGATCAGCCTGCCGAAGCGGCATCTCGGGCTGGTGCAGGCCGAGGAGCAGGCGGAAATCGGCAAGCTGATCGACGAGGCCGCGCGCTTTGTCGCCGAGCATGTCGATCTCGACGCAGTGCTGCGTTCGGCCGCCACCTGGTCGCCGCAACCTGCCGTAAGCGGCGTCAACGTGACGCCGCCCGGTCAGCGCATTGCGTTGGCCCGTGACGCCGCGTTCTCCTTCGTCTATCCGCATATGCTGGAAGCGTGGCGCGCGGCGGGTGCGGAGATATCGACATTCTCGCCGCTGGCTGATGAGGACCCTGATCCGGGCGCCGATGTGTGCTGGCTGCCGGGCGGCTATCCCGAGCTGCACGCCGGCAAGATCGCGGCCAATGCGCGCTTCCGCAGCGGATTGCGCGCATTCGCCGAAACGCGCCCGGTGCACGGGGAGTGCGGAGGCTATATGGTGCTGGGCACCGCTTTGACCGACGCCGACGGCATCAGCCACGAGATGACGGGCCTGCTCGGCCTGGAAACAAGCTTTGCCAAGCGCCGCATGCATCTGGGCTATCGCCTCGCCGAGCTCACAGCGCCGATGCCGGGGCATCGGGCGGGTGCACGCCTGCGTGGCCATGAATTCCACTATTCGACGATCCTCGCGCAGCCCGACACGCCGCTCGCGGTCGTGCACGACGCGACAGGCGCCGTCATCGCCGAGACCGGCTCGCGCCGGGGACAAGCCACCGGCACGTTCTTCCATCTGATCGCGGAGGACCGGTGAGCGGTTTTGTCTCCTTCGTCTCCGCCGGCCCCGGCGATCCCGAGCTCCTCACGCTCAAGGGAGCCGCGCGCCTGCGCGAGGCCGACGTCGTGCTCTATGACGATCTTGCTTCGGGCGCGATCCTCGATCTGGCCCGGCCCGGCGCCAATCTCGTCGCGGTGGGGAAGCGGGCGGGACGGCCCTCGACCAAGCAGCACCACGTCAACCGCTTGCTGGTCGACTATGCCGTAACGGGCGCGCGCGTGGTGCGGTTGAAGTCGGGCGATGCTGGCATCTTTGGCCGGCTCGAGGAGGAGCTCGAGACGCTGCGCGAAGCGGGCATCGGCTTCGAGATCATTCCCGGCATCACCTCGGCCTGTGTGGCTGCGGCCCAGGCCGGCATTCCGCTGACCCGGCGTCACACCTCCCGCCGCGTGCAGTTCGTGACCGGGGCGGACGTCACCGGCGAGCTGCCGCCAGATCTCAATTGGGTGGCGCTGGCCGATCCGGAGGCGACGACCGTGGTCTATATGGGCCGGCGGACGTTCCCGGCGCTTGTCGTCAAATTGATCGAGCACGGCCTCTCCCCAACCACTCCGGCGGTGTTTGCCGAATCGCTCGGCCGTCCCGATGAGCGGTTGGTCCGCACCACCATTTCGGAACTTGCCGAGCAACTTGCGCGGGGCGGGGCGGCCTCGACGGCGGCCGTGATCCTGTTCGGCGCGCTGGCGGGGGATTATCCGTCATGACCGCCTCGTCCGCCCTTCGCCCCTTGACGCCCGGCCGGCGAAAGGGGCACACAGGAGAGGCATGGTGCTCGACGCGGCGCAAAGCGCCGGAGCATAATCGGGAATGGGGATGGGCGGACCCAGTTGCGGCGCTCAAAACCCCAGCCGCCCCCGCGACTGTAAGCGGTGAGGGACTTCGATCAGCCACTGGGCCGCAAGGCCCGGGAAGGCCGGAGACTCCCAGTGAACCGCGAGCCAGGAGACCGGCCGTGCACGTTTTGAGGCCAAGGCCGTCGGGTGTGACGGCAAGAAGGATCTGAGCCATGCATATCGAACCCGGACTAGTCTCGGACGCCAAGCTCGTGCTGAGTTACGCAACCGGCATCGCCGTCGGCGGTGTTGCCTTGAAGCTCGCGGTCGAGACCGTGCGCGAGCAGGGCATCACGTCGTTCGCGGCGCGGACGCTCGCCACCACGGGACTCGTGTTTATCTTCTTCGAGATCCTGCCGCACTTCCCCGTCGGCGTCTCCGAGGTGCACTTCATCCTCGGCTCGACCTTGTTCCTGCTGTTTGGCGCTGCGCCTGCGGCCTTCGGCCTCGCGTTCGGCCTGCTGTTCCAGGGCATCTTCTTCGAGCCGCCCGACCTGCCGCAATATGGCATGAACGTCACCACGCTGCTGGTGCCGCTGTTCGGGATCCAGGCGATCGCCACGCGGATCATTGCGCGCAACACGGCCTATGTCGATCTGAAGTATCGCCAGGCGCTGGCGCTTTCGACGACCTATCAGGCGGGCGTCATCGCCTGGGTGGCGTTCTGGGCGGTCTATGGCGCCGGTTTTGGCGCGACCAACCTCGTCAACATCGCGACCTTCGCGGCGTCCTATGCGCTGGTCATCGTGATCGAGCCGCTCGCCGATCTCGGCGTGCTGGCGCTGGCGAAGTCGTTGCGCGGCGTCACCGCGCCCGGCCTCGTCACCCCGCGTTTGCACAACGCGGCTTAAGTGACAAGCGAACGGGCGGCCGTCATGGCCGCCCTTCGCAGGCACGATGCTCACGCTCTCCCTGATAGGCATCGGTTGCGGCGATCCCGAGCAGCTCACGCGCGCCGCGATTACTGCCATCAACGCGGCTGATCTCGTCCTGATCCCGCGCAAGGGGACGGCCAAGTCCGATCTCGCCGATCTCAGGCGGACGATCTGCGCCGATGTGCTCGCCAGCGACACGACGCGCATTGCCGAGTTCGATCTGCCCGTCCGCGACGCCGCTGAAGCGGACTATCGCAAGGGCGTGGACGATTGGCACGATGCCGTGGCCGCTGCCTGGTCGCAGACGATCGCAGATCATCTCGAAGGCGAGGGCAATGTCGCGCTATTGATCTGGGGCGATCCCTCGCTTTATGATTCCTCGCTGCGCATCGCGCGGCGGCTCGATCCCTTGCCTGACATCAGGGTCGTTCCCGGCATCACCTCGATCCAGGCCCTGTGCGCGGCGCATGCGCTGCCGCTCAACGATATCGGCGAGCCATTTCTGGTCACGACCGGCCGTCGCTTGCGCGATGGCGGCTGGCCGCAAGGTGTCGATACAGTGGTGGTGATGCTCGACGGCGGCACGGCGTTCCAGTCGCTTGATCCGGAAGGCCTGCACATCTGGTGGGGCGCCTATCTCGGCATGGCCGATCAGATCGTCATGTCCGGCGCGCTGGCCGAGATCGGCCCGCGTATCGTCGCGGTGCGGCAAGAGGCGCGCGAACGGCACGGCTGGATCATGGACAGTTACATCCTCAAGCGCAGGCCGTGAGGCAAGCGAGGCAGCATGCTCCCCGAATGGATCACCCAACAATGCCCTGATATTTCGGCAGTCCATCGCGACGCGGCGGTGGCGCGACAGGCGCAACTGACGAAACCGACCGGCGCGCTCGGCCGGCTCGAGCAGCTCGCGATTGAGCTTGCGGGCCTGCAAGCAACCGAGCAACCGCGCGCGGCCCGGGTTCCGATCATCATCTTCGCCGGCGATCACGGCATCGTCGCGCAGGGCGTCTCGGCCTATCCGCAAGAAGTGACCATCGCGATGCTGGCGAATTTCGCCTCCGGCGGTGCCGCGATCTCGGTGCTGGCGCGTGAGCTGGGCTCCAGCCTGGAGGTCGTCGACGCCGGCACGCTGGCGCAGGAGGAGATGGCTGGAATCGTGACCGACAAGCCGCGCAGCGGCACGCGCGATTTCAGCGTCGAAGCTGCGCTCACCTCCACAGAGCTGGCATTCGCCTTCGAATCCGGCCGACGTGCGGTGACGCGCGCGCAGGCCGGGCAGCCCGATCTTCTGATCTTCGGCGAGATGGGCATCGGCAACACCACGACATCGGCGGCGATCGCGGCCGCCTTGCTCGGCGTGAGCGCGGAAGAGATCGCGGGCAGCGGCACCGGCATCGACGCGGCCGGCCGTGTGCACAAGGCGCGGGTGATCGACGCCGCGATCGCACGTCATGGCATTACGGGCGCGTCGCCCGAAAAGATCCTGTGCGCCGTCGGCGGCCTCGAGATTGCGGCCATCTGCGGTGCCATTATCGCGGCTGCACAGGGCCGCATCCCCGTGTTGATCGACGGCTTCATCGTATCGGTCGCGGCACTTGCGGCGGCGCGGCTCAATCCCTCGTGCCTGCCGTTCCTGCTGGCATCGCATCAGTCCGCCGAGCAGGGACATCGGCTGGTGCTTCGCGCGCTGAATGTGCAGCCGCTGATCAGCCTCGATCTCAGGCTCGGCGAAGGATCGGGGGCGGCCATCGCGCTGCCGCTGGTGCGGTCGGCCTGTGCGCTCCACAACGGGATGGCGACCTTTGCGCAGGCCAATGTGCCTGATCGTCCGGCCTGATCAAATCGTCCGCTGATTGACCGAGACGATGCGCCAGCCGGTCGAGAGCCGGTCGATCCGAGTCAGCGACAGCGGATCGATCACAAAGCGCAGGGCCGCTTGTGGCGTCAGATCCAGCGCGATGCACAGCGCCGCACGGATCGTGCCGGAATGCACGACGAGCGTTGCGGCCCCGCTGCTGATCTTCGACAAACCCAGCCGCACCCGCGCGACCTGATCCTCAAAGCTTTCGCCGCCCGGCGGCCGTGCGCGCGCCGGATCGCTCCAGAACCGTGCATAGGCCTCGCCACCAGTCGCGGCGAGCTCGTCATGCCGACGACCGGTCCAGTCGCCAAAATTCTGCTCGCTGAATTCGTCCAGCTGCAGCGGCTCGAGCCCCAGCGCGTGGGCCGTTTCGACCGTGCGACGCGACGGGCTCGCATAGCTCGCGGCGTCCTGCGCCAGACGCTGCCGCAGCGCCCCCAGCTGCGCGCGATCGCCGAGATCGGCCGGTGCGTCGGCCGCATGGATCGTCCCCGTGACGCCATCGACGGGCGCGTGCCGTATCAGCCAGAGGAAGGTCTCGCCTTCCATGCTTATCTCCGAGGAAGTTGGTCGTTGTGGCAATAACGCCGCAACTGGCACATTGACTCTGTCTGGATCGTAATCCTAGATGCTCGCGACGGTTTCCCCGAGAGGGGATGAAAAGGGAATGCGGTGCGGGGACGTTGTCCCCAATGCCGTGGCTGCCCCCGCAACTGTAAGCGGCGAATCTTGCGTCACGTGCCACTGGGTATCTCGGTCCCGGGAAGGCGACGCAAGGTACTGACCCGCGAGCCAGGAGACCTGCCGTCAGCCGTGGTCACACGCGAAGATGTCGGTCGGGGAGTACAGACATTCGGCTTCATCGGAAGGCTTATAAGCCGGAAGATGGGACCTTGGTTCGCTGTGACGTGCCACCGACGTCATACCGAGGTCCAAGACCGTGTCTCCTGTTCGCATTGTACGACCGCGTGCGTTCCTGCTCGCATCCGCCGCGCTCACATCCCTTGCCGCGCTTGATCCTCCCGGCGCACTGGCGCAGCAGGCCCGCGAACCTCTGCCGCCGGTCGAGGTGACGCCGGCCCAATCCCGCAAGCAGGCCAGGCCGGCCGGCCGAGAAGCGCAGGGCCCACGCCGCGCAGCTGCGCGCCGGCCGGCGGCTGCATCTGTAGCGCCCAAGCCCGTCGTGCCGACCGCGGCAGCACAGACGCCGCTCAACACCAATGCAGTCGCCGAAAGCGCCTCTCGCCTCGGCCTGACCGTGCGCGAAACGCCCGCGACCGTGGAGGTGATCTCGGCCGCAACCATGCGCGAGCAGGGCTACCGCACCGTGTCCGACGTCGCGCAGGGAGCGGTTGGCGTCACAGCCGGCGACAATCCGGCCGAGCCTTCGGCTTTCTCGATGCGCGGTTTCACCAACAGCCAAATCAACACGCTCTACAACGGCATCAAGATCGGTCCGCAGAACATGACCTCGCGGATCACCGACACGGCCAATCTGGAAGCTGTCGAATTCCTGAAGGGTCCGGCGTCACTGATGTCGGGCGAGGGCGCCGCTGGCGGCGCGATCAACTTCGTCACCAAGCAGCCGCACACCGGTCCGATCCGGAACGAGGCGGATTTCTCCTGGGATTCGCTGAACTCGTTCCGCGCGCATTACGGCTCGGGCGGCAGCACCAATGTGCAGGGGCTCGATTATCGCTTTGACGTCAGCCGTTCCTCGCTCAACGGCTTTGCCGACGACACCAACACCAAGACGCTCGACGTCTCGGGCCAGCTCAACTATCGCATCTCCGATAGCCTCAAGGTCTGGGGCGCGATCGAGTACCGCGAGGATCGCTCGAAAGCCTATTGGGGCGCGCCGCTGGTGCCGATTGCCTTCAGCGGCTCGCATGCGACGACGGGGATCGTGTCCGGCAATTACGTCTCGAACTACAACAAAACCAATCTCGGTGCGGTCACGATCGATGACCGCACCTTCAACACCAACTACAACGTCCTCGACAACAGGAACGTCGCGCAGGAGGTTTGGTTGCGCGGCGGTTTCGAGCTGAAGCTCGCGCCTGACCTGACGCTGAAGAGTCAAGCCTATGGCTACGGCGCGGAGCGCACGTGGTTCAACAATGAGGTCGAGGCGTTCAATTCCGGTACCAACATGGTGGATCGCGAGCGTTTCTACGTCGCGCACAGCCAACGCTTGGTCGGCAACGTCACCGACTTGATCTGGGATGCGAATATCGCCGGCCTTGACAACCGTCTGGTCACGACGTTGTCCTCAAGCTACCTTGATTTTGTGAGGCCAGGCGCCGCAAATTTCCCTGGCGATTCCGTTCCGCTGGTCGATCCGCCTCGCGGCTACTACGGCCTGCTCACTATTCAGCAGCAGACTGCGCGCATCGATAATGAGGCGCTGTCATTCGAGGACCGGCTGAAGCTCACGCGCAGCTTCGCGCTGGTTGGCGGCCTGCGCGTCGAGCATATCGGGCTCGACCGTAATTCGACCGACAAGTTCGGTCTGGAGAAGGCGAACTTCCCGTTCTCGCAATCCTGGGCGCCGACCACGGGCCGTATCGGCTACACGTGGGAAGCGGTTCCGGGCCTGACCTTCTTCAGCCAATATGCGACCGGCGCCGACATCGCGGCCAACAACATCTTCCTGCTCAATCCGACCGATCCGCTCAACCTGACCACCGCGCGCACCTACGAGACTGGTGTCAAGCACCTGTTCTGGGACAACCGGGCGGAGTGGTCGTTCTCGGCCTACGACATCCTGCGCAAGAACGTCTATGCCGCGGCAGGCGGCATGCAGCTCAACCTGGCCGGACGGCAGGAGTCGAAGGGCGTCGAGCTGGCCGCCTCGGTGCGTCCGATCGAGCCTCTGCGTCTCTGGGGCAACATCGCCTATGTCGATGCGCGCTACGCCGACTACAATTTTGTCGGCGGCTCGTTCTCCGGCAACACGCCGCCGAACGTGCCACGCGTCGTCGCCAATGCCGGCGCGTCATACCGGTTCTTCACGCCCTGGGCGGTCGAGTTCGGTATCACCGGCCGCCATGTCGGCGACCGCTACAACACCGATGCCAACACCGTGACGCTGAAGGCCTACACTGTTGCGGACGTCTACGCTTTCGTCGACATCCCCAAGACCGTGTTCAACGCCGTCGAGCAGGCCCGCCTGACCTTCCGGGTGCGCAACATCGCCGACAAGCGTTACGCGATCTGGGGCGATCCATTCTATCCCGACCAGATCCTGCTGGGCGCGCCGCGCACCTACGAGATCTCGGCCGCGTTCAAATGGTAGGACGCTGATCGATGATGCGCGCGATCGTCCTGCTGCATCGATGGCTCGGGATCGCGTTCTGCCTGCTGTTCGCGATGTGGTTCGCGACGGGAATCGTGATGCACTTCGTTCCGTTTCCGTCCCTGACGGAAGGGGAACGCTTTGCCGGGCTCGTGCCGTTGGCTAGCGCGGAGACGGGGCTTGCGGTCGCCGATGCCGTTGCCGCGAGCGGGATTGCGGATGCGACGCGCGTTCGCCTGATCCAGCGCAGTGATGGACCGGTCTATGTCGTCGCGGGGCCATCCCGCGCAAACGCAGTCCGCGCCTCCGATGGGGCCGACGCGTCGGTCAAATCTTTCGACGCCGCGCTGGCCATCGCGCGAGATCACGCCCGCAGCCGTGGGCTCGATGCCGCGCGGGCCGCGATCGTTGCACGCTCGGACTATGACCAATGGAGCGTGCCGAACGGCTTCGACCGCCACCGGCCCTTGTTTCGGGTTGGCCTGGGCGACGCCGCCGGAACGGAGGTCTATGTCTCCTCGCTCACCGGCGAGATCGTCCTGGATACGACGCGCAGCGAGCGCGGATGGAATCTCGTCGGGAGCGTGCTGCACTGGATCTATCCAACGATCCTGCGAAGCAACTGGTCGCTGTGGGATCGCGTGGTCTGGACCTTGTCGCTGCTGGCCCTGATCGCAGCTTTGCTTGGCGCTGTGCTCGGGCTTGCGCGGATCAAACCTCGGGGCGGTCTGATCGGGTCGCCCTATCGTGGCTGGCATGCGCTGCATCATCTCATCGGCCTCGCGGCGATGGTCTTCGTGCTGAGCTGGATTTTCAGTGGCTGGCTCTCCATGGATCACGGACGGCTGTTCTCGCGTGGGCAATTGACCTCGACTGAATCCAGCGTGATGAACGCCCCACCGAACTGGACGGCGGCCCGATCGCTCGATCGCCAGCCCGTATCGCCGTCGGTCCACGAGACCGAATGGTTTGCCTTCAACGGCACTCTCTATCGGCGGGATCGCACGGATCTTGCCGCGCAGACCTTGATCAAGGCAGGGGATGCGCCGCGCGACGGACCAACGGGATCTCTGGATGTCCACGAGGTCCAGGGGCTGACCGCGCGCCTCGCAGCCGGCTGCGGCGTACCGTCCGTACTTGCCGACAACGACAACTATCCCGCGCAGTCCACCGTCCCTGGCGCCCCGGTCTACCGCTCCTACTGCGGCGACCTCTGGTTCGACATCGACGGCGCCGACGGCAATTTGCTGCAAAGGCTGGATTCGTCGCGGCGGGCTTATCGCTGGTTCTACGGCGCGCTGCACACGTTGGACTTTCCGGTCCTGGTCGCGCATCCGTTGCTGCGCGACGGCTTGGTCGTCGGGCTCTGCGCCCTCGGCTTTCTGTTCTCCATCACGGGCATCGTCATCGGCTCGCGTCGCCTGGTCGCGAGGCGTTGAGTGGGCAAAACGACCGCTTACTGATCGTACAATAAAGAGAGGCTGAGCCGACTGCCATGCATAGCTCATAAGCAATCGTATGGTCCGTAGCGCCGATCGATCGCCTGCAAATTAGACAGTGCGTCCGCGACGCGTGGATTGCAGTGCAGCGGATGTGCCGTTTCGTCCGGGAAAACTCGTGGTGCGCTGCACTTAGCGCGCGTGGAACGATCCACACCGATGTGCACTCCCTGCGGGCAGCGCTGCACTAAAATGTGCATCGGCGGGCAGCGCCGGTTGCGTGCTGGTCCTGTGCGTTGCGACAACGCTGGCCCTATCCGAAGCCCATCGCTCTGTCGCACGCTCGCAAGCAGTGGCATGACAGGGGATGACGATGAGCGCTCTCGGTTTGCGATTGAACCTCGCGAAGGACGGGAAGCACCCGGCGTCCGGTTCGAACGTCGTCCGCAGCTGACCCACGCATGAACACTGACGAAAATCACTGGGAGGTCGGCACCGATATCGGTGGCACCTTCACCGACATCATCGCGATCCGGCACTCCCCCGCGGAGGCGCGGATCGCGAAAGTGCCGTCGCGACCTCAAGCTCCGGTTCAGGCGATGCTGGAGGCAATCGAGGCGGTGGGCCTGCGCAAGAGCGAGGTCAAGCGCTTCGTCCACGGCACCACGCGCGTAACCAATGCCATCGTCGAAGGACGTTTGCCGAAAGTGGCGCTGGTGGCGACCGAAGGCTTTTCCGACGTGCTGGAGATCGCGCGCTATCGCCGCCGCGATCTCTATCGTCTCGACATTCCGCCAAAATCGCCGCCGCTGGTGCCGCCCGAACGATGTTTTGGCCTCGCCGAGCGCCTCGACCACGAGGGCCGGGTGCTGAAGGCGTTGGATGAAGCGGAGATCGAGCGCCTGGTGGCCTGGCTGAAGGGGACCGGCGTGCAGAGCGTCGCGGTCGCACTGCTTCACGCCTATGCCAATCCCGTCCACGAGAAAATGCTCGGCGAGCGGCTCAAGGGCGTCGTTGCCCACGTCTCGCTGTCGCACGAGGTCAATCCCGAGGCGCGCGAATACGAGCGGACCTCGGCGACCGTGTTCAACGCGGCCGCCATGCCGATCGCGGTGGAGTATCTCAGCGAACTGGAACTGCGACTGCCGATCGGTCCCGGCCTGCAGGTGTTTCATTCGGCCGGCGCCATGATCCCGATCTCCGCCGTGAAGCGGCGGCCGCTGGTGATGGCGATGTCGGGCCCGGCGGCCGGCGTCTCCGCATCCGTCAGCATCGCGCGCCAGCTCGGCACATCGCGGATGCTGACGTTCGACATGGGCGGCACCACGACCGACGTGTGCCTGATCGTCGACGGCCAGGCCGAGATGACAGACGGCCGCATGCTCGGCGACAAGCCGCTGCGCCAGCCGATGCTTGCGGTTCACTCGATCGGCGCGGGCGGCGGCTCGATCGTGCGCAATGGTCCCGGCGGCCTGACCGTCGGACCGGAAAGCGCCGGCTCAGAGCCTGGACCGGCTTGCTACGGCCGCGGCGGTACCGAGCCGACCATCACCGACGCCAACGCCGTGCTCGGCTATCTCAATCCCGAAACCAAACTCGGCGACCGGATCGGAATCGACATCCAGGCAGCCAATGGTGTCATCGCGCCGATCGCGCGCACTCTGGGGCTGAGCCTGACCGAAACCGCGCTCGGCATCATCAAGGTCGCGAACGCGACAATGGCGCGCGCGCTCCGCCGCGTCACCGTGGAGCGCGGCATCGACGGGCGCGACTGCACGCTGCTCGCCTTTGGCGGTGGTGGCCCGATGCATGCCGCGGGCTTGGCCGATCTCTACGGGATTGCCGAGGTCGTCGTTCCCAGCGCATCAAGTGCGTTTTCGGCGCTGGGCTGTCTCACCGCCGATTTCAGCTTCCTCCAGCAGCAAACCCTGCGGGCTGCGCTCGACGGCATCGACCTCGCCCGTGTGTCGGAGCGGATCGGGGTGCTGATTGACGATGCTTCGGCGCCGCTCATCGCCAACGGCGTTGCCGCGACTGAGATCCAGGTCGAGCTGGTGGCCTTGATGCGCTACGCCGCGCAGAACGACGCCATTCCGGTGCCGTTCGCGCGACCGCTCGACGTCATCACGCTGAAGAAGGATTTTCTGGCCCGGCACCACGAGCTGTTCGGCTATGCGACCGGCGAGAGCTGCGTCATCGAATCCGTGCGGGTGCAGGCGCGCCGTCCGTCGCGCACCGTCGTGAGCCGGCCGTCCGTCGCGGTGAGGGCGGTCTCCACCGGCGAGCGCATCTGCTCGTTCGACGGCTTTCACGACATCGCAACAAGCATCATCGACCGCGCCTCGTTGACCGAGATTGTCAGCGGTCCGGCCATCATTGAAGACGCATGGTCGACCGTGGTGGTCCCGCCCGGCTGGCAGGCGCGGCCCGACGTTTCAGGCAATCTGTTCCTGACGCGGGTGGCCCCATGAAGATCGATCCGTTCGTCGTCGAGGTCATCAGGCACGGGCTCTCGGCCGCGGCCGAGGAGATGAGCCTGGTGATGACGCGCTCGGCGCGCTCGCCGCTGCTGCGCGAGGCCGGCGACCTGTCGTCGGCGATCACGGACGGCCGGGGCGACCTGGTCGGGCAGGGCCGCGACATCCCGATCCATCTCGGCGCGATGGCCTATACGGTTCTCGAATTGTTGAAGGTGGTGCCGCGGGACAGCCTGAACGAAGGCGATGCACTGATCTACAATGTCGGCCCGCTCGGCGGCAATCATCTCAACGACGTCAAGGTCGTGCGCCCCGTCTTCGTCGACGGCGAGATCGTGGCGTTCGCGGTCAGCCTCGCGCATTGGCCCGATATCGGCGGCACCTGGCCCGGCAGCTATTTTGCGAAAGCGATCGACACCTTCCAGGAGGCGATGCGCATTCCGCCGGTTCTGATCGCCACGGCAGCGGGCGTCAATACGCCGATCGTGCAGCTGCTCAAGGCCAATGTTCGCGATCCCGAATCCTGCGAGGGCGATCTTCTCGCCCAGATCGCCGCAACGAAAGCCGGCGAGAAGCGCATCTTCGAGCTTTGCCGCGAGCACGGCAAGGCAGTCTTCACGGCGGCGCAGGCGCGCCTGCACGATCTCTCCGAAATCGAGATGCGCGAGGCGTTGCGCGATCTGCCGGATGGCCTCTACGAGGGCGAGGATTGTCTGGACGACGGCGGCGTCAACGCCGCGCCAGCGCGCATTCATGTCAAGATCACCATTGCAGGCGACGAAGCGACCTTCGATCTCTCGGGAAGCTGCGACCGCGTCTCGAATTTCTGCAACACCACGCCGTTCATGGCGCGCTCGGCGGTAGCCTATGCCGCGCGCATCATGAGCGGGCGCGACATGAACCAGAACGCGGGCGCGTTGCGGCCGCTGACCATCATCACGCGCCCGGGCTCGATCCTGGAGCCGGGGTGGAATGCCTCGGTTGCGGCCGGCAACCACGAGACCTCGATGCGCATCGTCGATGCGATCTTCCGCGCGATGCAGGATACCATTCCCGAGCGTCTGTCGGCCGGCGGGGCGACCACGGCGGGCGTCCTGTTTTTTGCCGAACCGCGGCAAAACGGTTCATGGAAGATGCTTTACGAGGTCCACGGCGGTGGCGAGGGCGCGCGGCATGATCGGGACGGCATCTCAGCGACGCGGGTGCATCTGTCCAACACCTCGAATACGCCGGTCGAGGTGATCGAGGCGAATTACGCGATCCAAGTCGAGCAGCAGGCCATTCGCAGGCATTCCGGCGGCGCGGGCGCCCATCGCGGCGGAGACGGAGTCGTGCGCACCTATCGTATCCTGGCGCCGTCGATGCATCTGACCACCTGCATCGAGCGCATGGTGATCGCGCCGTTCGGCATGCAGGGCGGCGAACCCGGCAAGCCCTGCCGCATCTCGCTGATCCGGCAGGGCGCGAACGTCGCGATCGACGGCAAGTCGAACCTGGTGCTGCAGCAAGGCGATCTCGTCAACATCGAGACCTGCGGCGGCGGTGGCTACGGCGCCGAGGCTGCGGAATGAAGGGATTGCAATGAGCAGATTGTTGCGAACCGGGCTGAATGCCGGCGACAGCGCGCCCATGGCCGTGGTCGGCGGCGAGGGCGTCTATTTTCATCTGTCGGATGGTCGCAAGCTCATCGACGGCAGCAACACCGGCGGCGGTCTCGGACATCGTCATCCCGCGATGGTGGAGGCGATCCGCCGCGCCGCGGATACGCCCGTCGTGAACGAGGGGTGGACCTGGGTCGGCCGCGAGCAGGCCGCTGACGATTTGATGACCGCCGCCTTCAGCGGCGAAGAGGATTGGGTCGGCGCGGTGCGCTTCTGCATCAGCGGCAGCGAGGCCAACGACATGGCGCTGTCACTTTGCCAGGCGCTGACGCAGCGGTCCGCGCTGGCAACGCGCGAACGCGCCTATCACGGCATTACGGGCCTGTCGCGCAGCATGACGGTGCAGCCGCAATGGCATGGCGGCCTCGCGGTGCACTCAGGCGGCTCGAAGCTGCCGGCGCCGATGGCGCCGGTGCGGATATTGCCGGCGCCGGATGGCGCGATCTATGGTGCGCCCGCCAACAATGTTCCCCCACGCGAATATCTGGCCGATGCCACGCGCCTGCTTTCGGACACGGCGGCGACGATCATCGACTACACGCAGGGCGGCATCTATTACGACGGCGCCTATCAGGACGAGGTGGCGCGGTGCGCGCGGCAGGCTGGCTCCTACTGGATCGCAGACGAAGTGGTGACCGGCGCAGGCCGCGCCGGGCGCTGGTTCGCGTCCAGGGCGCCGAAAGCCGTCCTGACATCGTGACGCTCGGAAAATCGCTCGGCGGCGGCGCGGCAGCGGTTGCCGCGGTTGTGGTGTCGAAAGACATCGTCGAACGGCTCAAGGGCACGAGCTGGCAGAACTACGGCACGTTGCGTGGGCATCCCATCAGCATGGCCGCCGTCAGCGCCTATCTGAAGGTCGTCAGTGAAGAGAAGATTCTGGAGCACGTGAAGGGCGTCGAAAAGCTGTTCGCCCGCCGCCTGCTCGCCATCGCGCAGAGACATCCAAGCGTGCAGCGCGTGGCGGGGCAGGGGCTGCACTGGACCGTGGAGCTGCACGGGCCGGACTGGCGTTCCTGGCACGCCGACACCACCGAGGTGCCGATCGCCTCGCGCGTCGCGGAGCGGGCCCTGGAGGCAGGCGCCGTGATCGGCACCAGCGGCGAGCAAACCTCGCTGTTCCTCGCGCCGCCACTCGTGATCTCCGAGCATGAGGCCGAGCAGCTTCTGGATGCACTGGACCACGGTCTCGATGTTGCGGATGAGGAGCAGACATGAGGGTGCATCGTGCAACGTACACCATGCCGATCGGCAGGCACCGGGTGGCAAGTCCGGGCGAAGCTGCGTTAAGCTGCCGCGCGCCGGCACGTGCTTGAAACTGTAGCTTAGCTTAAGACATCACCAGGAAATCGCTGATGCGTATTGTCAATGTTGCCGCTGCCCAGATGGGCCCGATCCAGAAAGCCGACAGCCGCGAGGCCGTGGTCAAGCGCATGATTGCGCTGATGGACGAAGCCAAAGCAAAAGGCGCCGACCTGATCGTCTATCCGGAACTGGCGCTCACGACCTTCTTCCCGCGCTGGTATGTGGAGGATCGGGCCGAGTTCGATAATTGGTTCGAGCGCGAGATGCCGAACGCTGCGACGAGGCCGTTGTTCGAGCGCGCGGCGCAGCACCAGATGGCGATGAATTTCGGCTATGCGGAGCTGACGCCTGATGGACATCACTTCAACACCGCTGTTCTCACCGACAAGTCGGGCAAGATCGTCGGCAAATATCGCAAGATCCATTTGCCCGGCCATGTGGAATACGACACCAAACGCTCGCACCAGCATCTGGAAAAGCGCTATTTCGAGCCGGGCGATCTCGGCTTCAACGTCTGGCGCGAGCTCGGCGGCATCATCGGCATGGCCATCTGCAACGACCGCCGCTGGCCCGAGACCTATCGCGTGATGGGCTTGCAGGGCGTCGAGATGGTGCTGATCGGCTACAACACGCCGTCCGTGAATGCGGAGAGGAGCGATGAGGGCGTCGAGAAACGCCTGTTCCACAATCGCCTCTCGGCGCAGGCCGGCGCCTATCAGAACGCGACCTGGGTCGTCGCGGTGGCCAAAGCCGGTAACGAGGACGGACACCCGCTGTTCGGCGGCAGTCTGATCGTCGATCCCAATGGCGAAATCGTCGCCGAAGCGAAGACGGAGGAGGACGAGCTGCTGGTCCACGCCTGCGACCTCGATGCCACCACCTTCGGCAAGACCACGATCTTCAATTTCGCACAGCACCGCCGCATCGAGCACTACGGCCTGATCACCAGCCGAACCGGCGCGGTGCCGCCGCCGGAGAAGTAACGTCGATGACTGGCCAGACCACATCGGGCATATTGTTACGCGAGCTCGATCCGCGCGATCGCTACAAGCTGCTTTGCGGCGTGGTGGTGCCGCGGCCGATCGCGCTGGTGACGACGCTCGATGCGAACGGGGCGGTCAACGCTGCGCCGTTCAGCTTCTTCAACGTGTTCTCGGAGAGTCCGGCGCTGATCGTGCTCGGGCTTCAACACAAGCCGGATCACAGCCCGAAGGACACCACCCGCAACATCCATCGGGACGGCGAGTTCGTCGTTCACATGGTTGATGAGGCGCTCTCCGCAGCGATGAATGACTGCGCGGTCGATTTCCCGTCCGGTGACAGCGAGGTCGCTGCGGCAGGGCTCGCGACCCTTCCCTCAATCGACGTGAAGGTGCCGCGCCTCGCTGCGGCACCCTTTGCGCTCGAATGCCGGCGCCATGTCGCGTTAAATTTTTCGCCCGATCGCGAACTGCTGGTCGGCGAAGTGCTCCGGGTTCACCCCCGCGAGGGCCTCGTCAACGAGGCCAACATGTATGTCGACCTCGACGCCTACCGCCCGATCGGCCGCATGTTCGGCAATCTCTATACGACGCAGCGGGACACGTTCACGCTTGTCCGCGAGAGCCACGCGCAATGGATCGCGCGGCAGGACGCCAAAGAGCTGAAGGACGCCTAGTGATTCGAGAATTGCACCGTACCCAGCGCCATCGTGACGGCCGCCTGCGTCGGGTCGATCACGGCAATGCCGAGCGCGTCTTCGAGGGGACGGCGATGGCGCGCCATGCCGGCGCAGCCCATCACGATGGCGCGGGCGCCGTCCTCGTCGCGCAGCGCGCGGCCGATTTCGATCATCCTGGCCAGCGTGCCTTCGCCCGAGGCGGTTTCGGCGACGCTCATGTTGAGAGGCCGCTCGCCGGCGAGGCGTTCGGTCAGTCCCATCTGCCTGAGATAGCGCATGTGACGCGGGATCGAGCGCTGGGCGATCGCGATGACGCCAAAGGTCTCGGCGCGGGCCAGCGCCGTCAGCACGCCGCACTCGGCGATGCCGAACACGGGCCGGTCGGTGCCTTCACGGCAGACCTGAAGCCCGGGATCGCTGTAACAGGCGATGACAAAGGCGGCCGAGCTGTTGTCGCCCTCGACCAGCCGGCGCAGCGGCATCGCGACGCCATCGACATCGGCCTGGCTTTCAATGCCGAACGGTCCCTCGGCCAGCGTCTGGCAGACCAGTTCGGGGCCGCCCTCGAAACCGAGCGGCTTCAGCGCGTCCTCCAGCCCCTGCGTGACCGCGGGGTTGGAATTCGGATTGATGACGAGAATGCGCGGCCGGGCCATGATGGTTTTCCTGCGGAATGGCGATCACTTGGCTTTAGGCTATCACGGAGTGCCTCATGACTGAACCAGTTTACGACCTGATCATCCGCGGCGGCCGCGTCGCCACCACGACCGACGTGTTCGAGGCCGACGTCGCGATCTCCGGCGAGACCATCGCCGCTATCGGCCGCGGGCTTCCGCCAGCGAAGCGCGAGATCGACGCGCGCGGCAAGCTGGTGCTGCCAGGCGGCGTCGACAGCCACGCCCATATCGAGCAATTGTCCGCTGCCGGCATCATGAACGCCGACACCTTCGAGAGCGCGACCGTCTCGGCCGCTTTTGGCGGTACGACCACGGTGATTCCTTTCGCCGCCCAGCACGTCGGCATGAAGCTGCCGCAGGTGGTGGAGGATTATCACGCGCTGGCGAAGAAGGGCGCCGTGATCGACTACGCCTTTCACATGATCATCGCCGATGCGACCAGGGAAACGGTCGAGGAGCATATTCCGACGCTGGTGAAGCAGGGCCATGCCTCGATCAAGATTTTCATGACCTATGACCGGCTCAAGGTCGACGACGAGCCGCTGCTGGACGTCCTCCTCGCCGCGCGGCAGTCCGGCGCGATGTTGTGCGCCCATGCCGAAAACCACGGCATCATCGCCTGGATGGTGAAGCGCCTGCTCGCGCGCGGCTACACGATGCCGAAATACCACGCCGTCAGCCACGCCCGCGTGTCGGAGGCGGAGGCCTTCACCCGGTTGATCGGCATGGCGGCGCTAATCGACCAGCCCATCATGATCTTCCATGTCTCGACCGCCGAGGGCGCCAAGGTCATCCGCGATTCCCGCGGGCAGGGGCTCAAGGTGTTTGCTGAGACGTGTCCGCAATACCTGTTCCTGACCGCTGCCGATCTCGACAAGCCCGGGGCGGAAGGCGCGAAATGGATGTGCAGCCCGCCGCCCCGCACGCATTCGGATCAGGAAGCGCTGTGGCAGGCACTATCGCTGGGCGATCTCCAGACCATCTCGTCGGATCACGCGCCGTATCGCTACGACGAGACCGGCAAGCTGCGCGCCGGTCCCAATCCGAACTTCAAGCAGGTCGCGAACGGCCTGCCGGGACTGGAGCTGCGACTGCCGCTGCTGTTCGACGCGATGGTGTCAAAAGGACGGCTGGGCCTGGAAAAGTTCGTCGAGCTGACTTCGACGGCGCCGGCCAAGATCTACAATCTGCATCCGCGCAAGGGCTCGATCGCAGTCGGAGCCGATGCCGATATCGCGATCTGGGATCCCAATCGCGAGACCGTGATCGCCGACGAGATGATGCATGATCTCGCCGGCTACACGCCTTTTGCCGGTCGCAAGCTGAAGGGCTGGCCGGTGTCGGTGCTGTCGCGTGGCCGGGTGATCATCGACGGCAACAAGTGCCTCGCGAGCGCTGGCAGCGGACAGTTCCTGGCCCGCAGCGGGGGCGAGGCGGCCAAGCCGACGGGGCGGCTCGTCGCCGACATGGACCCGGAACGGAATTTTGGGGCAAAACTCCTGTGACGGTGGATCGCGCGCGATGAAGATCGTCATCTTCGGCGGTACCGGCTTTGTCGGCCTCAATGTTGCGGAGGCGCTACTCGCGCGCGGCCACGACGTCACGCTTTATGACCGCGCAGAGTTGCCACCATCCGCGCGGCGATCTCTTGCCGACTACGGCGCCCGGCTCAAAGCCGTGCAGGGCGATATCACCGACGCAGATGCCATCGATGCCCTGATCGCCGAAGGCGTTGATGCGATCGTGCTCGGGGCGGCCATCACCGCCGGTGATGAACTGGAGAGGGCATCGACCGCGCGCGTTCTCGAGATCAATGTGATGGCGCAGATCCCGATCCTGCTCTCTGCTATCCGGCATGGCGTTCGTCGCGTCGTCAATCTCTCCTCGGCATCGGCCTACGGTGCTGCGGGTGCGCGGGTCGCGATTCTGGACGAGGACACGCCTTGCGATCCGGTCTCGTTCTACGCCATCAGCAAGTTCACATCGGAGCGATCGGTTGCGCGTCACGCCGAGCTCTTCGGCGGCGATTTCCTGAGTGTACGGCTGAGCGCCCTGTTCGGGCCGTGGGAGCGACCGAGCTCCGTGCGCGACACGCCAAGCCTCCAGTTCCAGATTCTGGCGGCATTCGCGCGCGGCGAGCCGGCGATCATGCCTGAAGCGGGCATGAGGGACTGGATCTACGCGCCGGATGCGGCCGAGGCCGTCGCACTGCTGATCGAAGCCGAGCGGCCGCGCCATCGGCTCTACAACATCTCCAGTGGCGCGCTATGGCCGGCGCTGCAATGGGGCGAGGCCTTTGCGGCGTTGCATCCCGGCCTGGAGTGCCGGCTCGCGGCGCCCGGCGAGAAAACCATCATCAAGCTGCATGGGCCCTATCGTGCGCCGCTGTCGGTGAACCGGATGGCGGATGAATTCGGCTGGCGCGCGCGGTTCGGGTGTACCGAGTCCGCCGCAGCCATGAGCGCCTGGTGGACGCAGCACAAGGAGAGTCTCTGATGCGGCTGCAGGGGCGCACGGCCATCATTACGGGCGCAGGCTCCGGCATCGGCCGCGCCAGCGCGAAGCTGTTTGCCGACGAAGGCGCGCATCTCGCTCTGGTCGATCGCGATGCCGCGGGGCTTGAGGAGACGCTGATCCTGGTGGGCGAGGCAACGACCTATGTCGGTGACGCCGGCGATGCCAGTTTTGCCGAGACCGTAGTCGGCGATGTCGTGGCCCGGCACGGCCGGCTCGATATCCTGATGACCGCCGCGGGCTTTTCCTGCGGCGGCACGGTGCTGACCACCAGTCCCGAAGATTGGGATGCGGTGTTCCGCACCAATGTCGGTGGCACCTGGCTGTGGGCGCGGGCGGCCGTGCCGCAGATGCAGCGGCAGAACAGTGGCTCGATCATTACGCTGGCATCGCAGCTTGCGATTGCCGGCGGCAAGGGCAACACCGCCTATATTGCGGCCAAGGGCGCGATTATCAGCCTGACGCGGACGATGGCGGTGGATTTCGCAACCGACGGCATTCGCGTCAACGCGATTGCGCCCGGTGCGATCGAGACGCCCATGCTTCGCCGCAGCTTTGCCCGTCACGCCAATGCGGACGAGGTGCGCGAAACCTCCCGCAATCGCCATGCCATGAAGCGGTTCGGTCAGGCCGAGGAGATCGCGCAAGCGGCGCTGCATCTCGCAAGCGATGCGTCCTCATTTACCACCGGCACCGTGATGGTGGTCGACGGAGGCTGGCTCGCGGCATGAGCGATACACTGACAGAGCTCGAAGCTGACGTTCGCGCCGATATCGCGCGGATCGCGCATCCCGGTGTCGCCTGGCTCGAACCGAAGACGGGACCGGACGGCAAGCCGGCGCTGGATGTGCTCGTGATCGGCGCCGGCCAATCCGGCATCGCCATCGGCTTCGGCTTGATGCGCTCCCGCGTCAGCAACATCCTGCTGCTCGACAAGGCCGAGGAGGGGATGGAAGGCCCGTGGCTCACCTATGCCCGCATGCCGACGCTGCGCAGCCCAAAGGATTATACCGGTCCTGACCTCGATATCCCGAGCCTGACCTATCAGTCCTGGCACGAAGCCCGCTTCGGCAAGGAGAGCTGGCAGACACTCGACCTGATCCCGCGCGGGCACTGGGCTGAGTATCTGCTCTGGCTACGGCGCACGATCGGCCTGCCCGTGCGCAACGGCTGCGAGCTCCTGGAAATCCGGCCGGCCGCAGACGGGTTGCTGGCCGCACGCGTGAAGCGTGGCGATGGCGTCGAGACGCTCCATGCGCGCAAGATCGTGCTGGCGACGGGGCAGGAGGGAATGGGGAACTGGATGATCCCCGAGCCGCTGAGCCATCTGCCGATGAGCTCGGTCGCAACAGTCGACGACGATATCGATTTCGAAAACCTCCGCGGCAAGCGCGTCGCCGTGATCGGCGCCGGCGCATCTGCCTTCGACAACGCGGCAACCGCGCTGGAAGCCGGCGCCGCAGAGGTACACCTGCTATGCCGCCGCGCACAGATCCAGGTAATCCAGCCCTATCGCTGGCTGACCTTTCGCGGCTTCCTCCGGCATCTCAGCGATCTCGACGATGCCTGGCGCTGGCGCTTCATGCGCACCATCCTCGAGATGCGCGAAGGCTTTCCGCAGGCGACTTACGATCGCTGCGCAAATCACGCCAATTTCACATTGCACGAGGGCGCGCCGCTTGAGGCCGCACGCGAGACCGGCAAGGGTATTGAGTTGCAAACGCCGCGCGGCGCCATACCTGCGGATTTCGTCATCTGCGGCACCGGCATCGACATGGATTTTGCCGGCCGTGGCGAGCTGCGCGCATTTGCCGGCAATATCGCAATCTGGGCCGACCGCTACCAGCCCCCGGAGACCGAGCGCAACGCGCGGCTCGGCCGCTTTCCCTATCTCGCCGACGATTACGCCTTCACCGAGCGCGTCGCGGGCGAGACGCCGTGGATCTCGAACATCCATCTCTTCGCCATCGCCTCCACCATGAGTTTTGGCCCGTCGGGATCGTCGATCAACGCGATGACGACCGCGGTGCCGAAGCTGGTGAATGGCCTGACGCGCGGCCTGTTCCGCGCCGATGTCGAACGGCACTGGGCCTCGCTTCGCGCCTATGACGTGCCGCAGGCCGTGGTCACGCGGCCAGCGCGAAAAATGGAAGAATCGCGATGATCGTCCATGCGCCGCCGCGACAAAGCGTCCACAACAGCGCATCATGAGACTGGCGCGCAACTTGCTTCTTTCTTAACCTGTCCTGTCGGCGTTCTTGTCGAGATCTTTGGGGAAAACCAATGCGTTTTGTGTCTTTCAGGTCGGCATCCTCCGTGCTCGCCACCACCGCGTTGTTGCTCATCGCCACTGCGCCTTCGCAAGCGCAAACCAGGGCCGAGACGTTGCGCTATGTCACCGGCGCATCCGTCAACACGCTCGATCCCAACATCCCGGGCTCGACGCGCGAATCCTTCGCGCTGAGCATGAGCACCTACGACCGCCTGGTGGCGTTCGGCCGCAAGCAGCTCAACGGCAAATGGGTGTTCGATCTCGACAAGATCACCGGCGAGCTCGCCGAATCCTACGACGTCAGCCCGGATGGACTGAAGCTGACGTTCCGTCTGCGCAAGGATGCCAAGTTCCAGGACGGCTCGCCCGTGACCGCCGAGGACGTGAAATGGTCTCTCGATCGCTGCGTCACCGCGCCGATCCTCGGCAAGGCACAGTTGCTGACGGGATCACTGACGTCGGCCGACCAGTTCAAGGTGATCGATCCCCTCACGATCGAAGTGACGCTGCCGAAGCCCGACAAGCTCGCGCTGCCGAATCTCGCGACGGTCTACCCGCTGATCATCAACTCGAAGGTCGCCAAGGAGCACGCGACCCCAGAAGATCCCTGGGCCACCGCTTGGCTGAAGGAGCACACTGCCGGCAGCGGTGCCTATGTGATCGAGAGCTTCAAGCCCGGCGAGCAGGTGATCATCAAGCGCAACGAGGACTGGAACCGCGGCTCGCCCAACAAGCCGGCCTTCTTCAAGCGCGTGATCGTGCAGTCCGTGCCGGAGCCCGCGACCCGCGCCAATCTTGTCGAGCGCGGCGACGCCGACCTCGTCGTCGATCTCCAGGCCAGCGACGTGCAATCGCTCGAGGCCAAGGGCAAGCTCAAGGTGATCTCGACGCCGCAGTACAATTCGATCACCTTCGTCTCGATGAACAACCAGATCCCGCCCTTCGACAACGTCAATGTGCGCAGAGCCGTCGCCTTCGCGCTGCCCTATGAGGATATGTTCAAGGCTGCCCTGTTCGGTCGCGGCGCGCCGCTGTTCGGTGCGAATTGGCCGGATGGCAAGCCGCTGAACGGCATCTATCCGTTCCAGGCGCCGGTGAAGACCGATCTCGACAAAGCGAGGGAATATCTGAAAGCCGCCGGCCTCCCGGAGGGTTTTTCAACCACCTTCAGCTTCAACGTCGGCCAGGCCTCGACCGCGGAGCCGATGGCGGCTCTCGTGAAGGAATCGCTTGCCAAGATCGGGATCAAAGTCGACATCCAGAAGCTGCCGGATGCGCAGATGTCGACGCAGATCAACGAGAAGAAGCTGCCCCTGTTCACGGAAGGCATCGTCGCCTGGCTGCCCTCGACCGATTACTTCTACCGCAATTTCTACACCGGCAATCAGCGCTGGAACTACAGCTCGATCAACAATCCGGAACTGGCGACGATCGCGCAGGAAGCGCGCTTCGAGCCCGACAAGGCCAAGTACGAGGAGGATGGCCGCAAGCTCAACGCGATCCATTTCAGCGAGATGCCGCAGATCCCGCTGTGGCAGCCGAACCAGGACGCCGTAATGGCGGCCTCGATCGAGGGCTATACCTACGAATTCCATCGTCAGGTCGATTATCGCGACGTCAGCCGCAAGTAATTTGACTGAAAAGTGATGTCCGCAGACGGAGGCTCTGAAAGGTGATGACCGGTCTTGGTGCGACGGTGGCGCGGGCGGGGAGGCGGCTTTTGTCGTCGCTGCCGGCGTTGTTCGGCGTGCTGGTCTTCACCTTTCTCCTGATGCGGGTCCTCCCCGGAGATCCCGCGGTGTTCTTCGCCTCTGGGCCCAATGCCGGCAAGGAGGAGATCGAGCAGATCCGCAAGCAGATGGGGCTCGACAAGTCGGTGCCGGAGCAGCTCGTGTTCTATCTGTCCGATATCGGCCGCGGCAATCTCGGCCGCTCCATGATGACGGGACAGCCGGTCCTGAAGGATCTGCGCGAACGGCTGCCGGCCTCGCTGGAGTTGACCTTCACGGCGCTCCTGATCGCGCTGATCGCGGCGGTGCCACTCGGCGTGGTCGCAGCCTTGAAGCCGGGATCGCTGGTCGATCACGGCGTGCGGCTGTTCTGCGCGCTCGGTGTCTGCGTGCCGACCTTCGTCTCGGGCCTGCTGCTGATCTATGTGTTCTACTATCTGCTCGGTCTTGCGCCTGATCCGACCGGGCGGATCGACGTCTTCACCTCGCTGCCGCCGCAGCGCACCGGATTCCTGTCGATCGATTTCCTGCTCGCGGGAGACATCGAGGGCTGGTGGGCGGCCTGCAAGCAGCTGATCCTGCCTGCGCTGAGCATGGCCCTGTTCGTGATCGCGCCGCTGGCGCGGATCACGCGTGCCTCGATGCTGGTCTCGCTCGGCAGCGATTTCGTGCGCACGGCGCGCTCGGTCGGATTGTCCTGGCAGAAGGTCGTCGTCACCTATGCGCTGCGTAATGCGATCCTGCCCGTCATCACCATTGCCGGCATCGTGTTCTCGACCATGCTTGGCGCCAATGTCCTGGTGGAGAAGGTGTTCTCCTGGCCGGGCGTTGCCTCCTACGCGCTCGACGCGCTGCTATCGTCCGACTATGCGCCGGTGCAGGGTTTCGTCTTGCTGATGGCTGGCATCTTCGTGCTGGTCAATCTCGTCGTCGACATCTGCTACGGTATCGCCGATCCCAGGGTGTCGATCGGATGACCAGCGCAACCCTCCGCCATTCGGTCTGGATTTTGCGCGGCAACCCGCTGACCGGTGTCGCCGCGGCGGGTGTCCTGCTGTTTGTCCTGGTCGCGATCTTCGGACCGTGGCTGGTGCCCTATGATCCCGTCGTCTCCAATGTCTCGGAGGCCCTGCAACCGCCGAGCGCGGCGCATCTTGCCGGCACCGACCAGCTCGGGCGCGACGTGTTCAGCCGCCTCGTCGTTGCGGCACGCCTCGACCTTGCCATCGCGGTCTCGGCGGTCGGCATCTCCTTCGTGATCGGCGCCGTCGTCGGCTCTTTCTGCGGCTATGCCGGCGGCAGGCTCGACCGTTCGGTCGGCCGCTTCGTCGACGTCATGATGGCCTTTCCGCTGTTCGTTCTGGCCATGGCGATGGTTGCGGCGCTCGGCAACCGGATCGAGAACATTGTGATTGCGACCGCGATCATCAATCTGCCGTTCTACATCCGCTTCGCGCGCGCCGAGGTCAACGTCCGGCGCAATGTCGGCTGGGTGGAGGCGGCGCGTTCCTGTGGCGAGAGCCATTTCTCGGTGGTGCTGCGCTTCCTGCTGCCGAACATCCTGCCGGCGATGGCGGTGCAGATCTCGCTCAACCTCGGCTGGGCGATCCTGAACGCCGCCGGCTTGTCCTTCATTGGCCTTGGCGTCAAGCCGCCGACACCGGAATGGGGCATCATGGTCGCGGAGGGCGCCCGCTTCATCTCGACCGGGCGGTGGTGGCTGGTGGCCTTTCCGGGCCTCGCGTTGATGATGGCCGTGCTGTGCTTCAACCTCCTCGGTGACGGGATGCGGGACATTCTCGATCCGCGCATGCGCACATGAGCGAGGACTTGCTCAGGATCGACGATCTCCACGTTTCGTTCTCGACGCGGCGCGGAATGGTCGAGGCCGTGCGCGGCGTGACGCTCAAGGTCGAGGCCGGCGAGATGCTTGGCCTCGTCGGCGAAAGCGGATCGGGCAAGTCGGTCACCGGCTTTGCGACGACGCGGCTCCTGGATCCGGCCGGGCGCGTCACCGGCGGAAAAATCCTGTTTCGCGGCCAGGACGTGACAAAACTCAGGGGCGACGATCTCCGGCAGCTCCAGGGCGCCGCGATGTCGATGATCTTCCAGAACCCGCGGGCGGCGCTCAACCCGATCCGCGCGATCGGCCTGCAGATCGCGGACGCGATCCTCACGCACAAGCGGATATCGAAGGACGCCGCCCGCGCCGAGGCGCTGGAGCTGTTGCGCGCCGTCCAGATCCGCGACCCCGAGACGCGGATGAACGCCTATCCGCACGAGCTCTCCGGCGGCATGTGCCAGCGCGTGATGATCGCGATCGCGATCTCCTGCAATCCCGCGCTCTTGATCGCCGATGAGCCGACGACCGGGCTCGACGTCACCACGCAGAAGGTGGTGATGGACCTTTTGGCGGAGATTGCCGCCGCGCGCGGCATGGCGACGGTCCTGATCACGCACGATCTCGGGTTAGCGGCGCGATATTGTCGCCGTATCGCGGTGATGGAGCGCGGCCGTATCGTCGAAGAGGCTAGCCCCAGGACGCTGTTCGGCGCACCGCAGCACGCCTATACCCGGCGTCTGGTGGCGGCGTCGCCGACCGCGACCTCCGGGATCGCGGACCTCGTAACGGAAGAGGAGCGGGAAGGCTACGCGGCTGTCGTCAGCAGGCCCAGGCAGGAGCCCGTTCACGGGACTCCGCCGCTGCTGGAGGTGCGCAAGCTCGCAAAACGCTTCGACGAGGGCGCTGCGGCGGTGGCGGACTTCTCCATGACGATGGCCGGCGGCGAGAGCGTCGGCCTCGTCGGCGAATCCGGCTCCGGCAAGAGCACGACGTCGCGCATGATCTGCCGCCTGATCGATCCGAGCGAGGGCGAGATCGTGTTCGACGGGCAGTCGATCGGCCATGTGGCATCGCGCGACTTTCACCGCTCGCGCTTCCGCAAGGACATCCAGATGGTGTTCCAGGACCCGAACGAGAGCCTCAATCCGCGCTTCACCGCCTTCGATTGCATTGCCCATCCGCTGATGCGGCTCGATCGTATGCGTGGGGGCGATGCGCTGCGCAAGCGGGTGGAGGATTGCGCCGAGCGTGTGGGGCTGCAGCTGGATCTGTTGCCGCGCTTTCCGCATCAGCTCTCCGGCGGCCAGAAGGCGCGCGTCGGCATCGCGCGCGCCATCGCCTGCCGGCCGCGGCTCCTGGTGCTGGACGAGCCGACCGCCGCGCTCGACGTCTCCGTGCAGGCCGTGGTGCTGCAACTGCTCGATCGTCTCAGGCGCGAGAACGACATCGCGCTGCTGTTCGTCAGCCACGATCTCAACGTGGTGCGCATGCTTTGCGATCGCACTATCGTGCTGCGCAATGGCGGCATCGTGGAGCAGGGCGAGAGCCGGGCGCTGTTCGACAATCCCAAGACCGACTACACGCGCAAGCTCGTCGAGGCGATTCCGCATATCGAGACCGGGCCAGTGCTGGCGGCTGCGCTTTGAGGTCTCGCCCGGCCCAAATGGTGCGGATATCCCGCTGGCGAAGGTCCGGTTAGTGGCATACCATTTGCACGCCAATGAGCTCTGGTTTCACCTGTTCTTGGTCAACGATGGCCGGCATCACGGCACTATTGGGAGGATTTCATGGATCGCAGGACCGTATTGAAGGGACTTGCCGGCGCGGGCGGTCTGGCATTGAGCGGCCTCTCGGCCCCGGCGATCGCACAAGGCGCCTCCGCGCGCACCCTGCGCTTCGTGCCGCAGGCAAACCTCGCCAATTTCGACCCGATCTGGGGCACGCAATATGTCGTGCGCAATGCCGCCGCGCTGGTCTGGGATACGCTCTACGGCGTCGATTCCGCGCTCCAGCCGCAGCGGCAGATGGTCGAGTCCGAGGAAGTGACCGACGACGGCACCACCTGGACGTTCAAATTGCGGCCGGGCCTCAAATTCCACGACGGCGAGCCGGTGCGGAGCAAGGACGTCGTTGCGAGTCTCACCCGCTGGGCGGCGCGCGATCCGATGGGGCTGATGCTCAAGGCACTGCAGCAGGAACTCACTGCTGTCGACGATCGCACTTTCAAATGGGTGCTGAAGCAGCCGTTCCCGAAGATGCTCTATGCGCTTGGCAAGAACAACTCGCCCTGCGCCTTCATCATGCCGGAGCGCATCGCGCAGACCGACCCGTTCAAGCAGATCGGCGATTATGTCGGCTCGGGGCCGATGAAGTTTGCCAAGGGCGAGTGGGTCCCCGGCGCGAAAGCCGTGTTCGAGAAGTTTGCCGACTATGTACCGCGGCAGGAGAAGGCGTCGTGGCTCGCCGGCGGCAAGCAGATGCTGCTCGACCGCGTCGAATGGATCGTGATGCCGGATCCGGCGACCGCCGCGGCCGCGTTGCAAAACGGCGAGATCGACTGGTGGGAGAACCCCATCGCCGATCTCGTCCCGGTCCTCAAGAACAACAAGAACATCAGCGTCGACATCGGCGATCCGCTCGGCAATGTCGGCTCGTTCCGCATGAACTTCCTGTATCCGCCCTTCAACGACGTGCGGGCGCGGCGCGCAGTGCTGATGGCGATGAGCCAGGAAGACTATATGCGCGCGCTCGTCGGTGACGACAATTCGCTGTGGAAGTCGCTGCCCGGCTTCTTCACACCGGATACGCCGCTCTACACCGAGGCGGGCGGCGAGGTCCTCAAGGGCAAGCGCGATCTTGACGCTGCCAAGAAGCTGCTCGCCGAGAGCGGTTATTCCGGCCAGCCGGTGACCTGCCTGGTGGCGCAGGACCAGCCGATCACCAAGGCGTTCGGCGATGTGACCGCCGATCTCTTGAAGAAGCTCGGCATGAATGTCGACTTCGTCGCGACCGATTGGGGCACGGTCGGCTCGCGTCGCGCGCAAAAGACGCCGCCCGGACAGGGCGGCTGGAACATGTTCCACACCTGGCATGCGGGTTCGGACTGCATCAATCCGGCGCCCTATACCGCCATTCGCGCCAACGGCGACAAGGCCTGGTTCGGCTGGCCGAACAGCCCCGGCACGGAAAAGGAGGTCACGTCCTGGTTCGAGGCCAAGGGCCTCGACGAGGAGAAGGCCGCGGTCGCTCGTCTCAACAAGGTCGCGCTCGAGGACGTCGTCTACGCGCCGACCGGCTTCTTCCTCAGCTACACGGCCTGGCGCAAAAACGTCTCCGGCATCACAAAGGGGCCGCTGCCGTTCTTCTGGGGCGTGTCGAAATCCGCATGACCTTGCGCTGAAGCCAGATGCTATCCTACATCCTCCGGCGTATCGCCTCGACCTTGCCAGTGATGGCCATCGTCGCGCTGTTCGTGTTCAGCCTGCTCTACATCGCGCCGGGAGATCCCGCCGTGGTGATCGCAGGCGATCAGGCAAGTCCGGAGGATGTGGAGCGTATCCGTCAGAGCCTCGGCCTCGATCGACCCTTCCTGATCCAGTTCGGCAGTTGGGTCTGGCGCATTCTGCACGGCGATCTCGGCACCTCGATCTTCACCAATCTGCCGGTCTCGACCATGATCGGGCAGCGTCTCGGGCCGACGCTGTCGCTGATGATGGTCACGCTCCTGCTCACGATCGTGGTCGCGGTGCCGCTTGGCGTGCTGGCGGCCTGGAAGGCGGGAAGCCTGATCGACCGGGCCATCATGGCCTTTGCCGTGTTCGGCTTCTCCCTGCCGGTCTTCGTCGTCGGCTATGTCCTCGCCTACGTCTTCGCGCTGGAGCTCGAATGGCTTCCGGTGCAAGGCTATACGCCGCGCGCCCAGGGCGTCTGGCCCTGGCTGCAAAACCTGATCCTGCCGGCGATCGCGCTCGGCTGTGTCTACATCGCGCTGATCGCCCGTATCACGCGCGCCACCATGCTCGAAGTATTGCAGCAGGATTATATCCGCACCGCGCGCGCCAAGGGCCTCGGACAGGGCGGCATCCTGTTCGTCCATGCGCTGAAGAACGCGGCGGTGCCGATCGTCACGGTGATCGGCATCGGCATCGCGCTGCTGATCGGCGGCGCGGTCGTCACGGAAAGCGTTTTCGCGATTCCCGGCCTCGGCCGGCTCACGATCGACGCGATCCTGCGCCGCGATTATCCCGTAATCCAGGGCATCGTGCTGCTGTTCAGCTTCGTCTACGTCCTCGTCAATCTGATGATCGACGTCATTTATACGCTCGTTGACCCGAGGATCCGCTATTGACCGATACGACCGTCAATCCGCAAGCGCTGCCGGCGGGCTTCGTCCTCGCGCCGCAACTGCCTGAGATCCTCCGGCCGGTTACGATCCGGCGCGGCTTCGTCGGGCTGCTGCGCGGCCATCCCACCGTTGCCATTGGCGGCACGTTGCTGCTGTTGCTCGTCCTGATCGCGATCTTTGCGCCTTATCTTGGAACGGTGGATCCGACCGCACTTGCGCCGGCCAAGCGGACCCGCGCACCGTCGGCGCTTTACTGGTTTGGCACCGACGTTCTCGGCCGTGACATCTATTCACGCGTGCTGTTCGGCGCGCGGGTCTCGCTCACGGTCGGCTTGTCCGTTGCGATCTTCGCCTCCGCGGCCGGTCTCGCCATCGGCATCGTCTCCGGCTTCATCCGCTGGGCCGACGGCATCTTGATGCGCTTCATGGACGGCCTGATGTCGATCCCGCCGATCCTGCTGGCGATCGCGCTGATGGCGCTGACACGCGGCAGCGTCGGCAACGTCATTCTCGCGATCACCGTCGCCGAAATCCCGCGCGTCTCCCGCCTCGTGCGCAGCGTCGTGCTCTCGCTGCGCGAGCAGCCCTACGTGGATGCGGCAGTGGCCTGCGGCACGCGCACACCGATGATCATCCTGCGCCATATCCTGCCCAACACGCTGGCGCCGATGCTGATCCAGGCGACTTACATTTGTGCCAGCGCGATGATCACCGAGGCGATCCTGTCCTTCATCGGCGCTGGTACGCCGCCGACCATTCCGTCCTGGGGCAACATCATGGCCGAGGGGCGGGCGCTGTGGCAGGTCAAACCCTACATCGTGTTCTTTCCGGCGGCCTTCCTGTCCGTCACCGTGCTTGCCGTGAACCTGCTCGGCGACGGCCTTCGCGATGCGCTCGATCCGCGCATGGCCAAGAGCCTCTGATGTCAAGGGGCTGATCACGATGGCGCTGCTCGAAGTTGAGAACCTCCAGACCCACTTCCGGACGCCCAGCGGCATCAACCGCGCGGTTGAAGGCGTGTCGTTCCATGTCAACGAGGGCGAGACGCTCGCGATCGTCGGTGAGTCCGGCTGCGGCAAGTCGGTGACCTCGATGTCGCTGATGCGGCTGATCCCGGAACCGCCGGGAAGGATCGCCGGCAGCATCCGCTTCGCGGGCAAGGACCTGCTGCAAATGTCCGACCGCGAGATGCGCGCGATCCGCGGCAACGACATCTCGATGATTTTTCAGGAGCCGATGACCAGCCTCAACCCGGTCCTGACCGTCGGGCGTCAAATCCGCGAGACGCTGATGATCCACCAGGGCCTGGACAAGCAGGCCGCAGAGGCGCACGCCATCGAGATGTTGATTCTGGTCGGCATTCCAGAGCCGAAGCGTCGCGTGCGCGAATATCCGCATCAGCTCTCCGGCGGCATGCGCCAGCGTGTCATGATCGCCATTGCACTCGCCTGCAATCCAAAGCTTCTCATTGCCGACGAGCCGACCACCGCGCTCGACGTGACGATCCAGGCGCAGATCCTGAAATTGATGCTGGACCTCAAGCACCGGGTTGGCGCAGCGATCATCCTGATCACCCACGATCTCGGCGTGGTCGCCGAGATCGCCGAGCGCGTCATGGTCATGTATGCCGGCCGCAAGGTCGAGGAGGCGCCGGTGGCGGAACTGTTCCGATCGCCGCGTCATCCCTATACGCAGGGCCTGCTCGGCGCAGTGCCGCGGCTCGGCTCGTCGCTGACCGGCACCGCGAGACGGCTGGCTGAAATTCCGGGGCAGGTGCCTGATCTGCGCAAGCCCATCGTCGGCTGCGTCTTCGCCGGACGTTGCGCGCTCGCGACCGATCTCTGCCGGCAGTACGCGCCGGGGCTCGAAGAGAAGGGGCCACGTCACGTCGCGGCCTGCCACTATGCGGCCAAGGGAGCGGTCGCGGCATGAGTCCCCCGCTGCTCCAGGTCAACGACCTCAAGAAGCACTTCCCGGTTAAAAAGGGCCTGTTCAGCCGCAAGTCCGAATGGGTCTATGCGGTGGACGGCGTGTCGTTCGAGATCGCGCGCGGCGAGACGCTCTCTCTGGTCGGCGAGTCCGGTTGCGGCAAATCGACGGTCGGCCGTGCGATCCTGCGACTGTTCGACATCACGTCGGGGCAGGTCATCCTCGACGGCCAGCGCATCGACGACGCCCATCCGAGCACGATGCGCCAGATGCGCCGCCGTGTGCAGGTGGTGTTCCAGGACCCGTTCTCGAGCCTCAATCCGCGCATGCGCGTGCGCGACATCCTGGCCGAGCCGATCCGCAATTTCGGCCTCGCCAAATCCGCAATCGACCTCGAGACCCGCGTGACCGCGCTGATGGACACCGTGCGCCTGCCGCGCGAGGCGTTGAACCGCAGGCCGCATGAATTTTCCGGCGGCCAGCGCCAGCGCATCGGCATCGCGCGGGCGCTCGCCGCCGAGCCCGAGCTGATCGTCTGCGACGAGGCGGTCTCGGCGCTCGACGTCTCGGTCAAGGCCCAGATCGTCAATCTGCTGCAGGATCTCCAGCGCGAGTTCGGCCTGGCGCTGCTGTTCATCAGCCACGACCTCGCGATCGTCGAGCACATGACCCATCGCGTCGCGGTCATGTATCTCGGCAAGATCGTCGAGGTGGCGCCGCGCTACGAGATCTTCGCCGCGCCAAAGCATCCTTACACCAAGGCGCTGCTCTCGGCGGTCCCGCTGCCGGAGCCGGGGGCCCAGCGCAATCCGATCATCCTCAAGGGCGACGTGCCGAGTCCGATCAACCCGCCGAGCGGGTGCCGCTTCCACACCCGTTGCCCGCTCGTGTTCGATCGCTGCCGGACCGAGGAGCCGACATTGCGCGCGGCCGGCCCCGAGCAGTGGGTGGCCTGTCATCTCGAAGAAGGTGCCGCGGTGGCGAGCGGCTAGCCGTTGGGGCCGCGGCGAAGCTCTGGATCGAGGCGTAGGGGCGACAATCGGGCAAGGATGGCACTCCGCTCCTGTTCTGCCCGACGAGTCAAAGACGTTTGCGACGAAAATTCATGTGTAAAAACAACCCCGTTCTTACTGTGCATGGGGTTGTTTTCGCGTTTTTGTTGAGCCGCCTTTCAGCCTTGGCGGCGCAGGAAGCCCGTGATCGTGACCTTGTCCCAGATGTCGGCCGCCGCAAACGGATCGGCTCGGTTGAAAGCCTCGACCTCGCTGCGGCCAGGCGCCTCGATCAGGAACAGGCTGCCGATCATGGTCGCGCCGTCGTCGGAGACCAGCGGTCCCGACATCACGATCTCGACGCCGAAGCGCGAGGTGTCGCTCAGGAAAGCCTTGTGGGCGTCGTAATTGGCGAGCCGGATCGGCAGCGCGCCGGCGCGGTCGAGGGCGTGAATGGCGAACAGCATGATGGTCTCCGTTTATGCGTCCGTTTCTTGGGACGGCCGCGGCTGCGGCCGTCCGGGCTTGTCGTGATGGGTGCGCCTGGTTACTTGCCGCCGAGCTTGCTGGCTTCCTCGAAAGTCGGGCAGCTCCGTTGCTCCAGCGGCACGTCGAACGGCTGGTAATTGTCCTTGGTGATCACGGTCGGCTTCAGCACGATCTCGGCAATGACGGGCTGGTTGCGCAGGGAGCGGATCGCCATCATGGTGCCAAGGCATCCCTGAAAAAATCCGTTGTAGTCGCCGCTCGCGAGCAGCTTGCCGGACTTGATCGCGTCGATCGCTTCCTTGGTGCCGTTGATGCCGATCACCTGCGCCTTGCGGTTGGCGCCGTCGAGCGCCTCGATCGCACCGACGGCCATGGCGTCATTGGCGGCGAGCACGCCGTCGATCTGCGCGTTCGACTGCATCAGATTCTCCATCACCTGGAGCGCCTGAAGCCGCTGGTAATTTCCGGGCTGCGAGGCCAGCAGTTTTGCGCCGGCGTTTTCCTTCAGCGCGTCGTTGAAGCCGCGGACGCGGTCGACATTGGTCAGCGAGCCCTTGACGCCCTCGATGATGACGATGTTGCCCTTGCCGCCCAGCGTCTTGAGCAGGAAGCGCGCGGTCTCGAGCCCGAGGCTGTAATCGTCGGCGCCGACGAAGGAGAGGAACTTGCCGCCGGCCGAGCGGTCGGTGATGTTGACGACGGGGATCTTGGCTTCGTTGATCTTCTCGACACCCGGCACCATCGCCTTGTAGTCGACCGGCGTGAAGACGATGGCGCTCGGCTTCTTCACCACGACGTCCTCGATCTGGCTGAGCTGCTCGGGAATGCTGTCGGGCTTGGTCGGGATGTACTGCAGCGTCTTCGCGTTCAGCGTCTTCGCCATGTTGTCGGCGCCGACCCGCACGGTCTGGAAGAACGGGTTGGTCTGGTTCTTGGTGAAGACGGCGATGGTCTCGCCGTCGGCTCGCGCTTGCGTGGTGAGCGCGGCCGCCATCAGCAGCGGCAGCGCCAAATAACCCAGTGTCTGTTTCATGTTGCCTCCATCCCTCGTTTTGCTTGTTGGTCGTTCAAGAACTCATTGCGTGCGGCGGCGGGTCTTCATGTCGAGCCAGACCGCGAGAATGACGATGATGCCGGTGACCAGCGGCTGCCAGTTGGCGCTGACCGACAAGAGGTTCATGCCGTTCAGCACCAGCGTCAGGATCAGTGCGCCGATGAAGGTGCCGAACACCGTGCCGACGCCACCGAACAGCGAGGTGCCGCCGATCAGAACGGCGGCGATCGCGGGCAGCGTCAGGCTTTCGCCGATGTCAGCCTCGGCCGAATTGAGCCGCGACAGGAAGATGATCGAGGCGAGCCCCGCCATGGTGCCGGAGACGGCGTAGACCAGCAGCAGGCGGCGCGCGACCGGAATGCCGGAGAGTCGTGCCGCGACCGGATTGGCGCCGATCGCATAGATCTCCTGGCCCCAGATCGTTCGCTGCGCAAACAGTGTTCCGATCCCGAGGAACACCAGCAGCAGGTAGACCGGGATCGGCAGGCCGAACAGATAGCCGCTGCCGATCTGGCGGAAGCCTGCCGGAAAGCCGTGAAGGGTTTCGCCCGCCATGTACCAGTAGGTGAGGCCGTTCAGCACCCAGAGCATGCCGTAGGTGGCGATGAAGGAGGGGATACGAAGCGCGGTGACCATGACGCCGTTGAGCAGGCCGACGATGCCGCCGCAGGCAAGCCCGGTGAGGATGCCAAGCGCCGGCGAGCCGGTCTTGTGGATCACGGTCCCGGCGATGCAGGCGGACAGCGCGACATTGGCGCCGACGGAGAGATCGAGGCCCGCGGTCAGCACCACCAGGGTCAGGCCGGAGGCGATGAAGAAGGTCAGGCTCGCCTGCCTGAGCACATTGAGGATGTTGCCGAGGCTCAGGAAGGAATCGCTGAGCACGGCAAGCACCGCACAGATCAGCAGCGCCGCAAGCAGGCGATAGAACAATTGGATCGCATCCTGCGACAGGAACGAGCGCGGCGGCGCGATGGCCTCTTTGCTGATGTCGGTCATGCGCGGCTCCTGAGCCCGTCGAGGAACAGCGCGACGATGACGAGCACGCCGACGCTTGCGACCTGCACCGAGGACGGCAGCGAGATCAGGTTCAGCCCGTTGCGCAGCACGCCCACCGAGAGCACGCCGAGCACGGTGCCGAGCAGCCAGCCATTGCCGCGCTCGAACGACGTGCCGCCGACGGCGACGGCCGCGATCGCATCGAATTCGAGACCGAGGCCGGCCGTCGGGTGACCGGAATTCATCCGCGCCGTCATCAGCAGGCCGGCAATGCCGGCCATCGCGCCACCGATCGCATAGACCATGATCAGCAGACGGTTGGGTGACAGGCCGGCATAGCGCAGCGCCTCCCGGTTGCCGCCGAGCGCGAAGATGTAGGTGCCGAAACGGGTGTGATAGAGCAGGCCGTGAAACGTTGCATAGGTCACCAGCGCCATCACGATCGGCACGGGAACGCCCAGCAGCGTCGCCGAATAGATGTCGCGTACGCTGTGGGGGATGCCGACCACGCTCTGGCCGTCGCTGACGATCAGTGACAGGCCTTGCGCCATGCCAAGCGTGCCCAAGGTCGCGACGAAAGGTGGGATGCCCACGATGGCGACCAGCCAGCCGTTGGCGAAGCCGAAGGCTGTGCCGACGAGAAGCCCGGCACCGAGGCCGAGCGACATCGAGTGGGTGGCGAGCGAGACGATGGCGACGCAGAGCGAGGTCAGGGTCAGCACCGCGCCCATCGACAGGTCCAGCCCCTCGGTCATGATGATCAAGGTCATCGGCAGCGCGAGCATGGTCAGGATCGTCGACTGCACCAGCACGTTGGAGAGGTTGGCGACCGACAGAAAACCGGGCGCGATCGTGCTGAACAGCGCGATCAGCAGCACCAGCACGATGGCAACGCCGGGAATGCGTTGCAATGGATTGGGTTGAGAGACGACTGCGGCCTCACGCATGATGCATCCCCAGTCGCACGATGTTCTCCTCCGTCAGCTCGTTGCGCGCGAGGTGCCCGGCGACACGCCCCTCGCGCATCACATAGGCGCGGTCGCAGACATGGCAGATCTCGACCTGTTCGGACGAGATCATCAGCGCGGCCGCGCCTTCAGCGACAAGTCGGTCGATCAGGGCGAAGATTTCGGCCTTGGCGCCGATGTCGATGCCCCGGGTCGGCTCGTCGAAGATGAAGAGCTTCGAGCCGGCAGCGAGCCACTTCCCGATCACGACCTTCTGCTGATTGCCGCCGGAGAGCAGACCGACGGTCTGGCGCGCGCTGGGCGTCGCAATGCGCAACTGCCGGATCAGGCCGTCGGCAGTGCGCTGCGCGCTGCGTTGATCGAACAGACCGCTCGGAAACAGCTTTCGCAGCGCCGACACCACCAGATTGTCCCCCACCGACCGCAACAGTGCGAGGCCCTCGCTCTTGCGGCTCTCCGGGATCAGCGCAATGCCGCAGCGGGCGGCAAGATCAGGCTCGCCGGAGATAGTCTTGCCGTCGAAGACGATCTCGCCTGATGTCACGGGATCGGCCCCGAAGATCGCGCGCGCGACCTCGCTACGACCGGAGCCGACCAGGCCACACAGGCCGACGATCTCGCCCCGCCGCACCTCGATGTTGATGTCCGAGATTCCGGTGGAGGCGCTCAGGCCCTTGACCTCGAGCAGCACTTCGCCGGGTTCGTCGGCAAAATTGCGCGGGTAGGTCATGTCGACATTGCGGCCGACCATCATGCGGACGAGCTGGTCCGGCGTGACGTCGGCCGGGCGAACGCCGTCGATGCGACGACCGTCGCGCAGCACGGTGATGCGGTCTCCGAGCGCGAACACCTCCGCCATGCGGTGCGAGATGTAGACGATGGAGACGCCGTCGGCCTTCAGCCGCGCGATTAGCGCGAACAGCAGCTCGGTCTCGCGATCGGACAGTGCTGCGGTCGGTTCGTCCATCACGAGGATGCGGGCGTTCTGGCTGATCGCTTTGGCGATCTCGACCATCTGCTGCTGCGCCACCCCTAACTTGTCGACGATGGTTGACGGGTCGATGTCAAAGCCGATCGTGCCAAGCACGCGCGCGGCGTCGGCCAAAATCTTGCGGCGGTCGATGGTGCCGGGGATGCGGCCCTTCGGCTCGCGGCCGAGAAAAATGTTCTGGGCGATATCGAGATGGGGGACCAGCGAGAATTCCTGGAAGATCACGGCGATGCCGAGCTTCTGCGCGTCTGCGGCCGAGTTGATCGCGACCGGCTCGCCCTTGAAGTAGAACTCGCCGGCATCGGCGCGATAGGCCCCGCAGAGCACCTTCATCAGGCTCGACTTGCCGGCGCCGTTCTCGCCCAGCAGCATATGGACTTCGCCGGGGAAGACGGCAAAGGACACGTCATCCAGCGCCTTGACGCCAGGAAACTCCTTGCTGATGCCGCGCAGCTCGAGGAGCGGGACAGGCGAGGAGGGCTCGACGGCCAATGCGGCGGTGCTCATGCCTGCGCTCCGCTTGCAAAGATCTTTCCGGGATTCATCAGGCCCTTGGGGTCGAGCGCGGTCTTGATCGATCGCATCACATCGACGGCCTCGCCGAGTTCATCAGCGAGATAATCGATCTTGCCGAGCCCGATGCCGTGCTCGCCGGTGCAGGTGCCGTCCATGGCAATCGCGCGGGCGACCATGCGGGCCTGGAGCGCCTTGGCGCCTTCGACTTCCTCCGGCCTTGCCGGGTCAATCAGGATCAGCATGTGGAAATTGCCGTCGCCGACGTGGCCGACGATCGGCGCGATGAACCCGCGCCCGTCCGCGTCGCGCCGGGTCTCCGTGAGGCATTCCGCCAGTCGCGAGATCGGCACGCAGACATCGGTGATCACGGCACGCGCGCCGGGGCGGAGGTCCAGGCCGGCATAGAGCGTGTTGTCGCGGGCGTGCCAGAGACGGCTGTGATCCTCCGGTGCCTTCGCCCAGGCAAAGCCATGGCCGCCATGGTCGGCGGCAATGGCCTGTGCGGCCTCGGCCTGCTCGGCGACGGAAGTCTCAGAACCATGGAATTCGAAGAACAAGGTCGGGGCTTCGCGATAGCCGAGCTTCGCATAGGCGTTGATGCCGCGCATCATGACGTCGTCGAGCAGCTCGATGCGCGCCACGGGGATCGCGGACTGGATCACGGAGATCGCGGTGTCCACGGCGTCCTGCAGGGTGTCGAAGCTGCAGACCGCGGCCGAGATCGCCTGCGGCACGGGATGCACCTTGAGCGTGATCTCGGTGATGACACCGAGCGTGCCCTCGGCGCCGACGAACATGCGCGTCAGGTCGTAACCGGCGGCCGACTTGCGCGCGCGCCGGGCGGTCCGGATCACGCGGCCGTCCGCCAGCACCACCTCCAGCGCGATGACATTGTCCTTCATGGTGCCGTAGCGCACCGCCATGGTGCCGGAGGCGCGCGTGGACGTCATGCCGCCGATCGAGGCGTCAGCACCGGGATCGATCGGAAAGAAAAGTCCAGTGCCGCGCAGCGCCGCATTGAGCTGCTTTCGCGTGATGCCGGGCTGGACCACGACGTCCATGTCGCTCTCGTGCACCGTCAGCACCTTGTTCATACGTGCGAAGTCGAAGCAGACTCCGCCCGCGACCGCGGCCGCATTGCCTTCGAGCGAGGTCCCGGCGCCGAACGGAACGATGGGCATGTTCGCGCCCGCGCATAGCTTGACGATCTCCGCGACCTCCTGCGTGGTTTCAGGGAATACGACGATGTCTGGCGGCAGGCTGCGATAATGTGACTCGCTCTGCCCATGCTGATCGAGCACGCCACGCGCGACGCTCGCGCGCGGGCCGATCAAGCCTGTGAGGCGATCGGCCAATATGCCCGTGCTGACCCGTGGTCCCATCCTTGCTCCCTGTCTTGCCCTGCCGGACTCTTGTTGGTCCGCCGTCGTTCAGCTTAGGCGGCTCTTGCGCTGCTTGCGACCTGCTTCAGGCCGAAATCATAGTTGAGATGAAAATACTCGCTGTCCACCATGCGACCATCGGGCGCACGACCTGGCGGGCACCGCACAAATTCGCGGATCAGGCTGTCCTTGACGCCGAACACCACGTCGCTGTCGAGATACTGGTCGCCGGCCACGAACACATGGGTCACGAGTTGCTCGAAGCCGGGCGCCGAGATCATGAAATGCACATGCGCCGGGCGCCAGGGATGGCGGCTCTGGACCGCCAGCATGTCGCCGACCGTGCCGTCATGCGGGATCGGATAGGCGGCCGGCTTGATCGACCAGAAATTGAATCGGCCATTCTGGTCGGCGTGGAAGCGCGCCCGCATCGCGAGGTCGCCGATCTTGTCGAGCTGCTGCACGTCGTAATAGCCGTCGTCGTCGGAATGCCAGACGTCGACGACCGCGTCCGCGAGCGGCCGTCCGTCGACAGTCGACACCGAGCCGGTGACGAGCATCGGATCGCCCTCCATCGGGCCGGAGATGTCAGCGCCGTTGTCTTTCTCGGGCGAGGCCTGCACGAAGAACGGACCGAGCACCGTGGTTTCGGTCGCGCCTTCCGGCACTGGATGGTTGATGGCGTCGACCAGCATGGAGACGCCGAGCGCGTCCGACAGCAGGATGAACTCCTGGCGCTTGTCGTCGCACATCTGGCCGGTGCGGGTCAGGAAGTCGATGCCGTATTCCCATTCCTTCTGGGTCGGCCGCACCTCGCGGACAAAGGCATGAAGGTGGCGCACCAGCGCTTCGCTGACCTGCTTGATGCGCGGATCGGTTGCGCCCGCGATCCGCTCCAGCACGGCGTCGGTGATGGTGTTCTCGTTGAAATTGCGCATAGATGCCTCCCGTAACTCAGAGTTTGGGCTCGCCGAGGCCGGACAGCCGCTCGATGTGCTTGACGGTCGCGATGAAGTCGGCGTCGCCGTCGCCTTGCGCGACCAGCGAGCCATAGGTCTCCCGCACTTGGGCGGCGAGCTGAAGCGGCACGCCGACCGCGTGGCCGGCGCCGAGGATCAGATCGAGATCCTTGGCCATCTGCCTGCAGGAAAAGGTCGAGTCGAAATCGCGGTTACGCAGCGGCGCGGTCTTGTACTTCACCATCGGTGAGGCCACCGCGCTGTCGTCGAGAACTTTCAGAATGTCCTGCCAGCCGATGCCGCCCTTGCGCGCCAGCGCCAGGCTTTCCGCCATCATGGCGGCCGAGACAGCGATCATCAAATTGACCGCAAGCTTCGCATATCGCGCTTCCTCGCCGGGCCCGAGATAGGTCTGGGCGCGGGTGAAGGCGGCGAGCAGCGGCTTTGCGTTTTCGTAGGCGTCCTTCGGGCCCGAGACGAAGCAGCTCAGCGCGCCGGTGTGAACGATGCTGGCATTGCCCGAGACCGGCGCCCGCAGGTAGAAGACACCGCGCGCCTGTGCAGCTGCGTCGACCTCTGCGGACGCCTCGACGCTCACGGTGCTGGTCTCGATCAAGACAGTTCCGGCAGCCATCGCGGCGATGAGGCCGGTGGAGCCGAGCAACGCGCCGCGCAAGGCAGCGTCATCGGGTAAGGACGTGATGATCGCGACCTTGCCGCCCACGGCCTCCGCCGGCGAAGCGGCAATCGAAATGCCTTGCGCGCGCGCCTCGTCGAGCCGTGTCGTGCTCCGGTCGAACGCGGTCACGGCATAACCGGCCTTGGCGACGAGCACCGACATCGGCAGGCCCATCTTGCCGATCCCGATGAAAGCGACGTTCTTTGGCGTGTCAGTCATTGTTGTTGTCCTTGACGCCCTCAGGCGGCGTGTCCCTGTCGTTCGATGTCGTGCACCAGCCGCCGGCCGGATTGCGCGAGCAATTGCTTTTTCGCCTCCAGACCGTCGGCCAGCAACCGTCCATTCCGCTTCTTCCACACGCCGCCGATCATCACGGCCTCGATATTGGCGAGGCTCGTTTGCATCACCACGGTGGCAACGGGATCGTGCACTGGGACGAGGTTGAGATCGGAGCAATCGATGATGACGAGGTCGGCGAGCTTGCCCGGTGTCAGCGAGCCGATCTGGTGCTCGCGACCGAGCATGCGGGCGCCTTCCGTCGTAATCCAGCGTAGCGCCTCGCGGACGGGGATCGTGGTCGTCGCTGGAATGGTGCTGGTGACCTTGCGCGACTCGGCGTTGTCGAGCGCCCGCTGCATCGAGAGCGCAACGCGCGCGGCGGAGAAGAGGTCGCCGGCCAGCACGGATTCCAGATCGATGCCGATGGTCGGCCGCACGCCGCGCTTGAGCAGCCGTCCGGTGATCGGGAAGCCGTGGCCCTGGACCATCTCGTTCTCCGGCGTCACCGAGAAGGAGACGCTGAGGTCGACCATCCGGTCCAGGAGCTCGTCAGGCAGGTCGTTGCCATGGACGATGTTGATTCCGGCGCCGACGAGGCCGGCCCCGATCAGCTTCTCCCAGCCACCAGGCGTCTTGGCGGGACCACCGCCCTGATGCATGGATGCGATCAGCTTGAACTCGCGCGCCATGCGGAAATCGTGCATGGCGACGTCGAGCGTCGAATAATGCGGGCCGAGGATCGCGAGCCCAAGTGTGACGAGGCCGTCGCGGTCGGCGAGGGGCCCCGCCAGCAGTCGCTCGACCTCACGGCGTGGATGCGGGATTTCCGAGAAATGCGGCTCGCCCGGTTTCGGTTCAGGTTTGGGCGAGCCGTGGAAGAAGGCCGCGCGGATACCGCTCTCGATCAGGCCGCGCACGGCGGCGTTGGTATGATCGGGCGTCGGATTGTTGTGGCACCAGTCGACCAGCGTGGTGGTACCTTGGTTGATCTGGTTCAGCGCGCCCACCAAGGTCGCGATATGGATGTCCTCGGGCCTGAACACCGTTGCGAGCCCGGCATGCATGCGACGGAAATACTCCAGCAGCGTCCAGTTGGCGGCATAGCCACGCAAGCCTGTCTGCCAGGTGTGCATATGGGCGTTGATCAGGCCGGGGATGACGATGCGCCCGGTGCCGTCGATGATCTCGGCCTCAGTCGCGCCGCTGCCGAGATCGATCGATGGACGCAAATCAACGATGCGGTTCCCCTCGATCAGCACATCGCCGCCAGGTAAATCGCCGATCGCGTCATCCATGCTGATGATGACCGCGGATTTGATCAGCGTGCGCCGCATCGAATCAAACTGCCGCTTTGGTGGCGTGGGGCGGCTCACCGGCCCAGGCGCGCGCGATCAGGTCGCGGATGGCGTCGCGTTCGAGCGGGCGCGGGTTCCAGTAGGCGTTGGTGACAGCAAGGTGCGCGGCCTTGTCGATGCCGGCTTCGGGCATGCCGATGTCGCGCAATGCGACCTTCGCACCCAGGCGCTTCGCGAGCTCGAAGAGTCCTTGCGATGCATCGGCGGCGCCGATTGCGCGTGAGATCCGCGCCATCGCGTCGGGCACGGCCGGCGCGTTGTAGGCCAGCGCATGCGGCAGCACGATGGTATGGGTCTCGGCGTGCGGCAGGTCGAAGGTGCCGCCGAGCGTGTGGCAGAGCTTGTGATGCAGCGCCATGCCGACGGTGCCGAGGCAGACGCCGCACAGCCAGGCGCCATAGAGCGCTTCGGTGCGGGCCTCGCGATCGTCGCTTTTCGTGGCAATCGCGGGCAGGGCGCGGGCGAGCGCGCGGATGCCTTCCTCCGCCATCAGCGACGTCACCGGATTGGCATCGCGCGCATAGAGCGCCTCCACCGCATGCGCAATCGCGTTGACGCCTGATGTCGCGGCCAGGCTCGCCGGCAGAGTCAAAGTGAGATCGACATCATAGATCACCGTCTCGGGCAGGATGGCGGCATCGCGCACCGTGGTCTTCAGGCCGTTCTCGGTCTGGCCGACGATCGGCGTCATCTCCGAGCCGGCATAGGTGGTGGGAATGCAAAGCTGGTTGATTCCGGTGCGCAAGGCCAGCGCCTTGCCGAGCCCGGTCGTGGATCCGCCCCCGAGGGAAATGACGCAGTCGGCCTTGCACGCCTTCATCGCCGCGAGCGCCCGCTCCGTGACCTCGACCGGCGTGTGCATGGTCGCGCCGGGAAAGATGCCGGCGTAGAGCGGACCGAGCGCCGCGCCCAGCTTTTTGCCTTGCGCCTCCTGCTGCGGCGTCGTCAGTACCAGCGCGCGCTTGCCGCCGAGCCGCTCGACCTCGGCCTTGGCGCCAGCCAGCGTTCCGCTGCCGAACACGACGCGGCAGGGCAGGTTTTCAAAGGTGAACGAACCGATCATGTGCCGGTCTCTTTGATGGGATAATCGACCTGGAAGCGTCCGATCCGCAAGTCGCCCAGCGCCTCGCGCACGCGCAAATGTTCCGGGTGGGTGGCATAGGCCGCGAGCGCAGCGTGGTCGGTGAATTCGGAGAACAGCACGACGTCGCAGGCGTAGTCGACATCGCTCACGTCGAGACCGACTTCGATATGGGTGAGGCCGTCGATCCGTCCGCGCAGCCCCTCGAACAGGGTCTTGACCTTGACCCGGGCGGCGGAACGCTCCGCTGGCGTCTCCCCGCGCAGCCGCCACATCACGATGTGCCTGATCGGGCCCGACATTTCCCTGTTTCCTCGCCTGCTGTCTTGCTTGTGTTTGGCCCATTTTGCCTTGCGGGATACGGAAATAAAGGTCAATAATCGCAAGTCTCTTTTCCTGTTTGCGAAAAAATGGACCGCCTGCTCCAGTTGGAAGTGTTCGCCAAGACGGCCGAGCTCGGCAGCCTGTCCAAAGCTGCCGAAGCCCTGCGCATGTCGAATGCTGCCGCGAGCCGCCATCTCAGCGCGCTCGAGGAGCGCCTTGCGGTCCGGCTGATCGAGCGCAACACCCGGCGGCTGTGGTTGACGGAGGCGGGGCAGGAACTGCTGGAGCGCTCCAGTCGCATCTTGAGCGAATTGGCGGAGGCCGAGGACATCGTCAGCGATCGCGCGCTGTCGCCGCAGGGCACGCTGCGGGTCACGAGCTCGCTGTCCTTTGCGGTGATCTATCTGGCGCCGATGCTGCCGGCCTTTCGCGCGCGCTATCCGAAGCTCAATATGCAGATCACCACCGCCAACCGCTACTCCGATTTCATCGAGGCCGGCATCGACGTGGCGATCAGGACGCGCGAGCAGGAGCCGGATTCCAACATCATCGTCCGCCGCATCGGTCAGATGCGGCGTGTGCTCGCGGCTGCGCCCTCATATCTCGCAAGCTGCGGCGAGCCGGAACAGCCCGTCGATCTCGCGCGTCACAACATGCTGGTCTACAATCTCGCCAACGATCCCTATTCGCTGCGCCTGCGCAAAGGCAATGGCGCGCAGACTGTCCGCGTCACGCCGACGCTCGACAGCAATGACGGCCAAGTCATCCGCGGCGCCGCGCTGGCGGGGCTCGGCATCCTCATCCAGCCGCTGTACATCGTGCAAAGCGATATCGCGGCGGGCCGCCTCGTCCCGGTTCTGATGGACTGGGAGCTGCCGCTGCTGACGATGAACATCGCCTACCAGAACCGTGCCGGACTGCCCGCCAAGATCAGGGTCTTTTCTGACTTCCTGGTCAGCCACATCCGCGAGCATTCGCAGCCGGGGATCTGGATCGACGCGGCGAAGTGAGCGACATTTTCGAATTCAGGCGGCTTTGCAGAAGGCACATCCATTGAAAGCCAGGACATCCGGCACCGCATGGCGGCATGCCAACATCGGTCGGCTGCTCAACAACGCAGTGCGGCGCTTCGAAGGTCGTGTGCTCGAACTGATGAGCGAGAAGGGGCATGGCGAAACGCGGATCGCGCATGTCGGCCTCACACGCAATCTCGACGTGGAGGGGACCAGACTGACGGAGCTCGCCCGCCGCGCCTCCATGAGCAAGCAGGCGATGGGCGAGCTGGTCGATCAATGCGCCGATCTCGGCCTGGTCGATCGCATCGCCGATCCCACCGATCGGCGCGCGCGCATCGTCATGTTCACGCCGGCCGGGCGCAAATGGCTCGATGCGTTCCGCGACGCGGTCGACGTCGCCGAGCAGGAAATGCGCGCCGAGCTCGGCAAGGCCACGATGGATGCGATCGTGAAGGGGCTGGCGGTCTATGGCGCGACGTTCGACACGCTCGACGACATCAGATAGTCAGGCTACTTGACGATATCGTCAGGCGACCTTACCATGCAGAATAATGCTGGTAGGGAGAAGCGTCTTGGAAACATGTCTGAAGGCCTCGGTGCTCATCGTGGGCGGGGGGCCCTGCGGCCTGATGCTCGCCAACGAGCTCGGCCGGCGCGGCGTGTCCGCGATCCTGGTCGATGAAAAGCCGGGCACGGCATTCAATCCGCAAGCCAATGCGACGCAAGCGCGCTCGATGGAGCACTATCGGCGGCTGGGTTTTGCCGACGAGATCCGACGCGAAGGACTGCCTGCGGATTATCCGACCGACGTTGCATATTTCACGCGCTACACCGGATACGAGCTGGCCCGATTTCAATTGCCGTCATCGTCACGCGCGGGCGAGCTCGTCAAGGCCATGTCGGGCTCCTGGAGCGCGGCCGAGCTGCCGCATCGGGTCTCGCAAAAATATGTCGAGGCGGTGCTGCGCCGCCATGCCGAACGGCTTCCCGGAATACGGCTCAGCTACGGTCATCGTCTGATCAGCTACGTCGAGAGCGATGACGGCGTCGTCGCCCAGATCGAACGTCTCGATGACAACAGCCGCTTTGAGGTCCGGGCCGACTTCCTGGTCGGGGCCGACGGGCCGCGCTCCATGGTCCGGCAGTCGCTCGGCATTGTCTACGGCGGCGAAACCGGAACGCAGCGCGATTTCATGGGCGGCCGCATGCTGGCGGTCTATCTCCGTTCGCCAGGCTTCTACGCGAGCATCCCGCACGCCAAGGCGTGGATGTACAATTGCTTCAACGGCGACCGCCGCGCCTTCATGGCATCGGTGAACGGTCGCGACGAGTTTGCGTTTCACACGCAGCTTCGGCCGGGCGAGGACGAACGCGCGATCACGGCCGACGAGGCCATGGCCGCGTTCCAGCGCGCCTGCGGCGCGCCGATCGACTGCGAAGTGCTGTCGTTCCTGACCTGGACCGCCGGCCACGCGCTGGTTGCGAATGCCATGCAGCGGGGCAGGGTGTTCCTGGGCGGCGACGCGGCGCATCTGTTCACGCCGACCGGCGGGCTTGGCTACAACACGGCGATCGAGGATGCGGTCAATCTCGGCTGGAAGCTCGCAAGCGTCGTCAAGGGTGTGAGCCCGGCGGGGCTGCTCGACAGCTATGAGGTCGAGCGGCGTCCGGTGGCGCTGCGCAACACCGATTATGCGCGTCGCTTTGCCGACTCGCTCGGTCTGTTCGCTCCCGCGCCTGAGATCGAGGACCCCACCGAGGCCGGCGACGAGGCGCGGCGGATCGCTGGCGTCTATCTCGAACAGCACGCCCGCGCCGAATTCAACATCCCCGGCATAACCTTCGGCGGGCGTTACGACGGCTCGCCGATCATCGTCTCCGATGGTAGCCAGCCGCCGCCGGACGCCGCGAACGTCTACGTTCCGAGCGCCTGTCCCGGCGGGCGCGCCCCGCATGCGTGGTTGGACGACGGCGTCTCCTTGTACGATCTGTTCGGGTTCGAGTGGACGCTGCTCCAGTTCGGCGAGGTCATGTCCGCGCATGCGTCATTCGCCGAGACCATCCGCGCGATCGGGGTTGATGTGAAACTCGTCACGCTGCCGAAATCGCTGCGGGATCTCTACGACGCCGATCTCGCCTTGATACGCCCCGACCAGATCGTGGCCTGGCGCGGCAGCGCGTCACAGGCTGGCACGATGGGGCGCGTCCTTGCCCGAGCACTCGGACACGATGCGAGCGACGGCGCACGGCTGGCAAGCTGATCGACTCTCGCCGTCGCATCCGATCAGCGGCGGCGCGGCCAATAACAACAAGACAACAAAACGACAAATGACACCGGAGGAGGAAGCCGTGACGATAAGAGCATTGGAGGACTACGACGATCATGTTGCGACCGTCGCCACTGCCGAGCAGACGGCGAGCAGCCGCCGGCGGATCCTGATCGCCGGCACCATCGGCACCGCGATCGAATGGTACGACTTCTTCATCTACGGCCTGATCGCGCCGCTGGTGTTCGATCAGCTGTTCTTTCCGAAGTTCGACCAGCTCACGGCGAGCATTGCGGTGTTCGCGACGTTTGCCGTCGGATTTTTGGCGCGTCCGCTCGGCGGACTGGTGTTCGGTCATTTCGGCGACCGCCTCGGCCGAAAGTCCGTCTTGCTGTGTACGCTGCTCATGATGGGACTTGCGACCATGTCGATCGGATTGTTGCCGACCTACGCCAGTGCAGGCGTGACCGCGACCGTCGCGCTCGTCATGCTGCGCTTCGTGCAGGGCTTTGCACTCGGCGGCGAGTCGACCGCGGCGATCCTCATGGCGATCGAGACGGCGCCCGGCCACCGGCGCGGGTTCTCAGCCGCGGTGATCCAGGCCGCAGGACCCGTCGGTGTCGTGCTCGCCTCGTTCGCGGCGCTCACGATTTCACGGCTGCCGGAAGCGGACCTGCTGTCATGGGGCTGGCGCGTTCCGTTCCTGATCAGTGCGGTGCTGGTCGCGCTCGGCGTCTACATGCGCCTGCGCATCGAGGAGAGCGCGACGTTCCGAAAGGCGAAGGTGACCGAAGCGGCGCCTGTGGTCGAGGCACTGCGGGAGCATTGGCGGCCGATCCTTATCGTGTTCTTCGCCGAAATGGCGCAGACATCCTATTTCTATTTGACAGCCATCTTCACCATCTCCTTCGCGACCCGTCAGCTCGGCGTCCAGAAGGACGTCATCACGCAGGCCGTGCTGTTCGCCAATCTCGTCGGGCTTGTTGCGATGCCGCTCATCGGCGCATGGTCCGACCGTATCGGACGGAAGCGTCTGTTCCTGACCGGAATCGTGCTCGCAGCCATCTCGATGTTTGCATTCTACGGTGTAGTCGCGAGCCGTGACACGATGTTGGTGACGGGCGCGGTGATCCTCGCCGCGGGGGTGATCCATCCGCTGATGTTCGGCAGCGAAGGGAGCTATTTCCCGGAACTGTTTCCGACCCGCATTCGCTTCACGGGCGTGTCGATCGGAAAGCAGCTCGGGACGGTGCTGGGCGGCGGGATCGCGCCGCTGGTCGCCACCAGCCTGTTTGCGCAGACGGGCTCCACCTACGCGATCACGGGATACTACGTCGCGCTCGCGCTCGCAGCGATGATCGCGCTCGGCTTCGCGCATGAAACCGGCAAGTCGCGGCTGCTCGGCTGAGCAGGCGCCATCACCAACATCAGGGAGGTTTTCATGGACGTCAGTCTTCTCATCAACGGGCAGGACCAGGCCGCTTCCGGCGGCAAAGTGTTCGAGCGCCGCAATCCGCTGTCGCAAGAGGTCGCAAGCCGCGCGGCCGCCGCGACCGCTTCCGATGCCGACGCTGCGGTGGCGGCGGCCTCCGCCGCGTTTGCCGCATGGTCGGCGTTCGGCCCGAACGCGAGGCGCGCTCTGTTGCTGAAGGCCGCAGATGCGCTCGAGGCCAAGCGCGACGCCTTCATCCGGATCATGATGGCCGAGATCGGCACGACGGAGATCTGGTCGGCCTTCAACGTCAAGCTCGCGACCGGCATGCTGCGCGAAGCGGCGTCGCTCACCACGCAGATCGCCGGCGAGGTGATCCCGTCGGACAAGCCTGGATGTCTCGCGATGTCCGTCCGCCAGCCGGCCGGCGTGTGCCTCGGCATTGCGCCGTGGAACGCGCCGATCATTCTCGGCGTTCGCGCCGTGGCGACGGCGCTTGCCTGCGGCAATACGGTCGTGCTCAAGGCGTCCGAGATTTGCCCGGGAACGCACCGACTGATCGGCGAGGTCTTCAAGGACTCAGGCTTTCCGCCCGGTGTCGTAAATGTTCTGACCAACGCACCGGCCGATGCGCCTGCTCTGGTCGAGCGCCTGATCGCCAATCCGGCCGTGCGGCGGATCAACTTCACCGGCTCAACCCGGGTCGGCCGCGTCATCGCCGAACTCGCCGGGCGGCACCTCAAGCCGGTGCTGCTCGAGCTTGGCGGTAAGGCGCCTCTGGTCGTGCTTGACGATGCCGACCTCGATGCCGCCGTAGCGGCGGTCGCGTTCGGCGCCTTCATCAATCAGGGCCAGGTCTGCATGTCGACCGAGCGGGTGATCGTCGACGAGGCGGTGGCGGCCGCCTTTCTCGATAAGCTTGCGAAGAAGACGGCTGCGCTTCCGGCCGGCGACCCGCGCTCCGGTCCGGTCGTGGTCGGCTCGATGATCGACGAGGCGCCGGCCAAGCAGGTCGTGGCACTGATCGACGACGCGATCGCGAAAGGCGCCGTCAAGCTCGCGGGGGGCGACCGGGTTGGCACGGTCGTCCCAGCCACCGTGCTCGACCGCGTGGTGCCGGGCATGCGCATCTACACCGAGGAGAGCTTTGGTCCCGTCGTCTCGGTGGTACGCGCGCGTGGCGTGGACGATGCCGTTCGGCTCGCCAACGATACCGAGTACGGCCTCTCGGCCGCCGTGTTCGGCCGCGACGTCGCGCGTGCGTTGACGGTGGCGCAGCGGATCGAAAGCGGTATCTGCCACGTCAACGGCCCGACCGTGCATGACGAGGCGCAGATGCCGTTCGGCGGCGTCAAGGGATCGGGCTACGGCCGCTTCGGCGGCCAGGCCGGGATCGCCGAGTTCACCGATCTGCGCTGGATCACCATCGAGACCCAGCCGCAGCACTATCCTTTCTGATCGCGCAGCAAGCGAAGCCACCAGGACGTCCATTCATGAATTCGAAAATTCTCACGGTTCGGGAAGCGACCCTCGGTGTGCTTCGCTCCTTTGGCGTCGATCGCGTTTTCGGCAATCCGGGCTCGACCGAGCTTGCGTTCCTCGGCGACTGGCCCGACGACATCGACTACGTGCTCGGTCTGCAGGAAGCCTGCGTCGTCGGCATGGCGGATGGCTATGCGCAGGCGACGGGACGTCCGGCTTTCGTCAATTTGCACTCGGCGGCCGGACTCGGTCATGCCCTCGGCAATCTCTTCACCGCGTTCCGCAACAAGACGCCGATGGTCGTGACAGCCGGGCAGCAGGCGCGCAGCCTGTTGCGGATGCGACCCTATCTCTTCGCCGAGGACGCCGCACAGTTTCCAAAGCCCTATGTGAAATGGAGCGCCGAACCGGCGCGGGCCGAAGATGTTCCAGCGGCGATCGCGCAGGCCTTCCTCACCGCCATGCAGCATCCGCGCGGTCCGACATTCGTGTCGGTCCCGTCGGATGATTGGGCGCGGCCCGCAATCGCACCGCCGGTCCGCCACATCGCGACGGAGTTTGCGCCCGATCCGGCGGCGATCGTTCGGCTCGGCGCGGCGATCCGGGCCGCCAAAAAACCTATCTTCGTTGTCGGACCCGAGATCGATCGCAGCGGCTGCGTCGACGCGATGGTCGCTGTGGCCGAGCAGGCGAGCGCGGCCGTTTGGGCAAGCCCGATGTCGAGCCGTTCGAGCTTTCCGGAATTGCATCGGCTGTTTGCCGGCTTCCTTCCGGCAGCACCAGGAGGGCTCGCCCGCGCCCTGGGCGGCGCCGATCTGATCGTCGTGGTCGGCGCGCCGGTGTTTACTTTCCATGTCGAAGGACAATGCGAATTGCTCGACGACGGAACGCTGGTCTGGCAGATCACGGATGATCCGACGGAAGCCGCAGCCGCTTCTGTCGGCGACACCATCATCAGCACGCTCCCGAAGGCGCTGGCTGGGCTGCTGTCGGCGATGCCTGACATCGCGGAGCGCGAAGTGCCGGCCGCGCGGATGCGGCCTGCCGCTCCTGCCGCGCAAAATCCGATTCCGCCGGGCTATGCGCTCGCCCGGCTCTCGGCGTTGATGCCGAGCGATGCGATCGTGGTCGAGGAGGCGCCGTCGCATCGTCCCGCCATTCAGCAATTCCTGCCGCGGCCGGGCGCGGACAGCTTCTACACGATGGCGAGCGGCGGACTTGGTTACAGCCTGCCGGCCTCGGTCGGCGTGGCCCTGGCGCGGCCGGGCCGCCGCATCGTCGCCCTGATCGGTGACGGATCGGCGATGTATTGCATCCAGGCGATCTGGACCGCGGTGCAACGCCGCCTACCGATCACCTTCGTGATCATGAACAATTCAGGCTATGGCGCGATGCGCGCCTTCAGCCAGCTGATGCAGGCGCATCGCCCGCCCGGGATCGACCTGCCCGGGCTCGACTTCGTGGCGCTCGCAAGGGGAATGGGTTGTCCGGGGCAGCGCGTGACCGATGCCGGCGACGTCGACGCCATCTTGACCGAAGCGTTGGCATCGAGCGGTCCCGCGCTGGTCGATATCGCCGTCGACGACGCCACGACCGACCTGTTCGGCCATCCGCGCTAGCTGGCGGTAGAGGGACTGGTTCGCGGCGACAAAACGGCCGATGGAAATTTGCCTCCGAAGGCGCGGGTCTTGGGTTGGACACGCGATCCGTCGATCACCTCGAGCCGGCCGTAGCGGTTCAAGGTGTGCAACTTCCTGCCGGGCCATGCCGATCCGGGCCGCAGAGAGTGGCGGACAATCTGCTTGAACGTCGTCGGCGACAGTTCGACGATTTCCGCCAGGGCGAGCGCTGCGCCGTATCCGCCGGCACAATCCTGGACCGGCCGCCACAATTTGCCATTGATGGTGACGAAATTCCCCGCAGGCCGCGTGCTCGCGCGGTCGATGAGGACGGGGTTGCTGGCATGCGGCAACCACGGGCCCATGAGGTGCTCGGCGTAATAGATCGCCAGCGAATCCGAATATCCGCCGGTGCCGTCGCGCCAAGCTCCGAACAGATAGTTCAGGCCGTTGTGCCGCGTGATCGTCACATCGGCGAGTTCAAGTCCCGAAAGCAGCGTCTCGTGCCGCTCCCATTTGTCTGGAAACCGAACGCATTTGTAAATGGCGACGTCCCCATTGGTCGAGCTCTCCGGGATCATCCACAACGCGCCATCGTCCTCGATCAGGAAGGGATAGGAGAGGTGCCAGGGCTCGTCCAGTACGGGCACGACCGCTCGGACCGGGCCCGTATCGTCGAACTCGATCGCGGAAATGATTCCTTTCCCAACCCGGTGATCGAGATCTTCAAAGAAGACGAATGTTCTTCCCTGCCATGTGATGGGGAAAGGATCGGCGTAGAAGTGATTTCCGGGGTCGGAAAGGACATTCCAGCGGGGCCCTGACAGATCTCCGGTCTGCCAGACGCCGGCACCATCATTGAAGCGCCACCCGACATGCCAATGCGGGGCATAGCAGCAGAGGCGATAGATCTCCTTGGCGATCGATGTCGCTAGGCCGCGCGCGACGTACGCCGCCGGCAGGCCGTTACCAATTCGGGCCGGTCGCGCCAGCTGCGGCAGGATGCGCGGCCGTCCCGACAGGATGGCCGCCACCATGGTCAGGGTTCGCGCCATGACCGTTTCTAGTCCGCCGCTCAGACCGGCCGCGATTTCGGCAGAGGGGTGGCCGCGATCGAGGACTGCACCGTCGACCTCGTCGACGATTTCGATCACCGGCAGATCGCCGGCGAGAATGGCGGCAAGGGCTGCGTTTTCGCCTGCGGCTCCATTGAACAGCGGACGGAGATACTGCCGGGCGGAGCAGTTCGGATCCCGCGCGGCACCGGTGAAATCGACGATCACGTCTGCCGTGCCGGCGCGAGCCTGCATCCATTCGGGACTGATCTTCAGCCTGTCGGCGCCGCTGTGCTTGCCCTTGTGCAACACCAGACGTTCGAGCTCGAACAGCATGTCGAGACCCGTCGGCCGCGGCTCCGCCGTTGCCGTCCATGCAATCTGGACCGGTACATCTCGGTCATCGATCGGCAGCGTCTCGCGGCCCATCCATCGCCGCGCATGCTCAATTTCACAGCGAAACTCGATGATCATGTCGAGCCGATCCGTTTCCGAGTCGATCCGTTTAAATGCGCCCCGATCAAATGACCTGGCCGAGAATTCGAACGTATTCCTCCACCATGGCGTCCACTGAATAGCGCAGCTTCAGGCCTTTGGCGTTTTGTCGCAGTTCATCGCTCAGTTTTTGGTCCGTCAGGAGCCTGGAGACGGCGGCCGACAGCTTGGTATGATCGGAGGCATCGACGAACAGCGCTGTCGGTTTTCCTTCGACGGACAACACCTCGCGCAAGACCGGGAGATCGGTGACGACCGAGGGAACGCCGGCGTTTGCGGCCTCCACAGCGGCCAAGCCGAAGGTCTCCGCCTGCGTCGGAAATACGAATACGTCGAGAGCGGCGAGAAACTCCGCCATCTGGCGCGGGGTGATTTCGCCGAGCAGATGCAGCCTGTCCGATACTCTCAGCTCATCCGCCAACTGCCGCAGCCGGGCCTCGTCGGCTCCCTGGCCGGCCAGCGCGAGGTGCCAGGATGGTTGATCCGGCAACAGACGTATCGCCGCGTCGAGCCGCTTGTGCGGGTGCAATCTTGCTGCGCAGCCGAGCAGGGTGCGATCCGGCGGCAGATTGAACTTCTGTCGCGCAGCTTGCTTCGTCAGGGTGAGCGCCTTGTCGTCGAAGCCGTGCGGGACATGCATCATGCGCGCGCGATAAGCCTTGGGGTAGCGCGAATACTCGCGTTGCATGTCCAGCGAGTTGAGCGTGATGCGGTCGAAGAAGCCGAGGCTGCCCATGGCAATGTCGGCCATACGGACCGGCCAGCTCATCGACAGCGCGGATGAAACTTGATTGGCGATCACAGGCGCGCGGCAGATGAGGCGCGCCACGCCGGCGCCGATGACATTGCCGAAGTGCTGAAACGTCAGAACGGCGTCGGGCCTGGTGGCCCCGATATGGCCGCCGAGCGTCCACAGCATTTGCAGCAGCGCCAGCGGATTTCCCGGCCGGCTCGACGCGCAATAGATCGTGTCGGGGGGCTCATCGAACGAATCCGACTTGCGGAAGAAGAACAGATTGGTGACCCGATAGCCGCGGGCGGTCAGCCCGGCGCCAAGCAGGCGCGAGATCTCCTGCGCGCCCGCGTTCTCGGCCTGGGTCTGTACGAGAAGCACGTGCAGCTTTCGTCCGCTACCGTTGGGCGGCGGGAGTGCTGTCGCAGTCGTCTCGCCCAACGCCTTGTTTGGCTGGTAATGGAGCACGGATCCCGACCCACTAGAGAAACGAATTTTTCACATTCTTAACCCCGTGCTTACCATGGAGGCCTCGCGCGGACACCGACTAGCAATAAACGGAGTTAATGCGCGCCCTGTCGCAAGGGCATCGTTCGCGAGGGAATTCCGCTGGTTCCCGACGAAGCGAAGCGCGCGCGTTAACCAATTGGTCATAGCCGCGCCAGGCGCGGGTAACCGCGGATTAACCATAGATATTTACGTTGGAGCAGGCACTGAACAGTGTTCGCCAGTTGAATCCGAGTAAAATCCATGACGTTCGGTCGCCGCGCAGACCCGACAAGCTCCGGATCGACCGCTGCCGCCGCGTCGTGGCAGACGCGACATGCGTCAAACGGCGAGTCGCGCGAATCCGCCGCGCGCTTGGGCGGTGCGCTCACGGCCGCGGGTGCGCTCGCTTTCATGCGGAACAACGCTCGCCGCATCCTGACGCTTGCTCTGGCGATTTTTTCCCTTGGCGTCATCGTTCTCTTGGTGATCCCGGTGCGATTTGCGGCGACCGCGCTGGTGGTGGTCGATCCACGCGAGCAACGCGTGACCTCGGAGCAGGACGTTCTGCCGGGCATCGGGCAGGATAGCGCTGCGCTGCAAAGCCTGGTCGAAGTGGCGAAGTCCGACGGCTTTCTCAAGCCGCTGATCGAGCAGCTCAAGATTCGGGACGACGAGGACATTTCCGGGGGACATACCGACCCCGCGCGCCTGCTCGAGAGATTCCGCAACCGCCTCGACATTTCCCGGCGCGGGCTGACCTATGTCATCGCCATCCGCTTCACGTCGAACCGGCCGGAGCGGGCCGCTTACTACGCCAATGCCATCGCCGAGGCGTTCGTCGCCAGCCAGGGCCGCAGCCGCACCGATGCGACCGACGAGGCCGCCGACTGGCTCAGTGGCCGGCTCAAATCATTGAGCGAACGGTTGAAGGCGTCAGAGGACGCCGTGGCCACGTTCAAGCTCGAGCACAGGATCGTCAACGCGGGCAAGGATTCCACCACCCAGCAATTGCGGGTCACCGAACTGTCGCAGCAGGTTGCCGCTGCGCGCGCCAGGACCGAAGAGGCGAAGGCCCGCTACGAGCAGGCACAGCGCGACGTGAAGGCGAATGTCGACAGTCCCGTCAAGCAGGATCTGCTGAGCGCCCTGCGCGCGCAGCGGTCGGCGCTCAATGACCAGATTGCGCAGAAGCGGGCGGTGTTCGGCGACCGCCATCCCGACCTCGTCATGTCGTACAGCCAGTTGACCGATCTCAACAGGCAGATCGAGGTTGAGCGGACGAAGGGCATCGACACCGCAAAATCGGAATACGAGGCCCAGCGCGAACAGCAGAAGGCGCTGGAAGGCCAGATGAAGGCGGCGGAATCGCAGCTTCTGGTCGATGGTCAGGCACTGGTCCGGCTCCAGGAGCTGCAGCGCGACGCCGAGGCCAACAGAAACATCTACGAGCAGTTCCTCTCGCGCTCCAAGACGACGAACGAGCAGCGCCTCTTGCAGAGCTCCCAGACCAAGATTGCGTCGTCCGCCATTCCGCCGCTGCGCTCGACCCTTCCACCGCTGTCCTTGCTGCTCGCCGCTCTCGCGATCGGTTCGCTGCTGACATCGACGGCGGTCGTTGCCGCCACGGGACGCGGATCGGACAAATCCGCTCCCGATATCCGCGACCCCGAACCGGCTCCGCGCCAGCCCGCGACGTGGTCGCGTCCGCCCATTTGGGCCCGCATTCCCGACTTGGCGCCAGGCGAAGCCCCCAGAAACATCTGGCAAGCTCCGGTGTCCGCGACGACCGAACTCGATCTCGGTCTCCACCTGCGTCCGCTGCTGGAGCGGCTGGAGAAGGTGCCGGGACCTCGTGGCAAGGTCGTCCTCGTGATGTCGGTCGGGAAGCGCGCCGGCGGCAACACCGTCGCGCGGTCGCTGAATCGATGGGCCGTGAACACGGGCAGGCTGAGCGTGTTGATCCGGGTCGAGCCGGACCTCGGCGGTGCCGGAGCTGGCCTCGCCAAGGGCCAGGCCGACGGCATGACCACCGCAGATTTCCGCAGCGTCGATGAGCTCCTGAACGCCAGCAAGAAGCCCCAGCCACAGCCCGCGGACGATATTCGTTCGGAGTTCGATCTGATTGTCGTCCACGCCACCTCCCTGGCCTTGCAGCCGGAGGCGGCGGCGCTGGCTGCTCACGCCGATCTTGTCATGCTGGTCGCGCGCGAAGACGCAGTCGACTCGGCCGCAATGCGCAGGGCGACCGCTGCGCTCTCCCGGTTTGCCGGCGTGCCGACGGGCATCGTCGTCAATCGTGTGCCGGCCGGCCCGTCGGCGTCGCGTCGCGGCGAAGTGTTGGGGCTGGCTGGTTGACGCCACCGGCAACGGATTGCCGAGCCGAGCCGTGCCATTGCCTCGGCTGACCAGAGGTCTATTCGCCGGAGTCCACGCCACGGACCGCGTAGGCGCTGGGCTTCGATGCCGAGAAGCGCAAAAGCCCCAAAATCGAAGGATCGACCCCGGTTCGCCGCCGACAGAGGATATTGAGGGCGATGGTCGCGAGCGCCAGCGACACAGTGGCCGAGATCGCTGCGCCAAGAACGCCGAGCGAGGGAATGAGGACGAGAAATCCGACCAGCCGCAGCGCTACATTCCCGGCGATCACGGGGACATACTCGCGCTCATAGCCGGTCAGCTGCAAGATTGCCGCAGAAGGACCGCCCGCCGCCTGGAACGCTGTTCCGATCGCGAGCACGATCAGGACCCAGTGCTGCGCAGCAAAATGCGGCCCGAACAGGTTGAGCAGATGGGGACCTCCAACCCAGATCAGGAGAAGTCCGCTGACCACGCACACCGCGGTTACTTCCGCCATGAGCCGCAACGTTCGCTCGAATTCCTGATGGTTCTTGCTGAAGTACAGCGAGGGGAGCCGACGTGCGCCAAAACTGTACAGTGCGGCCGACAGCATGGCGAAGATGTTGGCCAGCCGCGAAGCGGCAAAGTAAATTCCGGCGGTTGTGGGGTCCAGCATCCAATAGACCAGAATGACGTCGAAATACTGGTTCGCGGCTTCGAGGATGGATGCGACCCAGAAATGAAGCGCGCTCGATCTCCAGCGCGACGTCTCGGACCCCACCGCCGTGCCGCGGAAATCCGGCAGGGTTCGCGCAATCGCGATGATCTGTGCAATCAGTCCGACCGACATGGCAATCGTCATCACGGCGATCAATTCGGCGGGATCGAGCTGGCGATGGCCGAACATGATTGCAAGCAGGAACAGCACGACGCTGACGCGCCAGAAGAACTCCCTGTTTCCTTCTCCCATGAGAATGCTGACCAGGGAGCGTGCGATCTGGCTGCCAAGCATCAGTCCCGCATTCACGGCCGTGTAGGCCGACACCGCGAGAACCAGCAGCCACGAGGCGCCTTTGATGTTCGCGCCGATCGCCATTGTGCCGATCGCGATCAGCATCGCGACGGAGGAAATTTTGAGGCTCGATAGCAGCACGCCTTTGGTGAGATCGGGCTGATTTCCCACCCGATACTCGTTCAGAAATCGCACCAGCAGCGATTCCTGGCCCACCAGTCCGACGACCGCTGCCATCTGGGCCACCGAAAGCCAGGTCGCAAAGATACCAAACCCATCGGGCGACATCGTTCGTGCCGCAAGCGAGAACAACGCGAACGCAAGCGCGCCGCTACCAACCTTGAGAAGGATGGTTCCGGCAACACCGCGCGTCACGTCGCGCCGCATGAATTGGACGATGGATTCGATCATGGAGATTTAAGGGGCAACTTCCCCTGAAGAGACATTTCAGATTACCTGCAAAAGCCTAGCATGCCGAAAAACCGCGAGTGTTAATGGACGGCCTCCATGATCCTGCCGACCGCGGCGATGTCGCGGCATGCCTGTTGCTTCACTATGGAACATTGCTGATCCCATTGTCCCAGATAGAGCAAAGTGCGGCCTGATCGCGTGGCGGCATAGCGCCGCATCGACGGCCAATGAGGCGAGATGAGCCGCTGGAATGCGGACCGGCTCGCCGGGAATGCCTACCCCGAGCAAGGCGCGTGCCGGATCTCGTCGGGCCGGGCCGGTCTCCGCTGCATTAACCGAGATATCGAGAAATGATCGCGTTTGGTCCTGCGATGCGACATCAGGCGAGAGAATTGCACGGGCAATCATCGTTGACCGTGGGAGCCTGGACCATGACGGCGGATAGCAACGCGCCCGAGCCGATTGCCGCAGCCGGCCCTTCGACGATCGTCGCCGACATTGTGATCGTTGGCGGCGGCCTCGCGGGCTCGCTCGCGGCGGCCGTGCTCGCGCGGTCAGGGCATCGTGTCGCGCTCGTCGACAAGCGCGCGGTCTATCCGGACGAGTTCCGGGTCGAGAAAATTGGCGGCCATCAGCTGGAGATGTTGCGCAAGCTGGGCTTCCTCGACGCGCTCGACAGCGTCGCCTGCCGATATGATCAGGTGCTCAATATCAGGGAAGGCAAGGTGGTCGATATCAGCGTCGGCCGGGCTTACGGACTAGCCTATGCCGATCTCGTCGCCATGGCGCGCAGTCAACTGCCTGATCCGTCCAGCCTGATCGTCGACGAGGTCACTGCCGTCAACTGTAGCGACGATATCCAGCATATCGAGCTCGCGTCCGGGAGACGCATGACAGCGCGCCTCGTCGTGTTGGCCACGGGCATGGCGGGCGTTCTCGGTTACAAGCTCGGTATCAAGCGGCGGGTGCTGGCCGAGCGTCATTCGGTCACGTTCGGATTCACGATCGCGCGCCGAGACGATGCGCCGTTCGATTTCGAGGCGCTGACCTGTTACGGCGAGCGCACGGCGGACGGCATCGATTATCTCAGCCTGTTTCCCGTGCGTGCCGGCATGCGGGCAAATCTCTTCATGTTCCGCGACGCGGCCGATCCGATCATGCGCGAGCTGCGCCGCGAACCGGAAGCGACGGTGTTGCGCCTGCTGCCGGGTTTGCGGCCTTACCTCGGCGATTTCCACGTGATCGACCGGGTGCAGAATTGGGTGATGGACCTGTCCGTCGTGGAAGGACATCTCCAGCCCGGCGTCGTGCTCATCGGCGATGCGTTCCAGACCAATTGCCCTGCCGCCGGCACCGGCGTTGCCCGCCTGCTGGTCGATGTCGACCGCCTCTGCACCGAATATGCGCCGCGTTGGCTCGTGACCGAAGGCATGAGCCAGGACAAGATTTCGGAATTCTATTCCGATGTCGACAAGGTCGCGGCGGACCAGCAGTCGCTGAAGATGGCGCACTTCCGGCAGGCGCTGACGTCCCGCAACGATATCGGCTGGGACGTGCGACGGCGCCTGCACTTCCTGCGACGCAGGATCACCCACCGGGTCGATCAAATGCGGCCGGGCTGGCTCGCGCATGTTCGAGGCGCGCTACGCGCCTGAGAGCCGCACTCATCGGGGCCTCGCGCCGGTCAGCGCGTGGGCGTTGAGGTCCGGGTCGGCAGGAGCCGGAACTCCGACATTCGCTTGGCGGCCAGTTTGAGCCAGGGCGCCTGCTTCAGTGCGAACAAGGAAATGGCGCCCACGGTGCTGCCGGCCTGCGTGACCACCCACATCGGCGCGGGCTGCGCGCCGAACTGCTTCTTGTAGGGCTCGTCACCGATGGTGAAATCGAGCATCTGATCCCCGCGCTCAATGCAGTCCTTCGCGACTTGCTCGAACATCAGCGCGCCCAGGGACTGGCTCTTGTATCCGGCAATGTCGAAGGCGCTCATGATAACGAGGAAGCTGCCTCGATGGCAGAGCCCGAGCACGGCGGCAATCACCTCGCCATCCATCTTCATGGCATAGAGCCGGACAAAGGAGCCGAGGCCGCGCTGCGCCATCTCGGAATAGAAGCCGTAATATTCGGAGCGCTGGAGCAGATCTCCGTCGCCTTGCGCCTGAAAGCGCGGACCGCGGAATTTTCGCATCACGTCCATCGCCTCGATCACGGAGGCGCTGTCGCCGCAGCATGAAAAACTCAGATCGCCCTTCTTCTGGAGCTGCCGGGATTTTTTTGCGAGCTCCTTCTGGTAGGAACGGTCCATCGCGCTGGCGCGCCATTGCTCGAACGGCGCGACGAGAACGGTCGCGTAGGCGTTGGAGTCCATCGCGGCGCGGCGGGGCGTAGCCAGGAGGTTCTCGATCGGAAGCCGTCCATCCGGGAGCTTGGTCATTCGGAGCAGATCGAACGGGCGGACAAGGTACCTGATTTCTGCGCACGCGCTCTCGTCCTTGAGCAGCTCGGAAAAGACCTGCGGACTGCACACCGGAGCCAGATAGTCGGAGACGCGAAGGTCGGCGAATTCGACGGTCCGTATCGGGCCGCGCCGGATCCGCAGCAAGGGCAGCACCATCGCAAGGGCGCCCGTCGCGCGGTGGCGGACCACGACAACCAGAGGCGTTGCGCCTGCATGAGACGCGAGCCTGGTATAGAGGGTGTCGAGCCAGAGCGGATGCTGGAACGCGGTGGCGGCCGAGTTGTCGAACAGCTCCGCGTAATCAGGCGACAGGAAGTCGAATCCCTGCTCGATGGCGATGTCGAATGTGTTGCTAGGTCTGTTCATGATAACCAGGGAAGCCGGATAGCTCGGGACCGTCGATCGAACCGGATCTGCGCTTTATAGCAGGGTCATTACAGGCGAGACACCGGCGGCGTGTGATTTGCACTAATGCTTCAAGCAGGGCTCGTATCGTTACCAAACCGTTAATTTCTCGCAACGGCGCCGCCTCGCGGGGTGAAGATCGACCTGCGCTAGCGAATTATTAACCGCGCTTAAGGAAGGTCATCTCATGGCCAGCCTGCAGACCGAGGTGGATTCCGGGGCACCCGGGCGCGCGATCTGGACGACGCGCAGCGTTGGCGTCGAGAGGATAGCCAGGATCGCGATCAGCTGTTCGATCACCATCAACGTGGTCGCATCGATGGGCATCTTCAACGCTGCGCTAGTGCCGGCGGAGCTGAGCTTTCTGCAACAGGCCATAGCCCTTCTGATGTGGGCTATCCTGATCTACGCAAGTGCATTCGTGCAGCCGCGCCTGCGGTTGCAGGTCAATCCCGATCTGGTGGCGCTGGTCGCATTCTATGCCTTCGCTATTCTCTCGGTGTTCTGGTCCAGCCTGAGCGTCGCGGCGATCATGAAGAGCGCGGCGCTTGCGATGACGACGTTCGGCGCATTTTGCCTCGTCACGCGCGTCGACGTGGACGACATCGTGAGAGCCACGGCCCTTGGGCTCTTCATATTGGTCGCCGCGTCGGCTGTCTGTGCGTTGGCCGTGCCCGACATCGGGATCGACCACAGCTGGATGCACAACGGTCAATGGCAGGGCGTCTACGAATCCAAGCAGACGCTCGGCTTCGTCGGCGCGTATCTGATGTTCTTGGCCTGCTATCAAAAGATGACGGGGCAGGGGTGGCTGGCCTTCCTCGCCGTGTTCCTGTTGGCGTCGACATGTGTGCTCGCGTCGGAATCGCGCGGCGCCGGCGCTGTCGCCCTGGCCGCCTGCGCCATGCTCGTGACCTCGATGTGGTCGGTCGGCTGCATGAGGCTCTATGCGCTCCTGCCGTCGGTCATGTGCGTTCTTGCCGGACTTCTGATCCTGTATTTCTACGTGACGGGATACGACGCGATCCATATCGGCGATGCCAGTATCGATTTCACCGAACGAACCTTCATCTGGCATTACGCGATAAGCCATTTCAACGATGCGCCGCTGCTCGGCTTCGGCATCAACGGCTTCTGGACCATCCCGTCGATCTACGATTATTTCGAACAGAATCACGGCTGGGTGCTCGACAATTATCACAGCGGCTACATCGCGATCCTGATGGAAACCGGCTTCCTGGGGTACATGCTCTTTGCTGCGAGCGTCCTCCTGTTTTCGCACAAGATCCTTCATCTGATTTCCGCTCGCACGATCGACCGATCGCATTGTGCCCTCATCATCGGATTTGTCGTCCTCAGCTTTCAGACCAATTTTACGGAGACGACGTTCCTTCGCTCGACGATGTTCACATCGGTGCTCCTGGTGGGATTTTTCTTCGCGACGTGCAGGCCGGTGCGACCGACGGAATTCCAGGCTCTAGGAATGGAAGCGGTATGACCGCCACGCGCGCTCGCTGGTCGAGAAGCTTCAATCTCGCGGTAGCGGCGTTCTTCCTTGCATCGCTGTTCTCCCACGCCCACGGGGCCGAGCAGACCGCCGCCCGTGACATGCCAAAACTGGGTCGCGGTATCAACATTCTCGGCTACGATGGTATCTGGGAAGGCGGCCAAAACGCGCCATTTCGCCTGGACAATCTGACCGCCATCAAGAAAGCCGGGTTCGCGCATGTCAGGATCAATTTCTTCGGCTTCAAGTTCATGGGGCCGGGGAATGTCATGGACGAAATCGTCCTGAGGCGGCTCGACGCCGTCATCGAGGAGGTTCTCGCGAGGAAGCTCGTTCCCATCGTCGACGAGCACGATACTCATCTTTGCCAGCGCGACGTTTCCGAATGCGCCGAGAAGCTCAAGGCGTTCTGGCGGCAGATCGCCGAGCGCTATGCCGGAAAATATCCGGCACTCGTCTTCGAGGTGTTGAACGAGCCTGGTGGGGAAATGACGTCCGCCGGCTGGAATTCGCTCCTCAATGAATGTCTCGGCATTATCCGTCGCACCAATCCCGAACGGCCGGTCATCGCCGCCGTTCTCAACACCGACGAGATCCCTGTCGACGCGCTGGCTCTGCCGCCAGAGGACAGGCATCTCATCGTCACGTTTCATTATTACGCGCCGATACGGTTCACCCATCAGGGCGCGCCGTGGTCTCCGACGTTTTCGCGGATCGGGCCCCTGGACTGGGGCAGCCCGGAGGATGAAGCGAAGGCTGCCGCGGACTTCAGGAAGATGAGCCTCTGGGCGGAGAAAGAGCAGCGCCCGGTTTATGTCGGCGAGTTCGGAGTGTACGAGCGTGCGCCATCCGACAGCCGGCAGCGATATTTGTCATTCGTGGCGAGAAGCGCCGATAGGCTCGGCTGGTCATGGGCCTACTGGCAGTTCGATCACGACTTTGCCGCCTTCGACAGCGCGCGTCAGGCCTGGAAGCCAGGTATCCTGCGTGCGCTGATGCCGCCGATGCGTTGAAGTCGGGTCCCAAGCCCGCTCATGTCGCGGAAGGAGTGTCGGGCCTTGTCCCGTCGGGCAAAACACCCGCCACCGCGTCAACCCCTCTCCGCAAAAATATTCCACTTTACCGAAATTCGGTTTTGGCGTATGTGTCGCTCATCCCGGCTCATCCTTGAGGGGCGATCTTGTGGTCGTCACGTTCGCGAGCCGGGCTTGCGGTGGACGCGGCAGCGTTCGGGTGCGAGTGGCCAAGGGCAGGGCGGATTGCTCTCCGTGAGCCCAAGGCTTCGTTCCGACGAGCGGCGCTGCTAGGCTTCGTCTCGTCTGTAAGTTTCCGGCTCTGTCGACAGGGCTGGAAAAACTGCGGCGAAATGGCGAACCGTGCGTACGGCAAAACCGTGTGGTCCTGGCCGTCGTTGCTACGGTCAAGCCCTGGCGAATGCGGCATCCGCGTCAACCGGCGCGGTGCCGGTGAATTTCGTTGGGACGAGGGAGGCCAGCAGGAACTCGGCTCCCGGGAGAGCACGGCATAAGCCGTCCAACCATCGCGCAGGGAAGGCCGAGTGATTGGCACCACCTGTATGCTGCTGTGCGGTTTCCTTGCGCACCATTTTCGCGCAGCGGACCGCGGGTGCCAGCCGGCACCCGGCCTTCCCTGCGCCCTCTTGGACAAGAGGGGGGAGTGACGAAGCAAAGCTCGGGCGAAACACGCCGCGAGGACGCGAAGGTGTGTCTGCAAGTTGAATCTGCATTGGAGGATGACGATGCTGCCCCTTGCTCCGTCATTGCGAGCGCAGCGAAGCAATCCAGTGTCTTTCCGCAGAGGGATTCTGGACTGCTTCGCTGCGCTCGCAATGACGATGTGGAGAGAACGTGCGACATACTCCGCTCTCGTGCCCCGGACGCAGCGCAGCGTCCCTTCGACGATGCGCTGCAGAGCCGGGGCCCATCTCGCCGCACTGTATCATGTCACTGCTGGGTCCCGGTTCTGCGCAGCAACGCAAGAGCGTTGCAGCGCGCCCAGGACACGAGCTGCACCGAGTCCGCGTCACAATGTTTGCAACAACTTGTCGGCGGCCCGGATATCGGCTGTCTCTGAGCCCTGGGCGAAGCCTTCATACGCCAATTGAAGCCATCGCTTCGCTTCCTCGCGCCGGCCGCGTTCGGCAAGGAGCCCCGCGAGATCGATCGCGGCCCGCAGCTCCCAGGCTTTGGCGCCTTTGCGACGACTCAATTCCAGTGATTGGACGAAGTGGGCTTCTGCCTGATCAGCGTCGGGCTGGGGCCTCGCCAAGAGAACCCTTCCCTTCATGCGCAGCAGCTCGGGCATGTACAGATGATCGCCGCTTTGCTCGACGAGGCGGATCGCATCGTCGATCAGGCCCGCACTCCGCTCGATCTGCCCAAGCGCCATCAAGCCCTGAACAAGCGCGATGTTGAACGTCGTGGTGAGCAGCTCGTAGCCGGCATCGTGGAGCTCACGCAGACACGTCCCGATCGTCTCGACGCCTTCGGCGGCATGGCCGCGCCGGATCGCCAGTTCGCCTTTGACGCCGCGGCCGACCGCAAGATAGGGGCCCATGGAGCGCGATTCGGCATGGGCGATGAAGCGGTCGATGTTCTCTTCCGCGGCCTCGAGGTCTCCGCTCCAGAGATCGATCGAGACCGCCCAGATCAACGCAATGCAGAGCGTGATCGGATGGTCCATCTGCGCGGCCTCGACGACCGTCTGTCGGGCCAGTTGCAGCGCATCCGCGGGGCGGCCCTGCAACCAGAACTCGCGCGCGAGCGAGATGCCGGCCCGGTTGCGGTGATCGAAGCCATAGACGGTGCTGATCCGTTCCGTGCCCGGCCCATGCCAGGCGGCCTCCAGCATCGTCAGCGCGTCGCGGTGCTCGCCGGCAAGATGCAAGGAGACACCGAGGAGCGAATGGGCGAGGGCGAGGGAGGCGGCATCGGCGAGTGTCCCGGCGACCGTAAGGCTTTGCTGCGCATAGCCGAGCGCGGCGTCGAACTGTCCCATCCGCTCGTGGAAAATATGCATGCGCCCGAGCAGCTGGAGCTGGTTCGGCGCGTCGCCGCGCGCCTCGGCGATCGCAAGGCTCCGGCTCAAGGCGGCGCGCGCCGCTTCGCTGCCGCCGCGCGTGAACATCAAGGTCAGTCCGAGCGCGCCCTGGATATGCATTTCCTCGGCGCAGCCGCGCGAGGACGGATCGATCGCAAGCAGCGCCCGTTCAGACCAGCGCCGGCACTCGACCAGCAGGGACATGGCCAGAAAGATGGGAGCGGCTGCAGCGGCGAGTGCAACGCCGATGTTGGCATCGCCGTCCGGGCCAAAACACCAGTCCAGTGCGGCGCGCACGTTGTGAAGCGCGGAGAAGTGGATCGCGCGCTCGTCGGCGCTCGGCGCAGTAGCCCATGTCGTGCCGGCCTGCTCCAGCCAATGCCGGTAATAGGTCGCGTGGCGGGCGGCGAGCGCCGCGTCATCCGGCTCGATTTCGAGCAGATAGGTGCGCGTCGTGTCGAGCAGACGGTAACGCATCATGGCGCCAATCGGCCGCGCCGCGACCATCGACTTGGCCACCAGGCCGTCGATAGCGTCGAACAGGCGGGAGCGGTCGACACGTTCGTCCGGCACGATCTCGAGTGCGGCGTCGATGGTGAAGTGACCGGCGAAAACCGCGAGCCTGCGCAGCACGATGCGCTCGATGTCGGACAAGAGCCCGTAGCTCCAGGCCAGCGTCGCCTGCAACGTCTTCTGTCGCGGCGGCGCCGTGCGCTGGCCCTGCCAGAGCAGATTGAGACGCTCGTCGAGCAGTGCCGCGGTCTGCTCCAGGCCGTAGGCTTCGACGCGGCCGGCGGCGAGTTCGATCGCCAGCGCCATGCCGTCGAGCTTGCGGCAGATCCCGGCGACGATCGCCGCATTGGCATCATCGAGCGCGATCTGCGCGCCGCCGGCCGTGGCACGTTCGAGGAAGAGCTGAAGGGCGGGATAAGTCTGCGCCGCGGCTGCCGTCAGCCCGGGCTTGTCGGGCGGAACCGCGAGCGGCGCCAGCCGATAGACCTGCTCGCCCTCGACCCGCAGGGCTTCGCGGCTCGTCGCCAGGATATGGACATGCGGTGCGGCGTGCAAGATCTCGGCGGCCAGCGGGGCCGCGGTCGCGATGACGTGCTCGCAATTGTCGAAGATCAGCAGCATCCGCTTGTCCCGGAGATGTGCGAGCAGCGCAGGCAGGGGATCGTCGGCTTGCGCGGGCAAGCCCAGCATCAGCAGGAGCGAGGTGATCACGAGATCGGGATCGCTCAGCGCGGCAAGGTCGACGAAATGTGCGGCGTCGAAGAATGTCGCGAGCAGGTCGTGAGCGATGGCCACGGCAACGGCGGTCTTGCCGACGCCGCCCGGGCCGGCGATCGTGACGAAGCGCGAGGCGATGAGCCTGTCGGAGACGGCGGCGACCACATCGTCGCGCCCGACCATCCGTTGCAGCCGGTTCGGCAGTTTGACGGGCGGCAATTCCGTTCGCGCTACGGTGCGCCCTTCCGCCGGGATATTCACCTGCGAGATCGGCGCCACGAAGCAATAGCCGCGGCCGGAGAGTGTGGTGATGTAGCGGGCACCGTCCTTGCCGTCGCCAAGGGCCTTACGAAGCGCCGCGACGTGAAAGCGCAGATTTGCGTCCTCGACCCTCATACCGGGCCACACCAGCGCCATCAGATCATACTTGCTGACGACCTGGTTCGGCCGCGACATCAGCGCGAGCAGCGTGTCGAAGGCCTTTGCACCGAGCGGCAGCGCGGCGCCGTCGCGCATCACAAGTCTTTCATTCGGCGTTACGGTGAATGGCCCAAACGAGAAGGTTCCCGTTGCGGTGCCGGCCGGCTCGGTCATGGCGAAATCCTGATCCTTTCAGACGGACCGGATAGCCACATGATCGCAATCCGGCAAGGCCGTCCCTCGCCGCCATCACACCGCAAGTGCAGGCCTTGTGAGGCGCGCGCGCCGAGACCTCACAAGTTCTCACAACTCCCAACGGGTGTGTCGCGGCAGCCGCTGCTAGTCAGTTGTGCGACGGCAAGGAGACCTTCATGACCCAAGCGGCGAAACTGCTCTACACGGCCCGGACCCGCACCAGCGGCGGGCGACAGGACGGCATATCGCGCAGTTCCGACGGCCGCCTGGATATCAAGCTGTCGCCGCCGGGCGGCACCGGCATCGGTACCAATCCCGAGCAATTGTTCGCGGCCGGCTGGTCGGCCTGCTTCGAGGGCGCGATGGAGATCGCGGCCCGCAAGCGGAAGATCGAGCTCCCCAGGAAATGCGCGATCGATGCGGAGATCGACCTGGTGCTCGACGAGGGCGCTTATTCCCTCAGGGCACGCCTCGATGTCAGCCTGCCCGGCCTCGATCGCGAGATCGCGCGCGGGATCGTCGATGAGGCGCTTCAGACCTGTCCCTATTCCAAGGCCGTCCGCGGCAACATCGACGTCACGGTCGCGCTGATCTGACGGCACCACCTCCAACCATCAACAAGGTAGCACCATCATGAAACAGATCATCGATCAGCACCGCCGCCAGTTTTTCGGCATCGCCGCCGGAACCGTCGCCACCGGCCTCGGCGTGATCGGCCTCGCCCACGCCGAATCGCAAGCGCCGCGCTCTTCCGCGACGAACGCGTCGTTCGGCGCGATCAAGCAGATCGATGCCGGCGTCCTCAACGTCGGCTACGCGGAGGCCGGTCCTGCGAACGGCCCCGTCGCGATCCTGCTGCACGGCTGGCCCTACGACATTCACGCGTTTGTCGACGTCGCGCCGATCCTGGCAAGGGCAGGCTATCGTGTCATCATCCCCTATCTCCGTGGTTACGGCTCGACCCACTTCCTCTCCGCCGAGACGCCGCGCAACGGCGAGCCGGCGGCAATGGCCGCCGACATCATCGCGCTGATGGACAAGCTCGACATCAAGAAAGCGGTGGTCGCCGGTTTCGATTGGGGCGCGCGCACCGCCGACATTATCGCCGCGCTGTGGCCGGAGCGCTGCCGCGCGCTGGTGTCGGTCAGCGGCTATCTGATCTCCAGCCAGGCCGCGGGCAATGCGCCGCTGCCGCCGTCGGCCGAGCTGCTGTGGTGGTACCAGTTCTATTTCTCGACCGAGCGCGGCCGCGCAGGATACGCGAAGTACACGCATGATTTCGCAAAACTGATCTGGAAGCTGGCTTCGCCGCGGTGGAAGTTCGACGACGCCACCTTCGACCGCAGCGCGGCGGCGCTGGACAACAAGGATCACGTCGCGATCACGATCCACAATTACCGTTGGCGGCTCGGGCTCGCTCAGGGTGAAGCGAAATACGAGGAGCTCGAAAAGAAGCTCGCGGCAGCTCCCGTCATCGACGTGCCGACGATCACGATGGAAGGCGACGCCAATGGCGCGCCGCATCCCGACCCAAGCGCCTATGCCAAGAAATTCTCGGGCCGGTACGACTACCGCCTGATCACCGGCGGTATCGGCCACAATCTGCCGCAGGAAGCCCCAGAAGCGTTTGCCAAGGCCGTCATCGACGCCGACGGCGGTGCTTGATGATTTTGGCCACTTCGGTCCGGCAAGGCCGGACCGAGGCCTGACATGCGATCGCAGTTCAATGAAGCGTCAGCGAAAATGAAATCCGGAAAGTCAAGAATTCCATCCTCTACGGCGATGATCGTGTTGGCCGTGCTCCTCCTCGTCGTTGTCCTGACCTGCGTGCCGTATCTGGTCACGATCGCGTTCGCGCACGGGCAGGCCGATGCCTCGCCGATCTTCGGCGTCACTGTCCCGGAAGGCTACAAGCAGTGGGAGCTGATCGCGCCGGCCGAGGAGGCGGCTCCCCTGGACGAGCTGCGTGCCGTCGTCGGCAACAGGACCGCGATCGATGCTTATCAAGACAACAAGCTTCCGTTCCCGGACGGCACAATTCTGGTCAAGCGGGCCTGGAAGCGGAAGCAATCGCCCGAATTTGCGTCCGCGACGATTCCCGGTGAGGCCACCACCGTCCAGGTGATGGTGAAGGATTCCAGAAAATATGCCTCGACCGGCGGCTGGGGATTTGGTCGCTTCGTCAACGGCAAGCCGGTCGACGAGGCCCAGCATCGCACCTGCTTCGCCTGCCACGAAGCTCGTGTGAAGAGCCGCGACTACGTGTTTACGAGGCTTGCACCTTGAGTGCGGAAGTTCACTCCGCCGCCACCATCTGCTGCGTGCGCCACTGGCCGAGCAGGGCGCGCAGCGAAGCCGGCTTGACCGGCTTGTTGAGCACCGCGACCTTTTCGTCGCGCGCAGCCATTTGCACGGCGGGGCTGCGGTCGGCGGTGATCAGGATCGCGGGGATGCCGTCACCGAAGCGGCGGCGGATGTCGCGGATCGCCGCGATGCCGTTGCCGCGGTCGAGGTGGTAATCGACCAGCAGGCCGGTCACGCGGCGGCCGGCAGTTTCGATCGCGGCGATCGCGCCCTCGGGATCGGCGACCGCGATCACTTCGGCGTCCCAGGCCTTCAGCAGCGTGCGCATGCCGTCGAGGATCGCGGCGTCGTTCTCGATGCAGACGATCAGGGTCCCCGAGATCGAGGTGCGTGCGAGCGGCGTCGCACTGGTCACGGCCGCGGTGTGGGTGATCGCCTTTGCCGTCGGCACCGTCACGGAAAATACCGATCCGCCGCCGACATTGGAATCGATGGCGATGTCGTGCTTGAGCACGCGTGCCAACCGCTCGACGATCGACAGGCCCAGGCCGAGGCCGCGGGCAATTCGCGCGCCCTGCTCGAGGCGGTGGAATTCCTTGAAGATCTCGCCGCGCTTGACCGCCGGGATGCCGACGCCGGTGTCGTAGACGCAGATCTTCAGCGTGGCGCCGCGGCGGCGGCAGCCGACCAGCACGCGCCCGCGCGGGGTATATTTGATGGCGTTGGAGATCAGGTTCTGCAGCAGCCGCCGCAGCAGGAGACGATCCGACTCCACCGGCAGCGAGCACGGCACGAAGACGAGCGCCAGATTCTTGGCGCGCGCGATCGGCGCGAACTCGATCTCCAGCGAGCGCATCAGGTCGGCCATCTTGAAGCTCGAGATCGAGGTCGTCATCGCGCCGGCGTCGAGCCTGGAGATGTCGAGCAGCGCGCCGAGGATCTCCTCGATCGCCTGGAGCGATTCGTCGATGTTCTCGACCAGTCGCGTCTCCTCGCCGCTGTGCTGACGCTCGACCAGACTCGTGACATAGAGCCGCGCCGCGTTCAGCGGCTGGAGAATGTCGTGGCTGGCGGCGGCGAGAAAGCGCGTCTTGGAGATGCTGGCGTCTTCGGCCGCGCTCTTGGCCAGCGCCAGCTCGGAATTCAGCCGGGTCAGCTCCTCGGTGCGGTCGCGCACCCGCTTTTCCAGCGTCGCATTGGCGCGCTCGAGCGCTTCGGCCGCCTCGAACGTGGGCGTGACGTCGGTGAAGGTAATGACGAAGCCGCCGCCGGGCATGCGGTTGGTCAAGATCTCGATCACCATGTGGCGGTCGGGCAGGCGTTCGAGATAAGGCTCGCCGTCGGTGGTGTAAGCCAGCAGCCGGCGCTCCAGCATGGCCTCGCGCTCGATCGGATCGGTCGGCTCGCTCACGCCCATGAATTCCAGGATTTCACGCAAGGGCGTGCCGAACTGGATGAAATGCGGGGGAACATTGAGGAGATCGCCGAACTGCCGGTTGGAGCAGATCAGTTGCAGATCGGCATCGAACACCGCGATGCCCTGGCGCACATGGTTGAGCGCGGTCTGGAGGATCTCGCGGTTGAAATGCAGCGCCGCATGGGAATCGTCGAGCAACTTGAGCGCAGCCTTCGCCGACACCGTCCGTTTGCGCAACAGCAGCGACATCACCAGACGCGAGGAGGCTGCGCCGATCGAGGAGGCGATCAGGTGCTCGGCGTGCTGCAGCAGCTCGAAATCGGCGGGCGCCCCGGACTCCAGCCGCACATTGCGCCGCGCGGAGAATGCCTCGAACGAATGCCGCGCGCGGTCAGGCCCGAGATATTGCGCCACCGTGGTCTGGATGTCCTGCACCGTGACGGTGGTGCGCCAGCGCCGGAAATTCGGGGAAATCGGCGCGAGCGTGTTGGGGACGAACAGATCGGCCTGGACCAGTTCGATCGAAGACGGCCGGCGCGCCAGCGACAGCAGCACATAGGTGAGGATGTTGAGCGACAGCGACCAGACGACGCCGTGCATCAGCGGCGGCAAATCGGCGCCGAACAGCGCCTGCGGCCGCAGCGCCTCGATCCCGAACGGGCCGTGCTGGAGCAGCAGGATCCCCGCCGTCGAAGTATCCATGAAGCTCGGGATGAACAGCGTGTAGAGCCACACCGCGAACCCGACCAGCATGCCGCCGATCGCGCCGCGCGCGGTCGCGCGCCGCCACAGCAGCCCGCCGAAGAAGCTTGGTGCAAGCTGGGCGATGGCGGCAAAAGACAGCAGGCCGATCGCCGCGAGCTGGGTGTTGCCGAGCGCGCGGTAGTAGAAATAGGCCATCACCATGATGGCGAAGATCGCCAGGCGCCGCGAGCGCAACAGGAAGTCGCTGAAATCGGCGCCGCCGGTGCGCCCCTCGGGCCGTCGTTGCAGCACCAGGGGCACCACGAGGTCGTTCGAAACCATGATGGAGAGCGCGACGCATTCGACGATCACCATCGCGGTCGCCGCCGACAGCCCGCCGACGAAGACGGCGACGCTGAGCAGATCCGCGCCGCCCTCCATCGGCAGCGCCAGCACGTACATATCCGGATCGGCGGCGCCGAACGGAAAGCTGACGAGACCGGCGAACGCGATCGGGATCACGAACAGATTGATGGCGACGAGATAGAGCGGAAACAGCCAGCGCGCGCGGCCGACCTCGGCGTCCGAGGAATTCTCGACGACGCTGACGTGGAACTGGCGCGGCAGCAGCATGATCGCGCACAGCGACAGCAGCGTCATGGTCAGGAAGTTGCCGATCGACGGCGAATAGTTGATGACGCGCACCGCCTCCGGCGTCTTCATCGCGCGCTCGATCAGCTCGTGCGGCGAGAACATCCAGAACGTGACGAAGATGCCCGCGGCAAGAAAGGCGACGAGCTTGATGATGGATTCGGTCGCGACCGCCAGCATCAGGCCGTGCTGGTGTTCGGTGGCATCCGTCTGCCGCGTGCCGAACAGCACCGCGAAGGCCGCCATCGCCAGCGTCACCATCAGCGCCACGTCGCCGACGATCGGGATGTGGGAGAAGGCCTGGTCTTCGCTCAGGATGGTTTCGAGCGAGGAGGCCACCGCCTTGAGCTGGAGCGCGATGTAGGGCACCGAGCCGATGATCGCGATCAGCGCGACGGTTGCCGCCACCGCCTGGCTCTTGCCGTAACGCGCGCCGATGAAGTCGGCGATCGAGGTGATGTTGTGGGCCTTGGCGAGCTGGATCACACGGCGGAGGACGCCGGCGCCGAGCCCGATCATCAGGATCGGGCCGACATAGATCGCGAGGAAGTCGGTGGAGGTGCGGGTGGCGAAGCCGACCGAGCCGAAGAAGGTCCAGGAGGTGCAGTAGATCGCCAGCGACAGCGGATAGATCAGCCCCGAGGCGCGGCCCCGCCCGGCCCGCGAGCGGCGGTCGCCATGGCTCGCCACCAGGAACAGAAAGCCGATATAGCCGAAGGCGGCGGCGATCACGCCCCAATCGTGCAGCATGGCGAGCGTGCTTCTCCCGGGGGCGCGCTGGCCGCGCCCGATCTCATTTTCCCTGTAAATCTAGCGCGTTGGGCGTGTGGAGGCGACAGCGAAATGCCGCGCGGGCGCGGGAACCGGGGTTGTCGTTAAGGTGCGCTGCCCCAAAGCTGCGCTGCCTCGGGCTCACCGAGAGAGTCCCCGCGCGGTACCCCCCTCCCTGACCCTCCCCCACAAGGGGGGAGGGAACGGAGAGAGCGTCCGCGTCGCAAGAATTCGAGACCGACCGTCACGCTGTGCGGCTACCCGATGTAAGGAGCCGCAACTCTCTCGCTCCCTCCCCCCTTGTGGGGGAGGGTGGGGAGGGGGGTAGCTCCGGGGACGGTGAAACTTAGATCGAAGAGAAGGCGAAGAAGCCTACTCCGCCGCCAGCGACTTCTCGCGAAGCGGCAGACCCAGGCGGTCCCACACTTGCAGCAGGGCTTCGGCGAGCTGATCGATCAGGCCGTCGTCGTGATAGGGCGAGGGCGTGATGCGCAGGCGTTCGGAGCCCTTGGCGACCGTCGGATAGTTGATCGGCTGGATGTAGATGCCGTGCTGTTCGAGCAAGAGGTCGGAAGCCTGCTTGCACTTCTCGGCATCGCCGATGAACAGCGGGACGATGTGGGTGTCGCTCGACATCACCGGCAGGCCGGCGGCGTTGAGGATCGCCTTGACCCGGGCGGCGCGATCCTGGTGACGCTCGCGCTCCCAGCTCGACGTCTTCAGGTGCTTGATCGCCGCGGTCGCGGCCGAGCAGATCGCCGGCGGCAGAGCGGTGGTGAAAATGAAGCCCGGCGCATAGGAGCGCACGGCGTCGATGATCTGGCCGTTGGCGGCGATGTAGCCGCCGAGGCAGCCGAACGCCTTGGCGAGCGTGCCTTCGAGAATGTCGATGCGATGCATCACGCCGTCGCGCTCGGCGATGCCGCCGCCGCGCGGGCCGTACATGCCGACGGCGTGGACCTCGTCGACATAGGTCATCGCGCCGTACTTCTCGGCGAGGTCGCAGATCTTGGCGAGCGGGGCGATGTCGCCGTCCATCGAATAAAGGCTCTCGCAGGCGATCAGCTTGGGCCGGCTCGGGCCTGCAGCCTGCAACAGCGCTTCGAGATCGGCGAGGTCGTTGTGGCGGAACACGACCCGCTCGCAGCCGGACTGGCGGATGCCTTCGATCATCGAATTGTGGTTGAGCTCGTCGGACAGGATCAGGCAGTTCGGAATGAGCTTTGCGATGGTCGCGATGCCGGTCTGGTTCGAGACGTAGCCGGACGTGAAGAGCAGCGAGGCTTCCTTGCCGTGGAGATCGGCGAGCTCGGCCTCGAGCTGCACCAGCGGATGATGCGTGCCGGCGATGTTGCGGGTGCCACCTGCGCCGGTGCCGACCCGGGTCGCGGTCTCGACCATCGCGCCCACCACCTTCGGGTGCTGGCCCATGCCGAGATAATCGTTGGAGCACCAGATCACGACGTCGCGCTTGCCCTTGGGCGAATGCCAGAGCGCATGCGGGAACCGGCCGGCAATGCGCTCGAGATCGGCGAACACGCGGTAGCGCCGCTCGGTGTGGAGACGATCAAGGGCGGAATTGAAGAACTGGGCGTAATCCATCGTCAAACCTGCAGCGGAACCGACCAAAGACCCGCATATCCTTAGAGCTTTTCCAGCTCCAATGTCTATGCGCTATCCCACATTTGGACCTGCGGGGCATTTGGGCAAAATGCCCTATCGTGCGATTTGAAACTTGATCCGGATCAAGTTCGCGCGAGACGTAATGTTGCTCTGCACCATTGCGCCCGGGCTATCTGCGCGCCCCGATCGCCTGATGGGCGTGCGCGGCGGACTTGCGCACATGTCCGTCGTCATCGTTCAGCAGCGGGGTCAGCGCGGGTAGGACGTCCGGATCGCCGAAAGTCTCGGCGATCTCGCAGGCCCACAATCGATGCCGCGGAAGCTCATCCCTGGAAAATGCATCGAACAGCAGCCGCCAATTGCCCGCGGCGGCGCCTCGCCGTAAGGTCCGCGCGGCTTCCTTCCGAACTCCGATTTCCGGATCGCGCCTGTAGAGATCAAAGGTCGAATGGAAATCCGCCTCATGCCAGATTTCCGCAAGGGCGCGAAGCGCGCACTCCCGCGTCGATGCTTCGGGCGCCCTCAGAAGGGGCAGCACGAGATCATGAGCTTCGGCAAGCTTCCATTGCTCGACGATGCCGCAGGCGGTGCGCCTGACGTAGTCTGACGTGTCGGAAAACGCAGTGGTAATAATCGTGCGGAGTTCATGCCCCCGCTTGTGTTGTCCGATGACCTCGATTGCGGTTCGCCGTACAAAGGCATCGCTCGCCGTTGACAGTGTCCGAAGCTCGCCCAGCGCTTCGTCGTCGTCCCGTGCGAGCAGGTTGCGGATGGCCTCATGGGTCATCGGCGGCCCCTGAAACTCAGGTCGTCCTGAACTGCAACACGCCGTCTTTCATTTCCGCCGTCAGCCGGCCTTCCACGATCATGTAGTTGACGTGGGCGACCAGTTCGCCGGCGGCGAAACCCATCTGGTGTTCGTCCAGCACGTGCTTGTTGAACACCACGGGCACCAAGGCGCGCGAGGTCTGCGGCACCTCGCGGCAGGCTTCCGCGATCAGGCGGCAGCGCTCCTCGTGGTGATCGGCGAGCTGCTTGATGCGGGTCTTCAGCCCGTAGAACGGCACGCCGTGGCCGGGCAGCACCAGCACGTCATAGGGCAGCGTCGTGGTGAGGCTGGCGAGCGAGGCCAGATATTCGCCGAGCGAGTTCTGGTCGGGTTCGACCGCCCACACGCTGACGTTCGGCGAGATCTTGCTCAGCACCTGGTCGGCCGAGAGGAACAGCTTGTCGTCGGCGCAATACAGCATCACCTGGTCGAGCGCGTGACCGCCGCCGGTGATCACCTTGAAGCGGCGCGTGCCGATCACGACGTCCTCGCCATGCGAGATGCGGCGGTAGGACGGCGGCAACACCGAGACGCGCTTGAGATAGTCCTGGCCGCGGCCGAGCAGCTTTTCCGTGAGCGACTCGTCCATGCCGTGGCGGCGGAAGAACAGCCGCTGCGCCTCCTTCCGCTCCTCGGTGCCGCGGTTCTGGTGATAGACCGATTGCAGATATTCGACCTGAGACATCACCAGCGGGCAGTTGAATCGCTCGACGATCCACCCGGCCAGACCGACATGATCGGGATGGGAATGGGTCACGATCAGGCGCGTGATGTTGACGCCCTTCAGTGGTCCGTCGAACAGCTTCGTCCAGGCTTCGATCGTCTCCTCATTGCCGAAGCCGGCATCGATCATGGCGTAGCCGTCGCCATCGGCGAGCAGATAGATGTTCACATGGTTGAGGCGGAACGGCAGCTTCAGCCGCACCCACAACACGCCGGGCTTCACCTCGACGACCTCTTCGGGGCCGGGATGCTGTTCCCAGGGATAGCGCAGGGCGTCGGCGGAGGACTGCACGGTATCGGTCTTTGCGTTCATGCTACCGGCTTAAACCCGCTCGCCGCGGCGCGCCAGCCGAAAAAGGACGCTGGCGCGCCCGCATAGCGGTCATTCCGGGTTGCGGAACGGCGGCTTACGCCGCCCGCATGTTGTTGAGGAACGCGTCGATCTCTCCGCGCAGCATGTCGGCTTCGCGGCGGAGCGCGTCGGAGGCGCCGAGCACTTCGTTCGCCGCTGCACCGGCTTCCGCCGAAGCCGTGGAGACGCCGACGATGTTGCTGGAGACCTCGCTGGTGCCACCGGCCGCATGCTGGATGTTGCGGGCGATCTCGCGTGTCGCCGCGCCCTGTTCCTCGACCGCGGCGGCGATCGTCGTGGTGACGTCGTTGATCTCGCCGATGATCCGGCCGATGCCCTGGATGGCGCCGACTGCCGAAGTCGTCACCGACTGCATGCTGGCGATCTGGCTGCGGATCTCCTCCGTTGCCTTGGCGGTCTGGCTCGCGAGGCTCTTCACCTCGGAGGCGACCACCGCGAAGCCGCGGCCGGCTTCACCCGCGCGCGCCGCCTCGATGGTGGCGTTGAGCGCCAGCAGATTGGTCTGCGAGGCAATCGTCTGGATCAGGTCGACCACCACGCTGATGCGGCTCGCGCTGTCGGCGAGGCTTTGCACCGTGGCGTCGGTCGCGCCGGCTTCGTCGACCGCTTTCCTGGCGATCGCGGCCGAGGTGACGACCTGCTTGCTGATCTCCTCGATCGAAGACGACAGCTGCTCCGTGCCTGACGATACGGTCTGCACGTTGACCGAGGTCTCTTCGGCTGCGGAGGCAACCGCGTTCACCAGCGCGTTGGACTGGTCTGCCGTGTTCGACATGCTCTGAGCGGTCGATTGCATCGAATTGGCCGACTGCGCGAGATTGTCGAGTGCGGAGCGGACCGCGCCCTCGAATTCTGCAATCTTCGCCTCCATCTGCGCCGCACGCTCGGCCTTGGCGACGCGATCCCTGTCCTGCTCGCTCGCAAGCGCCCGGGCTTCGATCATGCTGTCGCGGAACACCGTCAGCGTTTCCTTCATCGCGCCGATCTCGTCGTTCTGCCGGGAGCGGACGATCTCGGTGTCGAGATCGCCGGCCGAGAGCAACTGCATGGCGCGTTGAAGCTCGCGAATGCGGCGCAGGATGTTGCGGCCGACATAGAGCCAGACGAACAGCGCCGAGCCGACCAGCGTCAGTGCGCCGAGTGCCAGCATCGCGGTGGTCGCGAGCGAGATCTCCTGCCGCGCCTGGAAGGTCGACGCATTGGTCTCCTTCTGCACACCCTCGACCAGCTGCTGCACGCTGATGCCGAGGCCGACATTGAGCTTGCGGGCCTCGTCCAAAATGGTCTGGCCGTAATCGATGGCGTCGAGCTCCTTCTGGCGGATCTTGAACACGCCGGACTTGCCTTCGCCGAAGGCGAACAGCTTTTGCACGGTATCGCGCACCGCTTGCATCGAGGCAATGTTCGGCAGGTCCTCGAGGTTCGACTTGACGCGGTCGCGCGTCGCCTTGAACTCTTTCTCGATCGCCTCCAGCGTATCGCTGTTGTTGGCCGACAGCGCCGCCATCATGTCGGCGGCCATCAGATTGCCGTTGGCGGAGATGGTCGCGACCTGGGAGACAGTGCGGGCGGCTTCGGTGGCATCGTCGGCGGAAACTTCCGCCGCGCCGAGGATCGCGTTCAGGCGCGTTTGCGCATCCAGCATGGCAGGACCGGCCGCACCGACGAAGGTGAGCTGCGCCTTGCGGAGCGCTTCATATTGCTTGTCATGCAGCGCGCCGGCATCGAGCCGCTCGCGCGCGGCCGACACCAGGCTCTGGGTCGCCTCGTCGATGCTCTTGGCGGTGTCGCGCAATGCGGTTGCGATCTGCTTGTCGGCGCCGAGTTCGATGATCTCGCCAAGCTTGGCCATGGCAAGCTGCTGGATCTCCTGCACCTTCTTGGTGCGTTCGTTCAGCGCCTCGTCGGACGGCGACGCCAGGAGGCCCGGCCCCTGCGCCGCGAGCGTTGCGCTTTGCGATGCGAGTTGAAGGCTGGCGGAAAGGCGCGGGATGTCGCGGCCGCTCAGGTCCATCATGGTGCTGCCGAGATGGTGGAAGACGAAGCCGGCGCCGGCTGCAATCACGAGGCCCATGCCCGCGATCACCGCGAAGGCCGTGAACAGGCTGCCGCGCACGCCCCATGTCGGCATTTTGAAACGGGGCCGGATACGACCAAGCAAACGGCCAAGGCCCAGACGGATCGCCATCGAAATTCCCCCACGCGTGATCTTTATGTTTTCGCCGCGGAGTATCCTCGGGCCAGGTTAAAAAATCGCAAGTCGCTCAATTGGTTGCGCACGTTCCGCACAGCGAAAAAAGAAGGGCCGGCAACGATGCCGGCCCTTCATCATGATAAGGTTTTGATAACCGTTCAGTAGCGCGCGACCGCCGAGTTGGCCCAGTTGAAGCGGTAGTTGACGCCCGCCTTGATGGTGTGGTCGTCGGTGGTGAAGTTGCCGGTGCCCGCCAGCGGACCACCGGTGAAGTGCGCGTCGCCGAAATTGTAGTACTGGTACTCGGCCTTGGCCGACCAGTTCGGGGCGAACATGTATTCGAGGCCGGCGCCGACGGTGTAGCCGTTGCGGTGATCGCCCGTGATGACGAAGGCCGCCGGCACGCCGCCGACAGTGACCTTCTCGTTGTTGTCGGAGTAGGCGTAGCCGCCCTTCACATAGAGCAGGCCCGGACCCCAGGTGTAGCCGACGCGGCCGGTGATCGAGCCGAGACCGCGCTGGTCGTTGGTGTAGGCGACGCCGCCCGGGAACACCGCGCCGACGCTGCCGGAGAGCCAGGAATACTGGCCTTCGACGCCGACGACGAAGTTCGGGTTGAACTGCCAGTCCGCACCAGCCTGCACGCCGCCGAGGAAACGGCCGTTGCCGTTATTGCCGGTGGAGAGGCCGCTGAAATTGTTGTCGCTGGAGAACGCGCCGCCGACATGGCCACCGATGTAGAAGCCGGTCCAGTTGTAGATCGGCGCGGCATAAGCGGGCGCGGGCGCCTTATAGTAATTGCGGTTACCGAGATCGGCACCGACTGCCGGCGCAGCAGCGCCCAGCACGAGCAGCGCAACGGTCGCAAACAGAATCTTCTTCATCGTCCAAACTCCAACACTTAGGTCCCCGGCAGGCGCGCTTTCCGCGCCGTCGTTGATTTTGCAGATAGCTCGCTTTTGACGAAAATGCTGTCACATCCGTGGCACAGCGGCAGCCAACCTAACGTATTGGGCCGTAAATGATTTTCGTGCTTAATGTCGGCTTAAGAAGTGGTGAAGGAAGGCTTAACTCGGCGCTGTCAGTGTAACTTGCGCGCGCATCTCATTAACCAAGACGGCGCCGCGCCTCATCGCGCATCTGTTCGCGGAATGCAGCGCGCTTTGCGGGCCGGTCTTCCTCGCGCACGTCATGACGATCGAAGACGTCGAACTTCTCCAGGATCGGGTAGCGCTCGCTCGCCATCGCGAGCACGCGCAGCACCTTGGTCGCGGACGGTGTCGGGCCGCTGACTTCCCAGCGCCGGATGGTGTCGGCGCCGCCCTTCTCCGGCAATCCGCAAAGCCGGGCCATGTCGGCCGCGGTGAGCTTGCGTTCGAGGACGTCCGAGAGATCGTTGCGGAGTTGCTTCAGTTCGGGACCGGTCATATCGCCTCAATACGCGAAGTCGATGAGGTGAATGCACTAGAGCATTATCGGTTCTGATTGAATCAGAACCGAAGCTCTAGATCCTTGTTTCGACGCGTTTTCTTCACGCGAACCGGCATCCACTTCGCTCGAAAACGCTTTAGCGCTGATTCGGGTCCATCCGAAGGCGAGGCGCGGTAGCGGGCGGGCGTGCTAGTCTCGCGCCCGCCGGGCTCAGCAAAGGAAAGAATAGTCGCATGCCCGTGTTCAAGCTGCCTCTGTCGGGGGACGTCGTGCAGTCCATCAACCCGATCACGTCGTTCTTCAGCCCGGCCGGCGGCCAGTTCGGTCTCGTGAACATCACGGTGGGCCAATCCTCGGCGCCCGATGTCGAGAAGGACCTACTGTCGGATGTCGGCAGTTACGGCAAGCAGATCGGCCAGGTCGCGGATGCGCTGCTCGTGGTCATTGAGCATCTGGAAGCGCTCGGTGACAGCGCATTCGGCGATGACAAGGCAATCGCGGCCTTCAAGGAACTGATGCACTCGGTCGCGACCGTCAAGGAGCGCCACAACCGCAAGGCCTGTCGTCCGCGGCGGCGCTGATCATGCCGTGCGACCGCGCTCCGGCACCTTCGTGTGCGCACGGAGTTATGAACGGAGTGCTATGGAATTCTTCCGAACAATGAACACTTGGCGTACGGGGTCTACGGCGACGAAAGGATCAGCGATGACAGGCATCAAATTCGCGATTGCCGCACTTATCACGGTTGGCCTAGCTACGGCCCCCTCCGTTGTCGAGGCGAAGAAGCACAGGTCCGCCAGACACTACAGCTCCGTTATGGCGGCCCCGAGTTATGGCAGCGTTGGAGGGTCGATGGCCGTGCCGTCGAGGGCTTACGGCAGCTCAGGACAGACGGTGGGGACGGTCACGGCGCCGTCGATCGGCACGTATAATTGGCCTTCCGTCGGCGTCACCAACTCGGTTCCGACCTGGAGCAATACCAACCCGCCGGTTCGATAGCACGCGAACGCTCTGGGCGAGAGCCGATGTCGATCAGCGCGGCCGGTCGCAAGGTGAAGATCGCAACGCCCCCAGAGGGGAGCATGCGCCCTCAGGCGCCCCGGCCGGCCTGTTGGCCGATCACGCAGCGCCATCCCGCGAGGCGCTCGGCCGGATGCTGGTTCATCCATTCGGCAAGCTGCGGCGCACCCATCAGGCACGATTGCATCGAGACGTCGGCGAAATCGGATGTGGTGACGGTCTGCTCATGACAGTTCGCTGGAGAGGCGAGGTTGCAGAGCACGGCGATGATCTTGATCACGCGAGGTTGCCTCCGTCGCTGCGACGCGCGGAGGCTCCGCTTGATGGTTCGCTCACCGGATCAGCCGGCGGGAAGATGCTGTCGTAGATCGCGCGCGCTTCCTGGATGAGGCGAATGCGCTCGCGCTCGGATTTCGAGACAAACTCAATAACCTGGCCCATGTCGTCTCCAATAGATTCTCAATCCATCATCACATGATGGAAATCATTTCATCCGGATGTGGGGTGTCGCCTTCGGCTTTGCAGCCGTGCGGGCGGTCACGAGGGATAAAAAGCCCGTGAGGATTCCGCTCCTGAGGGGGAGCGGGGTACCTTCAGCGATGCGCCGATCTCACGGCGCATCTGTTCGGCGGGGACCGCTTCGCAGCATCGTGATGAAGAGTTGAGCCCCGCGGGATGATGGCACTGCGGCACATTTTGTCGCGCGTGGAGTTGTAAGGTCACTCAGTGCACGGGTGCCTCGACGAACGGCATCGCGATTGAGAGACCGCGCCCGAAAGGATCAGCCATGACAAGAACGAAACGCTCCATTGCTGCACTTATCGCTCTCGGATTGGCTGCAGCGCCACTCGCCGTCAACGCACAAACGTCGGGGACGGGGACACCAAGCAGCACGAGCGGACGCTCCGGAGCACCAGTACAGCAAGGGACTATTGGAAGTTCCGGGCAGACCGTCGGGACCGTGACAGCGCCATCGGTCGGAACGTCCAACCAGCCCTCCGTCGGCGTAACAAACTCGGTCCCCACCTGGAACAACACGAATCCCCGACCGAAGTAGAAATCGCGATCGGCTGACTTACGCCGCCGGCGGGCGATCCTTGCGCCCCGGCACTGCCGCGAGCAGCTCGCGCGTATAGGCATGTTCGGGCGCGGCGAACAGCTGCGCGGTCGGCTTCAGTTCGACAATGGCGCCGCGCTGCATCACCGCAATGCGATCGCAGATTTGAGCAGCGACGCGCAGATCGTGGGTGATGAACAGCATCGACAGGCCAAGACGCGCCTTGAGGTCTTCAAGCAGTCTCAGCACTTGCGCCTGCACCGACACGTCGAGCGCGGAGACGGCTTCGTCGGCGACGATGATTTCGGGTTCGAGCGCGAGCGCGCGCGCGATGCCGATGCGCTGGCGTTGGCCGCCGGAGAATTCGTGCGGATAGCGTTCGAGTGCGCCGGCATCGAGGCCGACCATCTTGAGGAGATCGCGGGCGCGGTCGAACGCCACCTTCGGATCGGTGCGGGCCGCAATCGGGCCGTCGGCGATGATGTGGCCGACCTTGCGCCGCGGATTGAGCGAGGCGAACGGATCCTGAAAGATCATCTGGATGCGGTGGCGCTCGGCGCGCAGCGCCTTGCCCGCGAGCTTTGTGAGATCGGTCTCGCCGATCCGCACGGTGCCGCGATCGGCTTCGACCAGCCGCATCACAAGACGGGCCACCGACGATTTGCCGGAACCGGATTCGCCGACCAGGCCGAGCGTCTCGCCCTTGAGAATCGTGAAATTGACTTCGCGTGCGGCATCGACGCGACGGTCCTCGCGAAACCAGCCGCCCGAGGTGACGTAGGTCTTGTCCAGTCCGATCACCTCGACCGCTTTGGCCTGGTCGACGAGAGGGTTGCGGGCGGGCGGGTCCATCGTGGGCACGGCGGCGAGCAGCGCCTTGGTGTAGTCGTGCTGCGGCGCGTTGAAGACGGCCGAGGCGGGGCCTTCCTCGACCACCTTGCCGTGGCGCAACACGATGACCTGGTCGGCGATGTCGGCGACCACGCCGAAATCATGGGTGATGAACATCACCGCCATGTTGCGATTGCGCTGGAGGTTGCGGATCAGTTTCAGGATCTGCGCTTGCGTGGTGACGTCGAGCGCGGTGGTCGGCTCGTCCGCAACCAGCACCGCCGGTTCGAGCGCGAGCGCCATCGCGATCATGGCGCGTTGGCGCTGGCCGCCGGAGAGCTGGTGCGGATAGGCGCGCACGATGCGCTCGGGGTCGGGGAGGCCGACCTCGCGCGCCAGCGACAGCGCCTTGGCGCGCCGCTCCCTCGGCGTGAGCAGCCCGTGCGCCTCGAACATCTCCGCCATCTGATCGCCGATCCGCATCAACGGATTGAGCGCGGTCATCGGCTCCTGGAAGATCATCGCGAGCCGGCGGCCGCGCAGATCTCGCCAGCCGTCGTCGTCGAGTTTGAGCAGGTCGCGGCCTTCGAACTGGATCTCGCCGGAGGTGACGGTGACCGTGTCAGGCAACAGTCCCATCAGCGCATGCGCGCACATCGATTTGCCGGAGCCGGATTCGCCGACGACGCAGACGATCTTGCCGGGCCGCAGATCGAGCGAGACGCCGTCGACCGCGAACGGACGCTCGGCGCCCTTGGGCAACGCGATCCGCAAGTTCTTGATGGAGACGGCGGGCGGAGCGGTCATGATCAGCGGCCCTCCCGCGACAGCCGCGGATTGAGCGCGTCGTTGAGGCCTTCGCCGATCAAATTGAGGCCGAGCACCGAGATCAGGATGGCGACGCCGGGAAACACGGTGATCCACCACGCCTGGCGGATCACGGTGCGGCCGGCACCGACCATGTAGCCCCAGGAGATCAGGTTGGGATCGCCGAGGCCGAGGAACGCCAGCGAGGATTCCAGCAGGATCGCGGTCGCCACCATCAGCGAGGCCAGCACGATCACCGGCGACAGCGTATTCGGCAGGATTTCGCGCAGGATGATCCAGGTGTTGCTCTGGCCCGTGACCACGGCGGCCTGGACGTACTCCCGCGTGCGCAACGACAGCACCTCGCCGCGGACGAGCCGCGCGACCGGCGGCCAGCTCACCAGCGCGATCGAGGCGACGATCGAATAGATCGAGGGCTGCAGGATCGCGACGAGCACGATCGCGAGCGCAAAGCTCGGAATGGTCTGGAAGAACTCCGTGAAGCGCATCAGGGCGTCGTCGACCCTGCCGCCGAAATAACCGGCCATGGCGCCAATGGGAACGCCGACGACGAGCGCCACCAGGGTGGAGACCATGCCGACGAGCAGCGAGACGCGTGCGCCAAAGATCATGCCCGCGAACACGTCGCGGCCGAGTGCATCGGTGCCGAGCGGCACGGTCGCGAGCGTGAACGGCGGCAGGAACGGCCGCTGCACCATGCGCCAGGGCGAGTTCGGGAACAGCATCGGACCGAACAAGGCGACCGAGATCGCAAGCAGCAGGATGATGAGCCCGATGACGCCGCTCGGGCTCCTCAGCATCGATTTCCAGAACTGTTTCATGTGGTGAATTCGATGCGCGGGTCGACCAGGCGATAGACCAGGTCGGTGATGAGGTTGAAGATCAGGACCATGGCGGAGCAGATCACGAAGACGCCGAGCAGCAGATTGTAGTCGCGCTGCAGCAGGGCGTCGTACATCAGGCGTCCGATGCCGGGCCAGGCGAACACGGTCTCGGTGATGACGGCGCCGCCGATCAGGGTGCCGGAGTGGACGCCGGCGAGCGTCACGACGGGCAGCAGCGCGTTGCGCAGGACGTGGCGGCGCTGGATCACGGCGTCGGACAGGCCTTTGGCGCGCGCGGTCTTGACGAAGTCGAGCCGCTTCACCTCCAGCATCGAGGCGCGCGTCATGCGGGTGTAGGTCGCCATGAAGAACAGGCCCAGCGTCATCGCCGGCATGATCAGGTGCTTCGCGACATCGACGGCATGAGCGAAGCCAGTGAGGTTGGCGCCGACAGTCTCGTAGCCGAAGCTCGGCAGCCAATCCATGGTGACCGAGAACAGCAGGATGCCCATCAGCGCCACCCAGAAGATCGGCATGGCGTAAAAGATCAGCGCAAAGACGGTGATCGCGGTGTCGAGAAAGGTTCCGGCAAAGCGCGCGGCGAAGGTGCCGAAGAGAACGCCGAGCACGAGCGAGATCGCGAACGCCGTCAGCGTCAGCAGCAATGTCGCGGGCAGCCGCTCGCCGATCAGCTTCGCGACCGGCGCCTGCTGGCGGAAGGAGAAGCCGAGGTCGAGGGTAGCAATGCCCTTGACGTAGATGAAGAGCTGCTCGGGCAGCGGCTTGTCCAGGCCGAACTTCTCCCTGAGCTGCTGGACGAAGATCTGGTCGCTCGCCCCGGCCTCGCCCGCCATCACGACGGCGGGATCGCCGGGCGCAAGCCGGATCAGGAAGAAATTGAGGACGACGATCGCAAGCAGGACGATCACGCCCTTCACGACACGCTGAGCGACGAAGGAGAGCATCTAGAGGATCATATCGGTGATGTGACCTGGAGCGACAGAGATGGAGCGATCACCTCTCCCCGCCAGCGGCGAGAGGTGACGGAGGCAGCCCTCACTTGTCCAGCCATGCGTCCTTGAAGCCGTCGTTGACCCCGATCCCGGTCGTGATCAGGTTCTTGACCTTGCAACGCATGATGGTGGGGAATTGCAGCTCGAGCATCCAGGCCACCGGCACGTCCTCGACCAGGATCTTCTGCGCCTTCTCGTAGATCTCCTTGCGCTTGGAGTCGGGCGTTGCCACCGCGCCGTCGGCGAACAGCTTGTCGATTTCCGGGTTGGAGTAACCTTCGACGTTGTTGAACACCTGGCCCTTGGCAATGGCGCTGGAGACGTAGTTGCGGCCGACGCCGAGGGCGGGATCGCCGTACTGGTAGAGATAGGTGAAGGCGATGTCGTAATCCCAGTCGCCGATCTTCTGGTTGAAGCCGGCAACGTCGGTGGCGATGGTCTCGATGTTCATGCCGACGTCCTGGAGGTTCTGCTTCACGGCTTCACCCCAGCGCTGCCAGGTCTCGCCATAGGCGAGCGGCAGAAGACGGATCTTCTCGCCCTTGTAGCCGGCTTCCTTCAGCAGCGCCTTGGCTTTGGCGGGATCGTAAGGGTATTTCGGCACGTCGTCGGTGTAGTATTTGATGGTCGAGGCCGACGGGCCGGTCGCGACCTTGCCGAGCCCGTTCCAGATCACGTCCTTGGCGAAGTCGCGGTCGATCGCAAACATGACCGCCTGCCGCACCCGCTTGTCGGCGAGCGGACCCTGGCGATTGTTGAGCCACAGCCAGGCCAGCGGCGAGAAGAACTCCCAGCCGGCGCCGGTGACGCAGGTGTCCTTCAGCTTGGACAGCCGCGGCACGTCGAAATTCTCGACCGAGCCGCCGGGCAGCACGTCGACCTTGCCGGTCTCATACGCCACCGAGCGCGCCGCGGCATCGGGAATGATCTGCCAGTAGATCTCGTCGAGATAGGGCTTGCCCTTCTCGTAATAGTTCGGGTTCTTGACCAGGCGGATGAAAGAGCCCTTCTGCCATTCCTTGAACATGAAGGGGCCGGTGCCGACAGGGGCGTTGTTGTAGGGATTGGTCTTCCAGTCGGTGCCTTCATAGAGATGTTTCGGCACGATCGGCATCGAGCCGACCTCGAAGATGCCGAGGAACGGACCGAACGGCTGCTTCAGCGTGAAGACGACAGTGTAGTCGTCGGGAGCCTCGACCTTGTCGACCTGCGCCAGATTGTTGCGGGCACGCGCGTGGGTCTGCTTCAGCATCTCGATTGAGAACAGCACGTCGGCGGCGGTGAAGGGCTTGCCGTCGTGCCAGGTCACGCCCTTCCTGAGCTTGAACGTGTAGGTTTTGGCGTCCTCGCTGACGCTCCAGCTCTCGGCGAGCTCCGGCTGCGGTTCGAGCTTGGGGCTGTAGCGCAGCAGGCCTTCGAAAATGTTGCCCGACACCATCTGCACCGGGCCGTTCTGGACCATCGCCAGCATCAGGCCGGGCGGCTCGGGCTGAATCACGGCATTGATCGCTCCACCCGCTTTCGGCTCTTGCGCCAGCGCCGGGGCCGCGAGGCCGCAAGCCAGGAGGACACCAAGCAACACTCGTTTTGACATGTCGTATCTTTCTCAAGCGAGACCAGCCGCAAACGCTTCGCACGTCATGGCGCGCAAAGCTACGGCAGGCCCATCCCAGTCCCCATCCGGGATCGAGGCTCACACAGTCTCATTCGGCGCCGCAAGATGAAAGTCTCGACAGTGTTCGCCCAAAAAATGTACAGCGCGTCCTGTTATGGCATTTGACGGCCAAGCCGGCGCCGCCGCGCCGCCCTGCTTCAGGAGGGCCGCAGCACCCGTTGCAACTCGGCAAGCGCGTCCGCGAGTTGCTCCCGGTGCGCGATGTCGTCCTTGGGGATGGCCGCGACACTGCCCGCGAGTTCGCGCAGGATTCCGGCGAGCAGGCCGAAATTGAGGGTGCAGGTGCACCGATTTGCGCTCGTCCGCCGTGCCCGGATGCTGCAGCACCAGCGCAACGCCGCTTCCGTCGAGACGTGCCTCGAACCGCGATGAATGCCCGAAGGTGCCGACATAGAACTTGTCGGGATATTCGAGCGCGATCTCTGCCTTGTCGGGAACCGGCTTGGACATGTGAGCCTCATTGATGTCAGGCCATTCTGGCCGGGAATAAACTCGGCCGCCTTGCGATAGGTCAGAGGCGGGCTCGTTCCGGATTTGATTCGGATCAAAGCCGGGCTGCCGCTTCTGCGATCTGATGGCAGGACGGGTGAAGCCCCGCGTGCCCGGTCAACTGCGAGTCCATCGGCGATGAACGTCCATTCCACCCCATCCGAAGCGGATTCAGACGATATCGCCATCTCTTTCGCAGACGAGGCGTCGGCACGTTGCGCGCAATTGCTCGGCGATGCTGGCCTCAGGCTGACGCGCCACCGCCTGGCGCTCGGCCAAATGCTGTTCCTCTGCCCTCATCGTCATGTGACAGCGGAGGGGCTTTATGAAGAAGCCACCGCCGCCAATCTGCGGCTGTCGCTTGCGACCGTCTACAACACGCTGAACCAGTTCACCGAAGCCGGCCTGTTGCGGCGGATCGCGGCCGACGGCATCAAGTCGTTCTTCGACACCGATACGTCCGTGCATCCGCATTTCTACCTCGAAGGCGAGGATGTGCTGGTCGACGTCGCCGACGGCCTGACCTTCACCAGGATGCCCGAGGCGCTTCCGGGCCACGAGATCGCGCGGCTCGACGTCGTCGTCCATCTGCGCCGGAAGCGTGACGTAGACCCGGCATAACGATCGTCTAGCGCAAGCCCGCCCGCCGGAACCCTTCCAGATAGTGTTCGCGGTCGGCGTCGTTCGCCCATGGCAATTGCGTCGCGATCCAGCGCAGCGAGATGTTGGGCTGGGTGCGGCGGAGCTCGCCCAGCGCCATCTCCGCAAGCACGCCGTCGCCGGTCATGCCAGCAGAAACCGCCAGCACGCGGTAGGCGCCGGTAAGGTCGCCGCGGTGGCGGATCGCCTCCCGCGCGAGCGTGATGGCCTCGCCATAGCGCCGCTCGGTGAAGCGGGCATAGCCGGCGATGCCGTGATAGATCGCCAACGATGGATCGCGCGGCGAGAGCCGCATTGCCCTCTGCGCTGCCTCGAATGAATCCTTCGGTCGTCCGGCATAGGACAGCGCCAGTGCGTAATAGCCCTGTGCCAGCGAGAAGTTGGGATTGAGCGCGAGCGCCTGCTCGAACTCGGACAGCGCGTCCGCAAGCCTTCGCGTCGAGAAGTAGACGCTTCCGAGCGCAGCGTGCGCCCAGGCATCCTCGTGGTCGCAGCGCACCGCGGCGAGCGCGGCGGCTTCGGCCACCGGTGCCACCACGGCAAGCTCGGCCCAGCCGAGATGCACGCCGAACATGTGGTTCGCCGCGAGCACCGACCGCGCCTGGCCGTAGTTCGGGTCGATGCCGACCGCGCGTTCCAGCAGCGCCCGCGCGGTCTCGTGATCCCGCCGCGTCACCCGCCAGTAATGCGACAGCGCCCGCATCAGGAGATCCCAGGCATCCAGGCTCGCGGGGGGCTTGCGATGGGCGCGAAAACTTTCCGCCGCATGAATCTGCGGCTCGATCGCCGCCGCGATCGCGTTGGTGATTTCGTCCTGCACGGCGAACACGTCGACCAGCTCGCGGTCGTAGCGCTCGGCCCAGAGATGGCTGCCCGTCGTGGCGTCGTTGAGCTGCGCGGTGATGCGCACCCGGTTGTCCGACTTGCGCACGCTGCCTTCGACGACGTAGCGGACGCCGAGTTCCTCGGCGATCTGCCGGATGTGGACAGCGCGGCCCTTGTAGGTAAAGGACGAGTTGCGGGCGATCACCATGAACCAGCGCTGCTTCGACAGCGCGGTGAGGATGTCCTCGCTGATCCCGTCGCCGAAATAGTCCTGTGCGGGATCGCCGCTCATGTTCTCGAAAGCGAGCACCGCGACCGCCGGGCGGTCCGCCAGGGCGCGCGGCAAAGCAGCGACGGGTTGCGTGGGGGCGGGCGCGGATGCCATTTCTTCCCGGACTTCGCCGACGAAACGAAAGCCCTTGCGCGGAATGGTCTTGATCAGCCGCTGAGTCGCACCGTCGTCGCCGAGCGCCTTGCGCGCGGCGTTGATCCGGCTGTTCAGGGCGGAATCAGAGATGATCCGATCGCTCCAAATCTGGCTGATCAGGTCATCCTTGCTGACCACACGGGTGCGCTGCGCCACCAGATAAAGCAGGAGATCGAACACCTGCGGCTGCAACGGCACGGCGGCGCCGCTGCAGGTGAGTTCCCGCAGGTCGCCGTCGAGCACGTTGTTTTCAAAGCGAAATCGCACGTTTCTGTCGTCTCAAGCAAAAATCAAAGTCGTCTCAGGCGAAAATCAACCGTCCGCGAAAGTCTTGGGACCTCCGGTGCGGCATGGTGCAGCGACCAATGAAGTGCTGGCGTTTTGGCACAACGGAGCTGTTTATGACCCAAATTGATCATCAGGTTGATCCTATCGGCCCGGTTGCGGGCTCACGCATTTTCAAGTTCATCGCCTTTCTGTACGGAATTGCGGCGTATCTCGTGTTTTTCGTCACCATTCTCTACGCCATCGGCTTCGTCATGGGGCTCGTGGTGCCGAAGACCATCGATACCGGGACCGATACGCCCGTGGCCGAGGCCGTCATCATCAATCTGCTCGTGATGGCCCTGTTTGCGATCCAGCACAGCGTCATGGCGCGCCGGCAATTCAAGGCCTGGTGGACGCAGTACGTCCCCAAGCCGGTCGAGCGCAGCACCTATGTGCTGTTTGCCAGCCTGTCATTGCTTCTCCTGTTCTGGCAGTGGCGTCCGCTGCCCACGGTCATATGGGACGTCGCGAACCCGGATCTTGCTGTGACGATCGTCACGCTGTCGCTGGTGGGCTGGGTCCTGGTGTTTACCTCGACCTTCATCATCAATCACTTCGAGTTGTTCGGATTGCATCAGGTGACCAATCATCTCGTCGGTAAGGAGGCGTCGCCGCCGCGCTTCAAGACGCCGCTGCTCTACAAGTTCGTCCGTCATCCGATCTATCTCGGCTTCATCATCGCGTTCTGGGCGGCGCCGGTCATGACCGTGGGCCATCTGCTGTTCGCCGCCGTGACGACGGCCTACATCTTCGTCGGCATCGCGCTGGAGGAGCACGACCTCATCGATCTCTTCGGCGACGAGTACCGGCAGTACAAACAACGGGTGTCGATGCTTATTCCCTGGCGCAAGTCGGTATAGCTTGCGCGTCGTTCGGCCGCGTCCGCCGAAAGGAGGACGCTCGGCGGCGCCGAGGCGCGTAACGGAGCTTGCCGACCCGGCCTTCCACGTTTCTCGGGGTGAATCCCCCTTCACCCCGACGCTATTAGTGCGAGCGAAGCTCGTCGCGACCCCCGCATTCCTTTTTGCCGACTTATCGGCAAACAGCAGCGGGGAGAGGAATCTGAACAATCATCAACGGAGACGACCTAATGAAACATGTTGGAAACTGCTTCTGTGGCGCGGTCACGATCGAGGTCACAGGCGCGCCGGAGGCGATGGGCTATTGCCATTGCAGCTCGTGCCGCTCGTGGTCGGGCGGTCCGGTGAACGCCTTCAGCCTGTGGAAGCCCGAAGCCGTGCGCATCACAGAAGGTGCAGAGAATGTCGAGACCTTTGCGAAGACGCCGCTCAGCCAGCGCAAATATTGCAAGAAGTGCGGCGGTCATCTCATGACCAACCATCCGCCGCTCGGCCTGATCGACGTCTTCACTGCCACCATCCCCACCCTGGCGTTTGCACCAGGCGTCCACGTCAACTACGCCGAGACGGTGCTGCCGATGCGCGACGGCCTGCCCAAGCTCAAGGATTTTCCGGCCGAGTTCGGCGGCAGCGGCGAGATGATGCAGGAGTGACGGCGCCCTTCTCCTCTCCCGCAAGCGGGAGAGGAGAGATTTGCTACCTCATTCCTGCGCGCCACAGTCCCTCGAGGTAATGCTCGCGATCCTCTTCCCGCAGCATCGGCAGCTCGCGCGTGATCCAGGCCAGCGAGATGCCGGGCTGGGCGCGGCGCAAGCCTTCCAGGGCGGAAGCCGAGAGCACGGGATCCCCCGACATGCCGGCGGCGGCCGTCAGCACGCGATGCGCGCCGACGAAATCGGCGCGCTGCCGCATCGACTCGCGCGCCATCTGCACGGCTGCCTCGTAGTTATGTCCGATGAACTGGGCATAGGCGGCGATCCCGCAATAGATCGGCGCAAGCGGATCCCGCGGGCTCAGCCGCAGCGCGTGGCGCGCGGCGGCATCGCCGTCCTGCCATCGTCCTGCGTAGCACAGCGTGACGCCATGGAAGGCGTGCGCCATCGCAAAGTTCGGATTGAGTTCCAGCGCCAGTTCGAACTCTGCCAGTGCGTCGTCGAAGCGGCGGCGGAATAGATAAGTATAAGCCAGACCATGATGGGCCCATGCATCCTCACGATCGGCCTCCACCGCCGCGAGCGCGGCGCGCTCGGCGACCGGCACGGTCGGGGCCATGTCGGACCAGCCCATATGCGCGCCGAAGATGTGGCTGGTCGCGAGCAAGCCGAGCGCCTTGCCATAGGCGGGATCGAGCGCGACGGCCTTCTCGAGCAATCCTTGCGCGGCGGCATTGTCCTCGTGGGTGATGCGCCAGTAATGCGACAATGCGCGCATCACGAGGTCCCAGGCATCCAGGCTTCCCGGCGGCTTCTGCTGGGCGCGAAAACTCTCGGCGGTATAGAGCTGCGGCTCGATCGCGGCGACGATCGCCTCGGTGATCTCGTCCTGCACCGCGAAGATGTCGGCAAGCTCGCGGTCGTAGCGTTCGGCCCAGAGATGGCTGCCGGTCGAGACGTCGTTGAGCTGTGCGGAGATGCGCACGCGATCGCCGCTCCGCCGCACGCTGCCTTCGAGCACGTAGCGCACGCCGAGCTCGCGCGCGACCTCGTTCATGTGCACAGCGCGGCCCTTGTAGACGAAGGAGGAGTTGCGCGCGATGACGAAGAACCAACGCAGCTTCGACAGCGCGGTGATGATGTCCTCGCTGATCCCGTCCGAGAAATAGTCCTGCTCGCGGTCGCCGCTCATGTTGGTAAAGGGCAGCACCGCGATCGCCGGCCGGTCCGGCAGCGCCAGCGGGGCCTGCAGTAGCTTCGCTCCGAAATCGGATTCCGGCGCGGTTGCTCCACGCTTGGTCTCGACGTCGCCGACGAAACGAAAACCCTTGCGCGAGATGGTACGGATCACCGCCTGGCTCGCGCCGGTGTCGCCGACCGCCTTGCGTGCCGCATTGATCCTGCTGGTCAGCGTGGATTCGGACACGCTGCGCCCGTGCCAGATCTTGTCGATCAGCTCGTCCTTGCTGACCACCCGGTCGCGGTTCTCCATGAGGTGGACAACGAGATCGAAGACCTGCGGCTCCACGGCAACGGGAACCTGCTCGCGGCTCAGCTCGCGCAAGTCGGTATCGAGCAGGTGATCCCGGAACAGAAACTGCACGTCGAAAACTCAGACCTCAAGGCAACATCGGGCAATGATGAAAGCAAAACGGATTTCGGCTGATGTCTGTGAGTCCACCGAGGGGCCTGCCCGGTTCACCACGATCGCGTGATGGCAGGCATGCAGTTTACGGGGAGGAATGCAGCCTTGGTTAGAACGTGGCCGGTTCGGCCGGATTGTCGCGATTTCCTCACGTCATTGCGAGCGTAGCGAAGCAATCCAGCCTGTCGCCGCGCAGACAGCGTGGAGTGCTTCGTCGCAAGGGCTCCTCGCAATGTCGGTGTTGAGGCAATGGCGTGCGTGCGGGAGCTTCCCATGTTGTCCTGGCCTTCGCCGCGATGGCATCGAATGTGTGACGAACGGTGAATGTCCATTGCCGAACAGTTCCGCGTGCGTAAGCTGCCGCCCACACAAAACACCAACCACGAAGAAACGCCCATGCCCGCTTTTCATGCCTCGACCACCGTGCTCGATTCCGTGCTGTTCCGCGATGCCTTCGGCACGCCGCAGATGCGGGAGGTGTTTTCCGATATCGCGACGGTCGCGCGCTATGCCGAGGTCGAGGTGGCACTGGCGAAAGCGGAAGCGAAGTGCGGGGTGATTCCGCACGATGCCGCCGACCAGATCGCGGCGCGGACCGATGTTGCCGCGCTCGATTTCGACCTGTTGCGGCAGGAGACCGATGTCGTCGGCTATCCGATCCTGCCGCTCGTGCATCAGATGGTGAAGCAATGCGGCGATGCCGGCCGCTATGTGCATTGGGGCGCGACCACGCAGGACATCATGGACACCGCCGTGGTGCTGCAATTGCGCGCCGGGCTCGAGATCGTCGAGCAGGACATCGCCGCGCTGCGCACAATCCTTGCCGACCTCTCGAAGCGCCACCGCGACACGCCGATGGCGGGCCGCACCCATCTCCAGCAGGCGCTGCCGGTCACCTTCGGCTACAAGACCGCGATCTGGCTCGCGATGTTCGACCGCCACGCCGAGCGCCTCAGTGAATTGAAGCCGCGCGTCCTGGTCGGCCAGTTCGCCGGCGCCGCCGGCACGCTGGCCTCGCTCGGCGACAAGGGGTTCGAGGTGCAGGAAGCGCTCTGCGCCGAACTGAGGCTTGGCGTCCCCGCTTCGACCTGGCACGTCGCACGCGACGGTTTTGCCGAGGCCGTCAACTTCCTGGCGCTCGTCACCGGCTCGCTCGGCAAGATCGCGCTCGACATCATGATCATGGCCTCGACCGAATTCGCCGAGGTCTACGAGCCCTTCGTCAAGGGACGCGGTGCTTCCTCGACTATGCCTCAGAAGCGCAACCCGATCTCCTCGGAACTGATGCTCGCGGCGTCGAAGGCGGTGCGCCAGCACGCCGGCCTCATGCTGGATGCCATGGTGCAGGATTTCGAGCGCGCCACCGGGCCCTGGCACGCCGAATGGATGGCGATCCCCGAGAGCTTCGTGCTGACCGCCGGCGCCTTGCACCAGGCGAAGTTCGCGCTCGCCGGCCTCATCGTGGATGAAAGCAAGATGAACGAGAATCTCGCCGTCAGCCGCGGTCTGATCGTGGCCGAAGCCGTCATGATGGGGCTCGCGCCGCAGATCGGGCGGCAGGAGGCCCATGACGTGGTCTATGACGCCTGCCGGCTCGCCAATGAGAAAGGTCTTACGCTGGCGGACGCGCTCTCGTCCGATTCCCGCGTCTCTGTCAGAATCGACCGTGCCACGATCGAGGCGCTGACATCACCGAAAAATTACCTCGGCCTTGCTCCCGCCATGGTCGACCGGGTGCTGAAATCGGCAACGCGTTGAAAACCAAAATGCGCGAAACTGCGTATCTTTGGGGGGTCGCAAGGCACTCGCGCACTTGTGTCTCGCGATGCTAGACTTAGATTGGACGAGAGACGTTCGGCAGAGGATCCGGCATGACTGATCAACGCATCACCTCCACTCCCATCGATCCCGTGAAGCTCGACCGGCTGGCCGAGGTGGCGGTGAAGGTGGGCCTGGGCTTGCGGCCGGGCCAGGATCTGCTCTTGACGGCACCAGCGATCGCGTTGCCGCTGGTGCGGCGGATCGCGGTGCATGCCTACAAGGCCGGCGCCGGCATCGTGACGCCCATTCTCTCCGACGAAGAGATGACGCTGGCGCGCTATCGCCACGGCCACGACGACAGCTTCGATCGCGCCGCCAACTGGCTCTACGAGGGCATGGCCAAGGCGTTCTCGAACAACACCGCGCGTCTCGCCATCGTCGGCGACAATCCGATGCTGCTCTCGGGCGAAGATGCTTCCAAGGTCGCGCGCGCCAGCAAGGCCAATTCCATGGCCTATCAGCCGGCGCTGGAAAAGATCGTCAATTTCGACACCAACTGGAACATCATTGCCTACCCGAGCCCGTCCTGGGCGAAGCAAGTCTTTCCGAACGATCCTGAAGAGGTCGCGATCGGCAAGCTCGCGGACGCGATCTTCGCAGCGTCCCGCGTCGATCGCGACGATGCGCCGGCCAATTGGGCGAGCCACAATGCGGTGCTGCGGGAGCGCACCAACTGGCTCAACGGCCAGCGTTTCCGCGCGCTCCAGTATTCGGGACCGGGCACCGACCTCACCATCGGGCTCGCCGACGGCCATGAATGGGAGGGCGGCGCCTCGCTCTCCAAGAACGGCATCAGCTGCAACGCCAATATCCCGACCGAAGAGGTCTTCACCACGCCGCATTGCCGGCGCGTCTACGGCCATGTCGTGAGCTCGAAGCCGCTATCCTACCAGGGCACGCTGATCGACAACATCGCGGTGCGCTTCGAGGACGGCCGGATCGTCGACGCCAAGGCTTCGCGCGGCGAGGAGGTACTGAACAAGGTGCTCGACACCGACGAGGGCGCGCGGCGTCTCGGCGAAGTGGCCCTGGTGCCGCATTCCTCGCCGATCTCGCAGAGCGGGTTGTTGTTCTATAATACGCTGTTCGACGAGAACGCGGCCTCGCACATCGCGCTCGGCCAGTGCTATTCGAAGTGCTTCGTCAACGGCGCCCAGCTCACGCCGCAGCAGATCGCGGCGCAAGGCGGCAACCAGAGCCTGATCCATATCGATTGGATGATCGGCTCGGCCGAGACCGACATCGACGGCATTCTGGCCGACGGCAGCAAAGTGCCGGTGTTTCGCAAGGGCGAATGGGCGAAGTAACTACGCCGCCGCGTTGCGCAGCATCGGGCTGTTGTCGATGCTGAAGCGGTTGAACAGCGTCGTGAACGGGCTGCCGTCGGTGGCCCGCACGACGGCGTCGGAGGCCGCCACCGCGTCGTAGAGCGCACCGACCGGATCATTCGCCTCGGGCAGGTCGAGACCCCCGCGGATTTGCTCGCGGGCCTCGTTGACGTCGTCCTCGTCGTCGAGTGTGGCCTCCAGCGCATCCGCCGCCCGCCGCATCTCATGGAGATCACCGCCGGCGGAAAATTTGAGGATGTCGAGCCAATAGGGGTGCGCCACGACGAGCTTGACGAAAGCCTCGAAACTCTCCGCGATGATTCCCGCGCGGCCTTCCGACGAGACGTAGCGCACATTCTGGGACGGCAGCAGAACGAACGCGCCGCCGGAGCCGTCACTGCCGATCTGCCGGGGGCTTTCGATGCCATCGACGGTGAACCAGGGCTCCTCGTCGGTTGCGAAGGAGACATCGAGGCTGCCGAGCCAGGCCACGACCTCGCCTTGAGTTGCGAGAACCTCCGGGGTGAGGGGCATCGGCATGGCTCCTTTCAGATAGCTTCGCGCACTTTGTCGCACCCCGGAAAAGAAGGGTTCATGTGTACGAAATTGCAGGGAAATTGGGACGTTAACCGTTTCGCGTCTGCAACTTGCGGCTGATTGTCGGACCCTGCGTAAGAAAGAATTAAAAACCGGCTACTAGCGTTCCCGCCATCTTTGAACAATCCGGGCCGAGACCCGGCGGATCATATTTTATCCCCTGGGGGAACAGATGTCGCGCGCATTGATTGAAATCAGTAGTTGCAATGTAGATCTCGAGCTGCGGCCGATCGAACCGTCCTGGATCATCGAAGGCAATCCGGTGTCGCGCTCGCACATCCTGTCCACCAGCGCCGACGGCACCGCTTCGACCATCATCTGGGCCTGCACCGGAGGCCGCTTCAACTGGTATTACGACATCGATGAGACGATCATGATCATGGAAGGGTCGATCGTGCTCGAAAGCGACGGCATGCCGCCGAAGCGCTACGGCCCGGGCGACGTCATTTTCTTCCGCAACGGCGCGCATGCCAAATGGCATGTCGAGGGCCACGTCAAGAAGATCGCCTTCTGCCGCAAGACCAATCCCGTGATGATCGGCTTCCTGATCCGCGTCCTCAACAAGCTCAAGAAGATCTTCGTCTCCACCGGCGAGCGCCGTCCTGCCTCGCTGATGGGCGCCGGTTAGAGTTCAATCAGTTTCAAGGACGCTTCCCAGCGGTCACGACGGAACAGGGGGCCGGGATCAACATCCCGGCCCCTGTTCTCGTCATGGCGCCAATCACTTTAAGGCAGATCGAGCCGGTAGAAATCACTCGCGGTCTGCGAGAACAACGCCGTCTTCTCGGTCTCGCTCAAGGGCGCCGCGATACGCTTGAAGGCGTTGAAGATTACCTGATAGCTGCACTGGCCCTTGTCCGGCGGGAAATTGCTCTCGAACATCGCGCGCCTGGGTCCAAACGCCTCGATGCAGGTTTCAATGTAAGGCCGCCACGCCGCGGCAAGCTCCTCGGATAACGGCGGCCTCTCGCGCAAATGGAAGTCGTAGCCGAGCAGGCACATCGCGAGCCCGCCGAGCTTCACCACGACGTTCTCGCATTTCGCGATCTCCCGGATCGAGGCGCGCCATTGCGCAAACACCTCCTCGCGTCGCCCGGCAAAGCGGCCGATTCCGGCCGGGCCGCCGCAATGGTCGAGCACGATCCTGGTGTCGGGAAATGCGCGGGCGAGCTCGGTCAGCTCGCCGATTTGCGGATGGAACAGCCAGGCGTCGAAGCTCAGGTTCAGCGGCGCGAGACAGGCAAAGCCCTTCCGGAAGGTCGGGTCCTGCAACAATCCCTGCGGCCGGCTCGCATACATGCCGGCGACTGCGGGATCTGCGTCCCAGGCCGAGGAATGCCGGATGCCGCGGAAGCGACCGTTGCCCGCCGCGATCTCGGCCTCCAACACCGGTTGTGCGGCATCGCCGAGCAGCAGGTTGACGTGGCTGACGATGCCGGCGCAGATCGCCGCCTTGCCATAGCCGCCGCTGGCGCTCATCGCGGCGACGCCATTGGCGAACTCGACCTCGCCGACCGGCCGGAATGCTTCGGGCCCGTGCGCACGATACATCGAGCGGCAATCGACATAGACGGTGGCGGTGATGTTGTGGCCGGAGGCGATATCCGCCGCCATCTCCTCGATCAAATAGCGGTGCCCGCGATTCCAGAGATGGTGATGGGGATCGACGATCGGCCGCGAGGGATCGATGATCTCCTCCCGATGCAGCGCGAGCCAGTCCTCGCGCGGCTCGACGAATAGCCCGCTCGTGTTGGCGGGCAAACCGCTTGCGGCCATCGGCGTTCGCTCCCTTGATGTATGCTTCTTGTTCTCGGAGCCTAACACCTCGTTCTCGCGTGCAGCAGCGCGCGTTTCGCAACCGCACCCGTCATCGCGGGCACAGCGGCGCCGTCGTCAATCCTTGCGCCGCTTCGCCCTCACATCGACCAAAAGCCGCCAATCGGTTGCGGTGGCCGGCTTGACCTCGCCGAGCCAATGGAAGAAATCCTCGGTGATTTCCGTAAAACTCCAGCGCGTCAGGTCGCCGGCTTCGGTCGTGCCTTCCTGAACGATGTCGGCATCGCGTGGACGGCCGATCTGCTGGCGGAATATGCCGCGGCCGGGATCGAACCAGGAGATCCGCCACGCATCGATGGTCGGATCGTAGACCCGCAGCGTCGTGCCGTACCAATTGCCGGCGATCGGCAAGGCCGGGCTGCCAGCCGGGCGCGGAATGATCCAGACGTCTTGCACGGCGCGGCCCTCCAGCACCCAGCCGAAATGGATTTCGCCGGGCGCTGTGTGTTTCGTTCCATCGGGTCCATGGGCGGTGATCTCGGCGTCCCAATCGCCGACGAAGCGGCCATAAAGCTGGAGCGCCGCCGCGTGCTCGGGGTTCGGTCCGTCCGCGTGCAATAATCTCGCAAAGTCGCTCATGTCGATCTCCTGTTTGCGGGGAGATCAGCACGACCGGGCGGCAGCCGACTTGGAGAAAATTGCGCGGCGCCCGCCGTCAAGTCTTGTTGGGCGACAGATGCCCTATGCCAGGATTGGGCCTATCGTTCGTTCGTCGGCTCGTCGCGCGTTCCGCGAGCCAAATGACGATGACGGAGACAATCACGAGACCCGCACCAAGCAACATCAGGCGCGAAAATGGCTCGCTCAGCACGAGGGTGCCGAGCAGTACAGCGATCACCGGGTTGACGAAAGTGTAGGTCGACACCAACGAGGTCGAGACGTTTTCCAGAAGCCAGTTGTAGGCAACGAATCCGATCACGCTGCCAGCGATGATCAGCCAAAGCGCCGCTGCAAGCGAAGTCAGCGAAACCTCGCTCGGCCTGAAGTTTCCGATCTCGCCTGTCAGCCAACTGATCGCGAACAACACGGTACCGCCTATCGAAAGCTGGATGCCCGAAAGCAGGATAGCGGATGCCTGGCTCGACATGCTCCGGGACAAGATAGTCCCGGCCGACCATGACAAGGCCGCAGCCAGCAGCCAGACGACGGGAAGGATACTGATGCCGGCCTGCTCGACGTTTTGCCACGCCACGAGTCCGACGCCGAAGAAGCCCGGCACGAGAGCGAGCAGGGCGAAGGGCTTCGGTCGCTGATCGCCGGGGAACAAGACATCGATCAGCAGGATCCAGAACGGGATCGTGGCCAGCACGATGGCCGCCACGCCCGAAGGAACCGATTGCTGCGCGAAGGCGAGTACGCCATGGCAACCGACAAAGAACAGGAGCCCGCACAGGCTCGCCCTTATCCACGCCTGCGCGGATAGGTTCGCGACCTCACCGGCACTCATGGCCAGCAACAAGATGCCGCCACAGAGCGAACGCAGCGCCATCAGCAGAAATGGCGGAATCGATTTCAGGCCCAAAGTGATGGCGAAGTAGGTGGAACCCCACAGCAGGTAAATGGCCGCAAATGAGCCTATGACCAGCAACCTTCTGCTCATGACTGCTCCGATCGTAACTGATTTCGAAGCAACCAAGTCGGAGGAGGCTCATGCGTTCCGGCTCGGCGCGTCACACCCCGTCGAGGATGATCACCGTCGGCTTCGACGGCAACGCATCCCGAGACATCCGGAAACTTCGTTCCATACGCCGGTCGATCTCGAACTGCTGGCCGATACGTTGCATGAAATCGTCGAGCGGGGTGGCGAAGCGGTGCATCGGCAGCACGACCGAGGCGCGCAGCCGCTTGGTGATCTCGGAGACGCCGTCGAGCGACATGGTGTAGGTGCCGTCGATCGGCACCATGACGATGTCGAGCCGCCCGATCTGGGCAAAATGGCTGTCGTCGAGCTTGTGGTGAAGATGGCCGAGATGGCCGATGCAGAGGCCCGCGACCTCGAAGATGAAGATCGAATTGCCGTCGCGGATCATGTCGGCGCCGGAATCGTCGCCGAAATAGCGACGGATGTCGGTGGTGACGTTGCGGATGAAGGTGTCGCCGATGCGCTCCGACACGATGGCCGGCTTGCCGTCCTCGCCCCAGCCATGCAGCACATGAGGAATGCGCTTGTCGGGATATAAAGAATAGTGCGTGCTGTGGGCCCGGTTCATCGTGACGACATCGGGCAGCCGGCCCACTTGGTAGGCCCCGCTATAGTCGGTCGCGATGCGCAAGCCGCCGGGCGTGTCGATGAAATAGGTGGAATGGCCTGCATAGGTAATCTGGACTTCAGCGGAGGCTGCGGCCTGCCGGAACGCGACCGGCGTCGCGCGGGGTGCCGCATGCGCCATCGCCAGGCATTCGCTGCGCTGAGGTGATTGCTGCGCGAAGGCAGATGTTACCAGCCAACCGAGAAGCGCACAGACCGTCAGCAACAATCGAGACATCAGGAACCGTCCGGCGCTTATCGACGATCTGTGAGTGTATCTACGAATTATCCTCGCGTCATGTGGTGCCGGCGAGCCGCGCCATTCCACCGCTTGCTTTGATCAGTTTCACGGCCGCTTTGTCGAACGACACGAAAGTATCGGCCCCAAGCCAGTTGCCTTCGTGGGCGATGACGCCATCGGTAAAGTCACCCCCGGCCTCGAGGAGCGCTAATCCAGCCTCAGCTATGGGCCGGTTGACGACGACATTGGATGCATTGATCAAGTGCCGGATCGAAGCCGCGATATTTCCAGCAGAGGTTTTGTAGCCTCGTGAGAGGACCCAAGCCAACTCACATAATGCGGGGATCGAGATGGCTATGAGGTCCGCGTTCTCGAGAAGGGCTTCGGCCACCTTGCTCTGTTCGGCATCATCTTCGACCAGCACCCGTACCAGGACGTTGGTGTCGGGTGTTATCTTCATCGCTTGCTGGCCCAGCCGTCAGCAATGACCGCATTCATCTCCTCGATCGAGAGCGATCGACCGTTCGTCTTTCCCTTCAAAAAGCCGAAGGCATCCGGAATCTCTCCGGTGGGCCGAACTGCTCTCACCTCAACTCGCCCGCCAGGAAGCTTTTCTATCGAAATCTTGTCGCCCGGATGTACACCGAGGTGCTCCAGGAGGTCTTTCCGTAGCGTAACCTGCCCCTTTGCCGTGACCGTGAGCGTGCTCATGGGGATCCCTCAATACTGAGACCTTGATAGGTAAGGCAATTTATCCTTACTTTCAAGGCAGGCAGCCTTTACTCCCGCCGCGGGCTGAACTTCCAGGTGATGGCGACGAGGCCCGCGGTGATCAGGCCGCTGACGAGACCGACGATGGGCAGCGTGAGCACCAGCGCGGCGCTGGCAGCCCAGCCGATCGAGGAGAACGCCTCGGCAAAGGTCGCAAGTCGCGACGAGGTCTGGCGGCGGCGAAATTGGCTGCGCCGGGCCTGCACCCGGAACCAGAGCTGGATTGCGGTGGCGGAGGCCGCGCTGACGATGACCGCACCGGCGCTGACCGCGGCCTGGAACGCCGAGGCGAAAGCGAGCGCCGCGATCAGCGGGCAGAAGACGATGGCGATCGCGATCAGCACCACCTCGATCTTGGCGCGGATGACGCTGGACGGCGTCAGCGGCGCGGTCGCAACCAGGTCGGGCGCGTCCTCGCCCGAGATCGTCAGCCAGGCAAGCCCGCCGGCGAGTTGGCCGGCCGCCATGACGATGACGGGCGTGATCAGCGTCAGCGCCGCGGAGCTGTCGGCAAAGTTGCGCCAGAGCAGCAGCGCCGGCGGCACCAGATAGAGCAGCTGCATCAGCGTCTGCGAGATCAGCCAGGGATCGCGCCAGAGCAGCGAAAATTCCTTGCGCCGCAGGGCATGCTGACGCGATCCGCCGCGGAACGGGCGCTCCTTCGCGCTGCGACGGCCGGACGCGCCATAGGCGGCGGCATCGATCGCCGTGTCGGCGAAGCGGCCCGAGAAGATCGCCATGACGCTTCCGAGCAGCACGAGCCCGAGCGCCAGGAGCAGCAGCAGCGCTTCGGCGTCTCCCATCGCCGCCCGCGCCGGCCACCACCAGATGCTGTCGGCATCGGGCGCGTAAGCGGCCAAGCTACCCGAGGTCAGGATGGTGAAGCGCGACAGCGTGCCGTAGGACATGATCGCCGCCACCTGAAGCGCGATCACGAAGCCGGCGCCGATGATGGCGGCGAGGATCTGGGCGACGAACCGTGTCCGCGCCGGACCGATCAGGCGAAACAGCAGGATGGTGACGGCGATCGCGATCGCTGCGGCCGACAGGCCCATGGCGACAACGACGCCGAACGCAGCAAGCCAGCGCGCGCCGCCCCCGAATACCAGCACGTCGATGAAGGGCGTCGAGAACAGCAGCGCCATCACCGTGATGGCGAGCGCGATCGCGGCGATGCGCACCGAGAACAGATTGGCCAGCGTCGCGGGTGAGGACATGATGAGGTCGAGATCGGCGCGTGCGTAAAACACCCGGGTCACCGATTCGATTGCCTGCGACAGCATCAGCGTCCAGGCCAGAAAAATCGTCGCCGAGATCACGATCAGCGAGGATTTGTCGAGTGGCAATTGCAGGTCGGCGAAGCGGCCGATCACCGCCCAGGCCGGTACGTGCAGCAGCGCCGCGAAGAACAGCAGGCCGATTACCGCCGCACGTGTTCGTTTGCGCCGCCCGCCGGTCATCATGGCGAGCCATTCGCGCCAGGCGAGCCGGAGCTCGTGGCGGGCGAACCAGGACAGCGCGGTGGCCGAGCTCATGCGGCTTCCGGAAGCGTCACCAGCGCGATGAAGAGATCTTCCAGGCTGGTGTCGGCGTGCCCGTTTTGCTGCCGGAGCTCGGTTAGCGTGCCCTCGGCAACCAGGCGGCCGGCTGCGATCACACCGATACGGTCAGCCATGCGTTCGGCGACCTCGAGGATATGCGTGGTCATGATGACGGTGCAACCGGCGCGGACGCGCTCGCTCAGGAGTCCCTTGACATGGCGGGCGGAGACGGCATCCAGTCCCGTCAGCGGTTCGTCGAGGATGATGAGGCGGGGATCGTGCACCAGGGCGCCGGCGAGGGCGACCTTCTGGCGCATGCCCTTGGAAAAACCCTCGCAGCGTTCGTGCCGGTGCGGCTCGAGCCCGAGCGAGTTCAGGAGACCCGCGGCGACCGGTTCCGAGGCCGATGGTGCGATGCCCCACAGACCGGCCACGAATTCGAGATATTCGAGCGGCGTGAGCTTGTCGTAGATCATGGGCTCGTCGGAGACCCACGCCATCACCTGCTTGGCGGCGACGGGGTTTTGGAGCGCATCGATGCCGAAGATGGAGACCGCGCCGGCATCGGGCCGCAAAAGGCCTGCAACCATGCGCAAAGTGGTGGTCTTGCCGGCGCCGTTGGGGCCGACCAGCGCATAGAATTCGCCGGCATGGATGGTGAGATCGAGGTTATCGACCGCCAGACGGTCAAAACACTTCGTTAACCCCATGACTTCGAGCGCCGAGTCGTCCGTCTTCATGGCGGCCACACCTTGCGGTTTTGCATCGCTCGCGACCATGCCCCGAAGATGTTTCGGCACCGTGAATCGCGCTGCCGCAAATTCCGTCATCCGGATTGGACTAATGGCAAGTCACCGTTTGTTGACAGCGCTTGGCGGTTCAGGCTGAATTGGCAAAGGGACGAATGGCGCTAACGCAGCGAAACGACTGCGTAGCGACTGAACACAAGATGCGGCAAGGCGGTCAGGAAGAACCGCCGGTTGTATCGGGAGGATGCGCGACGATGCTGGATTTCGTTCAGCAGCTGGTCAGCGGTGTTGCGCTCGGCTGCGTCTACGGCCTGATCGCGCTCGGCTTCGTGCTTGTCTACAAGGCCACCGAGGTCGTCAATTTCGCGCAGGGCGATTTGATGATGCTGGGCGGCTTCTTTGCCTTCACCTTCATTGGCATGATGGGGCTGAACTACTGGGTCGGCTTTGCCGGCGCGGTGGCGGCAATGGCGCTGTTCGGCATGCTCGCCGAGCGCGTGGTGGTGCGGCCGATCCTCGGCTATCCGCAATTCTCCATCATCATGGCCACCATCGGGCTCGGCTATTTCCTGCGCTCGGTCTCCGGCATGATCTGGGGCACCGACGATTTCAAGATCGACACGCCGTTCAGTCAGGGCGTGCTGCGGATCGGTTCGCTGGTGCTCGCCCATGACAAGCTCTCGGTGATCGCGGCGACGGTCATCCTCTGCGCGCTGCTCTGGCTGTTCTTCAACAAGACCATGCTCGGCACCGCGATGCGCGCCAGTTCCGAGAACATGCTGGCGGCCTATTACATGGGCATCCCGGTCAAGCGCGTGGTGTCGATCGTCTGGGCGATCAGCGCGGCGGTTGCGACCTGTGCCGGCGTGCTGCTGGCGCCGATCACCTTCATCCATTCCAATGTCGGTCTGGTGCTGGGCCTGAAAGCGTTTCCGGCCGCCGTGCTCGGCGGCTTCGGCTCGATCCCCGGCGCCGTCGTCGGCGGCGTCCTGATCGGCGTCATCGAGAGCATGGCCGGCTTCTATCTGGCCGAGGGCTGGAAGGACGTCGCGCCCTACGTCGTGCTGCTCGCCGTGCTCTTGCTCAAGCCCGAAGGCCTGTTCGGCCTTCATGTCCGCAAGAAAGTCTGAACGCATGCGCTTCCTGTTCAAGACCGACTACGAGGACGACATCAGGCTGTTTCCGCATTCTGGCTATTACGTCTCCTACGGTCTCCTGCTGGCCGTGCTGCTGATCGCGCCCTATGTGCTCTCCAGTTATCTGATGAGTCAGCTCGTCTTCGTCTGCATCTATGCGACCGTCGGCGTGGCGCTGCTGATTCTGACGGGTTTCACCGGGCAGGCCTCGCTCGGGCACGCGGCGTTTCTCGCGATCGGTGCGTATACGGCGGCCTATTTGCAGAAGTATGGTGTGCCGTTCCCGGTCTACTTTCTCGCAGCCGGGCTCCTGACCGGGCTGATCGGTGCGCTGGTCGGATTCCCCGCGCTGCGGCTGCAAGGCATTTATCTCGTCATCGCCACCATCTCCTTCGCCTTCATCGTCGAGGAGATTCTGGCGCGATGGGAGAGCGTCACCAACGGCAACGAGGGCATGCGGATCAAGGCGGTGTCGCTGTTTGGGGTCGCAGTCTCGCGCGACGGCCCCACCTTCTATTTTCTCTGCCTCGCCGTGCTGGTGCTGACCATCGTCGGCACCCTCAATTTGCTGCGCTCGCCCACGGGGCGCGCCTTCGTCGCGATCCGCGACAGCGAGACGGCGGCGCGCAGCATGGGGGTCAATGTCGCGCTGTACAAGGTGAAGTCCTTTGCGATCTCCGCGGCGATCACCGGCTTCGCCGGCGTGTTGTTCGCGCACAAGCTCTCCTTCATCTCGCCGGAGATGTTCACGCTCCAGCTCTCGATCGAGTTCATCATCGTGATCCTGATCGGCGGCACCTTCAGCCTGCACGGCGCAGTGCTGGGAGCGATCTTCATCGTGATGATCGATCCGTTCCTGACATACCTCAAGGACGACATGCCCGGCATCATCGCCGGCATTGCAGCGACGTTCGGAGCGGGCACGCAAGCCGCGGCCAATGTCCAGTCCAAGGTCGCGGCCTTTGCCTCGCTCAACGGCTTGAAAGGCGCCATCTACGGCATCATCATCGTATTGTTCGTGCTGTTCGAGCCGCTCGGGCTTTACGGCCGCTGGCTCAAGATCAAACTCTTCTTCCAGCTGTTCCCGCTTTACAAGCGCGCCACCTTCAAGCGGCAGAAGATCTACGTGAAGTCGGAGCGCAACCGATGAGCTATTTTCGCGCCGAGAGTTTGTCGCTGCATTTCGGCGGGCTGAAGGCCGTCGATGCGGTGTCGTTCGCGGTCGAAAAGGGCGAGATCCTCTCGATCATCGGGCCGAACGGCGCCGGCAAGAGCTCGATTTTCAACCTGATTTCGCGGATCTACCGGCCGACCTCGGGTCGCATCTTTTTCGAGGATCAGGACATCACGGAGCAGCCGCCCCATGACATCGCAAGGCTTGGCATCGCCCGCACGTTCCAGAACATCGAGCTGTTCGAGAATGCGACGGTGTTGTCGAACCTGCTGGTCGGCCGCCACCGGCATTCGACCACGCAGCTTTGGCAGGAGCTGTTGTTCCTGCCAGGCGTACGCGCCGACGAGAAGGTGCATCGCCGCAGGGTCGAGCAGGTCATCGAATTCCTCGATCTCGAGCCCTACCGCGACAAGCTGATCTCGGGTCTGCCTTACGGCGTGCGCAAGGTGATCGAGCTGGCGCGCGCGCTATGCTCGGAGCCGAAGCTGATCCTGCTCGACGAGCCGTCCTCGGGCCTCAACGTGGAGGAGACTGACGACATGTCGTTCTGGATCCGCGACCTGAAGAGCGAGCTCGGCGTCACCGTGCTGATGGTCGAGCACGACATGTCGCTGGTCAACCGCGTCTCCGACCGCGTCATCGCGCTGAACTACGGCAGGGTGCTGGCGATGGGCTCGCCGGCCGAAGTGCAAGAGCACCCCGATGTCGTCGCCGCCTATCTGGGAGCCTGACGCGATGGATGCCGTGGCGACACCAGATATCATCCTGAAACTCTCCAACATCGAGAGCTATTACGGGCCGATCATGGCGATCCGCGGCATCTCGCTCGAAGTGCCGCGCGGCCGCATCGTCACGCTGCTGGGCGCCAACGGCGCCGGCAAGACCACGGTGCTGAAGACGATCTCGGGCATTCTCGACCCGCAGAAGGGCGCCATCGAGTTCATGGGCAAGTCGATCCAGCGCATGGAGGCGGACAGGATCGTGCGGCTGGGCCTCAGCCATGTGCCGGAGGGCCGCGAGGTGTTCCCGTTCCTCTCCGTGCGCGAGAACCTGATGATGGGGGCCTATCCGCGCAAGGATCGCGACGGCGTCGCGGACGATCTGGAGCGCGTCTACGGCTATTTCCCGCGGCTGAAGGAGCGCATCAACCAGCCGGCCGGACAGCTCTCCGGCGGCGAGCAGCAGATGCTCGCAATCGGCCGCGCGCTGATGAACCGGCCGACGCTGTTGCTGCTCGACGAGCCCTCGCTTGGGCTGTCGCCGCTGCTGGTGAAGGAGATCTTCGCCATCATCCGTCGGGTCAACGAGGAGCAGGGCATGTCGATCCTGCTGGTCGAGCAGAACGCCAAGGTGGCGCTGGAGACGGCGCACTATGGCTATGTGCTGGAAATCGGCCGGATCGTGATGAACGACAGCTGCGACCGCTTGATGCATTCGAAGGACATCCAGGAATTCTACCTGGGCGCCAAGGAAGCCGGCGCACGAGGCGAGCGGCGCTGGAAAAAGAAGAAGACTTGGCGTTAGAGGAAGCCTTAAATACCAAAGCCCATCCGCTAATATAGACCGCCGGCAAGGCAGGCAGTGGAGGGGAGCGCGACAAGAAGGAGACGTGCATGGCCCGACCGGCGGTGCTGACGGTCGCTGACACGATCGCGAAAAGCTTTTTGCGCGCCGCGGAGACGCGGGGCGACGGGCCGGCTATACGCGAGAAGAAATTCGGGATCTGGCAGCCGACCAGCTGGCGCGAATGGCTGGAGATCTCGAAGGAGATCGCCTACGCGCTGCACGCCATCGGCTTCAGGCCCGGCGACGTTGCTTCCATCATCGCCAACGCCGTGCCGGAATGGGTCCATGTCGACATGGGCATTCTGTGCGCCGGCGGCGTCTCTTCCGGGATCTATCCGACCGATGCCTCATCCCAGGTCGAATATCTCGTCAACGATTCCCGGACGAAAGTGATCTTCGCCGAGGACGAGGAGCAGCTCGACAAGATCCTGGCCTGCCGCGCACGCTGTCCGTCTCTGCGAAAGATCATCGTGTTCGACATGGAGGGCCTTAGCGGCTTCTTCGACGACATGGTGATGTCGCTCGACGAGTTCCGCGCGCTCGGGCGCAACCACATGGCCGGCCGCGAGGCGCTGTGGCAGGAGATGGTCGACAGTCGCAGCGCGAGCGATCTCGCGGTCCTCGTCTATACATCCGGCACCACGGGCCCGCCCAAGGGCGCCATGCACGCCAATCGCAGCGTCACGCACCAGATGCGGCACGCCGATGATTTCATTCCAGCGCGCGAGAACGAGGAGCGGCTGATTTTCCTGCCGCTCTGCCACGTCGCCGAGCGGATCGGCGGCTATTACATCTCGGTCGCGCTCGGCTCGGTGATGAATTTTGCCGAGAGTCCCGAGACTGTGCCGGACAATCTGCGCGAGGTGCAGCCGACCATCTTCCTCGCGGTGCCGCGGATTTGGGAGAAGTTCTATTCCGCGATCACCATCGCGCTGAAGGATGCGACGCCGTTGCAGCAATGGGTGTACCGCCGCGCCATCGACATTGGTTATCGCATGGTCGATTGCAGGATCGAAGGGAAGCCGCCGCCGCTGTCGTTGCGCATCGCCAACGGCATCGCTTACCGGCTCGCTTTTCGCAACATCCGACGCATGATCGGGCTCGACCGATGCCGCATCGCCTTCACCGGCGCGGCGCCGATCGCGCCGGAGCTGATCCGCTGGTATCTCGCGCTCGGCATCGACATCCACGAACTCTACGGCCAGACCGAGAATTGCGGGGTCGCCACCATGATGCCGGCGGAAGGCATCAAGCTTGGCTCGGTGGGCAAGGCGGTGTCGTGGGGGGAAGTGGCGCTGTCGCCCGACGGCGAGATCCTGATCAGGGGCGACTTCCTGTTCATGGGCTATCTGAATCAGCCGGAGAGGACAGCTGAGGCGATCGACCATCGCGGCTGGCTGCATACCGGCGACGTCGGCACCATCGACAATGAGGGCTTCGTCCGCATCACCGACCGGATGAAGGACATCATCATCACCTCGGGCGGCAAGAACATCACGCCGTCCGAGATCGAGAATCAGCTGAAATTCTCGCCCTACATCTCGGATTCCGTGGTGATCGGCGACAAGCGGCCATACCTCACCTGCCTCGTGATGATCGACCAGGAGAATGTCGAGAAGTTCGCGCAGGACCACGACATCCCCTTTACCAATTATGCCAGCCTGTGCCGCGCGGCGGAGATCCAGGATCTGATCTGGCGCGAGATCGAAGCGGTCAATGCCAATTTCGCCCGCGTCGAGACCATCAAGAGATTCTATCTGATCGAACGCCAGCTCACTCCGGAGGACGAGGAGCTGACGCCGACCATGAAGCTGAAGCGCGGCTTCGTGAACAAGCGGTATGCCGCCGAAATCGACGCGATGTATCCGGCGCGGGCGGTGGCTTGAACAATCTTGTTTAAATAACAGCGAAGGAGTGATGGCCCAACCCTTCGCACCATAAGGGCCCCAAGGAGAGGAGACGTCAATGTCGAGATCGTTGAGAACGTTCGGCTTTGCGGCAGGCGCGGTGGTGCTCACCTGTCTGCCCGCCGTCGCGCAAACCAAGGTCACCAATGAAGGCATCTCGGCGTCCGAGATCGTCATCGGCACCCATCAGGATCTGTCGGGGCCGATCAAGGTCTGGGGCGTGCCGGTCTCCAACGGCATGAAGATGGCGGTCGAGGAAATCAATGCGGCCGGTGGCATCAATGGCCGCAAGATCAGGATGATCCTCGAGGACAACGGCTACGATCCGAAGAAGGGCGTGCTGGCGTCCCAGAAGATGGTCGAGCGCGACAAGATATTTGCAATGATCGGCTCGATGGGATCGGCGCCGACGCTCGCCGCGCAGGACATCCTGTTCGATGCCGGCGTGCTCCAGCTCTTCCCGCTGACCGCCGCCGAGTTCACCTTCAAGTTCGACCCGGCCAAGCCGCAGGAGCGGCTGAAGTTCAACAACCTCTTGCCCTATGTTGAGAGCACGCGCGCCGCGCTGAAATACATGGTGGAGTGGAAGAACTTCCAGAAGCCCTGCATCATGCACCAGGACGACGAGTACGGAAAGAACGTGCTCGACGGCTTCACCCAGCAATTGACGGTCATGAAGCTGCAGCCGGCGTCGGTGACGAGCTACAAGCGCGGCGCCTCCGATTTCAGCGCGCAGATCGCCAAGATGAAGTCCGACGGCTGCGATCTCGTCGTGCTCGGCACCGTGATCCGCGAGACCATCGGTGCGATGACGGAGGCGAAGAAGCTCGGTTGGGAGGTCACCTTCCTCGGCGCGACGCCGACCAACGTGCTGGAAGTGCCGGCGCTCGGCAAGGACGCCGTCGAGGGCCTCTATGCGGCGAGCGGCTTCGAGATCCCCTACGAGGACACCGCCAAGGGCAAGGTCCACGACTGGCTCATCAACTACAAGAAGATGTTCAACACCGATGCCAATACCCAGGCGATCATCGGCTACAACGCGGTGACGACGTTTGCGTTCTACGCCAACAAGGCGGGCAAGGATCTGACCGGCCAGAAGATGCTGGACGCGCTGGAATCGGGCGACAAGTTCCTCGACATCTTCAACTCGCCGCCGACCAAATTCTCCAAGACCGACCACCTCGCCAACACCATCACCCAGGTGCAGCAGGTCAAGGGCGGCCGCTGGGTTCTGGTGAAGGACAATCTGATGTTTTGATTTCTTCGCCTCTCCCCGCATGCGGGGAGAGGCCGGGATTTGCGCAGCAAATTCCGGGTGAGGGGGCTCTCCGCGAGTCGAACTGTCACCGGATTTGCTGAAGCAGCCCCACACCCCAACCCTCTCCCCGTAAGAACGGGGCGAGGGAGAGCACACAGCCCTACGATCCCCCACCCGCGGTGCCTGAATTCACCGGGGCCAGCTCGTCTTCCCGGCAGCGCCAGCCATCGGCGGCTTTGACAAACGCAAATGTGCGCTGGATTCGCAGGCGGCGCGTGACGTTGAAGGCGTCTGCGGAGCGCTCCTTGTTGCTGACGCCAGGCTGCGGACGACCCGTCCTGGGGTCCCAGCAGGTGCCCGTGCACGTCGTGGCGACCTTGCTGCAGGTGGCGAAGGGCGCCAGCACGGCCATCTCGATTTCGCCCGTGACCTGCGCCTCCTGCTCGCCCACCTGGCTATCGAGCGCATAGACGCGGTTGATGCGGAGGAAGTTGCCGCAGGAATTGGCCGCGTGGATTCGCGCGGCACAGAAGTCGACGGCATCGGTGTCGGGCGCGCGGGCTGCGACCTGCCGGCCGAACACCTTCTTCGGATCGCCTTTCGCCGCGCCAATCTCGTCGGCCTTGTGCTTCAGATAGCCGGCGAGACAGTCCTCCGCGGACTCGAGCTCCCCGAGCGGCACGTTCTCCTTGCCGACCAGATTGCATTTGCGATCGCGCTCCCGCGTCCACCGGCCGTATTCGGCGAAGGCAAAGCGCGCCGCGGTCGGATCGAGCTTGCCGATCAGGCCGAGAACCTGACTGTTCAACTCGGTCTCGGCAAGCGCCAGCGACGGGTCCGCACAGATCAGCGCGCCCGCGGCGGTGTTGGCCGCGAGACAGTCGAAATCCGGATCGCGCACGATCGCGGCGCGCTCATCGGTCACCTTGAGAAGACATGCCTTCACCCGGTCGAAATCGTCGGTGCGGATCGCGGTCTGGCCGACGATGCCGCAACCGAGGTTGCGCTGGCGAATCCAGATCGCGTTCTCCTCGATCCCAGGCAGGCGATCGGGCAGACGGGCAAGCCGTGCCTCGATTCCCGTGCTCAGCTTCTCGGCGGCGGCGGCAAGCTCGGCATCACCGCAGAACAATTGATTGCCGGGATCGCGGATCTGCTGGCAGTTGTTCCTGGCGAACAACGGCAGCCTTTCGGCGACGGAGCGGTCGGACGGGCTGGATTGCGCGAAGCCTGGCGCCGCCGGCAAGGCCAGCAGTGCAAGCATAGTCAGCACGATGAACCGCATTCCGGTCGCCCCCGCATAGCCGCGGCCATGCTAGCGTCCCGAATCGCGCGGCGAAATGGCTTTGTGGGGTAAGCTACTTGATCCTGGTAGCCCGGATGGAGCGCAGCGCAATCCGGGATTCGTGCGACAGGCGGCGGCCCCGGATTTCGCGGAGCCCGTCATCGGGCGGCGCTGTGCGCCGACCCGGTGGCTCCATCCGGGCTACAAGAAAGTCAACGCGCCTCGGCGGCGATCATCGAGAACCGCACGGGTTCGTCGACATACTTCATCACGGCCGACTGGTAGAGCACGAACAACGGCTGGTAGCTCCGTGCGGCGTCGTCCTCGACCATCGCCATGCGGCGATTGTCGAGCATCAGCCAGTGGCCGTCGAGCCGTGCAGCGACAACCGCATGCTCTTCGCCGGCCCTGACGTCGCGCACCACGACGATACGGAGATCTTCGGCGGCAACGCCCGCGAGCTTAAGAGCGGCGAGCTTGGCAATGGCGTAATCCTCGCAATCCCCGGCGCCGAGCGCGAAGGTCGCGAGAGGTGAGCTCCAGACGTCCTCAGAACCGTCAGCGGCGGCACGGATGGCGAGGTTGATGGCGCGATTGGTCTCGCCCAGCAGAGCGCGGCCGTCACGGCTGCGGGCCTGGTCGACGATGGCGAGCAGTTTCAGCGCAGCCGGCGAAGCGCAATTGTCCCGGTCGCCGTCGCACAGCGCGAGCTGCACCATGTCATCGTCGAGCCTGGACCTCAGCGCGAGCCATTTTTGTTGCAGGCTGCCGGCGGAGATGGCGAAGGCGAACACGCCGAACGGCTCGGCGGATTTGCGCACGAGGACGCCGGCTCCCGGCGACAACAGCGTGCCAGCGCGAAGCTCGGCGGCCGATCCAAGCAGGATCAATCCGCACAGCACTAGGATTGCGCGCCAGGCGCGCGAACGAGCAGCGGTCTCCATCTGACATCCCCTTCCGGCTTCGCCAGGTCCCCCTCGACCTGCACGTGCTGGGCTTTGTTGCTTTCGCGGAGATAGTGCGAGGCAGGCGGTTTTGTTCTGCTTAACGCGCCCGGCTGGGGTCCCAAAACCGGGCAACAGGCTGAAACGGGCCTGCTCATATTGCGTAAAATTTTACGATTCGCCGGCTAGGAGAGCGGCAGTTGCCGCGAAGAAGGACCAATTGCAGGCACAAGTTGTGGTGGAACTGATTCTGCGCCTTATGGCTAACGGCTCGCTATTTCACGGCTTCTGTTAGTTGGATCACAGATTTGGCCCCGTATTTGCCGCAGGGTGGTGCGGGGCACCACGAACAAAAGATGACATAAGTATCTATTGTGGGATTTCTGCAATAGAATACATGAGGTTACTTGGAATGAGCGAAAATAAGCGCTGCTTTACGTATGAGTATTTGAAAGATTACTTTGACTTCTCTGCAGGTGCCCAGCCGCCTGAGAGCATCGACCGCTTGGTGATGCGAAATCACACAAGCAATAGGTGGTTTCGCTAAGGACTTGGTAATGATATGCAAGTTTAGGCGAGCGATACTTACTTAGATTTTAACTCCTTTTTTGGTGCCCGGATTGAATTACGCTGGCAAATTTGACGCCGCGATTTCCTTGGACGGCTTGGGTTCCCGATCGCCCGCCGATGGCCACGTCGATTCCTTTACCGCAAAGGCACATGGTCATGTGCCTGACGGCGCATTCGTCGTTCCCGACCCGAACCTGATCTTCAACGGCGATTTCAAGCGCGCCGGTCTCGACCTCGTGCTGTCCCATGACGGCCACGACTTCGTCGTTCACGACTATTTCAGGGGCGACAAGCGCGCGGCGATCGCCTCGCCCGACGGCGCGCACCTCACCGGCGACGTCGTCAACGCACTCACCGGCCATGTGCAATATGCGCAGGCCGCCTCCGGCATTGCCGCCGCCCAGGTCATCGGCCACGTCACCAAGCTCTCCGGCAGCGCGACCGCGGTTCGTAACGGCGTCTCCGTCATCCTGAACAACGGCGACAACGTCGAGAAGGGCGACGTGGTCTCGACCGGTGGCGACTCGACGCTCGGCATCACGTTCATCGACGGCACGGTGTTCGGCCTGTCCTCCAATGCGCGGATGGTGCTGAACGAGATGGTCTACGACCCCAACGGGTCGAACAATTCCTCTCTCCTCAGTCTGGTCGCGGGCACCATCACCTTCGTTGCCGGCGAGACCGCCAAGCACGGAGACATGAAGGTCGACACGCCAGTCGCCACCATGGGTATCCGCGGCACGGCGGTGCTGAGCCAGATCAACTTCGTCGTTCCCGCCGGCGGCGGCGATCCGCAGCCGCAGGCGAGCTTCCAGGTGCTGGTCGAGCCGAACGGCACGACGGGCTCCTACATCCTGTTCGACAAGGTCACGCTGCTGCCGATCGCGACGGTCAACCAGGCCGGCCAGATGATCCAGATCAGCGGCGGCAACGTCTCGATCTCCAATGCGCTGATGTCGCCGGACATCCAGAAGCTGATCACGGACGTGTTCACGCTGAAGTTCACGGACAACAACAGCAACACCAAGCTGACCCAGAACTTCACCGACTCGATCACGCAGACCGGCAACATTGTCGTGATCAAGACGGACACCGGTGCCACCGCGACCGCGACCTTCACGAATCTCACTCAGCCGGGAGCGCAGGATTCCGGCCATGATCCGTCGAGCAGCACCCGCATTCCCGGCCCGCCCGATGCACGCAGCCTTGATCTCAATGGGAATGTGCAGAAGGCGTTCGCGCTGACTGAGCGTGCGGATACGACCGGCGACACGACGCATTCCGACACCATCTCCGGCCTGATCACCTTCGTCGACCAGAACCTGGGCGACCGGCCGACGGTGAGCATAGACCTCGGCGACGCGCCGAACTATCTCTACAAAAATGCCGGCCAGCAGGATGTCACCAGCGCGCTCTCTGCACTCCAGAAGCAGGACATCGCGGCAACGCAAACCCAGATCAGCGTCGCCGCAGCCGGCGGTAACAACAACAACGGCTCGGCGGTCTGGACCTACACGATTCCCGACCACGTCTTCGACTTCCTAGCGGCCGGTGAAACGTTGACGCTGACTTACAAGGTTCGCGTCAACAATAATTTCTCGGTCAATCCCGAAACGTCGCCCATCGACATCACCATCACGATCACCGGCACCAACGACAAGCCGGTGATCACCACCAGCGTTCCCGTCATCATCTTCGAGGGCGGCACCAGCAAACCCGGTGGCCCGCTCACCAGCGAGGTGCCGACTTCGGGCACGCTGACCTTCACGGATGTCGACCTCACCGACGCCCACACGGTCGCGGTCAAGCTGACCAGTGCGACCCTGCCTGATGGTAGCGTTCCGCCCGGCCCACTCGCGGCGTTCCAGAGCGCGATGTCGGTCGCGATCGCGGCGGGCGCCGATAGCACCGGAGACGGCACCGGCGCCATCAACTGGTCGCTGGCTGACCTGCCGGTCTATCTCGCCGACTTCATCCCCAAGGGTGAGGTGCTGACGCTGGTCTACACCGTGACGCTCAAGGACGCGCAAGGCGCCACCTCGCAGCAGACCATCACCGTCACGATCACCGGCACCGACGCTCCCGCCGTGGTGTGGATCGCGACCGACAAGCCCGGTGCTCCCTCCGGCGGCTTCTGGAAGGATGCGGCCAATTGGGCAACCGGCACGGTCCCGACCATCAATGACGACGTCATCGTCATCACCGACCAGCTGCATGGGCTAACGCCGTCCTATCCGGTGACAATCGACACGGCAGCCTACGCCAAGTCGATCACGATGAACGACTACGACACCGCGGTCGGCCACAAGGCACCGGAAGTCATCAACAAGAGTGCGCTGACGATTGCGGGCGAGATCAGCCTCAAGGCCGATTCGAAGCTCACCAATTTCGCGGCAAGCACGATCTCGGTTGGTGGCAAGGCCGAGTTCCTGGACAGTAGCGTGCTCACCAATGCCGGCTATCTGACGCTTGCGGCCGGTGGCGATTTCGCTGGCGGTACCACGATCGCCAATTCCGGCACGATTGAGCTGTCCGGCGGCACGCTGAAGACGCTCGCCGCAATTAACAATGCCGGCGGCACGCTCAAGGCCGATGCCGGCACGACGCTGATCGTCGACACTGCCACCATCAGCGGCGGCACGGTCACCATCGCCGGCACGTTGGAACTCGATGGCAGCAGCGTCCTCAAGAACGGCACGCTGAACAATTCAGGGGCGGTCAACGTCAAGGGCACAGCGGAGTTCGCCCACGAGACCGTCTCCAACACCTCCGGCGGCACGATCAAGGTGCTGGCGAATGGCTGGCTGACGATCGACCAGGGCGCGACCGTTACCAATACCGGCAACGTCACGATCGATGCCGCGGGCAAGCTGACAGTGAACGGCGCCACCATCAGCGGCGGCACGATCAACGGTCTCGGCACGATCGACGTTACCGGCGCCAGCACGATCGATGGCGGCGCGACGCTGAGCACGGCCATAGTTATCGCCGATGCTAAGCTGACGCTGGACGGCATCACGGTTTCGGGCTCGACGATCACGGACAATGCCGGCATCGAGCTCGACAACACCGTCAAGCTCCAGGACGGCGCCAGCATCCAGGATGGCGCGGTCGCCAACACCGGCACGCTGAAGATCGCCGGCGCTGCGATGCTGTTCAACGATGTCGTGACCAACACCGGCACGGTGTCGGTCGATGGCGGTCAAACGCTGACACTGTCCGGCACGGAGATTTCGGGCGGGGCCGTCAACGGCGCCGGCATCATCGATGTCATCGTCGCGAGCAAGATCGACGGCGGCGCCACACTGAGCACGGCTGCAGTTACCGCCGATGCCAAGCTGACGCTGGACGGCATCACGGTTTCGGGCTCGACGATCACGGACAATGCAGGCATCGAGCTCGACAACACCGTCAAGCTTCAGGACGGCGCCGGCATCCAGGGTGGCGCGGTCGCCAATATCGGCACGCTGAAGATCGCCGGCGCTGCAACGCTGCTCAACGACATCGTGACCAACACCGGCACGGTGACGGTCGATGGCGGCCAGACGTTGACGCTGTCCAGCACGGAGATTTCGGGCGGGGCTGTCAACGGCGTCGGCACGATCGATGTCATCGGCAGCAGCAAGATCGATCAATCGGCGACGCTGAGCACCGCTGCCGTGACGGTTGAGAGCGGCGTCATACTGACGCTGGATGACGTGACCGTTGCGGGTACCGCAATCGCCAATCATGGCACGGTCAAGGTCGATGCAAGCAGCAAGCTGACATTGAACGGTGCAAGCCTGACCGGCGGCGCGCTCATTGTTTCGGGCACGCTGAATTCGACCGGCACAACTGCGATTACCGACGCTAACATCTCGAACAACTATCTGATCGAGGCAACCCTGGGCGCGTTGACGCTGTTGGCGACGACCTCCGCAAGCTCGATCGCGAATGACGGCATCCTCCGGGCCAATGGCGCCGAGCTCGACATCAACGGCGAAGCCGTCACTAACACCGGCACGTTGGCGGCGATCGATCACGGGACACTGAAGCTGATCGGGATGAAGGCGACCAATACCGGCAGCGGTACCGTCTCGGTCGAGTCCGGCTCGACACTCGATCTCCAGGGCGCGACCATCGACGGCGGCACGGTCACGATTGCCGGTATGCTCGAATCGACCGGCACGAGTGCGATCGACAACGCCGACATCACCAACACCGGCACGATCACGGTCACCAGCGGCACGCTGACGATCGATCCCGCCACGCTTCACACCATCACCAATCACAATCTGATTCAGGCGAATGGTGGCGTGCTCGGCGTCTCCGGCGAAGACATCTCCAACACCGCGGATCTCGAGGCGATCAACTATGGCACGCTGAAGCTGACAAATCTGACTGTCAGTAACAGCGGCACCGGAGCGATCACGGTCGATGGTCACTCGAAGCTCTATCTGACCGACGTCTCGATCAACGGCGGCAGCCTGAGCAATGCCGGCAATCTCTACAGCGCCGGCGTCGATACGGTCACGGGCAGCGTCACCAATACCGGCATCATCGAGGTCCAGAGCGGCACGCTCGACCTTGCGGGTGGCATCGCCGGTTCAGGCAAGGTGATCGTCGATGTCGGCGCGACGCTGGAGTTTTCGGGCGCGACCGGTTCGATCCACATCGTCAATTCCGGCTCGATCGTGGGCACCGGTGGCAATGCGGCGATCCACATCCAGCAGGACACGACCGGTTCGGTGATCGACAATTCCGGCACCATCGGGCCGGCCGCCGCCTTGAGCGTGACCTCCGCGACCGATGCGATCGTCGAGACCGACGGCAGCCTCACGATCAACAACACCGGCCACATCAACGGCAATGTCTCGGTCGCTACCGCGACCTTCAACAACGAGCTGGGCGGCACCTGGACGGTCGCCGGCACGAGCGTGTTCGGCAATGCGTCGACGATCGTCAATGACGGTGTCATCGATCTCCTCAACGGCGCCTCGATCTCCCTGAGTGGGCCTGGCCTCGTCAATCACAACCACATCGACAGCTGGGGCACGGCGTCGATCTCGGGCACCATCGCCAATACCGGCACCATCGAGGTCCATGGCGAGTTGTCGCTGTTCGGCTCGTTGACCGGCACGGGCTCGGTCACCGTCGATGCCGGCGCGCTGCTGAAGCTCGAAGGCACGGTCGCGCAAACGATCGCACTTCACGGCAACGGCGCCGCGCTTGAGATCGATACGGACACGTTCGGCGGCTCGATCGCAGACTTGTCCGTGAACGACACGATCGAATTATCGACGATCCAGTGGGGCCCCGGCACCAGCGCCGTCTACGTGCCCAATGCTGTCGATCCTGCGAGCGGCGGCATGCTCACGGTCACCGGCAACGATGGCAAGACCATTGACCTGACTCTCGTCGGCGACTATCGCAACGCGCACTTCGCGGGCAGCGACGATGGCGGCCACACGCTGATCACGATGCATGCGATCGACGACGCGCCGGCGTTCGACATGGTCAATGCATCCCTGACCGCGAACTTCTCCGAGCGCGAAAGCACCACCGGCTCCGGCGATTCCGACCCGCTGCCCGCCGCAACCGGCTCGATTCACTTCACCGACATCGACCTGACGGACCGTCCGATAGCGACAGTTGCAGTCACTGACCAGGCTGTGACCTGGCTGGATGGCGGCACCGACCTCACCGCGTCGCTCACCGACGACGAGACCGCCGCGTTGAAGGCCGCGCTGATCTATGGGCAGACCGGCAAGAACAACGGCACCGTCAACTGGAGCTATTCGATCGTCGACGGTGCGCTGGATTTCCTCGCCAAGGACCAGACCGCGAAGGTCGACTCCACCATCACGCTCACGGACGATTACGGCAAGATCCATACGGCCGAGGTCAGCGTCACCATCACTGGCAAGAACGACATTCCGACATTGGCCGCGGTCACCACGGGTCCACTTGTTGACACCGCCGCCACCGATAGCTTCCCGAACATCACGGGAACGCTGGTCGGGACCGACGCCGACCATGGCGAGACGGCAACGTTGCACTACGCGGTGATGGATGGAGCGAACGCGGTCACGACGGTCGCCGGTCATTACGGTTCGCTGACGGTGGATGCCGTCGGCAGCTACAGCTACGTTCCGGATGCTGCGGCGATCAACGCGCTGTCGGCAGGCCCTTACTCGGACGTCTTCACGATTCAGACCAAGGACGCGCAGGGTGCTGTCGGCACGGCGTCATTCACGGTCGCCGTCACCGGCGCCAACGACACGCCGGTGTTGTCCAATGGCAGCATCGGGAAACTCACCGACACGGCCGCAGCGGATAGTTTCTCCGACCTCACGGGACAGGTGGTCGGGACCGACGTCGACACCGGCGACACGCTGAGCTATGCCCTGCTTGACGCAGGTCACCAGGCCGTCGCGACGGTCACGGGTCATTATGGCGCGCTGACGCTCAATAGCAACGGCAGCTATAGCTACGTTCCCGACGCTGCGTCGATCAACGCCCTGCCGGGAGGCTCCTATTCGGATAGTTTCACGGTCAAGGTCACCGACGCGCATGGCGCTGCCACCACCGCGACATACACGGTGGACCTGACGGGCGCCAACGACACGCCGAAGCTGTCCGATCTCAACATCGGCTCGCTCACGGACACGGCTGCGACTGACAGTTTCGCCAATCTCACCGGCAAGCTGGTCGGGACCGATGCTGACAGTGGCGAGACGGGGTCGCTGACCTATGCCGTGCTTGATGCGACGCATCATGCGGCTGCAACGGTCGCAGGCCACTACGGCTCGCTAACGGTGAACGCGAACGGCAACTACAGCTACGTTCCGGATGCAACCGCCATCAACGCACTGCCGCAGGGATCCTATTCGGATACGTTCACGGTACAGACGACGGACGTTCATGGGGCCGCGGGCACGGCGACACTGACAGTCGGCGTGACCGGCGCGAATGACACGCCGATGTTCGATCTCGATCACGTGAGTGTTAGGCAAGACGACGACGAGCAGGTGATCGTCCATGGCCTTTCGTTGGTCGACCCGGACGCTGCTCCGAATGAGATATTCACGCTGGCTGCCACGACTGAGGCTGCCGGCAGCAATGCGAGCCCGTCGTCGCGCTCCGGTCTATTTGCAAACATCAATGGGAGCCTGAATACCGTTATCTACAATGAAGGCAGCGCAGAGCCGCCCACGGACAAGATCACGCTCACCGTGACCGACGGGCACGGGGCGAGCGATACCATTCACTTGATTTTCAACCTTCCTGAAAGTGCGAACGACCACGCGCGGATCACCGGCACGACCGGCAAAGATCTGTTCATCGGAACCGGCTATCAGGATCAGTTCGTGTTCGCGGCCGACTCGAACCGCGATATGATCGTGAATTTCACGCCGGGTCAGGACCACATCGATCTCTCGGCAGTTGTGACGACCTCCAATCTTTCCGCCTGGATGGCCCAGCATGTGGCCGGGTCACCTACCAATTCGGCGGACACCCTGATCACGATCGACGCGGCAGACACGATCGTCCTGAAGGGCGTCACCGCGGCCCATCTCCATGCGAGCGACTTCATCGTCCACGCCTGATGACCGCTTGGGTGCCAAGCCGCCGGCTGCCATTGCCCGTGAAAGCGTGATATTCAACCGCCATGAAACGTCTCAAAATCCTGCGGCGGTGGTTTGCGCGGAAGTTGGGGTTTGCGCGGCTGATGTGCCTTGCGCTGCTGGTCGTGTTTGCCGGCGCTCGCCTGTGGGATCCGCCGCCGATCCAGGAACTGCGGCTGCGCACCTTCGACATGTTTCAGTTGATCGATCCGCGCCACAAGGCGGCGCGGCCGGTCACGATCGTCGACATCGACGACAAGAGCCTCGCCAAGCTCGGCCAATGGCCGTGGCCGCGGACGCGGATCGCCGACATGATACAGAACCTTACCAGCAACGGCGCGGTCGCAATCGGCTTCGACGTCGTGTTCTCGGAGGCCGACCGGCTCAATCCGGATCTGGTCGCGAGCCACATGCGCTACCTCGACGATGCCACCCGCGCCAAGTTGCGCGAGCTGCCGAGCAACGACCAGATCCTTGCCGAAGCGATCAAGCGCTCGCGCGTGGTGCTGGGCGAGACGGGGCTTCCAGCAGTCTTGTCCGAACTCGACAAGTCACTTCCATTCACCGGCGTAGCGACGCTCGGGGAGGACGGGTCTGAACGCTTCATGTTCGACTTCCCGGGCTTGTTGCGCAACGTGCCTGTGATCGAGAAGGTCGCGGCCGGACGCGGCCTGTTCTCGATCAGACCCGAGCGCGATGGCCTGATCCGCCGCGTGCCGATGATCCTGCGGGCGCAGGACAACATCATGCCCTCGCTGAGCCTGGAGATGCTGCGCGTCGCCACCGGCACGCCGACGCTGCTGATCAGGACCGACAAGAGCGGTATCCGCACGATCCGCCTCAAGGGCCTGGAGATCCCGACCGACAAGAACGGCCAGCTGTGGATGCATTACGCCCGCCCGGACCCCTCGATCTACGTCTCTGCGGCCGATGTGCTCGACAATAGCGTGTCGCCCGGCAAGATCGCCGGCAAGCTGGTCCTGATCGGCACCTCCGCGGGCGGGTTGAACGACCTCAAGACCACGCCGGTGTCCTCGACCATGCCCGGCGTCGAGATCCACGCCCAGGTGCTGGAGAGTGTGCTGAGCGGCGCGGTGATCTCCCAGCCCGGCTATGCGCTCGTTGTCGAGCTGCTCGCCGCGCTCGTCATCGGCTTGCTCGTCATCATCTTCACGCCGAACCTCGGACCGGTCCGCCTCGTACTTGCCGGCGCGACCTTCGCCGCGATCCTGATCGGAGTGTCCTGGTTCTACTATGCCCAGCGCCGCTATCTCATCGACTTCACCTATCCGCTGCTCTCGACCACCGCGATCTATCTGACGCTGATCTTCGCGAGCTTCGTGCGCGAGCAGCGGCAGCGCGTGCAGATCCGCGGCATGTTCGCGCAATACATGTCGCCGGTGCTGGTCGAGCAACTCGCGCAGTCACCGGAAAAGCTCGTCCTCGGCGGCGAGGAGCGCGAAATGACGATCATGTTCTCCGACGTGCGCGGCTTCACCACCATATCGGAAACCTACAAGCACGATCCGCAGGGCCTGATCGCGCTGATGAACCGCTTCCTGACCCCTCTGACCGACGTGATCATCGATCAGAAGGGCTATATCGACAAATATATGGGCGACGCCATCATGGCGTTCTGGAACGCGCCGCTCGACGATGCCGAGCACGAGGTCAACGCCTGTGAGGCCGCGATCCAGATGCTGGAGCGGATCGACGCGGTGAACAAGGACCGCGAACAGGAAGCCACGGATGGCGGCCACGTCTACATCCCGCTCAATGTCGGTATCGGCCTCAACACCGGCATCGGCGTCGTCGGCAACATGGGCTCCGACCTGAAGAAGAACTATTCGGTGCTCGGCGACAGCGTGAACCTGGCCTCGCGCCTGGAAGGCCAGTCGAAGGAGTACGGCTTTCCCATCATCGTCGGCTCGAGGACGGCGCTCGCCGCCAAGGACAAGTTCGCGATCCTCGAGCTCGACTTCATCATGGTCAAGGGCAAGACCGAGCCCGAAGTGATCTACGCCATCGCCGGCCGCGAGGACGTGATGCATTCCGGCGCCTTCCAGCGCCTGCGCAACGTCACCATCGAAATGCTGGCCTGCTATCGCGGCCGCGACTGGCAGGGCGCGCTGGACGCCATCGAACGCGGGCGCAGGAGCGAGGATGCCGACACGCTGGAAAAGCTGTTCAAGCTCTATGAAGTGCGTATCAAGGAATTCCAGGTGAATCCGCCGGCGGAGGGGTGGACCGGGGCCTATGCACTGCTGACGAAGTAGGGGGCAGATGTGCGGTTTTGAAGCTAACCACACACTCGCTGTCGTCCCGGCGAACGCCAGAACCCATTACCCCAGGGAGAAGTTGTTACGGCGAGCGGCCAACCACCAATCTTCGGCAAACGAAATTCGGTGGTTATGGGTCCTGGCTTTCGCCAGGACGACGGCAGAGGGTTGAGCTGTCGCCTCACTCCGCCCCGATCGTCGTCAGGTCCTGGAACCAGTGCTGCGCCTGGACGAACTGCTTGACCTTGGGCGACAGCGCATGCGGGTTGGTGTCGTGCACCACCCACACCAGCGTGGCGTCGTCGACGATCAGCGCGTGCGCCTGCGCCAGCAGCTCGTCCTGCTTGGTGCTGTCGAAAGTCTGCTTGGCCTCGTCGATCAGCGCGTCGACCTTCGGGTTCTTGTAGCCGCCCCAGTTGACGCCGACCGGCGCGATCTGGCTCGAATGGAAGAAGCGGACGATGGCGTAGAGCGGGTCGGAGGTGACGTAGGCGATGTTGTTGGCGGTGATGCCGGCGTTCATCTCGTCGGCCGCGCCCTTGCGCCAGTGCGTATAGAGTGTCTCGAGCTCGACGACCTTGAAATCGATGTCGATCCCGATCTCCTTGAAGCTCTGCTGCAAAAATTCATTCATCGGCAGCGACAGCATCTGGCCGGTGCCGCCCTGTGCGATGATGAAGGTCGCCTTCAGCGGCTTCGCCTTGGAGTAGCCGGCTTCCTCGACCAGCTTCTTCGCCGCGGCGACATCGTATTTCAGCTCGAAGCTCGGCTTGCCGAACCACGGGCTCGACGGATCGACCTGTCCCTTGGCGGGTTTCGCAAGGCCATTCATCAGGCCGACCACGGCCTCACGATCGATCGCGAGGTTCAGCGCCTTGCGCAGGCGGATGTCGGTCCAGGGCGAGCCCGGCAGCACGCTCAGATGATAATTCCAGACATGCGGCGTGACGTTATCGACGAGCTTCATGCCGGCGGCCTTGAGCTGCGGCACGGCATCCGGCGCCGGCGTTTCGATCAGATCGACTTGCCCGGCCAGCAGCGCATTGGTGCGCGTCAGCGCTTCCGGCATCGGCACCAGCACGAGCTTGTCGACCTTGGGAATACGCTTCTTGTTCCAGTAATCCGGATTCTTCGTGAGCTCGGCGAGCTCGCGCGGCACCAGTTTGGTCAATTTGAACGGGCCGGTCCCCGAAGGCTGGCTCGCGAACTTGTCCCAGTCCTTGCCGAGCTTCTCGTATTGCGTCGGGCTCGACACCAGGAACCACAGCATCTGATAGGGAAAGAAGGAATCGACCGTCTTGGTGGTGATCTCCACCGTGGAGTCGTCGATCTTGGCGTAGCTCGCGACCGAGGGCAGGCGGGTCTTGACCTGGGCGCTCTGGCGCTTGTCGAATTGTGGCGCCTTGTCGTTGAGCACCTTGTCCAGATTCCAGATCACGGCGTCGGCGGTGAACTCGCTGCCGTCGTGAAACTTCACGCCCTTACGCAAGGTGAAGCGCCATTTGGTCTTGTCGGTATCGTCGACCTTCCATTCGGTGGCGAGCCCCGGCACCAGTTTGCCGGGTCGATCGGCGACGTCCATCTCCCAGGCCACGAGCGGATCGTAGATGGTGTAGGCCGTGAACTGATAGGCGCCGGCGCCGCGATCGGGCTGGCCGGTGGTCAGCGGGATGTCCGCCATCGAAATGCCGTAGCGCAGCACCGTTTCGGCGCCCGCCGGAATCGCGGACAACGCCAGTGCAAGCACGGCGAAACAGGTCGATAGTCGGATACGCATGGCCAAAGCTCCAAGGAAGACTTCAAGGGAGAATTGGAGCCAAACCTGCAATCTTGATGCCAGAATAGGCAGCGAGGTGCTTTCGCCGACGTGTCATCACAAGGACTTGTCGTCGCAGGGGCAATTTGCAGAATAAGTTTCCCCATTGGCATAGGCATTGCATACGATTGCATCAAAATTAGTCATCGAAGCCGGAAAAGGATTGAGGCAATGCTGATCAACAAAAACAAGACCCGCGCGGCGCTGATCGCGTTGCTGGCGCTCAGTAGCGCGGCTGCGTGGCCGCGCGTCGCCAGTGCCGAAACCGTGCTGCGCATCGCCATGACGGCTGCCGATATTCCGCGCACGCTGGGCCAGCCCGATCAGGGTTTTGAAGGCAACCGCTTCACCGGCCTCACCATGTATGACGCGCTCACCGCCTGGGACCTGTCCTCGGCCGACAAGGCGAGCGTGGTGATCCCCGGCCTTGCCACCGAGTGGAAGGTCGACGATGCCGACAAGACCAAATGGACATTCAAGCTGCGCCCCGGCGTGACCTTCCATGACGGCTCGCCGTTCAATGCGGACGCCGTGGTGTGGAACGTCGAGAAGGTGCTGAAGCAGGACGCGCCGCAATTCGACGCCAGCCAGGTCGGCGTCACGGCCTCGCGGATGCCGACGCTGGCGTCCGCGAAGAAGATCGACGACATGACGGTCGAGCTCACCACCAAGGAGCCCGATAGCTTCCTGCCGATCAACCTCACCAATCTCTTCATGGCGAGCCCGGCGAAGTGGCAGCATTTCTACGAGAAGGCGGAAGGCGCTGACGCCAAGGCCAAGTCGCAGGCCGCATGGACCGCGTTTGCCAAGGACGCCGCGGGCACCGGCCCGTGGAAGATGGCCGCGTTCACCCCGCGCGAGCGGCTGGAGCTGGTCAAGAATGCGAGCTACTGGAACAAGGACCGCGTGCCCAAGGTCGACAAGATGGTGCTGTTGCCGATGCCGGAGGCGAACGCGCGCACCGCGGCGCTGCTCTCCGGGCAGGTCGATTGGGTCGAGGCACCGGCGCCGGACGCTTTGCCCGAGCTCAAGCAGCGCGGCTTCAAGCTCTACGCCAACGAGCAGCCGCACGTCTGGCCGTGGCAGTTCTCGCGCGTCGAGGGCTCGCCCTGGAACGACATCCGCGTGCGTAAGGCAGCAAACCTCTGCGTCGATCGCGAAGGACTCAAGGACGGCCTGCTCGCGGGGCTGATGGTGCCCGCGACCGGCACCTTTGAGCCCGGCCATCCCTGGCGCGGCAAGCCGACCTTCGAGATCAAGTATGACAAGGCGGCTGCGCAGAAGCTGATGCAGGAGGCCGGTTTCGGCCCGAGCAAGAAGCTGACGGTGAAGACCCAGACCTCTGCCTCCGGCTCGGGCCAGATGCAGCCGCTGCCGATGAACGAATATCTCCAGCAGGCGCTGGCCGAATGCTATTTCGACGTGCAGCTCGACGTCATCGAGTGGAATACGCTGTTCACCAATTGGCGCCGCGGCGCCAAGGATCCCAGCGCCAACGGCTCGAACGCGACCAACGTCACCTACGCGGCGATGGATCCGTTCTTCGCGCTGGTGCGCTTCCTGCAATCGGGCATGGCTCCGCCGGTCTCGAACAATTGGGGTTTCATCAACAATCCCAATTTCGACGAGCTGGTGAAGAAGGCGCGGCAAACCTTCGATCCCGCCGCGCGTGACGCGGCGCTCGCCGAACTGCACGCGGCCTCCGTCGATGACGCAGCCTTCCTCTACGTCGCCCACGACGTTGGCCCCCGTGCCATCAGCCCGAAGGTGACAGGCATCGTGCAGCCAAAGAGCTGGTTCATCGACTTCTCGCTGGTGTCGATGCAGTAATTCTCTCAGCTTGCTCAGTGCACCCTCTCCCCTTGTGGGAGAGGGTGGCTTCGCAAAGCGAAGCCGGGTGAGGGGTCTCTCTCCGCGAGTGACCATCTCTCATTAGGAATAGCTGTACTCGCGGAAACAACCCCTCATCCGGCGCTCCGCGCCACCTTCTCCCGCAAGGGGAGAAGGAAGAAAGAACTGCAGTGCTCGCCTATATCGCCAGACGCATCGTCTACGTCGTCCCGATCGTCATCAGCGTCGCGCTGGTGTGTTTTCTGCTCGTGCACATCACGCCGGGCGATCCGCTGGTGGCCGTGCTGCCGGCTGACGCCTCGCAGGAGCTCGCCGCGCAGCTCCGCACCGCCTATGGTTTCGACCGCCCGCTGCCGGTGCAGTTCGGGCTTTGGCTGCTCCGCGCACTTCATGGCGATCTCGGCAATTCCATCGCCACGGGCCGCCCGGTGCTGGCCGAGGTCATGCGCGCGGTCAGCAACACGGTCACGCTGGCGATTGCGGCGGCGATCATCGGCTTCACCATGGGCATCCTGCTCGGCCTGATCGCCGGCTATTTCCGCGAGACCTGGATCGACAAGCTGGCGACATCCTTTGCCATCGCCGGCGTTTCGGTGCCGCATTACTGGCTTGGCATGGTGCTCGTCATCATCTTCTCGGTTCAGCTGAACTGGCTGCCCGCCGTCGGCGCCGGACCCGGCGGCTCGGCCGCCTGGGCCTGGGACTGGGCGCATTTGCAATATCTCGTGCTGCCGGCGATCACGACCTCGGTGATCCCGATGGGCATCGTCACCCGCACGGTGCGCGCGCTGACCGGCGACATTCTCAGCCAGGACTTCGTCGAGGCGCTGCGTGCAAAAGGCCTGCACGAGCGCGGGGTGTTCCGCCACGTCATCAAGAACGCCGCGCCCACCGCGCTCGCCGTGATGGGACTTCAGCTCGGTTACATGCTCGGCGGCTCGATTCTGATCGAGACCGTGTTTTCCTGGCCGGGCTCCGGCTTCCTGCTCAACTCGGCGATCTTCCAGCGCGACCTACCGCTGCTCCAGGGCACGATCCTGATCCTGGCGCTGTTCTTCGTCTTCCTCAATCTGCTGGTCGACATCGCGCAAGCCGCGATCGACCCGCGCATCAAGCGGGGCTAGCGATGAGCGAGGCTGGAGCCGTGAAAAGGGTGCGCTCCCTCCCCCGCCTGCGGGGGAGGGTTGGGGAGAGGGTGCCTCCTCAATCGAGAGTCCCCAAGAGGAGAGAGCCCTCACCCGGCGCTGCGCGCCGACCTCTCCCGCACGCGAGGGCTTTGCTTAATTG